>UEHQ01000043.1 GCA_900489925.1 Hyphomicrobiales bacterium | reverse complement strand
CGCAGGAAGCGGCCAAGCTCATGCAGCTTCTCGGCCAGTTCAACCTGCAGGTTTCGCATCAGAGCATGGCATACAGCCGCCACGCCGCCTGATCGAAGCAGAGATCGAACAATCGAAACGCCCGCGCTCGTCGCGGGCGTTTTGCTTTGCGGGGAGCGCATCGCCCGCGGTTGGCCGGCGCTGATTAAAAAGTCATACTTTTAATCAAATCTTACAGATATTTGGCTTTAGTGACATGCAATGCATGACGCAGGCCGGATGTCATCCGGATCCCTTTCGCAACCCCATCAGGACGAGTGACCGTACCGGCGATCGATCGCGATCGGCTGTGCGATATCCTCCGCCGTATGAGACCGCCGCATGTCCAAACTGAAGATCAAAACGCTCCTTCCGCTTCTCTTCCTGTCTCTCGTTGCCATTGCGCTGGTGCAGGGTGCGATCGCGGCCTTCTCGCTGACCAATCTGGAAGCCAACACCCGGCAGATCGGCGCGCAGAACATTCCGAACACCGAGCGGCTCTATGCGATCGTCACGACGCTGAACGACGTTCGCCGCAGCTATGCCGACTATCTGCTCGCGACCGGCAAGACGGACTTCCGCAATGCCGAGACGACCCTGAAGACCCGTCGCCAGCGTCTCGACACCGCAATCGACGCTTTCGACAAGCAGCCGAAGAGCGATTACATGAGCCAGAATTTCGGCCGCCTGCAAAAGGCGCTGGCCAACGATGCGGCGCTTGCAGACAAGATCATCGCGCTCGCGCTCGACAACAAGCGCAGCTTGGCGAACAGCCTGTATCGCGGCGAACTCTCTATGTCCGCTAACAACATCCAGACCCTCGTCGATGGAATGCTCGCCAAGGATCGGCAGTCGACCGACGCCGCGCTTTCTGCAGCCGCTGGCAACTATAGTGCGGGCATCCTGTCGATCGTCGGTGGTCTTGCGGTCGCCCTGGCCGTTGCCGTCGCTGCCGCCTTCCTGGCATGGAAGCGCATTTCTCAGCCGATCTCGACGATTGCCACCCGCATGGCCCGCCTCGCGGATGGCGATCTCCACGCCGCTGTTCCCTATGCTGGCCGGAAGGATGAGATCGGCGACATGGCCGCAGCCGTCGCGGTCTTCCGCGACAACTCCTTTGCACGCCTCGATCTCGAACGCAACGCCGAGCACACCCGCGAACAGGCGCAGGAGGAACGCTCGCGCAACGAAGCCTCGAAGGCTCGCGAAGCCGCCGAAGTCCAGCATGCCGTGGCAGCCCTTGCCGACGCCTTGGGCGCCCTCTCGGAAGGCGACCTGACGCGGACGATCGAGACGCCGTTTGCCGATCACCTCGATCGCCTGCGCAGCGATTTCAACGCCTCCGTCGCGAAACTGCGGGCTGTTCTTCAAGAAGTTGGTGAGAACGCACACGCGATCGACGCCGGCGCCGGAGAAATCCGCACCGCTGCCGATGGCCTCGCACGCCGCACCGAGCAGCAGGCCGCCTCCATCGAGGAAACGGCGGCAGCGCTCGAGGAGATCACCACGACCGTCAAGGACACCGCGCGTCGCGCCGAGGAAGCGGGCACGCTGGTCACCCGGACGCGCAACGGCGCCGAAGAATCCGGCAACATCGTCCGCAAGGCGGTTTCGGCGATGACGGAGATCGAGAGCTCGTCCGAAAAGATCTCCAACATCATCAGCGTCATCGACGACATCGCCTTCCAGACCAACCTGCTGGCGCTGAACGCCGGCGTCGAGGCGGCGCGCGCGGGCGAGGCCGGCAAGGGCTTTGCCGTTGTCGCCCAGGAAGTCCGCGAATTGGCGCAGCGCTCCGCGCACGCCGCCAAGGAAATCGAAAGCCTGATCACGGCGTCGAACAGCCAGGTTCGCTCCGGCGTGATGCTCGTCGGCGACACCGGCAAGGCGTTGGAAGCGATCGTCGGGCAGGTCCAGGAAATCAGCCGCCACGTCGACGCGATCGTGACCGCAACCCGCGAGCAGTCGACGGGTCTGGCCGAGATCAATACGGCCGTGAACACGATGGATCAGGGTACGCAGCAGAACGCCGCGATGGTCGAAGAGCAGACAGCTGCCAGCCATGGGCTGGCGCAGGAAGCGGCCAAGCTGATGCAGCTGCTGAGCCAGTTCAACCTGCAGGCCGCATCCTACGGCACGGGATCATACGGCCGCTACGCCGCCTGATCGAGGCAGAGACCGAACAATCAAAACGCCCGCGCTGGTCGCGGGCGTTTTCGCGTTCAGGCCTTATTTCTCCAGCGTCGCCACGACCTCGACATGCGATGTCCAGAGGAACTGGTCGATCGGCGTGACGCTGGTGATGCGGTAGCCACCCTCGACCAGAATCGCGAGGTCGCGGGCCAGCGTCAGCGGGTTGCAACTGACCGCCACCACCTTCTTGACGTTGGAGCGGGCCAGCTCCTGGCACTGGAACTCGGCGCCGGCGCGCGGCGGATCGAAGACGACAGCGTCGTAGACCTTGAGCTCGGCCGTCATCAACGGTCGGCGGAAGAGATCGCGTTTTTCGGCGGTAACGGGCTTCAGGCCTTGTGCGTTGCGCGCCGCGTGGTCGAGGGCGGCGATCGCCTTGTCATCCGATTCCGCGGCATGCACGCGCCCGATGCGCGCGAGCCGGAGCGAGAACGTGCCGGCGCCGGCAAAGAGATCAGCGATCCGCTTCGCCTTGCCGACGTGAGCAACGACAAGCTCCGCCATCGCGTCTTCGGCTTGCTTTGTCGCCTGCGTGAAACCGCCGGGCGGCGGCGAGACGTTGACGCCGCCGAATTCGACGATCGGCTTCACCGGCTCGACGAGGATCTCGCCATTCAGCGAAACGCGGGCGATGCCGCGAAGGGTCAGGATCGTTTCGATCGCCTTGCGGCGCTGCTGGTCGGAAAGCTTCTTGACCCCATCGACCGCAAGGTCGAGGCCGGACAGCGTTTCGAGCACGGAAATGCGGAAGGCTTCGGCGCTGGTCGCCAGGGCCGCACCGATGGCCTTGATCGCCGGCAGCCTGGCGATGACCGCTGCCGACGAGATGGGACATTCCTCGATCGCGACGATATGGTGGCTTTCAGCCTGGTTGAAGCCGATCAGCATGTCCTTTTCGGTCCGCCGGGCGGCGAAAACGACACGCCGGCGCTCGCCGGGACGGGCCGCCACGAGTTCGCCGACGTCAGGCGTCAGGCCCTTCGACTTCAGGGCGTCGATGACGAGTTGGCGCTTGAAAGCGCGGTACGGGGCATCCGTCAGATGCTGCAGCGTACAGCCGCCACAGGTGCCGTTCACCCCATCGGGGCCGAAATGGCGGCAGGACGGTTCCTGCCGATCGGGCGATGCCGTCGCAATCGACATGATGGTGCCATGGCTTTTGACGCGCGCGATCGCGACCGTCTCGCCGGGTAGAGCGAAGGGGACATAGATCGGGCCATCCGGGCTGTTGGCGATGCCATCGCCCAAGGCGCCAAGCTTCTGGATCGTAACGGTTTCTGCGCTCACGGCTTCGTTCCTGCGAGAAGAAATTCCAGATTGCCGTCGCCACCGGCGATCGGCGAGGGGATGAGGCCGAGGCTCTTCCAGCCCATGTCTTCGACGAACCAGCGTTCCAGCTCGGCAGCGACAGCGGGAGCGGAGGAGGGGTCCTTGAGCAGGCCGGCCTTGCCGATCGCATCGCGCCCGGCCTCGAACTGCGGCTTGACCAGCAGCACGGCCGCGGTGCCGGCCCCAGCGAGGTCCAACGCCGGTGCAAGCGCCAGCTTCAGCGAAATGAAGGAAACGTCGGAGACGATGAACGAGACCGCATGGCCGATATCGTCCGCGACGAGGTTGCGGGCATTAAGGCCCTCGATATTCGTCACGCGCGGATCGGCGGTCAGGCGAGGATGCATCTGGCCATGGCCAACATCGATCGCCGTCACATGCGCGGCACCGCGCTCCAGCAGAACCTCGGTGAAGCCGCCTGTCGAGGCGCCGACATCAAGACATTGCTGACCTGCGGGATCGAGCTTGAAATGGTCGAGGGCCGCCGTCAGCTTCAAGGCGGCGCGCGAGACGTAGTCCTGCGCCGGATCGTCGATTTCGATGACCGCATCCTCGGTAAAGAGCGCGCCGGCCTTGACGACGACCTTGCCGCCCACCTTTACCGTACCGCGCTGCACGGCATCGCGCGCACGCGAGCGGCTCGCGAAAAGGCCGAGGCTGACGAGAAGTTGGTCGAGACGTTGTGTGTTCTGTTCTGACATCGGCTGTCCATGACGGTCAAAGCCGTCAGTTGCAAGCCTTTTATTGGTTCTCACAGCACACGGACGTCTCGCTCAGTTCCAGGAATTCGTTCCGAGATCCTTTTTGCCAACCATGACTTCGACCGATTTGTCGCCGGTCTTCACCCAGGTCTCGCAGATTTCCTTTCCGGCATCCCGGCCGCCCTTCCACGTGCGGCAGAATTTGTCCTTCCTGATGGCCCACACGCCTTCGATCGGAATGATCTGACCGTTGTCGAGCTTCACTTGGCCCTTTCCCTTGCCGTCCGCGCCAAGCGAGAGGGTACCGGCATACCCTTTTCCGGGACCGCCGAGGATCAGCTCTTTTCCTTGGCCGAGCAGGGCCGTCAGCTCCTGGCCGGTCATCTTCTGCTTTTCAGCTGCGGCTGCGGCCCCCCGATAACCAAAGTGGCAGCCAGAACCCCGATGACGGCGCGCATGTTGATCCCCTCCATGATTTATGGATTGCTAATATACATTCATCGTGTGAAGCCGGAGGAGAGTTTCTTCACTGCTGAGTTGAAGTGGCCTATAGCGACCACGCGAGCGCCACAGGCTCCTGATTCACCGAAAAGAGCGTTGTCATGAGTTTTGTAACGGCCGTCCTCGTTCATGTCGCCTCGATGTCCGAAGGCATGGCGTGGTATCGGCGGGCGTTTCCTGAGGCGGTCGTCGAGATCAGCGAGCCATCCGGCTTCGAATTCCTGAAGATCGGCCAGACGCAGCTGGAGATCGTGCCGGCTGACGAAAAGGTCGCCAGCGGCGCAGCCGGCTCTGTCGTCTACTGGTGGGTGGATGATTTCGATCAGGTCCTCGCGCACCTGCAGAGCGTCGGCGCCATTCTCTATCGAGGTCCCATGAAGATCGATGGAGAGCTCTGGATGTGTCAGGTTCGCGATCCCTGGGGCAACTGCATCGGCATCCGCGGACCGCTGGCCAAACCTGAGAACAGCGAAGTCTCACGATAACGCAATAGTGACTGGCGCGGTCGCCACCCGCGGCCGGGGCTAGTCAAGCGGCGTGTTGCGCCGCACAATTTTTTAAATAAATCGAAAGCCTTGCCACCTATGGTTTGGCTGATTGCAGCGGTCCGTGGCCGCTTTTGCCATGATGGCCCTCAATCAGATCTGCCGATCATGTTCGCCGAACTACCAAAGCATGCCTCCGCATGCTCTGGCTTTGCCATGCCTGTGCGCTTCAAGAGAGATTGACTGATGTTGGCCAAGAACATGTCCCTGAACGGTAAGCTCGCCGCGACTTTCGCTGCGCTGATCCTTATCTTTCTATCCGTTTCCAGCTTTGTTTACTTCAAGGCGAATGTGGTTGCCGAAGCTGCCATTCAGCAGAAGAAGTCGGAACTGCTCGTCAACCAGATCGACGATGCGCTGCAGGCGATGCTTGAGCAGGCCGTCAACCTGCGCGGCTTCCTGCTGTTTCGCAGCGACAGCACCTATGGCGATATTTTCGCGAACCGCGAGCGCATGCTGAAGGCGATCGATGCCGCACGGACGACGGCCGCCGGCAACGGTGATTTCGTCGGCCAGATCGACGCCATGCAGAAGGCCGCAGATCTCTATTTCCATCAGCTTGCCGAGCCGCAGTCGAAGGCTCGCAAGGAAACCGACATGCCGATCGACCAGATCGTCAAGATCGGCGTCAACGAGACCAAGGGCCAGCTCGATGGCTTCCGTCAGGCTTCAGCCAAGATCAAGGAGGCCGCACGTGATGAGTCGAATGCGCTTGCCGACAGCAAGGCGCAGGCGAGCCGGGCGCTGAACATCAGCCTCCTTACCGGTGGCATCGCCGCTGCCGCTGCTGCCGTCCTGCTTGCCTGGATGCTGTCGCGCAGCATCGTTCGACCGATCGTCGGCATGACGTCTGCCATGGGCCGCCTGGCCGGCGGTCAGCACGATATCGACGTTCCGGCGCTCGATCGCCAGGACGAAGTCGGCCGCATGGCCCAGTCGGTTCTTGTCTTCAAGGATGCGGCGATCGAGAAGCTGCGTCTCTCGGGTGAAACCGATCGCATGCGTGGCGATGCCGAGCGCCAGCGCCAGATGAGCGACGAGCAGAAGGCACGCGAGGAAGCAGAACTGCGCTTCGCCATCGAAGGCCTCGCCAGCGGTCTGTCCGATCTTGCCAACGGCAATGTCGCCGTCCGCATCACGACGCCTTTCGCGTCGCAGTTTGATCGCCTGCGCAACGACTTCAACAACGCCGTCGAGAAGCTGCAGGCTGCCCTTCAGTCGGTTGGCCGCAATGCGTCTGCCATCAACGCGGGTGCCGGTGAAATCCGCTCGGCCGCCGACGATCTCGCACGCCGCACCGAGCAGCAGGCCGCAGCCGTCGAGGAAACGGCGGCAGCGCTCGAGGAAGTCACCACCACCGTTCGCGACTCCGCCAAGCGCGCCGAGGATGTCGGCCAGCTGGTCGAGCGCACGCGCCTCGGTGCCGAGAAGTCCGGCGATGTCGTCCGCAAGGCGGTTGCCGCCATGCAGGAAATCGAGAAGTCGTCCGATGCGATCAGCAACATCATCGGCGTGATCGACGACATCGCGTTCCAGACCAACCTTCTCGCCTTGAACGCCGGTGTCGAAGCCGCGCGTGCCGGCGAAGCGGGCAAGGGCTTTGCCGTCGTCGCACAGGAAGTGCGCGAGCTTGCACAACGCTCGGCAAATGCCGCCAAGGAGATCAAGTCGCTGATCAACACCTCGGGCACGCAGGTTAATGCCGGCGTCTCGCTGGTCGACGAAACCGGCAAGGCGCTCGCGGAGATCGTCGGCGCGGTCCAGGAGATCAACAAGCACGTCAGCGCCATCGTCACTGCAACGCGCGAGCAGTCGGTCGGCCTGCAGGAGATCAACACCGCCGTCAACAACATGGACCAGGGCACGCAGCAGAATGCCGCCATGGTCGAGGAGCAGACGGCGGCGAGCCATTCGCTGGCACAGGAAGCAGGCGCTCTCGACGATCTGCTCGGCCAGTTCAATCTCGGTCACGCCCGCGCCGAAGCGCCAAGGGCGGCGGTCGCCAGCCCCGCGTCGCGCCCGGTCGCATCGCCGGCCCGCGCACTGACCCGCACGGTGGCCAAGGCCTTCGGCGGCGGCAGGGCTGCAACGGCGGCTGCGGTTCAGGAAGACTGGACGGAATTCTGAGCTGAAAGGCAGTGACTGAGAAAGAGAAGCCCCCTTCTCCAATTCGCCACTGACTTGAATGCGGAAATCCGTACCTACGAGAAACGGGAAACGCTCGCAGCAAGCCGCTGCGAGCGTTTTCGTTTTCCGAAACCTGTTCTACGGTGTGATGGAGAAACCTACGGAATAGGAGATTGCGGACGCATGCTTCATCACATCTCTTTCGGCGTCTCGAACATCGAGCGTTCAGCGGCGTTCTACGACGCCGCCCTGGCGCCCCTCGGTTATACCCGTGTCTGGGAGGATCTGAGGCCCGGAGAAGCTGATCAGGCCGTCGGTTATGGAATTGCTGGCGGCGGCGACAAGTTTGCGATCAAATTTCGTCCGGAGGAAAAGCGCGCCCCGGGTGCCGGCTTTCATCTGGCCTTCGCCTCCACGAGCAGACAAGCCGTCGCCGATTTTCATGAGGCGGCGATCGCGCACGGAGGCATCGATAACGGGCCGCCTGGCCTTCGTGCCCACTACGGCCCACATTACTTCGCGGCCTTCGTGGGCGACCCGGATGGTCACCATATCGAAGCCGTCTTCAATTCTCCCGACTAGTCGCAAGAAAAGTCAAAGGGCTGTGGGAGCTTCGCGCTTCTCCGGTTGATAGCGACGCCGGATTAGCCGGCGGCGCCGACGCCGAAGGCTGCAGGGCGTCCAAGCACCCGGAAGACGGTCGAGACGATCCCGGCGCGGTCGAGACCGGCATGGGCGTTCATCACCTCGGGCTTTGCCTGCTCCATCCAGATGTCGGGCATGACAAGCGAGCGGATCTTCAGGCCGTTGTCGAGCAGCCCGTCAGATGACAGGAACTGCATGACCTGGCTGCCGAAGCCGCCGACAGATCCTTCCTCGACGGTGATCAGGATTTCGTGGTGACGGGCAAGCTGGCGGATCAGGTCGTGATCGAGCGGCTTGGCGAAGCGCGCATCGGCGACAGTGGTCGAAAGACCGGCTGCATCGAGATCCTCGGCGGCAAGCAAACAGTCGGCAAGGCGGGTGCCGAACGACAGCAGCGCCACCTTTGCGCCTTCCTTGACGACGCGGCCCTTGCCGATCTGCAGGATCTCGCCGCGAACGGGCATTTCGATGCCGACACCTTCACCGCGTGGATAGCGGAACGAGATCGGGCCGGCATCATAAGCGGCGGCAGTGCGCACCATATGCTTCAGCTCGGCCTCATCGGATGCCGCCATGACGACGAAGCCGGGGAGGGTGGCGAGGAACGCCGTATCGAACGAGCCCGCATGCGTCGGACCATCGGCACCGACGAAACCGGCGCGATCGATCGGGAAGCGAACCGGCAGGCCCTGGATCGCCACATCGTGGACAACCTGGTCATAGGCGCGCTGCAGGAAGGTCGAGTAAAGCGCGGCAAACGGCTTGAAGCCCTCGGCGGCAAGGCCGGCCGCGAACGTCACCGCATGCTGCTCGGCAATGCCGACATCGAAGCAACGGGATGGGAAGATGCTGGCGAGCTTGTCGAGCCCGGTACCATTCGGCATGGCGGCGGTGATGCCGACGATCTTGTCGTCAAGCTCGGCTTCCTGCACCAGTGCTTCGGCGAAGACGCTCGTGTAGCTCGGTGCATTCGGCTTCACCTTCGCCTGCGCGCCGGTGATGACGTCGAACTTGTTGACGCCGTGATACTTGTCGGCTGCGGCTTCCGCCGGCGCATAGCCTTTGCCCTTCTGCGTCACGACATGGATCAGCACAGGGCCTTCCGCATGGTCGCGCACATTGCGCAGCACCGGCAGCAGGTGTTCGAAGGAGTGACCGTCGATCGGGCCGATGTGGTAGAAACCCATCTCCTCGAACATGGTCCCGCCGGTCACATAGCCCCGTGCGTGCTCGACGGCGCGGGTAATCGCGCGGTCGACTTTTTTGCCGAGATAGGCCGTCAGCTTCTTGCCGAAATCGCGGAAGCCCATGTAGGTGCGGCCGGAGGCAAGGCGTGCCAGATAGGCGCTCATCGCGCCTGTCGGAGGCGCGATCGACATGTCGTTGTCGTTGAGGATGACGATCAGCCGGGCGTCGAGGGCGCCGGCATTGTTCAGAGCCTCATAGGCCATGCCTGCCGACATCGCGCCGTCGCCGATGACGGCGATCACGCGGCGGTCCGTCTTGTCGAGGTCCGACGCAACCGCCATCCCGAGGCCGGCGGAGATCGACGTCGAGGAGTGAGCGGCACCGAAGGGGTCGTATTCGCTTTCGGCGCGGCGGGTGAAGCCCGAGAGGCCGTCTTCCTGGCGCAGCGTGCGGATACGGTCGCGACGACCGGTGAGGATCTTGTGCGGATAGCACTGATGCCCGACGTCGAAGATCAGCCGGTCTTCCGGCGTGTTGAACACGTTGTGGATAGCGATCGTCAGCTCGACGACGCCGAGGCCGGCCCCCAGATGTCCGCCGGTCTTGGATACCGCGTCGATCATTTCATCCCGGACTTCGCGCGCCAGCTGCGGCAGATCGCGATCCTCCAGCTTTCGGAGGTCGGCTGGATAGGTAACCTTATCCAACAGCGGCGTCTTCGGCGGTTGTGTCACGGGTGGGTGCTCTTTCTTGTCATTCTTGGGCAGGAAGCCTTTAAGGCATAAATTGCGGTGAAAAAAGTCGATTTCAAGAACCGCAGACTCCCTTTCTAAAGGAGATCAGCCTTCGGGCAAAGGTATGAATTCTTCCTCATCCCCCGGAACGATGTCGAACTTCCCAGTCCGCCACTCTTCCTTCGCCTTCTCGATGCGCTCCTTCGACGAAGAAACGAAGTTCCACCAGATGTACCGCTTCGAGTTCAGCGTCGCTCCGCCGAACAGCATGAGATGACAGCCCTGGCTGCCCGCTTCGAGCGTGATCTGGTCGCCGGGACGGAAGACGAGCAGTTGATCGGCGGCAAATTTGTCGCCGGCAACGATGAGGTCGCCCGACAGGACATAGGCCGCTCGCTCTTCATGCCCGGCGCCAAAGGGAAACTTCACGCCGGCCTCGAGGCTGATGTCCGCATAGAGCGTATCCGAAAACACCTTCACCGGGGATTTCATCCCCTCGAAGTCGCCGATCACGACGCGCCCGCGGATCCCGCGTTCGTCGATGACAGGCATGTCGCTTTTTTCGGTATGCGTGAAGGAAGGATCGATCTCTTCCTTGTCGTCGGGCAGCGCCAGCCATGTCTGCAGGCCGGACATCAGCAGTGGGTGACCGCGCAGGTTGTCGGGCGTGCGCTCCGAATGCACGATGCCGCGTCCCGCCGTCATCAGATTGATATCGCCGGGGCGGATGACCTTCTCGGTGCCGAGGCTGTCGAGGTGGCGGATTTCGCCGTCGAAGAGGTAGGTGACCGTCGAAAGTCCGATATGCGGGTGCGGCCGCACGTCGAGCGCCTCATTCGGCTTCAGGATCGCCGGGCCCATGCGGTCGAAGAAGATGAATGGCCCGACCAGACGGCGATCGCGCGTGGGCAGCGCTCGGCGCACCTGGAAGCCGCCAAGGTCGCTGGTACGGGGAATGATGAGGTTTTCGATGGCGTCACACGCAAAGGCGTCGCCGGGCAGGGGGTCTTTACCAGGGAAGAAAGACATCGCAGATCTCCGATGAGCGTTGCGCCTACGCTAACCCTAATGATCGTATCGAACTAGGAAAACTTGTCGTGCCGGAATGGACGCAGCGTTCACGCCAACGACGGTCATCGCATCCGGTGCAGGGAAATGGCCTACGCGCCGTCCAGCGGATCGACGCCCTGCGGCTTGCCAGCGCGGTCGAGGCGAATCTTTTCGATGCGGTTTTCGGCGGCCGAAAGCAGCGTTTCGCAATGCTTCTTCAGCGCTTCGCCGCGCTCGTAGATCTCGATGGATTCGTCCAGCGCCACGTCGCCGCGTTCCAGGCGGGCCACGATGCTTTCGAGCTCGGCAACCGCCTTCTCGAAGGAAAGACCGGAAACCTCCGGCTTGGCGCTGTCAGTCATACTCAACCCTTCATCATTCTGAGAATATGCAGGCCAGCCGATTCGGCGAGGCCTTCGAGATCATAGCCACCTTCCAGCAGGCTGACGACCCGGTTTCCGGCACTTTTGTCGGCCACCTCGAGCAGACGCCCGGTCGCCCAGTCGAAATCCTCGCCGACGAGATTGATCTGCGCCAGTGGATCACGGTGGTGCGCATCGAACCCAGCCGAGATGATGATCAGGTCCGGCCGGAAATCGAAGAGGGCCGGCAGTACCCGCGACTTGAACGCCTCGCGAAAATGATCGCTGCCGACATTGGGCGATAGCGGCGCGTTGACGATCGTTCCGTGCTTGCCGCTTTCGTCCTTCGCCCCACTGCCGGGATAAAGCGGCATCTGGTGCGTCGAGCAGAAGAGAACCGAAGGATCGTCCCAGAAGATATCCTGCGTGCCGTTGCCGTGGTGAACGTCCCAGTCGACGATGGCGACGCGTTCGGCTCCATAGGCTCGCTGCGCGTGGCGCGCGGCGATCGCTGCATTGTTGAAGAAGCAGAAACCCATCGCCTTCGATTTTTCGGCGTGGTGGCCGGGCGGCCGCGAAGCGACGAAGACGTTGTCGGCCCTGCCGGTGAAGACGTCATCCACCGCGGCCATCGCCGCACCGACGCCGGTCAAGGCCGCCTGCAGGCTCTTCGGGCTGGCGTAGGTGTCCGCCTCAAGCTGATTGATCTCGCCGTCTTCCTCGGGGATCTCACGCATGACCGCCAGCAGGTGCTCTTCCGGGTGCGCCAGCAGAACGGCATCTTCGTTCGCTTGCGGCGCCTCCTTGCGGTCCAGCCTTTCGAAATTCGGGTGCTCGAGCGCGACGTTGATCGCGCGCAACCGGTCGGACCGCTCGGGATGGCCGGCGGGCGTCAGGTGGTCGAGGAAGATAGGGTGCTCGTAAAGGCGGGTGCTCATAATTCTACTGTATCGATCGGTCCCGTCGCGTTCTACAGCAGATGGCGCGGCACCGCAGGATTTCAACAGCCGCGCGATCCCGCCTACCTCGTATCGTCGCGTTTACTTCACCTTATCCCGGCATTACTGTCGCAGTAGGGGGAGATTTCGGCAACATGAACTCGACGACGCGCTCGAATACCGTGCACATGCATGTTCCGTTTCGCGATGTGGATATGAACGGCCAGATGTTTCTGGGATCCTATATCTCGCATGCGGAGTCGGTGCTGGCGATTTTCTGGTTGTCCCGCCCCAAGCTGGCGGACGAGCCGCTCTACGTTGCCAGCAAGGTGACCTGTATCCTTCACCGTCCGCTGCACTATGACGAAAAGGTCGTCTTTACCGCCTCCGTCGACAAGATCGGCGTCCGTTCCGCCGGCTTCAAGATCGCGGCCGACGCAGGCGGCGAACGCGCCGCCGAAGTCGAAATCATCTGGCAGGCGCAGGCGCCGGAAGATCGCTCCCCGGTTCCTATTCCCGAGGAGACGCGCGACTGGCTTTATAGCTTCATCGATTAGCTTCTGACCGGCAGCAGCGGATAGCCTGCCAATACCGCGCGACCGACGAGGGCCGCGACGAAGGCCTTGAGGACGTCGCCCGGGATGAAGGCCATCGAGCCGAAGAAGGCCGCGCTGAAGCCGATCTTTGCCACAAGCGCGAGATAGATGATGCCGCAGGCATAGAGAACGACGATGCCGCCGATCATTGCGGCCAGGAAGAAGCCGGCGGTCTGGCGCGTTGCGCCCTGTTCGGCCCGCACGAGCCGTTCGCTGAGGTAGCCGGTGGTGAAGGCAGCCAGAACCCATCCGATCAGGAAGCCGGTCGTCGGCGCGGCAAAGGCGGCCAGACCGCCGCGACCGCCGGACAGAACGGGCAGCCCGATCGCCACCAGAACCAGCACGATCAGCACCGCGATCGTCCCCCGGCGCGCACCCAGCACCACACCGGCCATCATTACGCCGAGCGATTGGGCAGTGATCGGTACGGGAATGAAGCCGAGCGTGATCGGCGGCAACATGCCGAGAGCCACGATGATCGCGGCGAAGAGGGCGCTGAGGACGAGGTCGCGAGTGCTCATGAACGACTCCAAATTGATGAATTGCTAATTGACATGCCGCCGAACGCCGCGTGCGTCAATTGCCGCCGCGATGTTATCCGCATCTCGCAGCGTCAGAATGATCAGCGGAACCAGTATGGTTGTCGGCTTCATCTTGATGCCGCGCGCGGCATGCGCCTCGCGGATCGCCTGGTAGCGGCTGACGATGTCGGGCACGAACCGGACAACAAGGCCAACGGCCAGCCCCACATCATCGGCGCGGACCAGGCCCACGCGCTCGAGAGGACGAGCCAGCGCGGTGATCTCGTCGATGAACTGGGTGATTGTCGTGGTTGCTGTCACGCTGGCCGCAAAGAGCATCAGCGACGTCAGCCGCAACAGGGAAACGACCGCGGCGTGCCATGGGTTGAAGGCAAGGCTGAAGACGGCGACGATGAGGATCGTCAGGAACACCGGCTTCAATCGTGCAAGCGCCTGCCGAAGCGGACCGCCCGCGCTGAGGTAGATCGCAGCCGTCGCGATGACCGCGAGCGCGAGCAGCGGAATGCTCGTCGTCGTAAAGAGAAGGACGCCAAGGGCAGCCAGCACGATCAGCTTCAATCGTGCCGGAAGCCGATGCATGACGCTGCTGCCTTCGACGAAAAGCGATTGCATCAGCCGACGATCTCCCTGTACCGGCGGATCGCGGCGGCAGCCGGCTCGTCGGCCACGAGCCTTGCCTCGTGGAACACCAGAACGCGTGGATAGGTCGCGACGAGATCGAGGTCGTGGGTGATGACGATGGCGCTCTCTGGCAGGCTGTCGATCAGGTTTTGCACCAGACCGCGATTCCTGAGATCGAGCTGATTGGTGGGTTCGTCGAGAATGAGGATCTCAGGGCCGGTTGCCAGGACGGAGCAGAGCGCGGCGATCTGCAGTTCGCCACCGGACAGTTCGTGCGCGCGCCGATCGGCAAGGTGAGTCGCGCTGAAACGCTGCAGAACGCTTTCAACCCTGGCCTCGATCTCGGCTTTCGAGAAGCCGCGGCTTTTCAGCCCGAACGCAATGTCATCCCGCACGATCGGCAGAATGATCTGGTTCTGGGGTGACTGGAAGATGAAGCCGACATCGGTGAGGACGGCTTTTTCATCCGCCGTATAGCGCCCGTTGACGCAGACGCGCCCGGCAGTCGGCTTGGTCAGGCCGTTGACGAGACGCGCAAACGTCGTCTTGCCGGAGCCGTTCAGTCCGATGATGCCAATGCGGCTTTCGGTCAATTCAAGCGTCAGCGGATGCAGTGCAACGCGCGCGCCATAGGTGACGCCAGCGCCTTCGAAGCGGATATTCAAGCCTGCCCCCTTACATTCAAGGCCGTTCTATAAATGAAAGGGGCGCATTGAAAGCCGAAAAATGCGGTTGACGGCAGCACCCGATCCATCTTTCCTCTCGCAACGGCCATCGCACATAACGGGTGGCTAGGAACATTTTCCGGATTAATGTGCTTGGTATGACGAAACTCATTTCGAATTCCGATGCCCGTCGTGTCTTTCTCGCCAAACAGGGATTGAGCGCGCCACCGAAGACGGCCTTGACCAAACCAGGGCTGCTGAAACTGATCGAGGATATCGGTTTCGTGCAGGTCGACAGTATCCAGACGGTCGAACGCGCGCACCACCAGATCCTGTTTTCCCGCAATCAGACCTACAAGCGCGAGCATCTGACGGCGCTTCTGGAAAAGGACGGCGCGCTGTTCGAGCACTGGACGCACGACGCCTCGATCCTGCCGAGCGCATTCTTCAAGTATTGGAAGCACAAGTTCCGACGACAGGAGAAGGTGCTGATCGAGCGCTGGCGCAAATGGCAGGGTGAAGGCTTCGAGCACGCGTTCGACGAAACCTACGAGCGCGTTGTCGCAAACGGCGCCATCCTTGCCCGCGACATCAAGGCGGACGGACACGTTTCCGGCGGTTGGTGGAATTGGCATCCCAACAAGACCGCGCTCGAATATTACTGGCACACCGGCAAGTTCGCGATCGCCGGTCGGTCGAACTTCCAAAAGATCTACGACCTCGTCGAGCGCGTCATACCGGCCGAATTCCATGAGCCGGAGGTGAGCAGCGAGGAGTTCATCGATTGGGCTTGTCGGAGCGCGTTGGCGCGGCTGGGCTTTGCAACGCATGGCGAGATCGCGGCCTTCTGGGATCTGCTCTCCCCTGACGAAGCGAAAGCCTGGGTCACGGCACATCGCGACGAACTGACCGAGGTGCTGATCGAGCCCGCCTTGGGCGGCAAGCCGCGGCCATCCTGGGCGTTCACAGACCTGCATGCGGAGCTGGAGGCTGCGCCAGCCGCACCGCCGCGTATCCGCGTCCTCAGCCCGTTCGATCCGATGATCCGCGACCGAAACCGCACCGAGCGCCTCTTTGGTTTCTTTTACCGAATCGAGATTTTCGTGCCGGAGCCGAAGCGCGAATACGGCTATTACGTCTTTCCGCTGTTGGAAGGCGATCGTCTGATTGGCCGCATCGACATGAAGGCGGACCGCAAGCGCGGCGTCCTTGACGTCAAGCGGTTGTGGCTGGAGCCGGGCGTGCGGCCGTCGACAGGCCGCATCGAAAAGCTGCATGCCGAGCTCGACCGATTGGCCAAGTTCGCCGGCGTCAATGAGGTCGTGCTGATGGACGGCTGGCAGGGCTGATCGAGGCCTGAAGCTAGGCGGTATTTTACGAAATATCAGCGCAATTACAGAGCGTTAACGTTGAGACGGGTTTACTATGCTTGTCTTGAACTTCTTAAGGCCCGGCTGCGTACGATGGCGTCATGAACACACGAGCCATCAAATTCGCCGTTCGGACGGCGCTAAACAGCCTTCGCCGCGAAGTGAGGGCCTTGCTGCGCAAGCGGCGCGACGCGCGCGCCGCCACGATCATCACCCGTGCTGGACGTGAGGCAAAGATGGAGCCGTTGACGGTGAAATCGACGCTGATCGACGCGGTCTATTTCAGCCAGGAGGATGGCCGGCTGCGCGTCTGCCTGAGCAATGGCCAGGAGCGGCAGTTCGAAGGCGTTGCCGAATCCGAGGTGATCGCCATGGTCACCTCGCAATCGCCGGGGAAATACTACCTCGAAAACGTCCGCGGCCGCTTCAAGCGTATCGCCGCCTGATGGACTGGAACCGGCGGCTTGTCTGCGCCGCCGGTGCGAATGTATCGCCTCAATAAATCTCGGTCTTGGCGATCTTGATGCCGAAGCCTTCGAGGCCGACGTAATGGCGTTCGCGGCTGGTAAGCAGTTTGATCGACGAGACGCCAAGATCCTTGAGGATCTGCGCGCCGAGACCGATTTCCAGCCATTCGCTTTCGCGGTTCTGGGCTTCGGCGTGCTCTTCGCGGCCCTGCGAGCGCGCCTTCCGGCCGTTGTCGTGGTGGCCGACGCCAACCGAGCCCTCGCGGAGATAGACGATGATGCCGCGACCTTCCTCGGCAATTCGCTTCATGTAGTGATCGACAGGACGACGCTTGCCGAAGATATCTTCGGCAACGCTTTCAGGATGCAGGCGCACGGGAATATCGATCCCATCCCGGATGTCGCCGAAGACGACGGCGAGATGCTGCATCGGATCCCAGGGCAGGGAATAGGTATGTGCCTTGGCCTTGCCGAACGGGGTTTCGATGTCGAAGCTCGTTCCGAGTTCGATCAGCGTCTCCTTGCGCTGGCGATAGGCGATGAGGTCGGCAACCGAAACGAGCTTCAGCCCGTGCTGTGCGGCGAAATCGACGACTTGCGGGCCACGCGTGACCGTACCGTCGTCGTTGACCAGTTCGCTGATGACGCCGACCGGCGGCAGACCGGCCAGTCGGCAGAGATCGACGGCCGCCTCGGTATGGCCGGAACGCATGAGAACACCGCCTTCGCGAGACACGAGCGGGAAGATGTGCCCGGGGCGGACAAAGTCGGCGGCGCCGACATTCGGGTTGGCGAGGTTGCGAACCGTAAGCGTCCGATCATCGGCGGAGATGCCGGTCGTCGTGCCATGCTTGAAATCGACGCTGACGGTGAAGGCCGTGGTGTGCGCGGAGTCGTTTTCTGCCACCATGGCGTTAAGGTTCAGGCGCTTTGCCTCTTCCTTCGGCATCGGCGTGCAGACGATGCCGGAGGTGTGGCGAACGATGAAAGCCATCTTCTCAGGCGTGCAATGCACCGCCGCGACGATGAGGTCGCCTTCGTTTTCACGATCATTATCGTCCATGACAACGACGATCTCACCGGCTTCGAAGGCTCTGATTGCGTCCACGACGCGCTTCTGATCGTAGGACATTGATCGGTTCCTATTTCAACCGGCCGGTCTGGCCGCGGTCACGAAGGTAGTGGTCGGCAATGGCGCAGGCGACCATGGCCTCGCCGATCGGCACGGCACGAATGCCGACGCACGGGTCATGACGGCCCTTGGTGCGAATATCGACGTTCTTGCCGTCCGCATCGATCGACTGGCGTTCCGTCAGGATCGAGGATGTCGGCTTGATGGCAAAACGGGCGATGACCGGCTGCCCGGTCGAAATGCCTCCGAGAATGCCGCCGGCATGGTTGGACAGGAACAACGGCTTGCCGTCGTTGCCCATGCGCATTTCGTCGGCATTCTCCTCGCCGGTGATTTCGGCGGCTTCAAAGCCGTTACCGATCTCCACGCCCTTGACGGCGTTGATCGACATCAGAAGCGAGGCGATATCCTGGTCGAGCTTGCCGTAGATCGGCGCGCCGAGACCTGCGGGAACGCCTTCGGCCACAACCTCGACGACGGCGCCGATCGAGGAGCCGTTCTTGCGGATGCCGTCGAGATACTCTTCCCAAACCGGAACGATGTCCGCATCCGGCGCGAAGAACGGGTTCTTGCCGACTTGTTCCCAATCCCAGTTCTGGCGATTGATCTTGTGCTTGCCGATCTGTACCAGCGCGCCGCGCACCGTCACGCCGGGCACGACCAGGCGGGCAATGCCGCCAGCGGCGACGCGGGCGGCCGTCTCGCGGGCGGACGAGCGACCGCCACCACGATAGTCGCGGATGCCGTATTTTACATCGTAGGTGTAGTCGGCATGGCCGGGGCGGTACTGGCGGGCGATTTCGCCGTAATCCTTGGAGCGCTGGTCCGTGTTCTCGATCATCATCGAGATCGGCGTGCCGGTCGTGATCATCGTCTCGCCGTCTGCATCCAGCATCACGCCGGAGAGAACCTTCACGAGATCGTCCTCGCGCCGCTGCGTCACGAAACGGGACTGGCCGGGCTTGCGCTTGTCCAGCCATACCTGCAGCTCGTCGAGCTTGAAACGGAGTCCGGGAGGGCAGCCGTCGACAACGCAGCCGAGGGCAGGGCCGTGGCTTTCGCCCCAGGTGGTTACGCGGAAAAGGTGACCGAATGTATTGTGCGACATATGTTCCGACCGGATCGCGCGCCGGCCGTCACCGGTCGCGCCTTTCTTTGAAAAGCGCGACACTCATAGGCCAAAAAGCCGCGACGGCAAACGGCTTTCTTTGCGCAAAACGGCTGCCCGGGGGAAATGCTGTCTCCTCGGATTGCGAACGGCGGGTTAGGACGCAAGCCGCCAGGAGGTTGCGGTGGCCGCGGCCGTGAAGTCTTCGAAGGACAAGGGCCGCGAGAATGCGTAGCCCTGGAGCAGGTCACAACCGAGCTCGAGAAGCAGGTTCGCATGTCCCGCCGTCTCCACCCCTTCAGCGATCGTTTCAACGCCGAGCGAACGGGCGATGTCGATGATGGAACTGACGAGGGCGCGCTCCTGCGGGGAACTCATGATCGGCTGCACGAGCTGCCGGTCGATCTTCAGCCGCTTCGGCTTCAGTTTCAGCAGGCTGACGATCGAGGTATGGCCGGTGCCGAAATCGTCGATCTCGATATCGATACCCAGCGCCTTGATGCGTTCGAGATTGTCGGCCGCGACGTCCTCGCTCTCGTCGAGGAAGATCGATTCCACTAGCTCGAAGGAAATCTCGCCGGGCTGGATCTGCAGGCTTTGCAGGGACTGTACGAGGTTCTCGTCGTGCAGCCGCCGCGCCGAGACGTTGACCGATACCTTCGGAATGACGATGCCGCGCGCGGCCCAGAGCATCTTGTCGTGAAGCGCCTTCTCCAGCACGATGCGGTCAAGCGTCTGCACGACGTTGATCTCGTCGGCGATCTTCAGGAACTTATCGGGCGTCAGGATGCCCTTGGTCGGATGGTGCCAGCGGACCAGCGCCTCGACGCCGGTCAGGCGCATCGTACGTGCGCAGAACTGCGGCTGGTACCAGGCCGTGAATTCGTGGTTCTCGATACCGGACAGGATCTCGTCGGCCATCCGCTTGTTGTTGATGATATCGGCCTGGAGATTGTGGTTGAAAAACTCGTAGCGGTTCCTGCCCTGGCTCTTGGCTCGATAGAGCGCGATGTCGGCATTGATGAGCACCTTGCGCGCATCGACATGGAGGCCGTTCGCGAGCGCGATACCGATCGAAACGCCGCAACGGCAGGCGAAGCCCTGGAAATCGATCGGCTGGCGCATCTCCTCGATGATCCGTCCCGCGAGTGCGGCCATTTCCATGTCGCTGGTGTTCTGCGCAAGGATGACGAACTCGTCGCCGCCGATACGGGCAACGATGTCGTCTGCTCTCAGATTTCTCGATAGAACCCTAGATGCGTGAATAAGCATCGCATCGCCCGCCGCGTGGCCAAGTGTATCGTTGATCTCCTTGAAGCGATCGAGGTCGATGTGAAGGATGGCGAACTTCTGGCGCGTGCCCCGGCCGTCGGCGGTCAGCCCTTCGAGCGCGATATCGAGCTTGCGACGATTGGCCAGCGCGGTCAGGGGATCGTGAAGCGAATTGTGCTCGATCCGGCTCTTGGCGAGCTCCAGTTCCCGGTTCTTGGCAATGGCGTCGTCTTTCGCTGCCTTCAGCTGCGCCGTCATCAAGGCGTCTTCGGTCACGTCGAAGGCGACGCCGATGATCTTCAGTTGCCCGCTCGGCGTCTGGTGAACCTTGCCGGTCGAGCGGACGTAACGGACACCGCCGTCGTCGGTCGGCACGCGGCAGATGAGCGTGTGGGTGTCGCCAAGTTGCCGGAAATGACGTGCGCTCTCGGTCGCCAGTTCCCGATCCTCTGGCAGGATGCAGGAAAGCCATGTCGGTTCGAGCATGAAGCCGGTGCGCGGCTGCAGGCCGTAGAGCTCGTGCATGCGTTCGTCCCAGAGCGAACCTTCCTCGCCGAGTGTGGCTTCCCAGATGCCGCACTGGTAGGAATCCAGCGCGAGATCGAGCTTGCCCGACAGCTCCGCCAACTCCGCCTCGCGGTGCGAAAGCTCGTCCAGCGCAAGTTCCAGCTCCGCGTTCTTGATGTCGCTGGTATCCTTGGCACGGCGCAGGATCTCTGCGGCTTCGGCGTCAACGGTTACATCCCACACGATGCCGATCGTCTTGTCGGCGCCGGCGCCGTCGGTATAGGAGGAGCCGACCGAGCGCAGGTGGCGGACGCTGCCGTCCTCCAGGAGGACGCGGTACTGCGCCGTGTAGGAGGAGCCGTTGGCGTAGTCGTTGAGAAGGTGAACTTCCGCGATGCTCCGATCTTCTGGTGAAATCGCGTCGAGCCATTCCTGCAGCGAGTGGCTCCCATCCTGCGGCGCCTTGCCGTGAAGAGCGGAAGCCTGGGCATCCCAGTAGAGGGCACGGCCCTGGTCGTGCAGCTCCCAGATGCCGATGTTCGACGTTTCCAGCGCCAGATTGAGCCGCTGTGACAGCTCCAGCAAGGTTGCCTCTCGAGTCTCGAGCTGCCTGATGTTGCGATTGCGCTCACCCAGCAGCAATGTCGCGAAGAAGACCGGAATGATGGTGGCGCAACCGGCGACAAGGATGATCACGCGGAGCGAAAACTGGTTGTCGGGTACCGCGTTCCAGCCGTCCTTCGGCACCGCGGCGATTTCCCAGCGCCCGCCGGCAAAGCTGATCTTGCGGGTCATCGGCTGCTTCGCGAAGATATCCGGCGAGCCGAAGAATGGCGCTTGCCCCGCGTATGGAAGCCCGAGGTCCCGTACAGCGAGGGAAAGATGGTCGAGATGCGGATACTTTTCCTGGTTCTCGCTGTTGCGTGCCGGCCGCAGACCGGTGTTCTCGTAGAACATGTTCTGGTCGATCACGACCTCGACGGCTCCCCAGACGCGGCGGGTGCCGTTTTCCTTTACGAAGACCGGGAAGAAGATCGCAAAGGCATCAGTGCCTTCCGAATCCTTGAAAGGACCGTAGAAGCGCGCCTGCTGGTCGCCGGTATTGCGCGCCACCGATTGCCGGCCGAACATGAATTCACGCACGTCCTTTCCGACGCGCGCTTTCGCGAACGTGGCGGGAAACACCGAGCTGACGGTGAAGTCAGGTGCGATGGCGATCTGCAGGAAATGAGGATTCTGGATGAGAAGCCAGTTTGTCTGGCGCTCCAGTTCCTCGAGATTCACGCCGGAATTGATCGCCACCATGTTGGCGAGGTCGCGCACGACAGTAACGTCCATGTTGATCTGCGCGGAGATACGGGCGCGAATCAGACTTGTTTCGCTTTCTGTACGGATACTCAGTTCGCGTAAATGCGCCTCAGTATTGGCTCGGTCGAGAGCAATGCCGACGATGACGACGATGGCCGTCACGATGCCCGAAACCAGAAGGGATATGCGAGTTTTCCTGAACATGCTCCGCAACATGTTGCCGTTGGCCAGGCGGAATAACAAAACACAGTCTCCCATTTTCTGAAGAGACTTTAGGTAGAAGGAGTTAATTTACGATTTCGTTGAAAATGACCTTGGCTTTTCGCCGGCGCATTTTGGGGTGGTTAAGCATTGCTATTGAATATTGTTAAAATGCGATTCACCAATGAGGCGTTGAAGGTCACTCTTCAGGGCAACTTTCGCCATATTCGGGAGATTATCTGTGAGCCGTTGGATGTTTGAGTCGTGCTTTCGAGGGAATGCTGTCATGCGGTTTGTAGTTGCTACGCTTTTGGCCACAGCGAGTTTTCTGTCGCCGATCAGTTCCTTTGCCGAGAGCGCCGACGTCGAGGCGACGATCAAGACGGTCGACATGACCAATCTCAGCCTGACGCTGGACGACGGGAAGACCTATCAGGCGCCCGAGGAGTTCAACTTCGAAGGGTTGAAGGCAGGCGTGAAGGTTATCGTCTTCTACACCGAGGTCGACGGCAAGCGCGTCATCAACGACCTCGATATCGTTCAGTAACTGCCGCTCAGATCCAGCCGATCAGCTTGTCGGCTGTCTCTATCTTCAGGATGCGGTCCTGCGGGATTTCGCCTTCCGCCGCCTCGGCTTTCGGAACATCGGCAATCGTGCGGAACAGACTGCGAATGACGCCGCCATGCGTCACGCACACCGTCGGACGGTCGACGGAATTCAGCCATGACGCAACCCGCCACGACATGATTTCGTAGCTTTCGGCATCGTCTCCGGGAGGAATGAAATCCCATTTGTTGAGATTGCGCTCCGTGATCCGGTCGCGCGACGTGGCCTTCAATTCCTTGATCGTGTGGCCTTCCCAGTCCCCGAAGGAAACTTCGACCAGTCGTTCGTCGGTGCGGTAGTCCGCGGGCGCAAGGTTCATCGCGCCGCGCATGATTTCCATGGTGGTGCGCGTGCGCCCGAGCGGGCTGGCAACGAAATCGAAGGGAAGTGCTTCGACCTTCAGGATTTCGGCAAGGTCGATGCCGTTCTGCCGGGCCTGTTCGCGACCGATGGCATTGAGCGGAATGTCCTTCTGCCCCTGGAGGCGGCGTTCCGCGTTCCAGTCGGTCTGGCCATGTCGAATAACGTAGATAAGCAAAGATCGGCTCCGTATTGCGCACGGCCCCTGATCGCTAGCGCGAAACAGAAGGGGCCGCGAGCACGACGCAGTAAAGGAGTGCGATCAATCCTTTATGACGGAAATATCCGGCGCGTCCACCGCCTTCATGCCGATAACATGATAACCGCTGTCGGCGTGGTGCACTTCACCGGTAACCGAGCGCGAGAGATCCGAGAGCATGTAAAGGCCGACATCGCCCACTTCTTCGATGGTCACGGTACGGCGCAGCGGTGCATTGTACTCGTTCCACTTGAGAATATAGCGGAAATCGCCGATGCCGGACGCAGCAAGCGTCTTTATCGGGCCTGCTGAAATGGCGTTGACGCGAATGTTCTTCGGTCCGAGGTCGACGGCCAGATACTTGACGCTCGCCTCGAGCGCTGCCTTCGCGACACCCATGACGTTGTAGTTCGGCATGACCTTCTCGGCGCCGTAATAGGTCAGCGTCAGCATCGAGCCGCCGTCCGTCATCAGCTTCTCGGCGCGACGTGCAAGTGAGGTGAAGGAGAAGACCGAGATCTGCATCGTCTTGGCGAAGTTGTCCGCCGACGTATCGATGTAACGGCCGGTCAGTTCGTCCTTGTCGGAGAAGCCGATGGCATGCACGATGAAGTCGATCTTGCCCCATACCTTTTCGATATTGTCGAAAACGGCGTCGATCGATGCTTCATCGCTGACATCACAGTGGCCGGCGAGAATGCCGCCAAGCTCTGCTGCAAGCGGCTCGACGCGCTTCTTCAGGGCGTCGCCCTGGTATGTAAAGGCAACTTCGCCGCCCTGCGCATGAATAGCCTTGGCAATACCCCACGCAATCGAGCGATTGTTGGCAACGCCCATGATGACGCCGCGTTTGCCTGACATGAGGCCTGATGCCTGAGCCATATTTTGCCCCCTAAGGAAATTGATCGATCCTGCCTATGGCATAGGCTGCTAAGCGGTTCAAGATTGGCCGCAATCATCAACTGTTAGGGAGCGTAATAAAGGGTGCTCTTGTCACCGAAATTTCATAAAAACAGCCCGTTCTTCATGCTGCGCATGAGATCCGTGACCTTGTCGTCGGGTTTTTCCCACAGGATTATGCGCAACTCGACGACGAGATCGCCCTTGCCGCCTTCGCCATTTGCGAGCCCCTGACCGGTGATTCTAATCGTTTTATCCGATCCCGACCATGCAGGCACGGTGACGGTCAACGCGCCATTCGGGCCGTCGATGCGAGCTTCGGTGCCGAGCACCGCGTTCTCGATCGTGACCGGCAGGACCGTGTGAAGGTCGAAGCCGTCCACCGTAAAGCGGGGGTCGGTGGCGATATGGATGTTCACCACCGCGTCGCCGCGTTGCATGCCGACGAGCTTGTGGCCGTGGCCCTTCAGCCGCACCTGCTGTCCTTCGGTCGTACCCGCCGCCAGCGAGAAACCGGCTTCCCGGCCTTCGCCGAGGTCGACATTCACCCAGTTGCCTTTCAGGATGTCGTCGATGGTCACCGTCGCGGTCACGATCTGATCGGGCGCCTTTTCGGGGGCAGGGGCGGCGCCGCTGCTGCCGGTGAAGCGGCGAACCAATGATGTCAGAAGGCTGAGCGGCTGCAGAATTGCCGAAGTGGCGGCGGCTGCCTCCTCCGCTGTCTGCTCGGTCTCGGTGGCCTTCGCGGCATCGGCAGGCTTCTCAGCGTTTGTCGTCCCCGGCTCCGGGCGCTTTCCTGCGGTAAAGCCCTGGGCTCGGGCGCCGCCACCAGCGGCGCGAGCCTGCGTTCCGAAAATCCGTTCGATCATCTCTTCGGCAGGTTCGGCAGCGCCGGTCTGCTGTTGTTGCTTCGCCGCATCGGCTGCTGCCTTCTGGGCGGCGGCGCGGGCGAGCTCTTCCATCACCCGTTCGGCGTTTTCCTGCGCCGCCTTGGCGCGCGCCGCGGCTTCGCGAGCGGCCTGCCGCTGCTGCATGATAGTGTTTTCGTTGCTCTTGGCTTCGGCCATGCGCGCGGCATTGTCGAAGAGGCTCCGTTTCTTGGGATCCTTCAAGGTGTCGTAGGCGCGGCCGATTTCGGCAAAGCGCGCGCCTGCCGTCGGGTCACCCTGATTGTGGTCGGGATGAACCGCCTTGGCCATGTTGCGCCAGGCCGCCTTGATTTCATCCTGTCCCGCGTCGCGCCTGACGCCCAAGATCTTATAAGGATCGCGCATGTTTAAACCGCCGATGTCCGATACGGTGCGCCCTGTTCTTGCCGGGCACCCCGAAGCCTATACAACTCATCTGGTGTGCCACCTCCTGCTTTCCCAGCAGAAAATGAACGCGCCAATTGAGATGATCGTCGGGTAAAGTTGCTAATCAGTCCTTATTTCGCCGATTGCCGTTCGACGGATTTGCGTCGAATGGTTAGCCTTTTGCTAAATCTTGAAGCAAAGTGGCGCTTGCGCCCGTCCCGCAGGCGCAGGACGCGGGAAATCAGCTTTCAGGCTGGAAGCTCAGGAGCTGCCAGTTGCCGCCGCCGACCAGGCATGTCTTGCCGTAGAACTTGGCAATTCCGACATAGGAATGGCGCGTGGTGCGAAACTGCCGGCAAACCTGACCGGCATCATTGTTCTCGACGATCGTGTCGATCACACCGGCGCTGCCGGTCGAGGCATTGGCCCAGGCGAGCGGGCGGCCTTCCAGTCGCTGGATGTCCGCCGAGGTGACGGCGTTGCCGACGGTCATTTCGTCGGAGATGGAATCGCTAGTGGGCGCAGGCTGCGGCACCGTTCCGGTGGCAACCGAACGGTCGACCTTGTTGCTACTGAACATGTCGAGCCCGCTCGACACGCAGCCGCAGAGAGAGAGCACCGTCATGCCGACAATGCAGAAGGCCGCGCTTCTACGCAGCAAGCCCTTTGTATGACGAACTGACTTTGCTATGACTTCCACCCTGCGTCCTGTCCAGTTGTAAAGATCTGGGCAAATCTCGAATAAACCCGGGGCATTTGAGCTAATATGTCGGCAAATGAGTTAATAAGCAGTGACTTCACGGAACGAAACGAACCGTTCGATCTTTTTGCCGACTGGCTGAAAGAGGCGGAAGCATCGGAGATCAATGACCCGAATGCGGTTGCGCTTGCGACGGTCGACAACGACGGCCTTCCCAATGTCCGCATGGTTCTCCTTAAGGGATTCGATCAGGACGGTTTTGTCTTTTACACGAATTTCGAGAGCCAGAAAGGCCAGGAAATTCTTGGACAGAAGAAAGCCGCCATGTGCTTCCACTGGAAGACGTTACGCCGGCAGGTAAGGCTGC
Source organism: Hyphomicrobiales bacterium (assembly GCA_900489925.1). Classification (GTDB taxonomy): domain Bacteria; phylum Pseudomonadota; class Alphaproteobacteria; order Rhizobiales; family Rhizobiaceae; genus Rhizobium. Next base: position 78,131 of record UEHQ01000043.1, on the reverse strand, counting down.
GTGGCCCTGTGGAAATCGTCACCGACGACGAAGCCGATGCCTATTTCAAGACCCGCGCGCGCGGCAGCCGCATCGGCGCATGGGCCTCGAAGCAGTCCCGACCGCTCGAAAGTCGATTCGCTTTGGAGAAGGCTGTTGCCGAATACACCGCCCGATATGCGATCGGCGAGATTCCCCGCCCTGCGCATTGGTCCGGCTTCCGGATCCGGCCGGTCTCCATCGAATTCTGGAAGGACCAGAAGTTCCGTCTGCACGACCGCATCGAATTTCGTCGCTCCTCGCCGGATGGCGATTGGGCAAAGGTGCGGATGTATCCCTGAGGTCGACGCGTAGCCGACCACCTGGCCTCTATCCCCGATTGCCCATGAGCTTTAGCGGGATGCCCGAGGCAAGGCCGGAGATATAACGCGTCTTCTGATAAAGACCGTTGATGGACAACCTCGGAAGATAGGCGATGTTTTGCAGCGATCGCTGCGTCACGACACCGGGTTGTGTCGTGACGGCGACCGCGAAGCCGAGGTCGCGGGCGATCGTGGCCTGGCTCTCGCCGACGGCCTCGCGGGTGCCATAGGGATAGGCCAATGACAGTGGCCGCTTGCCGGTGATCGTTTCGACGTAGTCGCACGAAACCGCCATCTCTTCCCGAACATCAGAATCGGAAAGACGCGAGACGGCCCTGTGGCTGACGGTGTGGGCGCCGAGCGAGGCAAGCGGGCTCGCCTCCAGCAGATTGAGTTCGGATGGTCCCATCACGAGGTCGTCGACGATCTCGCGGGCATCGATCTCGTGCCTCTCGGCCAGCGCATCGATCGCCTCGACCGCTGCCGCTTCATCATTGCGATGCAGATACGCCGCAAAGCGCGCAAAGGCGCGGGCCTTGGCCACCGACGTGGCGAGATCGATCATCTCGCCGCCATTGCCGAAGTCGAAGGGTAGCTTGTCTTCCTTGCGCAGCAGGGCTGCCAGGGTTTCCCACCAGATCGTGTGGGTTCGCTCGGCCAGGCCTTTCGCGACGAAGATGGTAAAAGGCGCCTGATGTCGTTCGAAGACGGGCAGGGCATAGGCGAGATTGTTGCGATAGCCGTCATCGAGCGTAAAGGCCGCGAATGGCTGGCCCGGATTTACTTCAGCGAGCAACGCAGGCACGTCGTCCAGCGCGACGAACCGATAGCCTTCGCTCTTCAGCTGCCGCAGCACGGCATCGAGGAAGGCAGGGGTGATTTCCAGATGCGCGTTCGGCGCAAACACATGGTCTTCGCACGGGCGGACATGGTGCAGCGTGAAGATGGCGCCACGACCGCGTGCGCCGCGCATGAGCCCTGCCGCACGCAACAAGTTGGCGGCCTCGAGCCCGCCGGTGATGGCGATTCGTTTGGCAAGCATTCCCGCGCTCGCTCTCATCTTTGTCGCCTGCCTCCCGTTTTGAGCGCGAAACTACCAATCCCCAGGTTAAGTCTTACTGAACGCCGATATTTCGTGTGTGGGCTTTACGGTTTTTTCACCATGAAGGATAAAACTTGACAAAAATGGTATCAGTTGCCGCAAAGTCGCTCCAAATAGGCGCCTTCTGTAGCGGAACGGGACAATCCGAATGGCGCCGGTCGTTCGATCTTTGAGGGGAAGTGCATGAATAAGCTGTTGGCCGCGATTATGACCGCGACGCTCGTCGTCGTGGCGCCTCTGTCGGCGATGGCAGGCAGCGCCTCCCTGATCCTCGATGCCAGAACCGGCAAGGTTCTCTCCGCTGAAAATGCCGACGTGCTGAACCATCCGGCATCGCTGACGAAGATGATGACCATCTATATGGCCTTCGAAGCGATCAACCGCGGAAAGATGACCTGGGATACACCGATCGTCATGTCGAAGTACGCCGCGTCACGGCCGCCGACGAAGCTCGGCGCGCGGGCAGGCACGTCGATCACCGTGCGTGAAGCGATCCTCGGCATGATCACCAAGTCCGCCAACGATGCGGCCGCGGCGATGGGCGAGAAGCTCGGTGGCTCGGAAAGCAATTTCGCACGCATGATGACCGCGAAGGCCCGTCAGCTCGGAATGAGCCGCACCGTCTTCGTCAACGCCTCCGGCCTGCCGGACAACCGGCAGATCACCACGGCCCGTGACATGTCCACGCTCGCCGTTGCGTTGATGAAGAACTACCCGAACGAATACCGTCTCTTCTCGACCGTGAGCTTCAATTTCCGTGGCCGGCAGATCCGGGGCCACAACAATCTCATGTATCGCTACCAGGGCATGGACGGCATCAAGACCGGCTATACCAATGCCTCCGGCTTCAATCTCGTCAGCGCCGTCAAGGACGGCAACCGGCGTGTCGTCGGCGTAGTGCTCGGCGGCCGCACCGCCCGTAGCCGCGACGACAAGATGGCCGGCCTTCTCGACAAGTATCTCGGCCGCGCTTCCTCTGCCGGCAGCGCCAAGCTGGTAGCAAGCGTCAATGCGCGCCAGCCGGTGGAAGTCGCATCCGCCGCCGACGACAGCGATTTGCCGTTGCCTGCCACGGCGCCGCGCGTCGCGAATGTCGCCCCGTCCGCGCCGGAGATCGCCCGCAGCGAGCTTGCACCGCAGGCGCTCGGCTATCTCGGTGACACCGTGCCGCAGGAGCGTCCGTCGGCGCTCGACGCCGTGACACCGTCTTCCAAGCGCGCCCCCTCCGCAAAGTCTCTCGGATCGGTCGCATCGACCGGCGACTGGCAGATCCAGATCTCCGCCGCCCCGAGCGACGAAGCCGCCCGCGCGCTTCTTGCCCAGGCCAAGTCCGAAGGCGGCGCCGCGCTGAAGTCGGCCAACCCCTTCACGGAAGCCGTCGGCAAGGGCGCCAACAAGGTCTATCGCGCTCGCTTTATCGGCTTCCCGAGCCGCGACGCCGCGACCTCTGCCTGCGATGCCCTGAAGAAGCGCTCCTACGACTGCATGCTGCTGCCCAACCAAGGCTGAGCCGCTAACCGATCCGACTGGACATTGCCGCTGAATCAGGGTTCTCCTACGTAAACGAAAGGAGAACATGATGCTGGATGATCTTGCCCTGAAGTTCGAGCGGGCCTCGAGTGCCTACGCCGGAGAAAACGGCATCACCCGCGATGCCGACTGGTTCCTGCTGAAGCTTCAGGAAGAGATGGGAGAACTGACCCAGGCGTGGAACCGCGTGAGCGGACGAGGGCGGCCCAAGGGGCGTTCCGGCGAGGACATGGCCCGCGACCTCGAGGATGAGGCCGCCGATGTGCTCGGCCACATCCTGCTCTTCGCGCACCGCAACGATCTCGACCTCGCCGCGGCGATCAAGCGCAAGTGGCGGTTTTCCCTGGATGAATCTCTCTGATCCTCAGGTGGCGCGGATGCGCAGCCTGTAGAATTTGCTGTCGACGGCCATGACAGGGAAGCTCTTCGGCAACGTGCTCTTCTCGACTTCGACGAAGCCGTTCTTTTCGTAGAAGCGATGCGCGGCGAGAAACTTGTCTGTCGTGCCGAGATAGATGTCGGCAAGCCCCTGCGTCTCGGCGTGCCGCACCAGTTCGGCGAGGAGTGCTGTGGCCACGCCACGGTCGCGGCCGCGAAAATCCGCGGCCACGAACATCTTGCGAAGTGCTGCCTGGTCGTTGCCGATATCCTTGAGGCCGATCGTGCCGACCACGGTGTCATCCGATGTCGCCACCCAGAACTGGCCCTTGCCCGACTGGTAGAAATCAGGAATGGCCGCGAGGTCTGGCTGGTCAGCGGCAGTGATCGCGATCCCGAACTCCTCGCTCTGGATCGGAAGAATCGTCGAGATCACGCCGTCCTTGTCTGACGGCACGAAGGGGCGAACGCGAATATCTGTCATCGGGGGAGGGCCGTCTTATGCCTTCGTACCACCGACGGTGACCTGATCCATCCTAAGGTGCGGCTGTCCGACGCCGACAGGAACCCACTGGCCGGCCTTGCCGCAATTGCCGATGCCGGTGTCGAGTTTGGTATCGTTGCCGATCATGGAAATGCGCTTCATCGCGTCCGGGCCGTTGCCGATCAGCATGGCGCCCTTGACCGCGGGGCCGATCTTGCCATTTTCGATCAGGTAGGCCTCGGTGCAGCCGAACACGAACTTGCCGGAGGTAATGTCGACCTGGCCGCCGCCGAAGGAAACGGCATAGATGCCCTTCTTCACCGACGAGATGATTTCTTCCGGCGTCTTGTCGCCGCCGAGCATGTAGGTGTTCGTCATGCGCGGCATCGGGACGTGAGCGTAGCCCTGGCGGCGACCGTTGCCGGTTGGTTTCATGCCCATCAGGCGCGCATTCTGCCGGTCCTGCATGTAGCCGACGAGCTTGCCGTCCTCGATCAGCACGTTGTAGGCCGAAGGCGTGCCTTCGTCATCGATGGTGATGGAGCCGCGACGATTGTCGATCGTGCCGTCGTCAACGACGGTCACCCCTGGAGCCGCGACCATCTGGCCAAGCAGGCCGGCAAAGGCCGAGGTCTTCTTGCGATTGAAATCGCCTTCCAGACCGTGGCCGACCGCTTCGTGCAGCATGACGCCGGGCCAACCGGAGCCGAGCACAACGTCCATCGTGCCGGCCGGGGCTTCGATGGCCTCGAGGTTCACCAGCGCCTGGCGCAGTGCCTCGTCGGCGCCGTACTGCCAGCTACCTTCTGCGATGAAATCACCGAAGCCGATGCGACCGCCGCTGCCATAGGAGCCGGTTTCCTGCCGATCGCCTTCGCCAACCATGACCGAGATGTTGATGCGCGTCATCGGGCGGATATCGCGGACGCGATGACCATCGGCGCGCAGGATGTCGACGACCTGCCAGCTGGCGGCGACCGAGGCCGTTACCTGCCGCACCTTGTCGTCCTTGCCGCGCAGGTACGCGTCGATATCCTGCAGAACCTTGACCTTCTCCTCGAAGGTCGGGGAGCCGATCGGGTTCTCGTCGCTGTAGAGCTTCTTGTTGGTGCCCTGCGGTGCCGCGGCATAGCTGCCGGAATAGCCGCGCGTCACCGCGCCGACCGCGTCCGCCGCGCGCTTCAGCGCCGAAACGGAAAGATCGCCCGCATGCGCGTAGCCGACCGCTTCGCCGGCCACCGCGCGCAGGCCAAAACCCTGCTCGGTGTTGAAGCTGCCGCCCTTGAGGCGACCGTTGTCGAACATCAGCGATTCCGCCTGGGCATGCTCGATGAAGAGCTCCCCGTCGTCAGCGCCGGACAATGCTTCGGCCACGAGCGAACGCATCTTCGCTTCGTCGGCGTCGAAAAGCGTCAGGAGATCGGTATTCATGTCTTTATGCTCCGCTGCAGCAGGAATGCTTTCAGCCGATGTAGGTCCCGTGGACGGTTCGAGCAAGTCCCGAAATCGAGAGGATCAGGGGAGGGCGTCGTAGCCTTCGGCAAAACCCTTGAGATCGACGGGGATGCCGATGCCTTCTTCGGGCGTCTGGAAGACGATGAAGGTGGCGCTGGCGCCGCTGCGGAAGGTTTTCAGCAGCTCGTCCTCGAGCACGACTTCGGCATAGCAGCCGTCAGCGAAGCAGCGGACGAAATAGGCGCGACCGATATCCTTGCCATCGACATTGAGGCCTAGGCCGTTCGGCAACAGCACTCCGAGGGGTGCTAGCACGCGCAGGATCTTCGACTTGCGGTCGGCGGTCTTCAGCACGACGACGGAAAGGCCGACTTCCGGCCGGTCTTCGGCGATGACGTTCTGCATCAGCGCGCACTGCTCGGTCGAAGCGCCGGCCGGCTTGTCGCACACGACAGACCATGCGCCGTGGTTGGACTTCACAGTGCCGGGCGCCTGCGGTTGCGTCTGCCCGGGTGTCGCCTGCGTCGCAGGTGCGGCGGGGGCGGGCTGCGCGGGCGCAGGTTGCTGTTGGGCGAAAGCGGGAGCAATCGCTGCTGCCGCAATGCACGCTGTCAGCACAACCGGCCGTGCGAGGGAACGGAAACCCATGAAAACCTCTGCAATTCGAATCAGTGCCGCTAAGTTGGGGCCCGCCATGCAAAATGAAAAGCCCTACCCGCTGAAAAGCCGGGGACTACGGCGGAAATGGGACGTTTGTCGAAGAATGTTGGTGCTGTTGGATGGTCTGTCACAGCATTTTCCGTATCATTGCGAAAAAGATGGAACGTTTCGGTATGCTTGGGGGAATTCGTCTTCAGGCAAAAATGCCGCATAGACAAATGCTTTGGCCTGTTGCGGCGGATGCCAAACTGTGGTTTGAAGCGCAGAAGATGGCAAGGATTCTGCGCGTATTTTGCGCAGATCAGCGCTCGAGGGAGATATTAACGTGATTAAGAAGGCTTATGCAGCTCTGACCGCGCTGGTCTGTCTGCTTTTTGCTTCCGGCAGTTATGCCGACCAGCCACAGCCGTGGCAGGCAACATTGCAGCCGGCGGCCACGCCCATCATGCGGGACATTCATTGGTTTGAGCAATATACCCTGTGGTTTATCGTTCCGATCACGCTCTTTGTTTTGCTCCTTCTTATCGTCGTCTGTCTGAAGTTTCGCGCTAGCGCGAACCCGGTACCTTCCAAGACGAGCCACAACACGCTGATCGAAATTGCATGGACCGTGGGACCGGTCCTCGTATTGCTGTTTCTCGCCGTGCCGTCGTTCAACCTGCTCACCGCGCAGCTGACGCTGCCGGAAAATCCTGACGTCACGATCAAGGCGACCGCGACGCAGTGGCAGTGGAACTACGAATACGAAGGAACCGGCGAAAACCCGCTGGCATTCGATTCCTTCCTGCTCAAGGATGCCGACCGCGCAGCCGCCGGCAAGGAAGACAAGGCGATCTATCCGCGCCTCCTGACTGTCGACAACGAACTGGTTCTGCCTGTCAACAAGACGGTCCGCGTCCTCGTGACCGCGGCTCCGACCGACGTTATCCACGCATTCGCCGTGCCGTCCTTCGGGGTGAAGATCGACGCCGTTCCCGGCCGTCTGAACGAAACCTGGTTCCGGGCAGAGCGTGAAGGTCTGTTCTACGGCCAGTGTTCCGAACTCTGCGGCAAGGACCATGCGTTCATGCCGATCGCCATCCGCGTCGTCTCCGAGGACAAGTACAAGCAGTGGCTGACAGCAGCCGCCGCTGATCTGCCCGGAGCCTACAAGGCACTCATGGCCGCAACCGATGGTCCTGCAAAGACCGTTGATGTTGCCGAAAACGTCGCACAGTAAGGGAAGAGGAACGGGACTATGGCTGGACCTTCCGCACACGATCATTCGCATGATCACGATCACGGCGCACACGCCCATGACGATCATCACCACGACCACTCGCACAAGCCGAGCTTCATCAATCGCTGGTTCTTTTCGACGAACCACAAGGATATCGGCACGCTCTACCTGATCTTCGCGATCATGGCCGGCATCGTCGGCGGCGCGCTCTCCGTTGCCATGCGCATGGAGTTGCAGGAGCCGGGCATCCAGATCTTCCACGGTCTGGCAGCCATGGTTTACGGCTATGAAGGCGACGCCGCCATCGACGGCGCCAAGCAGATGTTCAACATGTTCACCACAGCGCACGCGCTGATCATGATCTTCTTCATGGTCATGCCGGCGATGATCGGTGGCTTCGCCAACTGGATGGTGCCGATCATGATCGGTGCGCCTGACATGGCGTTCCCGCGTCTGAACAACATTTCCTTCTGGCTGATCGTCCCGGCCTTCCTTCTGCTCATCATGTCGATGTTCGTCGAAGGTCCCGCCGGTGCTTACGGCGCAGGTGGCGGCTGGACGATGTATCCGCCGCTGTCGAGCTCCGGTACGCCGGGCCCGGCTGTCGATCTTGCGATCTTCGCGCTCCACATTGCCGGTGCGTCCTCGATCCTCGGTGCGATCAACTTCATCACCACGATCCTGAACATGCGCGCTCCCGGCATGACGCTGCACAAGATGCCGCTGTTTGCCTGGTCGGTTCTGATCACCGCCTTCCTGCTCCTGCTGTCGCTCCCGGTTCTCGCCGGCGCCATCACCATGATGCTGACCGACCGTAACTTCGGTACGTCCTTCTTCGTACCGGAAGGCGGCGGCGACCCGATCCTCTACCAGCACCTGTTCTGGTTCTTCGGTCACCCTGAAGTGTACATCCTGATCCTGCCCGGCTTCGGCATCGTCAGCCACATCATCTCGACCTTCTCGCGCAAGCCGATCTTCGGCTACCTCGGCATGGCCTACGCCATGGTCGCGATCGGTGCAGTCGGCTTCGTCGTCTGGGCTCACCATATGTACACGGTCGGCCTGTCGCTCGATGCGCAGCGCTACTTCGTCTTCGCAACGATGGTCATCGCCGTTCCGACGGGTGTGAAGATCTTCTCCTGGATCGCAACGATGTGGGGTGGCTCGATCAGCTTCCGCACGCCGATGATCTGGGCGATCGGCTTCATCTTCCTGTTCACCGTCGGTGGCGTCACGGGCGTTCAGCTCGCAAACGCCGGCCTCGACCGCTCGCTGCATGACACCTACTACGTCGTGGCTCACTTCCACTACGTTCTGTCGCTCGGCGCCGTGTTCGCCATCTTCGCCGGCTGGTACTACTGGTTCCCGAAGATGACCGGCTACATGTACAACGAGTTCCTGGGCAAGCTGCACTTCTGGGTCATGTTCATCGGCGTCAACCTGGTGTTCTTCCCGCAGCACTTCCTCGGCCTCGCAGGTATGCCGCGTCGCTATATCGACTATCCGGATGCGTTTGCTGGCTGGAACTACGTTTCCTCCGTCGGCTCTTACATCTCGGCTTTCGGCGTGTTGATCTTCCTGGTTTGCGTTTTCGAAGCCTTGGCCAAGAAGCGCGTTGCAGGTGACAATCCCTGGGGCCAGGGTGCCACGACGCTCGAATGGCAGCTGTCTTCGCCGCCGCCATACCACCAGTGGGAGCAGCTCCCGCGCATCAAGTAAGATGCGAGAAATTGCGACCGCCGCATGTTAGAGTGCGGCGGTCGCCTTCAAGTTTGCAGGACGAGATAATGACAGTAATCGGCAATCGCAAAGCTCTTGCGCACGACAGCGAGTTACGCCTGTCGGAAGCAAGCGCGCGCGATTATTTCGAGCTTCTGAAGCCACGCGTGATGTCGCTTGTGGTCTTCACGGCATTTGCAGGCCTGGTGGTAGCACCCGGTCACATCAATCCGGTTATCGGCCTGATCGCTATTCTTTGCATCGCCGTCGGCGCTGGCGCCTCTGGGGCGCTCAACATGTGGTACGATGCCGACATCGACGCCATCATGACCCGCACGGCCAAGCGCCCGATCCCCGCGGGCCGCATCGCACCGGGCGAAGCGCTTGCCTTCGGCCTGGTTCTTTCCTGTTTCGCCGTCACGATCCTCGGGCTCGCCGTCAATTGGCTCGCAGCCTCGATCCTGGCTTTCACGATCTTCTTTTACGCCGTGATCTACACGATGTGGCTGAAGCGCTCGACGCCGCAGAACATCGTCATCGGCGGCGCTGCCGGCGCCTTTCCTCCGATGATCGGCTGGGCCTGCGTCACCGGTACCGTCACGATCGAGAGCATCGTCCTCTTCATGATCATCTTTCTCTGGACGCCAGCGCACTTCTGGGCGCTCGCGCTCTTCAAGATGAAGGACTATGAGGCGGTTGGCGTGCCCATGCTGCCGAACGTATCGGGCGAGCGCACCACCAAGCACCAGATCGTCGCCTATGCCGTTCTGACAGCCATCTGCGGCGTGTTGCCGACCGTTCTCGGGTTTGCAAGCATCGGCTACGGCCTTGTTGCTGCTGCCCTTGGCGCCATCTTCATCTACTGTTCCACCGCCGTCTGGCGGATGCCGGATGGCGATGAGAAGATGGTGCCCGCGAAAAAGCTCTTTGCTTTCTCGATCTTCTATCTGTTCGCCATTTTCTCCGCGCTGATGTTCGACCGGCTGGCAGCCGTGTTGGTGTCGCACACGGGAGGTTTCCTTTGATCGATACTGTCAAGCTTACGGACGCGCAGCGCAAGTCGCGCCGCAACCGCAATGTCGCGTTGGGATTGGTGCTCGCCGGTCTCGTCGTACTGTTCTATGCGATCACCATCGTGAAGTTTACGTCGGGGCACATGTAAGATGAGCGAGACGCAGCGCACTCCAGGAAAGCCACGCAACAATGGCGCTGTCGTTTTCATGTGCCTGGCCTTCGTGGTCGGCATGGGTGCTGCGAGCTATGCCGCTGTTCCGCTCTATCGCATCTTCTGCCAGGTCACCGGCTATAACGGTACGACCCAGCGCGTCGAGCAGGCGTCCAACGTCGTGCTGGACCGCACGATGCGCGTCACCTTCGACGCCAATGTCGCGCCCGGCCTGGAATGGGAATTCAAGCCCGTGGAGCGCGAGGTCAATCCGCGCATCGGCGAGACCATCCAGGTCAACTTCGTTGCGGTGAACAAGTCCGACAAGCCAGCCTATGGCCAGGCCGTCTTCAACGTGACGCCGGGCGAGGCGGGTGCCTATTTCAACAAGGTGCAGTGCTTCTGCTTCAATGAAACAGTGTTGAAGCCTGGGGAGAAGCTTGAAATGCCGGTCGTGTTCTACATCGACCCGGATATTACCAAGGCCGTTGAATCCAAGGACATTCATACGGTTACCTTGTCCTATACGTTCTACCCGAAAGAGGGTCCGAAGCCTGTTGCTTCGAACGAGGGTGGAACGGTGACGCTTGAAAAGAAACTTTGATTGAGGGTTCGTTTCCGGCTAAGCCGGGACGAAGAGGAAGAGATCCGGGGATAGCTTAGATGGCCGAAGCGCATCAGAAAAACCACGACTACCACATTATTGATCCAAGCCCGTGGCCGCTGCTGGCCTCGATCGGCGCCTTCATCATGGCGTTCGGCGGCGTGGGCTTCATGCGCTACGTCAACGGCGGTTCGCTGCACATCTTCGGCATCGAATGGGCCCATCCGTGGCTGTTCTTCATCGGGCTCGCACTGGTGCTCTACGTCATGTTCGGCTGGTGGTCGGACACGGTGAAGGAGGCGCACGAAGGCGCGCATACCCGCGTTGTCTCGCTGCACCTGCGCTACGGCATGATCATGTTCATCGCTTCGGAAGTGATGTTCTTCGTTGCCTGGTTCTGGGCCTACTTCGATGCAAGCCTCTATCCGCATGAAGCCATCCAGGCATCGCGCCTTGCCTTCACGGGTGGCCAGTGGCCGCCGAAGGGCATCGAGGTTCTCGATCCTTGGCACCTGCCGATCTACAACACCGTGATCCTGCTCCTGTCGGGCACGACTGTCACCTGGGCGCACCATGCGCTGCTGCACAATGATCGCAAGGGCCTCATCCAGGGTCTGACCCTGACGGTGCTGCTCGGCCTTCTGTTCTCGAGCGTCCAGGCCTACGAATACGCGCACGCTCCGTTCGCGTTCAAGAACTCGATCTACGGCGCGACCTTCTTCATGGCGACCGGTTTCCATGGTTTCCACGTTCTGGTCGGTACGATCTTCCTGGTCGTCTGCCTGATCCGCGCGCTTCGCGGCGACTTCACGCCGAAGCAGCACTTCGGTTTCGAAGCGGCAGCCTGGTACTGGCACTTCGTTGACGTGGTCTGGCTGTTCCTGTTCTTCAGCATCTACGTTTGGGGCGGCTGGGGTGCGCCGCTGGCAGCGGGCTGACGAAAACAGCATCGAATTGAAAAGGCGGGTGCCACGGCACCCGCCTTTTTCTTTGTCCTCAGCGCGCCTCGGCGATCCGCTCGAAGGCCGAAGGATCGGGAATTCCAAGATCAAGTTGATGGCGGACCGCCTCGGCGCATTCCGCCGGCGTCAGAACGGAGGTGTCCACCTCCAGATCGTAGATGCCAGGGATATGCACCTTCTCTTGCCAAAGCTGGACAGGCGCTGGAATGGCGCCGTTGCTGTCCGCTTTTACATAGAGGGCTTCGCGGCCGGGAACCACGATCTCGCGACGTTGCATGATGACCTCGATCGGACATTTCACACCGACGAAAAGCACCGGAAAACCTTCGAGCCGCCGCGCACAATCCACCAGAATCCCCAGCGGCTGCGAGTAGGCGTCATGATGGCCGAGATCGGCAACGACGTTCAGGCCGAGCCCCGCATGGATGGCGATCGACTCATAAAGCGCCGCATAGAGGAACGGCACGATTTCCTCGAGATCCGGACGCTCGCCTCCCGGCCGCAGCCCGATGCCCGGCAGGTAGCGTTCCGGCGTCATGCCGTTGTAGGTATCGACGCCGAGGTTCATCCACGGGCCTTCGAATTGCTCCTGGATCGCCTTGGCGATCGAGGATTTCCCGCTACGCGGTGCACCGTTCAGGATGATGATCTGTCCGGCCGAGCTGTCATTGGTCATCAGTTTTCTTCTTCTGTTTGGCGCGAATCAGTGAGGCGAAAGCGCGCAGGCATTTCCTTTCGTTCTGCGAATACTTTATGGGTGAGTTAAGGCGGGTTCCCGGTGAACCACAGCTGATTGGAAGGATAGCATGAACGAAGACGATGCGCATTTCCCACCGGTTGATCCTGTCAAGACGGGCATCAGTGGTTGCTGCCCGCGCTGCGGCCAAGGGAAGCTTTTCGACGGCCTGCTGTCGCTGAAGCCGCGCTGTGCGGCTTGTGGTCTCGATTATGATTTCGCGGATGCCGGCGATGGCCCGGCGGTCTTCGTCATCCTGATCGTCGGCTTCATCGTCATCGGCTCGGTGCTCTGGCTGGAGGTGAACTATGCACCGCCGATCTGGTTGCACATCCTTCTCTTCGCGCCGCTGACCATCATCCTGTCGTTGATTTCTCTGCGCTGGTGCAAGGGCATTCTCATCGCCATGCAATACCGCCACAATGCCCGCGAAGGACGCCTTTCCCGTGACTGACATTCAAAGCCCGGCGCCGCGCCGCAAGCTGCCGATCTTCACCGGCGCTGCGGTGCTGGTCGCATTCGCCATTCTGGTCTCGCTCGGCACCTGGCAGGTCGAGCGCCTGCAGTGGAAAGAAAAGCTGCTGGCCGATATTGCCGAGCGCCGTGCCGCTGCACCCGTCCCGTTGGCCGACATCGAGGCGATGGCGGCGAAAGGCGAGGATATCGAGTATCGCCAGATGACCGCCATCGGCGTCTACGACAACAGTCGCGAACGCCACTTCTTTGCCACCTGGCGCGGCCAGACGGGCTACTACATCTACACGCCGCTGCAGCTTGCCGACGGACGCTATCTGTTCGTGAACCGCGGCTTCGTTCCCTACGACAACAAGGAACCGGAGATGCGTATGCAGGGCCAGCTGACGGATCAGCAGACCGTCAACGGCCTCGCGCGTGCCAAGCTTCCGGGCAAGCCGTCATGGGTGGTGCCTGACAACGACATCGCCAAGAATATCTTCTACTGGAAGGACCTCGACGTGATGGCGTCGAGCGTCGGCCTCGACAAGGCGAATGTCGTGCCCTTCTTCATCGATGCGGATGATACGCCCAATCCCAAGGGCCTGCCGATCGGCGGCGTGACCGAGATCGATCTTCCGAACAATCACCTGCAATATGCCTTCACCTGGTATGGGCTTGCCGCCACGCTGGTGGTGATCGTCGTGGTTGCGCGGTTCCGCAAGCAGGGGGCAGCGCAATAGTATCGCTTCAATTCTCGCCTATATTGGGTTAGAGAGCGCTATCTTCACACACCGGAACAGACATGAATATTGCGGCCAAACCTCCCTTGACGATCAGGCTTTGCGGGCCGCGCGGCTTCTGCGCCGGCGTTGACCGCGCCATCCAGATCGTCGTGCTGGCGTTGAAGTCCTATGGCGCACCGGTCTATGTCCGCCATGAGATCGTCCATAACCGCTATGTCGTGGAAGGCCTGGAAGCCAAGGGTGCCGTCTTCGTCGAGGAGCTCAACGAGATCCCCGAAGAGCATCGCGCCCAGCCGGTCGTCTTCTCCGCTCATGGCGTGCCGAAGTCGGTGCCGGAAGACGCCAGCGCCCGCAATCTCTTCTATCTCGACGCCACATGCCCGCTGGTCTCCAAGGTGCACAAGCAGGCGATGCGACACAACAAGCTCGGTCGCCACGTGGTTCTGATCGGCCACGCCGGTCATCCCGAAGTGATCGGCACGATGGGGCAGCTGCCGGAAGGTTCCGTGTCGCTGATCGAGACGATCGAGGATGCGGACGTCTACGTGCCGACCGATCCCGACAATCTCGGCTATGTCACGCAGACCACGCTTTCGGTGGATGACACCGCCGGCGTCATCGCCCGCCTGCAGGAGCGTTTTCCCAATCTGACCGCGCCCTCTGCCGATTCGATCTGCTACGCTACCACCAACCGCCAAGAGGTCGTGAAGCAGGCCGCGCCCGGCTGCGATCTCTTCATCATCGTCGGGGCGCCGAATTCCTCGAATTCGAGACGTCTGGTCGAAGTGGCACTCAGGGCAGGGGCGACGAAGTCGCTGCTTGTTCAGCGCGCTTCCGAATTGAACTGGGACGAGATCGGCCCGATCTCGACACTCGGCCTCTCTGCCGGTGCTTCGGCGCCGGAAGTGATTGTCAACGAGATCATCGAAGCTTTCCGCAGCCGCTTTGACGCGAAGGTGGAACTTGCTGAAACCGTTCAGGAAAACGAGCATTTCCTCGTCAACCGCGAACTGCGCAATATCGAGCTGACAACGGCCGATATGGCATTCGTCAATGGTTGAGCGGCGAGCTCGTTTGCCTCAGCGCGTCTGATATCAGCTTCAATCAGTACAACATTTTTGCGGGACCTAAATTGGCAGTCTACACCGATATTTCAGAAGACGATTTGAAGTGGTTCCTGACGGAGTACGACACAGGCACGCTGCTGTCGTACAAGGGCATTGCCGAGGGCGTCGAGAACTCGAACTTTCTTCTGCACACGTCGAAAGACCCGCTGATCCTCACGCTTTACGAGAAGCGCGTCGAGAAGAACGATCTGCCCTTCTTTCTCGGGCTGATGCAGCATCTGGCCGCCGGCGGCCTGTCCTGCCCGCTGCCGCTGCCGCGCAAGGATGGCGCGTTGCTCGGCACGCTGTCCGATCGTCCGGCAGCTTTGATCTCCTTTCTGGAAGGCATGTGGCTGCGCAAGCCCGAAGCCAAGCATTGCCGCGAGGTCGGCAAGGCGCTGGCAAAGATGCACGTCGCCGGTGAAGGCTTCGAACTGACGCGCCCCAACGCCCTGTCCGTCGATGGCTGGAAGCTGCTCTGGGAAAAGTCCGAGGCGCGCGCCGACGAGGTGGAAAAGGGCCTGCAGAACGAGATCCGTAGCGAACTCGATTTCCTCGCCGGCCACTGGCCGAAGGATCTTCCCTCGGGCGTCATCCACGCGGATCTCTTCCCCGACAACGTCTTCTTCCTCGGCGATGATCTGTCGGGCCTGATCGACTTCTATTTCGCCTGCAACGACCTCCTGGCCTATGACGTCTCGATCATTCTCAATGCCTGGTGCTTCGAGAAGGATGGCGCCTACAACATCACAAAGGGCATGGCGATGCTCGAAGGCTATCAAAGCGTGCGTCCGCTCAGCGACGCCGAACTCGCGGCGCTGCCGATCCTGGCGCGCGGCTCGGCGCTGCGGTTCTTCTTGACGCGTCTCTACGACTGGCTGACGACGCCGGAAGGCGCGATGGTCACCAAGAAGGATCCGCTCGAATATCTGCGCAAGCTGCGCTTCCACCGGCAGATCGCAAACGCTGCGGAATACGGGCTCTCCGCATGAAGCACGTCGATATCTACACCGACGGCGCCTGCTCCGGAAATCCCGGCCCCGGCGGCTGGGGCGCGGTGCTGCGCTATGGCGAGGTCGAAAAGGAACTCTGCGGCGGCGAGGCTGAAACCACCAACAACCGCATGGAACTGCTGGCCGCCATCTCCGCGCTGACCGCGCTGAAGAGCGCCTGTGAGGTCGACCTCCACACCGACAGCAAATACGTCATGGACGGCATCTCCAAGTGGATCTTCGGCTGGAAGAAGAACGGCTGGAAAACCGCCGACAAGAAACCGGTGAAGAACGGCGAACTCTGGCAGGCGCTCGACGCCGCCAACCAGCGCCACAAGGTCACGTGGCACTGGGTCAAGGGCCACGCCGGGCATCCCGAAAACGAGCGCGCTGACGAGCTTGCCCGCAAGGGCATGGAGCCGTTCAAGAAGCGGTAGAGCGGCGGCTCAACCCGCGTGAAAACAGCCACATGAGGCGCTTTCCTGAATCGATCCGGCAGGTGCTTGAATCAACGCTTGAGGAGAGCTGCGGTGCGTGTGATCTCGTTGAACGCCTGGGGCGGCAAGCTCCATGAGCCGCTGCTCCGCTATCTTCGCGATGCCGATCCTGATGTCCTCTGCCTGCAGGAAGTGACCCGTTCGGTCGGTGTCGCCTCCGACTGGTTGGAGTATCGCGACGGCAGCCACATCCTGCCGCAGCGCGCCAATCTCTTCGACGAGATCAAGGCGATCCTTCCCGATCACGATGCCTTCTTCGCACCGACTGCGCGCGGCACGCTCTTTGATGGTGAGACGCTGGTCTGGTCCGAGTTCGGCCTCGCGACCTTCGTGCGCAACCGCTATCCGGTTATCGGCCGCGCGATGGATTTCGTGCATGGCGATTTTTCCGGTGATGGCTACGGTGAGCATCCGCGCCCGCGTAACGCCGATTGCATCAGGCTCTTCGACTACGCAGCGAGCCGACCCATCACCATCGCCCAACTCCACGGCCTGCGCGACCTCGCCGGCAAGGGCGATACACCGGCCCGCCACGCCCAGGCGCAGTCTCTTGTCTCGCTGATCCGTCGCCTTTGGCGCACCGGCGAACGGCTGGTCGTCTGCGGCGATCTCAATCTTCTGCCTGATAGCGTGACCTTCACGACGCTGGCCGAACTCGGCCTCACCGATCTGGTCACCTCCTGCGGCCATACCGATACCCGGACCTCGCACTACACCAAGGACGGCCGCTACGCCGACTACATGCTGGTGACGCCGGATGTTGATGTGGCGATCTTCGACCCGGTCGCACAGCCCGAGGTTTCCGATCACCGCGCGCTACTGTTGGAGATCGAATAGGGCATCACTGCCCGGCAATGGCGAGATAGGCCGAGATCGTCGCGATCGACAGCACCGTCGAGGCAAGCACGACGCGCCCCGTCAGGCTCGCTTCCCGGCCATAGAATTCCGCCAGCATGAAAGGCCCGGTGCCGGTCGGCAGCGCTGCAAGCAGGACGGCGGTGTGCACGGCAACCGGTGGCAACTTGAGCAGCGGACCGGCGATGATCCAGGTCACGGCAGGTTGCGCGATCAACTTGAGCCCGACGAGAATGCCTGTTGTCGCCGCCCGCTCGGTGGCAGCCCCCGCCTTCGATCCGGCCAGGAACAGGCCGAGCGCGATCAGCGCGCAAGGCGAAGCCGCGCCGCCGAGAAGCTTCAGGAAGGAATGCATGGGCGCCGGTAGCGGTACCCCGGAGAGCATGAACAGAGAGCCGATAACAGGCGCGATCAGCAGCGGGTTTTTCGTAAGCGAGGCGACGGTCTTCGCCGCGATATCCCGCCGCCGCGTTTCCGATTGCAGGCCGCCTTCGATCAGCACGATCGCGCCCGCGAAGAGCACGCAGACCGTCAGGATCGTCGAGATCAGCGTCGGCGCCATGCCGGAATCGCCGACCAGCGACAGCACCAGTGGAAAACCGACGAAGCCCGTGTTGGCGTAGCAGGCATTGAGGCTGTCGATCGCCGCATCGGCAAGCTGCCGTCCCTTGGCCATCCTCCACCACAGCGTCGCTCCGAAGATGATGGCACAGCCCGAGGTAAACGCCAGGATGAAGCCGGGCTGCCAGATCTGCGCAACCTTGGCATTGGCCATGATGTCGAAGAGCAGGGCAGGCAGCGCCAGATAGACCACCAGCCGGTTGACCTCCCGCGTCGCGTTCGGGCCGAGCGCGCCCGACTTCCGAGCAATCCATCCGGTCAGTATCAGGGCGAAGATCGGCAGGACGATCAGGAGATTGGTCAGCATGAGAGGGAACTCGAGTTGCAAAGGCCATTGTCTAGCGCCTGGCATCAAGATAATCCAATGTCGGTTTGATGGCTGATCGATGCTTCTGAGGTATTGAATGGATACGCGCCACATGCGCTATTTCGTGGCTCTTGCCGAGACCTTGCACTTCGGCCACGCGGCTGCGCGCATGAACATGAGCCAGCCGCCCTTCAGCCGCCAGATCGCCTCGATCGAGCGGACCCTCGGCGCCCGGCTGTTCGAACGCAATTCCCGCAACGTCGCGCTGACAGCGGCGGGCAAGCATTTCCTGGAAGAGTGTCGCGCTGTGCTCGCCCACTTCGACGCCGCCTGCCGCGACGTGCAGCTGGTGGCATCAGGCGCAAAGGGCGAACTGAAGCTCGGCTTCATGATGAATGCGGCCTACAGCGTCGTGCCGTCCCTGGTGCGAATCTATTCCGAGACGCGCCCGGATGTGCGCCTCGTGCTCGAGGAACGCATACCGACCGACATTGAGGAAATGCTGATGGAAGGCCGCCTCGACGCCGCCGTCACCTTCGGCGGCAGTCCCGCGCCGCATCTGCGCACCGTACTTCTCGCCCGAGATCGCCTGCGCCTGATCCTGCCGGATCATCATCCCCTGGCGCGGGTCGAACAAGCGGGGCCTAAGCATCTGGAAGGCGAACGACTGATCGCCGCACCCGCAAGCGTCACGCCGACGCTGCGCGATGCCATCCGAAACTACTGCGTGGCCGCGGGCGTCGTCCCGCATTTCGCGCTCGAACCGCGCTTGCAGCACACCATCATCCGGCTCGTCGCCGAAGGCCTCGGCATCGCGCTGATCCCGCAATCATTGTGCTCGGACCTTGCCGAGGGGCTGGTGTCCAGACCGATCGCAAACGCCCCGGAATTCGACATCGTGCTCTGCGCCTCCGCCACCTCGAACAATCCGGCGGTTCCGCAGCTGTTTGAGGTCGCGAAGTCGCTCCATGGCTCTCCATCTCCCCCGGATGGCCGGGACTAGGAGCAGCGGTTTCCTGTCCCGACCGGGAGCCCTCGTGGACATTCCCCAATGCCAATGGCAGTTTGAAAAGGCACCATTGGAGAATTGGACATGATCATTCGCTCATGGCGGGCCGTTGCCGGGTCAGAGGCGGTCCTCGAAGCCTATGCACATCATCTGAAAACGACCACCTTCGTGGAGATGGCGGAGTTGCCGAGACATCTTGGTGCAACGCTCGCCCGCAAGGTGAAGGGCCACGACAATGAGCTCGTCGTTGTCAGTCTCTGGAAAGACATGGAGTCAGCGGCGCACTTCATCAAGGGTGAGTTCGACGACGCCGTCGTGAAGCCAAGCACCCAGAAGCTGCTCAAGTCCTTCGATCTCAAGGTGGAGTTTTTTGAGACCCTGGTGTCGACGGGCGTGATCGCGGGACATGATTATCAGCCGTCGGCGGACAGCTTTATCGGCTGAGCGGAGAAGTGACGTGGCATCGACGCTCGGTCGCCTCGCGCCAATTGCTCGTCGTTGGGCCCCCACTCGTTAGCGTCGGAAAACCACGGTGAGAATGGTCGAATAGGCGATGTTCTCCTGACATCATAGCAGGAACCTCGTGCGCTGGCCTATTTCATCAGGGTACGGGCGATCTGCACGACTGCTACATCGCTGGCATCCGCCCCTTTCGTCGGCTTCCCAGCTTGCAGCCAGGACGCAGTCATAACTTCCTGGACATCTTCGTCGCACACAGGGATGCCGGCTTCATGGAAGTCTCGACGGATCGTCGCGAGGATGTCGTTGCGGTCAACATCGAGTGCATCCCTTGCGAGCCCATCAGAATAGGCCTTTGCCTCTTCGCGACCGAATCCCATCTTGTCCGCGGCCCACATGCCGACCAGCTTATTGCGCCGGACCATTCTCATTGCATCTGTGCGCATCCCAGCCATCGAAATCTCCCGCATTGGCCTTGAAGTAGGTTAGCACAAATCTCAGGCGGGGATTTCTGTTAATCGCTCTCGGACCAAACGTTTCGCTCGCGCCCATCCTGAGGGTTCACCAATTACACCGGCAGCCCACCGCCGGGCTATGCCGCCGCCCCCCAAACCGCTAGGCGCCTTGCCGCGTTACGGTGAGCGCCTTTCGGTATGCCCTCTCATTCGAGAGGGAAGTTCAGGACCCTGTCAGAAAGCTCAGGCACACCGGCCGCTCGAAAGCAGCAATGAGGCCAATGATGTACGAGTTCGACGCGGCGGTAACCCACGCTATCAACGGTCTCTCGAACCGGAACCAGTTTGCCGACATTGCGATGGTCTACGTTTCAATGATCGGGGTTCCGATCGTTGTCCTGCTTGTGGCCGTACAATGGTGGCGCCGGGACGATCGCAGCCATGTCAGACATGTGCTCGTTGCGTCCGGCCTGTCGTTTATTCTCGGTCTTGCGATCAACCAGCTCATACTGCTCGTCGTGCACAGGATCCGACCCTACGATGCGGGTGTTACGCATCTGCTGATTGCGCCCAGCGCCGATCCGTCCTTTCCCTCCGACCACGCGACGGCAGCATTCGCGATAGCCGCGGCCTTCCTGTTCCATGACATGCGCAAACTGGGAGCGGCGTTTTTCGTGGCGGCGCTTGTGGTTGCCGTATCCCGCGTCTTCATCGGCACGCATTATGTCGGGGACGTTGTCGGCGGCGCGCTGACGGGTTTTGCCGCAGCGGCTCTCGTTCGGTTGATCTACCGCGAAGATACGGCGCTGGATCGAGCGGTGGTGAGGATTCTCTAACGACGGCCTTGCTGACGGGCTCGGGCGCGTCATCTGCAAAGTGCCCGATGGGGACTGTTTCACCAGCGAAATTTGCTTGGCTGGAGGAGCGGCTGTGTGACAACCGCTCCAAGGCTCTAACGACTTCAAGCCGCCTTCGCGACATCCCCATGCGGGTCGAGCACGAATTTCGTTGCCGCCCCGTGGTCGAAGCTCTCGTAGCCCTGCACGGCTTCCTCGAGCGGGATCACCTTGGCGTTGACGATATCGGCGATCGGCAGGCGGTCGTGCAGGATGGCCTGCATCAGCTGCCTATTGTACTTCAGCACCGGTGTCTGGCCGGTGTGGAAGGATTGAGCCTTCGCCCAGCCAAGCCCGAAGCGCAGCGACAGGTTGCCGGTCTTGGCCGCACTGTCGACGGCGCCGGGGTCCTCGGTCACGTAGAGGCCGGGAATGCCGATCGAGCCGGCGGCGCGGGTGATGTCCATCATCTGGTTCAGAACGATCGCCGGCTGCTCGCCGCCCGAATGGCCGCGTGCCTCGAAGCCGACGGCGTCGATCGCGCTGTCCACCTCGTTGCTGCCGGTCACCTGAGCGATCATGTCGCCCAGACGGTCGCTCTTCGAGAGATCGATCGGCTCGAAGCCGACGCGGGCCGCATGCGCCAGGCGATCCTTGTTGAAGTCGCCGATCATCACCACGGCGGCACCCAGGATGCGGGCGGAAGCGGCCGCCGCAAGTCCGACCGGACCTGCGCCTGCGACATAAACCGTCGAGCCGACGCCGACGCCGGCACGCACCGCGCCGTGGAAGCCGGTCGGCAGGATGTCTGAGAGCATGGTGAGGTCGCGGATCTTCTCCATCGCCCGGTCACGGTCCGGAAATTTCAGGAGGTTGAAGTCGGCATAGGGAATGGTGACGTAGCGGGCCTGGCCGCCGATCCAGCCACCCATGTCGACATAGCCATAGGCGCCGCCGGCGCGTGACGGGTTGACGGTCAGGCACACACCGGTGTCCTGTGACTTGCAGCAGCGGCAGCGACCGCAGGCGACGTTGAACGGCACGGAGACGATGTCGCCGACCTCGAGCATCTCGACGTCGATGCCCTTTTCGATGATCTGACCGGTGATCTCGTGGCCGAGAACCAGCCCCGGCATCGCCGTGGTGCGGCCGCGCACCATATGCTGGTCCGATCCGCAGATATTGGTCGAGATCACCTTCAGGATAACGCCATGCTCGATGCGGCGCCCATCGGGTGCCTCGAGCTTCGGATCATCGATGTCATGGATTTCGACAACGCCGGGCCGCATGTACACGACGCCACGGTTCTTGCTCATTTTCATCTCCTCCGTTGAAAATGCTGCAGGGCTGCGCATGGCTCCTCTTCCTTGCGCAACATAGGGCAGAGCTTAGAGCAGAACAGGCGTGGCGTTGTTCCGTTTACGACGGTTACTGCATTCGAAATGGCCACCCCGTAGAAACGCTTGGGCGAGCCGCGCATCGCGCAGGAGATGCCTTCGTGGGTTGTCCTGTTATGTTTTCTCTCTATTGTGCCGACAATATCATTCGGGAGGTCACCATATGATTCTGCACTGCGTGCTGATGCGGCTGAAGGCCGCGATGTCGGGCGAAGAGAAGCAATCCTTGTTCGAATCGATCGTCGCGCTGAAGCAGTTGATCCCGGGCATCCTCGACATCAAGCATGGCCCGAATGTTTCGCCGGAGGGCTTGCACGCAGGGTTCGTCGATGGCTTCACGGTCACCTTCGAAAGCCCGGAAGCGCGCGATGTCTATCTTGTTCACCCCGAACACGTCGCCGTCGGCGAGCGCATAGTCTCGTCGACGGACGGCGGGCTGGGCGGCCTGATCGTATTCGATCTGCAGGTCTAGCCTTCGCGGGCGATCACATCGTCTTCGCCATCGCGGCGGCGATCTGGTCGACGTTGTAGCGGAACATCTTCTCGTAGGTCGGGGCCGGTCCCTTCGGTGCCGACAGTGACTCGACGTAGAGTTCGCCGCCCGGTTCGGCGCCCGTCGCCTTGGCGATCTGCTTCACGAGGCGCGGATCGTTGGAGTTCTCGAAGAAGTACGTCTTCACGTGCTCCGCCTTGATCTGCTCGATCAGCCTGGCGACGTCGGCCGCCGACGCTTCGCTTTCGGTCGATACGCCGAGCGGGGCGAGAAAGCCGACATTATACTCGCGGCCGAAATAGCCGAAGGCATCGTGGCTGGTCAGCACCTTGCGGCGATCGTCAGGTATGGTGTCGAATTTCGAATGCGCATAGGCATCCAGCGCATCGAGCGTCTTGCCGTAGGCCGCGGCATTGGCTTTGAACGCGGCGGCATCAGCCGGATCGGCCGCCGACAGCGCCTTCTCGATATTGGCAACCCAGACCTTGACGTTGACAGGGCTGTTCCACACGTGCGGGTCGGTTACCGTTTGCCCGTCTTCTTCCATTGTGCGGGTATTGATGCCGTCCGATACCATGATCGGCTGACCCTTGTAGCCCGAGGCGCTGATCAACCGGTCCATCCAGCCTTCCAACCCCTCGCCACTGACAAAGGCGACCTTCGCTGCCTTGAGGTTCCTGGCATCGGCGGGCGACGGCTCGAACTCGTGGGGGTCGCCGTTCGGACCGACGAGGCTCGTGACCTTCACATGATCCCCACCGACATGGCTGACGACATCGGCAAGCACGGTGAACGATGCGACCACCTTCAAGGTCTCGGCCGAGGCAGGCATGGCCGAAAGGCTCATCAAGAGAGGAAGCGCAGCGGAAAGAAGCAGTCTGTGGGACATCATGAAAGTCTCCTGGATGTCAGCCCGTCAGATGCGGGCGGGGATAGCGTCGGAGAAGCCCCGACGGTGCGAAAACGATGGAAAGCCCGTAGAGTAGCGCCGCAGTCACGATGACCGTCGGCCCTGAGGCGAGCTCGAGGTGGTAGGAGGCGATGAGGCCGAGGTAGCCTGATGCGGTGGCACTCACGGCGGCAACGACCATCATCGATGCCAGGCTGCGCGCCCAGAGCTGGGCGATCGCCGCGGGCAGCATCATCAGGCCCACGGCCATCAGCGTGCCAAGTGCCTGGAAGCTGGCGACGAGATTGAGGACGACCAGCAGCAGGAAGAGCAGGTGATAGACCGAACCGCGGGCGCCGATTGCCCGCAGGAAACTCGGATCAAAGCATTCGATGACCAGCGGCCGGTAGATGACGGCGAGCACGATGAGCGTCAGCGTCGTGATGGCGCCGATCTGAAAGAGGGCAGGGTTGTCGATGGCCAGAATCGTGCCGAAGAGAACATGCAGCAGGTCGATGTTCGACCCGCGCAGCGACACGATCAGCACGCCGAGCGCCAGCGATGCGAGATAGAAGCTGGCGAAACTCGCATCCTCCTGCAGCACCGTCGCGCGGCTGACGGCGCCGGATAGCAGCGCCACCGCGACCCCGGCGATCAGCCCGCCCAAACCCATTGCTGTCAGGGATAGCGATCCGGCGACGAGGTAGCCGACGGCGGCACCCGGCAGGATGGCGTGGCTCATCGCATCGCCGACCAGGCTCATCCGTCGTAGCATCAGAAACACGCCGATCGGCCCGGATCCGAGCCCCAGGCACAGGCAGGCGACGAGCGCACGGCGCATGAAGCCGTATTCGATAAAGGGCGCAAAAAGCAGATCGTGAAGCGTCATCATGCGGCCGGCTCGCAAATGTCCGCGTCCGCATCCCAACGTTCCGCCATGGCGCGCGCTTTCAGCAGGTTTTGCGACGACATCACCTCCGCGGTCGGCCCCCACGCGATCGGCTCGCGGGCAAGCAGCAGGGACTGCGGAAAATGGGCGCGGATCTGCTCGAAATCATGAAGTACGGCAATCACCGTCCGGCGTTCGCCATGCCATCGTGCGATGATATCGAGCAGGTCGCGCGTGGTCCGCGCGTCGATCGCGGTGAACGGCTCGTCGAGGAGGATCACCTTGGCATCCTGCAGCAACAGCCGGGCAAACAGAACGCGCTGCAGCTGGCCGGCCGACAGCGAGCCGATCTGCCGGCTCTCGAAGCCCTCAAGGCCGACAGCAGACATGGCTTGCAAGGCGTTCGTCATCTCGCCCTTGCCGACGCGCCCAAACGCGCCGGTTTGCCGCCAGGCGCCGATCAAGACCGTTTCGATCACGGAGATCGGGAAGCGGCGGTCGATATCGGCCGCCTGGGGAAGATAGCCGAATTCGTTGCGCTGCAGGCCGTGTTCGACTGTCCCGGCGGCGGGCCGAAGCTCCCCTGCGATCGCCTTCAGCAGCGTTGACTTGCCGGCGCCGTTTGGGCCGGCGATGGCAGTCAGGCTGCCCGCCGTGATCGTACCCGAGATATGATGGACGGCCGGGTGCCTGTTGTAAGCGATGGTGACGTCGTCAAACCGGATCACGTCGGAGCTCATGGCAGGCGCGCGGCCCAGCTGATCGCTCCCCAGAGCATTCCGACCAGCAGAAGCACGCCGAGGACGCGCGTGGCGGCGGAATAGCCGATCAGTCTCGTCCTGATATCCAACCGTGTCTCGCTCATTGATGCCTCGTTAATGTAATAACATTACGTGTTATATTATAACGAATGCGGCAAAATAGTGGCGAAACGCGAAGGACATCAAAAACAAAAAAGCGGCCGAGGCGGCCGCTTTCGCTGGTCAATCAGGACGAGCGATCAGAGCTGCTCGAGCATCGTCGCGGCGCCGGAAACCGTGGCCTGGCCAGGGTTTTCCTCGACGTTCAGCGACTTCACGACGCCATCCTCGACGAGCATCGAATAGCGCTTCGAGCGCACGCCGAGACCGCCGCCGGAGAGGTCTGCATCCAGCCCCAGCGCCTTGGTGAAGGAGGCATCCCAATCGGGGAGGAAATGGATCTTGCCCAATCCGCCTGTCGATTGTGCCCAGGCGCCCATGACGTGCCAGTCGTTGACGGCAACGACGGCGATATCATCAACGCCCTTGGCGAGGATGGTGTCGCGGTTTTCGAGATAGCCCGGCAGGTGGTTGAGCGTGCAGGTCGGCGTAAAGGCGCCGGGCACGGCAAACAGCACGACCCGCTTGCCCTTGAAAAGGCTCTCGGTGGTCGTCTCGACCGGGCCGTCGGCCGTCTTTTCCTTGAACGTTGCCGCGGGAAGTTTGTCGCCGATTGCGATTGTCATGGCACTCTCCTGGTCTTGGCTGTAGGGCGGCCTTAGCCGCGGGATTGGTTGGTGGACTATAGAAACGGCTTAGTCGAAGGCAAGTGGCGTCTCGATCGCGCGGGCGCCATCGATCACCATCACGCTCCAGCTCTTTCCGTGAATATCGTAGTTCTTGGGCAGCTTGCCGATGGCGACCGTCGTGGTGAAATCCCTGTCGTCGCGCTTGCCGTCCAGCTGCTTGGTGAAGACGTATCCGCTGGGGCCGGCCACGATCACATCCGGAATGCGGCTGCCGCCTTCCGGCAGGGTCACGGAAAGGCTCAATTCCTTCCGATCGTCAGAAAGCGCGTGCGCCGTGACCTGGAAATCCGGGGAAGGGGCCTCTGGCAGGCGTGCGGCCGCAGCGCTCAATATCTGCTCTTCCTCCGGGCGTGAGCGGGCGGCCGGCGAAAACGCCAGCGTCAGCTCGGCCTGGAATGGCACGCAGATATCCTTGCAGATGCCGATGAAAGCGTTCGCCTTGATTTCCTTTGGCGTCCCGCCCGTGGCCGACAGTTCGAGCGGAAAGGTCAGCGGTGCGTCGTAGGCGACCTCGTCGACGCGTCCGTCGGCGATGTGTTTGGGGATAGGGTAAAGCATCCGGTCGAGCGTGACGCCGCCGTCCGCCGCGATCGTTACCTGCGGCGGAATGCCGTTGTTTCCGGGCTCCCGCCAATAGGTGATCCAGCCCGGTTTCGGCTCGATTTGCAGCCCCGCCCGGATCTTTCCATCGGCATCCGGCGGCAAGGCCACCAGCCGCATCCGCCCGCCTTCGTTGTCGGCCCAGGCGGACATCTCCGCCCGCGCGGGAGAAATGACGGACAAACATATGCCGGCCGAAACGACAGCGCCCTGCAATAGTTTAGGAAAGCGGGAAATAATGATCATGGAACAAAGGTTTATTGAAAACCCGGAAGTTCGGCCAGAAGACCGGGCCAATTTATTTTTCATTTTCAGTTGATTGATCTGTGAGATTGGCACATGTTTCATGTGTCGGGGCCTCGTGCGGTCTGGCAGCAGGAGGTACGGATGTCCTTGTCAACGCTGAAAAACGGACGTGAACGCGGCTTCTTCGATGGTCAGTTCCTGATTGCCATGCCAGGGATGGCGGACAGCAATTTTTCCCGAACCGTCATCTACATTTGCGCCCACTCGGATGCGGGCGCCATGGGTTTTGTCATCAACAGACCCCAGGATCTCACCTTTACCGATGTTCTTCTGCACCTGGAAATGATCAAGGACGAAGAGGCGATCATGCTGCCTCCGCATTCTCGCGATCTGTTGATCCAGACGGGCGGTCCGGTCGAAAGCGGCCGCGGCTTCGTGCTTCATTCGGACGATTATCTCTGCGAGTCCAGCATTCCGGTCAGTGACGATATCTGCATGACCGCGACGCTGGATATCATCCGCGCCATCTCGAAGGGCGCCGGCCCCAAGCGAGCAACCATGCTGCTTGGTTATGCCGGCTGGGGCGCTGGTCAGCTGGAGGCCGAGGTCGGCAACAATGGCTGGCTGAATTGCCCGGCCAACGAAGAATTGATCTTCGATCGCAATCTTGACGACAAATATGAGCGCGCGCTCGCGGGCATGGGCGTCACGGCGGCGATGCTGTCGACCGAAGCCGGTCACGCATAATTCTATCCGGAACGATTTGGCTATCATGGCGTTTCCATCTGGCAGGCGGGCATAAAGCGCGCCAACAAGGAGACACAAGATGGGTAGCACCACCGACAAGATTTCCGGTAAGACGAACGAAATCGCCGGCAAGGCGAAGCAGACGATCGGAAAGGCTTCCGGCGATAACTCCCTTCGAGCCGAAGGCGCGGCTCAGGAAGCAAAGGGCAAAGCCCAGGTTGCGACCGGCAAGGTCAAGGATAAGCTGAAGAATGCTGTAGACCGGCTCTGATCTGCCGATCTCGTTTTTGGAAGTGGCCCGTTGCGTTTTTGCGCAGCGGGTTTTTCTGATGGAGGCGCGCGGTGAGGCTCTTTGTATGTGACAACTGCGACCAGGTTGTTCATTTCGACAATCGCCAATGCGTCAGGTGCGGTCATCGCCTCGGCTTCCTGCCGAATGGCCTGCGGATGCATGCCGTCCAGCAGCAGGACGGAGATCTCTGGCAATACGTCGCCCAACCGGACTTGGTGCGGTTCTGCGCCAACGCTGGCCTCGATATCTGCAACTGGCTCGTCGAGGATGGCGAAGCTGGTGGCTACTGTGTCGCCTGCCGACATAACCGGCTTGTGCCCAATTCTGAGACGCAGGATGGCGTCGACCGCTGGCGTCGCATCAGTCAGGCCCAACGACATCTCTTTTACTCGCTCTTGCGTTGGCGGCTGCCGCATCCGGATCGCACGCAAGATCCCGCTGGCGGCCTTGTTTTCGACTTCCTCGAAGATATCGTCCAGCCCGACGGTAGTGTGGTTCCGGCGATGACGGGACACGAGGAGGGCCTGATCGCAATCCGCGCCGCCGAGGCCGACGATCTCACGCGTGAACAGGCGCGGACCTCGATGAACGAGCCCTACCGAACACTGCTGGGCCATTTTCGCCACGAGACCGGCCATTTCATCTGGAACCGGCTCGTGCGCGACAGGAACAATTTCGATGGGTTCCGGGCCGTTTTCGGCGACGAGCGTCAGGATTACAGCGCGGCGCTTGAGCAGCACTACGAAAATGGTGCTCGCCTTGGCTGGCAGGACAGCTTCGTCAGTGCCTACGCCAGCGCCCACCCCTGGGAAGATTTTGCGGAGTGCTTTGCGCACTATCTCCACATCGTCGACACCTTGGAGACCGCGCGTGCCTTCGGCATCGCGATCGATCCGCGCGGCCACGAGGAGATGGCGGCCGAGGTGGATTTCGACCCCTACCGGGCCGCAAGCGCCGCACAGCTTGTCGACGAGTGGGTGCCGCTGAGTGTTGCGATCAACTCGATACAGCGCAGCATGGGGCAGCCCGATTCTTATCCATTCGTGCTGTCTTCGCCGGTTGTCACCAAGCTCGAATACATGCATCAGCTGATTGCAGGGGCCGCTACGCCGCGGCAGGCCGCGGCATAGCTCGGTATTCTCTTAGGCGCGTCTCGTCAGCGGGAAGCGCTCTTTCAGTAGCCGCAGCACAGATTCGGAGGCCATTGGCGGTCCGAAAAGATAGCTCTGCCCATAGGTGCAGCCCATCTTCGCCAGCTCGATCGCGTCCTCGTTGGACTCAATACCTTCGGCCACCACCTTCATCTCGAGCTCTCGCGCCATCGAGATGACCGAGCGAAGCACGGTCGCCTTCTTGTCGCTGCCATCGCGCACCAGCGTTTTGTCGAGCTTGATCGTGTCGAACGGGAAGCGGGTGAGATAGGCAAGCGAAGAGTAGCCGGTGCCGAAATCGTCCAGCGCCAGTCCGAGGCCGGCGCCGCGCAGCTTTTCCAGCA
This sequence comes from Hyphomicrobiales bacterium, assembly GCA_900489925.1. Taxonomy (GTDB): domain Bacteria; phylum Pseudomonadota; class Alphaproteobacteria; order Rhizobiales; family Rhizobiaceae; genus Rhizobium. The sequence continues at coordinate 48,843 of UEHQ01000043.1, read as the reverse complement.
CGAGACGGGCTTGTTCCGGGTTTTCCATGACCATGGATTCCGTCAGCTCGAGCTTGAGGCGCGACGGCTCGCAGTGGGTCTTGGCAAGGACCGAGCGAACGTCTTCGTAAAGCGAATTGTTCAGCAGCTGTGCGCTGGACAGGTTGATCGAGACGAAGATCGGCAATTCGCCGGTCTGGCTTTCCCAACTCATCAGGTCGTTCGTTGCCTGTTCCAGCGCGAAGATGCCGAGCGTGTTGATGATGTCGGACGCTTCCGCGATCGGAATGAATTCCGAAGGCGGAATGCTGCCGCGCTTGGGATGCTCCCACCGCATCAGCGCTTCGAAACCGGCGATCTCCACATCCTCCAGCCCGGCGATCGGCTGGTACACCATCGAGAGTTCCTTGCGTTCGATCGCGCGACGCAGGTCGGTTTCGAGCTGCAGCCGATCGGCGCCGAAGTCGCGGAAGGCCGGCTGGAACGGCTCGACGCGGTTGCCGCCCGCGCGCTTGGCGCGGTACATGGCGAGCTCCGCATCGCTCAGCATTCCGGACGCGCTTTCCTGCTGGTCGACAAAGGAGGTGAGACCGATGGATGCCGTCAGGATGATCTCTCGGTTGGCGAAGTTGATCGGCACCATGATCGCCTTGCTGATGGCGTCGGCAAAATCGGCGACCTTGGCCGGGTCTCGCTCCGAAACCAGGATGAGACCGAACTGATCGCCGGCAAGGCGCGCCAGCGTATCCTGCGGCTTCAGCAGTCGCCGCAGCCGGCGCGTCAGCGCGATCAGGATGTTGTCGCCCGCGGCGATCCCCAGCGTATCGTTCACGAGCTTGTAGCGGTCGATATCGATGACCATCACCGTCGGGCGAAACGCGTCGCCGCTCGGCGCCAGGGTCAGAACGCCCTGCAGGCGGTCGAGGAACAGTTGCCGGTTCGGAAGGCCGGTCAGATTGTCGTGCAGCGCGTCCTGCAGCAGGCGTTCGACGGAGTTCTTCTGTTCCGTCACGTCAACGATCGTGCCGACGCAACGGATGATCTCGCCATTGGAGCCGAGCACGGGTCGCGCGCGGATCAGCAGCCAGTGGAAGTGGCCGTCTTCGGCGCGAATTCGGAACTCGTGGTTGAGGCGCCCGCGGCGATGCTCCAGCAGCACATCGAGGGTCGCCCGGAAACGGTCGCGATCGTCGGGATGCAGACGCGGCAGCCAGTTGCGGGCCGCCCCATGCATTGCACCGGCGGGGAGGCCAAGCTTCACCGAAACATCGGGGATCGTGACGACACGGTCGCGTGCCACGTCCCAGTCCCAGACCGTGTCGCCGGAGCCGGTCAGGGCCAGCGACTGCCGCTCGAGATCGGAAAATAGTCCTTGCTGGAACGCGCCGCCGGCAAAGGCGTGTTGCATCACGGTAAAGCCGATCAGGAGCACGATGAGAACCAGACCACCACCCAGCGCCGGCTGGATGATGTCGTTGTCTAGTCGGCCGGTAATCGTCAGCCAGGCCCCGAAGATCCAGACCAGGATGAGCGCCCAGGCCGGTACCAGGAGAATTGCGCGGTCATATCGGTTGAGGCCGAGATAGACGATCAGCAGCAGCCCGACCGTCGCGGTCAGCGCAAAGGAGAGACGGGCCACGCCTGCCGCAATGGCCGGATCGTAGATCGCGACGCCGAAAAGCAGCGCGAGGCCAAGTACCCAGGCAAGTGTCAGGTAGCCGAGATGCGTGTGCCAGCGATTGAGGTTGAGATAGGTGAACAGGAAGATGACGAAGCTAGACGCCAGCGCGACTTCCGTGCAGGCGCGCCATATTCGCTGGTCGGACGAGGCGATGCTGACGAGTTTGCCGAGAAAGCCGAAGTCGACGCAGATGTAGCCGAGTACAGCCCAGGCGAGGGCTGCCGTCGCAGGCAACATCGAGGTGCCCTTCACCACGAACAGGATCGTCAGGAACACCGCGAGCAAGCCGGCGATACCGAGAACGATGCCGCGATAGAGCGTAAAGGCGTTGATCGTGTCCTTGTAGGCATCCGGCTCCCACAGATAGATCTGCGGCAGTTCGGGGCTGGTCAGCTCGGCAACGAAGGTGATGACGGCGCCCGGGTTGAGCGTGATGCGGAAGACGTCGGCTTCATCGCTCGGTTGCCGGTCCAGCGCGAAGCCTTCGCTCGGCGTGATCGCGATGATGCGTTGCGAGCCGAGATCCGGCCAGAAAAGCTTGGAGTTCACCAGTCGGAAGTGGGGCGCCACGATAACGCGCTCGAGCTGTTCGTCGGAGACGTTGGCGAGCGCAAAGACCGCCCAGTCGCCCTGGTGGTTGTCCGAGCTGGCACGTACCTCAATACGGCGCCGGATACCGTCGGCGCCTGCCGCGGTGGAGACCTGGAAGGCTTCTCCCTGGTTGGCATAGATTTCGGTGGTGGCGGTGAGATCGAGAGCCGTGTCGTCGCGGGAAATCTTCACCGGTTCGGCGGCCTGCACGGCACCTGCCATGAGGGCCAAGGCTGACAGCATAAGCGCTGCGATCACCGCGATCACTCGTCCGGCCGGTGATGAGGGCAGCATACGTTTTTTCGTCATCGGCTGTCGGTTATCCTGCCTTATCGGCGTCGGTGGCCAAAAGTGAGAACATCACATGGTCATGCCACTGACCGTTGATCTTCAAGTATCCGCGCAGATAGCCCTCCCGCTTAAACCCGGCTTTCTCAAGCAGGCGGATGCTCCGAGCGTTGTCTGGAATACAGGCTGCTTCGATGCGGTGCAACTCAAGCGCTGCGAAGATGTAGGGTATAACCAGCCGAAGTGCGGCGAACATATGACCCTGGCCCGCGTGAGCCTCGCCCATCCAGTAGCCGATCATGCAGCTTTGCGCGGCGCCGCGCCTGATATAGCCGATCGTGATGCCGCCCAGCAGCGTCATCGTGTCCTTGCGAAACAGGAAGAGGGGGATTGCCTGCCCGGAGGCATATTCCTGTTTGCCGCGAATGACGCGGGCGCGATAGGCGCCCTCCGTCAGTTCGTCGCGTCTCCAGGTCGGCTCCCAGGGCTCCAGAAACTGCCGGCTTGCCGCCCGCAGCTTGTGCCACTGGTTGAAGTCCTGGTAACGCGGCAGGCGCAGCACATAGTGCTCGTTCTCAAGCTCGACTGCTTCCGGCTGCCGCGACAGGAACCGAAAAACCGATTTTGGCATCGATCACTCCCGGCAGGATCTACGTCGGTTCAGAGGCTCGCCTGTTTGCTTTGCGCGGCGGGAGCCGACAGGGAGGCGGCGATGTCCTCCATCGGAGCCAGATGCTCGAGCGGGCCGATTGCCGAAAGGGTCGGTACGGTGTCGAAGAACAGGCGTCCGGCAAGATTGGTCAGCCGGTCGACGGTGATGCCTTCCAGCCGTTCCATCATCTCCGGATTGGAGATCGGGCGGCCGTAGAGCATCATCTGACGGGCGATCTGCCCGGCGCGCGCCGCGGGGCTCTCCTGGCCCATCAGCAGCTGGGCTCGGATCTGGGCGCGGGCGCGTTCGATTTCCTTGTTCTCGATCTTGGCCGACGACTTGTGCAACTCGTCGATGATGACGGGAACAAGCTCCGGCAGGTTTTCGCCGCCGGTCGCCGCGTGGATCCCGAAAATGCCGGTGTCCGAGAAGCCCCAGTGGAAGGCATAGATCGAGTAGCACAGGCCGCGAATCTCGCGCACTTCCTGGAACAGGCGGGACGACATGCCGCCGCCCAGAATGTTGGCAAGAATCTGCGAACAGTAGAAATCCCGGGCGTGGTAGGCCTTGCCCTCGAAGCCGAGCAGGATCTGTGCATCCATCAGGTCGCGCGTCTCGCGGATGTTGCCGCCGATATACTTGGCGGGCTCCATCACCGGCGTTGCGCTTGGTGTCGTCGGCAGCGATGCGAACCGGTCTTCGACCATGCGAACGAATTCATCGTGCTGGACGGCGCCCGTTGCGACGACGAACATCCGGTCGGTGGTGTAGTTGCGGCCGAGATAGCCGCGGATCTGCTGCGGGGTGAAGGAAACGACCGTCTGCGGCGTGCCGAGAATGGCGCGGCCGAGCGTCTGGTCGCGATAGGCGGTTTCGGAGAACTTGTCGAAGACGACATCGTCGGGCGTGTCGTTGGCCGCGTTGATCTCCTGCAGGATGACCTGCTTCTCGCGCTCGAGCTCTTCTTCGTCGAATGCGGATTCGGTGAGGATGTCGGCCAGGATGTCGACGGCGAGCGGAACGTGATCCTTGAGGACGCGAGCGTAGTATGAGGTGGTCTCGGTGGAGGTTGCGGCGTTTACTTCGCCGCCGACGTCTTCGATCTCTTCTGCGATTTCGCGCGCGCTGCGGCGTGCTGTTCCCTTGAAGGCCATGTGTTCGAGCAGGTGGGCAATACCGTGCTCATCTGTGGTCTCATTGCGCGAACCTGATTTGATCCACACTCCCAGCGCAACACTTTCCAGGTGTTGCATCGTCTGTGTGACTACTGTCAGCCCGGATTTGAGCCGGGTGCACTCAACTGTCATTGGCTATCTTTCTGCGCCTGCCGTCTCTTAGGACCGGGTCTTCGTGCCGATGAAGGTTTCAACGGCTTTCAGCTCGGGCTTGACGATCTGGTAGCGCTCCTCCTTGTCCATCAAATCAGCAAGCCACGTCGGAAGCGCGGGGTCAATACCGGATGCAGATTTTACGGCTGCGGGGAATTTCGCCGGATGCGCGGTGGCGAGCGTCACCATGGGCGCGTTCGGCTTTTCGTTCTTTTCGGCCACGAAAACACCGATCGCCGAATGCGGATCGAGCAGATAGCCGGTCTCGGCCAAGGTCTTCTTGATGGTCTGCGCGACCTGCTTTTCGCTGGCGCGACCGGCGCGGAAGCCCTTCTTGATGAAGGCAAGCGCTTCCGGCGCGATCTCGAAGCCATTCGACTGTTTCAGGCTGTCCATGGCAGCGCGAACCTTGGAGGCATCGCGGTCGTAGGCTTCAAACAGCAGGCGTTCGAAGTTCGAGGAGATCTGGATATCCATCGACGGCGAGGTCGTCGCCTTGACCTCCTTCATCTCGTAGCGGCCGGTCTTCAGCGTGCGGGCAAGGATGTCGTTCTCGTTGGTGGCGACCACCAGTTTGTCGATCGGCAGGCCCATGCGCTTGGCGCAGTAGCCGGCGAAGATATCGCCGAAGTTGCCGGTGGGTACGGTAAACGAAATCTTGCGGTCCGGGCCGCCGAGCGCGATCGCGGTGGTGAAGTAGTAGACGATCTGGGCCATGATGCGCGCCCAGTTGATCGAGTTGACGCCGGAAAGCTTGACCTTGTCGCGGAATGCGACGTCGTTGAACATCGCCTTCACGAGGTTCTGGCAATCGTCGAAATTGCCTTCGACGGCGAGCGCATGGACGTTCGACGCGGTCGATGTCGTCATCTGGCGCTGCTGTACCGGCGAGACCTTGCCGTGCGGGAAGAGAATGAAGATGTCGGTGCGCTCGCGGCCGGCGAAGGCGTCGATCGCCGCGCCACCGGTGTCACCCGACGTTGCGCCGACGATCGTGGCGCGCTCGCCGCGCTTTTCCAGCGCGTAGTCCATCAGCCGTGCGAGCAGCTGCATCGCCACGTCCTTGAACGCCAGCGTGGTGCCGTGGAAGAGCTCCATCACGAAGCTGTTCGGGCCGGTCTGAACCAGCGGCGCGATCGCCGGATGGCGGAAGGTGCCATAGGCCTCGTCGATCATGGCGCGGAACGTTTCGTCAGGAATCTCGCCATTGGTAAAGGGCGACAGGATGGTGAAGGCGATATCCTGATAGCTTTTGCCGCGAAGCGCCCGGATTTCCTTCTTGGAGAACTGCGGCCATTCGCGTGGCACATAGAGCCCGCCGTCGCGCGCCAGGCCTGCCAGCAATGCATCGCAGAAACCGAGGGAAGGGGCTTCACCGCGGGTCGAGATATAGTCCACTGTCGTCATCCTTGATGTGCCGGCCGGGAAAATTCCGGGAGTGAGGGAAGCCATGTCTCGTGGCGCATCCGGCTTGCGATGTCGCCCATCGCCGCTTGCGGTCCCGAAATGTGCATCAAAACAGTGCGTACCCAATCGATTTTTGTTTGCGCCGCTGATATAGACCATCGCAAACTGTCACGAAAGGCCCCGTCTGCAAGTCGTTGGGCCTCCCAAAAAACTTTCTGAAAAGGGTGGAATAATCGTGCTTCGCAAGGTCTCGCGTCTCATCGTTTCTGCATCGGTCGCCGCTATTTTGGTCAGCTGCAACTCGCTCGGCGTCGGCGGCGGGGACAGCGCGACCTCGACATCGACGCAGTCCGGCGGAAATGCGCAGATCATGCCGATGGCGCCTGCAAACCCCTCTTCGAACGATCCATCCATCGGTACCGCAAAGACGGCGACCGGCAATACCGCGCCGGTCGTGCAGGGCGCATGCCCTCAGATCTTCATGAAGGATGCCGAGGCGGTGTTCCGCAGCTATGCAGGCGGTGCGAAGACGGGTGACGCGCAGAAGCTGGCCTATCAGGCTTCGATCGGCGACTATACGCGCCAGTGCACGCTCAGCGAAACGAACCTCAACATGACTGTCGTCGCTCAGTTGCGCGTTCTTGCTGGCCCGGCCGGTAAGGCAGGCACAGTGACGCTGCCGATCCGCATCACCGTGCTCGACGGCGAAGATGTGCTCTATTCGGAAGTCACGAATTTCCCGGCGCAGGTTTCTGCCGACGCGGCCACCCAGGTCCTGTTCCGCAAGGATGGCGTCAAGATGCCGGTCGGCTCCGGCTCGCTCGTGCGCGTCAACATCGGTTTCGACCAGGGCGCGCCGAAGGGCGCCAAGAAGAAGAAATAAGCCAGGATCTTCCTTGTCTCACTGACGTCACCGTGGTCTCGGCCGGGCCGGGGAGAATTACTGCGTGAAAATCGGACTGGTTTTGAATCCCGTCTCCGGACGGAATGGACGGCGATCGTTCTGGCCGATACTGCGGCGTGCAATCGAAAAGAAGGGCGTAGGTGTAAGCGTCCGGGAAACCCGCGGCCTCGGCGATGCGGAGCGGTTCGCGCGCGAACTGGCTGTGGAGACCGACTTGGTCGTGGCGGTTGGTGGCGATGGAACGATTGGAGAAGTGGCGGGCGGCATTCTGAAATCCGGCCGTCCCGATGTCGCCTTCTCCTTCATCGCAACCGGGACCGGCTGTGACTTCGCACGCAACTTTGCGATCTCCCGAGATCCGGCCGCAATCGCCGAGCGTCTGACGTCTGCCACCGTGCGGCCGATCGATGCGGGGTTGCTGACGTGCGATGAGGGGAATGGAGAGACGGTCACGCGTCACTTCGCCAATATCGCCAGCTTTGGCGTCTCAGGCCAGATCGTCCGCGCGGTCAATGCCGCGCGCAAGGACAGGCGACTTCCCGCTGCAATGATCTTCTTTTGCCATAGCGTGCTGCAGATCCTGCGCTATCGGCCCTGCAACATTCGCCTCCGCCTTGATGGGGAGGATGTCTATGAAGGGCCGATCACAGCTGTCGCCGTTGCCAATGGCGGCTGGTTTGGTGGCGGCATGAACGTCGCGCCCGCCGCGGACGTTGCCGATGGTTTCTTTGATGTCGTGGTGATGCGTGGCGCGCCGCGCCTGAAGGTCGTGACGTTGATGAACAGCATATACAGCGGCGCTCATCTCAAGAACCCGCTGGTCAGCGTTCATCGCGCGAAGCTTGTCGAAGCCTGGCAAATCGGCAGCGAGGTTGCGTTGATCGACAGCGACGGCGAAGCGCCGGGCAGGCTCCCGGCGCGCTTTGAGGTTCTTCCAGGCGCGCTGTCGCTCAAGCTCTGATCAGAGAGCGCCTTCCCATTCGGCGAGCGCTGCAACGACGCCGGGGAGATCGATCATGCGCGAGATCACGGTTTCAGCGCCTGCTTCCGTCAGCTTGTCGGCATGGGCCGGATAGGTGTGCGACGCGCCGGTAAAGCCGATCACGCGCATGCCTGCGGCACGCGCCGCATGAACGCCGTGAACGGAATCCTCGACCACCACGGCGCGGCTGGTGGGCACGCCCATCTGCTTGGCGCCGTGCAGGAAGATATCAGGCTTCGGCTTGACGCGATCCGCGCCGAGATCCTTGGCGGAGAAGATGTTCGGTGCAAAAAACCGCCCGAGGCCGACCTTGCCGAGCATCATGTCGAGACGTGCGCTACTGGAGTTGGAGCAGATACAACGCTTGAGGTCCAGTCGGGCCAGTGCCGCTTCGACGCCCGCGATCGCCTGAACTTCCTTCTCGAGACGCATGTCGAGAAGCTTCTCGGACTTGTCGAGCAGCGATGCGGAAATCGGGATGCTCGCCTCGCGTTCGACCTGCAGCAGAATGTTCTGCCAGGTCATGCCGGCGAAACGCTCGCCCATTTCCTCGATGCTGATCGGGTAGCCCGCTTGGGTCAGAAGTGTGGACTCAACGTCCGCAGCAATGATTTCGGAATCGACCAGAACGCCGTCGCAGTCGAAGATGATGAGGTCGAAGCCGTCCATATACTCACGCCTTGTTTGGGATGATGCCGCTTTACACGATGCGCCGCCGAACCTCAACCGATGGAGCGGCATGGCTGGATTGCGCGATACGGGCGGCTCTGTCTCCTTGCCGCCGCAATTGTCTCGAGGGCGCGTTCCGTCTAGCCTCGACAAGCCGATTCAGGGCCTCTAAGGGATTGATATGGGTAAGGAACCTGAAGACACAATCGCCAGCCGTATCAGTCGTGTTCTCGCCGACCGTATCGTCCGCGGGGATCTGGCTGCCGGGGCGCGGCTGCGTCAGGATCATATCGCCGAGGAATTCGGCACCAGCCATGTGCCCGTCCGCGAGGCCTTTCGCCGGCTGGAAGCCCAGGGGCTGGCGATCAGCGAGCCGCGCCGCGGCGTGCGTGTAGCGTCGTTCGACCTCAAGGAAGTCCGTGAAGTGGCAGAGATGAGAGCCGCGCTTGAGGTGCTCGCCCTTCGTCACGCGGCTCCGCACCTGACGCCGGCCATTCTTGATGCGGCCGAAGATGCCGCGCGCGAAGGCGATGCTGCGGCCGATGTGCATGCCTGGGAGGAGGCCAATCGGCGTTTCCATCGCCTTATCCTGGCGCCTTGCAGCATGAGGCGCCTGCTGGCCTCTATTGATGATTTGCATGCGGCAAGTGCCCGCTTTCTGTTTTCTGCCTGGCGTTCAGGCTGGGAAAAGCGCACGGATCACGACCATCGCGCCATCCTGCTTGCGCTGCGCGAGGGGCGCTCGGACGAGGCTGCGGCGATTCTCGAGCGACACGTTCAGTGGATTGGGCGTGCGCCGCAGAGTGCTCAGTCGGGCAAGACCGTCCGCGAAGCGTTCGCGATTGTCGGCTGACGTCGAAATTATAGATAATTTTTAAACCGAAGTTTTGCGATAGATAACAACGGGTTGTTGTCCTGCCCGTGTTGCCTTTGCTCGCCTTCATTCGTGCGGATGTGATTTGGTCAATTGCTCCCGCTTGCGTTTGGCGCCATTCTCTCTCATAAAAATAGATGGAAGTTCATAATTATCTATAATTTTGGAAGGAGAGTTGTATGTCCCTGTTTGAGCCGTCGACCCGTCTGGATTTCGACCCGCTGCGCCTGTCGGCGCGTCCGCTTGCCGTGAAGTCGGCGTTCGTGCTGGCCGGGACGCTGATCCTTGCGCTCGCGTCGCAGATCTCGGTGCCGATGGTGCCGGTTCCGATCACCATGCAGACCTTTGCCCTGACCATGATCGGCGCGCTCTATGGCTGGAGGCTTGGCGGCCTGACCGTGCTGGCGTGGCTGGCCGAGGCAATGGTCGGCTTTCCGGTTCTTGCCAACGGCGCCGGTGGCCTTGCCCCCTTCATGGGGCCGACAGCAGGCTATCTCGTCTCGTTCCCGATCATTGCGGCTCTTGCCGGTTGGCTTGCCGCACGCGGATGGACGGGCGACCGGGTCGTGCTGAGTTTCAGCGCTCACCTCGCGGCCAATATCCTGTGCCTCGCGATCGGCGGCTTGTGGCTCGCCTATCTGCTGGGGATGGAGAAGGCCTGGCTGTTCGGCGTCGCGCCGTTTATTCTCGGCGCCGTGCTGAAATCGGCTCTTGTCGCCGCAGCACTCAAGGCTGTCCGCGTCTATACCGGCCGCTGAAGTGACGGTTAGGCTCAGGGCCCACCACCTGCTCTGCATGCTGACGTTCATCGGTGAAGGCTACACGCCTGCCTTCACCGAGAACTACCGGCGCATCGCGGATCGGCTCTCGGCCGGCGAGGATATCGAAATCATCGCCGGCCCTGACGACATCTGCGCTCCGTTGCTACCCGGCGGCGCCCCGCATTGCCTCAATGCAAGCGTCGTCATGCGCGACGAGGCAGCCGCGGAGGCTGTCGGTCGTTTGCTTGGCATGCCGGTCAGCGAGGGCACACGGCTGACGCCAGATGGTTCGACGCTCGCAAGGCTGCGCCGCAACTTCGCATTCGGCACGATCCGCCGTGCGTGCGAGGATTGCGAGTGGGCCGAACTCTGCGGACATGTCGCGAACAACGGCTTCAAGGATGTCCTGATCGTCGCGCGGTAACCGGGCCTCACACAGGCAGACTGAGCTTCTTCTCGGCTTCCAGATAGAGGCGCTGTTTGTCGGTGACGTAGTCCCGGACAATGGGGGCTGCGTCACGTGCGCGTGACAACTGCATGTGGAAGACCAACTGGCTCCCCGTTCTGAACATCATCTCAGCGCTGATCAGATAGAATTCCCACATGCGCGCGAAGCGTTCGTCATAGAGCGCGATCACCTTGTCGCGGTTCTTCTCGAAACGTTCGCCCCAGTGAGCAAGCGTCGTCGCATAGTGAACGCGCAGGAATTCGAGATCCGTGACCCAGAGGCTGTTCTGCTCGACGACGGAAAAGACCTCGGAGAGGGCAGGTGAATAGGCGCCGGGGAAAATATACTTCCGTAGCCACGCGCTCGCCATCCCTGGCGGGCTCATGTGTCCGATCGAATGCAGCACCGCGAGGCCATCATCCGGCATCAGCGCGTTCAGCTTCTTGAAGAATTCATCGTAATGCTGGACGCCGACATGTTCGAACATGCCGACTGAAACGATCCGGTCGAACGGCCCCTGTACGTCCCGATAGTCCTTGAGTTCGAACCGTACGCGGTCGGCAAGTCCGGCCTCCGCTGCGCGCTGCGAAGCCAGCGCCTGCTGCTCCGTGGAGAGCGTCACGCCGACAACCTCCACATCTTCCATCGCGGCGAGATAGAGGGCAAGGTCACCCCAGCCGCAGCCGATATCCAGTACCTTCATTCCTGGCTTGAGCCCAAGCTTGCTGGCGAGAAGCCGCAGCTTGTTGCGCTGTGCCTGTTCCAGCGTCTCGCCGGGCTCCCTGAAATAGGCGCAGGAGTAGAGCATGTTCTGATCGAGAAAGAGTTTGTAGAACTCGTTGCCGAGATCGTAGTGGTGGGCGACATTCTGCTGTGCCTCGCCCTTGCGGTTCGATTGCTGGCGCTTGCGGAAGCGCATCTTGATCGCGCGCAGCACCTTCTGGATCGGGTAGGAACCGAGCGACAGGCGATTGATCGAAAAGAGCGTCAGGAAATCGCGAAGCGTCGAGCCCTCCTCGAAGCGCATCGTCCCGTCCATATACGCTTCGCCCGCCGCAAGCTCCGCATTGAACACCAGTGTCCGGTAAAGTTTCTTGTCGGTCAGGCGCATCGTGACATGCGGCCCTGGCGACCCCTCGAATACATGGCGCTTTCCGTCAGCATCGATGACGGTCAGGCGACCTTTGCGTATGAACGACTTCATCATGTGGGACAGTGGAAACATCAACACCCCTATTGCTAATGCCGAATCTGACGCACTGATACTCAGCCCATCGATGGCAATTTGCAATGTGTGCTGGAGCGCCTGTGAATTGCCCGTTGAGCGGGTGTCATCGATGGCGCGCTGCTCGGTCTCACGTCATCGATCCGGGGTAGTCCGTGACGGGGAAGGGGGCTAGGCCTCGACCGGAAAAAGCGACAGGAACTGCCGCTCTCCCTCCGGCGAAAAGATCACCGAGCGGCTACCTGCCGTTCGCCGCGCCCATCCCTTCTCGAAGAAGTTCGCAAGCAACGCCTTGCCGAGGCTGCCCGCCAGATGCGCTCGCCGCTCGCTCCAGTCGAGGCAGGAGCGGCACAGCGGCCTGCGTGACGACTTGAGATCGTGCACGTCGATGCCGATGCATTTCAACGTGCTTTCACCGGCTTGGGTCAGCGCCAGGCCATCGCCAACGGCGTCGATCGCTCCCCTGGCAACGAGGCTGTCCAGCATCCGCACACCATAGTCGCCCGCAAGGTGATCGTAGCAGATCCGCGCCTTGCGAAGCGCCGGTTCCTTCGGGCCGGGCCGGTGCCGCAACTGCCCGCGCCCCGCGGCAAACCCCATGATGCTCTCGAGCAGCTTGCCGACACTCTCATCCGCAAGCGTGAAATAGCGGTGTCGTCCCTGCTTGCGCTGCGCCAGCAGGTGGCCGGCTTCGAGTTTCGCCAGATGCGTGCTCGCCGTCTGCACGGTGATGCCGCCAACGGCCGCAAGCTCCGTTGCCGTCAGCGCCTTGCCGCCCATCAGCGCGGTCAGCATGTTCGCGCGAGCGGGATCGCCGATGAGCGCACCGATCTGCGCAATGTCGGGGCCTTCCTTCATACTTCGCCCTTCCTCCATACTTCGATCGTAACCGAAGCATCGCTGCCGGGCAACATGCGAAAAAGGTCTCACAGCACAGGGAGACGACGATGATTACCTGCTTCATCCGCTATGAGATCGATCCGTTCAAGAAGGATCGCTTCGAGGAATACTCGCGCAATTGGGGGGAGGCGATACCGCGCAACGGCGCCGATCTGATCGGCTACTTCGCCCCGCACGAAGGCTCGGCAACGACCGCCTACGGGGTCTACAACATCGAAAGCCTCGCTGCCTACGAGGCCTACCGCGCACGGCTCGCTGCCGATCCGCTGGGCCGGGAGAACTACGAACTCGCCAGGCGCGAGCGCTTCATCCTCAAGGAGGACCGCATCTTCCTGAAGAACGTGTCCCTCCCTCACGCAAAGCTGGTGCTGCCATGATCGCGGTCATCTTCGAGGTTCTGCCCTATCTGGGAGAACGCCACACCTATCTCGATCTCGCCGGCGAACTGCGGGCGGAACTGGAAAAGATCGACGGCTTCATCTCCATCGAGCGCTTCGAGAGCCTCACCGTCCGCGGCAAGCTGTTGTCGCTGTCCTTCTGGCGCGACGAGGACGCCGTGAAGGAGTGGCGCAATCTGGAAGCCCACCGCGCCGCCCAGTCCGCCGGCCGCAACGGCATCTTCGCGGACTATCGCTTGCGGATCGGCCATATCGTTCGCGACTACGGCATGAAGGAGAGAGCGCAGGCGCCGGATGACAGCCGGCTGGTGCATGATCCGGTGTAGGGCGTTGATGATGGCCTTTCCGGTGGACAAGTCGCGCGTGAGATTTATAGCGGTTTTTATGGAAAGCCTGTTCGCATTCGCTTCGCTGATTATTATCGCCGTCCAATCGACGGTGGGTTAGCGCGCGTCCGGATTTCCGAACTGCAACCCGCCCCTGGAGGCGGGTTTTTCATGTCTGTCTCCTGGGATCACTACCGACAAAAGGAGACACCCATGTCATCACATCCGCTCAAGGCGCTGATCGAGGCGGCCGACCGTGCCATCGGCGCCGAGGATTTCGACGCGCTCATGGAATTCTATGCCGAGGATGCGACGCTCGTCGTCAAGCCGGGCCTGATCGCATCAGGCAAGGAGCAGATCCGCCGCGCCTTCGTCGCCATTGCCGAGTACTTCGATCACAGCATCGTCGTCACGCAGGGCGATATGCAGGTCATCGAGGGCGCCGACACCGCGCTGGTCATCATGGAAACGGTGCTCCAGACGAGTGGCAAGGGCGGCTTGCCGTCGTCGGTGACACGGCGCGCGACCTACGTCTTCAGGCGAGACGCCGATGGAAAGTGGCTCTGCGTGATCGATAATTCCTACGGCACCGACCTGCTGAACTCGTGAACGAGCACGCCATGAACGGCAACCCCTGCGGTCGTCGTTCATGGCGATGCGAGCCATTTCGAATAGACAAACAGCATTTTTTTCCCGAAATCGATCAGCAATTCAGGCTTTGGTAACCAAGATGGGTAACCATAACAGACAGTAAAAAGCGTAATGTGTATGAGCGAGTTTCAAGATGGCGTCAGTATTTCCGCTTGCCGATCTCAAGGCCTCCGCAAAGCCGGGTTCCTGGATCGACACGATCATCAAGGGCGATTGCGTTGCTGCCCTTGAAGCCCTGCCAAACCACTCCGTAGACGTTATTTTCGCTGATCCGCCGTACAACCTGCAGCTCGGCGGCAACCTGCATCGTCCCGATCAGTCGCTTGTCGACGCCGTCGATGACGAATGGGATCAGTTCGCATCCTTCGAAGCCTACGATGCCTTTACCCGCGCCTGGCTGCTCGCCTGCCGTCGCGTCCTGAAGCCGACAGGCACGCTCTGGGTGATCGGCTCCTATCACAACATCTTCCGCGTCGGCGCCACGCTGCAGGACCTGAACTTCTGGATCCTCAACGACATCGTCTGGCGCAAGACCAATCCGATGCCGAACTTCAAGGGCCGTCGCTTCCAGAACGCGCATGAGACGATGATCTGGGCAAGCCCGAACGCCAAGGCCAAGGGCTACACCTTCAACTACGACGCCATGAAGGCGGCAAACGACGACGTGCAGATGCGCTCGGACTGGCTATTCCCGATCTGCAGCGGCGGCGAGCGCCTGAAAGGCGACGACGGCAAGAAGGTGCATCCGACGCAGAAGCCGGAAGCGTTGCTTGCCCGTGTGATCATGGCGTCCTCGAAGCCCGGCGACATCATCCTCGATCCGTTCTTCGGCTCGGGTACGACCGGCGCCGTCGCCAAGCGCCTCGGCCGCCACTTCGTCGGTATCGAACGCGAGCAGGACTATATCGACGCGGCGGCCGCTCGTATCGAAGCGGTCGAGCCGCTCGGCAAGGCTGAACTCACCGTGATGACCGGCAAGAAGCAGGAAGTCCGCGTGGCTTTCAATGTGCTGGTCGAAAGCGGCCTGATCAAGCCCGGCCAAGTGCTCACCGATGCGCGCCGTCGCTACAGCGCGATCGTTCGTGCCGACGGCACGGTCGCCTCCGGCGGCGAGGCCGGTTCCATTCATCGCCTTGGGGCAAAGGTCCAGGGCCTTGATGCATGCAACGGATGGACGTTCTGGCACTTCGACGATGGGCAATCCCTGCGCCCGATCGATGAGTTGCGGTCCGTTATCCGCAGTGATCTGGCAAAGGCAGAATGAGCCGCGCTCAAACCAGATCGAGTTTGCCTTCTTCCGGTTTTTGTACCTCCAGTTGCGGAAGAAGGTAGAAAACGCCCGGGATCAGCCCCGGGCGTTTTCATTTTTGCCCTTGCGAAATCGCCGTTCCCTGCCATGAAGTAGCAGCTGCTGCTTGAAACCGGGCGAGGGGGGACCCGCCATGTATCTCGCAATCCTTCTGCTTTTGATGCTTCTTCTGCCGGTCATATCCATAATCGCG
This sequence comes from Hyphomicrobiales bacterium, assembly GCA_900489925.1. Lineage (GTDB taxonomy): Bacteria > Pseudomonadota > Alphaproteobacteria > Rhizobiales > Rhizobiaceae > Rhizobium. The sequence continues at coordinate 33,277 of UEHQ01000043.1, read as the reverse complement.
GAAGCCGCGGTTGCGAACGCCGATCTCGTTTTCCTGATCGGCAAATGGTTTGTCTTCTGGGCTGTCGGTCTGCGCCTGCTGCTGGCCGGCGTCAGGCAGGTTACCAAGCCGTCCTTTACCGCCGAGACCATCTTCGGCGTCAGCGACACCAAGGCCTTCCCACTGGTGCAGGAAGTCGGCTTCGGAAACCTGTCGATCGGCCTGCTTGCGATGGCAAGCATCCTTGTCAGGGAATGGATCACCCCTGCGGCCCTGGTGGGCTGCCTCTTTTTCGGCTTGGCCGGCGTGAAGCACCTGCTCAATCCTGAGCGCAGCCGAACGGAGAGCATTCCGATGATCTCGGACCTCTGGATCGCAGCGGTGCTTGCCGTTTATCTCATCGCCACGGCTGCAGGTTTTCAGGGGCCGGTAACATAAAGAGACGCTCCAGGAGCGCCTCTTCGTCAGCTTCAAGTCTGTATTGTCGCCAGTGCGGTAGCGCCGCCGCTTGCACTGTTAATGCCAGAAAAACAGGATCAGCAGGATCAGCGGAATCGGAACGCCTATAAGCCAAAGCAAGATACCTCTACCCATCGTAACCTCCCGTCAGCCAGGCTGACTTGTCTGTTGTTGATACGGGCCGTCATTTGCGCCGCTGGTATCAAAACAGCCGAGAATACTGATTGTTCCTGATGCGATGAGAGATTTGCGGGCTCTCATCGCCGGAGTTGGGTCCTAGAAGGTTTGGTAATCCGTCACTTCGACGTTGGTGATGCGGCCGTTCTCGTTGAAGGTGATCGTCTCCTCACCCTCGCGGACCAGCGGCTTGCCGGTCTTGCTGTGTGTGGCGCGGACCGACCAGACGGCGCGCCCGGCACTGGGGCTCACGCGCTCGACCAGCGTGTTGAATGCCGTCTGGTCGGGATAGTCGTCAAAGTATTTGTGGAATGCCACCATGATCTCGTCGCGGCCGGAAAGACTGCCCACGCCGTTGGATGTGTAAGTCGCATTGTCCGCGAAGTAATCCTCGATCATCGCGTAGTCGAGCCGGTTGATGGCGTCGTGAAACAGCGTGATCTCCTTGATCGGGTCGAAAGCCATCGTCAAACCCTCACGCCACGGGCGATGAGATCGGCACGCAACTGGTCGGCGCCGGTAAACAAAACGGCATCCCAGCCGGCGGCCTTCGCGCCCTCGACGTTGGGTGCGGAGTCGTCGATGAAGATCGTTGCTTCAGGCTTCAGCCCGAAGCTGTTCGCATGCGTTTCGTAAATCGCGATGTCAGGCTTGATGAGACCGACGTCGCCGGACACGGTGACGCCGCGCGGCTTGGTCAGGAAGGGAAAACGCACCTGCGCCTCGCGGAACGTGTCGGAGGCAAAGTTGGTCAGCATCGTCACGTCCTGACCGTCGGCAATCAGGCCTTCCATGATCGCGACGCTGTCGTCGTAGGAATGCGACACCATCTCGTGCCAGTGTTTGCGAAATGCGCGAATGTGCTCTTCGCGGGTCGGGTGCGCCTCGATCAGCAGTGCTTCGGCATCCGCCCAGGTGCGCCCGCGGTCCTGCTCGACATTCCAGTCGTGCGTGCAGACGTTGTCGAAGAACCACTTGCGTTCGGCCTCATCGGGAATGAGACGGCTGAACGGAATATTCGGATCGTAATGAATAAGGACTTTTCCGATATCGAAAACGATATGATCAATAGACATCTATCATTCCTTGGAGTGTGTGAACGCGAGGGGAATAGCCGTTGTGATCGCTTTTTTCATGACTGTCGGCAGCGCTTGCGATTCAAGATTTGTAACCGGTTCCCACCAACCGTTATCCGTTTGAATCTGTGCAGGGATTGCCACGCGGTAGATTGAAAGCCGCAATTCGAAATGGGTGAACACATGGGTCACCGTCCCGCAGGCCTCCCAGGCAGCCGGGAAGGGGGCGGCATCGGCCGAAGTCTCGCCGTCCAGTCGCGCGGTCCAGCCCGTTGTCGGGATCTCGGTCATCCCGCCCAGGAGGCCGCTTTCGATCCGCCGCCGCAACAGCAGTTCGCCGTCCGCCGTGACCGCTGCGAACGCCGCGCCGTATCGAACCGGCTTGTCCTTCTTGGCCGCCTTGACGGGAAAATGCTCTGGATCATGAAGCCGCAGCGCCTCGCATGATCCGTTGAACGGACAGAGCGCGCAGGCCGGACGCTTCGGCGTACAGATGGTCGCGCCGAGATCCATCATTGCCTGCGCGAAATCGCCCGGGCGATCGGACGGCGTCAGCAGCGCCACCTTCTGCTTCATCAGCGGTTTGGACGCCGGCAGCGGTGTCGCGATGGCGTAGAGACGGGAAATGACGCGCTCGACGTTTCCATCCATGACGGCGGCGCGGCGATTGAAGGCAATGGCGGCAACGGCAGCGGCTGTATAATCGCCAATCCCCGGAAGCGATTTCAACCCATCCTCCGTGTCGGGAAAGACGCCATCATGGTCTTGTGCGACGGCTTCGGCACATTTCTTCAGGTTGCGGGCGCGTGCGTAGTACCCGAGCCCAGCCCAGGCAGCCATCACGTCTTCGCTCGGCGCTTCGGCAAGGTCGTGCACCGTCGGCCAGCGCGCCAGGAAGTTGGCGAAATACGGCTTGACCGCCGGCACCGTCGTCTGCTGCAGCATCACCTCGGAAAGCCACACGCGGTAGGGATCGGCCTTGATGCCGCGCGCGGCCATCGGCGGCGAGACGCGCCACGGCAGGTCGCGGTGGTGGCGGTCATACCAGTCGAGGAGGGGCTTTGCGGAAGGCGCGTCTAGGGTCGTTGAGGTCATCATTTGCCGTGCTGTGGGGAAGTGCCCTATACTTGGCGAAGCAATGCCGCCCGATCAAGGCAGCGGCGCTAAACAGCGGCGGCATATGAAGGTTTCGATGAGTTATCCACGCAAAGGTGAAAAACAGATCTCCGAACTGGCCAACGGCCTGATCGACCCCGTGCTCGCCAAACGCGCCGGCATCAACACCGCGCTGCTTGGCTCATGGGACGAGATCGCCGGCGAGGATTTCGCAGATTGCACCCGGCCAGAGAAAATCGCCTGGGCGAGAGGCAGTGACGACGGCAGCTTTCGCCCCGGTGTCCTGACCATCGCCTGCGAAGGCGCCCGCGCGCTCTTCCTCACCCATGCCCAGGGTGAGCTCATCCAGCGCATCAACAGCTTCTTCGGTTTTTCCGCCGTGCATCAGATCCGCATCGTCCAGAAACCGGTCTCGCAGGCGACGAAGCGCTTTCGCGCGCCGCCGCCGTTGAAAGGCGAGGCCGCGAGAAGGCTGGAGGACATGATGGAGGGGATTGAGGGCGACAAGCTGCGCGAGGCGGTAAAGCGGCTCGGCACCGCAGTACTCGGAAAAAAGGGACGTTAGTGCACCGGAAGTATTGCAGTTCGCCAATTCTGGCCGAGATTTAATCCAGTCGTCCCATCAAGGTCACAATTCTTTGAAGAAAGTTGGTGAAGCGAGCCTTGTTCGCCGCTTCGCGCCGTTATATCGCACTCACAGCCGCCACTCTCATTTATGGGGAACTTGATGCCAATGTCCGAAATGCAACTGACGAAACGCCAGCTCCTGGGCGGCGTGGCTGCCGCGACGGCGAGCCTGACGGTGTTCAGCACCGCGCATGCCGCTGCCGAAGTGCCGCAGTCCGATGGCGACGTCGATATGGCCGCCGTGCTGAAGCCGGGTGGTCTGCCGGAAATGGCGCTCGGCAAGGAAGACGCCAAGGTCACCATCGTCGAATACATGTCGATGACCTGCCCCCACTGCGCGCATTTCCACACGACGACCTTCGACGAAATCAAGAAGAAGTACGTCGACACCGGCAAGGTGCGCTTCATCATTCGCGAATTCCCCTTCGACCCGCGCGCCGCCGCTGCTTTCATGCTCGCGCGCTGCAACCCGTCGAAGCCGGAAGATCTGAGCACTGCCGAGCAGTATTTCCCGATGGTCGCCATGCTGTTCAAGCAGCAGCAGACCTGGGCTGCCGCCGACGATGGCCGTGGCGCACTCCTCCAGATGTCGAAACTCGCTGGATTTACTGAGGATAGCTTCACGAAGTGCTTGACGAACCAGAAGCTGCTGGATGAAGTGAACGCGACGCGGGAACGGGGTTCCAAGGAATTCGGCGTCAACGCCACGCCAACCTTCCTCATCAACGGGAAGCGCTACTCTGGAGACATGACGGTTGACACCATGTCGGCCCTTATCGACAGCCTGCTCTGAGCTGAGCCGTTTCCAATGGACGGGCGACGGCGGAAGCCGTGCGCCCGTTTTTTGTTGCGCCCTCCATGAGGCGACCGCATGAAGTTCAACAAGCTTCGCGTCGTCGGCTTCAAGTCCTTCGTCGAGCCCACCGAATTCATCATCGAGCGCGGACTGACCGGCGTCGTCGGCCCGAACGGCTGTGGCAAGTCGAACCTTGTCGAAGCGCTCCGTTGGGTCATGGGCGAAAACTCCTACAAGAACATGCGCGCGTCCGGCATGGACGACGTCATCTTCTCGGGGTCCGGCAATCGTCCGGCTCGCAACACGGCCGAAGTCGCCCTCTATCTCGACAATTCCGAGCGTACCGCGCCGGCCGCCTTCAACGACAGCGACGAGATCCAGGTCACCCGCCGCATCGAGCGCGAGCAGGGTTCGATCTATCGCATCAACGGCAAGGAAAGCCGCGCCAAGGATGTGCAGCTACTGTTTGCCGATGCATCCACCGGCGCCCGCTCGCCGTCCATGGTGGGGCAGGGCCGCATCGGCGAGCTGATCTCCGCCAAGCCGCAGGCCCGCCGCCAGCTGCTCGAAGAGGCAGCCGGCATTTCCGGCCTGCATTCTCGCCGCCATGAGGCTGAGTTGCGGCTCCGCGCCGCCGAGACCAACCTCGAGCGCCTCGATGACGTCACCTCGCAGCTGGAAAGCCAGATCGAAAGCCTGAAGCGCCAGGCGCGTCAGGCCAACCGTTTCAAGACGCTGTCCGCCGATATCCGCGCGCGCGAAGCGATGCTCCTGCATATCCGCTGGGTGCAGGCCAAGGAGGCCGAGGCCGAGGCCGACAGCGCGCTCAACCAGGCCACCTCGATCGTTGCCGAAAAGGCGCAGATCCAGATGGAAGCGGCGAAGACACAAGGGATCGCCAGCCTCAAGCTTCCGGAACTCCGCGAGGATGAGGCACGGGCGGCTGCGGCCTTGCAGCGCCTGCAGATCGCCAAGACGCAGCTGGAAGAAGACGCGAACCGCATCCTGCGCCGCCGCGATGAGCTGACGCGCCGGCTTGCCCAGCTTGGCGAGGACATCCGCCGCGAGGAACGGCTCGTGGCCGACAATGCGGCGATCCTGGCGAAGCTTGACGCCGAAGAGGCCGACATCACCGAGATTCTGGCCGACTCGGGCCGCTATGCCGAAGAAACGCGCGAGGCGTTCGAAGAGGCAGCGATCAAGCTTGCCGACAGCGAGCGCGTCTTCACGGCGCTGACCGCGGAGCGCGCAGAAGCGGCCGCCGGGCGCAACCAGCTTGAACGCGCCATCCGAGATCTCGCGGACCGCAAGATGCGTCTGGAGCGCCAGATGGATGAAGCCGGCCGGGAGCTGTCCGCTGTCGCGGAAAAGATCGCTACCCTGCCGGATCCGGATGAAAAGCGTGCGATCGTCGAGGCCGGCGAGGGTGCCCTGGCCGAGGCGGAAGCCAGTATCCAGGCGGTCGAACAGGCGCTCGCGTCGGCCCGCCAGACGGAATTACTGTCGCGCCCGCCGGTTGAGCAGGCGCGGTCGAAATTGAACGCAGTCGAGACCGAAGCCCGCACGATTTCGCGGATGCTGGCGGCGGGTGCCGCTGCAGGCGAGTTCGCGCCGGTTGCCGAAGATCTGCGGGTGGATCGTGGCTTTGAAACGGCGCTCGGCGCCGCGCTCGGCGATGATCTGGAATCGCCGCTCGATCCGAAGGCGCCTGCGCATTGGTCTGGGAACGGCGATGGCTCGGCTGATCCTGTATTGCCGGATGGGGTCACGCCGCTCCTCAACCACGTTCGCGCCCCTGCGGCGCTGACCCGCCGCTTGAAGCAGATCGGCCTGATTGCCGACGCGGATGGCCCGAGGCTGATGCCTGCCCTCAAGCCCGGCCAGCGGTTGGTGACGAAAGAGGGTGCTGTCTATCGCTGGGACGGTCACGTCACCGGCGCGGATGCGCCGAATGCCGCCGCCTTGCGGCTTGCGCAGAAGAACCGTCTGGCCGAGCTGGAAAGCGAAGCAGCGCTTGCCCGCGATGTGCTCGTCGAAGCAGAGGAGCAGCTTGCCGCCGCCGCCGAGGCGATCCGTGGCGAGGAGCGTCGCCTGGCCGATGCCCGAGACGTAAGCCGCCTGTCGGCGCGACAGCTTGCGGAAGCGCGCGAGGCGCTTGCAGCCGCCGAACGCGCCTCGGGCGATCTGATCCGTCGGCGTGATGTTGTCGCCGAGGCCGTAAGCCAGCTTCAGTCCCAGCTGGAGGATATCTCCGTTCAGGAGGAGAACGCCCGCATCGAACTTGAAGATGCGCCCGACCTGACCGGTATCGACGACCGACTGCGCTTGCAGCAGGCCGAAGTCGCGACCGATCGTGGCGCGCTTGCCGAAACGCGCGCTCGCCACGAAAGTCTGAATCGCGAAAACGAAGCGCGCCAGCGCCGCCTGCTTGCCATCGCCCAGGAGCGTGACACCTGGCGCCAGCGCGCAGCCAGTGCCGAAGACCATATCTCGACGCTTCGCGATCGAGAGGAAGAGGCACGGGAAGAAGCGGCCGAGCTGGAAATGGCGCCCGATGAGTTCGACGACAAGCGCCGCGCGCTTCTCAATGAACTGCAAAAGGCCGACGACGCCCGCCGCCGCGCTGCGGATGTGCTTGCCGAAGCCGAACTTGTGCAGCGTGATGCCGATCACAGGGCGGCGACCGCGCTGTCCGAACTCGCCGAAAGCCGCGAGCGCCGAGGCCGCGCCGAAGAGCGTCTCGTTTCCGCGCGCGAAAAGCGGCAGGAGGGCGAAGCGCGCATTCGCGAGGCGTTGAACGTCGCGCCGCACGAGGCCCTGCGTCTGGCCGGTCTGGAGGCCATGCAGGCGGTTCCGGATCTGCGCGAGGTGGAGCGCGAGCTGGAGCGCCTGAAGATGGAGCGCGAGCGTCTCGGCGCGGTCAACCTGCGCGCCGAGGAAGAACAGAAGGAACTCAGCGAAAAGCTCGAGGCGTTGATCAAGGAACGTGACGATGTGATCGACGCGATCCGCAAGCTGCGCGGCGCCATCCAGAGCCTCAATCGCGAAGGGCGTGAGCGCCTGATCGCCGCATTCGATGTGGTGAACGGCCAATTCCAGCGCCTTTTCACCCATCTTTTCGGCGGCGGTACGGCCGAGCTGCAGCTGATCGAATCCGACGATCCGCTTGAGGCAGGCCTGGAAATCCTGGCCCGCCCGCCCGGCAAGAAGCCGCAGACGATGACGCTGCTTTCGGGCGGCGAGCAGGCGCTGACTGCCATGGCGCTGATCTTTGCGGTGTTTCTCACCAATCCGGCGCCGATCTGTGTTCTCGACGAAGTGGACGCCCCGCTCGACGACCACAACGTCGAGCGCTATTGCAACCTCATGGACGAGATGGCGGCCTCGACCGAGACACGCTTCGTCATCATTACGCACAATCCCATCACCATGGCGCGCATGAACAGGCTGTTCGGCGTGACAATGGCGGAGCAGGGCGTCTCCCAGCTCGTATCGGTCGATCTGCAGACCGCGGAGCAGCTGCGCGAGATCGCCTGAGCCTTTCGGGAGAAAACCCCAAAAAAAGTCAGATGCGGCAGGGATTCTCACCCAATAGTGTGATGTCTTCCTACCAATCTTGTATTAGAGATTACTGCATGCACCGACCAAGATACCGGCTCACAAGTCAGCACGTATCGCGGTATGAATGTGCAGCACGGGAAATGCGGCTCTCCGCGCCCCGCTGGCACATCTAGGAACCCCCCGTCCGGTTTTCCTGGCTGGACGGAAATAAGGCTTTGCGGGACTTTGTTGCAGTCCCGCAAAGCTTTATTGTTCTCTCGCTCTCTCCGACAAATCGACGCACATTTGAGCCAATTTTGTGCGCTGCAACATTTCGGCCGTATTTGTCGATTTTCATTTGAGCACCAACGGATTAAGTTGTTTTCTGATTTGGTGTTCGGGGGGAAGATGACCAAGTGGGTCTACACATTCGGCGACGGTAAGGCGGAGGGGCGTGCCGTTGATCGCGAGCGACTCGGAGGCAAGGGGGCGAACCTTGCCGAGATGTGCAGCCTTGGCCTGCCTGTTCCTCCTGGCCTCACCATCATCGCCGACGCCTGCAGTGCCTACTACAAGGATGGGCGGCGGATTGCCGAAGCGCTCAAGGAGCAGGTCCGCGTTGGTATTGCGGGCATCGAAGCCATAACAGGGCGGCGCTTCGGCGCTGGCCAGAAGCCCTTGCTGCTGTCGGTCCGTTCCGGCGCGCGGGTATCGATGCCCGGAATGATGGATACCGTTTTAAACCTCGGCCTGAACGACGATACGGTTCAGGCGCTTGGCCACGATGCCGGCGATGCGCGCTTTGCCTGGGACAGCTATCGCCGCTTCATCCAGATGTATGCCGATGTCGTCATGGGGCTGGACAATGATGTCTTTGAGGAAATCCTCGAAGATGAAAAAGCCCGTCTCGGCCATGAGTTCGATACGGAATTGAGCGCCGCCGAGTGGCAGCATGTCGTCTCGCTCTACAAAGGCATCATAGAAGAGGAACTGGGCGAGGAGTTTCCCCAGGATCCCGAGATCCAGCTGTGGGGCGCCGTTGGCGCCGTCTTCTCCAGCTGGATGAGCGCGCGGGCCGTGACCTATCGCCACCTGCACAATATCCCCGAGATGTGGGGAACGGCGGTCAACATCCAGGCGATGGTTTTCGGCAATCTCGGCAACGCGTCGGCGACCGGTGTCGCTTTTACCCGCAACCCGTCGACCGGCGAAAAGACACTCTATGGCGAGTTTCTCGTGAACGCGCAGGGCGAGGATGTCGTTGCCGGCATCCGCACCCCGCAGAGCATCACCGAAGACGGGCGCATCAGTTCCGGTTCCGACCGGCCGTCGATGGAAAAGCTGATGCCGGAGGCGTTCAAGGAATTGTCGCGCATCTGCGGTCAGCTGGAATCGCACTACCGCGACATGCAGGATATCGAGTTCACCATCGAGCGCGGAAAGCTCTGGATGCTGCAGACGCGCTCCGGCAAGCGCTCGACCCGCGCGGCAATGAAGATCGCCGTCGACATGGTGGACGAGAAGGTGATCAGCGAGGCTGAAGCCGTTCTGCGCATCGAACCCTCGTCGCTCGACCAACTCCTGCATCCGACGATCGATCCGCGGGTGGCGCGCGAAGTGATCGGCACGGGTTTGCCGGCCTCGCCGGGTGCGGCGACAGGCGAAATCGTGTTTACGGCAGAGGAAGCGGTGGCTGCATCGGAGGAGGGCCGCAAGGTCATCCTGCTCAGGGTCGAGACAAGCCCCGAGGATATTCATGGCATGCATGCCGCCGAAGGCATCCTGACGACTCGCGGCGGCATGACCAGCCACGCGGCCGTGGTCGCTCGCGGCATGGGGATCCCTTGTGTCGTCGGCGCCGGCACGATGCGTATCGATGCCCGCAACGAGCGCGTGATCGGCGTCGGCGTGACGCTCAAGAAAGGCGATGTCATCACCATCGATGGCTCGGCCGGACAGGTTCTCAAGGGCGAAGTGCAGATGGTGCAGCCGGAGCTTTCCGGTGATTTCGGGCGCATCATGCGGTGGGCCGATGGCGCGCGCCGGATGACCGTGCGCACGAATGCCGATACGCCGGCGGATGCACGCGCTGCCCGCTCGTTCGGCGCCGAAGGCATTGGCCTCTGCCGCACCGAGCATATGTTCTTCGAAGGCGAGCGCATCCATGTCATGCGCGAAATGATCCTGGCCGAGGACGAGAAGGGGCGCCGCGCCGCGCTGGACCAGCTGTTGCCGATCCAGCGGCTCGATTTCACCGGTCTCTTCAACGTCATGCACGGATTGCCGGTCACGATCCGCTTGCTCGATCCGCCGTTGCACGAGTTCCTACCGAATACCGATGAGGAAATCGCCGATGTCGCGGCGGCCATGGGCATGGAGCCCGCCGCGTTGCGCCAGCGTGTCGATGCCCTGCACGAATTCAACCCCATGCTGGGTCATCGCGGCTGCCGTCTTGCCATCTCCTATCCCGAGATTGTCGAGATGCAGGCGCGCGCGATCTTCGAAGCTGCTGTCGCTGCCGCCCACGAGACGGGCGCGGCCGTGGTCCCCGAAATCATGGTGCCGCTGGTCGGCCTTCGCTCCGAGCTCGACTACGTCAAGGAGCGCATCGATGCGATTGCCCAGGATGTCATGACGGAAGCGGGCATGCGCATCGACTACCTGGTCGGTACGATGATCGAGCTGCCGCGCGCGGCGTTGCGCGCCCACGTCATCGCCGAAGCGGCTGAGTTCTTCTCCTTCGGAACGAACGACCTGACGCAGACGACGTTTGGCATCTCACGTGACGATGCCTCGGCCTTCATCCCGACCTATCAGCGCAAGGGCATTATCGAGCACGACCCCTTCATCTCGCTGGATTTCGACGGGGTCGGCGAATTGATCCGTATCGCGGCCGAGCGTGGCAGGCGCACGCGCAACGACATGAAGCTCGGCATCTGCGGCGAACATGGCGGCGATCCAGCATCGATCCACTTCTGCGAAGAGATCGGGCTCGACTATGTGTCGTGCTCGCCGTTCCGCGTGCCGATCGCGAGACTGGCGGCCGCGCAGGCAGTGCTGCGCAACAATCAGTGATGATGGCGATAGTAGTACGGCCCGCCGTAATAGGGGCCGCCGATACCGTAGGACATATCCATCATGACCATGTCGCTGTTGTAGCGGGCCTGCGCGCGGCGATCGAGGTCGATCCGCTGTAGGCATGCGGCAAAGCCGTCCGTGCCGCGCTTGAAGCCGTAGCTCATGCACTGCCGTTCGTCGGCGGCACGCCGTTCCTCCGGCGTCATCGTCTGGCAGGTAGCCAAGCCGATTGCCGTCGTGGCAAGGGCGAAAAAGAGGGTAAGCTTGCGCATTGTCATGTCTTCGAAGTTGTGAACCCGTGGAACTTAGATGAAGCCATCCGGTTGCGCTCGTCAACCGCCAAAGACGGGGCCCGTCTCGACCGCGTGGTTTCACCTAAAACGCTGCACACAAAGCTTGGTTCCTGCTTTCACCTCGGGCCGATCGCCTGTAAGAAGGCTGCTTCGCACGAGTGGAAGGCATGCATGGCATTACGTGATCGATTCTCGAAAAAGCTGACCTGCCCGCAATGCGGCAACAGCGGTTTTGCCGAAGCGTCGGAAATCGACGACCCCAAGCGCAAGCATCCGGGCTTCACCGTCGATCATCTGCCGCGCGGCCTGTTCATCCAGCGCGCATCGAACCACCAGGAAACCTGCGTGATCAAATGCGAATGCGGGCGCAAGTTCCCGTTCAGGAGCCTGGCAGAGGCCGCAGCCGGCCGCGATTGATTCAGAACCGCTCGAGAACGGTGATGAACGCCTCGGCGAATTGAACGAGGTTGCCGCTTTCCGGCGGGGGCGCCTCGATACGGATTTCCATTCCATTCTGATCGAGCACGGCAAGAACGATGCGCGTCCCTGCCTCGGCTGAGGGGATGCGCAGAACGGCAATTCTCTTGCAATTGTCCATCAGCCCGTCGGCCGGAAGGTCGAAGAGAAATTCGCCGCCGGCCCGGGTGGACGCAACCCTCACAGCTTCGCAGAAGTCCGCGTCGCCGTTGTAGGTCTCGAGCGAAAGTTCAAGCTCGAGAAGTTCCATCGGCAAGAAAGCGTCGCCGGGATCGATAGGGCCTAGCATCGGCGCCTGCGTGTCCGCTGCGAGCTCTGGTGCAATCATTGCTCTTCTCCTGTTTGTCCTGCCAAGCGGAGGTCGCCATACTGCGACAGATAGGGAATATCAGAAAATGCTCAAGCATGCCATCGTCGTCTTCGCCGTGGATTGCGGGCGCTCTTTCGAGACAACCGTTTCAATTTAAGCGAATCTTGCACTAAACAGAGTCATGGGCGATTTGCGTGTTCATGCGGGACGCGCCGCTTGCGAGTAACCGGTAAGTTTGATGGCAATCCGTTTCGACCGCCCCGTTTCCAGTGCCGCCCGCTTTTCGCGGCGCTTCGGGGCATTTGCGCTGGTACTTTGCCTGGCAGGCCTGGTCGGCCATCGCTTCGTCGGCCTTGCGACGCCTTATCTCGTACTGGTTCTGCTCGTCTCCGCCGGTCTGGCGCTGCTGGCAACGTTCCTGGCCTTTACCGGGCTGCGAAGCCTGTGGCTGACAGGAGCCGAAGGCGGGCAGGATGCCATGAAGGCGCTGATCTTCGCGGCGCTGCCCCTGGTGCTTGGTGGGCTTGCGCTTGAACGCTATTTCGCGCTGCCGGCAATCTATGACGTGTCGACAGATCTGGTGTCCCAGCCCGAGTGGCTGAAGCCGCCCAAGGCCGATCAAATCTGGCTGCCGCGTCCCGATATCACGGCTGACGATCGCGAAAAGCAACTCGAGGCCTATCCGGAACTCACCGGCCGCCGCTATGACGGCGCCATCGATCGCGTGCTCGAGGCCGTGAAAAAGGTTGCCAAGCAAAGCGGCATCCGGATTACCCACGCCGAGGGTGACAGCGAACCGTCGCGGGATCCTGAGGACAAGCCGGTCAAGCCGCAGGCGGAGGACGGCGCAGTTGCCGACGCGCCGGAGGCCGTTCCCGTGCCGACGCCACGTCCCTATGACGACGACGTCGCCCAGCTCATTCGCCGCGCCAACGGCGTGACCTTGCAGGGTGAAACACGAACCCTCGTCCTCGGCCTGCGCTTCGACGTCATCATCCGTCTGCGCGAGGAGGCCGAGACCACATTCGTCGATGTTCGCGTTGCCTCCCGTTACGGCCCGTATGATCTCGGCTTCAGCGCCGACATTGCGGAGAACTACCTGAAGGCGCTCGATTCCGAACTGCTCGGCATCGCGGGCAGCTAGCCTACCGGCTCAGGGCTATCCAAGGAACCGGTTCCGCTGCTCGGGCGTCGGCACGAAGCAGCTCGCGCGTCGTCCTGCAATGCGCAGCCGGTTGCGCGCCACGAATTCATAAAGGCTATCGCGCAGCTTGCGCGGCAAGAGGCGAAAGATCCGGACCGCGGACCAAGGGCTCCCGAGCCCGGCAATCATCCGGATCGATCCGTCCGCCTTGAAGAACGCCTGGCCGTTTTCGATTAGGATATTGGTTTCATAGTCGCGGTCATCCAGCCCGTAGTGCCGGTAGAGCGCAGCACCCAGCGGCGACTGTGCTGCCAGGAAGCGATACCGCCCGGCCTTGTCGTGCTTGAGCGCGAATTGAACCCAGGCCAGCAGAACACGCATTCCCCGTCGAAGACGATCAGCGGATTGTCGTCGGCAAACGCCGGAACGGTGGCATCCTCGCGATAGCTGTAATCTGCCGGCACGGGTTACCTCCGGGCCGTCGGTCTGTATCGGCCGAGCAGGTGAGGGGGACCGTCGGTCGTGACTTCGCCGCGCTCGATCAGATCCTCGATATGGGCGAGCACGGAAAGGGCAGCGGCACCATGCAGGCGCGGATCGGTATCCCGGTAGATCACCTTCACCATGTCGGGAATGGAGCTATCGCCCGCGCGGATGCGCCCGAGCACGGCGCGTTCTCGCATGCGCCGATGGGTCTTCAGTGCGCGCATGAATGACACCGGTTTCTTGACCGGGCCGCCATGCCCCGGAAGCAGCAGGCGATCATGCCGCTCGATAAGCTTGTCGAGGGACTTCATATAATCCGTCATCGAACCATCCGGCGGCGCGACAATCGAGGTTGCCCAGGCCATGACGTGATCGGCGCAAAACAGGACGCCGGTTCCAGCCAGCGCGAAAGCGGTGTGGTTTGCCGTGTGCCCGGGCGTGTGAACAGCCGTCAGGTGCCAGCCATCGCCGTCGATGGTCTCGCCATCGTCGATTGCGAAGTCCGGCCGAAAATCAATGTCGGAACTTTCAGCGAAGGGGTTGACCTCGCCTTCATGCAGCAGGCGCGCCGCCCGATGCGGCCCCTCCGCGACGATCCGGGCTCCGGTGGCAGCCTGCAGGCGCCTGGCCAGCGGCGAGTGGTCACGATGCGTGTGGCTGACAAGAATATGGGTGACCTCGCGACCCTCGAGCGCCGCGAGCAATGCCTGAAAATGGTCGTCGTCCTCGGGCCCGGGATCGATCACCGCGACCGACCGGTCACCGACGATATAGCTGTTCGTCCCGTGAAAAGTGAAGGGGCTGGGATTGTTGGCCGTGATGCGCTGGACATGCGGGGCGACGGCCACGGGCTGCCCGTAGGCCGGTTCGAAGGCACGGTTGAATTCCGGGTTCGCCATGTTGCGTCCATGTGGCCGTGAGGTCGCAATACTTATTTGTATTCGATCTCGATGAAGGACATGGGTTCGTCGCCAGCATTGACGACATTGTGTTCCATGCCGGCGTCGCGCCGATAGGCGGCGCCCTTTGCGATGTCGACCCTGCGGCTGCCGTCCTTTTCCTCGAGCAGGAACTGACAATCCGTCATCGGCACGACGACATAGCCCATTCCATGCGTGTGGACGCCGGTATCGGCTCCCGGCTCGAAATCCCAGCGCGTGATCCGCACCACCGCGTCGTCGAGCAGGATGGTCGCAAGGGCAGGCGGGCGGGCGCGGTATTGGCTCATCGTCACTCCGGGGTGTGCAGTCACTGTCCGAACACCTAACATGGCGACGAAGAAAGCGCACAGAAATATGCCGCGCTCGAAACTTAATGATTGTGACGTCAAGCGAGCTTTGCTAATCAGGCGTCGATTTGGCAAGCGGCCTTCGCTGCCAAGCTCTGTTGGGGCGTCGCCAAGCGGTAAGGCACCGGTTTTTGGTACCGGCATTCCCAGGTTCGAATCCTGGCGCCCCAGCCACCTAAATGCAGCTGCATAAGATGGGTCGGTTTCAGTCAGCCGAGATTTCTCGATGGCTGTCGATAGCGTCAATGTTGTTGCTGTTGTTCGCTGTTGGTCGCTGGTGCGTCGTTCAAGACATATTCCATCAGCCAAGCCTGTCGTCGTTCCATCCAGATCTGCTGCGTATTGGCCTTCGCGAAGGCCACTGCCTTGCGCGTCTGTTCCATCAGCGCGGTTCTATCTGCGCCGAGTGCGATGAAGGCGTCCGCGAGCTTCTCCGGTGATGGCCAGGCGGCGGTGTTTACCGCGCCGCTCATCTCCGCGAGATCTTTGAAATAGTCGAGATCGAACGCCACGATCGGCAATCCTCTTGCCATGGAATCGAAAGCCGAGCGAGGTGTATCCTCCACCAACGGGCACGCGACAGAGGCATGAAAATTCGACAGCAGACGAAACAGTGGCTCACCGTATTTTACGGCCGGCGTGAAGCTTACAGCCTCCGACAGTCCCGCATCGTCCACCTGTCGGCGAAGTGAAGCGAGCTCCGGACCATCCCCAATGATCGTCAACCGGATGTCTTTGCCTTTGGCACGCGCCAAACGGATGGCCTCAATGGCGAGGTTTATGCCTTTGTAAGACACCAACCGACCAAAGTAGGTGAGCTGCAGCGGCTGCGTCCTGTCGGAAAGCCACGACAGGCGCTGGTTCAACTCGTCTTCGGATAAAACCTGTTCCGCCGTGTGTGCTGTGTCGAGGAAGTACTTTACGCTGGCTTGGCCACCACCAAAGTCACGCACCAACTGATGGCCCTTCAGGAGCACAAGTTTCGACAGTCTAACCGCCAGCGAAACTTGAAGCCAGCGTAGCGGATCGTGTATGAGCCGATTCGTCAGATAGTTCTTGCGGCCCCATATGCCGAGCTGGCGGAATCGGCGGGTGGTGTGCCGAAAATCAATATCGACGACGAACAACAGGGGCTTCTTGTGGAGCCACGCGGTGATATTTACCAACAAGAGTATCGGTCGCCAGGTATCGTGAGACAATCCCGAATGAACGACGACCGCTTCGCCAACTGTTCGATTGATAACGCCCACCAGCCGAGGCACATGCCGGAACCAGAACTCCTTTGCGGATGCGCTGGCCGGATATGTGGAGGCCATCACAATTCCCTCGTCGGCCGTGATGATGTCGAGCGACGGGTTGCTGTCGAAATCTTCCCGGCTGAGTTCTGGTGCAATCAGTATGACTTTGTCAGCATGTTTGCCGAGTTGCGACCTGAGTTCCCTAAGATGATGGGAAAAGGCACCTTCCATCGCAAAAGAGCTGTCGGATAGACGGTAGGCGGCGGCCTGAACTGCGATCACATAAGCGTTGGACGACGACGCGCTCCCGCCTGCCGAAGCTACTTCAATTGAAGTTTCTTGAGAGGTTGAAGCGTTCATGGACCAAGCGATTTTGACAGAAATGGTGTTAACATGCGTGATCCGACTGAAAATTAGAAGCTGTTAATAAGTAGGTCTTCTACCCCCTTCGAGGCCTTGTATTTCGTCGGTGCACGCGCGACCGCTCAGCATAGCGTGCATTTCTCGGCATGCGGTAGTGATTGGGCAATAGCTACATGGCGACTATCGGCCCGAATGCAAAAGGCGGCCTCAGGCCGCCTTTTGTCGTTAGCTTGTTCGCATCTACGACGCTGGCTGGGCCGGCGCGAGGAACTCCGCGCAGTAGGATGGGCCGTTGACGCCAGGTACGTCGCCGGAAACGCGAATGGTGCGGATCGTGTAATCCGAATTCGTCGTGATTTCGGCCTGGCAGCGCAGGTATTGCTTGCGGGCCGGGGAGATCTGCTTGCCGCGCTTGCCGTCGGCGCCATCGGCGTACTTTGCCGGAACCGTGACCGTCTTGTAGCCGCCCTTCCAAGTGTAGACGTTACCGTTGCCCGTGTCGGCATCGGTGAGCGGGGGGCCGAAGGCGGCAAAGAACTTGCCGGCCGACTGGCCAACCCAGCGGCTGGAGATCGGATCGGCGGCAGTCGGAATGGTCGTGCAGCCGGCCAGCGTAATAGCAAGCCCGGCCGCTGCAAAGGTGCGGAGTTTCATCGTATCGTCCCTGAAATGGCGCGCATTCAATGCGGGAATCACTGTCTGCGCAGCGGTTCTGCGTGTCCCGATCAGGCCTTTAGCGCGTAACCCGGCAAAAGAAAATCGGCTCCTGTTCGCAAATGCAAAATTTGCCCGGGGTGTGGCTTTTTGCTTCACCTCGACTGCACTTCAGCGCCTGTCATCGCAGTGTAAAAAATGCGCCCGCTTTTGAATTTTGGTGCTTGCGCAATAAGATGGGCCGGTCTATGAAGGCGCCGCTGGTCACGGAGTGTAGCGCAGTCTGGTAGCGCACCACGTTCGGGACGTGGGGGTCGAGTGTTCGAATCACTCCACTCCGACCAGTCTGACCACTTGATGTGGCTCAATATTCCCCGAATTTCTGAAAAATCTGCATCTGCCTGATACCGAGCCGTTCGCAGCTGCGTGCACGCGGGCTGGGGAATTCGCCGCTCGTCGCGGCGGAACATCGGCAAGGCTGTGGAGTTGACTGCAAAAGAGGAGGCAGTCCCATGCCAGCCAAGTCAAAAGCCCAGCAAAAGGCAGCCGGTGCAGCCCTTTCCGCCAAGCGCGGGGAAATCCCCAAGAGCAAGCTGAAAGGCGCCTCTCGAGAAATGGTGGATTCCATGACCGAAAAGCAGCTGGAAGACTTCGCCTCTACCAAGAGGAAGGGCAAGCCGGAGCATGTGTCTCACTGACGCCGAGGTTCTGACGCTTCGCGGAATGATGAGTGGACGTTGACGTTCAGGCGATGCAGTTCGACCGGACACTGATTGATTGTTTCGCCAGATGCCGGCACCGCAACCCGCCTGATCTGAGTGTCAGATCGAGAACGCCTTAGCTGTTGCGATCGGGGAAGGTGGGGCGAAACCCTGCGGCTAGTTCGATGCGGTTTAACGCCCTAATGTCTAAGCAGTTAGGCATGCCAGCCGAGAGATAGGCGCCTCACGTGTGTTCGAGGCGCCCATCGCCCTTAGCGGTAGCAGACACGCGTCGATCGCGTGACCCAGCGATTGGCATGTTCGCTGTAATATCGCTTGTTCTGTGTTCTGCAGGATGCCTTGTGCCGTGGGTATTGCTCACGATAGTAGCGAGGATACTCCGGCTCGTAATATCGGCGGTAAGCCGGCCGGTAGCGAGGATAATCGCCGTAGTATCCGTCATGATACCCGGGGCTTCCGAACTGAAAATACACACCGTCTGCGAGGCTGGGAGCAGCGGTGGCGGTCAGCGAGGCAAGCGCAAAGATTGCGCCGATAATAAGCTTTTTCATTGTCATCTCCATCAGTTAGACAACTGCATGGATCCGAAAATGTTCCAGCCGACCTGAATTGGCGATGAAGCCTATGTTCATGTTTCAGTCACGCCGCGCGGGAGGTTCGGACGTTCACAGGGCATGTTCAAGCGCGTACAAACGGCGGCTGTGGTAGGCACGACTGGCAAGAAAAAGCCCCGCCAAAATGACGGGGCTAGAGGCTCGAAAGCGTAGCGGATTTAGAACTTGAAGCTGACGCCGAGCCGAAGCTCGTTGGTGCTCAGATCGGTATCGATACCGACAGGCGCACCGGCAATGGTGTTGGTCTTGCTGCCGAAGTCCGTGTAGCGATATTCGAAGCGACCGATAATGTTGTCGGTGACAGCGTACTCGACGCCTGCACCAACCGTGTACCCGACAAAGGTGTCGCTGAATTTTTGGCTGACGCCCGGCGCCACGATTGATGTATCGACGTCCGCGATGGCAACACCACCCGCGACATAGGGCAGGAAGCGATCAACCGCGTAGCCGACGCGGGCGCGAAAGGCCGCTGTCCAGTTGACATCAACCTGGCCGTCTACCCCTGTAGTCGCAACACCCGGTACTGTGAATGCGGACCGGTCGTCCGCGCTGCTGGCCGATATGTCACTCTCCAGGCCGATGACGAAGGAATTTGGCGCCTGGAAATTGTAGCCGATGTAGGCGCCGCCGAGCCAGCCGTCCGGATCCGGATTGCTCTGCGCAAAGCCGCCGAAGTCTACCTTCGAATCGCCCCAGGCGTGACCGGCATCCAGACCCACATAGCCGCCGCTCCAGTCGAACGTCGATTTCGCTGCCGTGTCGGCGGTGAGATCCGCGGACAGTGCCGACCCAGCAGTGGCGGCAACGATGGCGACGGCGGATAAAAACGTCTTCATTTCAATTCTCCCAATACTCATAAACACTGAAGCAACCGGCAATCCTATTCTCCGCGACTCAGTCGAGTTTCACGTCGTATGGTTGCATCAATCTCTCGGCTATCGCGTGTCACGGCGCCAATCAATAGCAGCGGTTGGAGTCCGCCACAGTTTCCGGGCCTCGTGGTTTGGAAGGCACACTTAGAGCTGAGGGGTGGGAGGTTCGGCTTTGATGGCGACCGCGATGCGTCACGGTACGATCACGATTTCACAATAATCATTGATGTTTTTCCGCCAAAAGGGATCGAGGTATTGGCGCCGCCGGCGTCTGGAAGCCGATGCATTCGGGACTTCCGGCCTGCTGTCCAAGCAGCTCGTCGTTCAGTGACAGTAGCTCGCCGGCGCGCGCCGACACGGGATCTTGTGGTCTCGATGAGAATATGTTGATACCACCACTGGTTTTGGAAATCATGTTGTCCATATTCTCTGCATCAACATTGGAGGTTTTGAATGAGGAAATTGGCGATTGTCGCTGTGGCGGTGTTGACGGCTGTGGGAAATTCCCTGCCGGCAGCTGCCTTTCCCGTGCCGGAAGCCGTTGCCGTTCGCGCGGTGACGGATGGGGACGTACAGCAGGTGCGCACCTGCAGCGGCCCGCATTGCAAACCGGCAAAACGACCTCCGCATGCCGGCAAACCCAATCGCCCGCCGCCGCATCACGCAAACCGGCCGAGCCGGCCTCCGCCGCATAATTCGCACCGTCCGAGCAGGCCGCCACCGCACAACTCGCACAGACCACGGCCACCGCAGAACGGCTGGTACAACGGGCATCGTGGCTACAGGGACTATCGTTATGGCTATCGTCGCGGCAACGATGGGTGGTGGTATCCGCTGGCTGCCTTCGGGACCGGCTTGATCATCGGTGGCGCGGTCGCCAATCAGCCCAGCTATGCCCAGCCGAGCTATTCGTATGGCAGTGCGCACGTCCAGTGGTGCTACAACCGCTACAAGACGTACCGCGAATACGACAACACCTATGCGCCGAGCGTCGGCGTTCGGGCCCAGTGCGTATCGCCTTATTGAGACGGCGCTAGCGACGAAGAGAAGAAGCCCGGCCCGCGTGCCGGGTTTCTTTTTGAGCTGTGCCTCTGTCTGCCGAACGGGAAAAGGAGTCTTGCCAATCTAGATGTTGCCTGTCGGATATCCGGCGCCTAAAGCTGGTAGGCAATTCCGTGTCATGAAAAGTGGATCGATGAGCAGCAACTTCTATTCCAACTTGGGTGGCCTGCCGCCGCAGACCGAACTTTTGTCCAGCAAGGCTGTCTTTACGACAGCCTACGCGGTCATCCCCCGCACGGTGATGACGGATATTGTCACCAGCTTTCTGCCGCACTGGACGGGCACCCGCGCCTGGGTGATCTCGCGCCCGATGACCGGTTTTTCCGAAACCTTCTCGCAGTACATCATGGAAGTGCAGCCGGGCGGCGGCAGCGATCGGCCGGAGCCGGAAAAGCGGGCCGAAGGCGTGCTCTTCGTGGTCGATGGCGAGATGACGGTCGAGTTTGACGGTGCCACGCACCCGATGCGCCCCGGTTCCTTCGCCTTTCTGCCGGCAGGCTCGAAATGGACGCTGTGGAACAAGAGCGCGGCGCCCGTCAAATTCCATTGGATCCGCAAGGCGTTCCAGGAGGTCGAAGGCCTAGAGCCGCCACCGGCGCTCTTCACGCATGAAGAGCAGAATCCGCCGCAGTCCATGCCGGATACCAATGATGCATGGGCGACGACCCGCTTCATCGATCCCGCCGATCTTCGCTACGACATGCACGTCACGATCGTCACCCTGGAGCCCGGCGGCGTGATCCCGTTCATGGAGACGCATGTCATGGAGCATGGCCTCTATGTGTTGGAAGGCAAGGCGGTCTATCGCCTGAACTCCGATTGGGTGGAGGTCGAGGCTGGCGACTTCATGTGGCTGCGCGCCTTCTGCCCGCAGGCCTGCTACGCCGGCGGTCCCGGCCGCTTCCGCTACCTGCTCTACAAGGATGTCAACCGTCACATGTCGTTGTGGTAGCCGCCACGGCGAGGCCTTGAATCTGGCGGCACCGCGCGGAGCAGGCCTTTATTAGGGCTGCGCCGCCCGTGTGCTCCAAAGGAACAGGAAGGCTACGACTTTTTCTCCTGTTGTGACCGGCGGTCTCAACCAGGAGAATAGGTGGAATGTCATCTTTCCCTGGAGGGCCTCGTGATCGTTGCCTACCTGCTTTTGGTGCATGCGAATTTGAAGCAAGTGACGCGGCTCATCTCGGCGCTTCCCGAGGAGTCGCCTGTCTTTATTCATGTCGACACGAACGCAGGCCGGTTTTATGACGAATTGCTGGAGGCGATGAAGCGTAGGGCGAAAACATACTTCGTACCTCGCTTCCGCAGTCGATGGGCCAGTCCGGGCATATCGCGCGCAACGTTTTCGTTGATCAATGCAGCGATCGAAAGTGGCGTCGAATTTGACTATGCGACTTTGCTGTCCGGCGCGGATTATCCCATCAAGTCCAATGAGCAGATAGCGGATTTCCTTGCGCGCGCGAAAGGAAACGAGTTCATCGAGAGCTTTGCTATGGAAAAGCCGAACCGGTGGACCGAGATGGGTGGCCTCTACAAGGCACCGGACAGGGCGCTTCGATATCACCTCCGCATTCGTGGCCGCGTTTACAACACGCCGATAACGCGGAGCATGCCCTACGGCCTCGTTGCTTACGGTGGCAGCCAGTGGTGGACGCTAACCAGAGCCGCGCTCGAATACATCGACGTATTCCATCAGAAGAGCCCCAAGTTCGATCGGTTTCTGCACGGCACGTTCATTCCCGATGAATTCGTTGTCCAGACCATACTGAGCAATTCGCCGTTCGCCGGCAGGATCGTGGGAGATGATCTCAGGTTTGCGATCTGGGACAGGCCTGTTCCTCCATATCCCGCGACTTTGAAGTGTGCGGATATTCCCGAACTGCTGGCATCAACTAAGCTGTTTGCCAGGAAATTCAGCGACAGCGTCGATTCCGATGTGCTTGATCACCTCGATGCGGCCATTGGCAACAAGGTCGTTGCTGCCTGAGATCACGAGAACCGCTGGCTGGTCGGCAATGCCTGCTGTGAAACGAAGCGCAACTCGATGCGCTGGAAGCGCAAGCCTATCCGTCGTAGGAACTCAACCGGCTCGTCGAAGCTGGCATCTCATCAGCGCGCAACGCCCACTGTTGCCCGCAAATGACATCCTTCGCCTTTCTCCCGTTTCAATATTGAGAAGACGGCACTTGTCTGCGATGCTCGGGCTTCAATTGCTGAAGCTCCGGGAGACCAACATGAAAACGATCCTGTCCAACCAGAAAGGAAACATCGACCACAAGGACATGTCGCTTCATGATTTCTCGGTTCTCGCGTGCAAGGAAAAGCACGCCACGCCATAAGCCCTCTCTTCGGTTCCTCCAGACCCGGCAGACCGACGCCGACCGCGAACGCCGGCGCTCGCGCTGGCGCAAGTTCCTCTCCTATTATCGGCCGCACCTGCCTTTGCTGCTGGCGGACCTTTTCTGCGCAATCCTCGTTGCCGGAACAGCGGTGGCTTTGCCGCTGTGCGCCAACTATGTCACGCGCTACCTCCTGACACTGAGCGATACGCCGCAGGCCTTCAGTGCGATCCTCGTCATCGGGGCTGCCATGCTCGCGATCCTCGCGATCCAGAGCGTCGCCATCTTCTTTGTCGACTATCAGGGGCATGTGATGGGTGCCCGGATCGAGGCAGCGGTACGCCAGGAGCTCTTCGAGCACTGCCAGAAGCTCTCTTTCAGCTTCCACGATACACAGCGCACCGGCCAGCTGATGAGCCGCATCACCAACGATTCACTGTGGTTGGGCGAGCTTTTTCATCATGGCCCCGAAGATCTCTCCATTGCCGTGCTCAAATACGGCGGCGCCATGATCGTGCTCTTCTATATCGATCCGCTCTTGGCCGGTATCATCCTGCTGCTCACGCCGCTGGCGATCGCCTATGCGTTGCACTTCAATCGACGCATGAACCACGCGCTCGACGCCAGCAAAAAGCAGATTGCTGCCGTCAACGAGCGCGTCGAGGATGCACTGGCCGGCGTTCGTGTCGTCCAGTCCTTTGCCAACGAGGGGAGGGAGAAGGAACGCTTCGCCAATCTCAACCAGGGCTTCTTGAAGAGTCGTGCGGACGGATACCGCAGCGAGGCCTGGTTCTCCGTCGGCACGGAGACCTTCGCGCAGCTCATCACCATTCTCGTCATCATCGTCGGGGCTATCCGTATCCTGACGGCGGAACTCACCGTCGCCGACCTGCTGACATTCCTGCTGTGCGTCGCGGTGCTGGTCGATCCGGTGAGGCGGCTGGCCAACTTCGTGCGGCTTTGGCAGGAAGGCTACACCGGTTTCGTCAGGGCCATGGAGATACTGGAGATCGCGCCCGATATCACGGACCGCCCCGGAGCTCGGCCATTGTCGGTTCCGAATGGCGAAATCCGCTTCTCCGAGGTCACCTTCGGCTATGCCGACGACGGCGCCACCGTGCTCGACAACGTATCCCTCACCATCGCGCCGGGCGAATTCGTAGCCTTGGTCGGGCCCTCGGGTGTCGGAAAGAGCACGCTTTGCGCGCTCATCCCACGCTTCTACGACATCCAGGCAGGAAGGATCCGCATCGATGGTGTCGACCTTCGCGACGTGACGTTGGCGTCGCTGCGCCACCACATCGGCATCGTCCAGCAGGATGTCTATCTGTTTGCCGGCACGATAGCGGAAAACCTGCGCTATGGACGACCGGATGCGACGGATGCCGAGGTGGTGGCTGCCGCGCGTGCGGCGAATGCCCATGACTTCATCATGGCGCTGCCGGATGGCTACGAGACCGATATCGGGCAGCGCGGCGTCAAGCTCTCCGGCGGCCAGCGCCAACGTCTCACGATCGCCCGCGTTTTCCTCAAGGACCCGGCTATCCTGATCTTCGACGAAGCGACGAGCGCACTGGATAACGAGAGTGAGCGTGCGGTCCAGCGCGCGCTGCTGAGCCTGGCGGAGGGGAGAACCACACTGGTGATCGCACATCGCCTCTCGACCGTTCGCCATGCCGACCGCATTCTGGTCCTGACGGGCGATGGCATCGTCGAGCACGGCACCCATGACGATCTCATGGCGAATGATGGGGTCTATGCCAACCTGCATCGGGTGCAGGCAAGCATGTAGAAATCGTGGCCCGCTCGATGGGAGCGGGCCACGATGAAGCCTATCGTTAGATATCGCTCGCGGCGTTCGACCAGAGATCGGCCGCCTGCGCGGCCGTCATGCGGCGCACTTCCGCCTCGTCACGGCGCTTGGCGAAGAGCTCGCTTGCCATGATCTGGTCGGCGAGATCGGCCGGAAGCGACAGGATCACGCGGGCATCGCCGCCGTGAATGTCGCCGAGCTCCGAGCGCTTGCCCGTCACCATGCCGCCGGCCACCGTGTTGTTGGTCTCGGGGTCGATCAGGATGAAGGCGCCCGACGAGCGGTTCTGCTCGTAGGGATCGAAGATCGCCGCTTCGTCGAAGGAGAGATGCACCTTGCCGATGGCGTTCATGTAGAGCGTCTCGGCCGAGGTCCAGGTGCCGGTCTTCAGCTGAAGCTGCGCGACGGGCTGGACCTGAACGCGCTGGCGGCGGCTGCCGCTCTTCAGCCAGTAGCGCTTGCCGGCCTCGATGCCCTCGGGCTGCAGCGCGACGATCTGGGCGTCGAAGGACAGACCCACCTGCGGCTGGCTGTCGATCGAAACGATCATGTCGCCGCGCGCCACGTCCACCTGGCGGTCGAGCACTAGGGTGATCGCATCGCCCGCAACCGCGGCATTGCGCACGAGGTCGAAGGTGACGATCTTGGTGACGTTGGCGACCATGCCCGACGGCAGGATCATCACGCTGTCACCCGGCTTTACTGAGCCGCCGGCAACCGTGCCCTGATAGCCGCGAAAGCTCTCGCCAGGACGCGACACGCGCTGCACGGAGAGGCGGAAGCCGACCGTCTGCGACGAGCGCACTGTGGCAAGCTCCAGCGTTTCCACCAGCGTCGGGCCGGCATACCACCGCATCGAAGCCTCGCCGGAATAGACGACGTTTTCGCCCTTCAGCGCCGACATCGGGATCGCGGTGATCTGCTTGACGCCGAGCGACAGAGCAAATTCGCGGAATTCGTGGACGATCTTTTCGAAGCCGGCGCGGTCGTAGTTCGTGAGGTCGATCTTGTTGACCGCGAGCACGAACTGCTTGATCCCGAGCAGCGAGGCGATCGTCGCGTGACGGCGCGTCTGCTCGAGAATGCCGGCGCGGGCATCGACCAGCAGAATGGCGAGGTCGGCCGTGGATGCGCCGGTCGCCATGTTGCGGGTGTACTGCTCATGGCCGGGCGTGTCGGCAACGATGAAGGAGCGCTTGTCGGTCGCGAAATAGCGATAGGCGACGTCGATGGTGATGCCCTGTTCGCGCTCGGCCTGCAGGCCGTCGAGAAGCAGCGCGAAGTCGGGCAGGCCGAGATCGTTCTGCTTGCCGGTGGAATCCCGGCGCAGCGTCGCTGCCTGGTCTTCCTTGACGGCCTTGGTATCCCAGAGCAGGCGGCCGATCAGCGTGGACTTTCCGTCGTCGACGCTGCCGCAGGTGATGAGGCGCAACGGTCGCGTGTCGCGCACGGCCTGATGAGGCTCGGCGGCGGGAGCGGCGATGGCGCTTGCTGTTGCTGCTGCAGTCATCTCAGAAATATCCTTCACGCTTCTTTTTCTCCATGGAGCCGGACTGGTCGCGGTCGATGGCGCGGCCCTGGCGTTCGGAGACAGTGGCAATTTCAAGTTCGGCGATAATGTCGTCCATCGTCGTGGCGGTGGACTTGATCGCACCCGTCAGCGGGAAGCAGCCGAGCGTGCGGAAGCGGATGAAGTCTTCCTGCTTCGTCTCGCCGGGCAGCAGCTCCAGGCGCGGATCGGAGGCCGAGATCATCATGCCGTCGCGCTCGACATAGGGGCGCTTGGCAGCGAAATAGAGCGGCACGATCGGAATGTTCTCGGCCTGGATGTAGCGCCAGATGTCGACCTCGGTCCAGTTCGACAGCGGGAAGGCGCGCACGCTCTCGCCGCTGCGGATCTGGCCGTTATAGATGTTCCAGAGCTCGGGGCGCTGGTTGCGCGGATCCCAGCGATGGTCGGGCGTGCGGAAGGAATAGATGCGCTCTTTGGCGCGGCTGGCTTCCTCGTCGCGCCGCGCGCCGCCGAAGGCCGCGTCGAACTTGCCGGCATCGAGCGCATTGCGCAGCGCTTCCGTCTTCATGATGTCGGTGTAACGCGCCGAGCCATAGGTGAACGGCGTGATGTTTTCGGCCGCACCGCGCGGATTGATGTGCTCGATCAGGTCGAGATCATAGTCCTTCACGATTTTGTCGCGGAAGGTGATCATCTCCGCGAACTTCCAGCCGGTGTTGACGTGGAGCAGCGGGAAGGGCACGCGGCCAGGATAGAAGGCCTTGCGCGCCAGATGCAGCAGCACGGAACTATCCTTGCCGATCGAGTAGAGCATCACGGGACGCTCGAACTCGGCCGCCACTTCGCGGAAGATATGGATGGATTCGTTTTCGAGCGCCTTCAGATGAGGGTCGAGCGGCGGCTTAGTGCTCTGCGGATTGCTGAGTTCCGTATCCGGACGGGTATCGGGCATGTCTTACTCCAGACTTCGGTCGTTCCAGGCCGGATAGCCGGAACGCAATTTCGTTTGATCTTCGGGGAGCCGCGACGACAGCCGCGCTTCGATCCCGAACTTCGGGTTACTGTCGGGCGGGGATTGCGGAAGCCTCTTCGGCAACATGCAGGCCGCATTCGCGCTTCTCGTCCTGTTCCCACCACCAGCGGCCGGCCCGTTCGGGCTCGCCCGGCTTGATGGCGCGGGTGCAGGGCTCGCAGCCGATCGAGGGATAGCCGCGCGCATGCAGCGGATTGACCGGCACGCTGTTGTCGGCGACGTAGGCCTTGATCACGTCGATGTCCCAGTCGGCCAGCGGATTGACCTTCAGGAGATGGCGTTCCGCGTCATACTCGGCAAACGGCGTATCGGCGCGGTTGGTGGACTGGCCACGGCGCAGGCCGGTGATCCAGATCGTCGCCCCTGCCAGGGCTCGCGCAAGCGGCTTCAGCTTGCGCACGCCACAACAGGCATGTCTGGCTTCGACGCTTTCATAGAAACCGTTCAGCCCGTATTTGGACGCATAGGCGTCGATATCTGCCTGCTCCGGCTCGTAACGACTGATGTGTATGTCGTACTGCTTTTCCGTCTCGTCGATCAGGTTGAGCGTTTCGGGGAAAAGGCGGCCAGTCTGCAACGTCACCACGTCGATCGGCAAGCGATGGTTGCCGATCTCCGCCGTGATCACCTGATCCTCGATCCCGAGAGACGTTGTGAACACGACGCGCCCGCCGAGACCCGATACGAACGACAGGCGTTCGGCCAGGCTCAGGCTAGCAAGTTTCGCGTTCAGCGTTTCCGCTTCTTCGATTGTATGGGCAACAGTCATGGGAATCCTGTCCTTGATGTTGGCCGGAGTATCGCAGGTCAGGAAGGGATCGGACAGAAACGGGCATTTCGAATGCGGGCGCGAAAGGAGCAAATATCTCTCCCCGGCCGCTGCGATGCAGAAAAGCAGCCGCGTCGACGATCGAAATCGTCCGCGAGCCTCAATGTCTATTGATTTAGTAGAGTTACACGTTGCCTGTCAACCGGAAATGTGAATTGATGGCGCGGCAGTCAAATTTTAGCGTAGGGTCATATTCATTGGCCGAGGGCAAAAAACAAGGCCAAAAAACCTTATGTCTCAGGCGTTTCGCTTCTCTGTTCAAATTCCGTTCATGCTGGAAGTGCAATAGAGACATGGTCAGTATTTCGGTGGGTCGGGAATCGGTCTGCCCTGTGTGTGTCGACGGTCCAGAATGATTACGCAGAAAGCCAAATACGCGCTGAGAGCGCTCACCGTGCTGGCCCAGGCCGACAATGGCGAGCCTGTGATGATTTCCGATATCGCGGCGCAGCAAAAGATACCCAAGAAGTTTCTCGAGCAGATCCTGCTGGACCTCAAGCATCAGGGTATCGTGGTCAGTCGCCGCGGCAAGCAGGGCGGTTATCTCCTGCTGAAGCCGGCCGACATGATCACCTTCGGCGAAGTGCTTCGCATCATCGACGGCCCGATCGCGCCGCTTCCCTGCCTGTCGATCACTGCCTATCGCAAATGCGATGATTGCGACGGCGAGCAGAACTGCGAAATCCGCCACGTCTTCGCCAAGGTCGCCGATGCCACCCGCAAGGTGCTTTTCTCGACGACGATCGCTGACGCGGTGGCCCCCGCCAAGGTCGCCCAGGTGACAAGGATGCTGGCTTAGAGCCGCCCACAGCCATCGGCTCCATCCGCGCCACTGAATTGCATTCACGCGATATATGATATACATTGATGATATCGTATATTGGAGTGCATGGTAGTGAGAACGCTTGTTGATATCGGCGACGATCATCTGAAGGCGCTGGACGAAATCGCCGCGACGAAAAACGTGTCGCGCGCCTCTCTCATTCGCGAGGCGGTCAGCGCGTTCCTCGAACATAGCTCGATCGACGACCGAAGCCAGGCATTTGGGCTTTGGGGGAAGCGGAAGATCGACGGTCTCGCTTATCAGGAGGAGATCAGGGGCGAATGGTGAAGCCGCTGTTCGATACCAATATCCTCATCGATTACCTCAATGCTGTCCCACAAGCCGCCCAGGAGTTTGATCGCTACGACACGGCGGCAATCAGCATTATCACGTGGATGGAAGTGTTGGCAGGCGCCAGACCGGATGTCGCGGATGCCACCCGTCGTTTCTTGGCTGGCTTCCAGATCATTTCGCTGGAAACCTCCGTTGCGGAGAGGGCCGTCGAGATCAGGCAGGAATACAGGATCAAGCTGCCGGATGCCATTATCTGGGCAACCGCCGATACGAACTCGATGCTGCTCGTAACGCGCAACAGCAAGGATTTCCCGGCGGACACGCCGGGTGTACGCGTACCTTATGTGCTCCAGGCCTAGCCGGTCGCTTCCTCGGTGTTTGCCTTGTGCTCTGCTGCCCGTCGCGCGCGGATAGTTGCGGCGATGAATACGCGTGACAGGCCGTGATAGAGCGGTTCGCGTGACAGGATGCGTGACGTGACGTAGCCGATCATCGACACGGCCATGATCGGAATCACGGCCTGATGGTCGCCGGTCATTTCGAGAATGATCACGAACGCCGTCATCGGCGCCTGTACGACGCCGGCAAAATAGCCCGCCATGCCGAGAATCGCCGCGAGTGCAATGCTGCTGCCGATCAGTGTGCCGACCGTGCTGCCGAAACCGGCGCCGACGGCAAGCGACGGCGCGAAGATCCCGCCTGGTATGCCCGAGATCATCGACAGGAAACTGGCAAGAAGCTTCTCCAGGAAGAAGAACAGTGGCAGGGCCTGTCCTTCGACAGCGCCTCTGGCCTGCTCGTAGCCGGTTCCGAACGTTGTTCCGCCCGAACCGATGCCGATGACGGCAATGGCGAAGCCGCAAGCGGTGGCGAGAAGGAGCATGCGTTTCAGGGGCTGCGGTTGCGCCCAGCGCCGGACGCGCTGGCCCACATGCAGTGCAAAGCCGCTGAACCCGGCGCCGAGCGCTCCGCCACCCACGCCGCAGATCAGCACAAGTCCCCAATCCGCAAGCTGCATCGGCGCGATCGAGGTCGAGCCAAAATAATTATAGCTGCCGGAAAGGCCGAGTGCGGCAAGGCCCGAAAGGATGACGGCCGTCAGGACGAGCCCGTTCGATCTGGATTCGTAGGTACGGCTCATTTCCTCGATGGCGAAGACGATGCCGGCGAGAGGTGTGTTGAAGGCCGCCGCGATGCCTGCCGCCGAGCCTGCGAGGATCAAGCCGCGCGCCTGCGCCATTCCCCCGAAGCGCGCCACCGCAAGCATGATCGAGGCTCCGACCTGCACCGTCGGCCCCTCGCGGCCGATGGATGCACCGGAAAACAGGCCGAGCACGGTCAGCAGGATCTTGCCGAAGGCAATCCTCAGCGAAAGCAGCCGGGAACGATCAGCCTCGTCGTGCAGGTGCCTTGCCGCGATCGCCTGGGGTATGCCGCTTCCCTGCGAATTCGGAAACAGCGTTGCCGCAAGATAGGCCGAAAGGGCAAACCCCAGCGGCGTGACGAGCAACGGCAGCAGGAATGCCCATTCGCCGGACGTCGTCACGCTGAAGAACGCTTTCTGCGCGAGGTCCGCGAGCTTGGCGAAGCCGACGCTGATCAACCCTATCGCCAACGCTCCGCACCAGAACACCAGTCTCGGGCGCCAAAGCGAAAACGAGCCCCAAAAGACGCGTGAGCGGCGGAGCAGTTTGGATTTGCGGTAGGATGGGGGCATGAACTGATAGACCGGTAAGACAACCAAAAATGGTCAGAATGCTTGCGTCAGCAAAGCCTTATCGGCTTCTGATGCCGAAGGCGCAAGGTCCTAGTTGACCAAACGGCCGTTTCTCTTATCATGCATCGCAATTGCAACGCGTGAGGTCTGCCATGAAATCCGCAACGCTTCCTTCGCTTCGCGTCGATCCCGAACTGCGTGCCGCCGCCGAAAGCGTGCTGGAGGAAGGGGAAACGCTCTCCGCCTTCGTCGAGAGTTCGGTCCGCGCGCAGATACATTTTAGACGCACCCAAGACGAGTTCATCGCGCGTGGGCTGGCCTCTCGCGATGAAGCCAAGCGAACTGGCGTCTACCATAGCGCGGAAGAAGTGCACGCTGAACTCCGGCAGATGCTGGCTGACAAGAAAGCCGAGCTCGGCAAGTGAGCTACAAGCTGCGTTACTCGCCAGCGGCACGATTGGACCTTCGGCGTCTCTACGGGTTTCTTTTGGATCGCGATCCCGTCGCTGCTGAAAAAGCTATCGGTGCGATCGAACGCGCAATCGGAGGCCTGGCGGATTTCCCGTTTTCATCGCGAAAAGCTCGCAACGACATGCCCTTGCTGCGTGAACTGGTCATCCCTTTCAGTAACTCGGGCTATGTCGCTCTTTACGAAATAGAGGATTCGGAGACAGTGACGATCCTCGCCGTTCGCCATCAGCGCGAAGACGACTACCACTGAACTCTACCGATCGCTCAGCTCCCAGCGCGGATTGATCCACGGCTCCTGGTTGGAGCGCGGCAACGGCTGCTTGCCGAGGATGTGATCGGCAGCCTTTTCGCCGGTCATGATCGAAGGGCCGTTGAGATTGCCATAGGTGACATGCGGGAAGATCGATGAATCGGCGACGCGCAAGCCATCCACGCCGATCACCCGTGTCTCGGGGTCGACCACGGCCATGGGATCGTCCTTTGCGCCCATCTTGCAGGTGCCGCAGGGGTGATAGGCGCTCTCCAGATGCTCGCGCAGGAAAGCGTCGATCTGGTCGTCGGTTTGCACATCTTCGCCCGGCTGGATTTCCGGGCCGCGATAGTGGTCGAAGGCCTGCTGGCCGAAGATCTCGCGGGTGAGGCGCACACAGTGGCGGAACTTCTCCCAGTCCTCCGGGTGGCTCATATAGTTGAAGCGGATAAGCGGATCTGCCTTCGGATCGGAGGATCGTAGCGTGACGTTGCCGCGCGACTTCGACAGATTGTAGCCGACATGCACCTGGAAGCCGTGGCTCTTGGCCGCCGCCTTGCCGTCATAGCTGATTGCGACCGGCAGGAAGTGGTACTGGATGTCGGGTTGCTTGACGCCCGGGGCCGAGCGCAGGAAGGCGCAGGCCTCGAACTGGTTGGAGGTTCCGAGGCCGGATTTGGTGAACATCCACTGCGCGCCGGCGACACCCTGCCAGAACCACGGCAGCCAAGAATAGAGCGAAACCGGCTTGGTGCTGACCTGCTGGAAATAGAACTCCATGTGGTCCTGCAGATTGGCGCCCACGCCCGGCCGATCGGCCTTGACCTCGATCCCCATGTCGTTGAGGTGCGCGCCCGGACCGATGCCTGACAACATGAGAAGCTTCGGCGAGTTGAAGGAGGAGGCCGAAACGATCACCTCGCGGTTCGCCTTGATGACCTCGACCTTGCCGCCGCGCTCGATCTCGACGCCGGTTGCCCGGCCGTTCTCGATCACCACCTTCTGCGCGTGGCCATAGACGACCTCGACGTTGTCGCGCTTCAGCGCCGGCTTCAGATAGGCGCTGGCGGCCGACCATCGCCGGCCCTGAAAGATGGTCTGCTCCATCAGCCCGAAGCCTTCCTGCTTCGAACCGTTGTAGTCCTCGGTCGCTTCGAAACCGGCCTGCTTGCCGGCCTCGATGAAGGCGTGGAAGAGGGGGTTCTTCACGCCGCCGCGCTGCACATGGAGGGGGCCGTCGGTGCCGCGCCATCCCTCTTCGCCGCCGTGGCTATGCTCCATTCGCTTGAAATAGGGGAGGACATCGGCATAGGCCCAGCCATTGGCCCCGAGTTCTTCCCAGCGATTGTAGTCTTCCGCATGGCCACGCACGTAGACCATGCCGTTGATCGACGACGAGCCGCCGATCACCTTGCCGCGTGGCGCGGTGATGCGTCGGTTGTTGAGATTGGGTTCCGGCTCCGAGAGGTAGCCCCAATTGTAGCGCTTCATGCTCATCGGCCAGGCAAGCGCCGCCGGCATCTGGATGAACGGCCCGAAATCGGAACCGCCCGCCTCGATGACGATGACGGTATTCTTGCCGTCTTCCGACAGCCGGTAGGCAAGAGCCGAACCGGCCGAGCCGGACCCAACGATAACGAAATCTGCCTGCTGCATGGTGAATTCCATCGCTCTCTGTGTCGTGTCGAAGACCCCGCCCCAAACCCCTCCCCACAAGGGGGAGAGGCTTAACCTGCGGCGCCGTTTCAATTCTGCTTTCGATGCGGAGCCAGTGGCGCCGATATCGTGCAAAGTCGGTGCGGCGGGTTAGTCCCTCCCCCTTGT
>UEHQ01000042.1 GCA_900489925.1 Hyphomicrobiales bacterium | reverse complement strand
CTTTTTCCGCATCCTGTTAAGGGCATCCTTGAGTGCCTTGGCCGGAGCGAAGGAGAGTTTCTTTGCGGCTGGAACTTTGATGGTCGCTCCAGTGGCCGGGTTGCGCGCTTCTCTTTCAGGCGTTGCCTTCACCTTGAACTTGCCGAATCCCGGAATTGAACTTTCGACGCCGGAGACGGCAGCCGCGGTAATGGCTCCAAATACTGCTTCGACAATGGCTTTCGCCTGTGCTTTCGTCAGACCATGCTCGGCGGCGATTTTGTCAGCGATTTCGTTTGTGGTCGTCATAATTCAGCTCCTGTTGCCGACCGATTCATGGCGTGAGATTCGAGGTTTGTCACTCAAGGTTGCCTTGCCTGTTTCCGTTTGGGTTGCTTTTCCACAATTTCCGGCCGAGCAGGAATGTCGCTTTCCTGCAGCAAGCGCCCAATGCTGCCCGAGTGTACCGCACCTGCGTCAATCTTGGCCCAGCCTCTGCTACGCGAGCTTGCTCGCGCTGCTGCATGTTCTTGAGATCCAAGGGGTGGTCCGCAATGCAAGATCATCAGGCTTATTGACTCCTACCGCTGCTCGTCCGAAAAGGAGGTAACCGACAGAGGGAGGAAATACACAATGGCCGATGAAACTACCGCGGGTCCGGTTTCGGATGTACAGGTGAGCGTGCCTGTCGAGGCGCCAATCGCGAAGAAAACGCGGGCGCCGCGTCGCCCTCGTACAGCGACCGCTGAAGGGAGTGCGACATCAGTTGCCGCAGCACCCGTCAAGGCCAAGCGCGGAAGACGCAGCAAACAAGTCGATGCTGCAGCGATGCCCTCCGCTGATACGCAGTCTGCCAACAAGGCCAAGGCGAAAGCGGTTGTAAGCGATCCCAAACCGAAGAGATCGGTCGATCTATCGGCAAAGCCAAATATTTCTACTCCGGTTCTTGACGAGATAGCTGACCTCATCCAGCTGGAAGAAGAAAATCAGAGATTGCGCAAGTTGCTGTCAGAGAAATTGCGGGCGGAGAACGCCGATCTGCGGAAGCGGCTTGGGCTGGATCGATAAAAGGCTTAGCCGCGACATTCCCGTTGAACGGTATCACCGGGTTCTTGTTGCGAGCCCCGAGACACTGCGTCCTCACATCTGGTGACGCTTCCCGGAGGTAGAAGCACTATGAAATCCCCCTGGAAATTCCTTGTTGAGCTGACGTCTCCAAGAAAGACGACGGATGCCAGGCAAGACGCAGATCAGAATGACGCCGATGTCAGGGCAGTCGGTCTGGGGCCGACACCAGTCGAGGCGAACAACGAGAAGAATGCGTCCGGCGATAGGCTCGATACAGGCGATGAGAAAAGCAATACTGCGCCCGACGGCACTCGAGAGGACCCCGGTCAGAAGGAGAGCCCGTCTCCTCACCAACCGGTCACCGGCCGAGCCGGGGAAATGGCGGCAGCCAGCGGGCCGCCAACAATCGATCGGGTAGAGACGCGGCAAGCGCAACCAAAACACACACAACAGGCCGGCAAGGCGAAGGGCCATGTTTCGCGAAAAGCCGTCAGGAACCTGGCCCCAATCCTTGGGGGTGAACAGCCGCAAGCACCAAGCCCACAAAGTTTCGTCCAGGAAATGACCATGCTAGACGAGGAAATCATGGACTTGCGGCGCCAGTTGTCCCAGAAGCTGCATAGACAAAACGTTCAGCTAAAGACGATGCTTGAGCGTTTCAACCAATCCTGAAGCTATTTTCAAATCCTGAGACCCGTATCTATGAAGAAAGCACTTCGACCATTTGTCGTCGAGATCAAGTCGGGTCGCCGGCGCACGAACCTTCCGCAGAATTCAGTTTGGGGAACGACGGACCTGAAGGCGATGTTGAGGGAGGCAGAGAATGATGCGCCGCATCTTTTTACGCCTGTGAATGCGCCGGAGATACGCGATAGCGAGGACACACAGTCGTCGGAAGTTGCGACCAATGCTGATGCGGCAACAGAGGAACCATCTGCCGGGGCCAACGACACACAAAAAACCGCTGACCGCCAGCATACCAAAAGAGCGAAACCCCGTAAGAAAACTTCCCGCGGGGATCGGGGTGTCGTCGCCGATAGCGCGCTATCGCGAGGCGACCATCCGCTGGAGCGGGATCAAGATGAACTCGCCATTCTCGAGGAAGAAAATCGGCGTTTGAAATGGCTGTTGGCGGAGCATCTTCGTCAGCAAAACTCCGCGCTTCGGGCGATGCTTGAGCGATTTAGAAGTAGCTGAGGCCAGCCACTACAAAGCCAGCAGTGTCCCGGGGGCCGGGACAATCGTGTCAACTGAGTTGGTAGCGCCTCAACTAGCTTGCGTCATATCCATGCGACCGCGAGTTCGGTTCCTGCAGCGACCGACACGTCGCCCGCTGGCAACGGTTTTCGCGGTGTCGGCAATACTGTTCTGGCATTTCGCCGCCCGACGCCAGGCAGCCGCGTCCATCAGCAATCTCGAAAGCTTCCTCGCCCTGAAAGAACGACGGTGAGCAGGCTTGCGAGCGAGAGGACAAGCACCGCCGGGATGAACCCATCGACGCTCCAGTGAGCGAGCACAAGACCTCCCAGGACACCTCCACCCGCAATCGCCAGATTCCACGCGGTGACGAGCATGGACTGCCCGATATCGACGTGATCGCCCGCGGTTCTCGCCATTGCCGTCTGAAAAATGGTTGCGGCGCCGCCGAAGGAACCGCCCCAGAGGAGAACCGCGAAATAGACGCCCGGTCGAAGATCAAGCCAGCAACCCAGTACCACGCCGGATGCGATGAACAACAGGCAACTGATGATCGCAAGAAGTTGAAGCTTCCGGTCAACCAGCACGCCGACGGCCCAAATTCCCACGAGCGAACTGCACCCGAACAGGAAGAGGACGCTGTCCACCTGCCTTTCCATCGCGGCCCTTTGCAGGAGAGGTGCAATGTAGGTGTAGAGGACGTTGTGCGCGAGGACGAAGGTCAGCGTCACGAAGAGGATCGGCAGGATACCGGGAACCGCCATGATGCTGGTTAGCGACAGCCTTGATCCCGCCAATTGAGACGGAATATCGGGAAGCTTTGAGCTCACCCAGATCGAGAGCAGGATGGCGGCGGCGCTCATCAGGGCGAAACACGTCCTCCATCCGATGATCGATCCGAGATACGTTGCGGCTGGAACACCGATCGATAGTGCAAGAGGCGTTCCGGCCATGGCGACCGCAATTGCGCGGCCCTTCTGGTGATCAGGAACCAGCCGGGCCGCGTACCCCCCAAGAGCGCCCATAAGAGCCCGGCGGAGATCCCGGCTATGCACCGCGCGATCAGCGTCAGGAGGTAGGAAGCTGAAACGGCCGTCACGAGGTTGGCGATCGCGAACCCCAGCATCGTGGCGGCGAGGAGGGGACGACGGCGTACACCCTGCGTCGCCCGTGTCAGCGGAATGGCTGCGATCAGCGAGCCCAGCGCATAGACCGTCACCGTTTGGCCGACCCCAGACTGGGACACCGACAAATCGGCTGCGATCTGGGGCAGCAACCCGGCGGGAAGGGCTTCGGTCAGGATCGTGACGAAGCCCGAAAGTGCCAGCGCAATCAGCGCCGGCAGAGGGAGGCGTCCATCCCGGCGGTCGGACGCACGCGGTTCAAGGGCGGTCTCGGTCATCGGTTCAGACCGCGGCCCGGCGCTTCGGCAGGACGAGATCGCCGACGGTGTATGTATGGAACTCGCTGGTAGAGACAGTATCGAGCTTCCTGAACTTCTCGACGAAGAGCGGGTCAGAGAAGAATTCGTCCACATTGCCCGCACCCTGGATCGCCTCGATGTTCACGACTGTCAGTCCATCGGTGCTTTTTGCCAAATTGCTCCACAGAAAGCCCTCTTTCCGTTCGGCGACATAGTGCACGACGTCCTGGATGATCGCGAAGGCCTCGTCCTGCTTTCCCGGGTGAGCGTGAATGACATTGACGATGAAGGTGGTGGCAGTGGGAGTGGGCGCGAAGGCGGCTACAGATCTGATGTCCATGATTGTCTCCATATGACGTCGGGATGAAAAAAGACTGCGACGACGACTGGATAACTGCCAAGAGATATCGGATAAATGAGCTTCTATTCTCAATAGATCGGACTTTTATTCCGTAATGGACAAACTCGGCGCAATCGACATCTTTGCCCAGGCAGCAGAGGCGGGCAGCTTCGTGGCTGCCGGACATCGTCTTGGGATTTCGGGATCTGCGGTCGGCAAGGCTATCGCCCGGCTCGAGGACGAACTTGGCGTTCGCCTGTTCAACCGGTCGACGCGCAGCATGGCACTGACCGAAGAAGGCAGCCTGTTCCTCGATACATGCCGGCGTATCCAGGCAGAGTACGAGGAGGCTCGAGCAAGGCTGTCGCGATCACAAACCATCCCGCGCGGTCAACTTCGTGTCAGCCTGCCTCTTGCAGGCATGCTTCTCATGCCGACGATATCGTCCTTCATGACAGCCTATCCCCAGATCAATCTCGACCTCGATTTCACCGATCGCCTGGTCGACGTCATCGAAGAAGGATTTGACGCGGTCATCCGAACCGGAGAGGTCAAGGACACAAGGCTGATGAGCCGGAAACTGGGAACCTTCCGTCATCGGATCGTCGCGTCGCCCGAGTACCTGTCGGCAAATGGCCGGCCGACGGTGCCGGAAGACCTGGCCGAGCATCGCTGTCTTCATCATCGGTTCGCCAATTCCGGCACGCTGGAGCCATGGCCATTGGTGAGTGGTGGTTCGACGCTCAAGCTCGATCTGCCAACGACATTGGTTGCGAGCACACTGGAGCCTCTGATCTACCTTGCAGAGCGCTCATTCGGTATCACATGCCTGCCGCCATTTGCCGTCGCTGCGGAGATCGCCGAGGGCAAACTCGTCCCGCTGCTGGAAGACTACCTGCAGGACACGGGGACCTTCAGGGTTCTCTGGCCGACCAGCCGATATCTGTCCCCCAAGGTCAGAGCATTTGTCGACTACATAGCGGCCAACCTGTTCAACTCCTAGTTCGGGACAAACGGATATGCCGGCAGCCAGCGCTTTGCCACCATTGATCTTGTTGTCTTCTGAGAGTGATGGTCTGGTTTAGCATGGGAAAGATCAAGCATATGAATGCGCCATCGTTATTTGGCTCCGCCGATCCTTGAAAGATCAATGCGTATGTCCGCGGGCGCAGCCGCGCCATAAGCAGCCGCTGGTGGGGCGTTATCCTCAACGTTACGTGTCAGACCCTGCGCGGTACCCGCGTCACCATAGCGATCTTTCGAGACGGCGCTCGCGCGCAGGAACGTGGCACCTCCCGGGTCATCCGCATAAAATACCTTGGCACCGTCGAATTCTCCTGTCTTCCAGGCATGGACAGCATCCTCGAACAGCTGAGGAACCACCTCCGGGTTCGTCGGACGGCCATACCATTTCGTCACGATGCGGGCGATTTTCGCGAACATGGTTGTACCTCGCTTCAAGTTCTCGCAGGCATCCACCAGACCGACATCGAGCTGATTGCTGTCGGTGATCCCGATACCGGCCGGAAACTGCGTTAGGCCGATGCGCACGTTGGCCTTTCCGACATGCTGCTTGATGATATCGAGCGCCTCTTCGGGCGTCTTCGGTTTCGGAAGGAGTATCAGCCGGCCACCTGATTTAACGGTAACTGCAAGCGGATCGTCTGACCCGGCCGCCGCGACGAACTGCTCGACGATCGCCGGCGTCAGGGACGGATCGGCGCATTTTTCGATAAGACCTGCATCAAGCATTGTGTCTATCCCGTCAGCTGTTGAAGGAAGTAACAAGGGGTTTGTCAAAGAGGCGAGCCCAAGCCAGGGTACTTGCGCGCTGGATATCGACAATCGAGGTGCCGGGGGTCCACCAGCCGTTGCCGACCGCGATGACGACGTCGGGATCATGAAGCATTGATTGGAGAATGGGCCAGACGAGGAGTTGCTCGTAGCAAATCAACGGCGCAATACTGGTGTCGGCGATCCTGACGACCGGATTTGCGAAGACGTGCGCTCGCGCACCACCACCGTCTGAGATGCGGCTGCTCCACGGTTGCCACATCGATCCGGGGACGGGCATTCGCTCTCGATAAACGATGTCGCTGCCGTCCGGCGAGATGCTCACCAAAACATTGTCGTATCCGCCCTTTTCAATGATCGCCGCGCCAGCGATGACAGTGATGCGGGTCCCGGCAAGCCTTGCCTGCCAAAGTCGAGCGAGCGTCGGCGTCCAGAAACCAAGTGCGCTTTCCGGAAGGACGACAATCGATCCAGGCGCCTGGCTCGTGACGAGCTGGATGAGCGCCCCTTGTCGCTCCAGGCTCGCGTTGCGGCCCAGAGAGGATCCCATCTCCAAATCGACGCCCTGCCACGATGCAGGCAGGTTCGGTTCTGCCCACTCGGCGGACCAGAACCAAACGCCTGCCATGGCAATGGCTACAGCCGGGAAATGGCGCGTCGTCATGAGCACCAGCCCGGTTGTCATCGCCAACAACCCCCACCACCCCC
>UEHQ01000041.1 GCA_900489925.1 Hyphomicrobiales bacterium | reverse complement strand
CCTGCTTGCCGACGATCACAAGACCCGGCTGTTCGGCATCGGCGACGCCCTTGAGGATCTTGGCGACGGCGAGCGGTTCGACGGCATCGTCGGTCTCGACCAGGATGGCGCGGTCGGCACCCATGGCGAGCGCCGTGCGCAGCGTCTCTTCGGCCTTGGCGGGACCGATCGACACGACCACCACTTCCTCGGCCTTGCCGGCTTCCTTCAGCCGCAGCGCCTCTTCCACCGAGATCTCGTCGAACGGGTTCATCGACATCTTGACGTTCGCGAGCTCAACGCCTGTGCCATCGGCCTTCACGCGGATCTTCACGTTGTAATCAACCACCCGCTTCACGGGGACGAGGATTTTCATGGGGCGTCCTGTTGTGTCTCTTGGCCCTTTCCGTTGGCGTCAGGCGCGAGGTGCGCAGAACGCCGGAAGCGGCGCGTTGATCGATCGCATCGCATGCTTGCTGTTAGGCACGTTACAAAAGGTTCCGCCGAGCCTTGGTCCGAACCGGGCGCCACTGCCTTGGCCAAACCCGCCCTCGGAGAGGACGAGGTAGGTCTTTCGGATGCTATGGCAATGGTCGGGATAGCGCACATCAGACGCCATCCGCGACAAACCCAGCGGCACGTCCTTTCGACCATCGCCCCGTATCGGCGCGAGACCATCATGGGCCGAGAAGGCGGCGTCCGGAGGCTGCTGGAGATCGTCGCGTCGTCCACCCATGTCCGCTTCCTTCCTTGTTGCAGGGGCCACGATCCCGGCCGGGTCAGAGATCCTTAGCGATCCTCAATCCGTCGTAGATGGCGGCATGCGTATTGCGCGCAGCAACCGCGTCACCAATCCGGAAGAGCTGGAATTTGCCTTGCTCATTCCGGACGACCGACTGGGCCTGCCCGGCCAGAAGCTCGTCGTATGACGTCTCTCCCAGGTTTCGCGAAAGCGGCTTGAGTTCGAAGTACAGCTCATCGAGCGGAATGGTCCCGTGATTGACCACGATCTGGTCCACGACGCGTTCCTTGACGACGCCGCCATAGTCGCTCCCAACCTTCGCAATGATCTGGTTGCCGCTCTTCTCCGCCGATTCCAGCCGGAACGTGACCGTGAAGGTGACGTCCAGCTTCTGTAGCGAGCGCATATAGGGCACGAGGTTCATCGCCATGACCTCCGGAGCGAACGACCGGTCCGGCGTCATGATCTCAACCTTTGCCCCTGCCTTCGCCAGGAACTCGGCTGCCTGCAGGCCGGCATGATCACCGGCATCATCGAAGACCAGCACGTTGGCGCCCGGCTTGACGTCTCCCGAGATGATATCCCAGGACGAGACGACCAACTCATTGCCCTTCGACAGCACGTCGGTATGTGGCAGGCCGCCTGTCGCGATAATGACCACGTCGGGATTTTCGGCCGTGATGGTGTCAGCCTCCGCCCAATTGTTGAAATGAAAGGTCACGCCAAGCTTTTCGCACTGGCTCATCCGCCAATCGATGATGCTGATCATCTCCCGGCGGCGCTCACTCTGTGCCGTCAGGCGAATTTGGCCACCGGCGTCGCCGGCCGCTTCGAACACGACCACGTCATGACCACGCTCGGCCGAGACACGCGCCGCCTCAAGCCCGGCCGGACCTGCGCCCACGATGACGATCTTCCGGCGCGCATCGCTCTTCTTGACGATATGCGGCATCGTCTGCTCGCGGCCGGTCGCCGCGTTGTGAATGCAAAACGCCAGGCCTCCCTGGTAAATACGGTCGAGGCAGTAATTGGCACCGACACAGGGGCGGATATCATCCTCACGCTTCTCGATGATCTTCCTGATGATATGGGGGTCCGTCATGTGCGCGCGCGTCATGCCGATCATGTCGACCTTTCCAGACGCGATCGCATGACGGGCCGTCGCAACGTCCTGGATCTTCGCCGCGTGGAATGTCGGGAAGGCCGTCGCGGCACGAATTTCGCCCGCGAAGTCGAGATGAGGCGCGCTCGCCATGCCTTGGATCGGGATGACGTCGGTGAGGCCGGGATCCGTATCGATATGGCCGCGGATGACGTTGAGATAGTCGATCAGGCCGCTTTCCTTCAGCCTTCGCGATATCTCGAAGCCTTCCTCCTTGCCGGTCCCGCCGGGAAGGCGTTCATCGGCGGTATATCGCACGCCGAGAATGAAGTCGTCGCCGACGCGTTTTCGCATCTCGCGGAAGACGTCGAAACAGAAGCGCATGCGGTTTTCGAGCGAACCGCCGTAGGGGCCGTCGAGCTCGTTGGTCAGCGGTGAGTTGAACTGGTCAATCAGATGGCCATAGGCCTCGAGCTCGACGCCATCCATTCCTCCAGCCTTCATGCGTTCGGCAGCGTCGGCGAAGTCCTTGATGATGCGCTCGATATCCCAGTCCTCGAGCTTCTTGGGGAAAGCCCGGTGCGCCGCTTCGCGATGGTGAGACGGCGCCACAACAGGAAGCCAGTCGCCTTTGTCCCAGCGCGTGCGGCGGCCAAGATGGGTCAGCTGGATCATGATCGCAGCCCCCTCCTCATGGACGGCGTCGGTCATGTCCCGGATCCACGGTACGATCTCGTCCTTATAGGCCAGCAGGTTGTTGAACACTGGCGGACTGTCGCGGGAGACCGCAGCCGACCCCGCCGTCATCGTCAGGGCGACCCCGCCTTTGGCACGCTCGACCGTGTAGGCGCGATAGCGCTCCTTCGGCATGCCATCTTCGGGATAGGCCGGCTCATGGGATGTTACGATGATACGATTGCGCAGCGTCAGATGCTTCAGCTGGTACGGCTGGAGAAGTGGATCGTTCGACATGTGCCGGGCTCCAGATTAGGTATGGAGTGAGGCTAAACAAGAATGTACACATGTGTCAACTATCGAAAACAGACCAGTCATATATTTTGACACATATGTACATTCCTGTTGTGTGTGCATTAGCGATTTGATATGAGAGGCCCATGGACCTGACACTCAACGACAGCGGCTGGCGAGGATCGCAGGAAGGATGGCTGGAAGCGGCCTACACCTCACTGCTCGATTCCGGCGTGGATTCAGTCAAGATCCTGCCGCTTGCCAAGAAGCTCAACCTCTCGAGGACCAGCTTCTACTGGTTCTTCAAGGATCGCGAGGAATTGCTGTCCAGCCTTGTGGCGCGTTGGCGCGACAAGAACACCGGCGCCATCGTGAAACAGTCGGAGGCCTATGCGGAGACGCTCGCGGAAGCGATGCTCAACGTCTTCGATTGCTGGCTCGACAACCAGCTCTTCGATAGCAAGTTCGAGTTTGCCGTGCGCAGCTGGGCACTGCAGTCGGACGAGATTCTTGATGAGGTGCACAAGGCAGACCGAACGCGCATGGACGCTCTTTCGCGCATGTTCAAGCGGTTTGGCCATGCCGAGATCTCGGCGGATGTCCGCGCGCGCACGACCTATCTTGTTCAGATCGGCTACATCTCGATGCAGGCCCGGGAGGACATCGCCATCCGCATGAAACGGATCCCGGAATACATCGCCATCTATACCGGTGAAATTCCCCAACAACGCGAGCTCGACCGGTTCTTCGCAAGACACGGCTACAAGCCGGGCTAGGGAGAGGAACAATGGGCGCCACTGCGAGGATCGGGATCATAGGCGGAGCTGGCTGGCTTGGTACCTCTATCGCAGACTCCGTCCTGGCTGCCGGCGTCGCAGCCGAACAAGATCTCACCCTGTCCTATCGCAGCTCTCGCCCAGATCGCCTCCCCCATGCGCACTGGACGTCGGACAACCAGCAGGTTGTGGATCGCTCGGACGTCGTCATCCTCTCAGTGAGACCCCAGGACTGGAGCCCCGGCCTTTTCGACGCCAAGGGAAAGCTCCTGATCTCGGTGATGGCAGGCATCCGGCTGTCGGCGCTCGTCAGCGCGCACGGCTCCGAACGGGTCGTCAGAGCCCTGCCGAA
Source organism: Hyphomicrobiales bacterium (assembly GCA_900489925.1). Lineage (GTDB taxonomy): Bacteria > Pseudomonadota > Alphaproteobacteria > Rhizobiales > Rhizobiaceae > Rhizobium. The sequence goes on along the minus strand of UEHQ01000041.1, from coordinate 14,701 downwards.
CGCGGCCGCGGAAGTGCAGCATTCCTATACCCCCTGGCTGCCATCACCCAGCGTCAATGCGGATGATCGAACGATCGTGAGCCGGATCTTCGCCGCCTGTGGCGATGAAGACGAGGTACAAAGCGAAAGTGATCTCGACTATCTGACAGGCCTGACGGGAACGGGCCCCGCCTACCCGGCGCTGCTGGCCGCCGCGATGATGAAAGACGCCATCGCCCATGGCCTGTCTCCGGCCATTGCCCAGCGCGCCGTCGTTGCGACGATGATCGGGGCCGGCCATCTTTTCGAAAGGAAACCGGACTGTCCCGGAGACATCGTTGGCCGGTTTGTCGATTACCGCGGCGTCACAGCCGCCGGCATCGAGCAGATGCGCGCGGCAGGCTTCGACACCGCCGTTGCCAAGGGATTGGCTGCGGCGCTCCGGAAATCGGTGAGTATGGGAGACGCATCCTGACGACCGTGTAGGCGGGTTCGCGGCACCCCGTTGACGACATACATGCCGCTAAAGAGGGAACGATAAAATGAACAAGCTATTGGCATCGACATGTATCGCGTTCGGGCTGCTGGGAGCAGCGACCTCGGCAAATGCCGCTGACTGCGGGAGCGTCACCATCGCCAGCATGAACTGGCAAAGCGCCGAAGTGCTCTCCGCACTTGACAAGATCATCCTGAACGAAGGGTACGGCTGCCAGGCGGAAGTCACTGTCGGTGACACGGTCCCAACCATTACCTCCATGGCCGAAAAGGGCTCACCGGATATTGCGCCCGAAGCGTGGATCGATCTTCTTCCTGATGTCGTGAAGAAGGGCACCGATGAGGGCCGCATCGTCAAGGTCGGCTCACCGCTGCCCGATGGTGGTGTCCAGGGCTGGTGGATTCCCAAGTATCTGGCCGATGCCCATCCCGATATCAAGACAATCCCCGATGCGCTCAAGCATCCCGATCTCTTCCCGAGTTCCGAAGACCCGAGCAAGGGCGCCATTTTCAACGGCCCTCAGGGATGGGGCGGCACGGTCGTAACCACGCAACTCTTCAAGGCCTTCGATGGCGAGAAGGCAGGATTTACATTGGTCGATACCGGGTCGGGTGCTGGCCTCGATGGTGCGATCTCGAAGGCCTATGAGCGCAAGCAGGGCTTCCTGTCCTATTACTGGGCTCCGACCGCTCTTCTCGGCAAATACGAGATGGTCAAGCTCGGCGAAGGTGTTCCCGCCGACCCGGCGGAATGGAAGCGCTGCAACACGGTTGCCGACTGCGCCGATCCGAAGCCCAATGCCTGGCCTGTCGATACGATCGTGACGCTGGTCGCCAAGCCTTTCTCCGAGAAAGCTGGCCCTGATGTCATGAGCTATCTCGAGAAGCGCTCCTGGAGCAATGAAACCGTCAACAAGGTCATGGCGTGGATGACCGATAATCAGGCCAGCGGTGAAGACGGCGCCAAGCACTTCCTCAAAGAAAACAAGGATGTGTGGACGAAATGGGTATCGGAAGATGCCGCCAAGAAAATCGAAGCCTCGCTTTGATTGAAGGTCAGACGGCGCGCAACCCGCGCCGTCTTTTCCGTAGCCGTCAAATAATCAGAACAGTTGTGACGGCTCTTTCAGACAAAGGGGAACCGAATGGAATGGTTTTATAAATTCCCGCACATGAACGACGACAGTCTGCGCGATCTGAAAAAGGCCATCGACGACGGATTTCGCGGCTTCACAAGGGCTTATGGCGACACGATAGAAGGCCTGTTTTCTCCGCTCCAGCATTTTCTTCTCGCTGTCGACCGGTTCATGACGCAGACCCCCTGGCCGATCATCACGCTGATGGTGCTGATCGTTGCCTGGTTCGCGAGCCGCAGCGTGAAGATCGTTCTGAGCTGTCTCGTAACGCTTCTGCTGATCGGCTACTTCGACATGTGGGACGATACGATGCGCACGGTCGCGATGATCTTCGTCTGTACCGTTCTGTCGGTTGCCATCGGCCTGCCCATTGGAATCCTGATGGCCCGGTCGGACCGGTTTCAGCGGGTCGTGCATCCAATTCTCGACGTGATGCAGACCATGCCAAGCTTCGTCTACCTCATCCCTGTCGTGATGTTGCTCGGCATCGGGCGTGTTCCCGGTCTGATCGCCGTGGTGATCTACGCGATCCCCCCGATGATCCGACTGACCGACCTCGGGATCCGTCTTGTCGACAAGGATGTCCTGGAAGCGGCCGATGCGTTCGGCGTCTCCAACTCCCAGAGGCTCTTCAAGGTCCAGCTTCCCCTCGCTCTGCCGACAATCATGGCCGGCATCAACCAGACAATCATGATGGCGCTGGCCATGGTCGTCGTCGCGTCGATGATCGGCGTGCAGGGTCTTGGCCAGCCGGTCCTCAAAGCGATTGCCAACCAGTACTTCACCCTGGGCATATTCAACGGCCTTGCCATCGTCGGCATCGCCATCATCTTCGACAGAGTCAGTCAGGCTTATGGCAAGCGACTCCAGAAGCATCGGGAGATCTTCCATGGCTGACAATCACTTCGGCGGGATCAAGATCCGCAATCTCTACAAGATCTTCGGGCCGAACGGGCAGGCCTATATCGAGGCCGTCCAAAAGGGCCTCAGCAAGGCGGACCTGAACCGCGAGCACGGACTTGTGCTCGGGCTTCGAAACATCAATCTCGAGATGCCGTCCGGCGCCATTCAAGTCATCATGGGCCTGTCGGGATCGGGCAAATCGACGCTCATCCGCCATATCAATCGGCTGATCGATCCGACGGCTGGCGAGGTGTTGGTAAACGGCGTCGACGTCGTGAAGATGAACGAAAATCAGCTGCGAGAATTTCGGCGGCGCCAGACAGCCATGGTCTTCCAGAAATTCGCACTGCTTCCACACCGCAATGTCCTTGATAACACAGTCTTCGGCCTGGAGGTTCAGGGGCTTGATCGATCCAAGGCGGTCGACGTGGCGATGCGGTGGATCGAGCGGGTCGGCCTGAAGGGCTTCGAGCAGAAATATCCCAATCAGCTTTCCGGCGGCATGCAGCAGCGCGTTGGTCTCGCGCGGGCCCTTTCCAACGACGCCCCGGTTCTGCTGATGGATGAGGCTTATTCCGCTCTCGACCCTCTCATCCGCACGGACATGCAGACGGTCCTTCTGGATATCCAGAAGGAGATCAAGAAGACGATCGTCTTCATCACCCACGATCTCGACGAGGCGCTCCGACTTGGCGACAAGATCGCGATCCTTCGCGACGGCGAAGTCATTCAGCAGGGAACGAGCCAGGATATCGTGCTGCGCCCGGCGGATGAGTATGTCGCGAACTTCGTCAAAGAAGTGAACCGCGGCCGCGTCGTCCAGGTCGAAGCCGTAATGAGCCCCATCCGGCCCGGCGCGGGACTGAGCGGGATGACGATCGAGGCCAACACGACCATCGAGGAGGCTGTTCGGATACTGGCATCGGCGCCAGATGGCGACGTGACGGTGCTTGGCGCCTCGTCTCAGCCCGTCGGCGTCGTGAACTTCCGCCAACTGGCAGGAGCCATGGTGAACTCGCAGCCGCGCAAGGAGCACGAAAGCGCGGTCGCCCTTGTGAGATGACGACGCCCTAGGCTCGACGACATGATCGCAAGAGAACAGACCGCTCATGGAACTCCATGCGTGATGGGACTCTGCGGCTTTCCTCCCATCAACCACCATCACGAGATCGAGCTGCGCGACATCACCGGCTACGAACAATGCGCCGGTATCCAAGCCAGCATTCCTCGAAGCCCCCTTTGATCGGATCTCGGCGATCGCACGCAGCAACGAACTGATCTCCCGCAGGTCGGCCTCGCTGTAATTTTCGAGTAACGACCACGCTGGATTCCAGCGTGGTCGCGCCACCCTGCCCACCTAGACGCTCGTCAGGCTGGCCCTCTCGCCCCACTCCTTGCGATTTGCCGATCTGCGTCGGACTCGACCGAGCGCGACGCAGAAACCTCGCCCCACAAAGGTGACTTTTTCGCACCAGTTTTGTGCGATTTGCGGCCTTTCATGCTGAAATTTCACGAACTGCACTTGCGGCACGGCTACCCCCGGCGCAGACATTGGGCCGATAATTGATGCAAAGAGGGACATGGCAATTGCTTTCTCCGATCGAACCAGCCTCGGCTGAAGGGCCAATTTCGATTGTCGCGAATGGTGAACTGTGCGTCGGCGGGTTTCATCTCTGTGCTGAAGATTTCCGGTAGAAAAGCAGTCAGAAAATGAGTTGGGATCTACACAATCTGTTTCGCCATCACGCCAAGGGAATAGCTAAGTCCTTGCAGCGCAACGGTATCAGAGAGGATGTTGCCGCTGATCTCACGCAGGACACTTTCCTGCGCGTCATCGCCAAGCCTCCGGTCGAAGGCGTCCAGAACTACAATCCCAAGGCCTATCTCTACCGGGCGGCCCGCAATCTCGGGATCAATCATCAGCGTCGCGAAGCTTTGATCGAGACGGTCGATCTTGATCACAAGGATGCCGTTGAGATAACCGACCCGTCGCCATCTCCCGAAAGAGTCGTCTACTCCCGGCAGTGCCTCGTTCAAACCCATCATGCACTCGGCGAGCTCCCTGAGCGAACAAGGCAGGCTTTTGAAATGCACCGCCTCGGCGAGCGAACGATTGCGGAAGTTGCCGATGAACTCGGCATCTCCACCACGCGAGCTTGGTCACTGATCCGCGACGCCTACAAGCATCTCCTTACCCGCGTCGGCACATTCTGAGTATTTTTCGACATGACAGGGAAAATCATGACCGCTGGTTTGTATCACTAGGTAGACGCTCGAGAACCAACGCCCCGCAGGATGATATGAACGAGAGCACGCCAGAAGATCGTCTACTCGACGAAGCGATTGATCTCATCATCCGCTATCAGAACGATCCGGAGAACCCCGTAACAGTCGAGATGATCCGCGCGTGGCGCGCGCGCAGCAAACTGCACGAGGATGTGTGGCTGCGCGTATCCAAGGTGCACGGCGCCTCCGGCAAGATACTTACGACACAGCGAAAGCTCGAACGCCGTCAAAGCCTGGGGCTTACTCGACGAAACATGATGATCGGTGGCATTTCTGTATTGGCAGCGGGTGCGGCAGCCTACACCTTCGGTCCGCGTCTGTTGCTGAGCGCTCGCGCCGACTACATGACCGCCAAGGGCGAGATACGCCACATCGATCTCCCGGACGGCAGCGTTGCTACGCTCGGTCCCGAAAGCGCCCTTGCCCTTGATTTTGACGGTAAGCGCCGAAACGTCGACCTTCTGGCGGGCATGTCCTTTTTCGAGGTCGCAGCCGATGCAACCCGGCCCTTTTCGGTGTTCTCTGACAAGACGCGCGCCACCGCGCTCGGGACGGCATTCGACGTATCGAGCGACGCCGGAATATTCTCGGTTGGGGTGGATCATGGATTGGTCGAGGTGCGGACATCGGACGACGCTCCCGCAATCGCCTCTCTGACAGAGCGGCAGTGGATGAGCTACGATCCGTCTTCGGGCGACCTCGACCGGGGCGAGCGCGAGGCGGGGCAGATCGCTTCGTGGCGGGACAATCTCGTCATTGCTGAACGAGAAACGGTTTCGGCGCTCGTCGCACGCATCGGCCGCTGGCTCCCCGGCCGTATCGTCATCGCCGATCCTTTCGTCGGTCGCCAGCGCGTAAGCGGCGTCTTCGACCTAAGCGACCCCTATCTTGCCCTTCAGGCGGTGGTTCATCCTGCAGGCGCGCGTGCGCGCAGGATGACGTCGTACCTGACGATCATTTCTTCCATCTGAAAAAAGTTGAGAAAAAGAGTGAAAAATTCCGCGCGCCGCTTGTAACGGTAAAAGGGACGACAGTTTTCCGCGTTGCGAGGCCGCCGCTCCCCGTTGATGAATCAGCAGATATGGAGTGGCCAAAGTTATGACGCGCGGCACGGGCGAGGCGATTTTCAGAAGCACCGGCAAGGCGCTGGCAACAGCGTTGATGATGACGACGGCGATCGGGATCAGTCTTGCAGCAACGCATCGCCAGGCGATCGCACAGGCGCAATCGGAAGTTCTCTTTTCCGTTCCCGCAGGTCCCCTCAGCCGAGCCCTGGCGGCATACGGACGACAGGCTGGCATCCAGGTGACCTACCTCGCTTCTGCGGCAACTGGAAAGACATCGCCTGGCTTCTCCGGTTCGGCAACCCGTGAAGGCGCGCTGGCGAAGATCCTCGCCGGCTCGGGGCTGCTCTTCTCGTTTCCGAACGCAACGACCGCTGCCATCTCCTCGACTTCGGGCGGGGGCGACGGCGCTTCCGCCGACGGCTCCACGGCGCTGCAACCGATCGTCGTTGCAGCAGAAGGTGCCGCTCAAGACAACAGTACCGTCACCGCAAAATTCAGCAGCGCTGCAACGAAGATCGACACCCCTCTCGTCAAGACAGCTCGGTCGGTATCGGTCGTGACGAGAAAGGAGCTTGATCAACGCGAGGTCCAGACCGTCCTGGAAGCTGTCCGCTATTCCGCGGGCGTGACGACGAGCCCGAGCGGCTTCGATCCACGATTCGACGAACTCCACATCCGCGGCTACGACGCCACCACGACGGGCGACTACAAGGATGGCCTGCGGCAGCCTTACCTGAACTTCTCCATGTTCAGAACCGAACCCTATTCGCTGGAGCGCATGGAGATCGTGAAGGGGCCTGTGTCTGTGCTTTACGGCGCCGGCACCCCCGCAGGGATCGTCAACAAGGTTTCCAAGGTGGCCGATGGCAGCCGGATACGAGAGGTTGAAGCCCTATGGGGCACGAAAGACCGCAAGCAGTTTGCATTCGACGTCGGCGATACGCTGGAAAGCAACGAGGACCTCTCCTACCGGCTCGTCGGCCTTGCGCGTGCGGGTGATACGAACTTCGACATCGCCGATGACAGCTATCTGCTGCAGCCATCCATGACATGGCAGTCCGACCAGACAAAGGTCACGCTCTACGGCCTGGCTCAAAAAACCGAAACCGATGGATCTGTCAGCGCTCTCGTCGATGAAAATGGCGTCCTCCACGACATGCGGGCGGGCGATCCCAAGTACGACTATCAGAAGACCAACCAGCAGCAGGTCGGCTACCAGTTCGAACACGAATTCAACGACTTGCTGACATTCCGCCAGAACCTGCGCTACTCCCACCTCGATTTGCGCACCCGCTATCTCGAAGTGGACAGCTGGACCGGGACGGTTGTGCACCGCTATCCCTTTGCGTTCAAAGAAAACATGAATGTATTTCAGGTCGACAACCAGCTGGAGTGGACCTTCGACACCGGACCGCTTTCCCACAAGCTCCTGACCGGCCTCGACTACATGGATGCCGGCTCGACCTTCCGTTATGGCTACGGCGCGGTCGATCCGGTTTTCGATCTTGATATCTCCGATCCTGTCTACGGCATATCGGGACCGACGCCGGGCTACGACAACTACCTGCAGGACGCAAAACTTCAGCAGACCGGCCTCTACGCCATCGATCAGATCGAGCTTGATCAATGGAACTTCACGCTCGGTGGGCGTCAGACCTGGGTTCAGCAATCCAACACCGGGCAGAACGAAGGCTCTCCAATCGATGACCACCTGAGCACCGGTGCCTTCAGCGCGCAGGCCAGTGCTCTTTATGCCTTCGACAATGGCATCTCGCCCTATGTCAGCTACGCAACGTCCTTTGAGCCCGTCACAAACCGGTCGGACACCGGCGCAATTCTCGACCCCGCGAAGGGCGAACAGTTTGAAGCAGGGGTGAAATACCAGCCCCCGGGCACCGATATCCTGCTGTCTGCGGTTGCCTACCGTCTGGTCGAAAAGAACAAGCCGGTATTGGTCGACCCGATCCTGTCGACCTATCGCTCCATCGGCGAGGTCACGAATACAGGGCTGGAGCTGGAGGCACGGGCCAACATTGCCGACGGCTGGGACCTCATAGCCGCTTACACCTATACGCACTCGGAGATCACCGGTGGCGACGAGGTGGGAAATTCGCCCGCGGTCACGCCGGATAACACGGCCAGCCTTTGGGCGAACTATTCGTTTAACGAAGGGAACGCACTTGCCGGTCTCTCCGCCGGAGCGGGTGTGCGATACATTGGATCCAACTATACGAGCACGGAAAACACCAGCAAGAACGACGCCAGCATCTATTTCGACGCCGCAATCAGCTACGATTTCGGCGCCGTGGACAAGAAGTATGATGGCCTGGTTGCCGCCGTGAACGTCCGCAACATTGCCAATGATCGTGACACGATCTGCAACGAAGGCGCCTGCTACCTCGGGCAGGGACGCAACGTTACGGCGTCGCTGAAGTACCGCTGGTGAAAGAGGACGTTAGCGCACCCGACCTGAGCGGGGGGAATGCGCCATCCGACGGCGCGGCATCGTTCGTCGTCGAAGGCGTCGGCCTCTCGATTGCCGGCGCGACGATCCTGCAGGATGTGAGCCTGGTGTTTCCCGCGGGAGAGGTCGTGGCGCTCGTCGGGCACAATGGTTCGGGCAAATCCAGCCTGCTGAAAATGCTGGCGCGGCAAGTCTCGCCGACCGCTGGATCGATACGCTACGGCGAACACCAGCTGACGCATTCCACCGAGCGCGCATTCGCACGCTCGGTGGCCTATCTTCCTCAGGATGTGAACGCTGGAACGGACATGACGGTCCGCGAGCTGGTCAGCTGTGGTCGCTACCCATGGCACGGCGCGCTCGGGCGCTTCTCGACGGCCGACGAGGAGAAGGTCGAGCATGCGCTACGAGTAACCCATATCGAAGGGTCGGCGGATCGTATCGTGGGGACGCTATCGGGCGGAGAGCGGCAGCGCGCGTGGATTGCCATGTTGATTGCCCAGGACGCCAAGAGTCTGCTTCTCGACGAGCCGACGGCAGCCCTGGATATAGCACACCAGATCGAGGTGCTCTCGCTCGTTCGGCGTCTGGCGCACGAGGGCGGCAGAAGCGTCATCATCGTTCTTCACGACATCAATATGGCCGCGCGCTTCTGTGACCGCATCCACGCGCTGAAGTATGGGCACGTCGTTGCCAGCGGGACGCCGGGTGAGCTTATCGTACCCGCCACGCTGCACGACATCTATGGGATCGACATGGCCGTGATCCCCGCCCCGAACCTCAGATACCCCCTCGCCTATGCCTGCTAAACCAAATCGTTCGATGATTATGTCCCGACGCATGTTCCTGGGCTGCGCCGCCGTCGCTTTCGCGCCGCGACCGTTGCTTGCCCAGTCAGACGGGCAGCGCATTGTCAGTCTCGATTATGGCATCGCGTCCACACTGCTGTCGCTCGGCTTGCCACCGGTCGGCCTTTCGGATCTCGCCGACTGGGACAGATGGGTGGTCGATCCGTTGCTGCCGAAATCAGTTGTCGACATCGGTAGCTCTTTCGAGGTGAACTTCGAGATCCTGCTGGAACTGAAGCCTGATATCATTCTGACGACGCCCTTTCTCGACGAGCTTCTCCCGCGACTTCAATCCGTCGCAAAGGTGATGCGGGTGGAGGTCTTTTCTCCTGATGCCGGCCCCGTTCTTCCCGCGGCGATAGCGGCAACCAACAAGTTGGCGCGTGAGCTTGGACGGCAGAAAGAAGGCGACGCGTTCCTTGCGCGCTCAGATGCCTTCTTCGAGAAGTGCCGCTTGCGCCTGGTTGGCAGGAATATCCCGCCGGTTGGCCTCGTCAACTTCATGGACGCGCGTCATGCGCGCATATATTCCCGCCCCGGCCTGTTCCATAACGCACTCGAGCGTATCGGACTTCAGAACGCCTGGACCGAAGAATCGAACTATTGGGGCTTCGAAACGATCGGAATTGAGGAACTCTCCCGGGTGAAAGACCCGGACGCGCGGTTGATCGCCTTCGATCCGGTTCCGGCGGACGTCCTGCCTAAACTCGCTCACAGCCCGCTATGGAACGCTCTTCCCTTCGCCCGCCCCGGTCACCTGTCGATCCTTCCGCCGGTCCTTATGTTCGGCATGGTCAACGAAGCGATGCGCTTCGCGGGGCTGCTGACGGATCTACTGGAGAGAGACGCATGATCGCCTCCCGCCGCGACGATATCGGGCCGGCCGTCGTGGTCATTGTCTTGCTCGCCCTCGCGGGCGTGGCCTGCTGGCTTCTTGTCACGCCCGCGCTGTCGGCTCCGGCGGAGCAGCACTATGACATCGCACGCATGGTGCTTTACTATTCGACGTTGCCGCGTCTCGCGACCGCCTTGATTTCAGGGGCGGCACTTGCGCTGTCCGGGGCTTTGTTCCAGCAGGTTCTTCGCAATCCGCTGGCGGATCCGACGACCCTCGGCATCTCGGCTGGCGCGAATCTGGCGCTGGTGATCGCATCGCTGTTTGTCCCCGGTCTGCTCGGTGTGGGCCGCGATCTGATCGCGCTCCTCGGTAGCGCCATAGCTGCAGCGATCGTTGTCGGCCTCGGGGCACGTCGCGGATTTTCGCCTTACTCACTCGTGCTGTCGGGACTGGTGCTCAGCCTCTGGTGCGGCGGGCTGGCTGCCATTTTGACTTATCTCAACGAGTTCAGCCTGGCGAGCCTGTTCATCTGGGGCGCCGGCTCGCTTGCCCAGCAAAGCTGGCTCATCCCGCTATCGCTGCTCTGGAAGCTCGCGGCGGCCGTCGTCCTTTGCGCGTTGGTCATCCGGCCGCTCTCGCTTCTCGATCTCGGCGAAGGCGGCTCGGCGGCACTCGGCGTCAACCTGGTTCGTCTGCGCCTCATCGTCATTTCCGTGGCCGTGGCTCTGGCGGCACTCGTCACCAGCGCCGTCGGCGTTATCGGCTTCATCGGGCTGGTCGCGCCGACGCTCGCTCGCTTGTCAGGCGCACGCCGGCCCGCGCAATTGATCTTCTGGTCTGCGCTGATTGGTGCCAGCCTGCTTTTGCTGGCCGATTCCATACTCCAGCTCGTCGCCGGAGAGCTTGGCGATTTCCTGCCGACGGGTGCGGTAACCGCGATCTTCGGGTCGCCGCTGCTATTGGCGCTCCTGCCTCGACTGAAGATCCGGCATCGGATCCAGCAATCGCCGGTGCCGAGCCGGGGCCATCGGTGGACCGAGCCTACACCGATCATTCTCGCAGCGGCCGGCCTCATCGTTGTTCTGGCTGCAGGCATCCTTCTCGGACGCGACCCCAACGAAGGTTGGCGGCTAGTCTCCGGCGAATTGGCAATGGACATTCTCAGCTTACGAATTCCGAAGGTTGTCGCGGCCCTGGCATCAGGGGCGATGCTTGCCGTCGCGGGAGCGATCCTGCAGAGGCTGACAGCCAATGAAATGGCCAGCCCGGAGGTTCTCGGCATCAGTGCAGGCGCAACATTCGGCGTCGCCATCGCGCTCCTTGCGATTGCGCCGGGGCTTGCCGGGCAATTCTCCTTTGCCGCGATCGGTTCAATCTGCGTTCTTGCCATCATCGTGCTCAGTTCCAGACGAAGCTCATTTGCGCCAGAGCGCGTCCTGTTGGCCGGGATCTCGCTCAGCGCCATGGTCGATGCGGTCGTGGGCGTGCTCAGCTCGTCCGGAGACCCCAGGGCGGCGATCCTCATGCGCTGGATGAGCGGGTCGACCTACCTGGTGGATGGCCCCATGGCTGCGACGGAAGCGGCGGCAGCCATTGTCTTGATTGCGCTCGCCTTTGCGGCTCGGCGCTGGCTTGATCTCCTTCCGCTCGGCCCGTCGCCCGCGGTCGCAATCGGCGTGCCCCTGGCAAGATCGCGGTTTGCCTTGTTCGGCTTGGCAGGACTGATGACGGCCGCCGCGACGCTCACCGTTGGCCCACTGTCATTCGTGGGGCTGATGGGGCCCCACCTCGCGCGCGAGGCTGGCCTGAGACGGGCCTTGCCGCAGATGGTGGGCGCAGCGCTGATCGGCGGTGGCCTGATGGTTGCGGCCGATTTCGTCGGACGGACGATCGTGTCGCCCTACCAGATCCCGGCGGGTCTTGTTTCCGCGCTAATTGGAGCTCCATTCCTGATGTTCATGCTGCGGAAGAAGGCATAGGCAATCCCCTTCAGCCGCCGCCGTCAGCCTCTCCTTAGCGCCGGATCGCGAAGGCGACGTTGATCGCACGATTGACTGCCGCCGCGAGCACGGACATGTGGGTCTCGCGCGGGAAAATCTCGAATTCCGTCCGCAAGCCGTCGGGAGTGCCATTCAGCCGCTCGGCCATTTCGCGCGCGAGCGATACCGTCCGCTCATGCTTCTTTTTCTCCAGACGCGTGGCCGCATCCTCGTTCTGGTGCTGGAACGGAGCGAGGTCATCACCCTCGTATTCGCCGGCCGACAAATGGAGGAAGGGCATATTCCCGGGAGCTGGTCTTCGGCCCGCCTCTCTCTCCAGGAGAATGGCATCCTCCCAATAGATTGTCGGACTGGCGGCAACCCAATTGGCAAACAGCCCCGGACGCTCGAAGAGCGCAAAGAGCGTGAAGAGGCCGCCGAACGAATGGCCGAAAAGCGTTCGCTTGTTGGGATCGATAGCGATCCTTCGGGCGATCTCAGGAAGAAGATCGGCCTCGATGAACTCAAGAAACCTGTCGGCGCCACCTGTTCGCACCTCAGGACCATCCGCCGTAAATGGCGGATAGGATCGGCCGGGCGGCGGCGCAAGATCCCATGACCGCCGCAAGCCGTCATAGGCTTCATCGGAAGGATATCCGATTGCCGCGATGACGCCCCAACCGATATTCGTGGAGGTTGGATAAGGCGCCTGCACCGCAAGACTGTTGGCAGCAAAGGGAAAAGTCGCATTCCCGTCGGACAGAACCAGAAGAGGCCATCCTTCAGCTGGAGGCGGCCCCGCCGGGATCGAAAGGAAGATTCTGTATGGCGCGCCACCTGCAGAAGAACTGAGATCGAAGACGCTGGTTCCGGGCATGAAATAGGCATTGTTTCGATCAGTCATCGGCGGCTCGCTGGAGTTGCAAAGGTACCGGGATGCCTACGCGACTGCTGGTCACCACGCAAGTCGATTGCCGATCGCCGCCGACGCTGCTGACTGACCGCCGTCCATTCCCCCAGGCAGCCCGCCAACGGGACACAATGCTAGCGGTTTTGTAACCAATCGCGGCGACGCACATTTCAGACTGTAGGTGGAACAACACAATCGGACTATCCTCGGTCGGCTTATCGGATAACGATCGCAGGGAGCGCAGAGTGGCAGAGAACGACCGCATCGAAACCGACAGCTTGATCGACTGGATAATCGCCGAAGGACTCTCCGACAACGGTATCGACGATATCCTTGAGAGGCTGGTGGAGCGGCTTCTCGCGCTTGGCTTTTCACTCATCCGCGCCTCGATCGCAATGCCATCCATCGATCCGCTGCAACGCGGCTTTGCAGTCGCATGGTTCCGGGACACCGCCCTGTCGACAGAGGTCCAGGGGCATGGCGAAGCGGGCCGCGAGATGTTTGAGCGGTCGCCGATATTCTATCTTCTGTCCAATCGTCTGCTGCACGGTCGTTGGCGGCTGCCTGAGCCCACGGGGGTAGCATCCTTTCCACTGTTCGATGAACTGGCGGCGCTTGGCGCAACCGACTACGTCATGAAGCTTGTGCCCTTTCCGGGTGAGACCGCGCTTGAGGGCGTCGGCATCTCGTTTGCCGTCGATGCCGCGGGTGGCTTCACCGCTGAGCAACTCGCGGCGGTCGACAGATTCACGCCGGCGCTGGCGCTTGTCTGCTGCCGGATTGCCGCCATGCGGGTGGCCATAGATACGCTTGCCGTCTACACCGGCGCGCGCACAAGTGGGCGCATTTTGAGCGGCGAGACACGACGCGGCGGCGGTGACGCCATCTACGCGGCTATCTTGTTCGCCGATCTCAAGAACTTCACCTCGCTCAATGAAGCCTGGGCGCCTGCCAAAATCGTGTCCTGGTTGAACGAGAGCTTCGAGGCTATCGTCAGTCCGGTGGAAAACCACGGCGGCGAGGTTCTGAAATTCATGGGCGACAGCGTTCTAGCGATCTTCCCCGTCGAGACTGGCGACCCCGCCGACGCCTGCAGACGGGCCTTGCAGGCTGCAAAGACTGCCATGCGGACGACAGAAGAGACTAACCGGAACCGCGCCGAACGCGGGGAACCTGCGATACACATCGACATCGCGCTGCACGTGGGAGAGGTCTTCTATGGGAATGTCGGCGCCTCACGCCGGCTCGATTTTACGGCGATTGGCAGCGCGGTCAACGAGGCGACCCGGATCGAGACCCTCGCCGATACGGTCCAGCACAACGTGCTGGCTTCGGCCGCCTTCGTCGCACAAACCCCACATGGCTTCCAGCCTGTGGGCACGTTCTCTCTCAAGGGCGTAACAAAACCAGCCGATGTCTTTGCCTGGGTTGGTTGATCGTGATGCCTCGACAGGTGCCCTACTCGCGTTCATCTATGGAGAATAGCGCATGCCAGTCCGGGCGTTGGGCACTCCCCTGTGACGGTGAATTCCATTATCGCGGAATGAACCATCGAGCAGCTTTACGCGCACAGGGGAGCCCTATTGCAAGGAGACCTTGCGTCAAACAAGGCCTCAGCGGCAGCGGGCTTCGTAAGTCCGACCATATCGGTCGCGATACACACAATATCCTTGGCGTTCGGTTGAATGGCCGATGAGGGCTCCGGCTAACCCGCCTGCCACGGCGCCTACGGCAGCTCCCCCCCAGCTGTTGCTGACCGCCCCCCCGATGACAGCCCCTGTCCCGGCGCCAATCGC
>UEHQ01000061.1 GCA_900489925.1 Hyphomicrobiales bacterium | reverse complement strand
CCTTGCGAAGCCGATGGAATACAAAGCCAAACTCTTTGGCTCGACGGCCCCGGCTTTGCCGATCCTGTGAATCCTCCTATCGGGGTTTCTTCATGATTTCGGCGATCGGATCGAACGCCATCGCCTCGGCGTATTGCGTGATCTTCATGAACTCGCGGTGCGCTTGATCCATGTCGACGCCGTCAAGTATCAGCTCGTGAAGCTGCCAAAGCAGGAAGGCACCGGCTCGTTCGTCCGGCATGTCCCGGACGATGACATGCGCCGCAAGCCCGGTGCAGGCGTATGGGTCCGTCCAGTCGCGTTCGCCAAGTTCAAGCAGATAACCAACCCGGCACTTTCCAGCGGTGGAGTCGTTTTCAATATCCTTCGGCGTCCACGCCAAAAGCGACTGTCTGAAATCAATGCTCATGCTGAGTCCCTTCCTATTTTTCAGGTGGGACAAACGGGACAATCTAAAATGTCCCATGTCCCGCTATTTTGTCCCGCCGGTGTAGGGACAAACAGATGGGACAAAGCGGGGGTATATATATCTCTGATATATACCCCCCATGTCCCACTGTCCTTTACACCCCATTCACCGGGACATTGGGCGCACCGGAAAACCAAACTTGGTTGGTCCAAATGCTCACAAGCCGCCTTTCCAAGAGTGAGTCCTTTGCCCTCCGAAACGCCTTCCTGAACGTTTCCGGGTCGTCGTTCTCGGCCAGTCCGCGCCGTCGGCAATACTCGCGCCATTGATCCAAGGTCACGGTGCGGGTGTTGTTCGGGATATGGTTCGAAGCTGGTGGCACCTGTCCGACGTCGTGCAAGGCTTCATGCAAGAACCGAAGTGCGAGCGCCGCTTGTCCGGTTGGCGCGTTGGCCTGTTGCGTCTTCGGCGACGCTTTCGACGGCATTGTCACCGGCACGACGACACACGTTTCGGCGGTGGTGCCGTTCGACGTGGCGACAGCTCTTTCGAGCCTGAACGAAAAGGTTAGATCGTCCTCGGCGTCGCGCATCTTCTGGACGGTCGCGACGTGCAAGCCGCCTTCTTCCTTAGTGACAAGAATTTCGGCGTCGGTCGCGCCGTGCAGCGATGACGAACCCCGCATGCCCTTGGTGATATCTTTGCCGGTGTGGTGAATGGCCAGAGTGACACCGTTCAGGCCGATCATATGCAAGAGCTTGTCAACGTTCGACAGCCACGCCGACATGTCCGCAACCTTGTTCTCGTCAGCGCCGCCCATGGTTCTTGACGTCGTGTCTATGACGATCGTCTTGGCCGTGACGCTCAAATGCCTGAACTCGCTGGCGAGTGCTTCAAAGTCCTTGCTCTTGCCTGAGAAATCCGGGGCGACGGGCACCAGCCAGAAAGGGGCACCGCGATCAATGCCGAGAGCCTGCCGCGCGGCGATCACCCGTTTCTTGAAGCCCGCACCAGCTTCGGCGGCGATGTAGGCGACGCCGCATTGCTGAACCGGAAGGCCGAAGAATGGCAAACCGCCAGCCATGCAAAGGCTCATGTGCAGGCCCAGGAATGACTTGCCCGAACCGGGCGGGCCGTAAAGCGTGGTCAATCCGGTGGCGGGTAAAAGGCCGGGAATGATGAATTCGGGAGCGCCGTCGAGAACGATCTTGGTCAGCGGCGTGACTTGGAAGCGAAAAGCGGTTCTTGTGGTGGCGTCCATCATTGGACCCTCCACACATGGAAAAATCGCGAACGATATGGCATTGTGCGGAAGCCCCTTTCGGGCGNNGCGTCCCCGTTAGACCATCCCGCCTATGAACTCACTCGGCGGCGGCAAAACGTGCTTCTGCCTGCCTTTCGATCCAGTCCAAAATTTCGTTTTCGTCCCATCTGTTTGCGCCGCCATACTTTATCGGGGCAGGGAAGCCATGGTCACGAATGAGCGTGAGCAGGTGCGACAGCGAATCGACACCGTACGGGCCTTTGACAATGTGCTTTTGTCCAATAATGCGACGCGGCTTGCGGGTGCTCTCTTCCATTTTTCGACCCCGTTAACTTTTCCGTCTTGTCAGAACATTACGGCATGCTAAATCTTGTGCGCAAGTGAAATTTTCTACTGAAATTGCTTGGTGCGTGTTTTTACCCGCTTATGACGGACTCCGTTAGAACGGGACATACCACAAAACGGTATGTGGTAGATTTTTGAACTACGGAGGGTTCGCGTAAAAATGGCAAATGACCAATACCACTACGCGCCGCGCGGCCTTGGGCGCATTGAAGCCTGCCGCTATCTCGGGCTTACCTTGGGATTGTTCGACAGCATGGTTTCAGACGGTCGATTGCCGCCGCCGAAAAAGGCCGACAAGCGCCATATCTGGGATCGCGTCGCGCTCGACGTCGCCTTTGCATCTCTGCCGGATCAGGAACAAGACACACGATCACGAGCGCAAAAGCTGATCGACGCCAAAGCTAAAAACTAATCGCACTGCGTACTAATCGTGTTGCGTACTATGCGTACTGCGTATATACCAAATCCAGACATTGAGTCGAAAGGGTTTGGATATGGAAATCTCGGAAGCATTGAAGGAATGGCGCAAGCGCGCCGGACTTACACAAGTGACGGCGGCGGCTGCATTGCACATTCCGTTGCCGACGTTGCGGGCAATCGAACAAGGCCGGTCGTTCAAGTACGCGGAAATGCTCTTGCTCGCCGTCGAAGCTCTGGAGTCACGTCATGGCCGGTAAGAAGTCGAAGTTTGAAGCCTATCCCGGCGTTCGTGAATTGGCCGGTGGCAAGCTGGTGTTCCGTCACAAGCTGCTAGGTCAAAGGGCACTGCCGAAGGATATCACTTCGGAAGAGTTCGCCCGGGCTTATGAAGAGCTGCGCTTGCTGGTGTCGGGGCCGATCGAACCGAAGCAAACCGTCAAGTTCAAGACGTTCAAGGATGCTTACGCCGAATGGAAGAAAACAGACGAGTGGAAGGCATACGACCCCAAGACCGTCAAAGGCCATGAGCGCCACGCCAAAGCGTTCCTTGAAGCCGAAGTAACCCCGGACACCGCCGCCAAGTTCGGCGAACTGGAATGCAACACCCCGGAAGCCGAAATGCTGCCGTGGTTGCGCAAGCACATGGCGACCCACGCGCCGCACAAGGCCAAGCGGGTTATCATCGCGATCCGCAAGATTTACGCCGCCGCTATCGTCAGCTTCGACGAGTGCCAAGCCGTCCGCAATCTCGGAAACGATCTCGTTGCGCCGAAGCTGCCGCCCGCAATCGGTTCCAAGCCGTGGCCGGTCGAGATCGTCGAGAAGTTCGAACGCCACCACCAGCCGGGGACGGCGGCGCGCACGGCTTTCGCTCTTGCCCGGTTCTTCGGCAATCGTCGCGGCGACGTCTCGGCGGTTCGTTGGGATCAGATTTCGACCGTCCGTTACATCGACGAGAACGGGGAACCGGCTGTTGCGTCGGTGATCGAGTTCAAGACGCAGAAGAACAAGGCCAACGGTCGCAACGTCGAAATGACGCTCGTCATCCGCGACGAGCTGCAGCACGTTCTTAACGCGCTCGACAGGTCGAAGGGCGGGACGATCTTGAAGACGAGGGCGGGCAATCCGTTCTCTGAGAAGTCGCTCACGAACCAAATGGCCGTATGGTGCGAGCAAGCCGGGATCAAAGCCGGTTTCACGCTGCACGGTTTGAGAAAGACTTACGCCAACGAGATCGCGGAAGGGGCGGCGGACCCGTTCACCCTGCAAGCCGCCATGGGCCACGCCCACATTTCCACGACGCAAATCTACATCAGGAACATGGACAAGACGCCCGCCGCATTCCGGGCCGTCGAAGCGGCAACCCGCCGCTCTGCCGAAGTGCGCAAGCTTCGCGCCTTGGCAAAATAAGCCTGTCCAGTGAGTCACAATCGCAATTGTGATTCAAATGTGACTCGGCCAAATAAGTCCTTGAAATCATTGCACGATGGCACGCCCTAGGG
>UEHQ01000044.1 GCA_900489925.1 Hyphomicrobiales bacterium | reverse complement strand
TTTTCCGCATCCTGTTAGACATTTGAGCCTCCATACCTCTCTGCGGCCGGTAGGCCTTGAGTGACCGTCCTTCCCAAGGCTGGATGATCTTCACCGCCAAGGCGACGTCGTCAGGAACACGATAGCCGCCGTAGATCGTTGCGACACCGCCGACCGACGCCGCGACAACCGCCGCTATCGCCGCCCTTGCCCGGTTCGAAGGCGTGATCCTATTTACGGCCCGCGCGAACGGCGCAGCGATAAGGATGGCGACCGAAGCCCGCCGCGGAACATACGCGTCGAGGGCACGATGACCGGCGTCAAGCTGGGCCAGTCCCGACAGGTAGACGCACCACGTGGACAGGGACAACAGGAGTACCCTGCCCGGTTTTCAACGCGCTTCACTAAGACCTTCAGGTTCAGAGATGTTTCGGATCGAGGCAGGCTTTACTGGCGGTTATCCACGCCCATTTCTTGGGATGGATCGAATCGCCAAACTCCATCACAGGGAAGCGTCGCACACCCCCTCTGCGGCGTGAGATCCGGCAGGCGGCCATCACCAGGACGGTGCCGGATCTTTCTACGGCAAGACGATTGCCGGCATTGCGGCGATCGATTCCGCCGCGTTACGTTTCGGACACCAAATCAATATTGACAGAGTGGGGCTCAGGTATTGTCTTCGCGGTGCGCTCATGATGAGCGTAGTCCCATCCACGGGCCTCAGGCCCGCCGCCACCCCAGGGCGGCGGGTCTTTGAAGCAGGATCAAGGCGAGACAATTTCGGGCAGTTCGGCCAGGAACTCCGCTACGGTCTGCTGCGTGCGCTCGCCCGACTGCACTCTTTCGAGCTCGGCGTATGCTTAGACCCACACAGAGTCGCGCCAGGGGATGAAAGCCTGCGCCTGCACCGCTCACCCGGGGATGGTCGAGGCGACACAGGACGCCAACGTCACACTGTCATTTAAATAGCCGGAAGTGGTGCGATCGTGACAGCGCCAGTGTGACGCGATTGGAAACATCAACATCCAGTTGGACATTGGACAAGATCTTCGTAAGCGATGAGGTGACACCGTTACTTCTGGAAGTTCCAGGGCATCAGCGCGTCGATCTCGCTCGATGGCCAACCTGCGGCGATACGCTCAAGCGTCTGTGTCAGCCAGGCCAGCGGGTCGACTTCGTTCATCTTGGCGGTCTGGATGAGCGTGGACAGCGTCGCCCAAGTCCTTCCGCCGCCTGCATTTCCGGCAAATAGGCTATTCTTCCGAACGATTGCCTGGGGCCGGATGGCACGCTTGACGATGTTGGAGTCTATCTCGATGCGCCCGTCATGGAGGAACTGTTCGAAGGCTTCCCGCCGATTAAGGGCATAGCGAATTGCTTCGGCGAGCTTTGATTTTCCAGAGATGCGAGGCAGCGTGTCCTGCCAGAGTTTGTAGAGATCGGCAACGACCGCAGCGGAGGCCTCCTGGCGGGCGGCAACGCGAACATCGGGGCTTTGTCCACGCACCTTTTCCTCGATCGACCAAAGTGCGGCCATCTTTTCGATTGTCGCCGTTGCCACCTTGGAGCTGTCGTTTGCGTGCAGCTCGTAAAACCGACGCCGACTATGCGCCCAGCATCCCGCCAAAAGAGCGCCGTCGTTTCCACGGTCAGGTCGGGCGACACGGTTATAGGCAGTGTATCCATCGATCTGCAGGATACCTCGATAGCCTTCGAGATGACGCGCGACACAATCGCCGGATCGACTGTCTTCAAAGCGATAGGCCACCATCGGCGGACCGCTCCCGCCGAACGGTCGATCGTCTCGTGCGTAGGCCCAAAGATACGCTGTCATTGCCGACCCGGATCCGGGCACAAGCGTCGGCAATGTCGTCTCGTCGGCGGATATTCGCTCGCCTCTTTTGATCTGGCTGAAGGTGTAGTCCGCGAGGATCTCGAGTTCGAAGCCGAGTTTCCCCATCCACCGCGCCATGATACCGCGGTCGACTTCGACATGGTCGCGCAGGAAGATCGCCTCCTGTCGATAGAGCGGCAGTCCGTGCCCATATTTGGAGACCGCGATAAAGGCGAGCAACGCTTCCGTTGGGATGCCGCTTTCAACGATATGCGCCGGGGCCGATGCCTGGATGACATCGTCTTCGTTCTTGAAGGCATACTTCGGGCGATGCGTGACGATCACCCGGAACTTTGGCGGAATGACATCAAGCCGCTCGGAGGTATCTTCACCGATCAAAACCTTCAGCTTGCCCGCATGCTCGGGAAGCTCGTCCGGCTCAATGACTACATGCACCCGCTCCAGGTGCGGAGGAAAGCCCTTGCGCGGACGCGGCGCACGCTTTGCCGCGGCTGGATTGCGGCCCTTGGCAACCAGTGCTTCGATCGCGGCGATGCCAGTGTCGATTTCTTCGAAGACAAACGCGCCCTGTTCGTCCAGGTCTACCTCGATGGTCTTGCCCTGCTTTTCCGAGCGGCGGCCATACCTGTATCGATTGAAGGCTTTGAGGATCAGCTTCAACTTGGCGATCTGTTCGTCCGCGTCCGCATTGCGGGCCTTCAAGTCAGCGACTTCGTCTTCCAGAACGTCGGCGCGCGCAGCCTTTGCTGCCATCGCCATGACCATGGCTTTTAGCGCATCAACGTCATCAGGGAGTTCGAGATCGGCTGGTGTCATGCCCTTATGTAGAGCATATTTCGGCGAGATTTGCCCTCGGTTTCAGCCGCCTGATTCACTCTGCCGCAGGGCTTTACCCAACAAATTCCGGCCGCTTTACTGCAACCGTGCGCACGCGCTTCCAGTCCATCCCATCGACCAGCGCCATCAGTTGCGCGTGATTGAGCTGCACGCGGGACGGCCCGATTTTCGGCCAGACGAACTGATTTTTTTCGAGCCGCTTCGAATATAGACACACGCCTGAGCCATCCCACCAGGCGATCTTGATTCTGTCTGCGCGCTTGGCCCGGAAAACGTAGAGTGAGCCATTGAAGGGGTCGCTTCCAGCATCACGCACAAGCGCCAAAAGGCTATCCGGGCCTTTGCGGAAGTCAACGGGATGACTGGCCAAAAAGACCTTCACACCAGCGGGGATCATGCAGACCGCATCGCGCGGATCAGCCTGACGAGATGGGGCTCGTCGATCCCGACATTCACGCGGATCACTGCGTCGCCGATCATGATGTCCGCGGTAGAGCTTTCGCCCCGAGCCGTATCGACAGCCGCCGCCGCTTTCTGACGGGAATTGCGCCGCCATGTGAACAACTGCGAGGGGTCGATCCCTATGCGCCTTGCCACCGCCGAAACGCTCGCACCCGGCTCCATGCTTTCGGCTACCGCCTGAGCCTTGAACTCATCTGACCAGCGTCGAACTTCTCGCGGCGCGCCCTCCAGACGACCCGCAACGGCTTCAATCATATGGAACGTTCTATGTTCGGACATAGCTTCAGACATAGCAATTCATACCAAGCTCATTCCCTGAGCTCACATGAATAAGCGCGATGCCTTGCTATCGCCAGACGGGGTCAATGCACCGCTTACAGATCTTCGCGGATGTTGATGTGTGTTTGACAGGCACTAAACCTGATCTGGTGATCCTGTGCCCGCTAGGGGGTCAGTCTCGCCGTAAACCAAAATGGCCGCTGGGCTCCTTACATGTCCCGCATGCGTGAGGTGGCAAAGGCCGGGTTGATCGGCGAAATCATCGGTGTGCATGCTGCCTTGCAATGGGATCACAGCTGGATTGCCGGAACACAATTCGAGGCGATGGACCAAATAATCCTGAAGATTTCGCAATAGATTGGTTCGACTTCGTCGCCAGCATCCTTGGGGACACAGCGACAGCTGGACAGGAAATCAAATCGAAGCTTGGGCGCGCGCTACAATCACTCTCCCTACAGGTCAGGCGTCGCTAGTCTTTGACGGTGCCTCCGCTTCTGCGCCCGGAATATCACGACAATCGTGGGAACCAAGGGGACAGTGAGGAGCGTTGGTCCTGATTTGGCCGACATGACAGTGCGCTTTTTGGTTGAAAAGGGAGCGGTAGGCCGGCGCCACCAGACGTCTGGCTGCGCCGGCCTACCGCGATCTCGGTTAGGCCTATGCGGTCTCTCGCTCAGACGACCATCGTCGAAAACGCGGGCTGCTTTGCGAGGAAGTCCGACAATATCCAGAGAGCGGAGTTGAGTTCTTCCGAGCTCACCGGAGCGCCGAGCGCAAGTCTTACAGCCTCGGGCGCTGACCCAATTGCAAATGAGTCGCTGGCGACGATACCAATCCCTATCGAACGCAATCTGGATACCAGTTCGCCTCGTGTCCACGGCTCGGGCATGTTAAGCCACACATGGAACCCCCCCGGAGAGAACTCAAGATCGAAGGGTAGGATCGACGCAACGAGGTCCAGGCGTTTCATTGTCTCCTTAACAATTGCGTCTCTTACGGCATCGGCTATTCCTGTGCCTATCCAATGAGACGCAAGCGCACTCGTAAGCGGAGACACAATGGAAGCCGACGCTCGGATGGCGTTGGAGACCAGATGTGCACGACCCTCGGGAACAGCAACATAAGCAACCCGAAGGGCAGGTGACAGGCATTTGGACAAGCTTGCCACATGATAGACGGCTTTGGGCTGCAGCGCGGCAAGCGACAAGGGCGATCCTGAGACAAGGCAACTATACGCATCGTCCTCAACGATCGGCACGCCAAATTTCCGAGCGATGTCCAAGAGATCGTGCCTTCGATGAAGAGGCATCGTCCGTGTAGTTGGATTATGAAGCGTCGGCATGCAGTAGAGAGCTTTCGGCTTCCTCTCATTGCATACTTGCTCGAAAGATTCCGGAATGAGTCCCTGACCATCCATAGCAACTGGTGCCAATTCCAGTCTGAGATTAGATGCGATCGACAGAAATCCAGGGTATGTAAGCTCTTCTGCGCAAACGATATCGCCGGGCTGTGTTAAGACGCTGAGAATGGCGTGCAGAGCTCCTTGCGCGCCGGACGCAATTAGAACTCGATCAGGCGAGATGCCTGGAATCCGCCGTGAAAGCCAAGACGTAGCAACCGTGCGATCCTCAATAATGCCGCCGGGCTCTTGATAACGGAGCAGCAGATCCAAGCCGTGTTGCTGAAGCTCGTTCGTCCCCTCCCACATTCTCCGTTCCAGGATCGGATCGAGGAATCGTGGCGGTAAATTCATGCTCATGTCGACAACACCCGGGGGCTGCTGCGCTGGCCGCGCGCCACGCTTTGAGCGCACAAAAGTGCCCTGACCCACTTTGCCCTCAATCAAACCACGGTTGCGAGCCTCAGAGTAGGCTCGGCTGACCGTAGTAAAATCGATACCGAGGTTGTCGGCAAGGCTGCGCTGAGTCGGAAGTCGTGCACCTTCTAGCAGTCGCCCACTTGCAATGTCCGCGGCCAAGGCGTCCGCAATGGATAGGTAAATCGGCCCCTGTCGGGAATTGAGCTGCGGTTTCCACAAAGTAGCCGTCATTGTCCGCCCCTACACTGCATTCAATCAAAATATTATATGGAAGCAATTTGTGCTGTCAATTTCCGCCAATCTCCGGATGCCTTCAACTCACGGACGTTATACCCCAGCTATTTAATGATTTTCTCCTGGATCGCTGCACCGAACGCCCGCTGCGACAATTTGAAAGATGGGCCAGTTGATCGGATTACTGTATGCATACACGCATCCTATCAATGTTCGGAGATACGACAAATGACTGTCGCTGGGCCAACCTTGTCGCTAGCTCGCACCGGCTTGAAGCCGAAAGGCGAAGTTTGCGACCTCGACCACTCGCTCGCGAAGCGTAGGGATCCCCTCGCTTCATTTTTGATCGCGTTCATATGCGCTACAGGTATGGCGCTGGCATGCATGATCCAGTTTACCTACGCGCCTTCAATGTGGACGCATCTCCTCATTGCTCTCCCTCCTGTGCTTCTGATTTGTCTTCTGTCCCTTCGACCTTTGAAGGCTGGCTTGTATGCAATCGGCTCCGCCTCGCGGTATCGAAAGTAAAGACTGACATTGACTACGCGCGGCCAAGGGAAATTAAGCCAAAGTCGCCGCCTTTAGCGGGACATATCACAAAGATTGGGCGCGCCGCCGAGAAATCCCGAGCTCGCGGCGAGGCTCATGAGAGGCAGAAACATGGATTGGGTACCTATAGCCTTCGTCACGTTTAAGGTTCTAGCGTTGAGCATAGCGATGTTTTACGCGATCAAGTGGCACTACGATCAGGGAGAGAAAGGGGCAACGCTTGCGCTGGTACGCACGGGCGTCAAGATGAGCGCGGTCTTCGTTCTAGCGCTTCTGGCCGTGGTGTTTGCTGCGTTTTATCTTAGTAAGACGCTAGGTCTAGATTTGAGCCTCCCTTGACGAGATGATTTGCAACGGTACAGCGCCCGAGGCGGTGCTTGGCGCGCCATAGGACTTTGCCATTGAGCGAGGTCGAACCTACGGCCCCGATGTTGTTGTGCGTCGACTCATACGAACTCCTAGAGACGTCAGAAGCTTGGAAAACCCAGTAGGCGTTTTCGGCAGCCAGTTGCTTGCCAATCATAGGGAGACCAGCTCGCTCGCACATCTTTGCTGCAAAAGTAGGTTCCGCGCGGGTGAAGACTTGTAACTCATCTGGCTCGCGATCAACTGACAGATCAGACAAACCATCTGGAGGCAATTGGATGGAAACGGATGGACAAATAGTGCATGATAGTGCCTTCCCACCGCCTCGACGATAGTACGACGCCAAAGGCCGACTGACGGTTCCTCTTCAAAGAAGCATGTCAGTGCTGACGGGACACCGCGTTTCAATGAGATCCGGCGCCAGGTCGAGAATGTGACGCCCCGCATGCTGACGAACCAGCTTCGGGAGTGGGAAGAAGACGGCCTCATCGAGCGAAAGATCTACGCGCAGGTGCCGCCCAAGGTGGAGTATAGCCTTTCGCCTTGGACGTAGCATGGAACCCATCCTCTTTGCACTGAAGGGCTGGGGCGACGCTAATATCGGCCTCTACGGCAAGCCCAGAGGACTGGACCAAAGAGAACGGGCTGACGGCCAAGCCTCCGAGACGCCCGCATAAGCGCGTTCGATCGTTGGGAGACCACCGCATTCGCAAAATGACCGCCGACCTACAGCGCCAGCGTCAACTTTAGCAGTGCGGCCCCAGCTGTCACCACGATCAACCCGATCACCGCAGCAACTCCAAACCCGCGCAACCGCGCGAGCTTAGTGCGCGCTTCAAGGCATCGTCGAAGGCTGCTGTGTTCCTAATGGTGGTCATTCGTATGTCCTTCGATATGCCAGATCAGCAACTATCCGGCGCCGGCCTTGGGGGGAGTACATGCCTTCGCCACATTGCCAAGTGCCCGCTATTGCGACATAGACGAAACCCAGATTCGAACTATTGCGCGGGATGAAGCGAGACAGAAGTGACGCCGGCAGCAATGTTGAAACCCTCGTCCTCTTGAAGTGCTATCGGCTGCAGCGAAATGGTGCCGTTCTCCCCACCAACAAGAACCTTAGCGCCTAGGCCGACCCGGTGCTGATCGAGGTCATTGTCATATCTTGGAAAGTCCTGCCACTGCGAAGGAAACGAGGGCATGAGCTGATATCCCCTGCACGTCCAAAGGCGCTCTAATCAGCCGTGGATCCCACAAGGAGATGACTGAGGCGCAAAAGCAGGACGCCGCGACGTCGACATTCGCTGGCTTTAATTCGCCGCTCGCAACCCCGGCGTGGATCAACTCTCCCACGTCGGCCTGGAGCGCCCGGAGATGCCGCAGGAATGACGGCCATCCTCCCTCCGCGGCGAGGACAACAAGGCAGAACATTTTGTGGTCTCCATCGCGAGCCTCTGACATTAACCGATGATGACCCAGAGCGGTTTCCTCGAGGCAGCTCGCCGCGTCGCCCCGCTTATCAACTGTAAGCGCGGGGATTCGCAGGCTCGTCTCGAGGAAACGTCCGGCGATGGCATCCAATATGGCAGCCTTGGAGGGGAAGATTCTGTAAATGCTGGCAGGCGACTTCCCAAGAAGTCGAGCGATGTCCGCGACATTTGTCTTCGACGGCCCGTACAGCCGACACGCGGCAGTGCCGGCTTCCAGGATCCCTGACACGTCTCCGGCCGCCGGCCGGGTTGATACAGTGTTGGAGACTTCCATCTTTCATTCCTGACAAATGCTGACCGTTGGCAGCTAGGGTTCAGTACACAATCCGCCCATCCTTTACGGGCGGGCCATCGGGGGAGAGCTCCTCCTTCAGAATCTCTCGCGCCTCCGGGCTGATGGCAGCGACCGGTGCCGCGACGGCAAGCCGCGCAACCGATCCTGCAAAGTTCGCGGCAGTCACGCCGAGTTGGTCCGCCGCGCTTGCCTTTCCGCTATCCAGGCTCTGCCCTGCCAGCCGCCGCCCGAGCAGGCGCACGATCTCAGGACTGTCGGCGAAGGCATTATGGCCGAGCGGATCGTTCGTCGTGATGGCACTCGTGTCGATAACGGATACGCCGAGTTCGTCGAGAAGAGGCCCATAGGGTCTTAGATCCGACCCGCCGACGCGGCTGACGCCACCCGATAGCCAGCTCGACATCTCCAGCGCTTTGTCGCGCGTTGATGTCAAGATCACAAAGTGCGGCCGCTTCGGGCCCATCTCCGTGAACTGGCGACGGAATACGTCGATGTCGATGTCCGGCGATGCGAGAACGACGTTCTTCACCTTTGCCGGGATGGATTGCTCGCGCATGGCGACGCCGCGCAGGGCCTCGGCCGCCAGCCAGCCCCCCATGGAGTGAGCCAGGATCGTCACGTCGTCGACGTCGGGACTTTTGACAGCCTGTAGGATCAGATCCTCCAGGGCGCGACGCGAAAAGTTGGCGCTCTCCTTGTCATAGAGGTAGTCGAAGACACGGCCCCTGGATGGCCAGGTGAAGAGGATCGGTACGGCGTCGGTTCCCGAGTCATGAACGATCTGCGCGAAGCGGAAGACAGCGTCGGCGTAGGTGTTGTTGAAGCCGTGCACGAAAATGACCACCTGATGCTTCGTGTTTCGGTTCTTCCGGTACCAGTCGAAAGCCTGGCCCTCGGATTGCACCTTAGCGACCTGTGTGACCGCAAACTCCTTTTGCGGGTTTGGCGGCATGCGGGAGGGCCACTGCACCTCTCCGATCTTGCGGTTCCGATCGGGCGGGATGGATACATCGACGCTATTAAGGGAGATCGCCGTCCCGCGGTCGCCGGTAAAGAGTTTGCCGGGATCCTCGGAAGGCTTGCGCGTCGTGGCGACGAGCATGGTGACATGGCTCGTGCCGGTTGGGGTCACGGCGAGAGGTTGAAGGACATCCTGCACCCGGTTGGCGCAACCCGATGTAACAAGTGAGAGGGCCACAAGGACCGGGACCGCTCGGGCCACGTGGCCGGCAATCGCCTTGGCGAACCCAAACCCAAACCTGGTGAGGCCCTGGGCAATGTGCCCAGGGAATGAGAGCGATATGGTCATCTCAGTTCTGCTCGACTTCGCGGGGAATGCGGAACCATGCGACGTAGAGCGCCGGCAGGAAGAGAAGCGTCAGCGCCGTTCCGACGACGATCCCGCCCATCATGGCGTATGCCATGGGACCCCAGAAAATCTCATGCGAGATCGGGATCAGGGCGAGGGTCGCGGCCGCAGCAGTGAGCATGATCGGCCGCATTCGATGTTCGGTCGCCTCCACCACCGACTTCCACGCCGACATTCGGTCCGCGCGCAACTCCTCGATCTGGACGATCAAGATCACGGAGTTGCGGATGAGGATGCCGACCAGCGCGAGGACGCCCAGGAGTGCGACGAACCCCAATGGCGAGTTGCTGGCGAGCAGCGCCACGACGACGCCGATGAGGGCCAGCGGCGCCACCGAGAAGACGAGGAACAGTCTGTGGAAGCTCTGGAGCTGGATCATCAGGAGCGTCGCCATGATGACGAACATTGCCGGCGCCACCTTGGCGATCGGACCCTGCGACTTGGCGCTCTCCTCGACCGCGCCGCCGACCTTGACCGAATAGCCGGCCGGCATCGTCTTTTCAAAGGCGGCAACCTTATTGGAGAGCGCCTTCACAACAGTCGCCGGCTGCGTCGCATCGCCGATTCCGGCCTTGATCGTGATGGTCGGAACTCTGTCGCGCCGCCAGATCGTCGGCTGTTCGAGCTCATAGTGGAAGGTTGCGACCGATGACAGCGGCACGGACTGCCCGCTGCTGCTCTGCAGTTGCAGGTCAAGCAAGGTGTCGATCGAGCCGCGCTCCTTTTCCGCGGCACGGCCGATGACATCGACCAGATAGATGTCGTCCCGGACCTGGGTTACGGCATTTCCCTGGACGACCGTGTTGAGCGCCATTGCGATATCCTGCGACGAGACACCGAGCTGTCGTGCCTTGTCCTGCAGCACGTCTATCTTGACGACACGGGCCGGCTCGTTCCAGTCGAAGGCAAGGTTCGTAAGGGAAGGATCAGTGCCGACGATCGAGCCCAGCTTCTGTGCGAGATCGCGCACCGTCTGCAGATTTTCGCCGGACACACGGTATTGGATCGGCTTGCCAACCGGGGGGCCGATGTCCAGAAGCTTCACGTAGGCGTCGGTTCCCGGAAAGGTCTTCTGAAGGTAGGCTTCCATCTGCCGCTTCAACTTGTCGCGAACGTCGAGTCCCTTGGTGACGATAATCGTTTGGCCGAAGGAAACGTCAGCCGGCTGCACGTCGAAGGAAAGAACGAAGCGCGGCGCCCCCCTGCCAACGTATGTCGACCAATGCTCGACGCCAGGATTGTCGGCCAGCATCTCATGCTCGAACTGGGCCATCTGGCGGCTCGTCTCGGCGATCGAGCTGTTCTGCGGCAGGTTCCAGTCGACGATCAGTTCCGGACGGTCGGAACTCGGGAAAAACTGCTGTTGCACCATCGACAGGCCGACTACCGATCCGGCGAAGAGAAGAACCGTCGCGACGATCGTCATCCAGCGCCAGCGCAGGCAGAATTGCAGCACGTTCGAAAACACCTTCGCAAACCGACCCTTGTGCTCGGCATGCTTCTTCATCGTCTTCGGCAAAATGGTCACGCCGATCAGCGGCGTGAACACGACCGCGACCACCCACGAAACGACGAGTGAAACCGCAATGACGACAAAAAGCGTGAAGGTGAACTCGCCGGCGTTGCTCTTGTTGAAAGCGACGGGGATGAAGCCCGCCACCGTTACCAGTGTGCCGGTCAGCATCGGAAACGCGGTCGATGTGTAGACGTAGGTGGCCGCTTTCGTGAGACTGTCGCCCGCTTCCAGCCGTGCAACCATCATCTCGACGGCGATCATGGCGTCGTCGACGAGTAGCCCGAGCGCGATGATGAGAGCTCCAAGCGAGATGCGCTGCAGCGATATGCCGGTGTAGAACATCACCATGAACGTGATGGCGAGCACCAGCGGGATCGCTATTGCCACCACCAGGCCGGCCCGCATCCCGAGGCTGATGAAGCTGATCGCGAGCACGATCGCGACCGCCTCGAACAGGGCCTTGGTGAAGCCCCCGACTGCCTCCTCGACCACCTTCGGCTGGTCGGAGACTTTTTCGACGGAGACGCCAACTGGAAGCTCCCGGACGATGTTCCCCATCGTCTTCTCGAGCGTTTCACCAAAGGCGAGCAAGTTCCCGCCCGTCTTCATGCCGATCGCGAGCCCGATGGCCGGCTTTCCGTTGAAGCGGAAGAGCGACGTCGGCGGATCAACATAGCCGCGGGTGATCGTTGCGACGTCGGTCAGCGGGAAGAAGCGGTCGTTGACCCGAAGATTGATCCCACGCAACGTGTCCTCGGAGATGAACCGTCCGCCCACCCGCAAAGCAACGCGCTCAGGTCCGGTTTCGACAAAGCCGGACTGAGTGACCGCGTTTTGCGCCTGCAGCGTGGCGATGATGGCCGAGCGGTCGATGCCGAGGGCGGCGATCTTGCGGGTGGAGAATTCGAGGTAGATAACCTCGTCCTGGGCCCCGACGATGTCGACCTTGCCGACGTCAGGAATCTTGAGGATCTGCGTTCGGGCGTTCTCGGCGAAATCGCGCAGTTCTCTATGGCTCAGTCCTCGGTCGCCCGTAAAGGCAAAGATGTTGCCATAGACGTCACCGAACTGGTCGTCAAAGAAGGGTCCGACCACGCCTTGGGGAAATTCGTGCTTGATGTCGTCGATCAGGTTACGGACCCGCGACCATGTGGGCTTTACGTCCCGTGCATTCGTGTCGGGGAGCAAGTCAACGAAGACGATCGTCTGACCGGCTGTCGTGATGCTGCGTGTATGTTCGAGGTTGTCGAGTTCCTGCAACTTCTTTTCGATGCGGTCGGTAACCTGCTGAGTCACCTCCTGGGCAGAGGCGCCGGGCCACTGGGCCTGGATCACCATCGTCTTGATCGTGAAGGATGGATCTTCTTCGCGGCCGAGCCCGAGATAGGCAAAGGCGCCCGCTACCGCGAACATGATCATGAAATACCAGACGAGAGAGCGATGCTCGAGCGCCCAGTCCGAAAGATTGAATTTATTCACGGGCGTGGCTCCTGTCCGAGTTTCACTTTCTGTCCATCAACGAATTCATCGATTCCGGCGACGACGATCTCTTCCCCTTCCCTCAGGCCCGATAGAACCCTGACCGAACGGGCGCCGGGTTCCGGGCCGTCCAGTTCAACCGCTCTCGAAGCCACCGTGGCTGTCGAGCGATCGACCACCCAGACCTGACTGGCGCCGCCTTCGCCGCGGATGGCGGAGACCGGCAGCGCGATGGCATGCGTCCTTCCATCGACAAGCGGCGTCGCTGTAACAACGGCGCCAAGGCGGAAGATGTCGGGCGCCTGATCGATGGCGAGCTTCAGCCGATAGGTGCGGGTATTCGGATCGGCCTGCGGCGCGATCTCACGAACGACGCCAATGGCTTGAATTTTGCTGTCGAGCTCGAGGGCCACATTGAAGCGGTCGTTCTGGCGAACGTTGCTGAACTGCGCCTCCGGAACGTCGACGACCACGTCGCGCTGTTCCAGGCGTGCGAGTTTCAAGACCGGCTGGCCGGCCGCGACGGTCTGGCCCGTTTCTGCGGACGTGGCCGTGACGACGCCATCGAATTCGGCCCTCAGCTCGGCGTAGCCAAGTTGCTCGTGCGCCTTGGCAAGGCTGGCCGCTGCTTTGGCAGCATTGGCGGTAGCCGATTTGAGCTGCTGCTCGGCAAGATCGTGATCGGCAACGCTTGCCGCATTGCTCTGCATCAACTTTCGCTTTCGCGTCTCGGTCGTCGCGGCGTTCTCCAACTGCGCCTGAGCGTTTCGCAGATCGGCTTCGGCGCTCTTGACGGCGAGCTGCAGCGTGAGCGGATCGATCTCCGCCAGGATATCACCCTTGCGCACCAGGTCGCCAACATCGACCTTGCGAGACACCATCCGCCCAAGAGTCCGGAACGCCAGATCGGTCTCGATGCGGGCTCTCACCACACCGGGCAAGCTTGTCGCTTTTTTCTGTTCGGCCTCAGCCATGACCACTTTGACCGGACGGGGCGTTGCCTGCTCTCCTGCCTCCGACCTTTGATCGCAGCCAACAAGCAGAGAAATCGACAAAAGAAATGGAAGAGAGGTACCTATGCGATTGAGGGTCATCTCACTTGCCTTCCCAGGCGACTGCCTGGCCTTCCTTGAGAAACTTTCCGCCTTCGGTGACAACCAGGTCTTGTGGGACGACGCCGCTGGTGACGATGAAATCGCTCTGGCGGTATCGGCCGACCGAAATCTTCCGGAGCGAAACGGAACGGTTTTGGGTGTTAACGAGCCAGACGGCGGGTTCGCCGTCGGCTGATGCGATCGCAGTGTAGGGCAGCACGATACCGTCCCGCGGCGCGGCGCGCAGCTTGCCCACCACAGGCGTTCCAAGCGGCCATGACGTGCTCTCCTGGAGTCCCACCTTGATCCGGATGGTGCCGGCTTTTGCGTCTATGACCGGCGAGACCTCGCGGATGTCGGCGTGGACGTTTCGCGTGGGGTCCGAAACCGGTGCGACGACAACGTCGTTCAGAGGACGGCCGGCCAGAAAGAATGCTTCAAAGACATCAAACACCGCATCTCTTGGACCGTCGTGGGCGAGCGTGAAGGCCGATTGCGCCGCTGAGACGACCTGCCCGGCTTCAATGCTGCGCGCCGTGATGATGCCGTCCGCGGTCGCTCTCAACTCGGTGTAGGACAGCGCGTCCCTGGCCGTCGCGAGCGCGGCCTCGGCGGTTTCGAGGGAAGCCTGCGCACTCAGAAGCTCTTTCTCGGCATCGTCAAAGATCGCCCGCGGGACGGCCTGCGACTGCAGAAGGGACGTCGCCCGGTTGAAGGCAAGCGTCTTTTGCGCGAGGACCGCCTGCGCCGACTCCAGTGCTGCGCGGGCGACACTGACGTCGGCCTGTTGCTCCGTGTCGTTGAGCCGGGCCAGGACGTCGCCGGCGTGGACATGCGACCCGACATCGACCGTTCTCTCGAGAACCCTACCGCTGACGCGAAAGGAAAGTTCGGTCTGGACCCTTGCCTTCACCTCGCCGGTGATTTCCGCACCGGGTTGATACTGCGCCTCCGCGGCCGAGACGGCGCGAACCTGCTGCGGCGGCGGAGCCACTTCAGCCTTCTTCTCGCAGGCAGCCAAAACTGCGCAGGCGAGACCAATTCCCAGCAATCGAAAGGACTGCATGTTTTGCTCCGGTATGGTTGCGAAGAGACGCGTTTTTGAGCGGCCAGCTTCGATCTTCTGCTTGGATCAGGCGATCACCTGATGAGACCGGGGTAACGCAGGCCCCACCCGCTGGCGCTCGTCCTGTGTTCCGACAGATCCGTTTGGCTGCGGTCTTCATGGTTCATTTTGTAGTCTCCAATATGAATGCGTGTCACCGGGCATGCCCGATGTTGACAGCGACCACTTAGGGACTAGAGTGGTCAATGTCAACATCATTCCGGCAAAAATGTTGACATAAGCAACTTAGAAACGTAAATGGACGAATATGACCCAGGACATTTCCACAACAGACCAACGCCCCTACCATCACGGTGACCTGCAACGAGCGATCGTCGATGCTGCCATCGATGTCCTCAGCGAATCCCAGAGCACGGAATTCTCGCTTCGGGAGCTCGCCCGACGGGCGGGCGTAAGTCACAACGCCCCGTACAAGCACTTCGCCGACAAGCGTGAATTGCTGG
This sequence comes from Hyphomicrobiales bacterium, assembly GCA_900489925.1. GTDB lineage: Bacteria > Pseudomonadota > Alphaproteobacteria > Rhizobiales > Rhizobiaceae > Rhizobium. Next base: position 3,142 of record UEHQ01000044.1, on the reverse strand, counting down.
CGGCAGTCTCGGCGGTAGGGTTCGAGCTACTGGCAAAGCGGATGACCGATGCCACGAAGGAGCTCAATGGTCCGCGCGAGCGGCTGGCGGCCATGGCGCGTGCCTATGTTTGCGGCGGCGTCAACAATCCTGCGCTCTACAGACTGATGTTCGGCGGCTATCTTATGGATCAGGACAACCGACGTCCTGCTATCGAAAGAAACGCGGCTGAGAACATGAAGGAGCTGGTTGCGGGGGCAATAAGCGACGGCGCTCTCGGCTGCTTCATTCCGGACACCGAGGAAAACGAGCGTAAGATCAATGGGGCCTTGCTGATTTTCTGGTCGCAAATGCACGGGCTCACGTTGCTGCTCGTCGACCGCCTCGTCGGCCCCGGTGACAAGATGGAAGCGCTGACCGAGGGCGTCTTGCAAGGCATGCTCGACGGATTGGCGAACTGTATTCCTGCGATACCGGCAGGGGTGTGGGTAGGGCCTCCGCCTGTCGAGTAAAATCACCTCCGTAGCCGTGGACTTCTAAACCTTTGCTTTTTGAAGAGCACGCTTGGGCATCGGGGTGTGATCGACCACCCGTCCTGCTGTTTTCATAAGGGGCGTATACCGCTCTTTCCAGAGGAGAAGTCTCTTGGATGCATACATCTCGGCTCTGATGGGTCTCGCGGGCATCGCGATAGGCAGCCTGAGCTCGTTCGCCACCACCTGGATGACGCAGCGATCACAGGTGAAGGAAAGGCATCGCGAGGTCGAGGTCGCCAAGCGCGAAAAGCTCTTTTCCGATTTTATCAAGGAAGCCACGCGGCTTTACGGCGATGCGCTGAGCCACCAGAAAGACGACGTTTCCGACCTCGTGCTGCTTTATGCTTTGGTCGCCCAGATGCGTCTGGTCTCATCGCGTCAGGTTGTGGACGCCGCCGAACTTGCTATGGAAAGGATCGTCGAAACCTACCTGGCATCCAACCGCTGTCTCTCTGAACTCCGGGATCTTGCGCGTTCGGGGGCAATGAATTTTCTACTCGATTTCGCCGAGGCTTGCCGGACAGAATTGGCGACAGGGCACCTGTCTGCCCGATGATTTGCCTCCCGACTAGCTCAGCGAAAATGCTTCGGTTGGAAACGCCTTGACAGGAGGCGAACCAGCGACCCGTTATTGGTTTATGCTAAGTCATTGACTTGCCGCGAATTTCATCGACGCCAGGTCTGGACCGCTACGCGCCTTGGATTAAGAGCTGCCAATGCGATACACCGGCCCCTTCAGGAACCTTTCAGACGCACTTCAGCTCTTGCGTATTTAAATCCCTGCAGTCGATGACCTATAGTCTGAAGACAAGCTTTGAATGCCCGCTGCCGAATTCTGTCGCCATCTTGCCGCGCCTCCTTCATGGCCAATTTGGAGTACCTGTCCCGTTCACCTGCTGCATCTGGATGGAAAGAATGCGCTGTTAAGCGATACCGCTCAGCTTCTGCTGAAACCGAGCGCGCGACGATGGCGTCTACGCGCCCAGCGCGTTGCTGAGATCTTTCAATCCGATCATGAGCATCATCGGGTCGGACGGAGATGGCAGAAATCCCACGGCCTCATAGAAGGCACGTGCATCGTCCGAAATCGCATGCACCAGCACGCCGCGTATACCCAGTATTTCGGCGGCATTGAGCAGGCGCAGCCCTGCATCACGCACCAACGCCCGACCAATACCGCGGCCCTGATAGGTCCGGTCGATAGCCAGGCGACCAAGTACAGCGACTGGGATCGGATCTGGCATGTTTCGCTTAAACCGACCTGGTGCTTCTGGTGTCCTCACCGCGCCGGAGGCGAGAGCGTAATAGGCCACGACACGATTTCCCTCGCAGACCACGAAAGTACGAGATGCACCGCCCGCTTGATTGGCTCGCGCTCGTCGACGCAGCCAATCATTCAGTTCTGAAACGCCAGAATCAAATTCGACAAGCTCATGATGCTCGCCCAAAGGAGCAGGCGAAGTGAGGGTCACGCCTCGTCCCATGGAGCTTTTGACAACATCGTACGTTTCAGACGCTCATTCGACTTCGCGGGCGCATCGAGCCGGGCAAGGTATTCGGCATACACCTCGGGGCTTACCGTGAAGACGATACGGTCAAGCAGCACCTCCTCGGCGCGGCGCTCAGAGGCCTCCAGCATAAAATCCGTCCGTGTCTTGCCAAGCAGTTCAGCCGCGCGGTCGATAAGATTGCGCGTTGCCGGTTTGATACGGATATTCAGTGGAACGCTTGCGTCCAAATTTTTGCTCGTATGTGACGTCGGCATAGGCAACTCCAATGTGATAATGCTATATAACGTAACGACACCATCGTTACNNGTAACGATGGTGTCGTTACAGGCTACATACTGACATGTACACTGGTTAACTGGTCTTGAAGGGTTACGAGCCGTCGGCACGTCGGTGTGGCAAGTTAATCATTTACCAGATCAAATTAAAGCACAGCTGGATGGAACATCCGAAAATTTTGTCTTGTAAAATTCTGAGCGCAGATCTGGGCGTTGCGGTAGAGATCCTCACACGATGCGCGTCTCCTCGGCCTCGAGTTGCTGGGCTCTGCGATGAGCCGCCTCAACTGCTGTCCCGACGAGATTCCGCAGCGCCCGCTGCTCCATGAGAACCGACAGCGCAGCTTCCGTCGTTCCTTTCGGACAGCCCCCGTGTGTTAGTCATCGACAGCGCGGACCCTCAACCAGGATTGGCGGCGCAAGCGTAGGCGATACCAGGCTGCGGATCGGACAGTGGAGCTAGTGTCGCGAAACCGAGGGACAACGTTCCGATCTTAACCGCGGCAACCGCGCGCTTTTTCCGAGCGCACCGAGGTGGTCTCAAGGAAAGGAGGCAGGCCATGGGCCGCTTGTCTGCGTGATGGACGACCACCGTGAATGACGCACGCGCCGCCCACATGGCGAACTGCTTCGGTGCGCCGAAGCGAATGCTCGAAAGGCTGGGGCAACACAACGTGCCCCAGCTCAGCCATTCTACGCAAGCGAACGTTGACCTCCGGTACCTGTCTTCGCCCCGGGGGGCAAATCCCCGTCTGTCGCCATGCCCGCGTCTCGGCAGGCGTCAATAAACGCTTCGCGCGCAATGGCGACCGGCGTCACTCGGTTTAGCAGGATGCGGAAA
>UEHQ01000037.1 GCA_900489925.1 Hyphomicrobiales bacterium | reverse complement strand
TGACCTGCACCAGCGCGTCGCCCTTGATGACCATGGCGGTCGCAAGGTTCCAATCGCGACCGGAGAAGTTCGGATCGACATAGGTGACAATCTTCTGGAGATTGTCGAACGACTTTTTCATCGTGTCCGACTTCAGCGCTTCTTCGTCGAGGTCGTTGAAGGCTTTCTTGTAGAATTCAGGGCCGCCCGTCGATTCCACGATGGAATCGAACATCGTCGCTTCCTGCCAGCTCTGGCCACCGAGTGCGAGCGGAATGACACCAGCCGCCTTGGCCTTGTCGAGCAACGCGATCAGGTCGTCGAAAGTCTTCGGCTCGGTGCCGCCGATCTTGTCCATCACCGCCTTGTTGATCCACAGCCAGTTGACGGAATGGACGTTGACGGGGGCAGCGACCCACTTGCCATCATAGACGGAGAACTTCTGCAGGGCCGCCGGAACGGACTTGTCCCAGCCTTCCTTCTTGGCGGTCTCGGTGAGGTCGCCCATCACGCCGGCCTGAGCATAGTCAAGCACGGTATAGCCAAGCATCTGCGAAGCCGTCGGATAATTGCCTGCAGCAACCATTGCCTTCAGCGCGGTCATTGCCGCATCGCCGCCACCACCAGCGACCGGCACGTCCTTCCAGGCGTAGCCTTCTTTGGCCAGATCACCCTTCAGCACGTTGAGTGCCGCAGCTTCGCCACCCGACGTCCACCAGTGCAGCATCTGCACTTCCTTAACGTCATCAGCGCGTACCACTGTCGTCGCGCCGGCAATTGCCAGTGCGATCACAGCGGTAGATGTCAGAAACTTGCCCATTAAAACCTCCCAGTGCAAGTTTGAAGGTGCGAGACCATTCCCGCACCGATTACCCGCCCTCCTCAGGCGTAGTCTTGTGGCCGGCCAGGCCGGTATTAGCTTTTCGGCATCCACCAGTTCGTGCGAGCGCCGATATGCATGTTGAGCGTCTTCGTCTCGGTGTAGTCCTCCACGGCGTGGCGCCCCAGTTCGCGGCCGAGGCCCGACTGTTTGTATCCGCCGAACGGCAGCTCGGAGGCGCCGTCCATGAAGGTGTTCATCCATACGGTTCCGGCGCGCACCTTGCGGCCGATCGTCAGGCAGGTATCGAAGTCACGGCTCCAGACGCCGGCCGAAAGGCCGTAGTCGACGGCGTTGGCGATTTCGATCGCTTCTGCGGCGGTTTCGAACGTCAGCACCGAAAGGACCGGTCCGAAGACCTCTTCGCGCGCGACCGCCATGGTCGGCGTCACCGCTTCGAGGATGGTCGGGGCCATGAACTGGCCCATCCCGAAATCGAGTGCTTCCCCTCCATGGGCGACCTTCGCCCCATTGCCTTTCGCTGCGGAGACGTAGGCGCTGATCTTTTCCAGATGCTGCGGCGTTATGATCGCGCCGACCTGGGTAGTCGGGTCCAGGGGATCGCCGACCTTCACCTCCCTGGCGAGTTCGGCAACGCGCTTGACGACGTCGGAGGCGATGCTCTTGTGAAGGATCAGGCGGGAGCCGGCGTTGCAGCATTCGCCAGCATTGAAGTAGGCGCCGAATACCGCAGCGTCGATGAAGGCATCGAGATCCGCATCGGGAAACACGATCTGCGGGTTCTTGCCGCCGAGTTCAAGCGACACCTTTTTCAGCGTCTGGGCGGCATTGGTCATGGTCAGCTTGCCGACGCCCGTGGACCCCGTGAACGAGACCATGTCGACGTCAGGATGGGTCGTCATGATCGCACCGACTTCCGGCCCTGTCCCGGTGACGATGTTGAGTGCGCCGTCGGGGAGCCCGGCCTCCTGCAGGATTTCGCCCAGAAGAAGCGTCGATCCCGAGGTGAGCTCGGACGGCTTGACGACTGTGGTGCACCCGGCCGCGAGGGCAAACGGCAGCTTCTGTCCGACAATCAGGAAGGGAAAGTTCCAAGGGGTTATGATCGACACGACGCCGATCGCCTCGCGAAGGACAACACCGAGAGTTCCATCCCCGAGCGTGTTGTAGCTCTCGCCGTGCAGATCGCGCGCAAGGGCTGCCGCATAGCGCCAGATGTCGACGGATCCGGCGATTTCACCGCGCACCTGGGAAATCGGCTTACCGGCCTCGATCGCATCGAGATAGGCGAGTTCTTCCGAGCGAGCGGCGATAAGATCGGCGGCCTTGAGCAGAACGTTCGCGCGTTCGGAGGCCGTCATCCGAGGCCATGGGCCATGGTCGAAGGCCTTTCGGGCAACGGCGATCGCGCGTTCGGCGTCAGCCTTCGTTCCCATCGGGTAGCGACTGACGACGACGCCGTGGCTCGGTGCGACGCGTTCGATGGGCTGGGACCCGCCGGCTTCCCATTTGCCATCGATGAACATCTTGAAATCGCGCGCCTTGTGGTCGGCAAGGGCCTTCGGCGTAACCAGAACCGTCATTACCATTCTCCTTTGAACTGTGCGGCACGCTTCTCCGTGAAGGAAACAACGCCCTCCCTGAGGTCGCCGGTCTTCGCGACGAGGATCGATCCCAGAGCCTCGACGGCCGTGCCGTTGTCCTCGCCATTGGCGCAGGCAATCATGAGCTTGACGACTTCAAGCGCCGCTGGACCACGCGCCGCGATCCGTTCGGCATAGTCGTTTGCAGCAGCAAGGGCGTTGCCGGTCGTGGTGACCGCATCGACAATGCCGAGCGCCTGCGCTTCATCCGCGCTGAAGATCTCGCCGCCGAGGGCCATGCGACGCACAACCTGCGCGCCAAAGCGCCTGACCAGCCGCTGGGTGCCGGACCAGCCCGGCACCATGCCGAGCCCGGTTTCGGGAAGCCCGATCTTGATCTGTTGTTCGGCGATGCGAATGTCCGCGACGCCGGCAAGTTCAAGGCCGCCGCCAAGCGCATGGCCGTTGAGAGCCGCAACGAGTGGAACCCGAAGCGTGGCGAGGCGCTCGAAGATGCGATGGCCGTGGCGCACCCACGCATGGCCGAATTCTTCCGGACGCATGCCGCCCCACGCCTTGATATCGCCGCCGGCCGAGAACCCTTTCCCTTCGCCCGTCAGGATGGCTACCCGGATCTGGGCATTGGCTTCCACCTCGTCTGCTGCGTCAGACAATGCGCGCAGCATGTCCAGGTCGAGTGCGTTCAGCTTCTCCGGTCGAGCGACCGTCATCGTTGCAATGTGACCTTCAATGTCGACCTTTACGGTGCCGCTAGCCATTGAACACGCCCTCCAGAGTGCGGGCCGCCTTTTTGGGAAGCGAAAGGCCAATAGTCGTCTCGGCAAAGAGGCTGGCGTCCATGATCTTGAGATTTTCGGACACGATCAGCGGAAATTCGGATTGATCAAGAATGTGTTGCTTGAGATCGACGCCCGGAGCGATCTCCGTGAGCACGATCCCCTTCGGCGTCAGCTTCATCACACAGCGTTCGGTGACGTAGGTGATGTCCTGCCCTTGCTCCACCGCCCGCTTGCCGGAGAAGGTGACGTGCTCAACCTCGTTGACCAGCTTCTTGAGCTTGCCTTCCTTCTCGATTGCGAGCTTCCCGTTTTCGATGGCAAGCTTTGCGCCTGCATTGAACATGCCGGAGAAGACGATCTTCTTGGCGCGTGCCGTGATGTCGACGAAACCGCCGGCACCTGCGGTGACATGCGGGCGGAAGGAAAGCTTCGACACATTGACCGAGCCGTCCCGGCCGATCTCGAGGAATGACAGAAGCGAGGCGTCGAAGCCCGCGCCCTGGAAGTAGGTGAACTGATAGGGCGACGGCATGTAGGCGTCGGCATTCGATGCGCAGCCGAAGGCGAAGTCGAGCAAAGGCACGCCTCCGACCGCACCCTGCTCGATGACCCACGTCACGGCGCCATGTAGCCCCTCCTCCATCAGAATGCGGGGTACGTTTGCCGAAATGCCGAAACCGAGATTGACGCAGCTGCCGTCCTGCAATTCCTGCGCGACACGGCGGGCGATGACTTTCTGTATGTTGAATTCAGGTACCCTGAACGTGTCCAGCGGCCGGAATATTTCTCCCGATATCGCCGGGTCGTAAAGGGTCTGGGTCGTCTGCTTCTGGTCGGGATCGACGACGACGTAGTCGACAAGCATGCCGGGCACGCGAACATCGTGCGGCTTCAGGGAGCCTTCCTTGGTTATGCGCTTGACCTGGGCGATGATGATGCCGCCATTGTTGCGGGCGGCAAGCGCCTGGTCGAGGCCGCCGAGGTAGGCACCCTCATGCTCGTAGGTCAGGTTGCCGCGCTCGTCGGCGGTGGTCGCGCGAATGATCACGACCTGCGGTATGATCGACGGGAAGAAGAGATAGTCGTCGCCCTCGAAACTGACGCGCTTGACCACAGGCTCGCCGGCGCCGAGATCGTTCATCGCGCAGCCCTGCCTGTTCGGGTCGACGAAGGTTTCCATGCCCACTTTCGTGAGAACGCCGGGGCGCTTTGCCGCCGCCTCGCGGTGGATATCGAACATGATGCCGGACGGAATGTTGTAGGCCGGGATCTCGTTGTTGGTGATCATCTGCCAGATCAGCGGCGGCTCGGCGCTGGACGGGCCGGACGGGTAGGAGCCGCCTATGATCTTCTTGAGGAGACCCTTTTTCGCGATGTAGTCGACGCCCTTGATGCCGCTCATGTCGCCCGCAGCGATCGGGTGAAGTGTCGTCAGGTCGCGCGGCTGGCCGGTCGCTTCGAAACGCTCGCCGATCGCCTTCAGCATCAGGTCAGGGCAGCCGAGGCCGCTCGAAGACGAAACGGAAACGATCGCACCGTCGGGAATGAGAGCTGCGGCCTGCGCCGGGGTGATATGCTTGCTCATGTCGCTTAAAGTCCTGTTTCAACTTTGATCGCCGCACCGGTCGCAACCGCCTTCTTGACGGCAAGCGCGGTGGCAAGCGACCAGATCCCGTCCTCGGCCGCGGCCGATGGCGATCCCTCGTTCATTGCGCTGTGGAAGGCCTTGATGACGCCTTCGTAGAGATTGCCGCCGTCGGTCGGCAGCTGATGCTCGCCGTCGCCGTTGCGAAGCACGACGGTACCGACCGGGCGCTGGGTCATGACATTTCGGCCATGAGCGAACCTTCGGTGCCGTGCACTTCCAATCCGGTTTCGGCGAACCTGGTGGTGAAGCCATCGTGGAACTGGGCGATGATGCCGCCCTCGAACCGAATGACACCCATCACGGCGTCTTCCAGACCCTCGCTGCCCATCCCGCCGGATTGCGCGAAGGCAACGACCTCGGTCGGATCGCGACCGAGCACGTAACGCAAAGCGTCAACGTCATGCACGGTCAGGTCGAGGATCGCCCCTCCGCCTGCCGCAGGCTTGTCGAGCCGCCAACCCTGCAGGTGCGTCGGCAGGTAACCGGCATGAAAGACTCGTGCTGAAAGCGGGCGTCCGATCTTGCCCACCGCGATGGCATCGCGGATCGCCGTGTGGGTGGCCGCGTTGCGCAGATGGTGGTTGGTCGCGAGAACAACGCCGGCGCGTGCGGCTGCGTTGCGCATAGCTCTCGCATCCTCGACGGTGAGTGCAAGCGGCTTTTCGCACAATATGTGCTTGCCGGCACGGGCGGCGGCGACCGCCTGGCCATGATGAAGGTCATTGGTCGTGGAGATGTAGACGGCGTCGATGTCGGCGTTCGATAGTATGTCGTCGATGTCGGTCGTAAAGCTTGCGATGCCGTTGTCGGACGCGTAGTTGCGCGCCCGCTCGGCGTTTGAGCTCATGACAGACGAGACCGTGCCGCCCGCTGCGCGGATCGCGTCAATGACCCATTCGTGTGCGATCGTGCTTGCACCGATCAATCCCCAACGGACGGTCATGCCTGCTCCCTCCCAACAGGGACGCCGCTTGCGCCGCAACTGTCCCGGACCACGAGCCGCACCGAGGAGACGATCGTCTCCGCTTCGGCCTTGCCGGCGCTTATCTGCTTCAGAAGGAGTTGCGCTGCCCGCCGCCCCATCCCCTGCGGATCTACCGAAATTGTCGTGAGAGCCGGAACGGCGGTTCTCGCCTCGATCACGTCGTCGAAGCCGACGATTGAAAAGTCCCTACCCGGTTCGATGCCCTTCGCCCGAAGGCCGTCGCATACGCCGAACGCAACCGCGTCATTGAAGCATACGGCCGCCGTCGGCTTGTTGCTGATCGACAGCGCCCGTCCAATCGCTTCGGCGCCGCCTGCCCTCGATGGCGCGGCGTCGACGATCAGATCATCGTCCTGTTCGACCCGGCACGCAGCCACTGCGGCGCGATAACCCTCCAGACGCTCGTTGAAGACGGCGGTATCGCGGAACCCCCCAAGGAACGCGATCCTGCGATGGCCGAGCGATACCAGATGCTGGACGGCTGCAAAGACGCCCTCGCGATTGTCCGATGCGATCGATGAAACTTTTGCGCCCGGCACGTTGCGAACCGCAACGACGACGGGGATGCCCGAGGCAACGATCGGTTTCAGGTCCGATGCTTCGGTGCCACGCGCCGGCGAGAGGATGAGGCCGGAAATGCCGTGCTCGCGCATCGAGGCGATGACTTCGCGCTGGCGGTCCGGGCTTTCGCTTGTGTTGGAGAGGAACTGCACGAAGCCGGCCGACTGGACGACCATGTCGACACCGACGGCGAGTTCGGCAAAGAAGCCGTTGGTCAGGTCATTGACGACGACGCCGATGATTTTCGATTTCGAGCCGGACTGCCTGAGGTTGGCGGCGCCGCGATTGTAGACGTAGCCGAGCTCGCGCATCACCGCGTTGACTTTCGTTCTCGTGGCCTCGTTGACCAGGGAAGAACCCTGCAGGACCAGCGAGACGGTCGACTTCGACACGCCCGCAGCCTTCGCAATATCGATGACGGTAACCCGACCTTTTGTCATCAGATCCTCCCATGGCCTTGGCCATTGCGCATCTTGATAATTGGAACGTTCCAAATTTGCAATGGGGATTCTTGCATTGAAGTCTATGTGGATGGAGTGAAAATAGGTAAATACTTGAAAACAGATGTTAAATAATTTGCGCAGAAGATTATGACTTAGTCACTTCCGTTCAATCGTATTTGGAACGGTTTAAATTCGCGATCCACCGTTCGGATTCCGGCGGCCACGGGCGACCGTCAGCCTTTGGTGCTTATCGCAGCGCTTTTCAGATATTTTGCCCACAGGAAAGCATCGCGATGCGCGATCGGCGGCGCCAGGGTGAGCCACCGGCAGGTAGGCGATCGGTGGTCAGTTGGCTGCTGACGAAGTGAATTGACCCCACACGCTCTCGGAGATGTGGTCGGCAAGGCTAGCGGCGGCAGCGGCGATACGCTGCGTTCGCGTCGATCCGAAGATGGCCGAAACGACCAGGGGGTCCCTCAGCGGGAATTGTACGGCCGCAGTCGCAATGTCCACTCCCGCGTCGCTTGCGATCCGGCGAGCAAGCGCGGCGTAGGACATGGTGTCTTCGGTTTCCGTGTCGTCTTGCGAGAGGATGCCGCCGTTGAAGAGGCTTCCGACGATGAGCGGCGTTCCCGATCGCCTGCACATTCCAAGGACGCGTGTGCCGGCCGTTCTGTCGAGCAGCGTGTAGCGGCCGTTCAGGAGCAGGCAGTCGAGCTTGACGCGATGCATCACGTCGATACATGCGCCGACATCGCTGACGCCCAGCCCGAACGCGGCAATATCGCCGGCAGAGCGCAATTCCTCCAGAGCTCGCATCCCGCTGTCGAGAAACTTCGGGAAGTGCTGGCGGTAATTCGCAAAACCCAGCGTGGCTGGTTCGAGGTCGTCCACGAACAAGAGGTGGACCTTGGCGAGGCCGAGCCGTGCCAAGCTGAACTCGAATGAGCGCATGATGCCGTCATAGCTATAGTCGAATGCGACCTCGAACGGCATCACGCCCGAAGGGGACGATAAGGACGGGCGAAGCAGCTTCCCCACCTTGGTCGACAGGACATAGTCCTCAGATGAATGTCCTCGAAGAAAATCGCCAAGCAGACGTTCCGCAAAACCAGCGCCATAGGCCGGAGCTGTGTCGAAATAACGGATCCCGACCTCCCAGGCAGCGGACACCGCGGCCTCTGCTTCCGGTCGCGTTATTGGCCGATACATGCCGCCGATTGCCGCGCAGCCGTAGCCGAGTTCGGTGAGGTCCAGCGAGATGCTGCCCAGTCTGCGTCTGGCGATCAATGTTGTTTCCTCTTCCCGCGTCGAGGTCCTCGAGATAGCAGAATGATCTGCCGGTCCTCCAGAGCAATCAGGACTGAGATGAGTTTAAATTTCAATCCGTGCATCTGCGGGCATCAGTCAGGCTTGGCCGTATTCTTCGACGTAGCCCTCGCAACGCTTCGCTAGCGCATTTTGACAGACACTTGCTGGACGCGGTCGACGATCGCAGTAGTCCGGGTTTAGGCAACGATATCCGCAGAGACGGAATGAACGGGAGTGGGGCGATCTATGCATCTGCGCGCAGTCTGTGGGCCTTAAGCGTCACCCTCTCCACCTGCGGTCCCAGGGCAGGACGCGGAATTGGTGGCGCGCATTGTCGACTTCGCCAGCCCCTGACGATAGCTGGTTCCGGTGCTTGGAAGAGAGGTTAGAGTTCTTCCAGCAGATCGCCGACGGCTTCGATACCACGCAGGCGCTTTCGACCGGCCGTGCTGCTCTTTTCAATGGCTCTTGTCACGAGCAGGTGGCATAGCGCCATGACGGCGACGTGATTGAAGAGCGGGCCCGGTGCCAGGGTCTGGCATCGGAGGTGCCATGTCGCGGTCGAGCGAGGCGAGACGCCTTCGTCGGTAATGTAGAGAAGCTTGGCGCCGCTCTTTTCGATCATTGCCAGAATGGCATCCATCTTGGCGATGCGGCGGCGCAAGCCGAACACGATGAAGACGTCGTCCGGTGTGACGCTGATCAGGTGCTCGCCCAGGGTTTCCCCGCCGCCGGGTAGCGACACGATGTTTTCGATCACCTGGGTCATCTGCCAACGCAGGTAGTCCGCGAAGGCGTGGCTGCTACGAAAGCCAAGAACCCAGGTCTTGCGGGCGGTCAAAATGGCGTCCACGGCGGAATTGATTTGCCCATCCGTGATGGCCAGGAATGTGCCCTCTATATTTTCCATGCTCTGGGCGACGTGGGCCTGCAGCGACTGGATGCCTGCACTGTCGGCAGCCTTGGACAGAAAAAGTCGGGAGCCGGTCTGCGTCTCGGCGCGGGCGTGGCGGCGCGCTTCCTCGTAGTTCTCATATCCCAGCCGCTTGACGAAACGCGAAACGGTCGCATTCGAAACCTGGGCCAGTGTTGCCAACTCGGACGCGGAATAGGCGGCAAGCTCTCCGGGGAAGTCGCATACGAACTCCCCGAGCCGGCGCTCGGCTGGATGGAGCGAGTCGAGAGCCTCGCGTGCGCGAGCCAGAAATGAAGGAGTATCTGCGTTCACGACATGCCTCATGAAAATGCATTTTCACAAAAATAGGACAAAACGATCCCACCTCGCAAGCGCCTTCAGCGCCCGAATTTCAGCCGAATGACGCTTATTTGTGCATTGCGATAATTGCTGATTTTTTAGCAGAAAATCGTTGGACGAAGGGAAGATTTTATGTTTTCTTTTAATTCGGCATGAAAATAGATTTTCACAATAACAATAAGGTGGAACTCAAATGGCAGCGGAAACCATAGTGCAGGCGGGCAATTCGTCGCCTGCCGTCAAAGAACTGGAAGGTGCTCTCAGCCGTATCGGCTTGACCACGGCTCACAAGCAGATCATCGCGCTCATCCTCGTCGGATGCCTGTTTGACAGCTTCGAGCAGAACACCATTGGCGTCATCGGGCCTATGCTGAAAAGCCAATGGTCCCTGACGGGAACCGATATCGGCTTCCTCAACACCATCACCTTTGCCAGTGCGGCGTTGGGGCGGCTGATGTCCGGGATCATCGGTGATCGCTACGGTCGGCGTGTGATGCTTGCAATCAACCTTCTGCTTTTCACCATCGGTTCGGCTGCCTGCGCAATCGCACCCAGCTTCACCTTTCTTTGCTTTGCCCGCGCAATTGTCGGCTTTGGTGTCGGCGGTGAAATATCGACAGCGGTCACGATGCTCGCGGAGTTCTGCTCCCCGAAGTTCCGCGGGATGGCGGCCGGCATGGTCAATGTCGCAGCCGGCGGCTTCGGAAATTTCCTCGCTCCGGCATTCGGCTTGCTGATCTTCACCATCTTTCCGGGCAACGACGGCTGGCGCTGGCTATTTGCTTCCCTCGCGCTTCCGGCGCTGCTCGTCGTCTTCTATCGGCGACTTGTTCCGGAAACGCCGCGTTTCCTCGTCTCGCAGAACCGGATCAAGGAAGCCAACGGCGTCTTGTCGCGCCTTGCGAGTGGTTCACTCGCCAATCGCGATGTTGCCGTGACCGCCTATCTCACGGAGACAGGGGCGACCTCTCCTGCCCCGAAAAGCGCCTGGCGCGACCTCTTCAAGATGCCCTATCTCGGCCGCACGATCTCGGTCGCGATCGCTATCCTCATGAGCTATGGTACGCAGCTCTCTGTTCTCACGCTGATGCCAAGCATCTTCGTGTCCATGGGCTATACCTATTCCGGCAGTCTTCTCTATTCGATGATCATCCAGAGCGGCAGCGTTCTCGGTGCGATTGCGGCGTCCTGCTTCGGATACTATTTCCCTCGCAAGAAGGTGCTGACCTCGGGTGCGATCCTGGCTTGCCTTGCCGCGCTTTCCATCGTCTATCTGGGCGTCAACATCTACCTCGTGCTTCTCTTCGGCGCGGTGTTCCAGTTCTTCGTCCTGCTCCTCAATACCTCGATCTGGGTTTACGCACCGGAGCTTTATCCGACCCGCATCCGTGGCTTCGGTGTCGCATTCATCCTGGCGACCGGATCGGCTGCGGGCTCGATCTTCCCGACGATCGCTGGCTCCTTGTTCGATAGCCATGGTCTGGTCGGTGTCTTCGTCCTTGCCGCGGTCATGTATGCTATCTTCGCCTTCTGCATCCAGCTTGGTCCAGAAACCTACGGCAAATCCATGGAGGACGTCACCAAGCCCGCCGAAGGGGACAATGCGCCTCTCGACGTGGCTCCGGCTAACGCATGATGAAACATATTCTGCTTATCAATCCGAACAGTTCGCAGGCGACAACGAGCATGATGCTGGCCATCGCCGAGACTGCAGCGGAGGGACGCGTCGCCGTGGTGGGAGCCACCGCGACGCGCAGCCCTTCGATGATCGTCATGCCGACAGAGCTCGAGGCCTCCGCGGCCGAAGTGATCGAGATCGGTCAAGCCCACGCCCCCGATTGCGTGGGCATCATCGTCAGTGCCTTCGGCGATCCGGGAGCGGTGGAACTGCGCCGGCGCGTGTCGGTTCCGGTCGTCGGGATCTGCGAGGCGTCGATGCTCGAGGCTGCTGCCGGCGGCCGGCGGTTCGGGGTCGCAACAACGACGCCCGACCTGCTCGATGCCATCGATCAGCACGCCTATCGGTTGGGCCTGGATGCGCAATATTGTGGCATTCGCTGTACCGCCGATGATCCACGAAAGCTTGTCGGTGATCCCCGTGCGCTCCACGACAACCTCGCGATAGAGGTGCAGAAATCCTTTGAGGAGGATCGAGCCCAAGCCGTCATCATTGGAGGCGGGCCGCTGGGACATGCCGCGGAAGCCTTGAAGGCGACGTTCGAGCATCCCGTATTGTCGCCGATCGCATGTGCCGTCCGGTATCTGCAAAATCGGGCAGCCTGATTGGCATGTTTCGACAACGGACTTGCGATTAGTCCCTGCGAGCGGTCGTGGATGACCTGCGGGGTGTCCAGCTAGGCCGCTCGCCCCTGGGCGATACCCTATTCGTCGCTGTCGTGCGCCTTGGGTGTCGTGCTGAACAAGTTCTTCAGCGCATTGGTCTTGGTCTTCTGCGCCTTGCTCATCTTCAGCGCCCGGTTCGCTGCCTTGGCCTGTTCCAGCATCATTTCGATCTGGATCTGCTGGATTTCGGTCAGTCGCTCCCACTGCCGGTTCAACAGGTGATCGACCTTTTCGTGCAGGTGGCGGATTTCCAACTCGGCCTTGAGATTGACCTTGTAGTCGTTGAGCGCGCGCAGCCGATCCTTCGATTCCTGGCGGCGCTGGCTCATCATGATGATCGGTGCCTGCAGCGCCGCGATCGTCGACAGGATCAGGTTGAGCAGGATGAAGGGATAGACGTCGAAGGCACTCTTTTCGCCAAGCGCCAGATTGATCCCCATCCAGACGGCAAGGAACAAGCAGAAGGATATGATAAAGGTCCAGCTTCCGCCAAAGGTTGCGACCACATCGGCGACGCGGTCGCCGAGCGAGCGGTGTTCCTCGTAGTCCTCCTCGATGTTCTCGGCGAGTGTGTCATGGCTCTTCAGGCTCTCGACGACTTCGTCTTCGAGGTTGGAAAGCTCGCCGCGTTCGTCGCGCAGCAGCTCGGCAATGTACTGGCCGCGATAGTCATCGACCACCTTGCGGCTGATGTAGTCGTCCGAGCGAAGACCGGGATGCTTCTGCCGCACGAAATCCGCGAGCGCGGGGCGCATATCGTCAAAATGGATGGCGTCCTTCTTCTTCAGAACCGCTCCCGTGATCGCGTCCACCAGCTTGACCGACTTCGCCTTCGCTTGGGCAAGGCTCTTGCTGTAGTCGTCCATCTCGACGGTGGCGGCCTCACCGTGCCCGGCGTCGAAATCAACGATTTCTCCCGCGAAATCCAGGGGCTTCTCTTCTGCCATCTGCCGATCCTCGTTGCCGATTTTTCGCCCGTCTAGCCGTCAATTCGAACAGGATTGTGACATTCATCTCCCCGCAAAATTAGGGGAGTATTGCTGCCGTCGCCGGGGGGGTCACCCCCCGGCAGCGCGCCTTGTCGAACGAGGAAGGTCGAGCGATCGAAGATTGCCGCCAGCGTCCGGCTTGGTTAGTTATTGCGGAAAACAGTACGGTGGATCGATAATGAGCGACGAGAGACAACACCATGATGCAGCTTGCCACTGTGGTTCCGTAAGGTTCCGAGTTCGGCTCACGGATGAATTCAACACGATACGCCGTTGTTCATGCTCTTACTGCCGGATGCGGGGTGCCATCGCCGTCTCAGCTCAGCTCTCCGACATCGAATTTGTCCAAGGTGAAGACAAGCTGACGCTTTATCAGTTTCACACTGGCACCGCTAAGCATTATTTCTGCAGTACCTGCGGCATCTATACTCACCATCAGCGCCGCTCGAATCCGAGCCAGTTCGGTGTCAATGTCGCCTGCATCGCGGGCGTCAGCCCGTTTGATTTTCACGAAGTCCAAGTGATGGATGGAGTTTCCCATCCCTCTGATTCTGCCACCGGGCCGCGGGTGGCCGGGATCCTGCGGTTCGAGCCGACCTAATGCTCGGCCCGGTTGGACACGGACAGGTCACGGCTATGGGGCGATATCGGGCTGCGTTCCGGATCCAGCGCCCGTATGGGCCGCAGGGCACGTTAGTGGATTCTAAATCGATGATTTCTAATATTACCGCATGCGCGGTTTGCTTTTCGTTGTCGGTCTGTTGGCGGGTCTCTCTGTGATCGATCAGATTGCATGCAGGGGGCAATATAGTCATGCCGTCTGGTTGGAAACGCGCGAGCAGGCTAACTACTTCAGGCATCGGGTGGCATATTGGGTTGACGGCATCATGCCGCTCTAGGCGCCCCGGCGGAGGCGCCGGTAGATGTCAAACCCAGCCGCCGATTGGAACCCCGAATGACAGAGGTGCTTGAGGTCGAGCATTGGATCCGATGCCCACAGGGCCGGCTCTACTCCAAGCAATGGACACCAACCAACCTCGCGTCCGAGCAGACCATCCTGTTGTTTCACGACTCTTTGGGATGTGTCGCTCTTTGGAGAGACTTTCCGAAGCAACTGGCCATCGCGACTGGCCGGAGGGTTTTGGCCTACGACCGATTGGGCTTCGGTCGCTCCGCAGCGCGAACCGACATTCTCGAAAAGGGCTTCGTGCGCGAAGAAGCGGTGAGCTTCATTCCGATCCTGCTGAAGGAACTGTCGATCGGCGACTTCATCGCCTGCGGTCATAGCGTTGGCGGCGGAATGGCTGTGGAGACCGGCTGTGCGTTTCCTGAGACGTGCAAGGCTGTGGTCACCATAGCCGCTCAAGCCTTCGTCGAAGATCGGACGATCGAGGGAATCAAGAAAGCGCAAGCCGAGTTTTTCTCCACGGAAAGCCTCGGTCGTCTCGCGAAGTACCATGGTGAAAAGACAGGCTGGGTTCTGCAAGCCTGGATCGATACGTGGCTCGCTCCCGATTTCGCCGGCTGGAGCCTAGACGCCGCATTGGATGCTCTCAAATGTCCTGTGCTCGCGATCCATGGCGAGCTTGACCAATACGGCTCAGCCGCTCACCCCGAGCGGATCGCAGGTCGTCGTGGGATGTCCAAGATCCTCCAAGGGGTCGGGCACAACCCGCACCGGGAATCCGCAGAGTTGCTTATCAGCATCATTCGCGAGTGGATTGCGCCCGGACTCAGCGAGCGTTAGCGGCGTAGACGCAATCTCTTCACTCGCGAAGACTACTTGTCCAAAGCAAACGAACACGCCGTCCGATATGAGTTCACTGCTTTAGGCTATAGGTATCAGCGTGATGCGCGAGCGGTCAAAATATTCGCTGCCGATGCCCTGCGACTAGCTCTGCGCAAGACGTCGGCGCGCTATGCCGGCATGGAAGCGCATGCCATGGACGAGGCCTTCGTCGTTGAAGTCATAGGTCGGATTGTGCAGTGGTGCCGAGTCCTTGCCGTTTCCGAGGAAGACGAAACATCCCGGGACCCGGCTGAGGAACCGGGCGAAATCCTCGGATCCCGTCATGGGCTTGTCGGTGACCCGAACGTTTGCGCCTCCGAGAAGTTCTGCCGCAACGGTCATGGCTTCGTCGGCGAGGACGGGGTCGTTGAGCAAGGGCACAAACTCCCGTGTGTAGGTGACGTCTGCTTCGACATTGTAGGCGAGCGCAGTGCCTTGTGCGATCACACGCATCTGCTTTTCGATGCGCTCGCTGATCTCGCTGTTAAAGCTGCGGGCGTCACCCAGGATCCTTGCGGTGCCGGGCAGCGCGTTTCTGGTACCGTCGGTGATGAGTTCCGTCACCGAAACGACGCCGATATCGGCAGGGTCGATGCGCCGTGCGACAATCGTCTGGAGGTTGGTGACCAGGGCGCAAGCCGCGACCAGAACCTCGTTGCCCCAATGCGGGCGGGCCGCATGGCCGCCGACGCCGGTAAGATTGATCTCGAAATTGTCCTCTGCGGGCATGAAAGCGCCGGCCTTGGTTTCGAAATGTCCAATTGGGAGGCCCGGCATATTGTGGATGCCGTAGACTTCATCGAAGGGAAACCGTTCGAAGAGGCCATCAGACATCATGGCGAGCGCCCCCCTGCCCCATTCCTCCGCTGGCTGGAATACAAACCGGATGGTGCCATCAAAACCGCCTTCTTCGGCCAGCAGCTTTGCCGCGCCAAGGAGCATGGCGGTATGACCATCGTGACCGCAGGCATGCATGACGCCTGCGTTCCGGGACTTATATTGTGAGGCGCCTTGTTCGGTGATCCGTAGTGCGTCCATGTCGGCGCGAAGCGCGATGGCGCGGTTCCCCGTGCCGCGCCTGAGCGTGCCCACGACCCCCGTGCCGCCAACGCCTTCAGCGACCTCGTCCAGACCGAACTCCCTGAGCTTGGCCGCCACGAACGCTGACGTCGCCTGTTCCTCGAAGCCGAACTCCGGATTGGCATGTAGATGCCGGCGCCATTCGGTCATTTCGGCATGAAGCGTCTGGATGTCGGTCATCGGTTCAATCCTCGGAGGTGGTCAGTTCGCGAACCACGTCCAACAGGACATTGGCACCCGCGACCAGATCTATATCGGGCGTGTGTTCTTTCGGGTTGTGGCTGATGCCGCCGATGCTCGGGACGAAGATCATCGCCGATGGTGCGATGCGTGCGATCATCTGGGCGTCGTGCCCCGCGCCGGATGTCATTCTCCTCGATCTCAATCCGCGCCCGCCTGCCGCCTTCTCGATCCTGTCGACCATGCCGCTGTGGAACGTCACCGGCTGAAATCGCGCCAAACGCTCCGTCGAGATGGTGACGCGTTCATCGGTCGCGAGCCTGGAGATATAATCTGCCAGAGCTTTCTCCTCCGCCAGCAGACGTTCCTCATCCGGATCGCGAAGGTCAACAGTCAACGTTGCCTTGGAAGGAATGACGTTGATCGCGTTCGGTTCGAATTCGATGCAGCCGACCGTCGCAACAGTCGGGGTATTGGAGGCGTGAGCCCGCTCCCGCAGGAAGGTAATGATGCGTGCTGCCGCAAGCCCGGCATCTCGACGCATCGAGATCGGGGTCGTGCCGGCATGGTTGGCGTCTCCTTCGATCGTTACTTTCTGCCAGGAAATTCCCTGGAGGTTCTCAACCGCGCCGATCGATGCGCCTTCGCGCTCCAGCACCGGGCCCTGTTCGATGTGCAGTTCCAGATAGGCGTGAGGCTGCACGAAGCCCGGTTCGTGCGTTCCGGCATAACCAATCCGGGCGAGTTCGGCGCCGAGGGTCGACCCGTCGGTGCCAACGGTTGCCAGTGCCTCCTCGATGCCCAATCCTCCCGAATAGACGAGCGAGCCCATCATGTCGGGCGCGTAGCGCACACCTTCCTCGTTGGTGAACGCACCGACCACGATCGGGCGCCTAGGGGTTATACCGCTTTCCATAAGGGTCTCGATGACCTCAAGCCCGGCAAGAACACCGTAGCATCCGTCGAAGATGCCGGCGTTGATAACCGTGTCGATATGCGAACCAATCATCAGGGGTTTGGCCGAGCTGTCGACACCCGGCGGTGTCCAGATGCCAAAGATATTGCCGATGCGATCGACCGCAATCTCTAGCCCGGCACTTTGCATCCAGCCGACCAAGCGGTCGCGGCCGAGCTTGTCTGCAGCCGATGCCGCAAGCCGGACGAGACGCCCGGTGTCGTCCCTGCCGATGGAGCCTAGATCCTGAAGGCGTGCAAGCAGACGCTCTGTGTTCACCGATGATCCACTCATGCCATCGCCTTCGCATTTTGTTTCAGTACGTCGTCAGGGGTTTGCCCGACGATTTCTTCGTATTTGGCCGGATCCGTCGCACCCTCGGTGTTGATGACGAGAACCCGGGAATGCGGCCCAAGCTCCAGCGCAGCTTTGTTCACCGGATCGCTGATTGCCTTGATCAATCCCGCCAGGCCCACGCCGCCGCTTTCGCCCGCCACGACCGCCGGATCCCCCGGGGCTGGATAGGCCAGCCGCTTCATCACGGCGATCGCATCGTCCTCGTCCACGGTCATGAAGGCGTCGGCTACCCGAGAAAGGACGCGCCAAGCCACGAGCGAGGGCTCGTAGCACTCCAGCATTGCCATGACTGTCGGTTCGCCATGCGGGATGACGACAGGATGCCCCGCCTTGGCGGTTTCGACAATGCAGGCGGCGCGACTGGGATCCACGACGGTGAACACCGGCCGCTGGTCGCCGAGGGCGATCGCGAGGTGACCTGCGGCAGCCGCGGCGATACCGCCGACGCCCGATTGAACGAAGACATGCGTCGGAGGTTGCGGCATCTCCCGAAGCGCCTCCTGCACGAGGGCGGTGTACCCTTGCATGACCAGACCGGGGATCCGTTCATAGCCCGGCCACGAGGTATCCGACACGATCGTCCAGTCACGTTCGATGGCGACTCTGGCTGCTTCTTTCACCGATTCGTCGTAAGTTCCCTCAACACGGATCATCTCGGCGCCGAACCGGGCAATCGCTGCGATCCGCTCGGCGCTGACGCCGGAATGCACGAAGATTGCGGCCTTTGCACCCACGAGCTGGGCTCCCTGGGCGACGGAGCGCCCGTGGTTGCCGTCCGTGGCGCAGGCGACGGTCATGGTCTTTGCGACAGCGGTGACCTCAGGGGTCTGCAGTTCGGAGACATCGACAGGTCGCGACAGCCGCTTGCTGGCCTCTTCTAGGACAAGCCGGATCACGGCATAGGAACCGCCGAGCGCCTTGAAGCTGCCAAGGCCGAGCCTGAATCCCTCGTCTTTCATGTGAATGCTGGAGACACCAAGTTCGCGAGCAAGCGCGGACAAGGCGACAAGTGGCGTCTCCGCGTTGTTTTCCCGGAAGGAGAGGAACCGCTGAACCGTTGCAACAGCGTCCATACCCAGCGTTTCGGCATCACGCGGATCGAGGGGAGCCTTGTATGCCGCATTCGAATTCTTGAGAAACATGGTGGACCTCGCTCTGTTCGAGGGGAAATATATTGCAGTCGGCATGCAAAGTGCGCTGTATTTCGAGGCTCAATTTGCAATTTTGTTTCATCGAGGTTCGAGAATGGCTGAAAAAGCGCGCCGGTGGGCATTGGATGATTTCGATCGCCAGATCCTCGCTATCCTGCAAAAGGACAATCTGACGCCACAACGGAAGATCGGCGAAGCGGTGAACCTGTCTGCTCCGGCGGTTCAGCGTCGGATAAAGAGAATGACGGAGACCGGCGTGATCCAGGCGAACGTCGCGATCGTCGATCCGGCCGCACTCGGCCACCCGATCACCATCTTCGTCGAGGTCGAGGTCATAAGCGAAACGGCGGAGCAGATCGAAAACGCAAAGCGCGAGTTCGCGGCCATCCCCGAAATCCAGCTCTGCTACTATGTGACGGGAGAGGCAGACTTTGTGCTTGTCATCACCGTGCCCTCGATGACGGCCTATGAAGCACTGACCAAGCGGCTGTTTTTTGGAAACAACAACGTCAAAAAGTTCCGGACGTTTGTCGCGATGGACCGTATTAAGGCTGGCCTTGAGGTTCCCGTTTGATGGAACATTGTTGGGTGTGGCACCGGAATTGGTGAGCAACGCAATTCCTGAGCCCGATTAACAGGCGGCACAGCGATCCCGACAATTCACCTGGAGAGATGCGCATCCGCAAGCATCTGCGTTGTGAAACGATGGTGTTTAAGTGAGCTCCGTCAAAGTTGGTCGCATCCGGCGCCTGTAGCGCATAGGTCACGCCGGTGCGCTTGGCTACGTAAATTTACTGTTACGTACTTCTGCTGTCTGCGAGCGCCGTGCGATCTCCCATGGATGTCGCGAGAACGAAAGGTCACCTGGATGCCACGCAAATTCCCGAAGTTCAAAACCGTCCGTGGTACGGCCGTCGCCATCGCGGCAGTCGCGTGGTTTCATGCAGTCATGCCGGGAGTTGCGTTGGCGCAAACGGCGCCGGAGATACCGGGAGCCATTTCGACGCCAGATGCCGTCGACACTCCGATCGGCAAACTGGAGTTCAAAGACGGAGTCCCTACGAAGGAAACCGCCGCGAAACTCTACGACAATCTCGACTTCACCTACGCCTACCGCGCCTTCATGGACAACATGCGCGGGGTGAGCATCCGGACGGTGCGCAATGAGCTTCAAAGAATAGGGGTCAAAGAAAACGAGGTTCTCGTCTTCTCCGATCTGATGGACGCAAAGTCGCTGTTCCTGACGGCGAACGCCGACACGATTTATGTCATGGGCTACCTCGATCTTGCGAAGGGACCCGTTGTGCTTGAGACGCCACCCGACTTTCTCGGGGCCGTTCAGGACGCGTGGTTTCGTTGGGTTGTCGATGTCGGGGTGCCTGGTCCCGATCGGGGGCTAGGCGGCAAATATCTGATCGTACCGCCCGACTACAGCGGACCGCTTCCAGAAGGTGGCTACTATATCGCCCACGCCAAAACGAACACCGTGCTGTGGTTCGGCCGGTCCTTCCTCGCTGACCACACCGATCCCAAGCCGGTCGTCGAGGCCATCCGCAAATTCACCAAGGTCTACCCCTACGAGCCGGGCGGCGCAGGAACGCCGATCGCCGCGTTCCTCTCGGGGAAGGCAAAGCTCGGGCAAATCAAGGCGCCATCAGCCACAGTCTTTCATGAGGGCAGCGGCAAGGTGATGAACACCATACCGCCGAACGACTGGAGCTACTTCGAGTTGCTGAACGAAGTTGTCCAGAGCGAGCCGGCTACATCGCTTGATCCCGAATTGATGGGGCCATTGGCGTCCATCGGGATTATCAAGGGCAAGCCATTCGCGCCGGACGCGCGAATGAAGAAGATCATGACTGAAGCGCTCGCGGCCGCCAATGCGACCTCGCGGAGCCTGTTTATAAGCCCGCGCGATCCAAACTGGTTCTACTATCCCAATTCGTCCTGGTTCAATTTCCTGTTCGACACCGGCTACGAGTTCGAAACGCCGATCCCCAAGATCACCGCGCAAGGCGTGGAGCCGTATCCGCCGACTGGCTATCGGACGATGGATGCGCGTACGAACTTCTTCTACGGCATAACCGGGATTACGCCTGCCATGGCGATGCGCCTTCCTGGGATAGGTTCACAGTACCTGCTCTCCTCAACGGATGCAGACAAGAACCACTTCGACGGCGCCAAGACTTACAAGGTCACGCTCCCCAAAGGCATCCCGGCGGCAAACTTCTGGTCGTTCACCGTCTACGACAACATGTCCCGGTCGATGCTGGATACACCACAGCGCTATCCGCGTGCCGGAAGCCAGAGCTATCCTTCGCCTGCGGCCGAAGCAGCCGCAGACGGCTCCACAACAATCTGGTTCGGTCCCAAGCAGCCCGATGGCGTAGTGGGCGGCAACTGGATTCAGACCGATCCACGAAAGGGCTGGTTCGTGATCCTTCGCCTCTACAGTCCGCTGGAGCCCTTTTTCGACAAATCCTGGCGACCGGGCGAAATCGAACTGGCCAAGTGAAACACGCGCCAGAGCGCGAGCGGTCGAGCCCTACGGGAGCCGGCCGCTCATCTTGCATCAGATCTCTCGGATTTTGAGCTTCCGGTCATTGGGCTTGGCTGCGGAATAAAGGGGTATGGACGCCCCATCCATGCGAATGGCTGCTGTCGGCCCAAAACACAAATGCAAATGTCCAATGCTGGCCGTTTGTCAGCGTTGTTGCTGATCGTGATTGGACTTCTGCCTGCCGCGCGGTCACCGTTCTCGCAGGGACCGCGAGGCATGGGCAGCAACCAACGTCTGAACGGAGTCCAAGAAATGAAACATCGCACCCTTGACGAATTGCGGACCGTCGCAGAAGTCCAGCCCTGCAGCGCTCGACCGATGTCCCGAGAGGAGCGGCTTGACCGCTGGGCGGAACTCCTGGAACGGAACCCTCATTAGCGTCTGTCGACGTTGTTCGAGCCCGAATATC
Organism: Hyphomicrobiales bacterium; assembly: GCA_900489925.1. Lineage (GTDB taxonomy): Bacteria > Pseudomonadota > Alphaproteobacteria > Rhizobiales > Rhizobiaceae > Rhizobium. The sequence goes on along the minus strand of UEHQ01000037.1, from coordinate 94,371 downwards.
AAGCGCCGGACGTTCTGGCCGCCATGCGCAGCGATCACTCGCCAGTGTCGGTTGCTTTTAGCGATCCCGTCCTTCGCGTCGCCGGCCTGAGCGACGACACCTTTGGCGAAGCGAAGCGGTTCTTCGAGCTGGAAGACGCCAGCTTCACGACGTCATCTGCTATTGCCATTTCGGAGCAACCGTTCCTGCCGCGTCCGCAGCGCGCCAAATCCGCGCGATGCTGGCGCCACCGCACATCGGCTTCCTTGCCATGCTGCGGTAAGTGGTGTTCGGCTAACGGCCGCATGATGGTTGGTGGCATTGTCGCGTGCGGGATAGCGCGCGCCAGAAGAGCTTGCGTGGCTTTCTGCTCGAAAAGCCGCCGGCGCGGATATATCGGTGCCGCACCGGCGGTTGTTGCCTTACGCTGGCAGATTACCAACGCGGTAATTCTCTCCAATACGCAACATGGGTTGAACATCCAGTTGTTGAAGCCTGTGGCTGAATGGCAACGTTTCGATGCACCAGGTAGGAGGCAGACACACCTGAGCCCAGCCAAGGGATTGCTGGATTTCGCAGCCGTTCAATGTCATACTAAATCTGTATCCCGGTGTGCAAAAGCTGGGCTTTTGGGATGAGTTTTGAGCCTGGTCGGGCAGTTTCGCATCTAGAACACGATAATGAAATGCGCAGTTCCGGTTCGGGAGGGCACGCGCATGCGAACTGGTGTAGATCAGTCCCTGGGGTTCTGGGCCGAGCGCATCGTCGGTCTCCTTATCATTGGTGCGATTATCCTGGCCTGTTTTTGGATTGCGTGGCCGCTGATCGGCGTGGTGGCATGGGGAGGGTTGATCGCCGTCGCCTTGTCGCCTTTGCATAGCCGCCTCACGAGCGTGATTGCGGGTCGCGCGAAAATAGCGGCGATCATCATGATATTTATCCTCCTCGTTGTCGTTATCATCCCGCTTTCATACCTGCCGGCTTCCTTCAGCCAGGCAAATGATGCTCTCTCCGCCATAACCCACAACTGGACGGAGCTGACGCTACCGCGTCCGCCCGCATGGCTTGCCGACTTTCCGTTGTTCGGATCAACGATTGGTGAGAAGTGGGAGGCTGCGGCGCTTGCCTCGCGCAATGTGCTGGCGAGTTTGAAACCCTATATCGGCCCGGCCGTTCAGTGGGCTGCTGCACTTGGAGCCTCGCTCGGACTGGCCATCCTCCAGATGCTGCTTGCCATCATTCTTTCCGGGGTCTTTCTCCACTCAGAGAAGCACGGGCTCGGCATTCAGGACGATCGGGTATCGGTTGGGCGGTGGCACCGGGGAAAGTCTGGTGGACGTCGCAGTGCGCACCATTCGCAGCGTTGTCCAGGGCGTGATGGGCACGGCCCTCATTTAGGGCGTCTTGTCGGGGATCAGTTTCGCGATCGCGGGTGTTCCTTTCGCTGTCCCGCTTGGGGTGTTGAGCTTCGGAACGGCAATGCTGCAGATCGGCACGTGGCTGGTGTGGATACCTGCCGCATTCTGGCTTTCCTCTCAGGGTGAAAACGGCTGGGCGATCTTCGTTACCGTCACTGGCGTCATCATCAATATCCTCGACAACGTCATAAAACCGCTTCTCATCGGACGCGGTGCAGGCTCTCCGATCTGGATCATCTTCATAGGTGTAACCGGTGGCGTCTTGACGATGGGCATCATCGGCATCTTCGTCGGCCCGCTGGTCATGGCGATCGGCTATTCGATCGTTGAGAGTTGGCTGAGAGGACAAGAAGAGCGTCCCAAGATGTGAGTTCTTTCGACGGGAGCGATTGCGTCGCTTCGTCAGGATGGGAGGCCGAATTCCATGACAACTGCACGAAACATTCAGCGGCGCTTCTTTTCAGCGCTCCTGCATCAGCTCTATCTGCTGTGGCCGATCATTTCCGGGGTACTCATCGTCATGGTCGGATGCGGATTGGTGGTCAGCCGCATCGAGGACTGGGGCCTCGGTGACGCGTTGTACTTCACCTTCGTAACCGGTCTTACCATCGGATATGGAGATCTCGTACCCAAGCACGGACTTTCGCGCATACTCGCTCTCGTCATCGGATTTTGCGGCATCGTCATGACAGGGATCGTCGCGGCGGTCAGCGTACAGGCACTAAGCCACGCGGAGCGCGACTCTGAGCAGGAATGATCATGCCGAACTTCAGGCTAGGCTGTCAGTTCGTCGCCGTATCGACCGCGTCTGATACGGTAATATACGCCCCTTCTCGAACAGTTCATGCATAATGGAGTGCCTCTCGACCGGGGTGGTCGTGCAGCCACATCGCACGACAGTTGTTTGCCAGCATCTGCGATGAGCGCATTGGTGGATACGGAGGGAAACAGAAATGCGCTGGAACCAACTCTTTAGTTTGAAGAGCTACTTCAAGTCGTCACTGTGGCTCGTACCCTTCATCGCGTTGCTCCTCTACACGGTCGCAATTCGACTGGTCTATGCTTTCGAGCAATGGATGGCCTGGTTTGCATTCCTGCCATGGGGCGTCTCCGGCTCGCAGAGAATGCTGGAGACGATTGTCACAATGACCCTGACGTTCGTCGTGTTCACGTTCGGCTCGTTGCTGGTCGCGATCCAGGTCGCAGGCGGTCAACTGACGCCACGGATTATTGCCACCACCTTATTGAGCGACAATGCTATCCGTTTCACTGTCGGTTTGTTCATATTCACTCTGCTCTTCGCTACCGGTGCCCTGACCCGATTGGATACAGACGTTGACCACGCCATCGTCGGAATTGCCGGCCTGTTGGGCTTTTTTTCGATTGCAGCGTTCCTCTATCTGATCGACTACGCCGCCCGTCTGCTTCGACCGGTGAGCATAATCGCGCGCGTAAGCGAGAGAGGTCGCCAGGTCATCCAGGAAGTCTATCCGGATTTCGCCGTCAAGGAAGCAGGCATCAGCATAGCAAGCCCGAGAGTGTTCGAGAATCCGGACAAGGTCATCCCCTACCGGGGACGGCCAACCATCATCGTCGCCATCAACAAGAAGGCGCTGTTCACCTTGGCGTCAAAGACCGGCTCCGTCATCGAATTGGTCCCACGGATCGGCGATTTCGTGGCGCCCGGAGAACCGCTCTTTCGCTTGTACGGTAATAGCCTTCCGGATGAAGCGAAGCTGAGGGCGATGATCGCCTTCGGCCCGGAACGAACGCTTGAACAGGACCCGATGTTCGCGTTCAGGATCATTGTCGATATCGCCATCAAGGCTCTTTCGAAGGCGATCAACGATCCAACCACGGCGGTGCTCGCGATCGATCAGTTACAGCGTCTCCTCTGCTTTGTCGGGAAACGCAATTTGCATGGAGAAGCGGTCCTGACCCAAAATGGTGAACTCCGCGTCGTTTTGAGCGCCCCCGACTGGGAGGACTTCGTGAAGTTGACGTTCAGCGAAATCCGTTTGTACGGTGCCGAGAACTTCCAGATTGCACGGCGCTTGCGCGCTGTCCTGGAGTACTGCTTGCAGATACTGCCCGAATTCCGTCACGCAGCCCTGCGCGCAGAGATGGACTTGTTGGATCGACGACTGACAGCACTTTACGATTTTCCCGAGGACTTGCTGCTGGCACAAACGGCGGACTCACAGGGCTTGGGCGGCTGCAAGACTCGCCACGTCAAATTTGGATAATGCCACGTCTCCGGATGGCGGCCGCGGGCGATATGCACCTCGTACTGCCCATCCAAAGCGTCATCAGCGTGGCGACGAGACGATCTCAATCTGCATCGAGCAAAGCGGTTATCCGCGAGCACGACACTAGGAGGCCGCACAATTCGACGAACTCGTTTGCGTCGCGCGGCGCGGGCGTCAGCCCGAACCAGTCGGGGCCGCGCTCCACTCGCGGCGACCATACGAGCCGCTCCTCCAGAAGATAGACGCCGTAGACAACGTCGATCGCGCTCCGTGGGGTGAGGCCAAGACTGGGACGCAGACCGAAGGCGGTCAGGGCAGCATTCAACACGATCGCCACCTCGATCAATGCGGTGCGATATCCAGGTCGGCTTACAACCTCGAGCCCGTTATTCCGCTCCAACCAGGATGCCGCAAGCTGGACAACGACCAGTGTGCGGTCCACGATGCACCGCAGATCCTTGTGCTGTACGATCTCCAGGTATTTCGCCGGTTTCAGATAGACGTCGACCGCGGCAGAAACCGCGCCGCACCTGCTGTGACCAAGAACGACAATGGTGCGGAGGCTGCCCTTCAGATGGTCAACCGCGTAGCTCAAGCTGCCGACCACATCATCGCCCATGCCATTGCCCGCGGCTCTGACAACAAACAGGTCGTTTGGGCCCTCGGAAAAGACGAGTTCGACTGGCACCCGTGCATCGGCGCACCCACAACCGCAGCAAAGGGTTGTTGTTTCGGTGCTTTTCGATGCCCAGGAAGAAGACCGACGTCGTGCGGGTCTATGTCGATGCTCAGCGTTGCCGGTTTTGGCAGAGCGACCTGCTCCAGGAGTTCAGCGAAGGCCCGGTTCCCGGCCTCCAGTCGCAATCGAGCAGCATGTGCATCCGACGGTAGCGGCCTACGGGCCATATCGAAAGCAAAGCGGTAGGTCACTTCGGCCAGATAGGCCGGATTACCCAGCGGACGACTTTCTGGCAATTTCTCTGCCATGCCGACGTCTCCTCGGAACATCACCGCCCACTAGGCAGGTCCGCGACCGCATCGCGGTCATGTTGCAGCGTACCGGGCACGATTGCTACTGGCGAGCGATTAACCTTCGCGACTGCAGGTCCTCACGCTCGCTACTTCGGGTGCACTGCTCCGCCCAAATCCGCGATGTGCTGTGAGCAGGCCTTTGTATTCGCCGGCTCAATGGTGCCCATCCATGCGCTTTACTCGACGCCGTTGCTATCGGTCCCCCTGTAGATCAGGGAGACCCGCAACTGTCATCGAGCTTTTGCTGGGCCGCAACGGCGATCGGTCCCTTGAGGCGAAGGGCCTCCATTCGCGCGCGGATAAGAAGGCAATCGGCATGGGCTTTCTCGAACGTCTCGTCGGTCCAGAACCGCTTGTCCGCACGCCAGTAGCCAATCTCGTCGAAGAACGAGATGCCGAAGTAGTAGTCTGATGGAACCGAGCTGAAGAAGCTGTCGTCGGAGGCAAAGGATCCGTTCGGCTGCAGGGATTGATCCACCGCCCATCGCAGCATGGCGCTCATGGCTTCACGCGCGCGAACACGCTGCTCCTCAGTCATGTGCGGCCAGCCATAGCGAAAGATCTTCACCACGTCGTAGTTGTTGTGGTTGTTCAAGCTCGAGCGGTACTTCCATCCATAGGGATAGGGATCGTTGGCGATCTTGAAGGTCGTTTCTATGATCTGTGGCCAGCGCTCGACGTCTCCGTGCAGGTAGGACACCAGATGGAACGTCGTACTCAGGTCCGAGGTGCGGACGATGCGGTCGCCCACGCGGTACCAGGCACCCCAATAGCCGGTCGACGGGTCTTGCCAGGCATTGAGAAACTGGCGAACGTCGGCGCGAATTTGGGTGATCCCGCCGCTATCGCGGTCGCGTAGCAGCCCCTCCACCTGGTCTTCCAGATATGGTTGCCACTTTGCCTTGAACCCAAACTGCGTGGCCCCGTCACTCAGGGCCGTCAATTCGGCGCGATGATCAACGCCGTTACGCGCGACATCCGAGACGAGGTACTTGGAGATCAAGCCCACTGCGTCCTCGCCTGAACGAAGATCTGGAAACAGATCGATCGAATAGTCTGGTGGGGTTTTGCGATGTTCGAGTTCCTGGAGGCCAAGGGTGGTCGCTTCCAGTTTCAAAACTGCCGAGTCATAACAGGCGCCCCAGCTGCCGTCCGACGGCGACTGTTGTGTGGCGTACGCCTGATCATCCTTGCCCAGGCTTGTATCAAGATCACGGAGGCGCTGCTCGATCTTTGTGAAATCGGCGGTGTAGATGGCGCGCCACTTCGTCTCCAGAAGGATCTGCGTGCTGCATTCGCGACTCAGTCCTGCATTCTGATCTTCGGCAAGCCGCCTACCCAGCTCATGGATGCGCCCCAGCGCTTGTTCCCGGCGTTCGAGCACATCAGGATCAAACTTCAGCCACTCCTGGGCAAGCATGGCTTTGGCGTCCGCGCCTGAGATTGGGGTACTCGTCTCGCTTAACCGGCGCACATCATCAGCTACATCCGCCTTGGCGGATGTTATGCCGGCGGCGAGGCATGACAACACCAATAGACATGAACCTCTCATACGAGAATCCTTTCTGCCGGGGTGCTGTGAGCTCCGCGTGAGCGGACCGCTGCCAGCAGCCTATGCGCGACTGATGGCAAAGGCTACCCTGCAAAGATGTTCGATTTTGGCAGGCCGCCGTGCCTCTCCCTCGGGCGACTAGCTCGTGGCAGATGTTCGCAAGTGTCATCAGGGCATCGCACCGCGGCTTAATGCGTCGTCAACCATATTTCGCTAATTTGAGGGAACGGCGCGGGCCAGGTGCGTGGCATTAACCGCGAGTGCGAAGCGAGCGCCGACGCGAACACATGACTACTTGAATGACGCATGCCGAGAAATCCTGCTGGCGACAGATCGCCCTCTACGCCCTTCTCTTTGCCGCTTTATTCCTCGGCGCAGTTTCGCTGCCGCGGGGCCCGTTCGTCTTGGTGGTGACGGATCCGCGTCTGCCCGCGTCTCATATGATGGATGTTGTCGGCCAGGCCGGGGGAGCTTTTGTCCTCGCTGGTGCCCGACCTTGGCTCGCTGTCGCCTATTCGGACACAGCCGGCTTTCCCGAGCGCTTGCGTCGCGCCGGCGCCGTTCTCGTTCTCAATCACATTCTGGCAGTCGGCTGCCGGGCAGGAGCCTAAGATGGATGCTTTGGAAAAGCTGCGCGCACGCGCCTCGTTCGGAATTGTTGGTTTGCTCTGGATCAACCTTGCCGCGCTGACTGTCAGAAATCTGGTCCGGCCGGAAGGCTTCGACCTGCCTTCGGTGGTGGCTGCCGCAATTATAACGGTCGCCTCCAGCTTCACCTGGTGGCGCGACCGCTCCGGGCCAGCAACCCGAATTATCACCTCCATGGCCATGGCCACCAGCGTCGGCTTTCTCGTCTATGGCTTCGAAGGCTCGTCGCTGCAGATCGACCTGCATATGTATTTCTTCGCGGCGTTGGCGATTTGCGCGGCGTGGGTGGATTGGCGCGCGATCGTCGCCTTTGCCGGGCTCGTGGCGCTGCATCACCTCGTTCTCTATGTCGCCGTTCCCCTCGCTGTGTTTCCTGGGGAGTCGCATTTCAACCGGGTGGTGCTCCATGCCACCGTTCTCGTGCTGCAGGCGGGAGCGTTAATCGCTCTCACATCGGCCATGGTCGCCGCCTTCGCGATAGCCGAGCGGTCCGTTGCGCAGGCCCAGGCGGCTGGCCGCAAGGCAACAGAAATGGCGGAAATGGCGCGCCACGCTGACAATAAAGCGGCAGCGGCGCGCGAAGCTCAGGAAGAGTTGCGGGCCAAGGCACATGATTCAGTCACCTTCGCGGTTACCTGCCTGCGCTCGGCGCTCTCCAAGCTGTCCAAGGGCGATGTGACCGTGCGTATCGCGGAAGAGCTCGAGGGTGATTTGAACGACTTGCGTCATGCCTTCAACGAATCCGTCGAACAGCTCGACGCTGTTTTGAGACAGGTGGGCGACGTTGCAAATTCCGTGCGCAACGGTTCTGCGCAGATCAACCACGCCAACTCTGATCTGTCGCAGCGGACGGAAAATCAGGCGGCCTCGCTATCCGAGACCGCGACATCTCTTTCTCATGCGGTGGAAACGGTTCGCCAGACCTGCGCACTTGCGGAAACTGTCGGTTCGATGGTGCGCAAGGCGAAAGACGGCGCCGAAAATTCGAGTGCGATCGTTGCCCACGCCGTTGACGCAATGCTCAAGATCGAAGGCTCTTCGCAGGAGATCACCCAAATTATCGGCGTGATCGACGACATTGCGTTCCAGACGAATCTTCTCGCGCTGAATGCCGGAGTGGAAGCCGCGCGCGCAGGAGAGGCTGGCAAGGGTTTTGCGGTTGTTGCCCAGGAAGTTCGGGAGTTGGCGCAGCGTTCTGCTTCCGCTGCCAGCGAGATCAAGGCGCTGATCAGCTCATCGGCCGATCACGTCAAGCACGGCGTCGCCTTGGTCGACAAGACGGGCCAGGCACTTCACGGAATTGCTGGAGATGTGGCGGCCATCAGCGGCCACATCGCGGAGATCGTTGAACGCTCGCGCCAGCAGTCCACCGAGCTCAACGGCATCGGCAATGCGATTTCCGATATCGACCGAAACACCCAGAAAAATGCGACAATGGTCGAAGAATCTGCGGCCGCCATTGGCTTCGTCGCCGGTGAGGCGAATGTTCTCGAGCAGCTCATCCGACGCTTCAAAGTGGGCGCCACAGCATCTCACAACCGCATCCGCACTGCGGCGTAGCCGTGGCGCTGGGTGGAGTGCAGGCGATTGTCACCCTCGCGACCCGTGGCAGGTGACACGACGCTGTTCTTCTGGCGCAGCTGACATCGATGTTTGACTCTTTGCGGTTATGGCCGGGACGAGCGGCGCATCCTGATGCCGCCGCCGGAATCTGCCAGCGGCCAACCAAATCCGAGCAAAGAAATGTCAGGGAGCGTCAGCCACCGACTGCATCGCTCACGCATTTCTTGGTGTATGCGGTCTTTGCGGCGCCAGCCAGTGGCTTGCCGTTCTTGTCCTTGGCGGACAGATCGCAGGCGGCAGCCGCATCCTTCTGGCACTTGTTGACCGATGCCGTAAGAGCAGCACCTGCCAGTGGCTTGCCATTCTTGTCGATTGCTTTCGCCGTGCACGTATCAGCGGCATGAGCAGCAGCGGCCGACAGTACCAAAGCTGCCACAACGAGAACCATCTTCATCGTCTCTTCCTCATCCAGATTGCCTTCATCCCCAGGCGACGACCTACGGCCGCCGCTTAAACTCATTTGCAAGGAAATGGTTCCCTCGGGCCGCAAAGAAATGAGCTCGCCTCGAGGATGCTCCGATCGTCTGCTCAAGCCGATCGCGCACTATCCCGATGAACCGAGGAAATGGGCAGGCTGAATCGTATACGCCTGGAGAATGTCGGAGATGCGACGACTTCAGCGTCGGAGGCTGCTGGCAGCGGCGAGTATTTCCGCTGCGTTTGGAAAGATGCAGAGGCCGTCAGGCCCGTCACGCGCTTCGATTTGTACCCAGCGAACAATGCCACTGCCATCGACGAAGAAGTGCCCTACGAGCTGTGTGGGGTGCCTTGCGAAGATAGCATGATCAACTTCCGTAAGCTCGAACCCGTCGCTGGCGTTGAGGAAGACATTGGCTGCCATTGGGTGCAACGCTTCCGGCAATTCCCCCGTCGGGTTGATGCGCGCGCCCTCGAATTGCTCCATGCTTGCCCGATAGGGCCATGATGGCTCCTCGCGACTGCCCTCGGGTTGGAAGTCGCCATGCGGCACGCCGAAGGCCCGGTGCGTGGAGCAATCCTGGTCACATAGGAGCACGGCCGGCGTCGGCCGGTGCTCGAAGTATATGCGGGCACGCTCGACCGGCGTGTTGATCACGGCAATTGTTTCCACCCCCTCGGCACTCAGGGCAGGCTGTAGACTACCGAGTTGTCCCACCTGACGCCGACAGAAAGGACAGTGCAATCCGCGGAAGAAGGCGATCAAAAAAGGGTGACCGCGGAGGCTTGCGAGTGAAACCGTCCCTGCTTGGTTTGCCGACGGAAGTGCGAAGGCAGGTGCATATTCGCCTGGTTGGAGCGGACGCTTCTGGTCTCCCATCGCACATGTCCTTTATTAGGAGTTCAGGTGAATGCTGGGCTTGATCCAAGTCCAACACCTATCACGCCACGGCGCCGCTCGCTATGTTCACGGTGCAATCGGCGGGAGATCGAAGCTCCAGTCTTGCGACGGCGATATGCCCCTTTTCGGCGCAAAGGCGGGCCAAAGTGCCGATCTGACATCGGCTGAGCCAGATCGCAGGGGCTTGGCACGGGCCCCGCGGCCTCAAGCGCAGCCATATGAGTTTACGACGCAGTTCAGACCCTGTAGGTTTTCCCGATGGCGCTCAAACGGATGGACAACATAGGGATTGTCGTCGCGGACCTCGAAGCGGCGATTGATTTCTTTCGCGAGCTTGGCCTTCAGCTCGAAGGGCAGGCCATGATCGACGGGGAATGGGCCGGACGTGTCACCGGGCTGGCCGATCAGCGGGTCGAGATCGCCATGATGAGGACGCCGGACGGTCACAGCCGGATAGAGTTATCCCGCTTCCTGACGCCGGCGCCAGTGGCGGATCACCGCGACGCCCCGGTTAACGCTCTGGGTTACCTCCGCGTCATGTTCGCCGTTGACGACCTCGAGGAGACGCTTGAAAGGCTGCGACTGCGCGGCGCGCAGCTCGTCGGCGAAGTCGTTCGGTATCAGGACGCATATCTGCTCTGCTATATCCGCGGACCCGAAGGTATTCTCATTGGCCTTGCGCAAGAACTGAGCTGAACCCGATAGAGATTGCGCCGATGCGTTCGGCGCCAGGCCGCCAATGTGGTGATCGCCTCTCAGCCAAACTGAATTCGACATGTCCGTGAGCACTTGTCGGGAATCACATTGCGCTCCAACTTGTTGCAATGAAGAATGGTACAACCCATTTGTCGCGCCTCGGTAAGCCTATAGGGGCGATCCTGGATGGTGATGTCGCCGAGCAATGTGGCGCGCTTTGCGTTCGCACGACAGCCGACGGTCATCTGGAAGTTCTGCTGATAACCACGCGACAGACGCGCCGCTGGTCGATTCCCAAGGGATGGCCGATCAAGGGACTGGCGCCTCACGAAGTCGCAGAGCGCGAAGCTTGGGAAGAGGCGGGCGTTAAGGGAAGGGCGAAGAGGCGCGTTTTTGGCTACTACACCTATATCAAGGTTCTCGACGATGGCCGCAAATGCCCCTCCGTCGTCGAGGTTCATCTGGTCGACGTTCGCCGCATGAAGAAGGTCTTCCCGGAAAGCAAGGAGCGCAAGCTGGCCTGGCTGCGTCCTCATGATGCGGCGTTGTTGGTCGATGAACCGGAACTGAAAAGCCTGATACGAAGTCTTGAAAGGCGGGCTGCGCTCAGAGCCCCAGGCCAAATCGGCATCGTTGGTTGAGATGTTGGGGTCGCGCAGTCGTCAAACGCACTGACAGCCACGGCCGGCGTTGCCGGTCCCAATCCGAAGGCGTCGCGCGGCAGTTGGTCCGTTGCGGCCAAGGACTCGACGAAAGGAAGTGGATATGGCCAAGCTCGTGTTTGGAATGAACCAGTCCCTGGACGGCTATGTCGATCACATGGCGTTTGCACCGGGCCCCGTGCTCTTCCGCCACTTCATCAAGGAGGCAGAGCAGCAGACGGGCAGTGTGTACGGTCGCCAGATGTATGAGATCATGCGTTACTGGGACGAGGACCACCCTGAATGGGATGTTGACGAACTTGCCTTCGCGCGAGCGTGGCGAAAGCAGCCGAAATGGGTCGTCTCGCGTACCTTGACGTCCGTCGGCCCGAACGCCTCGCTTGTCGAGGGTGACCTCCAGAGTGCGATGCGGCAGCTGAAGGCCGATCGCGATGGGGAAATCGAGGTTGCCGGGCCGGACCTGGCGCATAGTCTCACCGAACTTGGCTTGATCGACGAGTACCGCATCTACCTTCACCCCGTGGTGCTTGGTCACGGCAAGCCCTATTTCGCTGGCCCCCGGCCGCGGCTGCGCCTAGTGGCCAGTGATCCGATTGACGCGGATGTCTTGCGGTTGACCTACGTGCCTAGTTGATACCGATGACGCGTCCGACTAGGAGGCGGGCGTGAAGCGTGCAACGAGCGCATGTTTGTCGCCCGGATAGGTGAAGCGAACCTGGGTCACTGGTCCGACATTGCTCCACGTGCGGCGTTCGACGACGAGGCAGGCCGTGTTTTTGGGGATGCCCAGCGCGGTGGCTTCCTCGGTGCTGGCGGACACGGCGTGAATGCGGTGCTCGGCCGTGCTCCAGGGGATCTGGTTGATGAGCCAGGCGCCTGGCGCAATTTCCGAAAAATCCGCATCGGCCGCTTCGGGCACGGCCGTGAGGCTGATCAGGCGTTCTTCCAAACAAAAGGGCCGGCCGCCGGCGTGGTGAATGCAGACCACGTCGATGATCGATGAATCCGGGGGGACATCGAGGCGACGGACGTCGTCTGCTTTTGCCTTGCGCACTATTCGCTTGGCCACGGTGTAGGAGTAGGCGAGATTGAGCGACTGCACCTCAGCCTTGATGTCGTGGATCTCGAGAATAGCCGACTGCGCCTGAGGCTGGCTGACGAAGCTACCCGATTTCTTGCGGCGTTCGATGAGGCCGGCCTTGGCGAGCTGCGTCAAGGCCTTGTTCACGGTCATCCGCGAACAGTCATATTCCCTTGTCAGGTCGATTTCGAACGGGATGCGGTGACCCGGCGGCCACTCGCCCGAGACGATGCGGCCTTCGATGTCGTTGAGGATACGCTGATGCAAGGTTGCGTCCTTGCTCTGGTTCATCGTCACGCTCCGGTTCCACCTCCCGCTCTAGCGGCAATATGCGATCGAGGAAAGCCCCATCAGCCTGCGAGCAGCTCGCCCATGGCCTTGAGGAAGCGGCGATTGATCGCTTCGCGTTGGATGTGCCTGCCGCCTTCGACCTGCTTTCTGCCACGAGCCCAGACGCTGTCGATCGCCACCCCGCCGGCAAAAATCCAGTGGTCGAGCAACTGGTCGCCGGAGAGATACGGCACGGCGGAGGTGTTGAGGGACGTAATGTCGGCATGATTGCCGACGGCCAGTCCGCCAGCGGCTTTCAGCGCCGCTCGGCCGCCGATGATGGCATGATCGAACAGGCTGCGGGCGGTCGAGCCGCCAGGTGCGGCGATGACGTTGCGCGCCCTCAAAGCAAGGCGCTCGGAATATTCGAGTTGGCGCAGTTCGTCCGGGAGCGAGATCAGCACGTTCGAATCGGAGCCGACGCCATAGCGGCCGCCTTCCTCGAGAAAGAGCGGCGCCGGGAACGTGCCGTCGCCGAGATTGGCCTCGGTGATCGGGCACAGGCCGGCAATAGCACCACTGCGCGCCATGCCACGCGTTTCCTCGTCGGTCATATGGGTCGCATGGATCAGGCACCAGCGGCCGTCGACCGGGGCGTTGGCGAGCAGCCATTCCACCGGGCGCGCGCCGGACCAGGCAATGCAGTCCTCGACTTCCTTGACCTGTTCAGCGACGTGGATGTGAATCGGGCCGTCACCTGCCATTGGGATGACCTTCGCCAGTTCATCCGGCGTTGCGGCCCGCAGACTATGTGGCGCAAGCCCAAGTTCGGCGCCATCGAGCCTGCCGGTGACGGCGCGGCAGCCCTCCATGAGCTTGGCGAAGCTGTCGAGTGAATTGATGAAGCGTCGCTGTCCGTCGATCGGGTCGGTCCCTCCGAAGCCCGAATGCGCATAGAAGACGGGCAGCAGCGTCAGGCTGATACCGGTCGCGCTGCTTGCCGCGCCGATGCGCTCGGCCAATTCCGCGATGTTGGCATAGGGCGTTCCGTCCTTGTCATGGTGGAGGTAGTGGAACTCGCCGACGCGGGAAAATCCGGCTTCCAGCATCTCCATGTAGAGCTGTCCCGCAACCGCCTCGACATGCTCGGGCGTCATCGACAGGGCGAACTTGTACATCACGGTGCGCCAGCTCCAGAAGCTGTCGTTGGCCGGTCCCCTCACCTCGGCAAGGCCGGCCATGGCACGCTGGAAGGCGTGGCTGTGCAGGTTTCCCATCGCAGGGACAAGCGTGTTGTGGCGCTCGTCCGTAGCCTGTGCCGCCACGCCCGTTTCGATCTCCGCGATACGGCCGCCGTTGATCGTCAGGCGCACGTCCTTGTGCCAGCCGTGCGGCAGGAGTGCCGCGCCTGCGTGAAGTGTGGTCGCAATCGTTTGGGCCATGACGCTTTTTCTCCTCTTTGGCGCCGCGCATCTTTCTTTTCCATGGAGACGCACAAATTTTCACTTGTCACCTGTTTATTATGTATATACATGTTTCCACATAAGGAAAGGCGCAAAGCTGATGAATGGGAACAATTTTTCAAGCGATGAGGCATCCGGCGAGGTTCGCCCGCACCTGTGGCGCAACGCCCGTCTGGCGACGCTCGACCCTGAAAAGCAGGGCCTTGGCATCATTGAAAAGGGTGCCGTCGTTGTTGAGGGCGGTCGGATAAGCTTCGTCGGTCCGGAAAGCGATTTGCCTGTCCTGGCGATCGAGCGGGCCGAAATCACGGATCTCGAAGGCCGCTGGGTGACCCCTGGTCTGGTCGATTGCCACACGCACATCGTCTATGGCGGCAATCGCGCCCGTGAATTCGAGATGCGCCTTGAGGGCGCTACCTATGAAGAGGTTGCCCGGGCCGGCGGCGGCATCGTCTCCTCGGTCAAGGCGACGAACGCGCTTTCCGTGGATGGCCTTGTCGAGGCCGCCCTTCCCCGTCTCGATACGCTTTTGGCGGAAGGCCTGACGACAATCGAGGTCAAGTCGGGTTACGGCCTGAATGTCGAGGCTGAGTTGAAGATGCTGCGCGCTGCCCGCCAGCTCGAGCGCGTGCGTCCGGTTCGTGTCGTCACGACCTATCTCGGTGCTCATGCGACGCCGGTCGAATACAAGGGGCGCAACGGCGACTATATTACCGATGTCGTGTTGCCCGGCCTGGAGCGTGCCCATGCCGAAGGCCTCGTCGATGCCGTTGATGGTTTCTGCGAGGGCATCGCTTTTTCGACGGCCGAGATTGCGCGTGTCTTCGACAAGGCCGAAGCGCTCGGCCTGCCGGTCAAGCTGCATGCCGAACAGCTCTCCAATCTCGGTGGTGCAAAACTAGCGGCATCCTACGATGCCCTGTCGGCGGACCACCTCGAATATCTCGACGCGGAAGGTGCTTCCGCCATGGCTGCCGCAGGTACCGTCGCGGTGCTGCTTCCCGGCGCCTTCTACGCCATCAACGAAAAGCAGAAGCCGCCGGTGAAGGCCTTGCGCGAGGCCGGTACCCATATTGCCATCGCGACCGATTGCAATCCCGGCACATCGCCGCTGACCTCGCTGCTTTTGACAATGAACATGTCTGCAACGCTGTTCGGGCTGACCGTCGAGGAGTGCATCGCAGGTGCCACCCGCGAAGGCGCCCGAGCACTTGGCCTGCTCGATGAAACAGGCACGCTTCAAGCCGGCAAGTCTGCCGATTTCGCCGTCTGGGATGTCGAGAGCCTCGCAGAACTCGTCTACCGCATTGGCTTCAACCCACTTCATGCACACGTCTTCAAGGGCGAAAGGATCGACCGTTGACCATTACCCTTTATCCCGGCTCCGTATCGCTTAAGGATCTGGAAACGATCTACTGGACGGGCGAAGCAGCCAAGCTCGACGCATCGTTTGACGCAGGCATTGCCAAGGCCGCCGCGCGCATCGCCGAAATCGCGGCAGGCAACGCGCCCGTTTACGGCATCAATACCGGCTTCGGAAAGCTCGCCTCGATCAAGATCGACAGTGCTGACGTTGCCACCCTTCAGCGTAATCTCATCCTCTCGCACTGCTGTGGCGTCGGCGCGCCGCTGCCTGAGAATATCGTACGCCTGATCATGGCACTGAAGCTGGTTTCGCTTGGACGCGGTGCGTCGGGCGTTCGGCTCGAGTTGGTGCGACTGATCGAGGGCATGCTGGAAAAGGGCGTCATTCCGGTTATTCCAGAAAAGGGATCCGTCGGCGCCTCGGGTGACCTTGCGCCGCTGGCTCACATGGCAGCGGTCATGATGGGCGAGGCCGAAGCCTTCTTCGCAGGCGAGCGCCTTTCGGGCGCGGCGGCCCTTGCCAAGGCCGGCTTGAGCCCGGTCGTACTCGCTGCCAAGGAAGGTCTGGCGCTGATCAATGGCACGCAGACCTCGACGGCGCTGGCGCTTGCCGGTCTTTTCCGTGCCCATCGGGCAGCACAGGCAGCTCTCATCACCGGTGCGATGTCGACGGACGCTGCAATGGGCTCGTCGGCTCCGTTCCATCCTGACATCCATACCCTGCGCGGTCACAAGGGCCAGATCGATACCGCGGCTGCCCTGCGGGCCCTGCTCGACAATTCGATCATTCGCCAGAGCCACATCGAAGGCGATGAACGTGTGCAGGACCCTTATTGCATCCGTTGCCAGCCACAAGTCGACGGCGCCTGCCTCGATCTGCTGCGTTCGGCCGCCCGAACGCTGGAAATCGAGGCCAATGCGGTTACCGACAATCCGCTGGTGCTTTCCGATAACTCCGTCGTCTCCGGTGGCAATTTCCATGCCGAGCCGGTGGCATTTGCCGCGGACCAGATCGCCATTGCGATCTGCGAGATCGGTGCCATTTCCCAGCGTCGTATCGCGCTACTGGTCGATCCTGCCCTTTCCTACGGACTGCCGGCATTCCTTGCCAAGAAGCCGGGCCTCAACTCCGGCCTGATGATCGCCGAAGTCACCTCGGCGGCGCTGATGTCGGAAAACAAGCAGATGTCGCACCCGGCATCGGTCGACTCCACGCCGACCTCCGCCAACCAGGAAGACCACGTGTCGATGGCGTGCCATGGCGCCCGCCGCCTGTTGCAGATGACCGATAATCTGTTTGCGATCGTCGGCATCGAAGCGCTGACGGCCGCACAGGGCGTCGAGTTTCGCGCGCCGCTCGCAACCAGCCCGGAACTGCAGCAGGCGATCGGTGCCATTCGCACTGTCGTGCCGACGCTGGAGGTCGACCGCTACATGGCCAACGACCTGAAGGCTGCGAGCGATCTGGTTGCTGCAGGCGGACTGAATGCCTCGGTCTCCGCAGGCATCCTGCCGGTTCTGGAGGCCTGACATGGCGGTATTCGACGTCAGGCAGGGTAATTCGCCCGTCATCCTCGGCTTCCCGCACACCGGCACCGACGTGCCGGCAGCGATATGGGACCGGTTGAACGACAACGGGAAGATCCTTGCCGATACCGACTGGCACATCCATACGCTCTATGACGGTCTGCTGGACGATGTGACGACGGTTCGGGCCACCTTCCACCGTTACGTGATCGATGCCAACCGCGATCCGGAAGGCGTCAGCCTCTATCCCGGCCAGAACACCACGGGCCTCGTTCCCGAAACCGACTTCGACGGCAAGTCGATCTGGAAGGATGGCGAGGCGCCGACGGAAAAGGACATCGCGGAACGCTTGCGCGCGTTTCATGCGCCCTATCACGCAGCGCTCGCCGCCGAGATCGAACGCGTGAAGGCCATCCACGGGGTGGCGATCCTTTACGATTGCCATTCCATCCGTTCGCACATTCCGTTCCTGTTCGAGGGCAAGCTGCCGGATTTCAACATCGGCACGGACCTCGGCAAGACCTGCGATGCCTCGATCGAGAAGGCCGCAATCACCGTTGCCTCGTCCGCTGAGGGCTATGACAGCATTGTCAACGGACGGTTCAAGGGGGGCTGGACCACGCGCCACTACGGCCAGCCGGAAACTGGCGTTCACGCCATCCAGATGGAACTGGCGCAATCGACGCATCTGCAGACAGAGGCGCCACCCTTTGCCTACGATCCCGCAAGAGCCGAACGCCTTCGCGTTCACCTCAAAGACATTCTGGTGCGCATCGCGGAGATCGCACCCGGCCTGAAACGATAAGCACAACCGAACAGGGGGAACCCGCATGACCTCGAATCCACGCCACAACATTCGCGAAATCCGCGCGCCGCGCGGCAACGAGCTCAACGCCAAGAGCTGGATGACAGAAGCGCCTTTGCGCATGCTGATGAACAACCTCGACCCTGATGTCGCGGAGAACCCGCACGAGCTGGTGGTCTATGGCGGCATCGGCCGCGCTGCCCGCACCTGGGCCGATTTCGACCAGATCGTTGCGACGCTCAAGACACTGACCGAAGAAGAAACGCTGCTGGTCCAGTCCGGCAAGCCGGTCGGCGTTTTCCGCACGCATAAGGATGCGCCGCGCGTCCTGATCGCCAATTCCAACCTGGTTCCCCATTGGGCAACTTGGGACCATTTCAACGAGCTGGATAAGAAGGGTCTTGCCATGTATGGCCAGATGACGGCCGGCTCGTGGATCTACATCGGCACGCAGGGCATCGTTCAGGGCACCTACGAAACCTTCGTCGAAGCCGGTCGCCAGCACTACGGCGGCAACCTCAAGGGTAAGTGGATCCTCACCGGCGGTCTCGGTGGTATGGGTGGCGCACAGCCGCTGGCCGCCGTCATGGCTGGCGCTTGCTGCCTCGCCGTCGAAAGCGACGAAACCCGTATCGATTTCCGCCTGCGCACCCGCTATGTCGACGAGAAGGCGAAGACGCTGGACGAGGCGCTTGCCCTGATCGACAAGTGGACCAAGGCCGGTGAAGCCAAGTCTGTAGGCCTGCTCGGCAACGCAGCCGAAATCTTCCCGGAGCTCGTGCGCCGCATGAAGGCTGGTGGTCCGCGCCCCGATATCGTCACCGACCAGACGTCGGCCCACGATCCGCTCAACGGTTATCTGCCGATCGGCTGGACCGTCGCTGAACACCGTGCCAAGCGCGAAAGCGACCCGAAGGCCGTCGAGGCCGCCGCCCGTGCATCGATGAAGCAGCATGTCGAAGCCATGGTCGCCTTCTGGGATGCTGGTGTGCCGACGCTCGACTACGGCAACAACATCCGCCAGGTGGCCAAGGAGGAAGGCTTCGAGAACGCCTTCGCATTCCCAGGCTTCGTGCCGGCCTATATCCGCCCGCTGTTCTGCCGCGGCATCGGTCCGTTCCGCTGGGCGGCACTCTCCGGTGATCCGGAGGACATCTACAAGACCGACGCCAAGGTTAAGGAGCTGCTGCCTGACAACAAGCACCTGCACAACTGGCTCGACATGGCCCGCGAGCGTATCGCCTTCCAGGGTCTGCCGGCGCGCATCTGCTGGGTTGGTCTCGGTGATCGTCACCGCCTGGCGCTTGCCTTCAACGAAATGGTGAAGAACGGCGAGCTGTCGGCACCCGTGGTCATCGGCCGCGACCATCTGGACTCCGGCTCTGTCGCCTCGCCGAACCGCGAAACGGAAGCGATGAAGGACGGTTCGGATGCCGTGTCCGACTGGCCGCTGCTCAACGCGCTGCTCAACACCGCATCGGGCGCCACCTGGGTTTCGCTGCATCACGGCGGCGGCGTAGGCATGGGCTTCAGCCAGCATTCCGGCGTCGTCATCTGCGCCGATGGCTCCGATGATGCCGCCAAGCGTCTGGAGCGGGTGCTGTGGAACGACCCGGCCACCGGCGTCATGCGTCACGCTGATGCCGGCTACGACATCGCGCTGGATTGCGCCAAGGAAAAGGGCCTGCGCCTGCCAGGTATCCTCGGCAACTAAGGCTTACATCAGTCGGATGGGGCCGCCGTATTTTGCGACGGTCCTGTCCACGGTCAGCAGGACGATGGCTTCGGAAAATGCCTGTGCGATAAGCAGGCGATCGAACGGGTCGCCATGAATGGGAGGAAGCGTTTCGACGGCCGCAGCGTGCTCACCGGTTACAAGCAGTTCGGTGAAACCGTTGTCGAGGAGGAAGCGCCGCAGAAGCCCGGCCGTGATCTCAAAGTTGGGACGACGTCGTACTTTGATCGCGACCTCCCATATGCTGGCGACCGAGAAAATCAGTTCGTTTTCGTCATCTTCAACGATCTTGATAAATTCCTGGGACAGCCGAGGGGATTCTTCGGCCGTCCAAAGCAGGAAATGGGTATCGAGGAGAAATCTCATCGGTCTTTGAACTTGTCGGGGTTGCCGTAGAACATATCCTCGATCTCGTCGGCCATCATCGTGTCAAAATCATCCGGCGTCGTGAACATGCCCTTCATGAAGCCAATGCGTCGTTTTTTCGGCGCAGCCTCGGGTTCGGTTATCGGCACGACTTTGCCAATCGGCTTGCCAGCCTTGGCGATAATGAAGGACTCGCCGCTCGCGACTTTTTCCATCAGGCGCGACAGGTGCGTTTTCGCCTCATGTATGTTGACGACTTCCATAGCTAGCCTCCTTGGGACTTAGTCTACTAAACTTAGTCCATCTCGCCTTCCCTTACAATGTTGGAGACACAATGCCTCACGCCCGCGTCCTGAAAGCCAGTTCCTACCGCCGCATGCCGTGGAAGAATGGCGGTGGCGAGACCGTCGAGATTGCCGTGTCGCCTCCGGATGCAGCGCTTTCGGATTTCGACTGGCGCATCAGCATGGCGACGGTTGCGACCGATGGGCCGTTTTCTATCTTCGCCGGGATCGATAGGACACTATCCATCCTTGAGGGGGACGGCATGGCGCTTGCGATTGATGGCGCCGAGCCGCGGGTGTTGACGACGGCGAGCGAACCCCTCTCCTTCCCCGCTGACGTTGCCGTGTCAGCCACCCTTCCCGGCGGCCCGATCACGGATCTGAACGTGATGACGCGCCGTGCGCGTTTGCGCCATCGGGTCGAACGCATGAAGGTCGATGGTCCGTCCAGTGTTGAGATCGCGGGGACTTGGCTTGTCCTGTGCCAGCAAGGCACGCTGTCGTTGCAATGGGCGGGCGAGTCCATTGTTCTTGACGCCGGCGACGCGTTTCTTGTGGAAGGAGCTGCCAATACCGTCCTGCCGCTCAAGGGTCAGGCGCTTTGCTACCTTGTCTCCATAGATGCGGCCTGACCGGTGACAATGCGAGGCATATTGGTCGTCTAGGTCGCAACCGCCGGCGTAGAAATGAGGCAGAAAACAATATTGTCTCTGTAGTCTATAAAATAGATAGTTTTATCTGTGTGCGGGCTGACCGCCGCCGTAGTGTTTCCCCGTCGAAATAGTTCAAAGCGCTGACGCTGAAGCTCAGTCGCAAGGGGGCGAAACATGAATATCAAGAGTCTATTTGCAGCGCTTACGCTTGGGGTCGCCAGCCTGGCGGTTCCTTTTGTTGCCGAGGCCGCCGACAAGAAGGTCGTGGTTGCCTATCAAACCGACGCTCTGCCGTCGTCCGTGGCCATTGCCAACGGCGAATTCGCCAAGGCGACCGGGTACGACATCGACTTCCGCAAGTTCAATTCCGGCGCGGAAATCTTCGCGGCAATCGCCTCGGGTGACGTTCAGGTCGGTTACGTCGGCTCGAGCCCGTTTGCGGCCGCCACATCCCGTGGCCTTGCCGTCAAGGCGTTCTATCTCTCGTCGATCTCGGGCATCGACGAAGCGCTGGTCGTTCGCAACGGATCCGGCATTGAAAAGCTCACTGACCTGAAGGGCAAGAAGCTTGCTGCGGCCCCTGTCTCTACCGACCACTACCAGTTGCTCGCGTTGATCAAGTCGCTCGGCCTGACCGAGAAGGATGTCCAGGTCTTCGCAATTCCGCAGCCGGAAATCGTCGCGAGCTACAATCGCGGTGACATCGACGGCGGTTTCGTCTGGGATCCGGCGCTGACCGAGCTGAAGAAGAACGGAAAGGTGCTGGTCACCTCGAAGGACGTTGCCGACAAGGGCGCGCCGACATTCTCGGCCTGGGTCGCTGCGTCGAAGTTTGCTGATGACAACCCGGTCTTCCTCAAGAGCTTTGCCAGCGTGATCAACAAATATTACGCCTCCTTCGCCGACGACAAGAAGGCCTGGCAGGCCGACAGCGAAAACGCCAAGCTCCTCGCCAAGGCGCTCGGCGGTACGCCTGATCAGCAGGCCGCCGCACTGAAGAACCTCACTTTGCTGACGCCTGACGTCCAGGCATCCGAAGCGTGGCTCGGCGGCGGTGAGAAGTCGGGCGCTGCCAAGATCCTCAAGGACACGGCCGCGTTCCTGAAGGATCAGGGCAAGGTGACTGAAGTGTTGCCGAGCTACGCAGCCTTCGTCACGCCTGACGCCCTTATCAACGCAAGCAACTAACAGGAAACCTTCGGGCACGCTGGCGCGATATCGCGCCGGCGTCCCTGTTTGTGAAGAGACAGCCCCATGCTCAAAGTCGATCACGCAAGCGTCTATTTCAGGGCGAGAGACGGCCGGACCGTCCACGCCCTCGATCGTGTTTCGCTCGATATTCCCGACAACAGCTTCGTGGTCGCGCTCGGCGCGTCCGGCTGTGGTAAGTCCACGCTCCTGAATGCGATCGCCGGCTTCCTGCCACTCTCCGAGGGCGCGATCACGCTCGATGGACGGCCAGTCGCAGGCCCCGGTGCGGATCGTGGGGTGGTATTCCAGAAGGACACCCTGCTCCCCTGGAAATCGGTGATCGACAATGTGGCCCTCGGCCTGAAATTCGCGGGCGCACCCCGGGCGGCCCGGCAGGCGCGTGCCGAAGAGCTCCTTCATCTGGTCGGGCTGAAGGACTTCGCCAAGTCCTTCCCCTATGAGCTGTCGGGTGGCATGCGCCAGCGGGTCGGCATTGCCCGGGCGCTAGCGACCGAACCCGATGTGCTGTTGATGGATGAACCCTTCGGTGCGCTCGACAGCCTGACGCGCGAGCAGATGCAAGAACTCCTGGTGTCTGTCTGGAGCAAGACAGGCAAGCGTATCTTCTTCATCACCCATTCCATCGAGGAGGCGCTGTTTCTCGGCACGCAGGTCGTGGTCATGTCTCCGCGTCCGGGACGGATCGTGGCACGCTTCGATCTCGATTTCGTGCGCCGCTTCGCCGAAACGGGTGACGCAAGTTCGATCAAGACATCGCCCGAGTTCGGCGCGCTGCGGGAAGAGATCCGCAGCATATTGCATGGGTCAAATGAATTGAGGAGTGCTGCCGAATGAGCGAGTTGGCACAGACTGGACATGTTCTCGTCGGCGCACCGACCGACCACCCGAACCCGGTAAAGATGAAGGGCTTTGGCGTCGGAGAGCGGCCAACTGTCCTGATCAGCATCGCAACCGCCGTCGTACTGCTTGCTGCCTGGTGGCTGGTGGCGAGACTGGCGCTTGTTCCGCACCTGTTTCTACCGACGCCGCAGGAGGTCTGGACCCAGATTGGAGCGGTCTATCGCGACGGCTATGCCGGTGCCTCCCTGTCCGAGCATGTCTCGGCAAGCTTGTTCAGGATTGTGACGGCGGCCGCGATTGCCACCGCGGTCGGCATCCCCGTCGGCCTCTTGATGGGACTCAATCGCTGGGTCAAGGGCATCCTCGATACGCCGATCGAGTTCTATTGGCCGTTGCCGCCGCTTGCCTACCTGCCGCTGATGATCATCTGGCTCGGGATCGGCGAGACGTCGAAGGTGACGTTGCTGGTTCTCGCGATGTTCGCGCCCATCTGCCTCTCGGCGCAGGCCGGCGTACGCTCGCTGCCGATCGAGCGCGTCAACGCCGCACGCTCGCTTGGTGCAAAGCCCTGGCAACTGCTCGTCAGCATCGTCCTGCCATCCGCCCTGCCTGAAATCCTGACCGGTCTTAGGATCGCGCTTGGTGTCGGCTGGGGGACCCTTGTCGCTGCCGAGCTCATCGCCTCCACACGCGGCATCGGTTACATGATCATGTCGGCATCGCAGTTTCTGGCAACCGACGTGGTGTTCGTCGGCATCGGCATCATCGCAGCCTGCGCATTTGCGTTCAGCGCGGCCGTTCGCATACTGGAAACCGTGCTCGTTCCGTGGAAAGGAAAGAGCTAGCGGGGAGTTTCCCCCGTAAGGGGACCTCCGATGAAGCAGATGCAGATCTACGCCTTCGACATGAACTGCGTCGGGCACATCAATCACGGCATGTGGACGCATCCGCGCGATGCGTCACTCCACTATACCGACCTCGAATACTGGGCGGATTCTGCCCGCACCGCCGAACGCGGCAAGCTCGATGGTATCTTCCTTGCCGATATCGTGGGTGTCTATGACGTCTACAAGGGCAGTGCGGGACCCGTCATCGAGACCGGGGCGCAGATCCCGGTCAACGATCCGCTGATGCCGATCTCGGCGATGGCCTATGTCACCAAGCATCTGGGCTTCGGCGTCACGGTCAATACGACCTACGAGCCGCCTTTCCTGCTGGCACGTCGCATGTCGACGCTGGACCACCTGACCAAAGGGCGGATCGGCTGGAACATCGTCACCGGTTATCTTGACAGCGCCGCGCGTAGCATGGGCTTCGATAAGCTGCCCGAGCATGACGCCCGCTATGACGCCGCCGAAGACTATCTCGAAATCCTCTACAAGCTCTGGGAGGGCAGTTGGGACGACGGGGCCGTTGTGCGCGACAAGGCGCGCGGCGTGTTCGCCGACGCCTCGAAGGTGCGCGCCGTCAGCCATCAGGGCAAGTACTACAAGATGGAGGGCATTCATCTGGCGGAGCCGTCGCCGCAGCGCACGCCCCTGTTGTTCCAGGCCGGCGCTTCGGCACGCGGCCAGGACTTTGCCGCCCGTCATGCCGAGTGCATCTTCCTTGCTACGCCGACACCACAGGCAGCGAGGCCGACAGTCGACGCGCTGCGTCGCAAGGCCGTAAAGATGGGTCGCGGAGCGGATGCGCTGCGGGTGCTCAGTCTGCTGACCGTCGTCGTCGGGCGCACGGAAAAGGACGCACAAGACAAGCTCGAGGATTATCGCCGCCATGCCAGCGTCGAGGCATCGCTTGCCCACTACTCGGCGTCGATCGGTGTCGATCTCTCGAAATACGGGCTGGATGATCCGATCCAGCAGGCCTCCACCAACGCCAATCAGTCAGCGCTGTCGGCTATCACCCAGGAGGCGCCGAAGCCTGTCACCCTTCGCCAGATCATCGACCAGATGGTGCTCGGCAGCCGCATGAAGCCGATCGTCGGCTCCGCCGAACAAGTCGCCGACCGGCTCGCGCTGTGGATGTCCGAAGGCGACATCGACGGCTTCAATCTGGCGCGCACGGTCGCGCCAGAAAGCCTGCGCGATTTCGTCGATCTCGTCGTTCCGATCCTGCAGGAACGCGGGCTGTTCAAGGCGGACTATGTCGAGGGACCGCTTCGGCAGAAACTGTTCGGCGGTGACGGCAGGCTGCCTTCGTCGCACCCTGCCGCGCAGTTCCGCAGCTGATTACTTGTGGTCCAGCCTGTGGACCAGCCGGTCGCCGAGCCACTGCATGCCACAAACGAGAACGATGAGGACCGCGACGACTGCAACCATGATGGCCGTTTCGAAGCGCTGGTAGCCGTAGCGGATCGCAAGGTCACCGAGCCCGCCAGCGCCGATCGCGCCAGCCATGGCCGACGCGCCGATCAGTGTCACCAGCGTCACGGTGAAGCCGGCAACGATGCCGGGCAGCGCCTCGGGCACCAGCACTTCCCGAACGATCGTCCAGCGATTGCCGCCCATGGCGCGCACCGCATCGATCAGACCGCGATCGACTTCGCGCAGCGACACTTCCGCAATGCGGGCGTAATAGGGCGTCGCGGCAATGGCGAGTGGGACGATCGCAGCCCAGGTGCCGAGCGCGGTGCCGACGATCAGGCGCGTCAGCGGGATCAGTGCCACGAGCAGGATGATGAACGGGACGGCGCGGAAACCGTTGACGATGGCGCCGAGGATGCCGTTGATCCAGAGATTTTCGGCAATGCCGCCCTTGTTCGTCAGTACCAGCGCCAGTCCGAGCGGCAGGCCGAAAACCAGGGAGATCAGGCCCGAAGCACCGGTCATCAGGATCGTCTCCCAGAGGGAGCGAAGCAGAAGATTAAACATGATCGGTGTCATAACCAAGCACCTCCACTCGCGCCGAGCGAGCCTTCAGAAATTGCACGACCTTGTCCTTGAGCGCTGGATCGCGCGTCGGGACGGCCACGAAGAACCGCGCCACAGGCTGGTTCTGGATGTGATCGATGCCGCCGTGAACCAGGCGGCTGGAGTGCGGCAGAGCCGCGGAGAGGTCGGCAAACAAAGCGCCCTGCGCCTCCGGTCCGGCCAGATCAATGCTGAGGATCGCTTCGGTTCCGGTGTCGGGAGACAGACGAGCCGCGATATGCTCCGGTAGCTGAGGGCGGCTGCCGGCAAGCAGGCTCTTTGTGATGGGCGCCTTCGGATCGGCAAACACCGACCACACCTGGCCCTCCTCGACGATGCGGCCCGCATCGATCACCGCTACGCGATCGGCGATGTTGCGTACGACTTCCATCTCATGGGTGATGAGAAGGATGGTCAGCCCAAGCTTACGATTGATGTCCTTGAGCAGCGCGAGGATCGAGCGTGTCGTCTCGGGATCGAGAGCGGACGTTGCCTCGTCCGAAAGAAGCAGCGCCGGTCGCGCTGACAGCGCGCGCGCAATGCCGACGCGCTGCTTCTGGCCGCCTGAAAGGGAGGAAGGATAAGCCCTTGCCTTGTCTGCAAGCCCAACAAGCTCCAACAGCTCGTGCGCGCGCTTCAGCCGTTCGGCCTTGCCGACACCGGCGATCTTCAGCGGCAGTGCCACATTGTCTTCGACCGTCTTTGCCGACAGGAGGTTGAAGTGCTGAAAAATCATCCCGACACGACGACGCAGCGGCTGCAGCTCCTTTTCGTCGAGACCGGTGATGCTGCGGCCCTCGATCTCGATCTCGCCGCTATCGGGCCGTTCAAGACCGTTCAGGCAGCGGATCAGCGTGGATTTCCCGGCGCCGCTGCGACCGATGATGCCGACGATCTCTCCCTTTCGCACGGTGAGCGAAATGCCGTCGAGCGCGGGGGTCTTGCCAAAATGCCGTTGCACGTCGACGAGCCGAACCACCTCCTCCGGCGCGCTCTGCGGTGGCGCCTCGATCGTGGAGGCGGAAACAAACGAATTCATGGTCTTTCCCTTCGGAAATGCCCAAGGCGGCCCAGGCAAGGAACGCCCGGACCGCCTTGTTCAACGCACCTAACCCCTCGGTGCGAAATGTTATGATCAGTAGGCGCTGACGCCGGTACCCTTATACACCTTGTCGAACTCGGCTTTAACCGTGTCGTTCTGGTAGGCCGAAACAAGCGTCTTGACCCAGGCTTCCTTCTCGCTGCCCTGCTTGACTGCGATGAAGTTGCGGTAGGGGTTGTCGGCGATCGGCTCCTGGGCGATGCGGTCGGAAGCGGAAAGACCGCTCTTCAGGGCCCAGTCGGTGTTGACCACAGCGCCGTCGAGGTCGTCGATGGCTCGGCCAACGACGCCGGCATCGAGTTCCTTGATTTCCACATTCTTCGGGTTCTCGACGATATCTGTCACGGTCGCGAGGATGCCGGTGCCGTCCTTGAGCTTGATGATGCCCTCGTTCTGCAGGACGCGCAGGGCGCGGCCTTCGTTCGACGGGTCATTCGGAACGCCGATGGAAGCACCTTCCGGGATTTCGGAAACGGACTTGTACTTCTTCGTGTAGAGGCCGATCGGCCAAACGCCGGTGTAGCCGACATTGACGATATGGTAGCCGTGCTGGGCGATCTGGTTGTCGAGATAGGGCTGATGCTGGAACGCGTTGGCGTCGATTTCGCCGCGCTCGAGTGCTTCATTCGGCTGCGTATAGTCGTTGAAGACGACAGCTTCGATCTTCAGCCCATTCTTTGCCGCCTGCTCGGCCACGACGCGCCAGACGTCTTCGTCTTCGCCGCTCATGATGCCGACCTTGATCGACTTGTCTTCCGCAAAGGAGGCGACAGGCGCTGCAAAGGTGGCCAGTGCCGCTGCCGAGGCGGCGATGGCAACAAGGCTCGCGCGGCGTGTCAGGCTGAGGTTGGAGGACGTCTTCTTGTTCATTGTGGTGTTTCCCGTCTTGTATTGGTGAGGCGAGCCTCGAACGGCGTGATAATTTCAAAAAGGAGCAGGAGAAACCAAGTATGCCGATCTCTATTGCACTGCAGCGTGGAAATACTCTTCCGACGAGTGCGTATATTCACGGCATAAAATTCTAGTTTTTTTGTAGAATATTGCCGTTGCGGGCCCTAGCGTGCCATCTTAGATTATAACCGTTTCCGCCCGAAGCATATTATGCGCATGGATCGCCATCGTGACCGAGAATGACACTCCCGCCCGAACCGACGCGCCTCTCGCGGCCAACGCGGGATACCGCCGACCAGTGGTGGCGATTATCGGAGGCGGTGTCTCCGGCGCCGGGGTGGCCTACCATCTGGCGCTCGGCTTGGCAGAGACGCCACCGGCGATCATCGTATTCGAGCCACGCCGCGAAATCGGACGTGGCCTCGCCTATGACACGCTCGATCCCGCCCATCGGATCAATGTGCCGGCGGCCCGCATGAGCCTGCTGCCGGACCATCCGGAGGATTTTCTCGAATGGATCGAGCGTAACGATGCCGTCGCCGATGACCCGGCAGCTCATCGACCGGATGGCAGCCTTTTTCCGCAACGCCATCTCTTTGGCGCCTACGTGGCCGCAGCTTTGCTGCCGTTCGTCCAAAGCGGCGCCGTTCGCCATCGCCGCGCGCTTGTCACCGGCGTGACGCGCGACGGTCGGCTCTGGCGAATATCCGACAGCCAGGGTGGCCAGACCTTTGCCGATTTCCTCGTCGTCTCCACCAGCCATCCTTCACCCCTCACCCCGCGCAATCTGGCCGTGCTCGAGGACCATCCACGGTTCGTCGCGGATTCGACCGTGCCTGCGTCGCTCGACGTGATCGGCAAGGACGATCGCCTGCTGATCGTCGGCAACGGCCTGACCGCAGCCGATATCGTCGCCTCGCTTGCGCGCAACGGCCATCGCGGGCCGATCACCTCGATTTCCAGGCGCGGGCTCAGATCGCGAGGCCATGCGCCGTTTCCGCAGGATCCTTTCGGAGAATTCGAGGAGGCGCCAGCGCACAGCGCAACATTGCTCCTCCGAAAGATCCGCCAGACGATTGCCGATGCTTCCAACGCGGGACTGACATGGCATGCCGTGATCGATCAGGTGCGAGGGCATGGCCACGCAATCTGGCAGAACCTTCCTGTCAGCGAACGCCAGCGGCTTGTCAGGCACCTTCGGCCCTTCTGGGACGTGCACCGCTTTCGCATCGCGCCGCAGGTGGAAGATGTGCTGAACGAGGCAGTCGACGATGGCCGTATGGAGGTTCTTGCCGCCTCCGTCGGACAGGTCCGGCTTGAGGGCGATACCATTCATGTCAGCCTGCGCAGGCGCCACGCCGCGCCGGTCGATCGTACCTTCGATGCGGTGGTCGTCACCACGGGGCCGGCCCATGGCGGCATTCTCGACAGTCAGCCATGGCTAACGTCGCTGCGTGACAGCGGGCACCTGCAGCTCGATCCGACGGGGCTGGGGATTGCCTGCAACGAGCGGTCGGAAGCACTGGCAGACGGAACGAGTGCGGATCCTTCGCTGCTGATCGCCGGGCCGTTGGCGCGCGGTACATTCGGCGAGCTCATGGGCTTGCCGCAGATTACCGAGCACGCAGCCTTCGTCGCCGGCGAGCTTGCCGCCAAGGTAAAAGCTGTGAGCCGTGTTCGTTCGTCCAGCTGACCAAACGGTATCATTGCAATCAACCCGGTTCAGACCACCCGATTCTGGGCGTCGGGCTCACCGCAGCAATGGCGGCGGTTGCCAACTCGGTTGAGGCCCCTATTTCAGGGAATCAGCAACAGGGGATGGAAATGAATAATCGGAATGGTCTTTACTTCTTGGTCGGCGCCTTGCTCGTGGTGGTGATTGGCATGGGGATCTACATCTTTCGCGAGGAGACGAAACCTGCGGGCGTCGATATTTCGATCGGAGAGAAAGGCATTTCGGTCCAGGAGAAATAGCGGAGGCGACCGATCACGATCGCGCCTCATTAGCCTTTGAGCGCACCTTCGCTGAGGCAGGTCACTCGATGTAGTAGTCCTGCCCGCTTCTCTGATAGGTGAGCTTCAGCGTTCCATCGGGCTGAACGACGTAGCGTTCCGATATGCGGTAACCGAACTTGCCGAGGAAGGTGTTGTCAATGACCGTTCCCGGCTTGTAAGGCGAATGTATCACCTTGCCGCCATATGTCAGGCTACCCTTGATCGGCTGCGGTTCGCCTGCCGTGGTGCAGGCTACCAAAGGAACCGCTGCCAGCAACGCCGCGATCACTGAAACGATGCGCATGTTGAGCTCCCTGAAACGGACGCTGAAGGCATTATAATCCAAGTTTGGACCCGGCCATTATTGTTTGCGGTGGCGGGACCGACAATCCGATGCCGGCAATAGCCACGTCGTGGCCAAACCCACCCGGTCTCGAGATGTCAGGTGTTCGGTGCGGCGAACGCTTCGAGCTCGGGATCGAAGTCGACTTCGACGACGTTGTTGAAGACTGCGGTGGCAATCATGATGCCTGCGAAAGCGACGAGATCGACAAGCGTCTTGCTATCGTAGCGCGCCTTCAGTTTCGTCCATATCTCGGCCGGGACGGCATTTGAATTGGCCACAATCGCCCTGCCGAAAGCGTCGAGCAGTGCTTCTTCTTCGGACAGTTCCAGCGCGTCCGGATTGAAGCCGGCATTGATCAGGGCACGACGAAAGAAGGTGACGGCGATCCTGGAGTTACTGGCCTTGGAAATGGCGTGAGAGAAAATCCAGATCGGCCGATCCTTGATCGCGGCAAGCTCGCCGCGAAGCGTGAACCATTCGGCGTAGATGCGGTGCGCGGCCGGCGAATGCAGCAGCGTTCGTTTCATGTTGGTCATGCGCCCACGCACACGCATTTCCTCGTCGTGCGCTGCGCGGATCTCTTCCGAGGCTGTGTCGTAATCGATCTGGGGGAGCTGGCTCATGCTGTCTCATCTCTGAATGTGCGGCAAAACGGTTGCTCCACGTAAGGAGCATCGGTGCGATCTACGCCATTCTATAGGAGGTTCGTCGCCGGTCGGCTAGACCGGGATCGGGAGGCGGGGGGGTGCCTCAGCGCGCGGAGGAGCGCTTGGCCGTTTTGCTGGTGGGCGCACTCTGCTCATCGGCCGCGCGCATCAGCCGTCCCATCGTCTTCAGTCGCTCGATCAGTTCGCTGCCATCGACGGACGCCCGCGTCCTTTCCAGCATCTCATACTCGCATGCTGCCTGCTGCCAGTGTTCGCTGCCGTGTCCCTGCGGCCGACCAGCCGCCTCCCAGATCGCATAGGCGCGCTGGTTGATCCAATCGTCTTTGCTTCGAAACATGAATGACCTCGACAACGCAAGAATGAAAATCGATGGATCGAGGTTTGCAAATCGAACTTATCAAGTCGTTACTTCGACAGCATCGATCTCATCTGATTTTCTTCATAGTTGCTACGAGATCTTCTTCAGCCGGCGGCCTGTCGCTGTCCCTCCGGAAGCCACGAACGATAAAGCGGGTGATCGGCAAGGATCGGCAGCGGCGTGGGGCGGCCGGTACGCTGTGACTGATAGGCGGCTGTCACCAGTTCAAGCGAGTTGCGGGCATCCGCAAGCGTCACCGGCGGCTCCTGGCCGGCGAGAAGGCTCTCATGGAACAATTCGAACTGGCGCGTATAGCCATCCTCCTGTGGCTCGTAGCGTGCCAGTGCCTCATCCACGCGCTTCTGGTGTTCCTCGTCGCCGGCGATGAAGGTCCACGGATCGCGGCCCATCGTGTAAGGCTCGAGGATGCTTTCGGCGACGAGGTCGTTGAAGCAGAAGCGGAGGCGCGAAATCTCTTTTCGGGAGCCAAGCGTCATCGACAGGCTTGCCAGAGAACCGTTCTTCATCTTCACCGAAAGTGCAGCCGTATCTTCGACCTCGATCGGATTCACCAGCGTGACCCCATAGGAGAAGATCTCGGCACAGGCACCATGCACATAATTCAGCATGTCGTGCGCGTGAATCGCGTGACCGAGCAGGCCGCCGCCGAGTTCCGTCGCCCATTTGCCGCGCCACGGGACCGCATAATAGTCGGGGCCGCGCCACCAATGGGTTTCGATCGTCGTCAGGAACGGTGCACCGGTGAGGCCGAGCTCCATCAGCAGCTTCAGCTTCTGCAGGCCCGAGCCGTAACGGTACTGGAAGATCGGCATAAGCCGCGGACCCGCGGCCTTGACGACGATCTGGCTCATCTCGTCGACTTCGGCGATGGAACCGAACAGCGGCTTCTCGCAGATGACGTGCTTGCCGGCCTCGATTGCCTTGCGGCAAAGCTCGAAATGCGAGCTTGGCGGGGTGCAGATGTCGATGATATCGAGATCGGCCCTCGCAATCATCGCTTCGGCATCCTGCGTATACTCAGGAATATTGAACTCCTCGCAGAGCGCCCTTCCCCGATCTTCGTCAAGCGAGCAGAGAACCACAACCTCGTAGAGGCCCTTGTTCCAGGCAAAGCCTGTCAGATGGCGGGCGGCGATGCCTGCTCCGATGACGCCAACGCGAAATTTCCTGGTCATGCTTCGGCCCTCACCTTGCACCCAGCCGTGCGGCTCGAGACTGTGCTTCGAGCGACAGGCGGCAGACCTCGTAGACGTGCTCCTGTGACATCGCCGTCTGAGTACGATCGCGCACGTCTGCAGCGAAGGCGTCGAAATAGTCGAGCTTCTCGCTGCTGCAATCGATGTGCGTCATCTCGGTCCCGTTGACCAGGAACAGATGATCTTTGCCCGGCCGGCCTGTAATATCGATGTACTTGCGCAGTTCGATATAGCCCTTGGTGCCGAGGATCGTCAGGCGCCCGTCGCCCCAGGTCGGCAGGGCCTCTGGCGTGAACCAGTCGACACGCACATAGCCGGACGCTCTGTCGGAGCGAAGCAGCACCTCGCCGAAATCCTCGAAGGCCGGCTTTTCCGACATGCCGAAATTGCCGATCGAGCTTGCGACCACCTCGCCCGTTGCCGAGCCGGTGTAGAAGAGAAACTGATCGACCTGATGCGAGGCGATATCCACGATGATGCCACCGAATTTCTCGGGGTCGAAGAACCACTCTGGCCGGGTCGGCAGCTGCAGTCGGTGCGGACCCATGCCGATCGTCTGGATGACGGTCCCGATCGCACCGTCCCGGATCAGCTTTCCCGCCTTGACCGCCGAGCGGACGCAGTGGCGCTCGGAAAAGCAGATCGAAAAGATGCGCCCGGTTTCCGCAACCGTTTTCCTGACCTCCTCAAGCTGGGCAAACGTCGTCACCCCTGGCTTGTCGGTCATCACATCCTTACCGGCTCTCATGGCCCGGACGGCGAGCCCGGCCCGATCGCAGGGTATGGCGGCAATGCAGATCACGTCGATCGATGGATCGGCAAACAGCGTATCGCGGTCGATCTGCGGTATCTCGGGGTAGGTTTTCTCGAAATTCTCGCGCAGCGCCGGAACGGATGTCTGCGGGCAATAGCCGACGAACTCGGCGCCTGATGCAAGCAGGCCCTTCACGTGATCGAACGTATGCCCATGGTCGATCCCGACGACGGCAAATCTCAACATGGCAGCAATTTCCTCCTCGAAAGCTCCTCACGTCAGGCGCTCCGTCCCGACGTCCTCCATGATCAAGACAGACAGCGAAAGGTCGGGTCTGTCAAGGCTGGATTTGGTGGTGCGAGGCTGAGGAAATCATGTAAGTAATTGAAGATAATAACGAAAAATTTGTATCTAAATAGTTATTTATTTGTGCGCACGTCGGGTTTTGACTAGGCGCCTCAGCGCAGGCGCCAGTTAGTAAGCTGACAAAACAGCTGACGTGGCACGGCTAGCCGGTGAAGCCACCGCGCCGATAGCTGTACTACACGGTCAGATATCCATCGCATCGGCGTCCTTCTGTGGAGCGGTTACGAGCAGCTTGTCCACGCGGCGCCCGTCGAGATCGATAACCTCGAACTTCCAGCCTGATTTCTCGAAGGTTTCCCCCAACTCCGGAAGGTGCTTTAGTTCCTCCAGAACAAGGCCCGCGACCGTCTGATATTCAATGTCGTCGTCCTTCGGGAAATTCATGAACTCGACGAATTCGTCGATCGGGGTCCACCCCGAGACGAGATAGGAACCATCATCTCTTCTCTTGATCGCCTGTTCGTCTCCAACGCCGTCGTCGCCGAGCACGCCCATCACGGATTCGAGGATGTCGCCGGAGGTTACGATGCCTTCGAAGTGGCCGTATTCGTCGTAAACGAGAACCATGTGTTGCGACGACCTGCGCAACGCCCCGATCACGATTGTGGCTGGGGCAAGATCTGAGACAACCGGCACTTCCCTAACAAGCGACACGACGTCAACTTGGCCGGAGGCGAGCGCGTTGTAGTAATCCTTGACCGCGATGACGCCCACGATCTCGTCGGAGCTTCCGCGCCTTGCGGGAAGGCGTGACCTTGCACTCTTCTGGACGACGGCCCGGACTTTTTCGGGAGTGTCCTCGACGTCGACGAGATCGACATCCCTTCTGGGCGTCATGAGCGCACGGGCCGTTCGGTCGGCCAGACGCATCACGCCCGTGATCATGGCCGATTCCTCGCTCTCGATCACGCCCGCGCTCTGGGCTTCGGCCAGCACTGTCTTGATCTCCTCGTCTGTGACGCTGCCCGTTCCCTTGCCAGTTTGACCAAGTAGGCCGAGCACCAGCTTGCCTGACTTGTCGAGGAGCCACACGAGGGGAAGCGCGAACCTCGAAAGGTAGGTCATTGTCGGCGCTACCTTCGCGGCAACGGCCTCGGGAGCGCGTAGCGCCATCTGCTTGGGAACAAGCTCGCCGACGATGAGCGACAGATAGGTGATGAGTACCACCACCGAACCGACGCCCAAGGCATCCGCCCAAGCTGCCGGCAGGCCTTGTGCCAGTAGCCAGGAGGACAACCGCGCACCGAGCGTCGCTCCTGAGAAGGCGCCGGAGAGAACGCCGACGAGCGTGATGCCGATCTGAACCGTCGAAAGGAAGCGGCCAGGATCCTCCGCCAGGCGGATTGCCAGCCGGGCGCCACGGCTTCCATGGTCGGCAAGGACCTTGAGGCGGGCTTGGCGTGCGGAGACGACGGCTAGCTCCGACATGGCGAGGACGCCGTTGAGGACGGTCAAGAAGATCACGATTGCGATTTCGGTGTACAAGTCGACCCTGTCTGGTTGATGACGATGGTTGAAGGTAGCTGCTCGGCACAAAGAAGCAAACTGCGCATTGAGTTATGAAGGCTTTGTGTAATGTCACGTAGGCGTTGTCCGTCGACCGGCTCGGTGATGTGCTCGTTGTGGTACTCTGGGTTCGCATGGGATATTTGAGGATTCTGCGGCTCGCGCTCCTGGTTTTGGCTTTGCGCGTCACAGCCGCGGTATTGAATTCTGGTACTGAACCACCAAGCAGGATTGGAATGCGATGAGACCACGGCCCATGACGTCGATGATGCTTCGGCTGGCGGTGGCGACAAGTCTGCTTGCGCCCTCCGCCATGGCGGACGAGACGTCCTCCCGGTTTGACCTATTCGCCAAAAGGTGCCTGGATCAAGGTCCACGATACGACCGCACAGTAGCGTTCGCCAAGGAGCGTGAATGGACTGCCCTGGCCGAGGACATCACACTGGGCATCGTGCCCCTCAACCAGCCGACTGCCTTCGATGGCTGGATCGTGCAGACAGGCGGCGACAAGCCGTTCGAGGCGCTTGTTGTCGCGAAGGCTAGCGTCGGTGGGAAGGCGGTCGAGAGCTGCAGCATGGCCTTCGCGGGGATCGGCGCAGAGCAATTCGAGCGGTTCCTTACCACGAGCAGACATGCCATTCCGTCCGGGCAGCAAAGCGGTGCGGTTCGCTCGCGGAAGTTCTTCACCATCGACCGGGAAGGCTCCAAGGAGGCGGTGACTCTCGACCTCCCCCTCTATCCGAACGGCGCCGATGAGGTGGTGGCGAGCGTAGTTGCTGAGCAGCAGATCGAGAACTAACCTTGCCGCTCTGGGTCTGCGGTCGGTCTGCTATCGGCCGCCAGCCCCAGCGCGAAATACTCGCGCGGCATGTTTCGGCTCGACGTCGCGTGTGTTCGCTGCAAATGTCATTCAGCGGATGGCCAATCGTTTGACGGCTCTTCGAGGGTCGCGCGATCGATAGAAGCGTTCGCCTGCCAACGTCGGAGATTGCCGATCTCCTTCTCGAGGACATAGAGCACAGCGTTGCGCTCCGCGCCTTCCGCCACCAGTCCGTTTACGAGCGTCTCCAAGCGAGGCTTTGCTTCGGCCAAGATGTTTTGGTCTGGCATTTTGGTCACCTCCTGACTGGAAAAAGCGCAAACGATTGGCACGTGCTTGACGGGCTTTTTCAGTGTACGCCATCGGATGAAGGCGCATTGACGCGTACGGCCCATGGGCCGACGTGGGTGCCTATCAGCATGGTTGAGAGATCGTCGAGGTTGCGATGGCCCTGATGGTAGAGCGAGAGGGCCGCCGTCGATAGCGCCTCGTATGCCTGCTCGTGCGGTTCGACTTCGTAATAGGCGAACCAAGCATTCACCGCTTCTGCCAGCATTCGGAAATTATGATCCACGCGCGGGGCCATTGGCATATCCTCCAAGCAACGTAACCTAGCGCTCTGCCCAACACCGTCAAGAATGAACGCGGGCCGTCGCGGCACGATGCCGCCCCTCGTCATGGACTTGGCGTTCACAGAAACGACGACGCGTTGGATGCCACCCGGCAGGTCATCAAACGCAACCCGAAGGCTTCCAAATGGCGGAGCGAGTTTAACATGCTGTGCACTTGCGGAACCTTCGCCATAGTTCGACATTCCCACAACGAGCGCGGTCCGTGTCAACCGGACGCGACAGGGATGGCGAACGCGGCGGTTTTTCCGGTTTCCCGCTGCGGCCAACGAAGCGGCAGACGAGCGCCCCACCTGTCCGGTACCGCGTCGCTACGATCGGAGCCACATGAAGATCGCCACCTACAACGTCAATGGCATCAATGGCCGGTTGGAAATCCTGCTGCGGTGGTTGAAGCAAGATGTGCCGGATGTGGTTTGCTTGCAGGAACTGAAGACGGAAGCCTCGAAGTTTCCAATCAAGGAAATAAACAAGGCCGGTTATGAAGCCATCTGGCATGGCCAGAAAGGCTGGAACGGCGTGGCAATCCTCGCGCGCGACGCCACGCCTGTTGTGACCCGGCGAGGATTGCCGGGCGCCCCGGATGACAGCCAAAGTCGATATATCGAGGCTGTGGTACACGGCATCCTCGTCGGTTGCCTCTACCTTCCCAATGGCAATCCAGTACCCGGACCGAAGTTCGACTACAAACTTAGCTGGTTTCGCAGACTGCATACCTACGCTGCCGAACTACTGGAACTCGAAGTTCCCATCCTCCTCGTCGGCGACTTCAACGTCGCGCCCACCGACCTCGACGTGTACAAGCCCGAGCGTTGGGAAAACGACGCGCTATTCCGCCCGGAAGTCCGCATGGCCTATGGGAAGCTCGTCGCGCAGGGGTGGACGGACGCCATTCGCCATCTTCATCCTGACGAGCGCATCTATACGTTCTGGAAATACTGGCGGAATTCCTTTGAGCGAAATGCCGGCTTGCGGATCGATCATTTCCTGCTATCGCCAAGCGCCGCACTTATGCTTCGTAGCGCAAGCGTCCGTCGGGAGCCGCGAAGCTGGGTGCACACGAGCGATCATGCTCCAGTCATGATAGAACTCGACCTTGCGAGCGGGAATGCGGCTCGAATGTGAATACATCGAGCGGTAAGGTGGCAGGAGCAACGAGGCAGACATGACGCAACTGAAGCTATCCCTGCAACTCTTCTCGATGAGGGAACTCGGTCCGCTTGATCATCAGCTCCGTGCAGCCGCATCTGCCGGGTTTCACTTCGTCGAGCCACTCGAAAGCCACCTGCTGGACAACGGCGCACTGGCCGACGGGTTGCGCCGTTACGGGCTTGAGGCTCCAACGGCCCACGTCTCCCTCGAGTCCCTCCAGGTGAAGCCCCACGAACTCATCCATGCTTGCGAGGAGTGCGGCATTGAAACGCTCTTCGCACCCCACCCTTCGCGAACGTTCCATGGACAAGGAGAACTTGCCTGGAGGAAATTGGGCGTCGATCTTGCCGCGGTTGCAGAGTTGCTTGGAGCCAAGGGAATTGGGTTTGGTTACCACAACAAATCCGCGGGGCTGACCGCAAAGCCTGGCGCGCGCTGCGGACTAGACGTACTGTTCGACGCCGCGCGAGGAAGCAGGTTGCTTTGGCAGGCGGACATAGGCTGGATTCACAACGCAGGTGCCAGTCCTTCGGAATGGCTGCGACGCTTTCAGGGCCTTCTTGCCTCCGCTCATGTCAAGGACAGAGCGCCCGAAGGAGCGAACGTGGATCAGGGTGGGTGGACAGACGTCGGCGCCGGAGTGCTTATCTGGCCAAGCTTGTGGCGGGAGGCCATACGTTGCGGGGCCCGGACGCTCGTGGTGGAGCACGACAACCCAAAGGATCCTGCGGATTTCGCCAAGCGCAGCTTCGAGTATCTCAGCCGCTTCCTGGTTCCGTGATCGCACAGAGCGACAACCCACCTGGGGGCTGTCCGGTTGAATTTTCTCCATGGGCAATGGCTGACTAATTGTGATTATCCGTCTCCGGAGAACGTGAAGTGGACGCCGAACGATGAGACTTGAAGAGGTGGATAGCTCCGCCTGGTTGGCCCTTGAAGGCGCGCCGGAGGACCCGCAATCGGGGTTCAGATTCATCGATCTGTGTTCTGTCGATCGGGGTGGCCGTCCGCAGGCACGCGTCGTTGTGCTCCGACGGGTGGACAGACTAGAGCGCCTTGTGGAAATTCACACGGATACGCGCAGCCAGAAGTGGGTCGAGCTATCCAATAATCCCATCGCCACGATTCTGGGATTCTGTGCGTCAGCCCGTGTTCAACTTCGGCTCTCCGGGACCGTTCGCCTACATCCCCCAGGCAGCGATCTGGCCAACCACGCATGGAGCAAACTCTCCTCTTGGACGAGAAGCACATATGCCGGCGGTCCCCCGGGGGACGAGCCTAACCAAGATGAGATCAATTCCTTCACATCAGGCGCAGACGCTGACGGAAAGGCATTCTTCGGCGTCGTACTTTTCCAGGCCGAGTCCTTAGACTGGTTTGAATTGGGGAAGCCCACTAACCGCCGTGCTATCCTTGATTATGACAATGCCGGCGTTCTGACTGCCTCCCGCTG
Organism: Hyphomicrobiales bacterium; assembly: GCA_900489925.1. Lineage (GTDB taxonomy): Bacteria > Pseudomonadota > Alphaproteobacteria > Rhizobiales > Rhizobiaceae > Rhizobium. Next base: position 55,424 of record UEHQ01000037.1, on the reverse strand, counting down.
GGTCAACCCTTGATGGCAGCGGAACCGCACGGCAGCGACGTCGAGGTCTCCACTCCGGCAGGTGGCGGATATTCTTGGGGTGCGACATGATAATGAGCGATCCTCGTATCGCCCGCAGCGCGGTATATGCATAGCACTTATCGCCACCAGCACCGAGAGGTCGCAGCGACGCGGCCAGGCGCCGCATGAGAACCGGGCTTCTTCGTTGTTATTTTTCATCGTATGGACCAGAAACACTCGACCGCAATCGCCGTGACCGTCGTGATCGGGATGATGTGTCTGTTGCTTGTCACCATTTCGGTCCTGGTTGTATCGCCGGTGTGATATCAGGTCACCAAGACCTTTAATCCATCGACGGTCCAAACCGGGACCAGCACAAAACCGGTGCAGAACGATTCTTGACATGGCGATCTGATGGGACATTTGCGTTCTCAGCGGTATCATCAGGCTCGACACTTCGCCCTTCTTCCCATTAGGACGTCCCGGTGACATACCCGCAACTTCGATCCGAAGATCCAGAACTTGAGATTGAAACTCGAAGCGGCCTTCCATCGCTGGTGCTGGCGGCTCTTGGTGTCGTATATGGCGACATAGGGACCAGCCCACTCTATGCGTTTCGCGAAGCTCTACACGCAACGGCAGGATCAGGATCGCACCGCGAGAACGTGCTCGGCATCCTTTCGTTGATCGTGTGGGCCCTGACGATCGTCGTCACCGTGAAGTACGTGACGTTCGTTCTCAAGGCGGACAATCGCGGCGAAGGCGGGACGCTTTCTTTGATGACGCTTGCGCGTCAGAGTTTCGCCGGGAAACCAACGTGGATTCTCGTTTTGGGTGTCGCAGGCGCTTCGCTTTTTCTCGGGGACGCGATCATCACTCCCGCGATCTCCGTCCTTTCGGCGGTGGAAGGAATACAAGTTGTCGCTCCGGCACTTTCCGCCTGGATTGTGCCGATCACCGTTACCATCATTGCCGTTTTGTTTTTTGTTCAACGGTTCGGCACAGGCGGCGTTGCATCCGTGTTCGGGCCTGTCATGGCGCTGTGGTTTGTGGTTCTCGGAGTAAGCGGTGCCATTCATATTCTCGATGATCTCGAGATATTCAGCGCCATCAATCCACTCCATGGATTGCTGTATGCATCGCACAACGTCGGACACGCGATTGCCGTTCTTGGTGCGGTATTCCTAGCTGTCACGGGGGCCGAGGCGCTCTACGTCGATCTGGGTCACTTTGGTCGACGACCGATCGTAACGGCGTGGTTCTTGCTCGTGTTCCCATGCCTGCTTCTCAACTACTTTGGACAAGGCGCGTTCGTGCTTGCGAACCCCGACATGGCAGGGCATCCGTTTTTCAGCATGCATCCTGAATGGGCGCGCGTGCCGATCGTATGTCTTGCAACGGCCGCTACCGTGATCGCCAGTCAGGCGGTCATCTCTGGCGCCTATTCCCTGGTGCGTCAGGCGATGCATCTCAACTTGTTGCCCCGCCTCCAGATCCTGCATACGTCTGAAACGCACTCCGGCCAGATCTTCATGCCGCAAGTGAACGCGATGCTTTTCGTATTCGTCGTGGCGCTGGTTCTGAATTTCAGGAATTCCAGTGGATTGTCGGCGGCCTACGGGATCGCTGTTACCGGTGAGATGCTGATCACCAGCGTGTTGCTGTACGTGGTGATGAGAAAGGTCTGGAAATGGCGAGCCGCGAGCACCGCAGTGGTGATTGTCCCGCTCTTTCTGATAGACGCCGGCTTCTTCGTGGCAAATGTCGCCAAATTTCCGGACGGTGGCTGGGTCCCGGTCACCGTCGCATGCGCCATGGGCCTCATCATGCAGACGTGGATGGCAGGACGACGACTGTTGTCCGCTCGAACGCGGGCCGACGAAGTTCCGCTCGAGGGCATTATTCACCGGCTGGCCAAAAAACCGCCTTTGACTGTTCCGGGAACCGCCGTTTTTCTCACGAGCGACGTCGAAGGTGCGCCTACCGCATTGTTGCACAGCCTAAAGCACTACAAGGTCCTTCACGAGCACAACATAATCCTGAGTGTGGTGACTGCGACGGAGCCGTTTGTCCCTGATGACGAGAAAATCTTCCTTGAGAGCTTCAGTCCGCTGTTCAGCCGATTGGTGATCACGTTCGGCTATATGGAAACGCCGAACATACCGCGGGCGTTGGTGCTCGGCCGCAAGCTTGGACTGAAGTTCGATATCATGTCGACCTCGTTTTTTCTGTCGCGACGGACCATCCTTCCCTCGAAGAAGGGTGGGATGCCTTTCTGGCAGGACCGTCTATTCATCGTGCTTGCCCAGAACGCCGGCAACGCCACAGACTACTTCGGGCTTCCAACCGGGAGGGTTGTTGAGCTCGGCCTTCAGACCGTGATCTAGCGATCGTTTGTTGCGAGATCCGGATCCCCGCCCTTCCAGATTGTCATTCGCTCTAATGTGCCCGATCCCAAGATTCCAGCACGCCCTGAGAAGTACCATTCGGAAACTCGAAGTCAAAGTAGACAACACTTAGATTTGGCGAACAGCTTGAGTTGTCGTTGGCTCATTCCCGGCAAGAGCCAAGATCCTCTTGGCGCCAAAAAATTATGAGTTTCCCTCGGCTAAGCGGACGTCCGCACTGACAGGAAACGGGTGGCGACGAATGGGAAGGAGTAATAGCCATCTCCTGCATCGTAATCAGGAGGTAGAGATGGAACTGACAAACAAGACAATCATCGTCACCGGAGCAAGCAGCGGGATTGGAGCTGCCGCCGCGAGATTATTTGCATCCGAGGGTGCTAGCGTCGTTTTGGCGGCCAGACGGCCTGACGAACTCCGTTCAGTGGCGGAGGATATCACCAGAAGCGGCGGTCGAGCAGTCTGGCGCTCAGGCGATGTGCTTGATGGAGCCTATCTTGCCATGTTGACAGACTTGGCTCTTCAGAGCTTCGGCAGCCTGAATGGCGCGTTCAATAATGTCGGGACAGTCGGCGATATGATTGCAGTGCCTGAGATGTCCATCGACAACTGGAATACGGTAATTGCGACAAATCTGACCAGCGCGTTCTGGGCTGCCAAAGCGCAAGTTCCGCCCCTGAAGGAACAGGGCGGCGGTTCCATTGTCTTCACCTCCTCTTTCGTGGGGTTCAGCAATGGCGGGCTGCCTGGTATGGGAGCCTACGCCGCCTCTAAGGCGGGGCTGAATGGGCTCGTGCAATCGCTTGCTTCTGAACACGCTGCTGACGGCATCCGGATTAACGCACTCTTGCCCGGAGGCACCGTCACCCCCGCAGGTGGCGAAGGCAATCCGGATGCGTTGAAGTTCGTTTCTGGCCTGCACCCGATGAAGAGGATGGCTTCTGCTTCGGAGATTGCTCAGGCTGCGCTTTTCCTTCTCTCGGACCGGTCCCAGTTCATGACCGGCAGTCCTATGATCGTAGATGGGGGCATGTCGGTACGTCTGCTCTGAATGGTGAAGCCGGTGTCGCACTCGGCGAGGTCGTTGCGACACCTTCTGCCTTCCATTCTGGCCGCCATCCCGATGACCGAAACGCACCTCATCGCCCACTCCGATGGTCGGTCAAGTATCTGCAAAGCGAGCGTTTGAACGGCTCAAAGTGAGCAGGCTCGTCGGCCACACCGAAAGTTGTTGGCAGCGAGGACTGTGATGGTCTGCAATATGCCGAGCGCTGGCAGGTGTAAGCTTTGCGGGCTCCCCCATCAGTTTGGCACGAGGCATGCATGGTAACTGATGTAGTTCCATTCGTTTGGAGGGGAAAATGACAGTCTTGATCAACGACATCGTCAGTGCCGCCGGAGAACTCGAAGCGGCTATCCGTGATGCTACCGTTGCCAGCTCGGACATATTGCTCAGTGCCAAGTCAATGAAGACAAAAGCAAAAATCCTTCCTCAGCTTCTTGTGGAGCAATATCCGGAGCTGTCTTCGCTCGAGCGGGAGTTGCGCGGGGTGTTCGAGGCTTGCTCCGACGCAATCGATCGCAAATCGATCAATCCTGTGGTCGCAAAAGCGGCAATTTCGATCGCCGCCGAATATCAGGGCGTCATCGAGGGCCTTAAGCGCTAGCGCACTTGGAAACGGCTGACGCTACAGCCGTTTCCAGACCAGAGATACGCAGAACACCTTCATGGTGCAGCCCTTCATCCGAACGGTGTCGCCGGAAACGGCCAGGACGCCCGTGAAGGTCTTCTTGCTGTCGGGCTCGACAATGGTGCCGGTAAAGTTGCCGTTCTTGCCCTGGAACGTGCCGATCTGCTGGCCCGCATGATCGCCTGTCTTCATGGTGATGCAGAAACCTTGCGCGCACTCGTCGATTGCCGCGGTGGTCCCCACCTGCGTCTTCCATATGCCGATGACGGGCTCCTGGGCCACGGCGATGTGCGCGATCAACGCAAGGGGTGTTGCGATCGATGCCAGTCGTTGCATGGGTTGCTTCCCCTTCTTGATAGCAGGGTGAAGGCCGCGACCCGACCTGAAGCGCCGCACTATACCCCTCAAGCCCCCCCTACTCCAGACAGTGCGCTCTTCCGGTGCGCGGGAACGAAAAACGGGCCCACGATGTCGTGGACCCGTTCTCCCGTTTGGTTGGTCTCAGCTGACGGAAGGCGTCAGGCTTCGAGCCATTTCACCTGTTCGGGCGTCAGCTTGATGTCGAGCGCCGAGAGGCTGTCCTCGAGCTCGGCGATGGTCCGCGGGCCGATCAGCGGAATGACCGGGAAAGGCTGGGCGATGACATAGGCAAGCGCGATATGGATCGGGCTACGGCCGAGCTTGTTCGCAAGCTCGATGGCGCGGTCACGACGCTCGAAGTTGCGATCGGAGTACCAGCAACGCACGATTTCCTCGTCGTCATGCTTGTCGCGTCCGGCGCGGTCGGTGAAGAAGCCGCGGCCTTGGCTGGACCATGCGAAGTTCGGCACCTGCCGTTCGGCGAGCCAGCGCTTCCACTCGTCGGTTGAGGACGTCACGCATCCGGCCCAGATCGGGTCGAGCATCTCGGCCAGCGAGTAGTTGTTCGACAATGCTGCCGGCGCCTGCTTGCCGTTCTTGGCGGCATAGGCCGCCGCCTCGTCCATGCGCTCGCGTGTCCAGTTGGAGCCACCGAAAATGCCCCGGATCCGTCCGCGCTTGACCTCAGCGTCCATGGCATCGACGAATTCGCCAACCGGGACATCGGTATTGTCGCGGTGCATGAAATAGATGTCGACATAGTCGGTCTTCAGGCGGTTCAGCGACTGGTCGAGCTGCTTGGCGATCACGTCCGGATAGCAAAGCGGCGAATGCGCGCCCTTGCCGATCAGCACGATCTCCTCGCGGGGCACGTTGCGGCTGGTGTGCCAGTCGCCGAAGATGCTCTCCGTCTTGCCGCCGCCATACACGAAAGCTGTGTCGAAGACATTGCCGCCGGCCTCATAGAAGGCATCAAGCGTAAGCGAGGCAGCTGCAAAGTTCGGGAAGAACTCGAAGCCGAGGGTCACGACCGATGCCGGCTTTGAAATGCCGGGGATCTGGCGCTGGGGAATGCTGTTGCCCCGGCGCACGGCGCCGCCGGCAAGGTTGCTGGTCCGCTTGGCCGCCTTCTCGACGCTGTATTCCAGGCCGATCGACGAACGCCACTGGTCGAGGACACGAAGGTTGCCGATCGAATCCGCCCAGCTCATGCCGGGTGCGGCGAATTCCTTCTGGCCGGCGCGGATGGCATCGCCCGCCGCATCGACTTCGAAGGAATAGAGCCAACGATCTTCCTTGATCTCGATCGTCTGCTGCTCGTTGCCCTTGAAAATCTCGATCTTGCCGACGCCGCCCTTGTGGCCGGAGGCAAACCAGAAGTCCTTGACCTCGATGCGGCCTTCCGAGCCGATGATGCGTAGGGTGTTGTCCTGGTTCGCCATGATCGAGCACGATACTTCAGCCACGATGCCGTTCGGGAATTTCAGAACGGCGGAAGCCCATTCATCGACGCCCGACTGGCCGAGATGGCCGACGCCAGCAACCTTTTCCGGTTCCAGGAAGGGCTTGTTCTCAGCAGCGCCTGCAATCAGTCGCGCCATCGAAACCGGATAACCGCCGACATCGAGGATGCCGCCGCCAGCCGTTTCGTTGGCAAACAGCCGGTGTTCGGGCTTGAAGCCGCCCATGTTGAAGCCGAAGCTCGAGCGGATGATCCGCACCGAGCCGATGGCGCCGCTCTTCACCAGCTCGACGATCTTTGCCGTCTGCGGGTGGACGCGATACATGAAGGCCTCGCCGGCAAAGACGCCAGCCTTCGTGGCTTCATGGTAGATGGCGTCGGCATCGAAGGCCGACAGCGCGATCGGCTTTTCGACGAGCACATGCTTGCCCGCACGAATGGCCTTGATGGCCCACTCGGCATGGCCGGTGTGCGGCGTCGAGATATAGATCGCGTCGACTTCTGAGTCGGTCAGCAGCGCCTCATAGCCATTGACGATGCGGGCACCCGGAAAGTTCTCGGCGAGGCTGGCCTTGCCAGGATTGCGGGTGGCGATCGCGACGAGCTTGCCGGTGCGCGAGTGTGCGATGCCGTCGGCGAAGGTGCGCGCGATGGTACCTGGGCCGATAATGCCCCAGCGGATCGGTTGATCTGAGCTCATGGTTAGTCCTCTTTCATTGCTCTGTCTTGGGAAGGGGTCTGCGATCAGCGCAGCCGGTTGCCGGCGCTGTCGAATACGAAAATGCGTTGGGCCGAGAGGCCCACGGTGAGTTGGTCGCGATTGCCGGCCGTGCGCGATTCCGGTCGCTCGATAATCAGCTGCTCGCCGCCTGACGTCGTGGCATAGATGTAGCTCGTGTTGCCAAGGTGCTCGGCGACGTCGATGCTGACGGTGAGGTCGGTGTCTCCCTGGCCGGCGTCGAGAAAATGCTCTGGCCGGATGCCGAGCGTGACCGGCATGCCTGCCTCGACGTTGCTGGTGAGCGGAAGCTGAACGCGAACCGCCTTGTCTTCAGTAAGTGCGACGGTTGCAGTCGTCGCATCCTTGCCGACGACTTCAGCCTTCAGAAAGTTCATCTTCGGCGAGCCGACGAAGCCGGCAACGAACTGGTTAGCCGGATTGTCGTAGAGATCGAGCGGCGCACCGATCTGCTCGATGTTGCCCGCGCGCAGCACGACGATCTTGTCGGCGAGCGTCATTGCCTCCGTCTGGTCGTGGGTGACGTAGATCATCGTCGTGCCGAGCTGCTTGTGCAGCCGTGAAATTTCGACACGCATCTGCACGCGCAGTTCGGCGTCGAGATTTGAGAGCGGCTCATCGAACAGGAAGACCTGCGGTTCGCGCACGATGGCGCGACCGATGGCGACACGCTGCCTTTGGCCGCCGGAGAGCTGCTTCGGACGACGCTGCATCAATTCGTTGATCTGCAGGATGTTGGCGGCGTGCTTGACGCGCTTTTCGGTATCCTCCTTCGGATTGCCGTTCATGCGCAGGCCGAAGCTCAGGTTTTCCTCGACGGTCATGTGTGGGTAAAGCGCATAGGATTGGAAGACCATGGCGATGCCGCGATCCGCCGGCTCGACGTCATTGACCACCTTGCCGCCGATGTTGATCTCGCCGCCGGAGATATCTTCCAGGCCCGCGATCATTCTCAGGAGTGTGGATTTACCGCATCCGGACGGTCCGACGAAGACGACGAATTCGCCGTCCTTGACCTCGAGGTTCGCGCCATGAACGATTTCCAGGGCACCGAAGCGCTTGACGACATTTTTGAGTGAAAGTTCAGACATCAGGCGTTCCCCGATTATTTGATTGCGCCGGCCGAAATGCCGGCGATGAAGTGACGTTGCAGGAACACGAAGACGACCAGGATTGGCGCGGTCAGGAGCAGTGCGCCCGCCATGATGCCGCCCCAGGAGACCTTGGTGAGGCCGATCAGCGTTCCAAGCGCCACCGGTGCCGTCATCATTCCGGGTTTGGAGCTGATGAGCAGCGGCCACAGGTAGTTGTTCCAGGATGCGAGAAACAGAATGATCGCGAGGGCCGCCATCGTCGGACGCGACAGTGGCAGCGCAATGCGCAGGAAGATCTGCCATTCCTTGACGCCTTCAACGCGCGCGGCATCGAAGAGGTCATTCGGCATCATCGAGAAGGCCTGACGCATGAAGAGGACGCCGAGCGAGTTGAACAGCGGCGGCACGATCAGCGCGATCCAGGTGTTGGCCAGCTTGAACTCGCGGGCCACCATGATGAACTGCGGGATGACGACGACGGCAAAGGGAAGCGTGATCGTGCCGAGGATGATCCCGATGACGATCGAGCGGCCGACGAAGCGGTAGCGCGCCAGCGCCCAGCCGGCCATCGAGGTCAGCAGCACCGAGAGGAACGTGTAGATGGCTGCCACGCCGACCGAGATCGTCATCGCCCGCACGAAGTCGGTGTCGGCCTGCAGGTTCTTGAAGTTCTCGATCAGGTTGGTTGACGGCAGAAGCACGATCTCCGGGCTGAAGATGCCGTAATCAGGCATCGTCGCGAAGACGAACATCATCCACAGTGGAAACAACCAGATGATGGCCAGCGGCGTCAGCACGGCATGAAGCGCAATGGTCTTGATCAGCAGGGCTTGGGACTTGGATCTCATTTCTGCTCCCTCCCGATCCACAGATTGAGAAGCGAGATGACCACGGCGATCACTGCCATCGTGTAGGCGATGGCCGAGGCGTAGCCGAAGTTCAGCGACAGGAAGCCCTGGCGATAAAGCAGCAGTCCGAGTGTCTCGGTGCCGCCTCCCGGCCCACCGCGGTTGGTGATCAGGAAGGGCTCGGTAAAGAGCTGCATGGTGCCGATCACGGAAAGGACGACGCAGAAGAGAATGATCGGTTTCAGAAGCGGCAAGGTGATGTGGAAGAACTGCTGCGTCGGCGAGACCTTGTCGAGCGTTGCAGCCTCGTAGACATCGCCGGGAATGGATTGGAGACCCGCCAGGATGATGATCGCGTTATAGCCGGCCCAGCGCCAGGTGACCGCGATGATGACCAGCGCCATGGCGGCCGTCGCGTTGTCGAACCAGGAGACCGCGGGCAGACCGACGGCGGTGATCAGCTTGTTGATGATGCCGAAGTCGATCGAAAACATCAGGCGGAAGACTGCGGCGTAGGCGACTTCGCCCACGACGACGGGCGCGAAGAAGGCAAACCGGAACAGGGGGCGCGCTTTCAAAAGCGGCGAATTCAGGAACACGGCCATCACGGTCGCGATCGCGATCATGACGGGGACCTGGATGACCAGGATGATCATCGTGTTGTAAAGCGCGTTGTAGAAGGCCGGGTCGCCGATCAGGCGTCCCCAGTTCACCGACGCGCTGAACTTCCACGGATTGACGCGTGTGTTCTGAAACGAGATCAGAAACGAATTGATGATCGGCCAGACCCAAAAGGTGGCAAAGACAAGCAGATAGGGCGCGAGAAATATGTACGCGCTCCGGTTCCGGATCGGCATTTCATTCTCCTCATAAACGAAACGAGCATCCCGAGGGATGGAGGCCGGGCGCGACTTTGGCGCCCGGCGTCGTTACTCATTCCGCGACGGGAAGACCTGTGGCCGTGGCGATCTGCTTGGCAGCGTCATCAAGCGCTGCCTTCGCGTCCGGATAACCGCCAGCGAAGTACTTGGTCTGCGTTGCCTTGTAGATCGCGTCGGCATCCGTCTGGAACGGCGTGCCGCGGCTCGGCTCGATCTTGGGCAGGGTCGACAGGATATCGGCCCAGACCTTCTGGCCACCCCAATAGGGCTGTGCCTCGTTGACGAAAGGATCCTGAACTGCAGACAGAAGCGATGGCACGAGACCGAAGGACTTCAGCATGCTGACCTGGCCTTCATTGGTACCGAGCGCGTAGTTGACGTAGGTCCAGGCCGCTTCCTTGTTGGCCGAGTTTGCCGCGATCGCAAGCGACGAACCGCCGAGGTTTGCAGCATGCGGGCCATCCTTCGTCAGGCTTGGCATCAGGTAGACGCCCCACTTGCCGGACAGATCAGGAGAACCGGAGCGTACGGTGCCTTCGTACCAGCCGCCATACATCTGGCTGGCAGCCTTGCCGGCCGTGTTTGCCTGGATCTTTTCATCCCAGCTTGCAGCCGTCAGCGTTCCGGCGTCCTTCATTTCCTTGACTTTTTCAAGGGTAGCGACGCAGGCGGGCTTGTTGATGGTGATCGTCTGTCCGTCGGTCGAGAAGTAGCCGCAGCCCTGCTCGTTCGAGATCATACGGAACCATTCGCTATCGCCGTTGAAGTCGGCCTGAGCCATGACGACACCGGGATTGGCGGCAGAGATCTTCTTGCCGGCCGCGATGAAGTCATCCCAGCTCTTGATGGATGCCGGATCGACGCCAGCCTTTTCGTAGAAGTCACGGCGATAGAAGACGGCGACCGGGCCGGAATCCCACGGCATGGCATAAGCGACATCGCCGACTTCAAGCTCGGTGCGCTTGAAGTCCGGGAATTTTGCCTGGATGTCTGAGTTGTAGCCTAGGTCCTTCAGATTGGCGAAGCAGTCCGGGAATCGGTTCCAGAAGATTTCGGCTTCGAAATTTTCGACAGTGACGATGTCAGGAAGGCCTTCACCACCAGCGGCGCAGGCCGCCAGCATCTTGTCGAAGACCTGCTGGTTTCCAAGATCTTCCACCGTGACCTTGATATCCGGATGCTGCTTGTTGAAGCCTTCGAGCGTGGACTTCAGCGCCGATGCGGCAACGTTCCAGCTCCAGATGGTGAGATTGGCAGACTCCGCATACGCGGAGCCGGATGCAAGCAGTGCGAGTGCGGCAGTCGCACCGATAAGTTTGAAGCGCATTGAAAATCCTCCCTTTTCAATTGCCGTCCCTAAGCGAACACGGCTAGACTATCTGGAAGGGAGCCGCTGTCTCCTAAAAAGGGAATGTGGATTTGGCGGAAAGTAAGATCGAAAGAAGGGCTGTCTACCAGCCGGGAGCGAGCAGCATCGAAGGATTGCCGACGGCGCTCCAGATGTTTCACAATCATCCACCGCGGATGCTGATGCCGCATTGGCATGTGCAGGTCGAACTGAACTATATCATCCGCGGCAACGTGCATTACCGCATGAACGGGCACGATATCAGCATGAAGGCTGGCGACATGTGCTTGTTCTGGGGCGGGCAGCCGCACCAGATGGACCAGAGCAGCGACGATGCGATCTATGCTGGCGGCCATTTGCCACTCGTCTATTTCTTCCGCATGCGCCTTCCGATCAATATTTCAAGCCGGTTGATGAAGGGCGAAATCCTCTTCACCTCGGCGACCGACGCCGCGGACATCCAGAATTTTCAGCGTTGGGTGGCTTACGCCAAGTCGGGCGATGCCGCGAAGGCGCAGCATGCGGTTGAGGAAATGCTGCTGCGCATCGAACGCATCGTGCTGGAGCCCTATTCCATGCTGGCGCCCAACGGCATGTCGGCGACCGATGATGTCGAGCAGGCATATCCCCAATCGTCGCGAAGCGTGGCACGCATGTGCGACTTCATCGCCGCCAACTTCCTGCAGGAAATCGATTCGGTGGATATCGCTCGGGCCGCGGACCTGCATCCGAAATACGCGATGAACCTCTTCAAGAAAACGACGGGCATGACGCTCAGCAAGTATGTGAACCTGCTTCGGCTGTCGCGGGCACAGGCCATGCTGATGAATGACGGAGCCAACGTCCTGCAGGTGGCGATGGACAGCGGGTTCGGTTCGATCAGCGCCTTCAACAAGTCATTCCGTCATATCGCCGGCATGTCGCCGTCCGACTTTCGCCGCGACGCGCGCATCGTCTCGCAATATGTTCCGGCGCCGTGAGGCTTGCCTCTCAAGCAGATTCGAAGAGTTTGTAGAGCAATTCCGCCGATGCGGACAATTCGCGGTCCTTGAGCTTCACCAGCCCGAAATCCGGGACGGAGATATCGCCTGCGATCGACAGCACGCGCAGCAGGCCATGCTTTTCCAGGAGTCTGGCAACCGGCTCGGCCAGGATCCCCAGGCGTTGGCTCTGCAGCATCAGGAGCATCGTCAGCAGCGCATCGGAGGTAGAGACCACGCTGGCGGGGACGATGCCATGGCGGCGAATGAAGTCGTCGACGACATGTCGCAGGAAGGAACCGTGCGGCTGCAAGACCCAGCTTTGTTGACGCAGGTCGTTTTCAGTGATCTCGGCCCTGTCTGCCAGCGGATGGTTGACGGCCACCACGACCCGTAGCGTTTCCTTTCCAAGCGGTATGTGGTCGAACCAGAGCGGGTTCATGCCGCTCGGTATGCGGCAGACCGCGAAATCCAGGCGGCGGCTGAGAACGTCTTCAAGCAAGACGTCGCTGCTGCCGACCGTGATGCTGACGTCGATGGTTGGATGGGTCTCGAACAGGCGCTTCAGCGCTGGCGCCACGTAGTCTGACGCCGGTGTCATGATCGTTCCGAACGCGACGCTACCGCCCTGCCCGGCTGCCGCCACTACCATCTCGTATTCGGCCCGCTGCGCCTCCGCCAGAAGCATTTTGGCGTGGCGAACGATCACCTCGCCCTGTGCCGTCGCTATCAGGCCGCGGTTGTGGCGCTCGAAAAGCTGGTGGCCGGACATGTGCTCGAGTTCGTTCAAGGTACGCGACAAGGCCGGCTGCGATACGCCGAACATTTCCGCGACGACGCCGAGCTTGCCGTGCTCGTTCAATGCCACGAGCATCCTCAGATGCCGCAGTTTGAATCCGTCCAGTCCCATGCGCGCCTCGCTTGATATAAAAGATATGCATACCAAGATACGAAAGACTGATTATACAATCCAGTATCGATCAGCTAAATGCATGACAACAGCGACGTCAACGCAAGGAAACACATCGTGGTTGAGAAGCCCCCCGTCCCGCAAAATCCCAATGCAATTCAGGAAAAGACCGAGGCGCCGCAGCTTCGCTCCAAGGCCTGGTTCGACAATCTCGCGAACCCTGACATGACCGCGCTTTACCTGGAGCGCTACATGAACTTCGGTCTGAGCCAGGAGGAACTGCAGTCGGGGCGCCCGATCATCGGGATTGCGCAGACCGGCTCGGACCTCTCGCCGTGCAACCGCCACCATCTGGAACTGGCCAAGCGCGTTCGCGAAGGCATTCGTGATGCCGGTGGCATTGCCATCGAATTTCCGGTTCATCCGATTCAGGAAACAGGCAAGCGTCCGACCGCCGGTCTTGACCGAAACCTGTCCTATCTCGGCCTCGTGGAGGTGCTCTACGGTTATCCGCTGGACGGCGTTGTCCTGACCATCGGTTGCGACAAGACGACGCCTGCCTGTCTTATGGCCGCGGCCACGGTCAACATTCCGGCGATCGCCCTGTCGGTCGGCCCGATGTTGAACGGCTGGTTCCGCGGCGAGCGTACGGGCTCCGGCACGATCGTGTGGCGGGCCCGCGAAATGATGGCCAGAGGCGAGATCGACTATCAGGGCTTCGTCAAGCTCGTCGCTTCGTCGGCTCCGTCGACCGGCTACTGCAACACCATGGGGACGGCGACGACGATGAACTCGCTGGCCGAAGCGCTCGGCATGCAGCTCCCGGGTGCCGCCGCCATTCCTGCTCCCTACCGTGACCGGCAGGAAATCTCCTACGAGACCGGCCTGCGGATCGTCGAGATGGTTCGCGAGGATCTCAAGCCATCGGATATCCTGACCAAGGAAGCCTTCATCAACGCGATCCGCGTGAACTCTGCCATCGGCGGTTCGACCAATGCGCCGATCCACCTCAACGCACTTGCGCGCCATGTCGGGGTCGAGCTCACAGTGGATGACTGGCAGACCTATGGCGAGGAAATTCCGCTGCTCGTCAATCTGCAGCCCGCCGGCGAGTATCTTGGCGAAGACTATTACCATGCAGGTGGAGTCCCGGCCGTCATCGGTGAGTTGATCAAACACGACCTGATCAACACCAGCGCCATCACGGCCAACGGCAAGACGGTCGGCGAAAACTACACCTCATCGATGATCGAGGACGAGAAGGTCATCCGTCCGTTCGAAAAGCCGCTCAAGGAGCGCGCCGGTTTCCGTGTGCTGAAGGGCAACCTTTTCTCCTCGGCCATCATGAAGACGAGCGTGATCTCGCCGGAATTTCGCAATCGCTATCTGTCGGACCCGAAGGATCCGGAAGCCTTCACCGGCCGTGCCGTCGTCTTCGACGGTCCGGAAGATTATCATCACCGCATCGACGACCCGTCGCTCGCGATCGATGAGAAGACGATCCTGTTCATGCGCGGTGCTGGTCCGATCGGCTATCCTGGTGCCGCCGAGGTCGTTAACATGCGTGCCCCGGACTATCTCTTGAAGCAGGGCATCTCTTCCCTCCCCTGCGTCGGCGACGGACGCCAGTCGGGCACCTCGGGATCTCCGTCGATCCTGAATGCTTCGCCGGAAGCGGCGGCAGGAGGCGGCCTTGCCATCCTGCAAACCGGCGACCAAGTGCGCATCGACCTCAAGAAGGGTACTGCCAATATCCTCATCAGCGACGAAGAACTTGCGTTGCGTCGCGCGGCACTTCAGGCAGCCGGTGGCTACGTCTACCCCGAGAGCCAGACGCCGTGGCAGGAAATCCAGCGCAGCTACGTAGGCCAGATGGAGACAGGCGCGGTCCTCGAGCCAGCCGTCAAATACCAGCGCATCGCCCAGACCAAGGGTATTCCGCGCGACAACCACTAGGAAGAAACCACACGTGCAGTGCGCGCCGGCAAATAGTGCTGGCGCGCACGCTGCCCTCATTCTTTTCGTGGCCCCGATTTGGGAGGGCATCGAGGCTGTTCCGTCCGATCGTCAGAGGTGACCGCTTTTTGGAGTTCCGACCTTGCCGTTGGGCAGCGAATGTGATCGATTTCGGCCGCCGCTGGGTTGGAGGGCGGCGCAATCCCTTTCATTTGAGAGCGCGTCCATCGCTCGCGTGACGGAATATGCCGATGTCTGATACCCTTCTGGATGCTGCCGCCTCCGGCGCCCTTTTTGTCGGTCGTGCCTGGAGCCCGGCGGCTCGAGGTCCAAGCGTCGTTACCATCCGCGACGGTCAGCTGATCGACATTACGGCCCGTGAGGCCCCGACGCTCAGCGCACTTCTGGAGATGCCCGATCCGACCGCCTATGTGCGCTCGGTTGCCGGCCAGTCGCTGGGAGCGCTAATCGCGATCCTGGCCAACAGCACCGGCAACCCGGACACCGGCCTTCCCTACCTGCTTGCGCCGGCGGACCTGCAAGCGATCAAGGCGTGCGGCGTGACATTTGCCCAGTCGATGATCGAGCGCGTGATCGAGGAAAAGGCAGCCGGTAATCCGGATCGCGCGGCGGCCCTTCGCGAGCGGGTAGGCACGCTGATTGGCGGCAGCCTCAACAACATCAAGGCCGGCTCGCCGGAGGCTGGCAAGGTCAAGCAGGCTCTGATCGACGAGGGCATGTGGTCGCAATATCTCGAGGTTGGGATCGGGCCCGACGCTGAGGTTTTCACCAAGGCACCGGTACTGTCATCCGTCGGTTGGGGCGCCGATGTCGGCCTGCATCCGATTTCGACCTGGAACAATCCAGAGCCAGAAATCGTCCTCGCGGTCAACAGTCGCGGCGAGATCAGGGGGGCGACGCTCGGCAACGACGTCAACCTGCGCGATGTCGAGGGCCGCTCGGCGCTGCTTCTCGGCAAGGCCAAGGACAACAACGCGTCCTGCTCGATCGGGCCGTTCATCCGGCTGTTCGCCGATGGCTACACGCTCGACAACGTCCGCAATGCGGAACTTGATCTGAAGGTCACCGGCTTGGACGGGTTCGTCCTGGATGGCAAGAGTTCCATGTCGAAGATCAGCCGCGACCCGACCGATCTCGTCAAGCAGACATGCGGTGCGCATCACCAGTATCCGGATGGTTTCATGCTGTTTCTCGGGACGCTTTTTGCCCCGACACAGGATCGTGATGCACCGAACCAGGGGTTCACCCACAAGGTCGGGGACGTTGTCGAAATCTCGTCGCCGGGTCTCGGGGCATTGGTCAACACCGTGCGGCTATCGACGCAATGTGCACCCTGGACCTTCGGTATCTCGGCGCTCATGATCAATCTGACGAAGCGCGGGCTGCTCCAAGCCCACAACTGAACGAGCGGGCGAACCGGCGACAAAATTTTATCGCGGCCAGGCGTTGCATCTGTCTGCGCCGCCGTTCTCTCATATATGTATTTCTATAGACGCGGACAGAGTGGAACGCCCCATGAAGATGAAAGCTGCAGTGCTGATCGGTGCCATGATTCTCGCCGGATGCACGACGGGCATTGACTACTCTTCGCCCGGCCTCGATCCGATACCGGGAAGCATCATCTATCATGGTCAGCCGAAAACGAAGCTGGCGAAGTCGCCGCCGGGCTCGACATTCCCGCATGATTTCATCGATCAATACGGGCAGCAGGTCGAGGAAACCTACATGATCCTGCCGGATAGGACGCTGAAGATCGTGCATCGCGTGGTCCGTCCGATCCGCTTCGGCATGGATTAGGCGATCACGCTTTTTTGGGAAGATAGCGCTTAAACGAGAAAAAGGAGCGTTGAATTTAATAAGCTGCTAAGACACAGTGGGCTGCGGCGGTTTGCCGGGAAGACCGTTTCGCTTACTTCCGGCACATGGACACTTGGAATGAACGCAAAGACACCGAACGCAATCGACAGCTATGTAGGCTCTCGTATCAGGACACGCCGGCAATTGCTGGGACTTAGTCAGGAAAGGCTTGCCGAACAGATTGGCGTGACCTTCCAGCAGGTTCAGAAATACGAAAAAGGAATGAATCGCGTCGGCGCAAGCCGGTTGCAACGGATCGCGGAAGTACTGGGCGTATCGCCGAGTTTCTTCTTTCAGCAGGGCGAATCCGAGTTCTCGGTCAATTTCGACACACCTGCGATGGTGGATCCCGTGGCCGAGTTCCTGCACTCGAAGGAAGGGCTTGCACTCAATCGCGCCTTCATGAAGATCAACGACGTGCAGTTGCGCGAGAAGATCGTCGCCCTCGTGAAAGCCATGGCGCAAGCCCAGGATCTCGCACAGGTTGCTTCATCCGACCACACGGCTCCTTCAGCGGATCAATAGTGGTCTTGCAGGGGCACTCTCTGCTCCTGCCCTCACTCGTGTGGTTTTCCGTACAAGGCGCTTGAGCGTTCAAGATGCTTGAGGATCGCACTCTCCGAGCCATCGACATCGTGTTCCGCGAGGCGGTTCAGGATTTCCTCATGCTCGACGAGGGTGAACTTTTCCTTGCCGGTCCAGATCAGCATGTCGGTGTGATATTCCCTGAGCCAGGCGAGCATTGCTTCGCTGACCGCAACAAAGAGCGGGTTTCCCGAGATCTGCGCAATACGCGTATGAAACTCCATGTCTGCGCTGATGAACCTCTCGGCGTCCCCCAGCGAATTGCGCTGGCGCTCGATAATTTGGCGCAAATCCTCGATGTCGGTCTCGGTAGCGCGCTGCGCCGCCTCCCGTGCCATCCCCCGTTCGAAGAATATGCGGGCGCTCTTCAGATGCTCCAGGGTGTCAGTGGACCGCGACAGCATGATCTTGGCGGTCAGATCGACCTGTCGGAAGATCGACTGGGCGGTCAGGTTGAGCACCTTTGCCCGCTCTCCATGGGAAATGCTGACCAGCCCCTTGCTGGCAAGTGCCTGCATGGCTTCACGAATCGCCGGCCTGCCAACGCCGAAGCGCTCCATCAGTACCCTCTCGGACGGCATGTCGTCCCCAGGCGCAAGCTCGCCGGAGGTGATCATTCGCTCGAGGCGGTCGAACACCTCGTCTGACAACTTGCGGCGAACAATCTGGTCGATGGGTTGGGTCATAGCGTCTCGCTGGCTCAAATATCTCCTCCTATCATTTTCCGTGCCGAGGACAAAGCGCCCGAAAATTACGGCAAAGCAAAATTTCGCTTTTCATCATATGGAATACTCATTATACCAGATCACGAGTTGACGCCATGGCAATATCACATGGCGAGAGGAGCAACTGCAGTTCCATGATGATCACACTGACTTATCGCATCGAAACGCCCGGCAGCGTGGAGGCGATGGCCGAAAAGATTGCGAGCGACCAATCCACGGGCACCTTCGTGCCGGTGCCAGGCGAGACCGAGGAGCTGAAGTCGCGTGTGGCGGCGCGGGTTGTGGCGATCCGCCCGTTGGAGGGGTCGGACCAGCCGACCTGGCCGGAAGTGGCGCCGGGAACCCGCCTCAATCGGGCGGACGTCGATATTGCCTTTCCGCCGGACGCGATCGGTACGGATCTTTCGGCACTGATGACCATCGCCATTGGTGGCGTCTTCTCCATCAAGGGCATGACCGGCATTCGCATCGTCGACATGAAGCTGCCTGATGCCTTCAGGCATGCGCATCCGGGGCCGCAATTCGGCATTACCGGCAGCCGCCGGCTGACGGGCGTCGAGGGGCGTCCGATCATCGGGACAATCGTGAAGCCGGCGCTCGGGCTGCGTCCTCACGAGACCGCCGAACTCGTCGGCGAACTGATCGAGTCCGGCGTCGACTTCATCAAGGATGACGAGAAGCTCATGAGCCCGGCCTATTCGCCGCTCAAGGAGCGCGTCGCTGCGATCATGCCGCGGATTCTCGATCATGAGCAGAAGACCGGCAAGAAGGTGATGTATGCCTTTGGCATTTCGCATGCCGATCCCGACGAGATGATGCGCAACCATGACATCGTCGCCAAGGCGGGGGGCAACTGCGCCGTCGTCAACATCAATTCAATCGGCTTCGGCGGCATGTGTTTCCTGCGCAAGCGCTCCAGTCTGGTTTTGCATGCCCATCGAAACGGTTGGGACGTGCTGACACGGGACCCCGGCGCGGGCATGGACTTCAAGGTTTACCAGCAGTTCTGGCGGTTGCTCGGCGTCGACCAGTTCCAGATCAATGGCATCAGGGTCAAATACTGGGAGCCGGACGAAAGCTTCGTCTCGTCCTTCAAGGCTGTGAGCACGCCGCTCTTCGACGCCTCCGACTGCCCTCTTCCGGTCGCCGGATCGGGCCAGTGGGGCGGCCAGGCGCCGGACACCTATCAGCGAACGGGCCGCACTACCGATCTTCTCTATCTGTGCGGCGGCGGCATCGTCAGCCATCCCGGTGGCCCGGCGGCAGGCGTCCGTGCCGTGCAGCAGGCCTGGCAGGCCGCCGTGGCGGACATTCCATTGGAAACCTACGCCAGGGAGCATCCTGAACTTGCTGCCTCGATTGCCAAGTTCAGCGGCGGCAAGGGCGCGTGACAGCGATGGGCAATCTGCTTCTCAGCTATTATGGCGACGACTTCACTGGCTCGACCGACGTCATGGAGGCGCTGGCGTCGAACGGCATCGAGACCGTGCTCTTCCTCGACATTCCCTCGCCGGAGATGCGTGCCCGGTTCAAGGGCGCTAGGGCGATCGGCATTGCCGGGACGAGCCGGAGCGAGACGCCGGAGTGGATGCAGGCAAACCTGACACCTGCTTTCGAATGGCTGAAATCACTCGATGCCAGGATTTGCCACTACAAGGTCTGCTCGACCTTCGATTCCAGCCCGAATGTCGGAAACATCGGAAAAGCGATCGAGATCGGTCGCGACATCTTCCGCCAGTCCACTGTGCCCGTCGTCGTCGGCGCGCCGCAGCTGAAGCGCTACACGGCCTTCGGCAATTTGTTTGCAGCTTATCAGGGGCGCGTCTACCGGATCGACCGCCATCCGGTCATGAGCTGTCATCCGGTAACGCCGATGGGCGAAGCCGACCTGACGGTCCATCTGTCGACACAGACCGCGGTCCCGATCAGCCTGATCGATCTTCCCACCATCCTATCGAGCGACGTCGACGCTTTGGTCGATAAGGTCGTGGATGCACAGCCAGGCGCGCTCCTCATCGATGTGGATTCGCTGCAAGCACAGGCTGCTGCCGGTCGGCAGTTGGTTCGGCTTTCGCACCAGTCGGGACCTTTCGTCGCCGGCTCCTCCGGGGTTCAATACGCACTCGTCAATGCCTGGCGAAGAGAGGGCCTGATTGCGGGCGAGGCACAGTTTCCCGAGGTCGGTTCCGTGGACCGGCTCGCAGCGGTGTCCGGCAGCGTGTCGCCCACGACCGAGCGTCAGATCCGGAAGGCACGGGACGACGGCTTTGCCGATGTCACGCTCGATCCCCTCGCATTGGTGTCCGACGACAGCGAACGCTCGATCGACATGGCCGTCCAGCAAGGGGTCGAGAAATTGAAGGAGGGACGAAGCGTTATCCTCCACACGGCGCTTGGACCTTCGGCAGATATCGGTGATCACATCGACAAGATAGCCGGCGCCCGGCACAAGCTCGGACGGGCGCTGGGCACGATCCTGCGCCAACTGGTCGAACGGGAGGGGCTTTCGCGCGCGGTCATCGCCGGCGGCGACACGTCAAGTCATGCGCTGCGACAGTTGAAGGTCGATGCGCTCACCACCCTGCTCCCGCTTCCCCAAACACCAGGCTCGCCGCTTTGTCTTGCCCACGGCAGCTACCAGCCGACCGATGGCCTGCAGATCGCCCTCAAGGGCGGTCAGATCGGGACGGACAGTTATTTCGCCCAGATACGCGACGGAAGGACCAGCTGACATGGCCCTATGGATCGGCACCAGCTTCAAGATGAACAAGACGCTCGACGAGGCGCTTGCCTTCGCCCGACGTCTCGCCGAGACCGACGATGAGCGCGATCCGGGCATACAGCGGTTCGTCATTCCGTCGTTCACCGCTGTTCGCGAGGTCAAGCGCGTGCTTGCCCAGACCTCGGTCAAGGTCGGCGCGCAAAACATGCATTGGGACGATTCGGGCGCATGGACCGGCGAGGTTTCGGCGCCAATGCTCAAGGATTGCCAGCTCGATATCGTGGAGCTCGGCCATTCCGAGCGCCGCGAGCATTTTGGGGAAACCGATGAAACCGTCGGCCTGAAGGTCGCATCGGCCGTTCGGCACGGTCTGACGCCACTCATCTGCATCGGAGAAACCTTGCAGGAGCGTCAGGCCGGCCACGCCGACACGGTCTTGCGACGGCAGGTCGAGGCGGCCTTGGCGCGTGTCGCCACCCAGCCAGATCCTTCTCCTGTTCTTCTCGCCTACGAGCCGGTCTGGGCGATTGGCGTCAATGGTATTCCGGCGACCGCATCCTACGCCTGCGAGCGGCACGGCAAGATCGCCGAAACGGCCAGGGGCGTCCTCGGCCGGTCAGTGCCGGTTCTCTACGGTGGAAGCGTCAACCCACAAAACTGCGAAGAACTCCTCTCCGAAGCTCATATCGATGGTCTGTTCATCGGTCGATCGGCCTGGGCTGTCGAAGGATACCTCGAAATCCTGCGCCGGGCGTCTGCCGCGGCCAAAACCCCTGTGCCCGAAAGCCTGTGAAAGGAAGCTCTCATGAAGATTGCAATAGGCGCTGACAGCGCCGGAAAGCCGCTGCTGGATGTGATTGCTGCTCACCTCGCAGGCCGGACGGATCTTGAAGTGCATGATCTCAGCCAAGCCGGCTTCTACGCCGACCTGTCGCAGAAACTCGCACAGACGATTGTCGATGGGGAACACCAGCGCGGCATCCTGATCTGCGGGACCGGCATTGGCGTGTGCATCTCCGCAAACAAGGTGCCCGGTATCCGTGCGGCGCTGACGCATGACACCTATTCGGCCGAACGCGCCGCCAAGTCGAACAACGCGCAGATCATCACCATGGGTGCGCGCGTGATTGGGCCGGAACTCGCCAAGTCGATCGTGGACGTCTGGCTTGCCTCGGAATTCGATCCGCTGGGGTCTTCAGCCGGCAATGTTGACGCGATCGATCGACTCGATGCGGAAAAACGGGTCTCCTAAATCAAATAGTTGATGATATGGTGATTGACTCATCATACCAGTTTATGCTCCTATCCAGACTGAGAAAAGGTGAGGAAACATGACTACAATTGCCCTCTTCGGCGCAGGTGGCAAAATGGGCTACCGGCTTGCTAAGAACCTCAAGGGGTCACGCTTCGACGTTCGTCATATCGAGGTCAGCGATGCCGGCAAGGCGCGCTTGAAGAACGACCTCGGACTTGACTGTGTCAGCCCGGATGCCGGTCTCGAAGGTGCCGAGGTTGTCATCCTTGCTGTCCCTGACACTGCAATCGGCAAGGTAGCCGCTGGAATTGTCGACAAGCTGAAGCCTGGTACCATGGTCGTGGCTCTGGATGCTGCTGCACCCTTCGCCGACCACTTGCCCAAGCGTGACGACCTTACCTATTTCGTCACCCATCCCTGCCATCCGCCGATCTTCAACGACGAGACTGACATGCAGGCAAAGAAGGACCATTTCGGTGGCCTGTTTGCCAAGCAACACATCGTCTCCGCGCTGATGCAGGGACCGGAAGGCGCTTATGCGCTCGGAGAAGAGATCGCCAAAATCATCTGGGCCCCGGTCATGCGCTCGCACCGGGTGACGGTCGAGCAACTGGCAATGCTCGAGCCTGGCTTGTCTGAAACGGTCTGCGCCTCGCTGCTCGTCGTCATGCGCCAGGCAATGGACGAATGCGTGGCGCGCGGCGTGCCGGCGGAAGCCGCCCGCGACTTTCTGCTGGGCCACATGAACGTGCTTGGTGCGGTCATCTTCAAGGAAGTCGACGGCGTATTTTCCGATGCCTGCAACAAGGCCATCGAGTTCGGCATCCCCGCCCTAATGCGCGACGACTGGAAAAAGGTATTCGAACCGCAGGAGATCGCCGAAAGCATCCGGCGCATCACCTGAACCGGCTTGGCGAGGCAAAAAGCCTCGCCCTTCACCGCCCCAAGGGAGACGGGGCTTATTCACTCGGGAGGAAAATATGACACTGACACGCAAACTGACCCTGGCGGCCTTTGCCGGCGCGCTGGCACTCGGCACGGCCATCCCGGCCTTCTCGGCGGACCTGATCGCCATCATCACGCCGGCCCACGACAACCCCTTCTTCAAGGCTGAAGCCGTCGGCGCCGAAGCCAAGGCCAAGGAACTCGGCTACGAGGCCCTCGTCATGACCCATGACGACGACGCGAACAAGCAGTCCGAAATGATCGACACGGCGATCGGTCGCGGCGCCAAGGCGATCATTCTCGACAATGCCGGCGCCGATGCATCGGTCGCGGCCGTGAAGAAGGCCAAGGACGCAGGTATCCCCTCCTTCCTCATCGACCGTGAAATCAATGCCTCCGGCGTCGCCGTGGCCCAGATCGTTTCGAACAACTACCAGGGCGCCCAGCTCGGCGCGCAGGAGTTCGTCAAGCTGATGGGCGAGAAGGGCAACTATGTCGAACTGGTCGGCAAGGAATCCGATACCAATGCCGGCATCCGCTCGCAGGGCTACAACGACGTCATCGGTGACTATCCGGAGCTGAAGAGCGTTGCCAAGCAGTCGGCCAACTGGAGCCAGACCGAAGCCTACGCGAAAATGGAAACCATCCTCCAGGCAAACCCGGACATCAAGGGCGTGATCTCTGGCAACGACACGATGGCCATGGGTGCGATCGCGGCCCTCCAGGCTGCCGGCCGCAAGGACGTGATCGTCGTCGGCTTTGACGGCTCCAACGATGTGCGAGACTCGATCAAGTCCAGCGGCATCAAGGCAACCGTACTCCAGCCGGCCTACGCCCAGGCGCAGATGGCTGTCGAACAGGCTGACGCCTACATCAAGAACAAGACCTCGCCGAAGGAAGAAAAGCAGCTGATGGATTGCGTCCTCATCAACGCTGACAACGCTTCCAAGCTCGAGACCTTCGCGCTGGCGAAGTAATCGGCAGAGAACAGCCGCAGAGGGTTCGGGAAACCGCGCCCTCTGCGGTCTATTTCACATAACTTCGAGGTTCATCGCATGTTGAGGATCAGGGGCGCCCTGATCGCCGCACTCGTGGCGGCGGCTTTGCCTGGCTGCAAGATCATCAAGACGCCGACTGCCGAGGAAAAGGCACAGGCGGCTGCAAAGGACGCATTCGATCCGAATGCGAAGGTCGAGGCGATCTGGCAATCGCAGGCTGTCCCCTATTTCGAAAAGCGCGCCGGCGAGCTCAAGGACGTCGCCGCACTGGCCGCGTCGAGCCCCGACCAGGCTGGAGAAAAGTACGGAAATCCAAAGAAGCAGGCGAGCTCGCCCTGGACCTATGCCGCGAAATTCACCGGCAAGGTGATCGCCGCCGATACGCAATCGCGCGCGGCAACGCTCGATGTCGACGCCGATGGCGACGGCAAGGCCGATGCCAAGGTGCAGATCGGTCCGGCTCTGCGCGGGACGGCGCTGCGCGACACGCTGGATTTCGTCAACTTCAACGAATTCAAAAACCAGATCGAATGGGCCCAGTTCGGCAAGGCCTTCAATGAGAAGGCAAACAACGCCTTCCTTTCGGCTGTGCCGCGCGATGGACTTTTCGGCAAGACCGTGACCGTTATCGGCGCCTTCCCGGTGCCAAGCGGCGGCCAGTTGCCGTTGGTCACTCCGTCCGAACTGACGGTGGGGCAATAGCCATGAGCCAGCCCCCCGACAACGACATCATCCTGCGCCTCGACGATGTTTCGAAGGTCTATTCGGGTATCGTCGCGGTCAAGCGCGCCGATCTCGAACTGCGGCGCGGCGCGGTCAACGTGCTTGTCGGCGAAAACGGAGCCGGTAAATCGACGCTGATGAAGATCATCGCGGGCGTCGAACGGCCAACGCTTGGCAAGATCATCCTCGACGGCGAGCAGGTTTCCTTCGACAGCCCGGCTGATGCGCAGGCGCACGGCATCGGCATGATCTTCCAGGAGCTCAATCTTTTCTCCAACATGTCGGTGGCCGAGAACATCTTCGCCACACGGGAGATTACCCGTGGCCTGCGAGGCATCGACCACAAGGCGCAGGTCGAGAAAGCCAATGCATTTCTGATGCGACTGGATGCGGGGATCGACGCCGGGACGATGGTGGAGGATCTTCCCATCGGCCAGCAGCAGCTCGTCGAAATCGCCAAGGCGATGTCGCTCAACGCACGCATCCTGATCATGGACGAGCCGACGTCGGCGCTTTCGGCGGCCGAGGTCGAGATCCTGTTCAAGGTGATCGCGGAGCTGAAGGCGCAGGGCGTCGCCATCGTCTACATCTCGCATCGCCTGGAAGAGCTGATGCGGATCGGCGACTACATCACCGTGCTGCGTGACGGCCAGATCACCGGCCAGGCACTGGTCCGCGACATCGACACGCGTTGGATCGTGCGCTCGATGATTGGCTCCGACGCCAAGGACTTCGCCAAGTCGGTGGACCATGCGGTCGGCAAGGAAATGTTTCGCGCCGAAGACATCAGTCTCCCGCGTCCAACGGGCGGCCTTGCGGTCGACGGAGTCTCCCTGTCGGTCAAGTCAGGCGAGATCCTGGGCATCTACGGCCTGATGGGCGCCGGACGCAGCGAATTCTTCGAATGCGTGATGGGGCGCCACGGGCACTCCACCGGCAAGATCTTCATCGATGGCAAGGAGGTCGCTGCGCGCGACGTTACCAGTCGGATCCGCCGGGGCCTGGCGCTGATCCCAGAAGACCGGCAGCGGGAAGGACTGGTCCAGGTTCTTTCGATCGCGAGCAACCTGTCGCTGGCAAGCCTCAACCGGTTCGCCCGGTTCTTCCATATCAATGCGGTGGCGGAGAAGACGGCTATTCGCGACGCCATCAAGGATCTCGCTATCAAGGCACCCAATCCCGATTTCGAAGTCACGTCGATGTCGGGCGGCAATCAGCAGAAGGTGGTGATCGGCAAGGCGCTGATGACCAATCCGAAGGTTCTGCTGATGGACGAGCCGAGCCGCGGGATCGATGTCGGCGCCAAGGCCGATGTCTTCCGCACTATGCGGCGGCTGGCCGCAAACGGCCTCGCCATTCTGTTTTCGACTTCTGACCTCGAAGAGGTCATGGCGCTTTCCGATCGCATCGCGGTTTTGAGCAACGGCCAGCTGGTCGCTGTTTTCAACCGGGACGAGGCGACGGAAGACGCCATCATCGCGGCTTCGGCCAAGGGACACGGACATCAAGGGAAACTCGCGTCATGACGGCGGCAACCTCCACCACTTCTTCGCCGACGAGCACGAACGGCTCAGTTCTCCTGACGCTGATGAAGCTCAGGACCTTCATCGCGCTGTTCGCCGTCATCATCTTCTTCGCGATCTTCGCCCCGAACTTCACATCGACGGCGAACATGATCCTGATGTCGAAGCATGTGGCGCTCAATGCCTTCCTTGCCATGGGCATGACATTCGTCATCATTACGGGCGGCATCGATCTCTCGGTCGGCTCTATCGTCGGGCTTTGCGGCATGGTGGCCGGTGGCCTGATCCTCTACGGGATCGAACTGCCCGTTGGCTACACCATCTACTTCAACCTGTTTGAGATCGTGCTCATCACGCTGGCGATCGGCCTGTTCATCGGCCTCATCAACGGCCTGCTGATCACCAAACTCAACGTCGCCCCCTTCATCGCCACGCTCGGCACGCTCTATATCGCCCGCGGCCTGGCGCTGCTGTCTTCGGACGGGCAGACCTTTCCGAACCTCGTCGGTCGTCCTGAGTATGCCACGACCGGCTTCGACTTCTTCGGTGCAGGCCGCATCCTCGGACTGCCGGTTTCGATCTGGATCCTGATCGCATTGGCACTGGTCGCTGCCTATGTCGCACGTTCGACGCCGATCGGACGCCACATCTTCGCCGTCGGCGGCAACGAACGCGCGGCCCGCATGTCCGGCATCCGCGTCGATATCGTGAAGATCTTCGTCTACATGTTCTCCGGTCTTTGCGCAGCGATCGTCGGCGTCATCATCTCGTCGGAACTGATGGCTGCGCATCCTGCAACAGGCGAGAGCTTTGAACTCAACGCGATCGCGGCAGCCGTCCTCGGCGGCACGTCGATGTCGGGCGGTCGCGGAACGATCGGCGGGACGATCATCGGCGCCTTCGTGATCGGCATCCTCTCGGACGGGCTGGTGATGATGGGCGTCTCGTCCTTCTGGCAGATGGTCATCAAGGGGTTGGTGATTATCATCGCGGTTGTTGTCGATCAGGCGCAGCGCCGTCTGCAGCAGCGCGTTACTTTGATGCAGATGGCAAGGGCAGGTTGAAATGACTGAATTGAAAGGTGCATTGATCGGTTGCGGCTTCTTCGCGGTCAACCAGATGCATGCCTGGAACGATGTCGAAGGTGCGAAGATCGTTGCGATCTGTGATCGCGATGCTGAACGCCTGAAGATCGTGGGCGATCAGTTTGGCATTGAGCGGCGATACAGTGATGCCGAAGCACTCCTTGCAGACGGCGGCTTCGATTTCGTCGACATCGCAACAACCGTCCAGAGCCACCGGCCACTCGTGGAGATGGCCGCGCGGCACAAGATTCCTGTCATCTGCCAAAAGCCCTTCGCCAAGACGCTTGCCGATGCCAAGGCGATGGTGCAGGCCTGCCGCGAGGTCGGTATTCCGCTAATGATCCATGAGAACTTCCGCTGGCAGACGCCCATTCAGGCGGTTCGCAAGGTTCTCGAGGCGGCAGCGATCGGCACGCCTTTCTGGGGCCGTTTTTCCTTCCGCTCCGGCTACGACGTCTTCTCCGGCCAGCCATATCTGGCCGAAGGCGAGCGCTTCATCATCGAGGATCTTGGCATTCACACGCTCGATATCGCCCGCTACATCCTGGGTGACGTAAAGGCGCTGACGGCACGAACCAAGCGAGTCAATCCGAAGATCAAGGGCGAGGATGTGGCGACGATCCTGCTCGACCACTACAGCGGTGCGACGTCCATCGTCGACGTCAGCTATGCCACGAAGCTGTCGAATGAGCCCTTCCCCGAGACCTTGATAGAACTGGACGGTTCCGATGGAAGCATCCGGCTCGGCCAGGGCTACCAACTCGAGGTCACCAACGCCGACGGCACACGCTCGATCGACGTCTCGCCCCGGCTCTTGTCTTGGGCATCGCGGCCCTGGCACAATATCCAGGAAAGCGTCTACGCCATCCAACAGCATTGGGTCGACCAGTTGAGCCAGGGTGGTGAACACTCTACGTCGGGAGCCGACAATCTGAAGACCTTTGCTCTCGTCGAGGGAGCTTATGAAAGCGCTGCTACCGGACAACGCGTGGATGTCGGAGCCTTGCTGCGATGACGGTCGATCCCTTCGTCCTCTATGGCACGCGTCTCGTCGAAACGCCTGCGGTCCGGCTCAGTGCCGGAAAGCTGGAAGCCGATCTGGTCGAGGGCAATCTTCGATCTATTCGCTACGATGGGACCGAGGTGCTGAGGGCGATCTCGTACCTCGTTCGCGATCGGGACTGGGGGACCTACAGTCCCGAAATTTCCGGGCTTCGGATCACCCAGGACAAGGATCGGTTCGAAGTCGTCTATCGTGCGGGCTGCGAAGGGCCGGACAATACCAAACTCGCGATCGATGTCAGGATCGTCGGAACCTCGGATCGCCTGGATTTTGTCGCCGACGCCGTCTCGCACACCGGCTTCGAGACCAATCGCTGCGGCTTCTGCATTCTTCACCCGATCGTTGGGGTCGCTGGCACGCCTGCGACTGTCGAGCGTGTCGATGGCACCCTCCGAGCAACGGAATTTCCCGAGCTGATCGATCCTTGGCAGCCCTTCAAGGACATGCGTGCGATCACGCACACAGTCGTGCCTGGGGTGACGGCCGAGTGCCGCATGGAGGGCGATACGTTCGAAATGGAGGACCAGCGCAACTGGTCGGACGCGTCGTACAAGACCTATGTTCGACCGCTCGCTTTGCCCTGGCCGTATCAGATCGCAGCGGGCGACCCCGTTCGGCAACGCACATCCCTCGTCATCAGCGACGAGCGTTCCAGCCGTCCGGCGGCGACTGCTTCCACTGGCGCCATCAGGCTCGAACTCGGGACACGCACAGGCACGATGCCCTGCATCGGCGTCGTCGTCACCCCCGAGGAAGCTGGAGCGGTGCTCGCGGCGAAGTCGCTGCTATCGGAGATCGCGCCGCAGGAGATCATCTTTCATTTCGACCCGAATGCCGGCCACTGCATGGAGGCAATTGAACGGTTCAAGGCCATTGCGGATGGCCAGCGCAGTCGCTCGACACTGGAACTCGCCCTGCCGTGCAGGCGTTCGCCGGCCGTGGAGACGGCGGAAATTGCCGATATTCTGCGATTGGCCTCGTTCACGCCCGATGCGATCATGATCTCGCCATCCGTAGACCGCCAGTCGACACCCCCGGGCAGCAAGTGGCCGGAGTGCCCACCCCTCGAAGAGGTCTATGGCGCGGCTCGTTCGGCCTTTCCCGGCATCCGCATCGGCGGGGGCATGCTGAGCTATTTTACCGAACTCAACCGGAAGCGCGTTCCCGCGGACGCCCTTGGTTTCGTTAGCCACTGCACCAATCCGATCGTGCATGCCGCCGACGACCTGAGCGTCATGCAGACGCTGGAGGCCCTTCCCTTCATTACCCGCTCGGTTCGCGCGATCTATGGCGATAAGCCCTACCGGATCGGGCCGTCAACGATCCCGATGCGCCAGAACCCCTATGGAAGCCGCACGATGGAGAACCTGTCCGGCAATCGCATTCCGATGGCCAACCAGGACCCTCGGCATAGCGGGCGTTTTGCGGAAGCCTTCGCGCTTGGCTATGCGATACGCGTGCTTGATGCTGGGCTGGAGTGCCTGACGCTCTCGGCGCTGACCGGTCCATTTGGTCTTGTAGCAGGCGCAGGCGAACCAACAAGACAAGGGGATTGGCGCCCCTTGTTCAATACGGTGCGCACATTGTCGATGCTATCAGGATCCCGCTGGCAGGAATGCGTCTCATCCGCACCTTCGAAGGTTCTGGCCTTCGCCGTGACGGGCGCGTCGGGACGAAAACTTCACATTGTCAATGTGACAGCGGAAGAGCAACCGCTCGATTGCGGATCGAGCATCGTCGCTCCGGCCGCTGCGGGCGTGACGATAGGGCCTTACGGCGTGGCGGTTTTGCCGCTTGCGCATTGACCGCCACGGCCCGGCTTGCATCTGGGGTGTCGGAGTTCGAAGGGGAGGATCGGCGTGAAAACCAAGAAGCTCATCAATTCCGGGGCGGACGCCGTCGACGAGATGCTGGAAGGCATATTGGCGGCCCATCCGGAACACCTCTATGCGGTCGATGATGTGCCACGTGCCATCATCGCCAGGAACGGCCCGCGTAAGGGCAAGGTAGGGTTGGTGATCGGCGGCGGTTCGGGGCACGAGCCGACGTTTCTTGGCTTCGTCGGCAAGGGACTGGCTGACGCGGCCGCGGTGGGGAACGTCTTTGCATCGCCGCCCCCCGATCCAATCATCGCATGCGCGAAGGCAGCGGATGGCGGCTCGGGCGTGCTCTTCATGTACGGGAACTACGCCGGCGACGTCATGAATTTCGACATGGCAGCCGAGATGCTCGCGCTTGATGACATTGAGGCGCGAACGGTGCTGACCACCGACGACATTGCTTCGGCGCCGGCTGACCAGATCGAGAAGCGACGCGGGGTCGCGGGCAACGTCTTCATCTTCAAGGCCGCCGGGGCGGCATGCGATCTCATGTATCCGCTGGACGAGGTCGAGCGGGCCTCCCGTCACGCCAATGCACGAACCTACACCATGGGGGTGGCGCTTTCGCCATGCTCCCTCCCCCAGACCCTCCGGCCGAACTTCACCATCGGCGAAGAGGAGATGGAGATCGGCATGGGCATCCACGGGGAACCCGGCGTGGCACGTGGACCGCTTCGATCCGCGGATGCCGTGACCGACGAACTGCTGGACGGTATTCTGCGGGAGATGAAGGCTCCAGCCGGCGACCGTGTGGCGGTTCTGGTGAACTCGCTTGGTTCGACGCCCCTGATGGAGCTCTACATCATGATGCGCCGGGTCAAGTCACGGCTCGATGACGCCGGGCTCCTGATCCACACCTCCCTCGTCGGGAACTATTGCACCTCGCTTGAAATGGCAGGCGCGTCGATCACCATCATGCATCTCGATGACGAGTTACAACGTCTGATCGATCATCCCTGCGACTGTGCGATGTTTCGGAGGTAACGGATGCCAATCAATACCCATGACCTGCAACGGATGTTTTCGCTCATCGCAGACGAGATCGCGAAAAAGCGGGACTGGTTGTGCGAGCTGGACGGCGTAATCGGCGATGGCGATCACGGTCTTGCCATGGAAGGTGGTTGGCACGCCGCTGCCACGGCGCTCGCCTTGCTCGACGGCGATCACACGCCACCGACGGCTGCGTTCAATGCCGCCGCAAAGGCATTTCTGAACGCGATCGGCGCCTCCTCCGGCCCCTTGTATGCCACTGCCTTCATGCGCGCAGGCGCCGCCGTCAAAGGCAAAGAGGAATTGTCGGACGACGACTTCCTGGCCGCTTTCTGCGCGCTATCCCAAGGCATCCAGGATCGCGGCAAGGCTGAGATCGGAGAAAAAACGATGGTCGATGCCTGGAAGCCGGCCGCTGAGGCAGCCCTTCAGGCGCGAGCCAACGGAGAAGCACTTGCGTCGTGCCTAGACGCAGCCGTCCGCGCGGCCCGTGATGGCTGCGAGGCGACGAAAGGCATGGTGGCGACCAAAGGGCGGTCGTCCCGGCTTGGTGATCGCTCGCTCGGTCATGTCGACCCGGGTGCGGCGTCAGCGGTAATCGTCATCGAGGCAATCTCGTCGTTTGCCGGTTCGTGACGACGAGTGGCCCATGTAATCGAAGTGTGAACCGCGGCGACAGGCGGCCGTGCAGCGAACAGACGCCGCACGGCTTCTCGCCTATCTCGCAACCGAGCTTCGTGGTGCCGGCAGGAAGGCATTCCGGTCGCGTTCAAGTGAGCGGAATGAACTGCGCAGGGCCAGTAGGTCCTTTCTCGCGATCAAGCCGACCAAGCGCCCGGATAGTGGTTCGAGGATCGGGATGCGTCCGCTGTCGGAACTGATCATCAGGTCAGCGATAAAGCCGACGGTGTCTTCAGGGTGGCCGGTGGGAAGCGAGCCGTCGAGTGCCACGTCTGCGAGGCGCTGCTCCTGAAATTCCTCGTCTATCTGCCAGCGAAGCGCATCCGAGCGCGACATCAATCCCAGGAAGATGCCCTGGTCGTCGATGATGGGGTAGCTGCGATGCTGTGCTCCACCGGCGAAGAAGGCGCAGGCGTCTGCCACGGTCATGCTCGCCTGCAGCGTGTCCACTTTCCGGATCATGATCTCCTGGGCTCGGGTCAGTTCGTAGGGATCGACGCCGTACTCACGGGAAATATGCTGGCCGCGGCGGGCAATCTTTTCGGTGAGGATGGAGCGGCGCAGCAGGAGAACCGTGACGGCATAGGCGACTACCGTTGCGGTGAGCAGCGGCACGAGGGCACTGACGTCGCCAGTAATCTCGACGGCGAAAAAGGTCCCCGTGAGCGGCGCGCGCATTGTGCCGCCCATCATTGCGGCCATTCCAAGCAGGGCCCAGAACCCGGGATTGCCCACGGGCATGACCAAGCCAACGAGCCAGCCCAGCGCCCCGCCGAAAATGAGAAGGGGTGCAAGAACACCGCCTGACGTTCCCGATGACAAGGCAAAAAGCCAGATGACGGTCTTAACGATCAGGATGGAGATAACCACCGAGACGGCAAGCTGGTTGTGCAGCAATCCGTCGATGATGTCGTAGCCGACCCCGAGGGCGCGTGGTTCAATCAACCCGCCGAGCCCGACGACCAAGCCGCCGATTGCCGGCCAGGTCATCCAATGGAAGGGCAATTTCTCGAACAGGTCCTCGATCTTGTAGAGAAGCGTCGTCAAGAGACCGGACTGCAATCCCGACACGATGCCCATCGCTGCGCAAAGGAGAATGCCCCACCACGGCAATGACGACGCGACGTTGGCCGGAAACAGAGGCCCCGCACCGAACAAGAGAGGGCGCCAGCACACAGCGACGCAGGCCGACACGGCCACGGGAATGAAGCTCCTCGGCTTCCATTCGAACAGCAGAAGTTCGACAGCCAGCATCACGGCGGCAATCGGCGTGCCGAAGATCGCCGTCATGCCCGCTGCGGCACCCGCTACCAGCAGCGTCTTTCGTTCAGCGGCAGACATGTGGAAGAACTGGGCAAACAGGGATCCTATAGCGCCGCCGGTCATAATGATCGGTCCTTCCGCACCGAAGGGGCCGCCCGTTCCGATCGAGATTGCCGATGAAAGCGGCTTCAGGACTGCAACTTTGGCCGACATGCGGCTGCCGCCAAGAAGGATCGCCTCGATGGCCTCGGGGATGCCGTGCCCCCTGATCTTCTCTGATCCGAAGCGCGCCATGAGGCCGATGACGATGCCCCCCAATACGGGTGCCATCACTGTCCAGACGGACCGCGGGGCCTGCCATGGAGGTGTCATCTCAGTAGCGAAATGGCCGAGCCAGACGAGGTTGGAGACGATCGCGATCAGACTGACCAAGATGTCGGCTGCAAAGGCGCCAGCAGTTCCGACGACGATTGCCATAACGATGAGGATCAGGACACGACGATCCGTGGTGAAATCGCCGGCTTGCCTGCGGTCGACGCCGGCGGTGAAGTCCCTTTGCTTCGACAGCTTCCCCTTCGAGGGCTGCGGGTGTGGCATGGTTTCTCCGTAGAATGAGTTTGGCCGTTGCGGATAAATTCGGACCGCCTATTATATCGTAGTACGATATAAATCAAGCGTGATGGAGATATCGATGAAAAATGGGATCCATGACGAGACAGTGGATTGGGACGCGCTGGCGAACCTGCGCTACAGGATCAGGAAGTTTCGGCATTTCAGCGCAAGGGAGGCGCTGAAGCTTGGATTGGCGCCCCAGGAACACCAGGCATTGCTTGCGATAAAGGGGCATGGAAAGGCGATGACGCTTGCGGTGCTCGGTGAGCGCCTGCTCCTGGATCGCCACGCGGTCGGTGAGCTGGTCGGCGGGCTGGCGGCCAGGGAGCTCGTCTTCGTCGAAACGCATGGCAAGCAGAGATTGCTCAGCCTTTGCAATGCTGCGGAAACTTTGCTGGACCGGCTCTCGCAAGCTCATCTATATGAAATCAGGGAGATGGCACCGGACCTGATGCATGCTCTGCGCGTGCTGCAGGACCGGCAGAAGCTGAGCAGAATCGCATGGATGCAGTGAAAGCGAACAAGATATGAAGACCGACGCCGAGCTCAGTCACGCCGACTATCAGGCTCTCTCCAATTTGCGGTTCACGCTTCGCCGCTTCATGGATTTCAGCGCCTCGGCTGCGCAGGAAGCGGGGCTTCCGGCGCAGCAGCACCAAGCTCTTCTGGCCATCAAGGGGCATCCTGATCATGAGCGCATGACCGTCGGGATGCTGGCGGAGAGACTGCTGATAGCACCCCACTCCGCCACCGAACTCGTTGGACGATTGTTCAAGGCGGGTCTGGTCGAGCGCCGCCAGGACGAAGCCGACCGCCGAAAGCAGACGCTCGAACTGACGGCGAAGGCCGACCTGATCCTTCAGCAGCTAAGCCAAGTGCACTTGAGGGAAGTTCGAGAACTCGCACCCCAATTGATCGAGCTTTTGACGCGGCTGCAAACCTCCGCCGACGAAGCGAAGACGTCCTGACTAGCGGGCGGCTCGACATCATTCCAAGCCCTGAGCGGCGGCGCCAGAGGCTGGAGAGAAGAAGGCCGCGGAGGGGCTAGTAGAAGTTGTTGTTGCCGCCGCGAACGGGTCCGATTCCTGCCGGAGTCGCGTAGGTCGTATTTCCTGCCGACCCTGCCGTCGCGCATCCCGATAGCGCGAGAAGGGACAATGTTACTACGGCCAACAAAACTCGTACGGGCATGGATGGTCCTATCGTTGAGGGCTGCCTGAGTGCGGATACTCTCGCAAGTTACGTCTCCTGACAAGACCTCAGGCTGCAATCCGCTGGCGAATACAATTCTGGAGAGCTGCGAGTCGCGTGTAGGGTTCCCCTTTAGCCGGAAAGGAGGCCCTAGTTTCGCACTGCGCCGTGAAGAGCGGCAGAGCCGCCCGCGCTTTCACCCGTCACTGGGTTTTCTTCGTCCACTCCTCCGGCTGTCAGCAGCGGATCTTCGTCAGCGCTCGCAGGAAGTGGTCGTTTTCGGCCGGCGAGCCGATGCTGACGCGGATGAAGTTCTCGTAGCCTTTCTGTTTCCAGGGTTTGACGATGACGCCCTCGGTCAATAGCTTTTCGGCAACACCTACCGCGTTTGCGCCGCAATCGAAGAACAGGAAATTCCCCTTCGAGGGCGCAACTTTGAGATTGAGGGCAGCGAGGCTGGCTGCCATGCGCTCGCGTTCGTTTCGTGCCAATTCGACCGTCCGCTGCAGATGCTCCTTGTCCGCGAGCGCGGCGAGCGCTGCGTATTGGGCAATGGCATTGGTGTTGAATGGTGTACGCACTCGGTCGAAAACTTCGCGCAGCGCGGCGTTGGAGGTAATGCCGAAGCCGATCCTCAGGCCCGCAAGGCCAAAGGCCTTCGAGAAAGTCCTGAGCACCACCCAGTTCTTGTCGGTTCCTGCCAGGAGATCGACCGCCGAGATATAATCGTCGCCGCTCGCATATTCGGCGTAGGCTTCGTCCACGACCAGCAAGGTCTCGCTGTCGACGGCGTCGAGGAAATCGCGAAACGCGCCGGGACCCATCCAGCTGCCGACCGGGTTCATCGGGTTGGCGAACATGATCATTTTCGGTTTGCGCTTTGCCGCTTCGATCAAGGCCGGCACATCCACGGTGAGATCCCGCAGGACCTCGATGCGCTCCAGCTTGCCACCCATCAGGGCGGCGTAGTCCTCGTGCAGCGGGAAGGATGGATAGAGCGTCGTGACCGTATCCGCGGGGCGGACGACGGCGCGGCATATGACGCCGATCAGGTCTTCCGACCCGTTTCCGAGGATGACTTGGGCGCTCGTGACGTTCAAGGCGTCGGCAATTGCCTGGCAGAGCTCCCTGCCCTTCGGGTCGGGGTAGAGGCGCACCAGATCATGGAGCCCGTCATCGAACCGCAAGGCACCATCCGGCGCACCGAGCGGATTTTCGTTCGAGCCGAGTTTCGCAATCGATGCCGGCTGATAGCGCTGACGGACTTCCTCGAGGGTGAGGCCTGCATTGTAGGGCGGTATGCCAACCACCTCTTCACGAATCAGCTTCCGCATATCAGACATTTTCGATCTCCAGGTTGGAACGCCACGCCGACCATAGGAGCAATCGTCCGGCTTGTCGATAATGTATAGACATAAAATCGAAAAGCTGTTTCTATTCGTGAAAATGCCGCAGGAGAGCACGATGACCGGGAATATCTTCAGCCTTGAGGGAAGAGTTGCAGTTGTCACAGGCGCGAGCCGAGGTCTTGGTCAGGCGATCGCGCTGGCGCTCGCCGATGCGGGGGCTGATCTATGCATCACGGCGCGCGATGAAGGCTCGCTGGCCGAGACGCGGCAATTGATCGAAGCGCGGGGGCGCAAGTGCTTCGCCGCCTCGCAGGACGTCAATGACGTGCCCTCCATCGAGCGGGTTCTTGATCAGTTCGTGGCGCTTTCCGGTCGCATCGACATTCTCGTCAACAATGCCGGAATGGAGCAGGTCTCACCTTCGCTCGATGTCGACGAGGCGCTCTGGGACCAGATTATCGGCACGAACCTGAAAGGCGCCTTCTTCTGGGCGCAGGCCGCGGCCAGGCGGATGTCGACGCAGGCCAACGGCGGCAGCATCGTCAATCTTTGCTCCCTCACCTCCTTTGTCGGCATTCCCACCGCCGTCCCTTACGGCTCGTCGAAGTCGGGGCTTCTGGGCATGACGAGAGCGCTTGCGGCCGAATGGGCGGCCTCAGGGATACGCGTCAATGCCGTGGCGCCAGGCTATTTCCGCACGGCGATGACAGAAGGTTTCTACCAGGACAGCGCCTGGCAGGCGCGCATGCTCGAGAAGATCCCCCAACGGCGGTTTGGCGAGGCGACCGACATCGGCGGCGCCGTCGTCTTCCTTGTCAGTGACGCGGCTGGCTATATCAATGGCCATTGCCTTCCCGTCGATGGCGGTTTTTTGGCCTCCATATAAAAAATAGGCAGCAATGCAAAAAGCGTTTGACATGAATGGACATGTATATACATCTAAAGACAAGCAATAAAAAGCGGAACAACAAAGCCACAGGCTCAACTCGCAAGGCGGCTGATGGCGCCTTGACATTTAATGCGTGAAAACGAACCGGGACGACCTTGCTCACGCCTCGCGGCTGCGCAATAGGAACCGGATTCCAATACGGTTTACCGCTTGGGCTGCAGGCCTTGGCGATTGCCTCAGTGTGCCTGCCACTCTGCCTCGCCAATGGCCTCAAAAAGGGTATGTGAAATGACTGAAGTGTCCTTCTACGAATATTCGAAACTCAGCCCGGAAGAGAAAGGCGCCCTTCTCCGCCGTTCGGAAACCGATATTTCGAGCTTCATAGAAAAAGTCAGGCCGATCCTCGAGGCCGTCCGTACCGAAGGCGATCGGGCTGTTGCGCGCTTTGGCCGCGAACTTGACAAGGCAGACCTTTCGGAAGCGAACATCAAGGTCACCGAGGCCGAATTCGACGCCGCATTCAAGCTCGTCAGCGACGATGTGATCGATGCCATCAAATTCGGTATCGAGAATATCCGAGTCTTCCACGAGGAGCAGAAGCCAGAGGCCATGTGGCTGAAGGAAGTCCGTCCCGGCGCCTTTGCCGGCGACCGCTTCACGCCGATCCAGTCGGTGGCGCTCTACGTGCCGCGCGGCAAGGGTTCCTTCCCGTCGGTCACGATGATGACCTCGGTGCCGGCCGTCGTCGCTGGTGTTCCGCACCTCGCGATCGTCACGCCGCCGGCGCCCGATGGCAGCGTCGATGCGGCAACGCTCGTCGCTGCGCGTCTGGCGGGCGTTGAGACCGTTTACAAGGTCGGCGGTGCGCAGGCAGTCGCCGCTGTTGCCTACGGCACGGAGACGATCAAGCCGGCGCTGAAGATCGTCGGCCCCGGTAGTCCATGGGTCGTGGCCGCCAAGCGCAGTCTGGCCGGTGTCATCGACACCGGACTTCCAGCTGGCCCGTCTGAAGCGATGATCTTTGCCGATGACACCGTTCACGGCGGTCTTGCCGCGCTCGATCTCCTGATCGAAGCCGAACACGGCCCGGATTCATCGGCCTATCTCGTCACCCACAGCCGCCGCGTCGCCGAGGAAGCCCTGGTAGCGCTGCCGGACCATTGGGCCCGCATGACCGAGCAGCGGGTGAATTTCTCGAGCACGGTCCTCTCCGGCAAGTGCGGCGGCGTCGTCCTGACCTCGTCGGTCGAGGAAAGCTACGCTTTCGTCAACGCCTACGCTCCCGAGCACCTGGAAATCCTGTCCCGCGACCCCTTCTCCCATCTCGGCCACATCACCGAGGCGGCCGAGATCCTCATGGGACCTTATACGCCAGTCAGCATCGGCAACTTCTGCCTGGGCCCGAATGCCGTTCTTCCGACCAGCCGCTGGGCACGCACATTCGGTCCGCTTTCGGTCACCGATTTCGTCAAGCGCAGCTCGATCGGTTACGTCACTGCCCCTGCCTACCCGCTGTTTGCCGAGAACGCGCACAAGCTGGCTGTCTACGAAGGCTTCTCCTCGCATGCCAACGCGGTCTCGCCTGTGCGCGATGCCTACCTGAAGTTCGGAGGCTGATCGATGAAGGCGGTTCGCCTTTACGATGCAATGGACCTGCGCGTCGAGGAGGTCGAACGGCCCTCTTCACCGCCGGCCGGTCACGTGAACATCGAGGTAAGGGCCGCAGGGATCTGCGGTTCGGACCTCCACAATTTCCGCACGGGACAGTGGATCTCGCGACGCCCGTCGACCGCCGGACACGAGTTCTGTGGTCGCATCTCGGCGGTTGGCGACGGCGTGGAAGGTCTTGC
Organism: Hyphomicrobiales bacterium; assembly: GCA_900489925.1. Classification (GTDB taxonomy): domain Bacteria; phylum Pseudomonadota; class Alphaproteobacteria; order Rhizobiales; family Rhizobiaceae; genus Rhizobium. The sequence continues at coordinate 16,543 of UEHQ01000037.1, read as the reverse complement.
TGTCGGAGACAGCGTCGCGGTCGACTCGCGCGTCTATTGCGGCACCTGCCCCGCATGCGCCTCCGGCCGGACGAATGTCTGCGAACATCTGGGTTTCGTCGGCGAAGTGTGCGACGGCGGCTTTGCCGAAGCCGTCCAGCTTCCCGCCCGGCTTGTGATCAAGCATGAGCCTTCGCTGGACCCGAGGGTGGCCGCCATGGCCGAACCGCTGGCTGTCGCGCTGCACGCCGTTCGCCGATTGAACGCGCCGGCCGGTGAGCCGGTGTTGCTGGTCGGGTGTGGCACGATCGGCGGTTTGAGTGGCCTGCTGCTGTCGCGCCTGCACAAGGGTGACTTGCTGTTTGCCGACCTGAAGGCTGATCGCGCCCGCATGGTTGCCGACATCTGCGGCGGAAGCGTCGTCGATCTGGAGCCGGCCGGCATTGCGGCAAAACTGGAAGGCAAACGGCTGCGCTACGCACTGGATGCCACCGGCAGCACCCGGGCGATCGCCGAGGCCCTGGGCCTGCTTTCCGGCGGCGGCGCGCTGGCGCTCGTCGGCATCAGCCACGGACGGCTCGACCTCGATCCGAATATTCTGGTGGAGCGCGAAATCGCGCTGCTGGGATGTCATGCCTACGAGAACGAGCTTGCCGAGGCTGTTTCCCTGCTGCCGCAGCTGGAAGCCGAACTCCAGCAATTCAGCGATGTCCTGTCGTCGCTCGATGAAGTGCCGGGCGCCTACCAACAACTGCTCGACGGACAGACCGACAAGCTGAAGACCATCGTTCGGATCGCCGAATGACGTATCGGCCGCCCGCAGATGGGTCTTTTGAGATGGAGCCAAGATTTTGAGTGCACTTTCCGACACTGCATCTCCGCTCTACGAGAAGGTCAAGGACTTCGTGCTCGGCAATATCGGCAGTGGCAAGTGGGCGCACAACAGCCGGCTTCCCTCGGAGAACGAGCTCGTCTCATCGCTTGGCGTCTCGCGAATGACCGTCCACCGGGCGCTTCGGGAGCTGACATCGGAAGGCTATCTGCACCGGGTGCAGGGGGTCGGAACCTTTGTCGCTCCGCCGAGAGCGCAATCGACCCTGATCGAGATCAGCAATATCATCACCGAGATCAAGGCGCGCGGCAGCCGTCATCGGGCTGAGATGATCCTGCTCGAACGCATCGAGCGGCCGGAACCGGAACTGCTGCTGGCATTCGAGTTCAACAAGAAGCAGTCAGTCGATCATTCCCTCGTCGTTCACTACGAAAACGACGTTCCGGTGCAGCTGGAGGAACGCTACGTCAATACGGCGCTGGTGCCGGACTATCTGGCGCAGGATTTCACCTCGATCGCCACCTACGAGTATCTCCAGCGCTGCACGCCAATGACGGAAGTCGAGCACCTGATCAGCGCTCTGCCGGCAACGGCCGAACATGCCCGGTTGCTGCGCATGCGCGAGGGCGACAGCTGTCTCGTTCTTTATCGAAAGACCTGGACGGGCCCGACGATCGCCACCGTCAATACATTCACGCATGTCGGCAGCCGCTATTCGCTCGGCAGCCGATATATGGCCCCCGCCAAGAAGAGCCCGTGACACCAAGACCTAACGCCCATTCCCATTGAAGAGCAGAGTTCATGACCGACAATACGAGCCGAACAGCGACAATCAGGGATCACGCCAAGAAGCGCGATGGCGTCGCCGAAAAGCTGCTCGCCGGCCTTCTCCATGACCTGTTCCAGGTGAACGCTACCAACGTGGCGATCAACTACGATCAATACAGCCTGAACTCCCTGAACGGCTTTTTCGTCGACGCAGACCAGCAGTACTTCTTCAAGTTCCATCAGGAGGAAGGCGAAGAGGCGATGAGCGGCGAATATTATCGCGCCGACATCATCGCTCGGGCTGGGCTTCCCGTCGATCAGCCGCTGATGATGTCGACGCTGCCCGGCGAACAGATACTCGTCTACAAGCGAAGGTCGGACCCACGCTTTTCAGACGTGCTGCGAGCGCTCGATGTCAAACATGACGACCAGGCGGCAGAGCAGGCGGTTGCAGCCGAGGAGCGACTGAACCAGACCGTTCTTTCGGTCTATCTGAAGACGCTGCATCCCGTCACCGAGGCGCAGGTCGCTGGCGAGCCCGTGCACCGGCTGTTCCATGACCGTCTGATCACGGCACCGAACGCCGTCTATCCCGGCGGGCGCCTTGCCAGCTTCTACGTGGGGAAGGACTTTGAGTTTCCCGGCGCAAAGCTCTCCTGGGAGGAATTCTCCGCCGCACGTTTCGTGATCGGCGGCGTCGAATACGAGCGGACGATCGGCGAGCTTTTCGACGCGGCCAACAATAGGCTGGCGCCGTCGCGACTGGCCGATGCCGGTGGCGTCACCGCCCATGGCGATGCCCACAATGCCAATGTCTGGTACTCCCGTCACGGTGATCAGGCCGACCTGTCGTTCTTTGATCCTGCCTTTGCCGGCGAGCATATCCCGACCCTTCTCGCCGAGGTGAAGACGACATTTCATAACATCCTCGCCCATCCCTTCTGGCTCTATGACCCCGCTGTTGCCGAACAAACCTTCAAGGCTGTGGCACGCTACGAGAATGGACGGCTGTTTGCCGATTTCGACTGGCGCCTCAGCCCGGTTCGCAAGGCCTTGCTCGACGTGAAGGCCACCGCCATGTGGAAGCCGCTGCTGCAGGACCTCAAGGCGAGAGGGATGCTGCCCGCCGATTGGCGTGACGTCGTGCGACTTGGCCTCTTCCTGTGCCCGACACTGGTGATGAACCTGCGCGCGGGCGCCACCACGCACAATCCGACGTCGTCGCTGATCGGTTTTTCCGTTGCCATGATGACCGGCAGCGCGCCTGTTGCCGGCGAGGATGTGATGACCCGCTTCTTTGACATGATCGCTCCGGAGCGGAACTGAGATGGCCATCGTCAACATCGATGATCTTCGTGTCGCCGCGGGCCGCCGGCTGCCGAAGATCTTTTTCGACTACATCGACGGAGGCTCCTTCGCGGAGGAGACACGCTCGCGCAACCGGACGGATTTTTCAGCGCTCAGGCTGCGGCAGAGCGTTCTGGGAGAGCATGGCGAGCCAGATCTGTCGACATCCTATCTTGGCCGCGATTATCCCCTCCCCTTCATGTTCGGCCCGGTGGGGTTTCTGGGGCTTTATACGCGTGATGGCGAACAGAAGGCCGCCAAGGCTGCTCATGCCGCCGGCATCCCTTTTGCGTTGTCGACATTTTCCATTGCGTCGCTCGCTGACATCAGGCGCGTGACGAACGGCCCCCTGCATTTCCAGCTCTATGTCCTCGAGGATCGGTCGCTCTGCGATGAACTGATCGCAAGTGCGGTCGAAGCCGGTGTCGACACTCTCTATGTCACCGTCGATACCGCCATTACCGCCATTCGCGAGCGCGATGTTCGCAACGGATTCCGCTCGCTCAGCCGCGTCACGCCCCGCATGTTCCTCAATCTCGCGAGGAAGCCGGGCTGGCTCCTGGATGTCGCGGCGCGCGGCATGCCGGGCGTGCGGGCCGTGGAGCATCGTCCTGAGTTCGGCAAGGGGGCGCTGGAACAGGCGGCCAACCTGTCGCGCGGGATCGACAAGAAACTGTCGTGGAAGGACATCGCCTGGCTGCGCCAGCGCTGGACAGGCAAGCTCGTCATAAAGGGCGTCCTCAGCGCCGAGGACGCGGTTAAGGCACGGGATGTCGGCGCCGATGGCGTCGTCATCTCCAATCATGGCGGTCGGCAACTGGATGGGGCGACCAGCACCATTGCTGCGCTACCCGGCATCCGCGCTGCTGTCGGCGCCGACTTCACATTGATGCTCGATGGCGGCATCCGAAGAGGAACCGACATCATCAAGGCGATCGGGCAGGGCGCCGACGGTGTGATGCTTGGCCGCGCCTATACCTACGGCCTGGCCGCCAACGGCGAGCAAGGTGCTGCCGAGGCCATATCGATCCTTGCGCGGGAAATGTCGATCAGCATGAGCCTGATGGGGGTGAACTCGATCAGGGAATTGAAGGAGAAGGGAGCGGAGTTCGTCTTCAGGGAGTGAAATATCCATCACTTCTGTCGCGCAACGACCGCGATTGGATTAGGGATGTTCCGCCCAAGCCGGCCCGCCACGACAATTTGTGGCAGTGACGGCATTAAGGGTTTGCAACGTCTAGGGAAAATACCGCAATACAAACACGCGTCCGGGACCTTTTCTTCATGCCTGGGCGCAATAAAAAGACGCGAATGAAGTTGCTGCTCACGCAGTCCAGCCAACGTTAATCGTCAGAAAGGGGTTTCCATGAAATACTCGTCGATCAAGAGCAAAATCTCCCGCGCCGCCATCGCCTTTGGCGTCATCGGTGCCCTCGCCCATGCCGTTCCGGCAAGTGCCGCCGACACCATCCCGACCCAGCCGGAAGCGGGCACGTTCAAGCTCGGTATCGAGCCATGGCTCGGCTATGGCCAGTGGCACGTCGCCGCTGCCAAGGACCTGTTCAAGGCCGCCAAGCTGGAAGACGTTCAACTGGTCAACTTCACCGAAGACAAGGACCTGAACGCGGCCCTCGCCAGCGGCCAGCTCGATGGTGCCAATATCGCGACCCACACCGCCATGGCCATGGTTGCGGCCGGCCTTCCGGTCAAGATCGTCTCGCTTCTCGACTTCAGCTTGTCTGCCGACGCGATCATCGCCGGTAGTGATATCAAGAGCGTCGCCGACCTCAAGGGCAAGAACGTTGCCTACGAGGAAGGCACAACGAGCGACATCCTGCTCAACTACGCGCTCGCCAGCCACGGCATGACGATCGACGACATCACCAAGGTACCGATGCCGGCAGCCGACGCAGGTTCTGCGCTGATTGCAGGACGCGTTCCGGTTGCCGTGACGTATGAGCCCTACATTTCCTCTGCACGTGCCCAGGACAAGAACGTCCAGCTGCTGTTTGCGGCAGGTGAGGATCCGGGTCTCGTTTCCGACGTCTTCGTCGTCCGTGACGACGTGCTGAAGTCCAAGCCGGGCCAGGTTCTTGCCATGTTGAAGGCCTGGGATTTGGCGCTTGCCGAGTACAAGGCAAATACGGCGGACTCCCGTGCCATCATCGCGAAGGCTGTCGGCGCTTCGCCTGAGGATCTCGCAACCGCATTCGACGGCGTTCAGTATTACACCACGGCTGAAGCCAACAAGGCGTTTGCCGGCGACTTCAAGACCAAGACCTTCGTCGACGTCCAGAAAGCCGCCAAGACCGCTGGCATTCTGACACAGGACGTTTCCGTCGAGCAGATGCTGGATCCTTCGTTCGTCGACGCTGCGAACAAGTAACCACCGCCCCAGGGGAATACCGAATGTCTGCCTCCCAAGGACTGACCTCATCCACCAAGGGACCCCGCGCGCAGTCGCGCGCGGGCGTCGGGAGACCACCGAGCGCATTTCGCATTGGTGACCCGCTCAACGGTCGCACCTATGTCTTGATCGCGCTCACCGTCTTTCTTCTGTTGTTCGTTGTCTGGTGGCTGTCGACCACGACCGGTTGGGTGAAGCCGATCTTCTTGCCGAGTCCGGCCGCGGTCTGGGACAAGATGGTCGAGCTGACGCTCAACGGAACGCTTCTGAGCGATGCGGGCATCAGTATCTACCGCATGCTGATCGGCTTTGCGATCGCCTCGGCCCTGGCAATCCCGATCGGCATCATGATCGGCTGCTTCAAGACCTGGGAAGCGGCGATCGAGCCATTCGTCGATTTCGTCCGGTACATGCCCGTCGTCGCATTCGTGCCCTTGACCATCCTGTGGGCCGGAACGAGCGACATCCAGAAATTCGTCATCATCTTCATCGGGACCTTCTTCCAGCAAGTGCTGATGGTGATGGACAGCGTGAAGCGGGTGCCACCGGACTTTGTCGGCCTTGGCCGCACACTGGGCCTCTCCGAAACGCAGATCCTGCGCCGGATCGTGCTGCCCTCCTCTCTCCCCGGCATTTGGGACACGCTGCGCATCAGCCTTGGATGGGCCTGGACCTGGCTTGTTCTGGCCGAACTCGTCGCCGCAACCTCGGGACTGGGATATCGCATCGTCGTATCGCAGCGCTATTTCCAGACGCAGACGATCATCGGTTACATCCTGCTTCTTGGTGTGCTCGGCCTCTTGACCGACCAGAGCATGAAAGCCCTCGAGCGCGTCTTCTTCCGCTATTCGTCGAGACATTGAAATGATCCAGGAAATGATCGAGCCGAAACTTAAAATCGAGTCCTTGAACAAGTGGTATGTCGGCTCGAAGAGCCGTGTCCATGCACTCAGCGATATCAATCTGGAGCTTGCCGACAACGAGTTCGTGTCGCTGGTGGGCGCGTCTGGATGCGGCAAGAGTACGCTGCTGTCGATCGTGGCAGGCCTGCAGGGTTTCGATAACGGCGTGCTGCTCACTGATGGTGCGCCGATCGTCGGCCCAGGCCTGGATCGCGGCGTCGTCTTCCAGTCCTATACGCTGCTGCCCTGGCTGACGGCGCTGCAGAACGTCGAGTTCGCCCTTCAGGCGGCCGGCCATTCAAGTGCCGAATGCCGGGAGATTGCCCGCCATCACATCAACCTCGTAAAGCTCGATCGCTTCGCCGATGCCTTCCCGTCGCAGCTTTCCGGTGGCATGAAACAGCGCGTCGCGATCGCACGCGCCCTTTCATATCGACCGAAGATGCTGCTGATGGATGAGCCTTTCGGCGCTTTGGACGCGCTGACGCGCCACCAGATGCAGGAATTGCTGACGCAGATCTGGGAAGAGCATCGGTTGACCGTCCTCTTCGTCACCCATGATGTGGAAGAGGCCGTCTATCTCTCCGATCGCATCATCGCGATGAGCATCAATCCCGGCCGCATCAACACGACCTTCCATGTGGGCCTCGGACGCCCGCGCAATCAGGACATGATCGCCTCGTCCGAGTTCATTGCCTTGCAGAAGGATGTGCTGGCCGCAATCCGCGCCGGTTCGCAGGGCGCCGACGAGCACTAGTTCGATCCCGGTCAGATTCGTGGGAGTCTGCTCACGGATCTGATCGGGCCAAATTGCCGTCTGGCGTCAGGCCCTGAACTTGCCGATCAGGTTTTTCATGATCTGGCCGACGTCGTTCTCCTCTCCCGGCCCAGGCAGGGCGCCAAGCCATGCGACCGAGCTTGCGGAAAAGACGAAGCCGCCCGCCTCGTGACGATAGACCGTCATGTCGGATCGGCGAAGTGCGGCACGCTCGCCCTCGCCGTCGGCCACCCAGAGATCGGGTCTGACCTGGAAGCTTGCATCGAAATCGTCCGCAACGGCCAATCTTACGAGGTTTTCCGGCCCGCTTGCCGATCGCAGGATCGCATCGACCTCATAGCCCGCAGCCCCGCCAAGAACGCTTCCCTGCTGCCCGAACACGTCGGATGTGACGCCGTCAAAGATCCAGGCGAAGTCGGAATGGTAGCTGCCTTCAAGGCGCCGATAGGGGCGCGAGGGCCCGAAGCTCATGATGACATAGGTGACGCCGAAGAGCTGCTGCGGATGATGGCGTCCGCGGTCTTCCCAGTTGCCGCCGGGCTCACCGGTGATCGCCATATGGATTTCGCCCGGTCGGCCGGTCCAGATGTCGTTCTTGCCGCGTCGCAATTCCATCTTGTCGTCCTGGAACGCGACGACCCAGTAGAATCCGTTGCCGCCGAGGTAGCCGACGCTCCCGCCCGATTGAACGTAGCGATCAAGCCCCGCGATCATGTCCGACGACCAGTATTCGGGATGGCTGCCGGTCAGGAGCAGCTGATATCTCTCGAGGCTCGCCACTCCTTCCGCATGCAGGTCATGGTCGGTCAGGATGTCGACGTCGATGGCATGCCGCCCGCAGAATTTCAGAAGCTGGAGATCGACGGGAAGCAGATGCGGGCAATTCGACAAGGGGTAGTGATAGTCGTCGCGCAGTGTCGCCAGCGGACGCCGGCTCGATGTCAGGCTGACGCCGCTGAGGTCGCTATGGGTGTCGTAAAGGCTGAGGAAGTTGTTATCGATGGCAAAGAGATGGCCGCGATCGCTTCCGTGCCACGGGTAGCGTTGCGGAGGCAATTGTTCGTCTGCATAGGCGAGATAGGTGGCGGTGGGCAGCAGTACCGCGACCGTCGATCGAGGCGTGCTGGGCCGAACGAAGAACGGCAGCTTCTCGACGCCGTCGCTGGTCGTGATGGCGAGCGCGTAGACGCCAGAACGGGCGTCTGGCGGGATGCTGATGGTGCAACCGGGCTCCCAGTCGAAACCACCGAAATCATCGTCGTGGAGAGCGACCGCGTCAAAGTGATCCGCTGCAAGCCTCGGATCGTGGACGTCGCCTGTGAAGCGGGCTGAGGCGACTGCGAATGTCGGGGCATTGTGGATGGTGAGCCCGGCATCACCGTTGACGGCGTTCGCGCCCCTTATCGGCGCAAGCGAGGTGATGAGGCCCCTGGTTGGGAAATGCCACTCGAATGCTGTCTCGTCGGTCTCCACAAGAATACGCCCCAGCCTGGCGTTCAGCGTCGCCGTATCATGATCGGGGGCTGCCCCAATCCTAACGCATCCGGGCTGCGCTTCATCAAAGATCGTGCAGCTGCCGACATTGTCGCCGTCATGGAGCCTGACGGTACAGGAAATGTTCGCCGGGGTTTGCGAGACGGTAATCCTGTACCAACGCTCCTGCCTGATTTTCGCGAGCAGATAGTCGTTTGCGAGAAGGGTTCCGTCCGGCTCGAGACTGAGCAGAAATGAGCCGAAGGATATAACCGGCTTCGCCTTGGCATTCGCGCTGAACAATATCTCGATCGTCAGATCCATTCTCGACGCGCTGCTGATGCAAGGCGGCAATTCGATCCAGGATCCAAGGCTATAAGCTTGAACTGACAAGGCCGGCTTATGCCGCTCGATCGGCCAGTCGACAACGACTTCCTGGTCGCGATCGAGTGTCACGACCGCAATTGCCGCGGCTGGATCACGAGAGGAGATGAAGGCCCGCGTGTCGGACCCCGCCTTCGCGCTCCAGGGCTCCATGTAGCCCACGGCCGCCATGGCGTTATGGTTCAGGGAGGTCTTCATATCCATGGGCTCACTCTGTGACGGTTACGCCTGTGTGGCTCAGCCGTCGATCGCAAACCGTTCCGTATCGAATTCGTCGTCGACAAGATCGACGTCTTCGTCGTCGGCATCAGGGTCCTCGTCGAAGCCGACACCATGCAGGCGAGGCGCCGTCATTTCCATCGCAGTACCCGGCGCACGCAAAGCCCAGGCAATGAGTGCCTTTGTGGACGTTGCGCCAACGCCAGCCGAAAGCTGCGGCAACGTCGTAGCAAGTGGGCTCGGGGCCGGTGCCATCGGCGCCAGCTGGCTTGTGGCTATACCCCTGCCCTGGCTGGTGATCTGCAGCGCTCCGGTGGCGCTCTTGCCGATGACAAGGCTTGCCAGCATGACAGGCGGTGCCTTGGGCGGCACGGATGCGACCGTCATGCTGTCCACCTGTGGACGAAATGTCGGCAATGGGATTGCGAGAGAGGCAAGGTCGGGCATCTTCGACTTGCCGGCGTCTTCCACCGTTGGTTTCGCTTCAAGCTGCATCGCCAACCCGTCGCGGGCGCGGCTGCGCGGCGTCGGCAACATGGCGGTGACGAGGCGGCTGGGAAGATCGACGGACGGGGTATCCGTACCCGCTTCGTCGTCTTCGCCGGTATTGCGGGCAATCTCGATAGTACGCGTCCGTACGCGCTTCTTCTGGTCGGCGAGAGCGAGGTCATAGCCCGGCAAGGCCCTGCCGTCCGCAGGCAGATGCAGCGTGCGACCGTCAGGAAACAAGCGCGCCAACTCCTGGCGCGACATGCGTGGCCAGGCGCGCACATTGCCAACATCGAGATGGACGAACGGCGAGCCCGACGTGGGGTAGTAACCAACGCCACCAGCCTGGATCTGCATGGCCAGGCCGCGCAACGTCGCAAGCTTCACGCCCGGAATGTAAAAATCCATCGCCTTGCCGAGCATGTGCTGGCTGCGCTTGGCGACACCGGTGTTGCGCGATCGGTTTCGGAGCATGTTGTTGGTCGACGGCGAGCGATAGGCCGATACCACGTGGATCGACTCCTTCGCACCACTGCGCTGGTAGACCTCCCAGACGAGATCGAGCAGCTTTGGATCCATCTTTGTCGGTTCGTTTTTTCGCCAGTCGCGCAGGAACCGATTGATCTGGGCAAGGCCTTTCGGGTCGAACTTGCCGTTGCGCTTGAATACGATCGTCGCCTTCTCGCCGGTGTGCGTGAAGAAGAGCTTCAGCGCCCGATCCTCGGCTGCGGCCTGGGTTGTTCCCGCGATGCCGGCGAAAATCAGCAAGCCGATCAGCGCCATACGATGGGCGATGAGCGAAAGGATGAAGGCCACGGCAGTGGTCGGGATCGACACGAAGGCATGATGCAGGAACACGAGACTCGTCCGGGTAAAGTGAAATCAGGACGCGCATTGGCAACGCCGGCTTGGCGATAATTATGGTCAACAGTGTCTTAACGGATGGTTTATGGTCGCGGGAATGTGAATTGGCCAGTTGGGTACGTTCGTGATCCCGCAACAACGGCGCAACCGTTGAGATGTGGTCGATCGATCGCTACGCCTTGCGGTCGCGAGAGATCCACAGGAAAACAGCTTGGCGCGTAACGGTCGCCGGTAGCCGGGTAACTATATGATTAAACGAGATAAAAGGAGAAAGCGGTGCGCGGTGTCGGTCGATTTGGCCGTCAACCTGCTAACTATCGGTTAACTCTAAACTTCTGGACGCTTTTTGCGAATCATGTTCTATCTTTGGCGGGCAATGACCGGCAAACCGGTAGTGGGCCGCTAAGAGGGATGGATGGCGATAGCAAATCGAGTCGAGACAGTCGTTACCGCGAAAGAGGATGCTGGCAGCAAGATCCTGCGCCACGCAAGCATTCTTTCTGGTCAGCTGCAGCAGCTCAGAACGCGCATGTATCCCCCGAAGTCGGAAAAGATGCTACGCCCGTTCCTGACCAATGAAGTATCGAAGCTGACCTCCATTCCGGATTCGACGCTGAAGCTGATGTCCTCGGAAGGGCGTGGGCCGGTTCCGAGCAGGCTCGAAAACAATCACCGCGTCTATACGCTGGCGCAAATCAACGAACTGCGTGAACTGTTCGCGGCACAGAAGCCCGCTGACGCCTTGCGCTTTTTGCCGCGGCGGCGCCCGGGCGAGCACCTCCAGGTTCTCGCGATCGCGAACTTCAAGGGCGGCAGCGCGAAGACCACCACCTGCGTGCATCTCGCCCATTATCTTGCCCTGCATGGCTACCGCGTGCTGGCACTCGACCTTGATCCGCAGGCCTCGCTATCGGCGCTGTTTGGCGCGCAGCCCGAGGTCGATGTCGGCGCGAACGAAACCATCTACGCGGCATTGCGCTATGACGAGAGTGAGCGTCGCCCGATACGCGATATCATTCGCAAGACCTATTTCGACGGTATCGATCTCATCCCCGGCAACCTCGAGGTGATGGAATACGAGCATGAAACCCCTCGGGTTCTGGCGCAGAAGTCGAGCGCCGGCGCGATCTTCTTCGAGCGCCTGAAGCTTGCTTTGTCGGAAGTCGAGAACGACTACGATGTCGTCATTCTGGATACGCCCCCGTCCCTCGGCTTTCTGACGCTGAGCGCGATCTATGCTGCGACCAGCATGATCATCACCGTGCACCCGGCCATGCTCGATGTCGCGTCGATGAGCCAGTTCCTGCTGATGATGGGAGACCTGATCAGCGTCCTCAATGAGAACGGTGCCCAGCTCGACCAGGATTTCATCCGCTACCTCGTGACCCGCCATGACCCGAACGATGCCCCGCAATCGCAAATCGTTGCGATGCTGCGCCATCTCTTCGGCTCCGATGTTCTCCTGCCGACCGCAATCGAAAGCACGGCTGTCGAGGCCGCGGGACTGGCGAAGCGGTCGATCTACGAGCTCGAAATGGGACAGATCGGTCGTGACACGCATCGACGCGCCCGCGAGGCTGTCGATGCGGTGAACGAGGGGATCATGCGGCTGATCAACGATAGCTGGGGGCGTCCATGACAAAACCGCAACGCAAATCCCTTGTCGCGAGTTTCGGACTGATTTCGGCGGAACTCGGCGCGGACCAGCCACCGGCAGCCGAGCAGCCCGCGGCCTCGGCCCCTGCCCCGGCAGCGCGCGTGGGTGCAGGCGTGATCGGTGCGGCGCACCGCGCAATCGATGACATTCGGTCCGAACGGGATCGCCTGAAGGCGCTGGTCGAATCGGGCGGCCTGTCCGTTCGCGAAATCGACACGTCGCTGATCGATCCCTCGCCTTACCCGGACCGTCTTCCCGATGATGACGCCACGAGCTTCGAGGCGTTCAAGCGCTCGATCGAGACCGATGGCCAGAAGGTTCCGATCCAGGTTCGAAAGCACCCGGCGGCGCCTGGGCGCTATCAGGTCGTCTATGGTCACCGCCGCTGGCAGGCGCTGGCAGCGCTTGGCCGCCCTGCTCTTGCTGTCGAGGTCGAGATTTCCGACACCGACCTTATCCTTGCGCAAGGCATCGAAAACGCCAGCCGCCAGGACCTTACCTGGATCGAGCGGGCACTGTTTGCCGCGCGTCTCGACGAAGCAGGCATCAAGCCTCGCGACATCAAGGCTGCGCTTTCAATCGACGACGCCGAAATGGCGCGGATGCGCAGCGTCTATCGATCGATTCCGATCGACGTGATCGAAGCGATCGGACGTGCCCCCAAGGTCGGTAGACCGCGATGGGTCGAGTTTGCCAAGACCCTGGCTGAGGATGCGACCAGCTTGGCGGCCATCAAGGCGGCCTTGGCTGACAACGATGGCCCTGATGGGTCGGACCAACGCTTTATCAGGGCCTTGCAGGCCACCAAGCCTGCCGCGAGCCCGCGTCGCGAACCGACATCGATCGTTGCTGGTAACGGAGCGCCACTGGGCGCCTACGTTGCATCGGCGAAAGAGGTTCGGATCACGGCCGACGGCGTGCGGGGAGCTGAGTTCCTGAAGTTTATCCAGGCGGAACTGCCGGCGCTCGCCGAGCGCTTTGCCCGCCAACGCGGTTAAGAAGATTTGCAGGCAGGGCCGTCAGGCTTTGCGCTTTGAAGAAAGGAAGAGCTGCAAAAGAAAAAGGCCCCCTAAACGTTGCCGTCGTGGAAGCCTCTCTCTCTGTGTGACAACTAGAGAATCGCATTTCCCCGAATCCCAGTCAAGCGTTTTTGGCACCGTTTCCGGTGGGCGGATTTCTTTTGCCTTTGAGGGTGAGAGAAATGCAAGGTGGACATGTGACGACGCCCTTTGGGCGGCGGCCGGTGACGCTTTCCCTGGTAAAGCGGCAAACAGCCGTTGCCGAGATCCAACAGGGCAAGTCGGCGGACAAATGGAAGGTTTTTCGCGACGCCTCCGAGGCCCGCGAGGTGCTTGGCCTGCAGGATCGCAGCCTGGCGGTGCTCGACGCGCTGCTCAGTTTCTATCCGGAGAATGAACTTCGCCAGGATGAGAAGCTCGTGGTGTTTCCGTCAAACGCGCAGTTGGCGCTTCGTGCCCACGGTATCGCCGGTGCAACGCTGCGCCGGCATCTGGCGTTGCTTGTCGAGGCGGGACTGATCCTGCGACGCGACAGCGCGAATGGAAAGCGCTACGCGCGCAAGGACAAATCCGGCGCTATCGAGAATGCCTTTGGTTTCGATCTCTCGCCGATGCTGATGCGGGCCGAGGAACTGGCGCTGTTGGCGCAGGATGTGGTCGCTGAACGCATGGCGCTCCGACGGGCCAAGGAGAACCTCACCATCTGCCGTCGCGACGTCCGCAAGCTGATTTCGGCTGCAATGGAGGAGGGCGCACCTGGCGACTGGGGATCGATCGAGGCCGTCTATATCACGCTCGTCGCTCGAATCCCACGTTCCCCATCGCTGTTTCAGGCCACCGAAATTCTCGACGAGCTGGCACTGCTTCGCGAGGAAATCCTCAACAGGTTGGAATTTCAGGAAAAAACTCAGAATAACAGCGCCAATGATGCTCAAAATGAGCGCCACATACAGAATTCAAAACCCGAATCCATCAATGAACTTGAACCCCGCTCTGAAAAAGAGCAGGAGGCGAAGCCGAGCAAGAAGCCGCAGCCACACAGCGAGCCGATAAAGTCGTTCCCCTTGGGATTGGTGCTTCGGGCCTGCCCTGAAATCGTGCCCTACGGGCCCGGCGGTTCGATTGGAAGCTGGCACGACATGATGACCGCGGCCGTCGTTGCAAGATCGATGCTTGGCATCAGCGCATCGGCCTATCAGCAGGCTTGCGAGGTGATGGGCCAGGAGAACGCGGCGGCCGTTGTCGCCTGCATTCTCGAACGTGGCGGCCACATCAATTCCGCCGGAGGCTACCTACGAGATTTGACTGCAAGGGCGAGCCGCGGTGAGTTTTCGCTTGGTCCGATGCTGATGGCGCTTGTTCGTGTCGCCGATGGGGCTGGCCGAAAAATGGGGTGATGTCGGGACAGACCGGTGCCATCGCATTCCAAATGAGAGAGGTCGGCATGCTCCGGCCAAGGGCCGCGCATTTGTTGACATGGTGCCGCGGGCGGACATGGAATGGCGTGCAACGAAGCTACAGGATGCATTGCCCTCAATGGGAAGACTGCTGCTTTGCTCTTGCGACAATCTGGGTCGGGTTGACGAATTGTAGTGCGATCACCAGCCAGAACAGTGTTGTAACCATGTAGACCACCGCCATCGCGTCAATGGATTGGCCGGCGCGTACGCCCGATGCGAAGACTGCATAGTAGAGCGAGACGACGAGCGTCTGGGTCTGCGGTCCGGCGATCAGGAATGTCAACTCGAACATCGCAAGCGTGCGCACAAGAACGAGGAGCAGCGCCGCGAGCATGCCGGGGAGCAAGAGCGGAAAGAGAATACGCACGAAGAGGCTCGTCGTTCCTGCCCCGAATACTCGAGCGGCGGCCTCTATACGCGGATCAATCTGCTCGATGAACGGTATCATCACCAGGACGACGAAGGGGAAGGACGGCACGAGATTGATCAGCACCACTCCCCAGAACGTTCCACCCAATCCCATCTGATAGAGCACTGTCGCAAGCGGGATGCCGTAGGTCAGAGGTGGAATCAGCAATGGCAAGAGAAAGAGTAGAATGATCAGCCGTTTGCCGGGAAAATCGCGCCGTGCCAATGCATAGGCGGTCATAACACCCAGGAGGCCCGCGATGATGACGACCACGAAAGCGATCTCGAAAGTGACGAGAACGACGCTCGACAGCTGAAACTCCTTCAAGGCGCTGGAATACCAGCGCGTCGTCCATCCCGCAGGCATCCAGGTCCCTAGCCAGCGGGTGGAAAACGAGTTGATGATGACGACACAAATCACAGCCAGCAGATTAAGGATAAAGAGCGCGGAAACGGCCCAGACGGCAAAACGCCAGATCTTCGATGCAAACCCTTGATCGCGGATCATTTGTTCAGCCTTTCGTGCCGCCGGCAGGGCCGCGATAAAACAAGGACCGGCCCGCGAGGACGGCGAGGACAACGACAAGCTCTACGCCACCCATGACGAGGGCGATTGCAGAGCCCAGGGAATGGTCATATTGCTCAAAGGCGGCCTGATATGCGGCGATCGAAATGACGCGAGTGGGTCCGGCCGGCGCCCCGAGCAGCACGGCTGAGGGGAACACTGCGAACGCCTGCACGAAGGCGAGGCAAAAGGTGACCGCGAGCCCGGGTACAAGGAGTGGAAGAAAAACAGCGAAGAACCGCTTGCGCGGACCGGCGCCCAGCGTGGCGGCAGCCTGTTCGATCGCCGGGTCGATGCCGGTGATGTAGGACAAGGTTAGCAGGAAAGCGAATGGAAAGCCGGTAATCAGCAGCGAAGCAAAAACACCCCAATAGTTATTGGTGAGCTTGACGGGGGAATCCAAGATCCCGAGCAGCAACAGGGTGTGGTTGAACCAGCCGCGTGGGCCGAGGAACGTCAGGAGGCCATCGGCGACAAATACCGTGCCGAGCGTAATCGGCAAAACGAGAATGGTCGTCAGCAGTCGTTGGCGCCGCATCAGGCGGACGCGGAAAGCGATCGGAACGGCGAGTGTCAAATTGAGGATCGTTACCGGCAGCGCCAGCCACATCGTCGCGCCGATGGTGTTGTACTGGAATGGGTCGCTGAAAAACCTGGCATAGTTCGCATACCACTCGCCTTCCTTCGGCCTCAGTGAATCGACGACCCCATAGAGAAAGGGGTAGACGAACAGCGCGATCATGAAGATCAGGCCCGGGAGCACGAGCATGGTGGTGCCGTCGAGGCCGCGAGCGGCAAGCCGGGTGCGCAGCGGCGGCCCGTTCACGGAGCGGTCCCCTTGAAAACAAGCGAGCGCTCTGCGACCGGTTGCAAGACAGCGACGGCTCCGCGCGGCAAGGCTTCGTCGGCTCGAAAATAGAGGTCGGATCCGTCAGGCGATTTTGCCAGGCCAAAGAACGCACGGCCCCGATATTCCATGCTGCTCACACTTG
>UEHQ01000034.1 GCA_900489925.1 Hyphomicrobiales bacterium | reverse complement strand
GCGTCGTCGATTGCCTTGACGAGTTCTTCGACAGCCTGGTCGGATGTCTTGATCTGGCCATGCACGAACTTGGACACGACGTCCTTGTAGGCGTTGGCGACAGCAGGAGGGGCGCCATAGCCCTGGGCGAGCGAGCCGAACAGCGTGCCGCCTTCGTTGGCAGCCTTCAGGTCAGCGATACCCTTCTTGCCGCAGGCGTCGAAGTCGGTATCCGGAACGTCGGTACGGGCCGGAACCGAACCCTTGACGACGTTGAAGGCCGACTGGAAGCTCTTCGACAGCGTTGCGGTTGCCAGCGCCACCTGGGCGGCCTTGCGGTCGTCAGGAACGTTGAACATGCCGAACATGTCGGAGTTGTAGATCACGCTGCCATCCGTGCCGGGGAAGCGATAGCACAGGAAATCCGTGTTCGGCGTCTTCTTCGCCGCTACGAATTCGCCCTTGGCCCAGTCGCCCATGACCTGCACCAGCGCGTCACCCTTGATGACCATGGCGGTCGCAAGGTTCCAGTCGCGACCGGAGAAGTTCGGATCGACATATTCCTTGATCTTGGCAAGGTTATCGAACGACTTCTTCATGGTGTCCGACTTCAGCGACTCTTCGTCGAGGTCGTTCATCGCCTTCTTGTAGAACTCGGGTCCACCGGTCGACAGAACGATGGAATCGAACATCGTCGCCTCCTGCCAGTTCTGGCCGCCGAGCGCGAGCGGAATGACACCAGCCGCCTTGGCCTTGTCGAGCAGCGCGATCAGGTCATCAAAGGTCTTCGGCTCGGTGCCGCCGATCTTGTCCATCACCGCCTTGTTGATCCACAGCCAGTTGACGGAATGGACGTTGACGGGGGCAGCAACCCACTTGCCGTCATAGACGGAGAACTTCTGCAGAGCCGCCGGAACGGACTTGTCCCAGCCTTCCTTCTTGGCGGTCTCGGTAAGGTCGCCCATGACGCCGGCCTGAGCATAGTCAAGCACGGTGTAGCCGAGCATCTGCGAAGCCGTCGGATAGGTGCCAGCCGCAACCATCGCCTTCAGCGCGGTCATTGCCGCATCGCCGCCACCACCGGCAACCGGCACGTCCTTCCAGGCGTAGCCTTCCTTGGCCAGATCACCCTTCAGCACGTTCAGTGCAGCAGCTTCACCGCCCGACGTCCACCAGTGCAGCATCTGCACTTCCTTGACGTCGGCAGCACGCGCGGCGCCGCAGCCCGCTACCATCAATGCCGCAATCGCGGTCGTCATCATAAACTTGCGCATCGTATTCCTCCCGGTTGCAAGTCGTCGAGACGGAAGCTCCTCCTCCCGCCGTTGAACGCCTTGCCGCTTGTCACGGCAAAGCAATTCCTACGCGGTCTCCTCACCGCATAGCTATTTAAAACGTTATAAATTGCGTCGAGTCAAGCATTGGCAAAAACAGCCCGCCGAAGGCGAATAACGCACTGAATATAAATGGGATATGGATACTTTGACGGCGAACAAATGTAACGATAACCTTACAATCTGGCCGAATTAAACGTTTTCATAAGCGCATTGCCTATCAATCTGTCTAACGTTAGAAACGTCATGTCATCATGAGTGGGAGGATTCACGTGACAGACACTCCCAAAGAACTAGCCTCGCCCACGATTCTGAAGAGCGGCAAGCCAACGCTGCGCACGATATCCGAGCTGACCGGCTTTGCCGTGACGACCGTTTCGCGCGCGCTGAGCAATGCGCCGCAGATTTCGGTGGAGACGCGCAAGCGCGTCCACGAGGTTGCAGCCAGCGTCGGATACCTGCCGGACAGGGCCGCACAGCGTCTGAAGACCGGCCGCACCAACGTCATCAGCGTATTGCTCGATCCACACGAGGAAATACTGGGCTACGGCATTTCGATCATGCACGGGCTCGCCAAGGCGCTGAAAGACACGCCGTATCATCTGATTGTCACCCCCAATTTCGTCAACGGCAGCAATGTTGACGCAGTGCGCCACATCGTCCGCAACGGTATGGCCGACGGGCTGATCTTTTCGCGGACGGAGCCTTTCGATCCCAGGGTCCGACTGCTGCTCGAAAGCGGCTTTCCCTTCGTCTCGCATGGCCGAACGGAGTTTTCGACCGAACACTCCTACGTCGACTACGACAATTTCAGCTTTGCCTACGAGGCCACCAAATGGCTTATTGCCCGTGGCCGCCAGAAGCCGATGATCATCCTGCCGCCGAAACGCCTGACATTTTCCCAACACCTGCTGCACGGCTTCATGACAGCGGTTCGGGAAGCCGGCGTCGCCTACGAAATACCCGATGAAATCGATCTCGACTGTCCCGTCGAGCGCATCCGCAGCTACATGAGCTGGCGTGCCGGGCAACCGAATGCGCCGGATGGTTTTGCCTGCGGTGGGGAGGTGTCTGCCCTGGCGACAATCACCGGCATGAGTGACCACGGCCTTACGCTTGGGTGTGAATACGACATCGTCGCCAAGCGCACATCGCAGTTGCTGAGCCAGATCCAGCCCAAGGTGGAAACCATCTACGAAGACCTGACCGATACAGGCGAGAAGATGGGCCGCGCGCTTCTTGCCCGCATCAACGGCGATGACACGGCCGAACTGCAAGTGCTCCTGAAGCCGCAGTTCAATTTTTCGACCGGGCAACACAACGACTAGAAGCCTTGTGGGCCGGGACGCTTGCCGCCGACGGTGGGGTCGGCGGCAAGCCTTCTTGTCAATTGCGGATGGTCAACGCCGGATTGTGAGCGAAGAAGTTATGCGGCTCGATGTGGATCGTCTTCCACTCCGTCGACATGACCGGCCAGTCCTCCATGCGGGGGATATGGTGGAAGCCTGCCGTGAACCACGTCACGATATCCTTGCCCATCAGCGGCTTGTTCGCCTTCACCCACTGCGGCAGCGTGTCCGAGCCGTCGCTCTGCATCGCAAACTTGCCGCCCGCATATTGCTGATCGATGTTGTAGACGGTGTTCCAGACCGAATACTCGATGTAGGCATTGCGCTTCATCGGCGGATCCTTCGCGAAATCGAAAGGACCGTAGGCGACGTCGCCATGATGGATCATCCAGCCCGGCTCCTGCCCGAGATATCCCTCACGAGACGGGTCCGAGATCATGAAGTAGCGTGGCTTGGCTGCCGAGAGCTGGTAGCGAGCCTCCATTTCCGTTTTCGGCATGGTGTGCTGCACTTCCCACATCGACCGCCGCGGGTTCTTCGGATCGACCTTGGAGGGAACGATATCCATCGTCCCGAAGTGGTTGGCCGGCTGGTCGACGTCGAAGTCGATGCGGAAGTTGAAATAGTGGTCGTGGTTGGCGGCCACCAGGTTCGGAGCAATCAGCGTGCCATGCGCGGTGTCGGCGGCGGCTGTCGGATCGTTCATCGAGGTCGATGCAACACCCTTGACCGCATCAAGGCCGGTTGCGCCGATCATGATCCTGATCTGGCCATCCTGCTGCAAGCGATAGTCCATGAGGTAGTCGTAGTTGCCGACTTCGGACGCCGTGCGGATGACAAGCTCGCTTGCCGGCCGGCCTTCGGCCGGGATCGGCTTGTCCGGGGTCTGTGCGAAGACCTCGAAGTGGCGCCATGCCGGATCACCGATGCTGCGCTCGAAGACGCAGATCGCATCGGGGATGGTCAGTGGGTTACCCTTGTCGTCGGCAATGGTTGCGGGCAAGAAGGTCGCATAGCTCGGGCAATCAACGCCTGCGCGCAGCGGGCTCAAGAAGAGACCGAAGCCATACTCCCCGCTGTCCATGTAGGTGCGCCAGTACCAACCCTCGGTCGGATCCATATACGGAACGAACACTTCCGACAGGTGCGACTGGTAGATCACCGAACGCCACTTGTCGCCATCCTTGGCGTCGAGATTGGAGAGCACGAGGCCCGGGCGCTTGTCGACGCGGAAGTTGAAGCGCCACATGTCCCATTCGAGATGGCTGCCGGTGATCTTGTAGTTCGGGCCGCCCTGCTGTGACAGCGTAGCCCGGTTCATCTGCGGGCGAAGCGGTTCGCGCTCGGCCACTTCCTTCTCGGTGTAGCCCCAGTTGTCCTTCGGCGCGTCGATCGCGCCGGTATCGATCACGCGAAGCACCTTCTTCTTGCCGATGTCGTAGATGGCAAACAGGCCTTCGATCGGCTTTGCGTAATAGTTCGAACCCTCAGGCACCCGATAGCACGGGACCTTCATCAGTCGGGAGTTTTCATATTCGTCGGTGAAGAAATTGCCGGCCGTCAGCGGCAGGCAGAAGGCCTGATCCGGGTTCAGCCCACGCTTTTTCAGCCCGGCGATCATGTCGGGGTTCGCCAAGGCGCCCTGGAGGGCGTCCATGAACTCGGTGAACAGGACCATCGGCTGGCCCTTGATTGCCGTCGTGCTTTCGACGGTGCCCTTGGTGATATTGACCACGGCTTCCTTGAAGCCCTGCGGGCTGGTCAGCTGCACCTTCGCCTCACGGTCGAGCGCGTCGCCTTCCTTCCAGGAGAGCACGGCCTCCTTGGTCGGCTCCTTGAGCTCGATCAGCGGATAGAGCGTGTTGTCGTCGACGACCTTCTGGTCGCGCAGGATCTTGTTGATCTTCTGGTATTCCTCGGCCGTCAGCCCATCAAGCGGGTGAGCCATCGCGGCCGGAGCGACCAAGGCAGCCAGCAGGCCTGCCGAGGCGAGATATCGCTTCATGTTCATTGCATCCTCCCTATCGTCGGTTCTCTATGTTCAAGCGAACACCACCTGGATGTCCGTGTATTCCTGCAGCCCTTCCTCGGCGAACTCGACGCCGAAGCCGGACGATTTGATACCGCCGAACGGAGCGTTCGGCTGGATTGCGCCGTGCTTGTTGATCCAGACCGAGCCGCATTCCATGCGGCTCGCAACGCGCTTGGCCGCGTCAATGTCGGACGACCAGACGGAGCCGCCGAGCCCGTTCGCGCTGTCGTTCGCCATGGCGATCGCATCCTCGACGTCGCTGTAGCGGATGACGGGCAAGGCCGGGCCGAACTGCTCCTCATCGACCAGCGCATCGCCGTTCTTCAGGCCGGCGATGATCGTTGGCGGGTAGAACAGACCTTCGCCGGGCGCGCCACCCAGCAGCACCTGACCGCGGCCCTTGGCATCGGCGACCAAGCGCGAGAGCTTGTCGAACTGCATGCGGTTCTGGACAGGGCCGAGGACGCTCGCCTCGTCCATGCCGTTACCAACGGGGATGTTGCGCGCGTAATCCACCAGCGCATCGCAAACCGCGTCGTGGATCGATTCATGCACGTAGAGGCGCTTCATGGCAGCGCAAGTCTGGCCGTTGTTGATGAACGCGCCCCAGAACAGGCCCTCGGCAATCGCCTTCGGATCGGCATCCGGCAGAACGATGCCGGCATCATTGCCGCCCATCTCCAGCGTCAGGCGCTTCATCGTCGGTGCGGCTGTCTGCATGATCTTCTGTCCGGTGGCGCACGAACCGGTGAAGACGATCTTGCGGATATCCGGGTGAGCAGACATGGCTGCGCCAAGATTGAAGCCCTGGTCGTCTCCGGTGACAACGTTGACGACACCCGGAGGAAGGACCTCGTTCATGATGGCAACGAGGCGCAATGTCGAAAGCGGCGTGAACGGCGACGGCTTGACCACCACGGTATTGCCCGACCGCAAGGCCGGCAGGATATGCCAGACGGCAATCATGACAGGGAAATTCCACGGCGTGATGGATCCGACGACGCCGAGTGGCTTGCGATGCAGCTCGACACGACCGTCGCCGTTGTCCTGGAGCACCTTGACCGGCAGC
This sequence comes from Hyphomicrobiales bacterium, assembly GCA_900489925.1. Taxonomy (GTDB): domain Bacteria; phylum Pseudomonadota; class Alphaproteobacteria; order Rhizobiales; family Rhizobiaceae; genus Rhizobium. The sequence goes on along the minus strand of UEHQ01000034.1, from coordinate 190,143 downwards.
GAAAGCCCGGTCGTGTAGCCGGCCCACGCAACGGCGCCGCCCATTTCCCAACGCGAGCCAAGGCCATTCAACGGCTTGCCCTGCTCGAGCGTAATGATCTCGGCGAGTTCTGCTGCATGTTCCTCGATCTTGGCGGTCACGGCCGCGCAGGCGGCCTGCAGCTTTTCGTCGCTTTGCGCGGACCACGCCGGAAAGGCGGCCTTGGCTGCGGTGACAGCCGCATCGAGATCCGCGCCGGTCATGTTGGGCGCGCGGCCTGCCTCTTCACCGGTTGCCGGGTTCATGACGGCAAAGGTTGCCGCACTGCGGACGGGCTTTCCGTCGGTCATTGCCACGTAGTCGGTCATCATCCACCTCCTCCTCACTCAAATGCCCTCGTAAGAGGGCCACTGGCAGAAAAGAATAGATCAGAAGCAACCATGCGGCTTGGACTGGACCGTCCGTCGCCTTGGACAAATCCGTCAATGACAGCGCATGACCGCGCCGGGTGTCACACCGTATTTTTTCCGGAACTCGCGATAAAAATAGGACAGGTCATTAAATCCTGCATCGTAGGCGATCGGCGCGACACCGTCCTGCATCTCGCCTTGCCCAGCCGCGGACAGGCGCGCGTGAGCGGCCTCCAAGCGTCGCTTCAGCAGGCGATGGCCAGGGGTCTCGCCGAGCGCCTGGAAGTGCCGCTGCAGAACGCGTTCCGAAACGTTGAGCCTTAGCGCGAGCTCGCCGGGACCGAAGGAGGGATCGGCACTGTAGCGATCGATCATTGCCAACGCCCGCGACACGACCGTCTCGGACGGAGCGCCGCCTTTGCGAAGGCCATGGAAATAGGCCCCCATAAGGCAGAAGAATGCCTCGCCGAGTTGCGGCTGAGCACCCTCCTCCGCGAGCATTTTCGACACCACCGCGCGCATCGCCAGCCAAAGCGGATCATCCCTGGAGATCGCCACGCCGCCTGTGCATCCATTGCCGAAGCGATGCACCATCTCGGCTCGCGGCATATGGATCGAGACCTGGCTGGAACGCTGCCCCTCATAGACGAAGGATGAAGGACGCCCGGAATCGACCAGAAACATATCGCCCTGTGTCAGGCCGAACGAGCGCCCGCCTTGCTCCACGCGGCAGTGACCTGCGTCTTGAATCAGCAGGAAGAGATGTTCGCCCGGATCCCGGCGGATCGATTTCGGGTCGCGCTGCACATCCTTGACGTCGAGAGAGACAATTGCCGTGTCGAAAGATCCGATCCTTCGCGTGGCGACATCGCCCGTGACAAGACCGCTTCGGGTCATCGGCTCGACATCGAAATCACCGCAAACCTTGCGGATCTCGGCCCGCAACATTTCCACCGGCATCGGCTTGTGCACCGGCATCATAAGCGATTGCATCGTCCCCTCCCTGGGCTTTGCAGATTGCTTGCAGCAGCACCGCTGGCGATGCTGATCGGCTTATCCTGTTGTCAGTCAAAGGTTCGGATGCAACAAATCCCCAGGTCGCCTCGGCAGCAGCCTGAAGTCCACGGGATCCGCACCTTCTCATTTTCTTATATTTGACTGACCGGTCGGTTTATGCAACCCTTTTTTATCGATGCATGAACCACGCGCCGTCGACCGAGAGGTCGCTGCCGGACGCGCCGTGAAATATCGCTCCTGAAATGAAGCATTTCAAGTTGGAAACCACACCCCGGACGGGGTGTGATCGGGCTGCCTGGTATGGCAGCGTGTTGTTCTCGATGTCTGGCGTCAACCGATCGACATCAGGCTCGCGTTGCCGCCCGCTGCGGCGGTGTTGATCGACGTCGACACCTCTTCAAGCAGCCAGTTGAGGCAATAGGCATCGGGATCGGTGGCGAGTTCCTGCGTGGACGCCGACTGCGTCAGCAACAGCGGCCCCGGCATCGCGGCAATCTTCTGCAGCATGGCGGAGACCTGTCCCGCGTCACCCTCGATCAGTGCGCCGGACATCGGTTCCGGCTGAGCGAGCGCATTGGCCCATGAGATCCTTTGCGCCACGCTTGCTGGAATTCCCTGCAAGCTGGATTGCAGGCTCGCATCGCAATCGATCACAGCCGTGTTCCCGGTGGCGAGGACAGACGCCACCTGGCGGCGCAGCCCGACGGCGGTCACCGGAGCGCAATAGATCGCCCCGCGCGCGTGCAGCGCATAGAGATTGCGTTCGCCGACCGGGCCAGCGAGCTCGCTGTGCAGGCCAAGTGCCGACTGGCTGCCCAGCGTGCGCGCCATTTCCGCCTCGTCCTCGAGGCCCTGCTGGTCGAGCCACTTGGCGAAATCGGAGAGAACCGGATCGCTGTAGACCGAGCTGTGCTGCGGCGGGATCGGCGGCGTGGTGACGAGACGACCGAGATAAAGCGGCCCGCCGGCCTTGGGGCCGGTACCCGACAGTCCGCGACCACCGAAAGGCTGCACGCCGACAACAGCGCCGATGACGTTCCGGTTCACGTAGAGATTACCGGCTTTGACGCGCGACGTTACGTTGGCAATGGTTTCGTCGAGACGGGTATGCAGGCCAAACGTCAGGCCATAGCCGGTGCCGTTGATGCTGTCGATGAGCCGATCAAGGTCCTGACGACGCCAGCGGATGACGTGGAGGACCGGCCCGAAGACCTCGCGTTTCAGGTCGGAGATTTCCTGAAGTTCGATGATGGTCGGCGCGACGAAGGTGCCGTGCTGTGCCGCCTGCGGCAGCTGCACGCGCTCGACGCTGCGACCGAGAGCCTGCATCGAGGCAATATGCGTTTCGATGATATCCTTGGCGTCGGCGGTGATTACCGGCCCGATATCGGCGGCAAGGCGATTGGTATTGGCGATCGACAGCTCGCGCAAAGCGCCCTTGAGCATAGCCAGCGTACGGTCTGCAACGTCTTCCTGAAGGCAAAGGATGCGCAGAGCCGAGCAACGCTGCCCGGCGCTATCGAAGGCCGAGGCGATGACGTCGCCGACAACCTGTTCGGCAAGCGCGGAGGAATCGACGATCATCGCATTCTGGCCGCCGGTCTCGGCGATCAGGGGAATCGGACGACCGCTTTTCGAGAGCCGCTTTGCAAGCTCAGCCTGGATCAGGCGGGCAACCTCGGTCGATCCGGTGAACATTACCGCGGCGGTTTCAGGCGCGGCCACCAGCGCGGCCCCTACCCGGCCATCGCCCGGCACCAACTGCAGGACGTCGCCGGGAACACCCGCTTCATGCAGGATCCTGACGGCTTCCGCAGCAATCAGCGGCGTCTCTTCAGCCGGCTTGGCGAGCACCGGGTTGCCAGCGACGAGCGCGGCGGCAACCTGCCCGGCAAAGATGGCCAGCGGGAAGTTCCATGGGCTGATGCAAACGACCGGGCCGAGCGGCGCATGCGACGGCCCCAGCGTACGGCGGGCCTGCTCGGCGTAGTAGCGCAGGAAGTCGATGGCTTCGCGGACTTCGGCAATCGCATTCTGCACGGACTTCCCGGCCTCGCGGATGATCCGGCCGAGCAGCGTTTCGATACGGGCCTGCATCAGATCGGCAGCACGGTCGAGCAGCGCCGCCCTGTCGCCGGGCGATACCGTTGCCCATGACGATGCCGCACCCAGCGCCGCCGCGGCGGCGGCAGACGTTTCCTCGAGACTTGCCTCGCGAACGCTGCCGACGAGATCGCGCTTGTCGGCAGGATTGAGAACATCACGAGTCGAACCGGGATTGATCGTCTGGCGAGGGGCGGCCGTCCAGCCGCCGGTGGCGCTTGCCTTCAACGCGTCGGTCAGTTGCTGCAGCACGGCTTCATTGGAGAGATCGAGGCCTTCCGAATTCTTGCGCAGGCCGTAGAGGTCCGCAGGCAGCGCGATCTTGTCGTGCTTCTGGCCGACGACCGCCATCTTTGAAACGGCTTCGACCGGGTCGGCGACCATTTCCGCGATCGACACGTTCGGATCGGCGATCCGGTTGACGAAGGAGGAGTTCGCGCCGTTTTCCAGGAGGCGGCGCACCAGATAGGCAAGCAGCGTTTCATGGGTGCCGACCGGCGCGTAGATCCGGCACGGACGGTTCAGATTCTGGCGGCCGACGACCTCGTCGTAAAGCGGTTCGCCCATGCCGTGCAGGCATTGGAACTCGTATTTGCCGGTGTGATAGTCCGACCCCGCCATCTGGTAGATGGTCGCCAGTGTTTGGGCATTGTGCGTGGCGAACTGCGGGAACACCGCATCGGTTGCCGCCAGCAGCTTCTTGGCGCAAGCGATGTAGGAAACGTCGGTGTAGACCTTACGCGTGAAAACAGGGAAGTCTTCAAGACCGTCGACCTGGGCGCGCTTGATTTCGGCGTCCCAATAGGCGCCCTTGACCAGGCGCACCATGATGCGACGGCCGGCGCGGCGGGCGAGATCGATGATATAATCGAGGACGAACGGGCACCGCTTACCATAGGCCTGAACGACGAAGCCCATGCCGTTCCAGCCGGCAAGATCGTCGTCGAGGCAAAGGGCTTCAAGGAGATCGAGCGACAGTTCCAGCCGGTCGGCTTCCTCCGCGTCGATGTTGAGGCCGATATCATAGGATTTCGCGATCAGCGCCAGCGCCTTCACCTTGGGCAGCAGTTCGGCCATGACACGCGAGCCCTGGGCGCGCGAATAGCGCGGATGCAGCGCCGACAGCTTGATCGAGATGCCGGGGCCTTCATAGATGCCACGGCGATCGGACGCCTTGCCGATCGCATGGATCGCCGTTTCGTAGTCCTTGTAGTAGCGCTCCGCGTCGGCGCCCGTCGTTGCTGCCTCGCCGAGCATGTCGTAGGAATAGCGGAAGCCGCGCTGCTCAAGCGCCTTGGCGCGCTGCAAGGCTTCGTCGATCGTCTCACCGGTGACGAATTGTTCGCCCATCATGCGCATCGCCATGTCGACACCGCGCCGGATGACCGGTTCGCCACAGCGGGCAATCAAGCGTGTCAGTGCTGCCGAAAGACTGCGATCGTTGACCGTCGAGGTCAGCTTGCCGGTGACCACGAGACCCCAGGTCGCCGCGTTGACGAACAGCGAGCGCCCGCCGCCGAGATGGGCCTTCCAATCACCCTCGGAAATCTTGTCGCGAATGAGGGCGTCACGGGTCGCTGTATCCGGGATACGCAGCAGCGCCTCGGCAAGGCACATCAGCGCCACGCCTTCCTGGCTGGACAGCGAGTACTCATGCACGAGACCTTCCACGCCAGTGCCCTTGTGCTTGGCGCGGAGCGCTTCGACCAGCTTGCGCGCCGTCTCGGCCGCAGCTTGCCTGACCTTCTCGGGAAGAGCCGCAGCAGCAACGAGCCGCGGGACGCAGACCGTCTCGGGCGTCCGGTAAGCATCCGTGATTGCCTTGCGCAGTTCACTCTGCGGCCGGATCGCCGGGGCAAAACCATCAAAAGGATTTGCGGCACCTGGCGCCTGTTCTAGAGTGGATTCGGCGACTACAGCGCCTTCATTGATCGTCATCGTTTGCTCCTGATCCGGACGTGCCTCAAGATAGCAGATGTGAAAAAGTCAATTTTACTTGATTTGGCGCCACGATTTCTGTAATTCGCCATTAAATCGTCGCTCTAAAGGTAATAACTGTGGCCAGCTCGGTTCAAGGCAGAGAAATCGACCAATTCGATTACAAGATAATCGAGGCACTGATGAGCGACGGCAGAATGTCGGTTACCGACCTCGCGAAACACGTCGGCCTGTCGAACACGCCTTGCCAGGTCAGACTGAAAAGGCTGATCGAAGACGGCTATATTCTCGGCTTTCGCGCCATCATCGACGTCAACAAGCTTGGCAGGAATCACGTCGCGTTTACAGAGGTGAAACTCTCCGACACCAGGGAAAACGCCCTGAATGCGTTCAATGTCGCTGTCCGGAAGCTTCAAGAGGTCGAGGAGTGCCACATGATCGCCGGTGCCTTCGACTACCTCCTCAAGATCCGCACTTCCGATATTGCAAACTACCGGCAGGTTCTCGGCGAGAAGATCTCCAGCCTGCCCTTCGTTGCCAACACCTCGACCTTCGTTGCCATGGAGGCAATCAAGGAAAACGGAACCTGAAGCAGCCGGGGATCAGGCTGCCATCGAGACGCCCATGCTGCAGCCCGATGCCTTGAGGGCTGCCGAAACGACCTCGATGAACAGGCTGCGGAACCAGACGGACCGCCCATCGGCGCGATCGACCCGTCGATAGAGCATCGTGACGGGATCGGCCGGCAGCTCCAGTGGCGGAGCGGAGATCGCCAATCCATGCAGTTGCGCCATACAGCGGGCAATCGATTCCGGAATGGTCGCGATCGCCGGCATGGCACGAAGCGCTGTCGGCAGCGCGGAGAAGCGCGGCACTGTCGCCACCACCTGGCGACGCAGCCCGGCCCGGCCGAGCGCCACGTCGATATTGTTGACGCTATTACCTTCGAACGAGACCGTGACGTGCGCGGCCCCGATGAAATCCTCGATCTTCAACGGGGCCTTGAGGTTCAACTGACCGGGATCGTAGACGCAGACGGATGATTGGCTGAATAAGGGCGCGCGGATGTGCCACGATGCCGGCTCGTCATGCACCGCAACGCTGAAGTCATATTCGCCTTCGTCCAGCATGCGTGCCGCGTCTCGCTTGTCGGACGCCACTCCAATCAGCCGGGCGCCGGGCGCTACTTCGCGCATGCGCGCGATCAGCGGGCCGAAAAACGCCGACTCCAGATTGTCGCACATGCCGATCTTGAACTCACCCTGCCAACTTGCGGGGTCGAAGGCTGCCGGCGGCCTGATAGCGCGTTCGATCCCGGAAAGGGCATCCTCGATCGCCGGAGCGATTGCAAGCGCCCGGGGGGTCGGCTGCAACCCGCGCCCAACCCGCACGAACAGCTCGTCATCCAATGTCTCGCGCAGCCGCTTAAGCGCCGCGGACAGACCTGGTTGGCCAAGAAGCAGCCGCTCGGCCGCACGGCTGACGTTGCGCTCCTGCATCAAGACGGAGAAAGCCAGCAGCAGATTCAGGTCTATTTTTCGAAGGGTCGCATCATTCATCATTTCTAGTAATACCTGGCATGGTTACTATCAATTTGCAATAGGTTTGGGAGATGTACATTTTCTCGTTCCTCTGGCGTCAGCACCTCCCGCGCGCCAGCACAGAAGGAACGATCACCGATGACTATTTCCCAATCCAAAGGCGGAGCCGGGCTCGCGTTGCTGCTGCTCTGCGCCGCCAATTTTCTTGATGCGATGGATGTCTCAACGATCGGCGTGGCACTGCCGGCCATTCAGGCCGAGCTCGGCATGAAGGCCACCTCGCTACAGTGGGCAGTCAGCGCCTATGTGCTCGGTTATGGCGGCTTCCTGCTGCTCGGCGGCCGTGTTGCCGATGTCTTCGGCCACCGTCGCGTCTTTCTTTGGTCGCTCGGCGTCTTCGCTGCGGCCAGCATCGCCGGCGCCTTCGTCGATAGCGGCCCGACCTTGATTGCCGCGCGCCTGATCAAGGGCATTGCCGCGGCCTTCACGGCCCCGGCGGCTCTGGCACTCCTGCTCTCCGTGTTCGGCGAAGGAAGCGCCCGCGCGAAAGCGCTCGGCGTCTTTGCCTCGACCGGCGCCACCGGTTTCGTCCTCGGCATGGTTCTGGGTGGTGCCGCCACAATCTTCAGCTGGCGGGCGACGCTCGTAATGGGTGCTCCGGTTGCGCTTATCGCGCTTGCCCTTGCACCGTTCGTGCTGCCTGCCGACCAGCGGCGGACAGGCCCGCGCCCGTCGTTCGACTGGGCCGGCGCGCTGACGATCACCCCCGGCCTGCTGCTCTTCGTATTCGGCATCACCAATGCGGCCGCTTCCGGTTGGGCCGCGTTTCCCACCTGGGCGTCATTGCTCGCCGCAGTGATCCTGATCGGCCTCTTTCTTCTCGTCGAGTCGCGCCATGCCGAGCCAATGGTACCGCTTGGCATCTTTCGCCGCGCCAAGCTCAGCCATGCCAACGCAATTGCCGCCCTCTTCCAGGGCGTCTATGTCGGCTTTCAGTTTATTGCGACGCTCTACTACCAGAACGTCATTGGCTGGTCGGCCTTTGCGACCGGTTTCTGCTTCGCCTTCGGCGGCGTCTGCGTGATGTTCCTCGCGCCGCGCTTTGCGACGTTCGCACAGAACCGCGGCACCACCGGACTGATGACGCTTGGTGTCGCCTTGCAGGCCTTCAGCTACATCTTCTGGATCCTGAGCGTCGGACACATCAACCCCATCTGGCTGGTCGCATTGTCCCAGATCCCGCTTGGCGTCGGTTATGCGATGACATACCCGTCCGTTCAGGTCGCAGCCCTGTCGGATGTTGACGAAGACAAGTCGGGCTTGGCGTCCGGGCTCCTCTTCGCCTCATTCCAGATCGGCGGCGGCATTGTGCTTGCGGCAGCGTCCGCGATTTTCGGCGCGGCCGCCAACTGGGGCTGGGACCCGTACTTTGCGGGCATCACCTTCATCGCCACCCTGGCGGCGGTGGTGACCTTGGCAGCCGCATTGGGCCCTCGGACTTCCTCGTTGCGTGACGGCGTCTACCAGGCAGCCGAATAGTCCTTGGGCAGCAGGCGAGAGATCGGGACGGGATGCCGCAGAAGCCTGCGGCATCCATTTTTGTGGTGACAGGCATCGCCTTCTCTGCGAAAACATCCGCGATGAGAGACAGGGGCGCACGCCGGAAGGCGGGCTGAGAAGTACCCTTTGAACCTGAACCAGATAATGCTGGCGGAGGGAGTCGCTCGGGACTTGCCCGCCCTTTGCGTGTCGTCCCTCGCGTCTCGCCCCCGCTTGAAAGGGGCAATATGCAAGACCAGACATCACCGGGCAGGCAGCTTGAAGCCTTGCGCGCACAGCCGCCGCTCGTCCACTGCATCACCAATTTCGTCGCGATGAACATTGCCGCCAACGTGCTGCTGGCAACCGGCGCGTCGCCGGCCATGGTTCACGCCGAGGAGGAAGCCGGCGAGTTCGCCGGCATTGCAGGGGCGCTGACGATCAATATCGGAACGCTGTCGGCCGGCTGGATGCGAGGCATGTGTGCTGCTGCCACCGCCGCAAGGGACAATCGCAAACCCTGGGTGCTCGATCCCGTCGCCCACTACGCCACGGCTTTCCGACGGGAAGCGGTGGCGTCGCTGCTTGAGCTTCAGCCCACGGTAATCCGCGGCAATGCCTCCGAGATCATCGCGCTCGCAGGTGGCGCGAGCCGGGGCCAGGGTGTCGACAGCCGTGATCCGGTGGAACAGGCCGAGGCGTCCGCGCGATTGCTGGCCGAGAGACACGGAGCCGTCGTTGCCGTCACCGGCGCGACTGATTTCGTCACCGACGGCAGCAGGGCGGTTCGCATTGATGGCGGCTCGCCGTTGATGCCGCAAGTGACGGCGCTCGGTTGCTCCCTGACTTGCCTTGTCGGCGCATTCGCCGCGATCCGCCCCGACGCTCCCTTCGAAGCAACGATCGCAGCGCTTGCGACCTTTGCCGTCGCTGGCGAAGCGGCTGCCCGCGATGCCGCGGGACCGGGCTCGTTCGCCGTCCGCTTCCTCGACGGTCTCGCGCGCATCGACGGCGCGTTTCTCGACAGCCACGCAAGGATCCATTCGGCATGAAACAGTTCGACCTATCGCTCTACCTCGTCCTTGATCCGGATCTTTGCGTCGGTATCGGCATGGTCGAGACGGCCCGGGCGGCGGTTGCAGGCGGTGCGACGATCGTGCAGTTGCGCGACAAGAACGCCGACACGGCGCGGATGATCGAGACCGGCCGCGCCCTGAAAACGGTGCTCGCAGGCACGGGGGCGGCGCTCATCGTCAACGACGACGTGGACGCGGCGATCGCCATCGGCGCCCATGGCCTCCATATCGGCCAGGACGATCTCGGTGCGCGCGCCGCACGCGAGCGCATCGGCCCTGACATGATCCTCGGCCTTTCGGTCGAGACCGAAGCGCTGGCGGCTGCGGTCGATCCAGATATCGTCGACTATGCCGGGATTGGACCGGTCTTTGCCACCGCCACCAAGCCCGATCACAAGCAGCCGATCGGCTTTGACGGCCTCGCCAGGCTTGTCGATGTCTGCCCGGTGCCCGCCGTGGCAATCGGTGGCCTCAAGGCCACGCATGTCCGTGATGTCTTCGCTGCCGGCGCCGGTGGACTGGCCGTCGTCTCCGCCATCTGTGGCACGAGCGATCCGGAAAGAGCCGCTCGCGACATTGCAGGCGTCATTCGAAAGGCACAGAAATGATCCGCAACGTTCTATCCATCGCCGGCTCGGACCCGTCTGGCGGGGCCGGCATTCAAGCCGATCTCAAGGCCTTCGCGGCGCGCGGTGTCTATGGCATGGCGGCGCTGACAGCGCTGACCGCGCAAAACACGAAGGGGGTTAGCGGTGTGCATCTCGTGCCGGCCGCCTTCGTCGGCGACCAGATAAAGGCCGTTTTCGCCGATGTGAGGGTGGATGCGGTCAAGATCGGCATGATCGCCAATGCCGAGATCGCCGACGCCGTCGCGACAGTGCTGCAGTCTCATCGCGATATTCCGATCGTCCTCGATCCGGTGATGGTCGCAAAGGGCGGCGCCAATCTTCTCGACCCTGAGGCAGTCGACGTGCTGACCCGCCGGCTGCTGCCGCTCGCCACGCTACTGACACCCAACCTTCCGGAGGCGGCAGCACTTCTTCATGTGCAGCCGGCAGAAAGCCGCGCGGAGATGGCCGATCAGGCACAAAGGCTTCGCGCGCTCGGTTCTGCTGCCGTGCTGGTCAAGGGCGGCCATCTCGCCGGCCCCGAGAGCCCGGATGTGCTGGCGAGCGCCGAGGGGCTGAGCTGGTTCGAAGCCGCTCGCGTACCAACGGCGAACACGCATGGCACGGGCTGCACGCTCTCGAGCGCGCTGGCGGCCGAACTCGCGAAGGGCGCGACGTTGGTGCAGGCGATTGCGACCGCCAAGGCCTATCTGGCTGGCGCGGTGGCCAAGGCCGACACGCTGGATGTCGGCGCGGGACATGGGCCTGTGCAGCATTTTCATGAACTTTGGCAGACAAAAGAAGGGTATTCGAAATGACACTAGCGCTCAGCGAACAGACGGTCATCGTCACCGGCGGCGCCCGCGGCCTCGGCGCCGCCATTGCCACTGCCTTTGCCCGCGAAGGGGCGAAGGTCGCGATCAATTATCGCAATAGCCGCAGCGAAGCCGAAGCTCTGGCGGCCAGCCTTGGCGACCGCACCAAGGCGTTCCAGGCCGATATCCGCGATGCCGCCGCCGTCAGGCGCATGGTGTCTGACGTCACGAACAGCTTGGGCGTGCCGACCACGCTTGTGCACAACGCCCTGACCGATTTCAGCTTCAACGGCGACCAACGTCCGAAGCTTGATCAGCTCGCATGGGAGGCGATGACGGCGCAACTCGACACGGCCGTGAAGGGAGCGCTGAACCTGATCCAGTCGGCACGGCCGGGCATGGCCGCAGCCGGGTTCGGGCGCATCGTGACGATCGGCACCAACCTCTTCCAGAACCCGGTCGTTCCCTATCACGACTATACGGCCGCCAAGGGCGCCCTCCTGTCGCTGACGCGCACTGCGGCGGCCGAACTCGGGCCACTCGGCATCACCGTCAACATGGTGTCTGGCGGTCTGTTGCGGACGACCCAGGCAAGCAGTGCGACCCCTGACGCGGTGTTTGAGCTGATCGCGGCCAGCACACCGCTTCGCCGGGTGACGACGCCGGAGGAAGCGGCCGACGCGGTTCTCTTCTTCGCAAGCCCGTGGGCACGTGCCGTCACCGGGCAAAACCTCATCGTCGACGGTGGCCTTGTCTTCGGCTAGCCACCGTCACGCCCCTTCGCGTCAGGACTTGACCGCGCCCGCGGTCAAGCCGGCGATGATATGCTTCTGCGCCAGGAAGAACACGACGATGGTCGGCGCGATGGTCAAAGTGATGAAGGCAAGCACCAGCTGCCAGGCGGTTCCGAACTCCCCGCGATAGACCATGATCCCGAGCGGCCAGGGATACATCTTCTCCGAATTCAGGATGATCAGCGGCAGGATGTAGCTGTTCCAGCTGCCGACGAAGGAGATGATGCTGACGGTTGCGATAATCGGGCGCGAGAGCGGCAGGCAGATGTGCCAGAAGAAGCGCATGTAGCCGCAGCCATCGACAATGGCGGCCTGGAACAATTCTTCCGGAAGGTTGCGAAAATAGTTTCTGAAGAGAAGGATGCTCATGCCGAGCCCGAAGGCGACCTGCGGCAGCACTACGCCCCAGTAGGTGTTGAGCAATCCGAGATCGCGGATACGAATGAACAGCGGCAGGATCGCGGTCGCTGCCGGAAACATGAGCCCGATCAGAAAATAGTTCAGCAGGAAATCCGCGCCGAAGAAACGCACATGCGCGAAGCTGAAGGCGGCCATCGCCGAAACCGAAACGGTGAGAAACACCGTCAATGCAGCGATGATCAGCGAGTTGACCATCTGCCGCCAGTATCGGTCGCCAAACAGAATGTCGGTATAGTTCTCCGCATGCCACTCGACCGGCAGGCCGAAGGGATTGGTGCGCAGGTCGCCCAGATCCTTGAAGCCGCCGAGGGCGGTGGTCATCAGCGGGATCAGCACGATCGCGGAGATGATGACCAGCGAGGTGTAGAGGTAGACTTTGGTGCCGGCGCTAAGCCGCTCGGATGTGACGACGTCAGTCATGGCGCATGAATATCCGTTTGTAGCCGAAGGCAAGGGTGACGCAGATCAGGAAGAGAACCACGCCGACGGCGCTTCCAAGCCCGACCTGCATGCGGGCGACACCGAAATTGAACAGGAACGTCACCATCGTCTGCGTCGCATTGAACGGCCCACCGCCCGTCAGCGGCATGATGAGGTCGAAGAGCTGCAGCGAGCCGACGACGGCAAAGAACACCGACAGGCGGACCGTCGAGCCGAGCAGCGGCAGGGTGATATAGCGGAAACGTTGCCAGCCACTGGCACCGTCGATCTCCGCGGCCTCGAGCACGCTCTTGTCCAGCGATTGCAGGCCGGCGATGAAGAGCATCATATGGAAGCCGAAATACTTCCAGACGATCACGCCCAGCACCGCGTACATCGCCAGATCCTTGTCGGCCAGCACATAGGGGGTTTCGACGCCGAGAAGATGGGCGATCGACGCGAAGAGGCCGTAGTCGCCGTCATAGACGAAACGCCAGATGAGGCCGGCAGCTACGTCAGCAAGCACATAGGGCAAGAAGAAGATCAGCCGGAAGAGCACGACGCCGGCGATGCGATGCGCCAGCATCATCGCCAGCCAGATCGCCAGCGGGATCTGGATCGCGATCGAGATGACCATGATCATCGCATTGTTTTTCAATGCGGTGACGAAAGCGCCATTCTTGAATAGAAGTTCGAAGTTGCGGAGGCCGACATACTGCGTCGGGAGCCCGTAGCCGTCCCATTTGTAAAGGCTGTACCAGGCCGCCTCGCCCATTGGCAGGATGACGAAGATCGAAAACAGGAGCAACGCCGGCGGCAGGAACAACAGCAGCACCGGCAGGCGGCCGGCCACGGCCGGGTGCTTTCGCCGGGCGGATGCCGTGGCTGGAACGCGCAGGGGCCGAATGGCGGTGGCGGCGCTGACATTGGCCATGGGTGACCTCATATTCCGAATAGAAAATAGCGGCGCGAGAGCTCTCCCGCGCCGCGATGGTCCTGATCAGAACTGATCCTGCTCGAAAGCGTCCTGGATCTGCTGGGCGCCATCCTCCGAGCTCATCTGGCCGGAGACGATCGCAACCGACACGTCGTTGACGACGCGTCCGACGGAAGGTCCGAGATCCTGGTCGAAGAAGTTCTGGTGCCAGGTCGAATGCGCCAGCTGTTCGGCGGATTCATGCAGCAGCGGATCGGTCACGCCGTCTTCGGCTCCGACCGCGACGGGAATGATCATGCCGGCCTTGGCCATGGCCCGCTCGTTTTCGGCGTTGGTGAGATAAGCCAGGAAATCGAGCGTTTCAGGCGGCGCCTTCTTGGTCACCGCCCAGCCGTTCAGGCCACCGAGCGTATCGGTCACAGCCCCTGCTCCACCAGTGACCGCCGGGAAGGCGAACCGGCCGATATTGTCACCAGCCAGACCCTTCTTGTCGCCGGAATTGGTGCGCTGGTTTGCCTCGGTGTTCTGAAAGCCAAGGATCATCGCTGCCTTGCCGTCACCGAAGACACCAAGCGTCTGCGGCCATGTGGCGCCGAGATAGCCTGGCTGGAAGGGCTCTAGCTTGCCCAACTCGGCGAGTTGCTCGCCGGCCTTGATGACTGCCGGATCCTTGAAGCCTTCGCCCTGGCCATTCTTGGCAGCGTCGAAGACCTTCTGGCCGCCGTCGCGCATCACGAGGTAGCTCCAGTAGAAGTGGATCGGCCATTTCTCGCCGCCACCGCCAGCGATCGGCACGATGCCGGCATCCTTGATCTTCTTCACGGCGGCCAGGAAGTCATCCCAGGTCTTGATCGTCGTGGCGTCGACGCCGGCCTTCGCGAACAACGCCTTGTTGTAGAAGAATGATACCGTGCCGACGCTGTATGGTACCGCGCCGATCTTTCCGTCGTAGCTCAAGCCCTTGACGGAAGCGGGGTTGTAGCTCTTCAGCCAGGCGCCATCCTTGGCGTTCATGGCCTCCGTCAGGTCCATCAAGGCGCCGGTCACAAGCTGCTGCTTCAGCACGCCGCCGCCCCAGCTGTAGAACAGGTCAGGCGCGTCGCTGGACTGCAGCAATGTCGGAAGCTTGGCCTTGAACGCCTCGTTTTCCAGGAACTGCATCTCGACCTTCACGCCGGGATGCTCGGCCTCATATTTGCCGGCGATCTTCTGCCAGACGGCGAGGTAGTTGGGATCGATTTCGAGATGCATCCACTTGATCGTGGTGTCAGCCGCGGCACTGCCGGCGGCAATCAGAAGCGCCAGTCCGGTGGCAGCGGAACGGGCAATGAAACGGCTGCGAAGCAGGGCTTTCGCCCTCTGATTGTCAAACATGGGTTCTCCTCCTGAAGGGGAAAATCGTCCTCTACAATTTTTTCCCTTATGCGGATTAAATGATCGGGAGGTTTGCCGGAATGTCAACTCCCCTCCTTGAAATTGGTAGATTTGCCTTGACAAGGCCATGAATCCTGAAGCTATTTAATTCGCATACCGACGAAAATATTGCCTGTTTCGGCAGAAGCAAGAAGAGCCTGGCCAGACCAAATGAAGACCGCAGATCCGGAATTGATGCGCGCGATCAATCGCTTGAACGTGCTGGATACGGTCCGCCGGCATGGGCCGATCTCCCGCGTCGAGATCAGCGAACGCACGCAACTGTCGACGACAACAGTTTCGGCCATCACCGCCTCGCTGCTCGACGACGGTCTCATCCTGCCGCGCCACGAAGGTGATATCCGCAACGAGGCAGCGCGTGGTCGCCCCCGGGTCATGCTGGAGCTCAACCCGGACGCCGCCCGCGTCGTCGGCGCCAAGATCGCGGCCAACAGGCTGGTTTTCGTGGTCACGGATTTTCGCGGCGACGTGCTGTCGAAGCTGCCCCTGCCGATCCGCATCGACCGCCAGCCGATCGGGGTGATTGCAGATCTCGTTGAAGACGGCGTACGGCGCTGCGTCGTCGATGCCGGCCTGTCGCTGGAGGACGTCGATACCGTCTGTCTCGGCCTGCCGGGTGTGATCGAGCACCGCACCGGGCATGTTCGCAGCAGCCCGATCTTCCGCGACACCAACGTCGATTTCGCCGCCGAGATGACGGCCCGGCTGAATACGCCGACGATCGTGGAAAGCGATGCCCATGCCATTACGCTGGCGCATCACTGGTTCGGCAAGGCCCGCGACCTTGAAGACATGGTGCTGATTTCACTGGAACAGACGCTGGGTCTTGGTGTGCTCCATGGCAACCAGCTGTTTCGTGGTGCCGGCGGCCTCAGCCACAATCTCGGAGACCTCGTGCTCGGCATGGGACCGCGCGGCATCGTGCGTCTGTCCAGCCAGGCGGGGGAAAGCGAAATATTAGGAGAGCAGCCGGTGGGCGGCCGCTTCGCTGAAGCCATCCGGCTCGGGCGTGGCATGACTCACGCGCAGGCGCTCATCAAGGCCGAAGACAATACGCTGATCAGCGCCGCCATCCGTGCGGGCGAAGCCGTCGGTGTTGCTGTCGCCAATATCGTCACGATCTTCGCGCCGCCGCGCGTCATTCTCGTCGGCTCCAGCCTTGCGCTTGGCGAGCCCTTCCTCAACAGCCTGCGCAATGCCTATGCCCTCGCCATCCCCCCGTCCCTGCAAGGGGTCGCGGAACTCGTCTTTGACGATTCGACGGATGACTTCTGGGCGCAGGGAGCAGCAGCGGTCGCGCTCTACGAACTCTACGAGTCACCCTGGAACACCACAGGACCTGCGCTCTAGCGCACAGCATCGAACAATCCATCGGGAGGAAAACAATGGAAAAAGTCGGTATCGGCATCATCGGGTGCGGCAATATTTCCGGCGCCTATCTGAAGGCCATGGCCTCTTTCCCCATCCTCGACATCCGGGGCGTGGCCGACCTCAATCATGCGTTGGCCGAAGCAAAGGCCGCCGAGTTCAACGTACCGGCCCGAAGCATCGACCAGCTCTTTGCCGATCCAAAAATCGAGATCATCGTCAATCTGACGGTCCCGAAAGCGCATGTCGCGGTTGGCCTGCAGGCGCTGGCCGCCGGCAAGCACACCTATTCGGAAAAGCCGCTCGGTATCAACTTCGCCGAGGGCAAGACGCTGGCTGACGCTGCCAAGGCGAAGGGTTTGCGGATTGGCGCGGCCCCTGACACCTTCCTCGGCGGCGGCCACCAGACGGCACGTGCGCTGATCGATCAGGGCGTTATCGGCCAGCCGGTCGGCGGCACGGCGACCTTCATGTGCCCTGGCCACGAACGATGGCATCCGAACCCGGCCTTCTACTACGAGGTCGGCGGCGGCCCGATGCTCGACATGGGACCCTATTACATCACCGATCTCGTCAACCTGTTTGGCCCTGTCGCCCAGGTCGCCGGTTTCGCGGTGACTCCGCGCAAGGAGCGCATCATCACCAGCGAACCGCGCAACGGCGAGCATATCCCGGTGCATGTTCCCACGCATGTTTCGGGCCTCATGGCTTTTGCCAATGGCGCGGTCGTGCAGATCGGCATGAGTTTCGATGTCGCCGGACACAAGCATGTGCCGCTGGAAATCTATGGCACAGAGGGAACGCTGATCGTTCCCGACCCCAATCATTTCGGCGGCGAGGTCGAACTCCTGAAGAAGGGCGGCGCCTTCGAACAGCAGCCGCTGAGCGCACCTTATGCCGATGGCAACTACCGCTCGATCGGCGTTGCCGACCTTGCCCATGCCATTCGCTCCAATCGGCCGCACCGGGCAAACGGCAGCCTCGCGCTGCATGTGCTCGAGGTCATGGAAGCCTTTCATACCGCCTCGGAAACGGGACGCACGATCGCCATCACAACGCAGACCGAACGGCCCGCGCCGCTTTCGGAGTCCCTCGTCGACGGACGGCTGGGCAAGTAATCATCAGGAGGAAATAGCATGCGCGAAGCACTGATCGTATGGGGCGGATGGAGCGGGCACGAGCCGCAGGAATGCGCGGCCATCATCAAGGACATTCTCGAGGAGGATGGTTTCAAGGTCTATGTCGAGCACACGACCGAAGCCTTTGCCGACCCCTCCGTGCATGACCTTTCGCTGGTCGTCCCGATCGTCACCATGTCGAAGATCGAAAAGGAAGAGATCAAGAACCTTGCAGCCGCCATCGAGGGTGGGGTCGGCCTTGCCGGCTACCATGGCGGCGCAGGCGACAGCTTCCGCGATTGCGTGGAGTATCAGTTCATCGTCGGTGGCCAGTGGGTTGCCCATCCCGGCAACATCATCGACTACACCGTCAACATCACCCGTCCTGACGATCCGGTCATGGAAGGGATCGCCGATTTCCCCTACACCTCCGAGCAGTACTACATGCACGTCGATCCCTCGAACGAAGTGTTGGCAACAACCACATTTACAGGTGATCACGCCTACTGGATCGACGGCGTCGTGATGCCCGTTGCCTGGAAGCGCAAGTATGGCAAGGGGCGGGTCTTCTACTCCTCGCTTGGGCATCAGGCCAAGGAGTTTTCGGTGCCTCAGATGCGGACCATTTTCCGCCGCGGCGCGAACTGGGCGGCGCGCTAGAGCAGTACGAAATAGGTAACGCGCGTCTCTGGTCCAAAACCGCTTCGCGCGCTATCTTTCTACCTGTTCAAGGAACGCGAAGAGGTTTCGATCATGTACAAGCTTATCGCAATGACCTCAATCATCACACTTGGCTTTGCCGGCAGCATCTTCGCCCAGGCCAACATGGGCATGGACAGCAGCGGCCGCTTCGATGGTTCCGCCCCGCTCGGGACCTCGCGTGCAGATGAATCTCCGAGCGGCGGCTTTGCCATCCCGTTCGATGCCTTCGAAACCGGCAGCACGACAAACACGCCAAAATCCATCCAATGGACCTGCCCGCCAAATCAGCGCCACACCAGGACAACCAACCCAGCATGCGTGGATAACCGGTAGTCTGCAGAACACGCCATAATGCCGCGATCCTTGTTTAAGGTTCGCGGCGGTGTTGTTTTGTGCTACGGGGCGGCTTCAACGCGAGGCCCGACCGACATGCTCCCCTGGATCCAGCTCGATTCCGCTCCCATTCCCGGAGAGGCCGGCGAATTGCGCCTGAAGCAGCGCGGCAGCGAGTTTTCGATCATGCTCGGCTCCAACGAGCTGATGAACAGCCGCTTGAGCGGATCGGAAGAAGCGCTCGCGACGCTCTCCCACGACAGGATCAAGGATCGGGCGCGGCCGCAGATCCTGATCGGTGGCCTCGGCATGGGCTTCACGCTGCGCGCGGCGCTCGCCATCCTGCCTCCGGACGCAAGCGTCGTCGTTGCCGAACTCGTGCCCGCCGTCATCGCCTGGGCGCGTGGTCCGATGACCGAAGTGTTCAAGGGTTGCCTTGACGACCCGCGCGTCACGATCCATCAAAGCGATGTCAGCGCCCTCATCCGCTCCAGCAAGGCGAAATTCGACGCCATCCTTCTCGACGTCGACAACGGGCCTGATGGCCTGACCCGGCAATCCAACGACGGCCTTTATGATTTCAACGGACTGCGCGCATCCCGCGATGCCCTGCGAAAAGGCGGTGTGCTTGCCGTCTGGTCGTCCGGTCCCGATGCCAGCTTCACCCGCCGGATGCGCGATTGCGGCTTTCAGGTCGAAGCGGTCAACACGCGCGCAAACGGAAAACGTGGCGGAGCCCGCCACGTCATCTGGTTGGGCCTGCGGTAGCTCAGCCCGCCTGGACCTTGCGGGCCGCCGCGATCGCACTGGCGGCGCCCGAACGCAGCTGTTGCGTGTCCGCACCGGCAATAACGAAATCGAAGCCCATTTTCAGCAGTTCGCCGGCCCGTTCACCATTGCTTCCGAAGACGCAGGCGAACTTCCCATGCGCACGGCATCGCGCGATCAGGTGCTTGAGAACGGCATCCATCTCAGGCGTGTCGGGTGCGAGCTTCGCACCATCCGACAGCGCGATCGACAGGTCGGACGGTCCCACGAAGATGCCGTCGATGCCTTTCACACGCAGAATTTCGTCGGCGGCATCGAGTGCCGCTCGCGTCTCGATCATCGCGATCGCGACAGTCTCTTCGTTTGCCGTCGCGAGATAGGTGCTCGGCGAAAGCCCCGTGTGGTTGACGGCGAGCGTCGGACCCCAACTGCGCTCGCCGAGTGGCGGATACTTGGTCGCCTTTGCAAATGCCTCGGCGTCGGCGACCGAATTGATCATCGGCGCGATAATGCCGGAAGCACCCGCGTCGAGCAGTCGTGATGCCAGAGCGAAGTCGCCGACCGGAATGCGTGCCACCACCGGTTTTCCGGCAAGACGGCCCTGGCCGATGCCGTTGGCGGCCGCCGCCATGTCCCAGACGCCGTGCTGCAGATCCAGCACCACCGCATCGAAGGCTTCCTGTGCCAGGTGGTTGACGAACAGTGGATCCGGAATTCCGACCCAGGCGGAAATCATTCCACCGCCCTCGCCGCTTCTGATCCGCTTCGCGAAGCCCTCGATCGTGGTTGAACCGCTCATGCCAGTCTCCTTTTTGCAGCTCAGCCTGCGGCCCGCTGCTTTTCCTCATAAAACTCTTCGATAAACGCCTTCTGCAGCAGGATCCCGTCCCACTCGTCGGCGAAGAACGGGGAATCGTAGATCAGCGTATAGGGGCCTTCGTATCCGGCCTGCCGGCACGCTTCGAGTGACCTGCGATAGTCATCGGCATCGAGGCCGGACGCGTTGTAGTCCGCCTTGGCGTGGCAGATTTCGGCGCGGCGCATGATATCGGCAAGGCCGGCATATTTCGCCGGCGCCGACCAATTGCCGAGATCGCCGTTGAGCCCGATCTCGCCGCCAGTGCGATCAAGCAGCCAATTCATCTCGCGAGGCGACGGCAGCAGGTCGAACCAGTTTTCGGTGACGACGCGGACGCCGCTCCCCTGTGCCTGAGACGCCAGCCAGGAAAGATGCCCGGCAGCCCGCGTCAGGTTCTCGTCGGTCGGCGCCTGTTTGCCTGCAATGACGCGCATGTTGTCCGCGCCGAGCGCTGCAGCAATCTCGACCCAGCCGGCAATCCAACGGATGTCGCGCTCCGCTGTCTGCGGGCTGCTCGGATCGCCGTCTTCGACGAGCAGCGTCTGCAACCGCACGCCGGAGCGCGCGAGTGCGTCGCGCAGTTCCGCGATATAGGCGCGGTCAAGGCTCGGCAAGTGGAAAGAGCAGATCTCGAGCCGACCAATCCCCCGATCAGCAAGCTGCCTGGGGATTTCGATCAGTTCGGCAGCGCCCGGCCCATAGGGTTCCTTGCGCGCGGCGCTCTTGTCCGGGTCCGGGCTGTAGGGATAGGTCGCCCCCAAAAGTCGGTGCAGCGACCACGTCGAAACGGCGAACCGTCCATTTTCCAGATTCTGAGCCATGCATTCTCCTCCTCGCTCCTCGCCTATCTAGGCAGCAACGCCTTGGAATTTCAAACGAAATCTCCCCGAACCACTGCTTCTGCCGAAAGTGCAATGCTGAGCAGTGCCTCGTCACGTTTCCCCACTGCAGAAAGCAGGAGGCCGACGGGCATTTCGGCGTCGCCGGTGCCGCAGGGGATCGACGCACCGCACCAGTCCAGGAAATTTCCGAGCATGGTGTTGCGAAGCGTCTTGCCGTTGGTCGAGACAAAAAGTGCGTCGTCGACCTCGAGCGGCGCAATCGGTGGCGCAACATGGGCGACACTGGGGAATGCGACAAAGCTGTTGCCGAGCAACCGTTCAACGTCATGCACCAGACGCTGGCGCACTTCGAGCAGTGCAAGATAATCAGGCAGGCTGATCGTCTCGCCAAGCCGCGTTCGCATGACCACGCGAGGATCCATGCCGGCGACCTCCGGCCCTGCCAGGCGCTCGCGATGCAGGGCGAAGGCTTCGGCGGTTGCCAGTGCCCCGTGCTTGGCCATCACATCGAGTATCTCGTCGAAGGCCGGGATGGTGATCCTACTGATCCTGGCTCCCGCTTTGGCCAATCGCTCGAGCGCGGCCTCGAAGGCGGCAACCACCCCGGCCTCTGCCCCCTCGAAAACAACGGTCGTCGGCACGACGATATCGATCCCGTTGATCGCGCCATGGGCGATAGTCGGGGCTGTCAGACCCCTCATTGCCGCGTCGATCCACACCGCATCCTGGACGGTCCGGCAAAGCGGGCCGAGTGAGTCGAGGCTTTTCGCCAGTGGGAACACCCCATCCATGGCATAGCGGCCGCGCGTTGCCTTGTAGCCAACGATGCCGTTGAAGGCTGCCGGGATGCGTACGGATCCGCCCGTATCTGTTCCCATGGCCACGGGCGCAAGCCCGGCCGCGACCACGACGCCGGCGCCTGACGACGAACCGCCGGGAATGCGGGGCACATCTCGGCCATGCGGATTGTGCGGTGTTCCGTAGTGCGGATTGACGCCGAGGCCCGAGAAGGCGAACTCGCTCATATTGGTGCAGCCGAGTGAAATCATGCCGGCCTGCTTCAAGGCGGTGACGACTGCTGCATCCGTTTTTGCTGCTGGAGCTTTGGCAAGTATCGTCGAGCCGGCCGTCGTCGCGCGCCCCTCGATGTCGAAGAGATCCTTCCAGGCGATCGGAATCCCGTCGAGCATCCCGAGCGAGCGCCCCGCCTTCAGGCGCACGGACGATGCTTTTGCCTCCGTCAGCGCCCGATCCTTGAGCAAAGTGGTGAAGATCGACTGGTCCGGGTGACGCTCGATCCCATCGATAACCGCTTCAGTCACCTCGACCGGATCGACCGCGGCACTCTGAATGAGAACGGAAAGCTGCGCGACCGACATCGCGCCAAATGATTTCGTCATGGGGTTATCCGAGAAATTGGATGGTGCCCGACCTAAGCCGAATTTCTGCTCCGAGCCAAGCCCAGAAACCAGATCAAACCGATTGGTTCGATTTTATGAACACTGAGTTTGTGTATTCGGTCTTTCACTTTGTCGGCTGCCAACACACATGGGGGTCGCGTGCGCAAACCGCCGGTCCGACTGCGTCGGCCCAGGCGGCTGGTGCTATATAGGAGTTTTAGAAATGGCTAGCAGCGAGATTTGGGATCCGGCGACGGGCAATTTGGTGCATCGTCACACAGCGGATGGACAGACAGGCAGTGAGGCTGAATATGAATATGTCGAACACGCCCGGCACATCGGCGCAAATCGCCTTTCCGTCGGCGAAACACTTGTTGTTTTTGGAGCATTGATACTACTCGGCATTGCAGCCTTGACAGTTCATCTGGGTGGGCCTCTGGCATCCCCAATCGACACCCAGACCGTCGGCGCGATTTCCGAATCCCTTCCAGCGGTCGACTTTTGCCGCGAGCACAGCCCCTACCCCGACAAGTCTTGCTGATCAGACACCAAGGCATGGAAATCCCCGATTGCCGATATAGTTAGGTGCAAGGGAGGGCCGGACATGTCCGCTGTCATCGACTACGATCTCGACCGCTTTATCGACGCACAGAATGGCGTCTACGCCAGGGCTCTGGAAGAGCTCAGGTCTGGACGCAAGCGGTCACACTGGATGTGGTTCATCTTCCCTCAGATAGCTGGGCTCGGTACGTCCTTCATGGCGGAAAAATATGCGATTCGTTCCGCCGAGGAGGCGACGGCCTATCTGGCCGATCCAATCCTCGGCAGCCGACTAGTCCGCTGTGTCGACGCCGTGTTGGGCAACACGGGCGTCTCCGCGCATGATATCTTCGGCTCGCCTGATGATCTGAAGCTCTGCTCGTGCATGACCCTGTTTGCCGCGATCAGCGATCACGGATCACCGTTTCATGCAGTCATCGATCGCTTCTTCAACGGCATCTTCGACGAGCGCACCATACAATTGCTGGATGCGGCTTCCTAGGCGGACGGCGAGTGTTCCAGCCGTTCGATTTCCTCGGCGATCTCTTCGAGCCGTAGACGAAGATCGTCTCCCGTCCCGTCGTTGATCTCCTCATCTCCGAAACAATCGCGCGCATCATACAACTCGAGCTTTGCTTCCAGCTCGGCCCGCTTGCGATACAGGTGGTGGAGATAAGTGTAGTTCATCTCGGCGCTTCACTTGTGCTTTCCAGATACTGGAAAACGGCCGCAAAGCGGTAAGGTTCCAACGAACGAGCCCGCGGATCAGGCGAAAGCCGTGATCGCCGCATTGCAGGCGTTGGAAAAATGGCTGCAACAGCTGTCGCTCCCCATCGCCTGATGGGTCACGCGCGCTCCCTCCAGGAGAAGGGTCAGCGTATCAGCAAGGAGTTTGGGTTCGCGCGCACCGGCTGCAAGACAGAGTGCCTCAAGCCTGTCGCGCTGTTCGGCCTTGTGGCGCTCGATAACGCCATAGGCCGGATGCCCCTCGCCTTTCAGCTCGATGGCCGCGTTGGCCAGATCACAGCCGACATGCTGACCACAAAGGCTCTGGGTCCGGGCTTCCACCCAGGCGACCAGCTGCGCGCGCGGTTCACCCGGATGGGCCGCCTCGAGATCACGCCAGATCGCCTCGGCCTTTTCCGAGGCTCGGCGCAATGTTTCGCACACGAGTTCGTCCTTGGAGCCGAAGTGACGGTAGAGTGTCATCTTGTTGGTCAGTGCTGCGTCAGCGATGGCATCAACGCCAATCCCGCGAATGCCGTGCTCGCGAAAAAGCTCGGCTGCGGTGGACACAATTCGCTCCCGCGGGGGGATCTTTTCGTTTTTGTTAGCCAAAGATAGAACGCTCGAAGTTTCTGATTTTTTTGAGGACAAGGTCCTTGACATCCATGTGACCGATCGGTAACAAATGCATTGTTACTTACCGGTAACACCACTCCTTGCGGAAGTCAATGCCGAGAGGGCATTGCAACAGGAGTGGAACACGGGCGACTGCCCACGAAAGGAGGAATACGCCATGACAAAGACCAGAAACGACCTGACAATATCCGAAGCCCTTCGCGACCCACTGATCGCCATGGTGATGCGCGCCGATGGCGTGAAGCTTGACGATTTCAAGCAACTCCTCGAGACCGCAGCCCGCAAACGCGAGCAACGCGTCTCCCCCGTGAGCAAGTTCCTGAACGTGATTTCGAACAATCCGGCTGCGACCTGCAGCTATTGCTGAGTTTCGGGCTTTTCCCTGCCCCTGCAAGGGCCGTCGCTGTTGAAGCGGCGGCCCTTTCTGTTTGACCCACCGGCGGGAACAAATGACCGTCTACGGGCAGCGCAACCGCCTCTCGGTATATGGTCGACGATATTGGTTGACTAGGAAACCATATCGGTTTAGTTTCCTTGTCAACAAATGAGGTTGTCGCGTTGCCTGTCTCCGATCTGACGAAACACACTGGCTACTGGATGAGGATGGTTTCGAACGCCGTCTCATATGACTTTGCCAGAAAGATTGCCGCGGAAGACGTCACCGTGGCCGAATGGGTTTTCATGCGTTCGCTGTACGAAGCAGAAGCGCTGGCGCCATCGACACTGGCTGAAAAAATGGGAATGACCAAGGGGGCGATCAGCAAGCTGGCCGATCGGCTCCTGGCCAAAGGCCTGGTCGGCCGCACCGACAATGAGAGCGATAAGCGGGCACACAGCCTCTTCCTCACAGAGGACGGGCGTAGCAAGGTGCCACGCTTGGCCTCCCTCGCCGATCAGAATGACAGCGAATACTTCGGCGTTCTGAGTGCCGACGAACATGCATCGCTTGAACGGATACTGAAAGCCCTTATCGAGCGACGGGGATTGACTGATATTCCCGTGGAATAGCCGTTTCCAGATTTACGGGACCTCAAACGGAAGGATAACCGCCGTGGACGCGGAACGCATTTCGATTGCCAAAACCTGTCTTGATGCTGCCCATGACGGCAGTCTCGGTTTCCCGGAAATCGTGGGCCGACTGATCAACGCGGGCTTCGAAGGCTATAGCGTGGATTATCGGCGCAATGGCCAAGTCTATTACCTGCCCGACGGGGATAGCGTGACGTTGGACATGAAAGCTTCCGACGCTCCGGTCGCCGCCGCCTTTGATCCGATTGCTGTCGCGCGATTGGTCCGCTGGGCGCAGGCGAATCCGCCAGATTACAGTTACGGGGCCTTTTGCGAGCAGGTGAAGGCGGCCGGGTGCGCGGGTTACATGGTCTCCTTCAGCGGCCGCCGCGTCCTCTATTTCGGCCGGACGGCCGAAACGCATGTCGAACATTTTCCGAATTGATCGGCGGTGAGAGCTTAGGCTTCAGATCCCGCCGGGTTGAGGAACAATCCCAGGGCGGCGGTAACGGCAGGCACGAGGAAGGCAGCGGCAGGAGCTACGATGAAGCCGAGCGCTCCGAGCCCGCAGCCAACGGCAAAGGCTATCACTGCGACGATCATTCGCTTGATACGGGCCGCCGCCGCGGTGGTCTGTTCACCTTTGACGCCGACCAGGAGATCCGCCAGATCCAGCATGATCTGCGTCGTCGTTCCCGTCATCAGCGTCGATGGCGGTGCCTTGGGAAAGTGCGCCCGGTGGACGGCATTTTGGATTGCCATGGCTGACACAAGCGTCATGCCGACGACCAGCATGACAAGGCTTTCGCTGGCAACAAACGGGCCATGATAGAGGGCATAGGCGGCAACGGCGGCCAGCAGCAGGAATTTGACGAAGAGAAGCGGCCTGACCACCGGCAGGTTCCGCCGCTGCAGGCAGATGCCCGCCAGGCGAGATAGAAAGACGATGACACAGAAGACCGGGAGGGCCAGAAGCTTCGGAAGGGCGCCGGCCGTGCCGAGCGCAACCGTCGCGCCGAAGGTCACGAAGTTGCCGGTCACATGGGCAGTAAACAGCCCCGAAAGGGCAAGGAAGCCGAGCGTGTCGACGTAGCCGCCGTTGAAACTCAGCAGAAGCGGGAGGGAGGGGGATTTCATGAGGCTATCCGATCGTTTCTGTTCTTTGCCGGGGGAGGTCCACCGCCGGCAAGCGGCGGCGGACCAATGCTTGGGCTGTTACGCCTTGATGAAAGCCAGAAGATCCGCATTCAGCACATCGGCGTTGACAGTCAGCATGCCATGCGAGAAGCCGGGATAGGTCTTCAGCGTGCTGTTTTTCAGCAGCTTCGCAGATTTCAGGGCAGAGTCGGCAATTGGCACGATCTGGTCATCCTCGCCGTGCAGGACGAGCGTCGGGACGGAGATCGACTTCAGGTCATCAGTCTGATCCGTCTCGGAAAAGGCCTTGATGCCGTCGTAATGCGCCTTGGCGCCGCCCATCATGCCCTGCCGCCACCAATTCTGGATAACGCCCTCCTGAACCTTGGCGCCGTCGCGGTTGAAGCCGTAGAAGGGGCCGGCCGGAACATCGCGGAAGAACTGTGCGCGGTTTGCGGCAAGGGCAGCACGGAAACCATCGAAGACTTCGATTGGCAGACCTTCCGGATTGGCGTCCGTCTTCAGCATCAGCGGCGGAACGGCGGAAACCAGAACAGCCTTGGCGACGCGACCGGCCGGCTCGCCGTGCTTGGCGACATAGCGGGCCACTTCGCCACCACCTGTCGAGTGTCCGATATGAATGACGTTCTTGAGATCGAGGGCTTCGACGACGGCGAAGGCGTCCGAGGCGTAGTGATCCATGTCATGGCCGTCGGAGACCTGAGCCGAGCGGCCGTGGCCGCGGCGATCGTGAGCAATAACGCGGTAGCCCTTGGAGAGGAAGAACAGCATCTGCGCATCCCAGTCGTCCGACGACAGTGGCCAGCCATGATGGAACATGATCGGCTGCGCGTCCTTGGAACCCCAGTCCTTGTAGAAGATTTCGGTGCCGTCTTTGGTGGTGATAAAGCCCATGGTCTGGTTTCCTTCGATTGAGGTGGAGGTAGAGGAGGAAGCCGCGTTGGCGGCGGAGTTGAACTGAGGAAATGCGATGGAAGCGGCAACGGCAGCTCCAGAAAGCAGTGCGTGGCGGCGAGTAAGAGATAAAGAATGGTTGGTCATTGTCTGCTCCCGCGATCTCCGCTGCTTGTTTGAAGCGCGCTGTGTTCGTCTGATGGAGTGATATTGGCCTGAAAGATTGCCGCCAACAATTGCACCAATAGTTTCGATTTAATTGCGAATTTCGCAATAGTCGGTTGAGCTCAACGGATCGCTTGTCGGCGCGGGCCGGAAAGCAAAAAACGGGCAGCGATCTGCTGCCCGTTCGGTAAGCCTCATAACGAGTTCGCTCGGTTTACACCGCCCAGCAGGAGCAGCCGAGCGCCCCGAAGAAGCCCTTGAGGTCCGAGATCGGCAATTTGGTCCAGGCGCCTGCGTGATCGTGGCCATGGACACCACAATCATTGGCGCAGCCGCAAGAGGCGATCGCCGTGCGGCGCAGCGAGTGGCGCCCCGCGCCTTCCGGCTCGCCCCAGGCAGCGTAGCCGCCGAACCGGCGAACAGGTGACCAATCGGGCATAGCCGGAGGTATGTCGCTCTCGTCGAGAGCCTTGAAGTCGCCCGCGCCGTAGACGACCTTGCCGCCAACCATGGTCAGATCCGCAGTCAGGAAGGAGATCTCATCTTCCGCACAGGCGAAGAAGTCCTTGCTCGGCACGATGAGGTCGGCGAACTGACCCTTTTCGATCCTGCCCTTCTTTCCCTCTTCGTTCGAGAACCAGGTGACCTTCTCTGTCCACATGCGCAGCGCCGTTTCGCGGTCGAGGCAGTTGGCGCGCGGGTAAAGCTGCATGCCGCCCACCGTCTTGCCGGTAATCATCCAGGACAGCGAAACCCAGGGATTATAGGAGGCGACGCGGGTCGCGTCCGTGCCGGCCGAGACATTGACGCCCTTCTCAAGCATGCGTGCGATCGGCGGGGTGGCTTCAGCCACGCCGTGGCCGTAGCGCTCGACGAAATATTCGCCCTGATAAGCCATGCGGTGCTGGGTGGCGATGCCACCGCCAAGGGCCGCGATGCGGTCGATCGAGCGGTCGGAGATCGTCTCGGCATGATCGAAGAACCAGTTCAGGCCTTCGAGCGGAATGTCCTGGTTCACCTTCTCGAACACATCAAGCGCGCGAGAGATCGTCTCGTCGTAGGTGGCGTGAAGGCGCCACGGCCAGCGGTTTTCCGCGAGAACGCGCACAACCTCCTCGAGTTCACCTTCCATCTCCGGCGGCATGTCAGGGCGTGGCTGGCGGAAGTCTTCGAAATCGGCGGCGGAGAAGACGAGCATCTCGCCGGCGCCGTTGTGCCGGAAGTAATCGGTTCCCTGCTTGTATTTGACCGAGGAGGTCCAGTTGAGAAAATCCTCCTTCTCGGCCTTCGGCTTCTGGGTGAAGAGGTTGTAGGCCAGTCGAACGGTCATCTGGCCTTCGTCAGACAGCGTCTGGATGACCTCGTAGTCGTCGGGATAATTCTGGAAGCCGCCCCCCGCATCGATGACGCCGGTGACACCAAGACGGTTGAGTTCGCGCATGAAGTGGCGCGTCGAATTGACCTGATACTCGAAAGGCAGCTTCGGCCCCTTGGCAAGCGTCGAGTAGAGAATGCCGGCATTCGGCTTGGCGAGCAGCATCCCGGTCGGATTGCCGTTGGCGTCGCGGGTGATCTCGCCGCCCGGCGGGTTTGGCGTATCCCTGGTGTAGCCGACCGCCCGGAGGGCTGCGCCGTTCAGCAGCGCCCGGTCGTAGAGGTGCAGCAGGAAAACCGGGGTGTCGGGCGCGATGGCGTTGATCTCGTCGATCGTGGGAAGACGCTTCTCGACGAACTGGTGCTCGGTGAAGCCACCAACCACGCGCACCCATTGCGGCGCCGGCGTGATCTCGACCTGGCGCTTCAGCATGTCCATCGCGTCGGCAAGCGACCGCACGCCGTCCCAGCGCAACTCCATGTTGAAGTTCAGCCCGCCACGGACAACGTGGGTGTGGTTGTCGATCAGCCCGGGAAGCACACGCTTGCCCTTCAGGTCGATGACCTTCGTATCGGGACCGGCATGAGCCATGATCTCCTTGTCGCCACCGACGGCCAGGAATGTTCCGTCCTTGATGGCGACGGCACTTGCTGTTGGATTGCTGCGATCGAGCGTGGTGAAAACACCGTGATGGAGTATGACGTCGGCGAACATGAGATATGCTCCAGGCTTCATTATTAAGATTGAAATCAAAGCCTTGCGCCGGGCACACACCTGCCGCAAGACGAATCTCCTCCTGCCGCGTCAGCTATCAGAGTTGGGCCGCTCTTGGCGAGACACGACAATGTCATCGCGGCTCTCTGCCTTTGGCAGGTGACCAAACATGTGAGGCTTGACCTGGCCGATCCAGGAGACGACGGCCGGCTCCCTGCCCCACAGGCTCTTTGCAAGAGGAATGATCTGCTCGCCGACGAGGATACCCAGAAGACCGATCAGGGCGATGACCGGCGGCGCTGGCGAACGAACGTTGAGAAGGCTGTAGACAATACCGACCAGCAACCCGGCGCCCAGCGACATGAGGTAGAGTTTCATGACATTTTTCCTGATGTGAAACGGCGGCCGCTCTGACGGAGTTCTCGCCAGAGCGGCTTTGCTTGAATGCTTACTTTGCGGGGTTCGGCCCGATGCGCTTGCCGTGCGTGACCCGCTCGGCGGCCTTGTGAACCATGGTGTAGGCGTAATCGATGCCCATGCCGTAGGCGCCGGAATGTTCTTTCACCAAGGCCGTAACCGCATCGTAGGTTTCGCGGCGAGCCCAGTCGCGCTGCCATTCAAGCAGGACCTGCTGCCAGGTGACCGGAATGACGCCGGCCTGGACCATGCGGTCCATCGCATATTTGTGTGCGTCGGCAGAGGTTCCGCCGGAGGCGTCGGCAACCATGTAGATCTCATAATCGGGTACGTCGTGCAGGGCGGACAGGGCGAACGTCGTGTTGCAGACTTCGGTCCAGAGGCCCGAAACGATAATCTTCTTGCGGCCGCTGGCGGCATTCTGCGCCAGCGCATCGCGGACGTTCTGGTCATCCCAGGAGTTCATCGACGTGCGCTCGAGAATGTCGTTCTCCGGGTATACGGCGAGCAGTTCCGGATAGGTGTGGCCCGAGAAGGATCCCGTTTCCACGGTGGTGATGGTGGTTGGGATATCGAAAATCCTGGCTGCCTTGGCGAGGCCGACGACGTTGTTCTTGAGCGTCTGGCGGTCGATCGATTGTACGCCGAAGGCCATCTGCGGCTGCTGGTCGATGAAGATGAGCTGGCTGTTTGCGGGGGTCAGGACTTCGAGCTTGGACATTTGATTACTCCATTTAGATTTTGGTGCCGTGTTTGGCATTTGAAAATGACAAGCCTTCGGTGGTCGGCTGCCTGGCCTCAGGCAGCCTGTCAAAGGCGGACTATATCTTGGTTGCTGGCGCTAGTCAGACGCGCCGGATGTTATGCAGCAAGCGGGGCCAGGCTGGCCTCGATCTTGTTGCGGAATGGCTCATACCTGTTCGGCAGCTTCAGTGCTTCGCCGAGGTGAGCGGTATCCTCGTCGCGGTTGAAACCGGGTTCGTTGGTGGCGATCTCGAACAGGATCCCGCCGGGCGTCCGGAAGTAGATGGCCCAGAAGTAATCGCGATCGATGACCGGTGTTACCTGGTAGCCCGTGTCCATCAGAGCCTTGCGCACTTCGAGCTGCTTTTCTCGATTGTCGACCGCAAAGGCGATGTGATGAACCGAGCCGGCACCCTGACGCGCAAACGGCGTGTTGGGAAGGGTCGCAAGGTCGATCGTATCGGCACCGTTGCCGCCGGGGATGATGAACCGCTTGACGTCAGCCTCGGCATCGGCGCGCTCATAGCCCATGAAGCCCAGGAGCTCTTCGGTTGCTGTCGTATCGCGAAGGTTGAAGCGAGCGCCTGAAAAGCCGCGGATCGCGTTGTCTGCTGAAATGCCCTCTGCTAGCCATGGTGCCCTGATGTCGTCGTTCTTCTCGACCAGAGCGAAGCCGTCGCCGTCGGGACCGATGAACCGCAACCGGTTGTCGCCGAAGACCGTGTCTGTCTGGAGGCCGCCGACGTTCTGGGCAATGAGGCGCTCCTTCCAGAAGGCCAGCGAACCCTTGGGGATGGAGAACTGGGTTTCACCAACCTCGCCAACGCCCGGCCGACCGGTCATCATGTGCGGGAACGGAAAGTAGGTCATGACGGTACCAGGCGTGCCGTTTTCGTCGCCGTAGTAGAGGTGGTAGACGCTGGGTTCGTCGAAGTTGACGGTCTTCTTTACCCGGCGAAGGCCGAGCGTGTTGGTGAAGAACTTGTTGTTCTGCTGCGCATCCGACGCCATGGAGGTGACGTGATGCAGTCCCTTGATATCCTTGATCATGGCCCGTGCCTTTCTGCGTTGCCGTTTCGATGAACAGAGATATAGGCGGGTTGATTGATCGCCGGAATTGCAATATTTCTCTCGATTGAATTGCGTTTTTTGAAATAATCGAGATGAATGATTATAAAGCCCTGAAAACCTTCCTGCTGGCCGCCGAGAAGCGCAACTTCGCGCAGGTCGCCCGCGAACTCGACATGACCCCGGCGGCCGTCACGCGAGCGATCGCGGCACTGGAAGACGACCTTGGTGTCCAGTTGTTCGTGCGTACGACCCGCCAAGTGTCACTGACGACGGATGGTGCGGTGTTTGCCGCACAGATCCAGCCGGCGGTCGAGGCACTCGAGAGCGCTCGACGTGACGTCAAGAATGCCCACAAGGCGGACCAGGGGCGACTGCGGATCAGCGCGCCGACCTGGTTCGGCAAGACGGTGCTGCCTCCCATTCTCTCGGGGTTTCGCGAACTTTACCCGAAAATGTGCTTCGAGATTTCGCTCTCGGACGGCTTGGTCAATATCGTCGACGACGACTATGATCTCGCGATCCGCATCTCATCGGCGCCTTCCGACAAATTCACCATCTGGCGAAAGATACGCGTCGTTCCCAGGATCCTCGTGGCGGCGCCGGGAAGCCGGTTCACCGAGATGGAACATCCGAGCGAACTGACGCCGGATGATTGCCTGGCCTATAGCGGCGAGAGCCGTCGGGAAAACTGGGTCCTGTCAGATGGGGGCTCGAGCATCACCATCGCGGCCGGCCGGGCATTCAGCGCCAACAACGGCGAGGTTCTTGCCGATATGGCGGCCGATGGTGCGGGCGTCGCGATGCTGCCGGGATTTCATATCGCCGAGCACCTCAGGAGCGGCCGCCTCGTGCATGTCCTGCGCGGCTGGTCGCCACCGGAACTCTGGCTGACACTCTATTATCCTCCCTACCAGGCCTTGCCACCGCGCATCGCATCCTTCTCGCGGTTTTTCGAGGAGCAGATACCTGCCTTCATGGTGATGCTGGATTAGGCCCGGTTGAGGTGTTAGCCGCGTCTATCGAATGCGGCTAAGGTCGAGCGGCCGGTTGTTGATGATTGCTTCCATCGAGAAGATGCCTGTGACGGTCGCTAGGTCGAAGCTTGCGACGAGCTTCTGGTAGAAGGCGTCATAACCCGCCATGCCCCTCGTCACGACCTTGATCAGGTAATCCCAGTCGCCGCCGATCCTGTAGAAATCGATCACCTCGGGCAGTTGTTCGACGTGCTTTCTGAAGCTCTCGATCCATTCCCTGGAATGGTGGCGAGTGCGGATCATCACGAATACCGTCAGATCAAGCCCAAGCGCGCTCAGGTCGATGTTGGCGTGCGAGCCCCGGATCATGCCTATCGAGTGCAATCGTTGAAGCCGCCGCCAGCATGCATTTTGGGACAGGCCGACCGCTTCGGCTAGGTCCCGCTGCGAAAGCCCCGAATCCTTCTGCAACGTGGTCAGAATCTTCAGATCAAAAACATCTATTTTTGCCGCTTGCTCGATCATGCGACCCAATCCGTGATGAAAATGCCAAAAAATAGGTGAGTTTTTTGAGCCTGAAGCAGATTAGATTCGACGTCAATACCTACACGCGGGAGGACGTTCGAAATGCAGGCCCAAGCTGTCCCTTGTCATCCGGGTGAAAAAGCCACTCCGTTGGCCCGTTTCCGCCATGCCTTGGCGGCAGGCTCGGTCATGACCGATCTGAGCGACGGCCTGATCGGCGCCACGGCTCAGGTGGAAGGTCCCTACGGGATGAAGAACCTCGTCTACGCCGACTACGTTGCTTCGGGTCGGGCACTGCGCCAGATCGAAACCTTCGTGCTTGAGGAGGTTCTGCCTTACTACGCCAACAGTCACACCGAAGCATCGTTCTGCGGCGGGTTCATGACCCGGATGCGGCGCGAAGCGCGGGCGATGATTGGCGAGTTCTGTGGCGCGACGCAGGAGCATGCGGTGATTTTCACCGGATCCGGTGCGACCGCCGGTCTCAACCGACTTGTTGCGCTTTTTGGCGTGCGCGAGGCCGCCGTGGCAGGCAAAGCTGTACGGATCATCATCGGACCCTACGAGCACCATTCCAACATTCTTCCCTGGCGCGAGAGCGGCGCGGAGATCATCGAACTGGCCGAGGCTCCGACCGGCGGTCCGGATCTTTCCCAGTTGGAAGACGCCCTTCAGGGCGCCTCGACGCGCCCAACCATCTGCACGCTCTCCGCAGCCTCGAACATTTCAGGCATAGCCAGCGACGTCGCCGGTATCACACGCGTGGTGAAGGCGGCAGGCGCCAAAATGATCTGGGACTTCGCGGGCGCCGGCCCGTATCTGCCAATATCGATGACGCCGGGCGACGCGGCAGACATCGATGCCATCGTGGTGTCACCGCATAAGTTCATCGGCGGGCCCGGGGCATCAGGGATCTTGATCGTACGCCGCGATAGCGTTGTCGCGACAAAACCATCTTGGCCCGGCGGCGGGACCGTCAAGTTCGTCAGCCCGGAGCGGCATGACTACAGCGATAGCCTGGAGACACGCGAAGAAGCAGGTACGCCGAATGTCGTCGGCGATATCAGGGCCGCACTTGCATTCATCGTCAAAGACGCCATCGGCATGGATCGAATGCAGAAGCGCAATCGTGAACTGACGCAGCGCGCGTTCTCGGCCTGGCGCGACGTTCCACAGCTGGAACTCCTGGGCCTTCCCGGCCTAGAGCGGCTGCCGATCTTTTCCTTCCGTGTCAGAAACGGCAGCGGCGGATACGTGCACCAACAACTGATTACCCGCATACTCAGCGATCGTTTCGGCATACAGGCGCGCGGAGGCTGCGCCTGCGCTGGACCTTACGTGCACAGGCTCCTCGATATCGACGCGCAACAATCCGAGCGCATCCGATCGGCCATTCTGGCTGGCGACGAGATGCAGAAGCCGGGTTTCACACGGCTGAACTTCAGCGTGCTTTTATCGGACGAAAAGGTCGACTTCATCATCGGCTCGGTTGCCAGGCTGGCGGCCGACGCGACCGCGTTCGAAGGGGACTATGGCTTTGACCCAGCCCGCGCGATCTTCTATCCGGTCGCCCGCGAAACCAGGGGCCTTGTCTATGCAACGGCCTGATGTTGCTGGCTTTTATGACCGCCGCACCGGCAGTATCCAGTACGTCGTCTCCGATCCGGTCACGAGAAAATGCGCGATCATCGATCCTGTACTCGATTTCGATGAAAAATCCGGTGCGACGGCAACAGTCAACGCGGACGCCATTCTGGCGCATATCGATAACGAGGGGCTGTCCGTCGAGTGGATTCTTGACACCCATCCCCATGCCGATCACTTCTCCGCGGCGAAATACCTGAGGGCCAAGACCGGGGCTCCGACGGCGATTGGCGAGCATGTCAAAGATGTGCAGCGGATCTGGAGGGATATCTACGATTGGCCGGACTTCCCGTGTGATGGGTCGCAATGGGACCGGCTGTTTGCTGACGGAGAGACCTTCCGCATCGGCGAACTCGAAGCGAGGGTGATGCACTCGCCCGGTCATACGCTGGCGTCGATCACCTATCTGATCGGCGACGCTGCCTTCATTCACGATACCCTGTTCATGCCGGACAGCGGTTCGGCACGCGCGGATTTTCCAGGCGGCAATGCCGAGCAGCTCTGGAACTCGATCCGGGCAATTCTGGCGCTGCCGGATGCAACCCGGCTGTTCACCGGCCATGACTACTGCCCCGGCGGCCGCGACGCCCGATGGATGAGCACCGTGGCTGAGCAGAAGGCGAGCAACCCGCACGTGGCCGGCAAGTCTGCAGCCGCCTTCGTCGCGCTCCGGGAGGCCCGTGACAAGACACTCGCAATGCCCAAGCTCATTCTTCAGGCGCTGCAGGTGAACATCCGCGGCGGCGAGCTTCCTCCTATCGAAGAATGCGGCCGGCGTTACCTGAAGATTCCACTCAATGCCCTCCCAGGAGCGGTGTGGTAGCGCCAAGGTGGAATACTCGCTTCAACAGCTCCTGCTCGCCCTTAGCTCCGGCTCATTGATCGGTTTTTCTCTTGGGTTGATCGGCGGCGGCGGTTCCATCCTCGCGACGCCGCTTCTGATCTATGTCGTTGGCATCAAGGACGTACACACCGCCATCGGAACTGGCGCGCTGACCGTTTCCTTCAATGCCTACCTCAATCTCATCGGCCATACCGTTCGAGGCCATGTCTGGTGGCGTTGTGCTTTAATCTTCGCGATCGCCGGTTCGTTCGGCGCCTATCTGGGCTCCAGCCTCGGCAAGATTGTCGACGGCCAAAGCCTGCTCTTCATGTTCGGACTGCTGATGATGTTCGTCAGCTTCGTCATGCCCAACACAAGATCGACTGGCGAACTCACCCCTGGCTGCCTGACCACGCGCACCCATTGGAAGACGAGTCTTGTCGCATTGCTGACCGGACTTTGCTCCGGCTTTTTTGGCATCGGCGGCGGATTTCTGATCGTGCCAGGCTTGCTCCTTGCCACAAGGATGCCCGTCATCAATGCGGTCGGAACATCGCTGTTGGCGGTCGGCACGTTCGGCCTGACGACGGCGATCAACTACACGCTTTCGGGGCTGGTTGACTGGCATATCGCGGGGTACTTCATCGCAGGCGGGATGGGCGGCGGTATTCTTGGAACGATCGCATCAACCAGGCTGGCCGGGCAGAAGGGCGCCCTGACACGTGTCTTCCGCTGGATCATCTTTGCCGCCAGCCTTTACATCTTGTGGAAAAGTCAGCCCTGGTTTCGAGCGGGCTGACGGCACGATCCGAACTCGAAGTGACTCAATCGCAATAATTCCCCGTTGAACAGCGCTGGTAAGTTGACAACGTC
The DNA here is from genome assembly GCA_900489925.1 of Hyphomicrobiales bacterium. Lineage (GTDB taxonomy): Bacteria > Pseudomonadota > Alphaproteobacteria > Rhizobiales > Rhizobiaceae > Rhizobium. The sequence goes on along the minus strand of UEHQ01000034.1, from coordinate 153,435 downwards.
GGTAAAGTTTAGCAGAGCGCTAGATGCCGTGTTCGGCACCCGAGAGCCAGCTAGAGATACCGCACATGTCCACGCCATTCCTCACCATGTCGCAGATTACCTATCGCGCGGAAGGAAAGACCATCCTTTCGGGAATAGACCTGACACTTGAGCGCGGACGCGTCTATGGCTTGGTGGGCCAGAACGGCAGCGGCAAGAGCACGCTTCTGAAGATCATGGCGCGGCAGGTCACACCGACGTCCGGCACCGCCAGCCTGCAGGGCGCAGCCCTGCCGAATTGGGGCAGCCGCGCGTTCGCACGTTTGGTCGCCTACATGCCGCAGTTTACCCCGCACACCGACGGCATGACCGTCAGCGAACTGGTGGCCCTCGGTCGTTTCCCCTGGCATGGAACGCTCGGTCGATTCACGAGCAGCGACCGCAAGCTGGTCGAAGACGCGATCGAGAGGACCGATCTCGCGCGCTTCGCGGATAGTTCCGTCGCAAGCATGTCGGGCGGTGAGAGGCAGCGCGCATGGATTGCGATGATGCTCGCACAGAATGCGCAATGCCTGCTTCTCGATGAGCCGACGTCGGCCCTCGATCTCCTGCATCAGGACGGCGTTCTGGCTCTTCTGCGAGAGATCAGCCACGAGCGCGGACTGACGATCGTCGTCGTCCTTCACGATATCAATTTGGCGGCTCGCTATAGTGACGAAATCGTCGCCCTGAAGAGCGGCCAAATCTCAGCGCACGGGACGCCGGCGGAAATCGTGCGGTTCGATGTGCTGAAGTCGGTTTTCGGAGTGGAGATGGGCGTCTTTCCGCACCCCATCAGCAACGATCCCATCAGCTACATCCTCTAGCCAGGTACGGCGATCGTCCCTCCCCCACGAGGCGGCTCACCATCTCGCCACCATGCACTCTCCAAAACGAAACCGGGCCACTGCTTTGTCAGCAGCGGCCCGGCGAGATAGGCCTTGGGAGGCTCAGATGATACCGCCGCCACCGCCGACGGATGCAGGACGCTCCGCGGCGACCTTCTTGCGATAGCCGCTGGCGCGGTAGGTGGCGACCGGATCGATCGCGCCGCCGGCGCGACGGCGGGCTTCCGCCAGGATCGGCTCGACATCGGTGCGATAACCGCGCTTCAGGGTTTCGGTCGCCATCAGGGCGTCGTTTTCGTCCTGGAAGCCTGTGAGCGCCTTGCGGTCGACGATCAGCGCCTGCGCGTAGGCGCGGCGGATTTCGTTGGCGCTGTTGATCAGGCTTTCGATCGGGTCGGTCACGTTATGCGACTGGTCGATCATGTGCGCCGGGTTGAAGTCGTTGACGCCGCGCTGCTCGGCCTCGACCAGCTCGTTGAAGACGAGGAACAGGCGGTAAGGCTCGATCGAACCAGCGTCGAGGTCGTCGTCGCCATACTTCGAGTCGTTGAAGTGGAAGCCGCCGAGCTTGCCGAACTGGATCAGGCGGGCGACGATCATCTCGATATTGGTGTTCGGCGCATGGTGGCCGAGGTCGACGAGGCAATGCGCCTTCGGCCCGAGCGTCTGAGCGATCAGGTAGTTGGTGCCCCAGTCCTGTACGACCGTCGAATAGAAGGCCGGCTCGTACATCTTGTGCTCGGAGAACAGCTTCCAATCGTCAGGCAGAGCCTTGTAGATGTCGGCCATCGAGGCGAGATAGCGTTCGAAGGCTTTCGTGAAATTGCTTTGGCCCGGGAAGTTCGAACCGTCACCGACCCAGACGGTCAGCGCCTTGGAGCCGATCGCCTTGCCGATCTCGATGCATTCGATGTTGTGCTCGACGGCCTGCGCGCGCGTAGCCGCGTCGGTGTGGCTGAGCGAACCATACTTATAGGAATGGGCCTGGCCGGGCGCGTCGGAGAAGGTGTTGGAGTTCATCGCGTCGAAGCCGAGGCCGAGCTGATCGCCCTTTGCCTTCAATTCCTTCACGTCGGTCTTGTCCCACGGAATGTGGAGCGAGACGTTCGGCGTTGCGCGGGTCAGCTCGTTGATGACGGAGCAATCGTCCAGCTTGTCGAAGATTCCGCGCGGTTCGCCGGTGCCGGGGAAGCGGGCAAAGCGCGTGCCGCCGGTGCCGACGCCCCAGGAGGGAACGGCCACGAAGAATTCGGAGACGCGACGGGTGATGTTTTCAATGTCCACGCCACGGCGCGAAAGATTGGCGCCCAGCGCTTCGTAATCGGATTTGAGCGCGGATGCGCGCTTGTCGTTTTCCTGCGCAATCACATCCTGCGCGATTTTGGACTCGGCCATGAGTTCCTCCCGAGATATTTGAATGAGACGCGGCGGGCATAAGGCCCGCCGCAGCAATTTGACTTAGCGCGGGAAGCTCTGCGCGTTGCCGGCATCGACGTTGATGATGTTGCCGGTGGACTTTGCCGACAGATCGGACGCCAGGAAGTAGATCGCTTCGGCGATGTCTTCAGGGAAGACGTTGAGCTTCAGCATGGAGCGCTTGCGGTAGTGCTCCTCCAGCTCGTTGATTTCGATCTTCGACGATGCCGCACGCTGTTCGCGCCACTCGCCGTTCCAGATCTTCGATCCGCGCAGGACCGCATCCGGGTTGACGGTGTTGACGCGAATGCCGGCTTCCGCGCCTTCGAGCGCCAGGCAACGTGCGAGATGGATCTCGGCAGCCTTGGCCGTGCAGTAGGCGGCAGCGTTCGGAGACGATGCCAGGCCGTTCTTTGAGGCGACGAATACGACGTTGCCGCCGAGGTTCTGCTTGCGGAACAGGCGGAAGGCTTCGCGCGAAACCAGGAAGTAGCCGGTCGCCAGGATGTCGATGTTCTTGTTCCACATCGAAAGCTCAGTGCTTTCGATCGGCGCGGACGAGGCAATACCGGCGTTCGAGACGAGGATATCGACGCCGCCGAATTCGACGCAGGCTTCCGCGAAGGACGAGATCACGCCGTCTTCCCTGGTCACGTCGAGCTTGACGCCGCGAACGGCATCGCCGCCGAACTGCTTGGCGAAATCGGCCTTCGTGCTATCGAGCGCTTCCTGGTCGATATCGGCCAGAACCACACAGGCACCCTCGCCGATCAGGCGGGCAGCCGTCGCACGGCCGATGCCGCCTGCGCCGCCGGTGACGAAGGCGACCTTGCCGGCCAGGCTTTTCGGCTTCGGCATGCGCTGAAGCTTGGCTTCCTCGAGCAGCCAGTACTCGATATCGAACGCTTCCTGCTCCGGCAGTCCCTGATACTCAGAAACGGTCGACGCGCCGCGCATGACGTTGATGGCGTTGACGTAGAACTCGCTGGCGATGCGCGCCGTTGCCTTGTCGCGGGCAAAGGACAGCATGCCGACGCCGGGAACGAGGAAGATGACCGGGTTCGCATCGCGCATGGCGGGCGAATTGTCATGCTTGCAGTCGTTGTAGTAGCGCGCGTAGTCGGCGCGGTACTCTTCGAGAGCCTTGTCGAGACCAGCAACGATCGCATCCACATCCGGCTTTGCCGGGTCGAAGTCGACGATCAGCGGGCGGATCTTGGTGCGCAGGAAGTGGTCCGGGCAGCTGGTGCCGAGCGCGCCGAGCGGCTGCAGGTTCTTCGAGTTGACGAATTCGAGAACGGCATCCTGGTCGTCGAAGTGGCCGAGCTTGCGTTCCGCCTTGCCGATCCGGCCGCGGATTTCAGGCATCAGGCGGGCGGCAATGGCGCGGCGCTGTTCAACCGGCAGGCTCTGCGTAGCAGCACCACCGAAGATCGTCTTGCCCTCGGTCTTTTCGGCAAACCAGACGATTGCCTTGTTGATGATGTCGAGCGTCAGCTCGTAGCAGGCCTTTGCGTCGTTCGCCCAGGTGAAGAGACCATGGCTTTCGAGCACGACGCCCTTGGAATTCGGGTTCGCCTTGACGAAGGCTTCGAGGTCGAGGCCGAGCTGGAAGCCCGGGCGGCGCCAGGGCAGCCAACCGATGTCAGCACCGAAGATCTGCTGCGTCAATTCCTTGGAGTTCTTCGAGGCAGCGATCGCGATGATCGCATCGGGATGCATATGGTCGACATGCGTGAAGGGCACGAAACCATGCAGCGGCGTGTCGATCGAAGCGGCGCGGCTATTGAGGTTGTAGGTGCAATGCGGAAGGAAGCCGACCATGCGGTCTTCGTCTTCAACGCCCTTGTAGATGCCCTTCAGCGAGTCCAGCTTGTCCTGGTAAAGGGTGGCGAAGCCGTCGAGCTTGATGGTGCCGACATCGCCGCCCGAACCCTTGACCCAGAGAACCTTGACCTTCTCGCCGGTCAGAGGGTCGGTTTCCATGACCTTCGCAGACGTATTGCCGCCGCCATAATTGGTGATGCGCTTGTCAGCACCCAGCAGATTCGAGCGATAAAGCAGCTTTCCAGGCTCATCGAGGCCTGCCGCATATGAATCGTCCCAACGATTATCAAGAAGCCGGACGGTTGCCGCCATGTCATCCTCCCATGTAAAATTTCTTGGACGCACGAACGAACTCCGCGCCCTTTGCGGTGACGGTATCGCTCATCGAAATGGACATTGTCAATCGAAAACGATCAAATTCGATTATTGTGCAGCGCAATATGAAAATTCTTGATCGTTTTTGATTGACACAATGTCGCAACTACGAAATAAGCAAGCTAGGAGGAACCCCATGCACGAACGCGAACGCCATCGCATCATACTGAGCGCCGTTCAGGAAAAGTCTGTCATCACGATTCAGGATATTTCCGAATTGACAGAGGCTTCCGAGGCGACGATCCGGCGTGACATCGCGGCCCTTCATGTGCAGGGAAAGATCCGCCGTGTGCGGGGTGGCGCCGAGGCGGTGCATCCGCCACAGCTCGGAAATCTGGCCGGGCGCCCTTTCCGGGTTTCAGAATCAGTCAACATCGATAAAAAACGCTCAATCGCTCGCGCAGCCGTCGATTTGTGCGATCCGGGCGATGCGATCATCATCAATGGTGGCACGACCACCTTCCAGATGGTGCATTTCATGGCCGCGCATCGCATGCAGGTCATGACCAACTCTTTTGCGATCGCCGAACATCTGGTCAAGCACTCGAAGAACACGGTCACCGTGCCTGGCGGCGTGATCTATCGTGAGCAGAGCCTGATCCTCTCGCCCTTCGACAACGACGCCATTCGCAATTTCTATGCGCGGCGCTTCTTCATCGGTGCGCAGGGCGTCGGCCCGCTCGGCATCATGGAAGCCGACGCGCAGATCATTCAGAGCGAACAGAAGCTGATGCATCAGGCCGACGAACTCGTCGTCATGGTCGATTCCAGCAAGTTTAACCGCCGGTCGAGCCTCATTCTGTGCCCGCTCGACCGTGTTTCTACGATCATTACCGATGACGGCATTCCCGAGGAAGCCGGACGGATGATCGAAGATGCGGGCATCCGGCTCGTCGTTGCGAGCACGATCTCGCAAGCGAAGGAGGATTCCTCGTCGGTCGCATGAGTGGCACCGGCAGGATGTATTCAAGTCTTAACAACGTGGGAGGATAAAGCATGAAACTCGCAAAAACACTGGCAGTAGGCGTTGCCTTTGCCGTCGCCTTGATGGCAGGCGCTGCAAGCGCCAAGGACATCAAGATCGGCCTGGTGGTGAAGTCTCTCGGTAACGGCTTCTTTGAAGCCGCCAACAAGGGCGCACAGGAAGCAGCCAAGGAACTCGGCGGCGTGGAAGTCATCTACACCGGCCCGACCTCGACGACGGCCGAAGGCCAGATCGAAGTCATCAACTCGCTGATCGCGCAGGGCGTCGACGCCATCGCGATCTCCGCCAACGATCCCGACGCTGTCATCCCGGCCCTCAAGAAGGCCAAGCAGCGCGGCATCAAGGTCATCTCCTGGGATTCCGGCGTCAACAAGGACGGCCGTATCCTGCAGCTGAACCCATCGTCCAACGAACTGATCGGCAAGATGTGCCTGACGCTCGTCAAGGATCATCTGGAAGGCGGTAAGGGTGACTTCGCCATCCTGTCGGCAACCACCACCTCGACGAACCAGAACATCTGGATCGACCAGATGAAGAAGCAGCTCAAGGACTTCGCTGGCCTGAACCTCGTCACCACCGTCTACGGCGACGACCTTTCGGACAAGTCCTATCGTGAAGCCGAAGGCCTGCTGAAGTCCAACCCGAACGTCAAGGTCATCGTCGCTCCGACGACGGTCGGCGTTCTGGCTGCGTCCAAGGTCGTCGAAGACAAGGGTCTCGTCGGCAAGGTCTACGTAACGGGTCTTGGCCTGCCGTCCGAAATGGCCGGTGCGATCAAGTCCGGTGCGACGAAGGAATTCGCGATCTGGAACCCGATCGACCTCGGCTACTCCGCAACGCAGATCGCCTATCACCTCGTAAAGGGTGACGCGACCGGCAAGCCGGGCACCGAAATCGAAGCTGGCCGCATGGGCAAGATCAAGGTTGATGAAAAGGGCGAAGCCGCAATGGCCGATCCGTTCATCTACAACGCTTCGAACATCGACCAGTTCTCGAAGGTTTTCTAAGCCTCGCTTGGACGAACCAAACCCGGCGGTTCAGGCCGCCGGGACTTTCCCATTGAACACTGGTAAACGCTGATGAACACTGCCCTTCAACAACCTGTCGCGGACGTCAATGCCGCTGATGCACCCGCCATCCTTGAGATGCGCGGCATCTCGCAGATCTTCCCCGGCGTGAAGGCGCTCGACAACGTCAGCATCGCGCTCTATCCCGGCAAGGTCACTGCCCTGATCGGCGAAAACGGCGCAGGCAAGTCGACCCTCGTCAAGATCCTGACCGGCATCTACCGGCCGAACGAAGGCGAGATCATCGTCGACGGCAAGCCGACCAGCTTTGCCAACGCACAGGCTGCGATCGACGCGGGCGTGACCGCCATCCATCAGGAAACCGTGCTTTTCGACGAGCTGACGGTTGCCGAAAACATCTTCCTCGGCCATGCGCCGCGAACGAAATTCCGCACGATCGACTGGAAGCTGATGAACAGCCGCGCCAAGGCGCTGCTGACCTCGCTCGAAAGCAATATCGATCCGACGATCCGCCTGAAGGACCTCTCGATTGCGCAGCGCCATCTCGTGGCGATCTCGCGCGCACTGTCGATCGAGGCCCGCATCGTCATCATGGACGAGCCGACCGCAGCCCTGTCACGCAAGGAAATCGACGATCTTTTCCGCATTGTCGAAGGCCTGAAGGCGCAGGGCAAGGCGATCCTCTTCATCAGTCACAAGTTCGACGAGCTCTATGAGATCGCCGACAACTTCGTCGTTTTCCGCGACGGCAAGGCCGTCGGCCACGGCAAGCTGAAGACCACGCCGCAGGACGACATCGTTCGCCTGATGGTCGGCCGCGACGTCGAGAACGCTTTCCCGAAGATCGACGTCGCCATCGGCGCGCCGGTTTTGCAGGTCGAGAAATACTGTCACCAGACGGAATTCCGCGATATCTCGCTGACGCTGCGCAAAGGTGAGATCCTCGGCATCTACGGTCTGATCGGTGCCGGTCGTTCCGAGCTTTGCCAGTCGCTGTTCGGCATCACCAAGCCTCTATCCGGCAAGCTGACGCTCGACGGCAGGGAGATCAGCATCAACTCGCCGCTCGACGCGATCAAGGCCGGCATCGTCTATGTGCCGGAAGAGCGTGGTCGCCATGGCCTGGCGCTGCCGATGCCGATTTACCAGAACATGACCCTGCCTTCGCTCGGGCGCACCTCGCGCAAGGGCTTTCTGAAGGCCGCCAACGAGTTCGCGCTTGCCCGCAAATATGCCGAGCGGCTCGATCTGCGCGCGGCGGCCCTGTCGGTTCCAGTCGGCACGCTATCGGGCGGCAACCAGCAGAAGGTCGTCATCGGGAAGTGGCTGGCAACGCTGCCGAAGGTCATCATTCTCGACGAGCCTACCAAGGGCATCGATATCGGCTCGAAGGCTGCCGTGCACGGCTTCATCAGCGAGCTCGCCGCCGAAGGCCTGTCCATCATCATGATCTCGTCCGAGCTGCCTGAGATCATCGGAATGTCCGACCGCGTTCTTGTCATGAAGGAGGGCCTGTCTGCCGGCCTCTTCGAGCGCAAGGACCTGACGCCGGAAACGCTGGTGCGCGCTGCCACCGGTAACGCTTGAGGGTACCAGCATGTCCAGACTCCTGAAAAAACGCGAAACGCTGCTCTTCATCATCATCGCGGTGATGGTCGCGGTCTTCTCGACGCGAGCCCAGGGCTTCGCGACGCCTGGCAACCTCGCCGGCATCTTCAACGACACATCGATCCTGATCATCCTGGCGCTTGCCCAGATGACGGTTATCCTGACCAAGTCGATCGACCTGTCCGTTGCCGCCAATCTCGCCTTCACCGGCATGGCGATCGCGATGCTGAACGCCGCTCATCCGGATTTGCCGCTGATCGTCCTGATCCTCGCCGCCATCCTGATCGGTGCCTTTCTCGGCGCGATCAACGGCTTCCTGGTGTGGGCGCTTGAAATTCCGCCGATCGTCGTGACGCTCGGTACACTGACCATCTACCGTGGTATGGCCTTCGTGCTGTCGGGCGGTGAATGGGTCAACGCGCACCAGATGACCGCGACATTCCTGAATGTTCCGCGCACGGTTGTCCTCGGCATGCCGATCCTGAGCTGGGCTGCGATCATCATCGTCGCGCTGATCTACATGCTGCTGAAGTACACCCAGTTCGGCCGTTCGACCTACGCCGCAGGCGGCAATCCAACGGCAGCAGTCTACGCCGGTATCGATGTCGGCTGGACGAAGTTCCTTGCCTTCGTTCTGTCCGGTGCGCTGGCGGGTCTCGCAAGCTATCTCTGGGTGTCGCGCTACGCGGTCGCCTATGTCGATATCGCCAACGGCTTCGAGCTCGACAGTGTTGCGGCCTGCGTCATCGGCGGCATCTCGATCGCCGGAGGCGTGGGTTCGGTCATCGGCACGGTGCTCGGCGCCCTCTTCCTCGGTGTCATCAAGAACGCGCTGCCTGTCATCGGCATCTCGCCGTTCACGCAGATGGCGATCTCCGGCACCGTCATCATCCTCGCTGTCGTCTTCAACGCAAGGCGCGAGCGCAACCGTGGCCGCATCATCCTGCGTGACAAGGCCGCAGCGGAAACTCCAGCAGAGGTGGCAGCATGAGCACCGTCGTTTCCACGCCCGCTGAAAAGCGCGTCATTCCGGATCGTCTCGGAACGCCGTTCAAGCGCATCATGTCGAGCTGGGAAGTCCTGCTCTTCGGTGTCGCGGTCCTGATCTTCATCTTCAATTCGCTGGCATCGCCCTACTTCCTGGATGCCTGGAACCTCTCCGACGCGACCTTCAACTTTACCGAAAAGGCAATGATCGCCTTTGCCATGGCGCTGCTCGTCATATCAGGCGAGATCGATCTTTCGGTCGCGGCCATCATCGCGCTCGCGTCGACGGCCATGGGCGCTGCTGCCCAGGTTGGCGTTGGCGCGCCTGGTCTCGTCGCCATCGGCGTCGGTGTCGGCCTGCTCTGCGGCATGTTCAACGGATTCCTGGTCTCGGTACTGAAACTGCCGTCTATCGTCGTGACCATCGGCACGATGAGCCTGTTTCGCGGCATTTCCTACATCGTCCTCGGCGACCAGGCTTATGGTGGTTACCCTGAGGACTTCGCCTTCTTCGGCCAGGGTTACGTCGTCTGGGTCTTTTCCTTCGAGTTCGTGCTGTTCATCGTGCTGGCGATCCTCTTCGCCATCCTCCTGCACGCCACGAACTTCGGCCGTCAGGTTTACACGATCGGCAACAATGATTTCGCTGCCCGTTTCTCCGGTATCCCGGTCGAGCGGGTGAAGTTCATTCTCTTCGTGCTGACAGGCGTGATGAGCGGCATCGCCTCGGTCTGCCTGACCTCCCGTCTCGGCTCGACCCGTCCGTCGATCGCGCAGGGCTGGGAACTCGAGGTCGTGACCATGGTCGTTCTCGGCGGCGTTTCGATCCTCGGCGGCTCCGGCAAGATCGGCGGCGTCGTCATCGCGGCCTTCGTCATGGGCCTCGTCACCTTCGGCCTCGGCCTCCTCAACGTTCCAGGCATCGTCATGTCGATATTCATCGGCCTGCTGCTGATCATTACCATCGCGATCCCGATCATCGCCCGCCGCATCAAAGCCATGAGCTCCAAATGACCTTGGAAAAGCACGCCTTCAAGATGACGCTCAATCCCGGCATGGAAGCCGAGTACAAGAAGCGTCATGACGAAATCTGGCCGGAACTGGTCGATCTGCTGCACCAGTCGGGCGCCAGCGACTACTCGATCCACCTGGACCGCGAGACCAACACGCTCTTCGGCGTTCTGACGCGCACGAGCGACAACACCATGGCAAGCCTGCCCGAGCACCCCGTCATGAAGAAGTGGTGGGCGCATATGGGTGACATCATGGCGACCAACCCGGACAATTCTCCCGTCCAGAGCGATCTCGTCACCGTCTTCCACATGCCATGACCGATAAACAGACATACAGCCGCATCGCCGTTCTCGACATCGGCAAGACCAATGCGAAAGTCGTCGTTCTCGACGGCAGCACCGGTGCCGAGATTGCTGCGGTAAAGACGCCGAATACGGTCATCAGGGACGGCATCTATCCGCATTACGATGTCGAGGCTCTCTGGGCGTTCACGCTTGGCGCTCTCAAGAGCTTTGCGCAGCAGCCCGGCTTCGATGCAATCTCGATCACGACCCACGGCGCCTCGGCGGCGTTGCTGGACGCCAAGGGCGATCTGGCCATGCCGGTGCTGGACTATGAGCACGCTTACCCGCAAGAGATCGTCGACGCCTATGCCGAACTCCGGCCGCCCTTCGAGGAAACGTTCTCGCCGCACCAGGCGATGGGGCTGAATGTCGGCGCGCAACTGCATTATCAGAAGACGGCCTTCGCCGATGACTTCGCGCGGGTCGCCGCCATCGTGACCTATCCGCAGTACTGGGCTGCACGCCTGACGGGCGTCTTGTCGAATGAAGTGACGTCACTTGGGTGCCACACCGACCTCTGGAACCCCAGGGACGGTCGCTATTCCTCGCTCGTCGATACGCTCGGAATTCGCGACCTGATGGCGCCGATCCGTTCCGCCTTCGACGCGCTCGGACCCGTACTGCCTGAGATTGCCGACAGCATCGGACTGAAGGGCAACGTACCCGTCTATTGCGGCATCCACGATTCAAACGCGTCGTTGCTGCCCCATCTCGTCAGCCGGCCAGCGCCCTTTGGCGTGGTCTCGACGGGCACCTGGGTGATCAACTTCGGCGTCGGTGGTGACCTCGAGCATCTCGACCCCAGGCGCGATGCGCTGGCCAATGTCGATGCCTATGGTCGCGCCGTGCCCTCCTCGCGCTTCATGGGCGGCAGGGAGTTCGAGATTTTGTCGGCAGAGATCGGCCCGGTGTCCGCCGACGACGCATCGGCAGCGCTTGCCGCAGTGGTCGGCAAGGGTCTGATGCTGCTGCCGAACACAGCCCCTGGCTCGGGCCCCTTCCCGGGCAAGGCCGCGCGCTGGATCAACGCCGAGGATGCAAGCGCTGCTGAACGCTACGCCGGCATGTGCTGCTATCTCGCGCTAATGAACGAGGCCTGCCTTGAGCTGATCGGCGCCGGCGGCCCGACCATCGTGGAAGGCCCGTTCTCGCTCAACGATACCTACCTGGCAATCCTGGCCGCCCTGACCGGACGACCCGTCATCGCAGTGCCCGGATCCACCGGCACCAGCCAGGGTGCAGCCTTGTTGACAGGAGTAAAGCCGCCGACGGGAACGGAAAGACAGTTCGTACCCTTGGAAATACCTGGGCTCGCGGCCTATCGCCGCGCCTGGTATGCGGCGATGGCATAACAGTCTTTCCAATCATCCCCTCGCCCCATCCGACCGTTGCCGATAGAGTGGCGACTCGTAAAACGATGGAGGAGGCACACCATGGCAGGCTCAGCCGCCGCACCTTTCGATCCCCGCGCCCTGGCGGCCCGGCTTCACAGCCTGCATCGCGCGGGCAAACAGGCGCCGACGGCAAGCTTCTCGCTGCCTGGCGATCTGCATCACGCGATGGACGCCCAGAACTTTCTCGCCGCCGACGAGGGGATTGCGAGCAATGCCTGGAAGGTGACCGTTTCTCCTGACGGTCAGGCCGTTACCGCTCCCCTGCATCCTTATGTCCAGGCCGATTCCGGCGCCCAGATCCCCTGGCACAAGGGGATCAAGTTCGAAGCCGAGATTGCCGTGCGCCTCGGAAAAGATCTGCCGGTGCGCCACAATGGCAGCTACACCAGGGCCGAATTGGTCGATGCCATTGCCACAGTTCATCTCGGTGCAGAACTGCTGGTGAGCGCGATCGAGGAGAGCGGAAAGGATTCGTTCCTGCTTTTCCTGGCCGACCGTCTCGGCAACAACGGCTACGTCCTCGGCCCGACAGTCGCCAAATCGGCGATCGACACAGCAAGCGGAACTCCCCTGAAGGTCACACTGAACGGACAGTCGATCTACGACGCGCCGGCGCAGCACCCCAAGGGCGACGTCCTCACCTGGCTGCTGGCCTACGCCAATGACGGCCTGAGGCCCGAAAGTTCGCTCAAGGCGGGCGCTCTGGTCACGACGGGAACGCTGTGCGGTGCGATCGAACTTGAAGCGCCGGGAACGATCGAAATCGTCCTTGATGGCGAAACGCGCCTGCACCTGACCGTCGCCTAATCATACGACCAGACGAAAGTCGGGAACTTTGCGCCCCCTTGTGCATTTATGAGCCATAATCGCACAAGGGGGAATGCCATGATACGCTTTGGCAGGCCGGTTCTCGCTTTGCTTTTCCTTGCGATCGCTTTCCCCGAAGTCGTCTTTGCCGCCAACGAGGCGCCATTTCTGCAGTCGCTTGCCGGTGATTGGACCGGCGGAGGCATGATGAAGCGGACGACGGCTTCCTCACCGATCAATCTGCGCTGCAATTTCCAATCCAAAGCCGACGGCCAGGCCCTCTCCATGAATGGGACCTGTAAGGGGCTTCTCGTCGTTTCCAGGGCGGTGTCGGCCAATATAGCGGTTACCGGCACACGTTATGCCGGCAAATACATCGGTCCTTCGGGCGGCGTATCGAGCCTGAATGGCGGCCGCAGCGGCGATGCGATCAATCTTGCCGTGACATGGTCCAAACTCATCAATGGCGATCGCACGGCCAGCATGACGATCCAGCGGCTCGGCAATGACGCGATCCGCATCCGGACCATCGACAAGGACCCTGACTCGGGCCAGCAGGTCGTGACCAGCGAGCTTAATCTCAAGCGTAACTGATGTGCTGCCGGGCGCCGCGGCGCCTCTCGTCGGAGCAAAGTCTCCAACCTATATATCGGCAAAAGCCGGCGATTTCCGCCGGATGAACCGGAGACATTTATGAGCCGCGATCCATACGAGCTTCTCGGCGTTAAGAAGGACGCCACGCAAAAAGATATTCAGAGCGCATTTCGCAAGCTTGCCAAGAAACTACATCCCGATCTCAACCCCGGAGACAAGAGTGCCGAAGAGCGGTTCAAGCAGGTCTCCGCGGCCTATGAGATTCTGAGCGACGAGGAAAAGCGCGGCCGTTTCGACCGGGGTGAGATCGACATCAACGGTGCGGAACAGGCACCGCGCAACTACTACCGCGAGTACGCGTCCGCGGATGGCGCAAGCGGCCCGTATCACAACAGCGGCGGCTTTGCCGATTTTGGCGAGAACGACGATGTCTTCTCGAGCTTCTTTTCCCGGCGTGCTCACGGCGGTCGGGAATTCCGCGCACAGGGCGGTGACAGGCACTTCTCGATGGAAGTCGACTTCCTCGATGCGGTGAACGGCACGAAAACCCAGATCAGACTGCCTGATGGCCCCGCGCTCGACCTGCAGATACCGGCAGGCACCCGCGACGGCCAGACCTTGAGATTGAAGGGCAAGGGAGATCCGGGCATCGGCGGCGCAGCCTCCGGCGATGCGCTGGTTGAAATCCATGTCCGGCCGCATCGTTTTTATGTGCGCGATGGCGATGACATCCGCTTCGAGCTGCCGATCTCGCTTTCAGAGGCGGTGCTGGGTGGCAAGGTGCGTGTGCCGACCCCATCGGGCGCCGTGAACCTGACCCTGCCTGCCAATTCCAACAGCGGCAAGGTCTTGCGGCTGAAGGGGAAGGGAGTGCCGAAACGCGGCGGGGGCGCCGGCGACATCTATGTGTCGCTAAAGATCGTCTTGCCTGACGCGCCTGACCAGCAACTGACGGATTTCATGAACAGCTGGACACCCGCCAATCCGCAGGATCCGCGAAAGAGCATGGGAGATCAGTCATGAACGACCTTGAATTCCGCCGTTACCTGAAAATCGACGTCACCGTGCTGGATATCTGGGTCGAACAGGGATGGCTGGTTCCCGACGCGCACACCGGCACCCGCGAGTTCCGGGATGCCGATGTCGCCCGTGGGCGGCTCATCCTCGATCTGACGCGGAGCATGGGCGTCAACGAAGCGGGCGTCGATCTCATCATCGACCTTGTGGACCAGATTCATGGTCTGCGCGGGACCCTTCGGGATCTGGTCACGGCGATGGATCAGCAGGACGACGACGTCAAGCGCAGGCTGCGCGAGAAGCTCGACGATCTTTCCGGCATTCGCGGCATCTGACCGATCGCGCTTGCCCGGACAAGGTGCGGGCGTATGATGCGCCGATGATACCTCGCCAAGGAGACGACGATTGACCAGCGATCATGGCGACCACGATCACCACGCCCCCATCGATTGGCGCGAGCATGGCGTCCAGGTTATTCCCGGCAATGCGCTCGACCCCAACACGGCGCAGACACCGGGGATGAACCGCGCGACAGCCATCGACAATGCGCGCGCCGGCGCTGAAAAGATCTGGGCGGGCACGGTGACCATCCGTGCCAATGCCAAGACGGGCGCTCACCATCATGGCGACCTCGAAAGCATCATCTATGTCGTGAAGGGGACAGCACGCATGCGGTGGGGCGACCATCTGGAATATACCGCGGAAGCGGGTCCGGGCGACTTCATCTTCGTGCCACCCTACGTGCCACATCAGGAGATCAACGCGAGCAAGAACGAAACGCTGGAATGCGTGGTCGTTCGCTCAGGCCAGGATCCTGTCGTGGTCAATCTCGATATAGAACCGATCGAAAAGCCGGAGGACGTACGCTGGATCGATCCGATTCACCGATGAACGCTGGTCTTAGAGCGAATCCTTGAGGATCGCCGAGAACCGTGGATCGAAGGCCCGGCTGATCGGCTCGGCCGCTGCACCGAGCGCCACGACCCACGGATCCGTCATACCGAGCTGCAGACGCGGGATCGATCGGCCGCGACGATCGGCGATCGACGGCAGAAGCGGCTGCATGGCGGCAAGCAGGCGGCTTGCCAGCGCCTCCGGTGCTCCGCCGCACAGGATCACCGTCTGAGGATCGAAGATGGTCTCGATCAGATGCACGCTCCAGCGCAGATCCGTTGCCGCCGCCTCGATCCAGGACCGGACCCTCGGATCATCCTTGGCCGCGAGATTGTTGACTGTGTCGTAGACCGTTGGATCGGCAGGATCGATTTCCAGATGCTCGTACAGCGACGAAAGCGCGGCCCGGTGTTCGAGCGGCGTGGCGTTGCCGCTTGGCGACAACAGCGCCATGCCGATCTCGCCGGCATTGCCGTTTCCTCCGCTATAGAGCTCGCCGCCCAGGATGAGGCCGGCGCCGATACCGTAGCCGAGATAGAGACATACCGCGTGATCGAGCCCGTGCGCGGCGCCGATCATCCGCTCGGCCGTGGCACAGGCGGCAGCGTCGTTCTGCAGTCCGACATTCAACCCCGTTCCGGTTGCCAAAGTCTCCAAAAGTGGAAAGCTCTGCCATGCGCCCATCATCCACGGGTCGTCACCCGCCGTCTCGAGGCCGAATGGCCCCGGCATTGCCGCGCCAAGACCCACAAGCCGACGCTCCGACTGTTTCGCCAGGCCCGAGAGATCGCGGCGCACCGTTTCCACCAGGTCAAGAATGACCTTGACGCCCTTGGCCGGACCACCAGCAGGAAGGTTCGCCTCTGCACGGGTCAGCACGTTGCCGACCAAGTCGACGGCAAGCGCCCGCGTGGTGTAGCGGTCGATCTGGAGGCCGATGGCAAATGCACCTTCCGGCACGAGGCCGTAGGGCGTCGATGGTTGCCCCCTACCCTTTCTCACCGCCTCCTGCGAACTCACGAGACCGTCGCGCTCCAGTTCATCGATGATGTTCGAAACGGTCTGCTTCGTCAGTCTCGTCGCCCGCGCCAGATCGGCCCGCGACAAGGCACCATTGACCCTCAACGCGTCGATGATCACGCGCCGGTTATGGGCACTGGTGCCTTCGTGGTTGGTACCGCTCTTGGCCCTGATGGGGCGGACGTCGTTCATACGCAATTCCCTCTTGACACCAGTAGAATATTGAAGAAGAAATAAGTCAAGACAATTGACTTAATAAGGAACCGGAGAGTTCCAGGGAACGCAGAGAGCGAGAATGCTCGGACGACGCTCCGAAATTCGGCACCGCCCACTGGTGCCTCTTCGATAGCCGATGGCGACGCACAGCCGCCCTCGGAAATGCGTGAATGTCAAAAAAACTGGAGGCTGGAATGTTGAAATCCTTAAACAAGACACTGCTCGGCGCAGCCCTGATCGGAGCGTCCTTTGCCCCGCATGCCTTTGCCGATACGACGATCAATGCGCTGTTCATGGCGCAGGCGGCCTATAGCGAGGCTGATGTCCGCGCCATGACGGACGCTTTCACCAAGGCCAATCCCGACGTCAAGGTCAATCTCGAATTCGTTCCCTATGAAGGCCTGCACGACAAGACCGTGCTCGCGCAGGGTTCGGGTGGCGGTTACGACGTCGTCCTGTTCGACGTCATCTGGCCGGCCGAGTATGCGAGCAACAACGTTCTCGTTGATGTATCCTCGCGGATCGGCGACGACATGAAGAAGGGTGTCCTGCCGGGTGCCTGGACGACCGTCCAGTATGACGGCAAATACTACGGCATGCCTTGGATCCTCGACACGAAGTACCTCTTCTACAACAAGGAAATCCTCGAAAAGGCCGGCATCAAGACCCCGCCGAAGACCTGGGACGAGTTGACCGAGCAGGCGAAGACCATCAAGGACAAGGGCCTGCTGGCAACGCCGATCGCCTGGAGCTGGTCGCAGGCGGAAGCCGCGATCTGCGACTATACCACCCTCGTCAGCGCCTATAAGGGCGACTTCCTGAAGGACGGCAAGCCTGCCTTCCAGAGCGGCGGCGGTCTCGACGCGCTGAACTACATGGTCTCGAGCTACAAGTCCGGCCTGACCAACCCGAACTCCAAGGAATTCCTCGAGGAGGATGTTCGCAAGGTCTTTGAAAACGGGGACGCCGCCTTCGCGCTGAACTGGACCTACATGTACAACATGGCCAATGACCCGAAGGACAGCAAGGTCGCGGGCAAGGTCGGCGTCGTGCCGGCGCCGGGTGTTGCTGGCAAGAGCGAGGCATCCGCCGTCAACGGTTCGATGGGTCTCGGCATCACGGCCGCCAGCAAGCATCCTGACGAAGCCTGGAAGTACATCACCTTCATGACCTCGCAGGCGACGCAGAATCAGTATGCCAAGCTCAGCCTGCCGATCTGGGCATCGTCCTATGAAGATCCGGCTGTGACCAAGGGTCAGGAAGAGCTGATTTCCGCGGCCAAGGTCGGCCTCGCAGCCATGTATCCGCGCCCGACGACGCCGAAGTATCAGGAGCTTTCGACCGCCCTCCAGCAGGCGATCCAGGAATCTCTGCTCGGCCAGTCGTCGCCGGAAGATGCGCTGAAGTCGGCTGCCGACAACAGCGGCCTCTAAGGCCTGCAAACACCAGGCGGCGCGACCGCCGCCTGGCTTCCATCCCATTCCGATGAAATGAGAGAGGGCGCCCATGTCCGGCACCTGGATGACAACCCGTGCGTGGCTGTTGATGTTGCCGCTGCTTGTGGTGATGATTGCCGTCATCGGATGGCCGCTGGTCGACACCGTGACCCTCTCCTTTACCGATGCCAAGCTTGTTGGCACCGCGGGCAATTTCGTCGGTTTCGGCAATTACGTGAAGATGATTTCCGGATCAAACTTCCAGCGTACGCTCGCAACGACGGCCTGGTTCGCGATTGTCTCGGTTGCCGCCGAAATGGTGCTCGGCGTTCTCGCGGCTCTGCTTCTCAACCAGAATTTCCACGGACGCGCGGTCCTGCGAGCCCTCATGATCCTTCCCTGGGCTCTGCCGACGGTGGTCAACGCGACCCTGTGGCGACTGATCTACAATCCCGAATATGGCGCGCTCAACGCAGCACTCACGCAACTCGGCCTGATCGACGCCTACCGCTCTTGGCTTGGCGAACCCGGCACGGCGATGGCCGCGCTCATTGTGGCGGATTGCTGGAAGAACTTTCCCCTGGTGGCGCTGATCGCGCTTGCCGCCCTGCAGGCGGTTCCACGAGACATCACGGCAGCCTCTCTGGTCGATGGCGCCGGGCCTTTTTCCCGGTTCCGCTTCGTCATCCTGCCCTACCTCGCGGGCCCCTTGATGGTGGCGCTGGTTCTGCGCACGATCGAAGCGTTCAAGGTTTTCGACATCATCTGGGTGATGACGCGCGGCGGCCCTGCAAACAGCACGCGCACACTTTCGATCCTGGTTTACCAGGAGGCGTTCTCCTTCCAGCGGGCGGGCTCCGGGGCGTCGCTCGCGCTGATGGTGACGCTGCTGGTGACGGTGCTTGCTGCCGCCTACGGCGTCCTTGTCCGCAAGACCGCTGGGAGTGCCGCCTGATGGAACGCAGAAGCCCGCTCTTTTCGATCTTCATCTACGTGTGTGCGCTGGTTCTGGCGGCCGTCATTCTCGCGCCGATCCTCTGGCTCTTCATCATGAGCATTTCGCCGGCTGCCGACCTTGCTGCCAAGCCGTTGCGCTGGTGGCCACAGACCGCTGACTTTTCGCGTTACGCCGTCCTGCTCTCGACATTGGAAAACAGCGCCGGTGCAGCCTTCACCTCGTCGCTGCGCAACAGCATCGAAGTCGCGGGCATGGCGACGATCGCGGGGATTGCGCTTGCCATTCCCGCTGGCTGGGCTGTCTCGCGCACGCCCTCCGTCGGCTGGTCGCTGTCGATGGTGATTGCGACCTACATGCTGCCGCCGGTTGCGCTGGCCGTGCCGCTTTACATGGGTCTGTCGTACCTCGGCATGCTGAACAACGTCTTCGGTCTCGCGCTCGTCTATCTGACGATCCTGGCGCCCTTCACGACCTGGCTGATGAAATCCGGCTTCGATTCCATTCCCAAAGAGATTGAAGCGGCAGCGATGATCGATGGCGCCGGCCTGTTCCAGACGCTCCGGATCATCACGCTGCCGCTCGCCATGCCTGTCATGGCAACCTCAGCGCTGTTCGCCTTCCTGCTCGCCTGGGACGAATTCTTCTATGCGCTGTTGTTCACCTCCGACCAGCGCGCCAAGACACTCACGGTTGCCATTGCCGATCTGGCCGGCGGTCGTGTCTCCGACTACGGACTGATCGCGACCGCTGGTGTGCTTGCCGCCCTGCCACCGGTTCTGGTCGGTCTTGTCATGCAACGTGCCCTGATTTCGGGGCTGACCAGCGGCGGCGTCAAGGGATGACCATGACCAATCAGAAAACACGACCCAGCGGGCTTGTTGCAATCGATCGCGAGATGGCCCGCCAGCACGCCGATGCGCTTGCCTCCTACGAAGGCGCCGCTGCCGCGGCTCAAGCCGTTGCAGCCTCGCTCAAGAAGACCGGGCGACTGCTGCTGCTCGGCATGGGCGGCTCCCATGCCGTTGGCCGCGCCGTTGAGCCGCTCTATCGCGCGCTCGGCATCGACGCGATCGCCTTGCCGCTGTCCGAACAACTGGGGGAGCCGCTGTCGCTCGAAGGACGCACGGTGCTCGTCACATCGCAATCGGGCGAAAGCGCTGAGGTCGTGCGCTGGTTCGACGAAACCGGCGGCACCGCGGATACCTTCGGCCTGACGCTCGAGGGTGGTTCGTTCCTGGCCCGCACGGCGCCCTCTCTCGTCGGCGTCGGCGGTACCGAACTCGCCTTTGCCGCAACGCGCAGTCTCACCGTCACCTTCGCGCTGCACCTCGCTATCCTCGCAGCGTTGGGCGAGGAGCCGAGCGCTGCGATCGCAGCGCTGACCGCTCCGGAAGAACCCGGCATAGCTGATGCGCTTGCCGCGCTGGAAAATGTTGCCACTGTGGTAACATCGGGCCGGCGCTTACAGGGTGTGGCCGAGGCGCTAGCGCTTGGCCTGACGGAGCTTTCGCGTCGCCCTTGCTTCTCGCTCGAAGGCGGCCAGCTTCGGCACGGGCCGATGGAAATGCTTGGGCCGACGATCGGCGTGGTCCTCTTCCGCGGCAAGGACAATACGGCGAGCCTGGTGACGGCCATGGCCGTGTCAGCCGTCGAGACCGGGGCT
Source organism: Hyphomicrobiales bacterium (assembly GCA_900489925.1). Taxonomy (GTDB): domain Bacteria; phylum Pseudomonadota; class Alphaproteobacteria; order Rhizobiales; family Rhizobiaceae; genus Rhizobium. Next base: position 132,986 of record UEHQ01000034.1, on the reverse strand, counting down.
CCCGTCATCGTCTTCGACGCATCAGGCCAAGAGCCAGTCCCCGGCACCGTCACCTTGCCATTCAAGCCGGCAACCGGTCTTGCGGCGGTCTTCGCGATGCTGCCGACGGCACAGCGACTGATGATCGCCTTTGCCGACGCCCGGGTCGACGACGCCGGCACGCCCGTGCGTTCGACCAAGATTACACGGAGCGAATGAATGCGGCCGCTAGCTGTCATCGGCAACGTCAATGTCGACCTCATCCTCGGCCCCGCGGCACCCTGGCCGAAGGCCGGCACGGAAATCATTGTCGATCACGACGAGTTGCGAGTTGGCGGGTCTGCCGGAAACAGCGCGCTCGCCTGGGAGGCGCTTGGCATCAATTTCGAGATTGCTGCCAATGTCGGAAGTGACCAGTTCGGGCGCTGGCTGAGCGAAGCCTTCGGCAATAGAGCCGCCAGATGGCCGATCAGACCGGAAGGTACGACGCTGTCCGTCGGCATCACGCATCCGGACGGCGAGCGCACCTTCTTCACGACCCGTGGCCACCTTCCGCGTTTCAGCCTCGCGGATGTTTTCGCTGTTCTCGATGGCGCCACGCTTTCCGGTGGCTACGGGCTTCTCTGCGGCTCGTTTCTGACGGACGACCTGACCAATGCCTACGATGAACTCTTCGACTGGGCGACACAGCACCAGATCACGATGGCGCTCGATACCGGCTGGCCGCTGGATGGCTGGACGGACAAAAATTGCGCCGCTACCCGACGCTGGCTCTCGCGCTGCGGTATCGCGCTCCTCAACGAGGTCGAGTCGACGACGCTCGCCGGCCTTGATGATCCGATCGAAGCCGCGCGTGAAATCAGGTCGCACATGCCCGAAGGCGCAATCGTCGTGGTCAAGCGCGGCCCGGATGGAGCGCTTGCGATCGGCCCAGACGGCCAGTTGTTTTCCGTCGACGCACCCGTGGTGAAGGTCGTGGATACGATTGGCGCCGGCGATGTCTTTAACGCCGGGTTCCTCGCTGCACTTGCCGCCGACAAACCGCTTGCCGCCTGCTTGCAGGTGGGCACACGGGTTGCCTCGCGCGCCATATCCACCCTTCCCCGTTCATATGGCGGATCTGCCGTTTCCGAAGAGGCCGTTTGATGAGCGCGCTTGAAATCCAGACTATTCGCAAGACCTACGGCGAGGTCGAAACGCTGAAAGGCATCGATATCGCGCTCGAGAGTGGCGAATTCCTTGTCCTGCTCGGATCGTCCGGCTGTGGCAAGTCCACGCTGCTCAACATCATCGCCGGACTTGCCGAGGCGACGAGCGGCGACATCAGGATCGGCGGACGTTCGATCCTCGGGGTGCACCCGAAGGATCGCGACATCGCCATGGTGTTTCAGTCCTACGCGCTTTACCCGAACCTGACCGTGCACCGGAATATTGGCTTCGGTCTCGAAATGCGCAAAGTCGCCGCGGACGTGCGTGATAAGGCAGTGCGCGAGGCGGCCAGATTGCTGCAGATTGAAAACCTGCTGGACCGCAAGCCAAGCCAGCTTTCGGGCGGCCAGCGGCAGCGCGTCGCGATCGGCCGCGCGCTCGTGCGCAAGCCGCAGGTTTTTCTTTTCGATGAACCGCTATCCAACCTCGACGCGAAGCTGCGCATGGAAATGCGCACCGAGCTGAAGCGTCTGCACCAGATGCTGAAGACGACCGTGGTTTACGTCACGCACGACCAGATCGAGGCGATGACGCTTGCCACCCGTATCGCCGTGATGCGGGACGGTCGCATCGAACAACTCGCGACGCCCGAGGAGATCTACAATCGTCCTGCGACCCTCTATGTCGCCACCTTCGTCGGCGCTCCGCCGATGAACTTGCTGAACGTCACCGTCCGCGACGGCCAGTTACAGATCGACGGCGGCGACAGCGTCCTGCCGGTACCGACAACGGTGAAAGCGAACCTTAACAATGGCCACAAGCTCGTTCTTGGCATTCGACCGGAAGCGCTTCGCCTTGGTGGGGACGGCTCGTCCATTACGGCCAAATGCGAGGTCGCCGAGTTGACGGGCCCTGAGCTGGTGGTGACTGCCTTTGCAGGCTCGCAGCGCCTGATGGCGGCGCTTCCGCCACGCACCCAGGTAGTGAGCGGCGAACCGCTGACGCTAGCGTTCGACCCGGAGGCCGTGCACCTGTTCGATCCTTCGACCGGAGTGCGCTGCGAGTGACACGGATCAGGCCGCTTTTCGGCTTTCGATGAAACGGTCCATCGCGGCAAAAGTGAAGGCATCCGTCGGCAGGGCCGTGCCTCCGTCCAGGGCGAGGTCCGCAAGGATTTCCCCGACGACGCTGGTGAACTTGAAGCCATGGCCGGAGCACGGAGACGCGACGACGACATTCGAATTGCCGGGAAGGAAGTCGAGCAGAAAATCCTCGCTCGGCAACATCGTGTAGCGGCAGGTCACGGCATTGACCCGTAAACCGGCGGCAGCCGGCACGCGCTTGGCGATGAAGCCGTCGAGGAGTGCCGTGTCGGCATCGTTGACCACAGGATTCGGCTGGTTCGGATCGATCGGCTCACGAAAATGCGCATGTCGACCGACTTTCACACCATCGCCACCGATCGCCGGAAAGCCGAAATACGAGCCATCCGATCCCTCGTCCCGGAGGAAACACGGCATCCGGTGCGGCTCCGTGGCGAAGCCGTCGCGCGGCTGGTACCAGGCGACAACCTGACGGATGGGAACGGCATGCGCCTTCAACGTTGGCGCCAGCTCGGCGATCCATGATCCCGTTGCCACGATGACCTTGCGAGCCCGGTAGCGCCCAGCCGCCGAAAGGATGGTCACACCGCCATCGTCGGGCTCGATCGCGCTGACACGCTCGCCAAAATGCAGAACGGCACCGTCTTCGGCGGCGAGTTTGATATAACCCATCACGGCTGCTTCCGGCCTGAGATAGCCGCCCTGCGGATCGAGAACCGCGATATCGTCGCTGTCGAGCTGGAAGGCCGGAAAGCGACGCGCCGTCTCCGCCTTGTCCAACACCTCATGGGCGAGACCGTGCATCGCGCATGACGCGCGGGTGCCGGTGACGATCTTGCTGTCGGGAGCGCCGATCTGCAGGACGCCAGTGATCGTCAGGATATCGCTGCGAAGCCGCGCCTCCAGCGCACGCCAGTTCTGATAGGCGCGGCGCAGCAGCGGCACATAGGAAGGATCCTCGAAGTAGCCGAGGCGGATAAGGCGGCTGTCTCCGTGCGATGAACTCAAGGCATGGGCCGGGAAATAGGCATCGATACCGATCGTCTTGACGCCACGCGCCGAAAGAAAGGCAAGGGCGGCGCTTCCCATCGCGCCAAGGCCGATCACGGCGACATCATATTCTGCGGTCATGTGAGTTCCTTCAAGCTGCTGCTGGTGGCACGGTGTCTGCGATGAGCGTTCGCAGCCTTTCCATATCGCCGGACAGGGGGCGGTCATCCGCGTAATGCGAAACGGCAGCGCGCGCAACCGCGTGAACGGCATCGGTCCCACGGGCGCGTGATGCAGCCGGCGCCAGAAAGTCGTGCGCCTGGGCGGCTGCCATCAGTTCGATCGCAAGGATGTATTCGGCATTGTCGATCACCGAGAGCAGCTTGTTGGCTGCCGCCGTCGGATGGGCGAGAAAGTCCTCCTGCAAGCCGGAGGTTAGGCCGCCATCGAGCGCTGCGGGCGCTGCAAGGCGGCGGTTTTCATTGCTGAGCGCTGCCGCCGTGTATTGCGCAATCATGAAGCCGGAATTGCTTCCGGCATCACTGGCGAGAAACGGCGGCAGACCGCTGACCAGCGGATTGACCAGGCGGTCCATCCGTCGCTCGCTCATCGCGGCGATCTGCGCCAAGGCAATAGCTAGGCTGTCGGCAGCCTGCGCCAAAGCCGGCGCGACGGCATGCGCCTCGGAGGAGACAACCGGGTTGTCGGCTGTCCCGGAAACGGCCGGGTTATCGGTAACGGAGGCCAGCTCCTGATCGACCACCTCGCCAGACCGCTCGAACACATCGCGGGCCGCGCCGTGGGCATGCGGCACCGAGCGCAGGCTCAGCGCATCCTGGGTGCGCCGGCCGATTGCAGCGGCAATCAGGCCGCTGCCCTCGAGGCGATGGCGCAGCGACGCGCCGACCTTTGCAATGCCAGGCGACGGACGAAGGGCAAGCACGGCCTCGTCGAATGCGGCCATCTGGCAGCCGACCGCCTCAAGCGTCAGCGCGGCAATCGCGTCGGCCCAGTCCAGGAGCCGTTCGGCCCGCGCCATTGCGACGCTGGAGAGCCCCGTTGCGCAGGCTGTGCCGTTGACAAGGCTCAGCCCTTCCTTGGCGCCAAGAACCAAGGGTTGCAGACCGATGGCGTCCAGTGCGTCACGGCCATTCAGGGACCGACCCGCAACGCGAGCGCGCCCCTCACCGATCAGAACCAGCGCCGTATGGGCGTTGTGGGTGAGGTAGCCGGTGGATCCCTTCGACGGCACTTCGGGAATGCAGTCCTTGGCGAGAAACGTCAGGAGATGCCGAAGGATTTCCTGACGTACGCCGGAATGTCCGTGCGCGAAATTGGCGACCTGCGCTGCAATAATCGCGCGGACCTCGCGGGCCTCGAGCAGGGGACCAACGCCGCAGGCATGGCTGAGGATAATATTGCGCGACAGCCGGCTCTGTGAAGCGCGGTCGACGACGGTGTCCGACAAAGCCCCGACGCCGGTGTTGACGCCGTAGGCACGCACGCCGGTTTCGACGATGCGTTCGACGATGCGGCTGGCATTGTCCACGCGGTCCCAGGCACCTTGCGAAAGGGCAAGCTCTTCTCCCATGCCGACCCGCGCGATCTCGCGCCAGCCTAGCGTCCCCTCGATGCTGATGGTCATTGTCCGTTTCCGAAATGGCCGATGAACTGGCGGAAGGCCGGCGACGCGCCGCCGCCGAACATCTCATCAGGCGCACCGCTGCTTTCGACCAGCCCTTCCTTCATGAAGACGACGCGGTTGGAGACATTGCGGGCAAAGCTCATCTCATGCGTCACCACCAGCATGGTCATGCCTTCCTCGGCAAGGGCGCGCATGACGCGCAGCACTTCGCCGACGAGCTCCGGGTCGAGCGCCGAGGTGGGCTCGTCGAAGAGCATCACCTTCGGTTTCATGGCAAGCGCGCGCGCAATGGCCGCACGCTGTTGCTGGCCGCCGGACAGATGCGCGGGATAGGCATGCCGCTTGTCGGCAATACCCACCTTTTCGAGAAGGGCCTCGGCTTCGGCGATGGCTTCTGCGCGTGGCCGCTTGAGAACGTGGACGGGCCCCTCGATCACATTCTGCAGGATGGTCATGTGGGACCAGAGATTGAACGACTGGAAGACCATGCCGAGTTCGGAGCGAATATGATCCACCTGCTTCTGGCTCGCCGGCCGGCTAACGCCGCCCTTGTGAATCATGCGGATCTCTTCGCCGTCGACGAAGATGTCGCCGTCGGATGCTATTTCCAAAAGGTTGATGCAGCGCAAGAAGGTCGACTTGCCGGAGCCGGAGGCGCCGAGCAGGGAAATGACGTCGCCGTCCTGTGCGTCGAGAGAAATCCCGCGCAGAACTTCGTGCGTACCGAAGCTCTTGCGAATGTTGCGGACCGAAAGTCGGGTTACGCCAGGCATGAAAGCTCCAATCGTGTTCGTTTTGATCTTACGCCTTCAGTGCCGGCGGAATGGCGCGGCGGTGGCGCGAGAGCGAGTATTCGAGCAGGGACATCGCCTGCAGAATGATGAAGTTGAGAACGAGGTAGATGATGGCGGCGCACAGAAAGACTTCCATCGTCCGATAGGTCTGCGAAATCAGCCGCTGGGCGACGCCCGTGACCTCCCAGACCGTGACAAGGCTTGCCAGCGCGGTCGATTTCATCATCAGCACGATCTCGGTCGAATAGGCCGGGAGTGCATGGCGGAAAGCGATCGGCGCAAGGATACGCCGCACGAGGAGAGCCCCCGACATGCCGATCGAGCGGGCTGCCTCGATTTCGCGGGGGGAGACGGCGCGAATGCCGCCACGGAAGATTTCGGCTGAATAGCCTCCGGTGCAGAGCGCCAAGGAGAGGACGGCACAGACGAAAGGCTCACGCAGAAACGGCCACAGGAACGAATAGCGGATGAAGCCGAACTGGCCGAGGCCGTAGAACACCAGAAACATCTGGATGAGCAGCGGCGAGCCGCGAAAGACGAAGATGTAGCCCTTGGCGATCGCCGACAGGATCGGATTTCCGCCGACGCGCATCCACACGATCAGAAGGGCAAGAATACCGCCGAAGAAGACCGAAAGCGAAAATAGCGCCAAGGTCATCGGAACGGCCTTGAGCAGGGTCATCATGGTCTGGGAAAGAAAAGCGAAATCCATTGTGCGATCCTCACGCCTTGCCCATGGCGGCCGTCGGCATGCTGCGATTGGCTCGCCGCTCGGCACCGTTGAAGACCCGGTCGGACAGGCTGGTCAGGACGAGATAGAGAATGCCGCCGACGATGAAGAAGAGGAAATACTGGCGCGTGGAGCCGGCAGCGACCTGGCTGGTGCGCATCAGCTCCGCGAGGCCGGTCACCGAAATCAGTGCCGAGTCCTTGAGGCTGAGCTGCCAGACGTTACCGAGACCGGGAATAGCCAGTCGGAGAACTTGCGGGATGATGATCCGGCGAAAGCGAAGCCGCCGGGGCATTCCGATCGCCGATGCCGCCTCGAGTTCCCCCCTGGAAATCGCGAGAAAGGAACCGCGAAAGACCTCCGCCTGGTAGGCCCCCGAGATGATGCCGACGGCCAGCGCACCCGCGATGAACGAGGGCATCCCGAGAAAGCCCTCATAGCCCATCGCCTTGCCGATCGAGGTCACGGCTGACGAGCCGCCGAAATAGATCAGGTAAATGATCAGCAGTTCCGGCACGCCGCGAAACACCGTTGTGTAGACGTTGCCGAGCGCGATCAGGATCGGCTGCCCGGAGAGCTTTGCCGCTGCGATGATCGCGCCGAGAACGGCGCCGATCGCCAGCGCCGTTGCCGTTACGCAGAGCGTCATCAGCGCGGCGAGCAGAAGCAGCGCGCCCCAGCCACCGGAGCCGAATCCAATCAATTGCAAGATTGCCATACCGTGTTCCCCACGCTTGTCCTTCTTGTGCCCGCCCTTCTCGTGACGGTGTCAGAATAGCATGCGGTCCCCGGCGAGGAAGCCGGAGACCGGGACTGCCGGCTTACGCCGAAAGCGCATTATTGCGGGCTGACGTCGACCTTGAACCACTTCATCGAGAGGTTCTTGACGGTGCCATCGGCAAGAGCCGACTTGATCGCTTCGTTGAGCTTGTCGCGCAGGTCGGTATCGGCCTGGCGAACACCAAGGCCTTCACCCTCGCCCCAGATGGAGCCGACGATTTCAGGGCCAGTGAAGGCGAGCGAGTCGTTGGCGGACTGGAACGCATTGGCGAAATAGACCGCGTCATCGAAGCCGAGGTCGATACGGCCGTTCTGCAGGTCGAGATCGCGGTCGGCGCCGGTCTTGTATTCGCGGATCTCGGCGATGTCGCCGAAATTGTCATAGACGAACTTGGCGTAGACGGTTGCGGCCTGGATGCCGATCGTCTTGCCCTTGAAGGCTTCCTTCAGTGCGTCGATTTCCTTCACGCCGGTCTGGCCGGGCGTCATTTTGATGGTTGCGCCTGTGCCTGCGGCGTTTGCCAGCGGACTATCCTTGGCGGTTGCAAAGGCAGCCGGGGTTGCCGCGTAAGGCACCGTGAAGCCGATGACCTTCTTGCGGTCTTCGGTGATCGACAGCGCATCCATGATCACGTCGAACTTGCCGGCATTCAGCGCCGGGATCATGCCGTCCCAATCGGACGCCACGAGCTTGCAGTCGATCTTGGCGCGCTCGCAGAGAACCTTGGCGAGCTCCGGCTCAAAGCCACCAAGCGTGCCGTCGGCGTTGGTCATGTTCCAAGGCGCATAGGCGCCCTCGAGCGTGATGGTGGCGGTCTTCCAATCCTTGGCCGCCACCGGCGCGGCGAGAACCGAAAGCGCAATGGCGCTGGAAAGAAGAAGCGTGTTGAATTTCATCGATGAAAATCTCCTCTGAATTGGCGATGACCTTGCGACCAAATGATACCGGTCTGCGCCGGCTTGCCCGATGTTCCGCTTTTTTGTTGAGCAGCTCCAATCGGGAGGTTGTATATGGTACCATATGAGATATTTTATGATATGCAAGTGGAAAGTCAGATTATCGAGCGGACTCGGCTACTGCAAAAGGAATAGGCAATGAAGCGTCCCGGCGAGATGAAGCGCGAGCTTGCGGAAAACGATACCGCACCGCTCTACGCTGGTGTCAAGCAGATGATTCTCGACCGCATCCACAGCGGCGAGTGGCCGCCGAAGCATCGCGTACCCTCCGAAAACGAGCTCGTCTCGGAACTCGGCGTCAGCAAGATGACCGCCAACCGCGCGCTACGCGAACTCGCCAACGAAGGCGAGCTGGTCCGCATCCAGGGCGTTGGATCATTCGTGGCCGAGCGCAAGGGCTATTCGGCGCTCTTCGAAGTGCGTAATATCGCTGACGAAATCGCCGAACGCGGCCACACGCACGACGCTTCGATCATCGTTCTTGCCCAAGAGCCGGCCTCTCCCGAGATTGCCGATGCGCTTGAGCTCGACATCGGCGCACCGGTGTTTCACTCGCTGATCGTCCATGCCGAAAACGGCGTGCCGGTGCAGATCGAGGATCGCTTCGTCAATCCGGCTGCTGCGCCCGACTATCTCGAGCAAGATTTCTCCTCGTTGACGCCGAACGCCTATCTTACCGCGGCAGCTCCGCTTAGCGGCTCCGAACACATCGTCGAGGCGGCCATGCCACAGGCCTGGGAGTGCAGGCTTCTGACGATCCTGCGGAGTGAGCCATGTCTGACGATCCGGCGTCGCACCTGGTCAGGCCTGCACATCGTCTCCACCGCGCGGCTGGTCTATCCCGGCCACCGCTACCGGCTGGAAACGCGAAGCGGTAAGATGTTCGAGGAATAGCACCCATGTTGTATATGGAACATGGGTGTATTTGCGATGTGGTTCAGGTGATCCTGGGATAGCCACCCGTGGCGGCCTGACGCTCGAAGTCCAGAAGAGGCTCATAGTCGGCATCAACGAGCTGCACGAAACCAGACAGCGAGAGAGTGTCGCGTGCGCTGGCCAAGGACGGCTCGGCGATTGCCGCCACCAGAGCCTTGCGCAAAAGGCCAAGTTCCCGGTCCGTGGTCGCGTCCGCCGTTACGAAAGGTAGCCCGGGCCCAGGCTTCGTTTGGGCAAGGATCCGTAAGTTGGATACCCTTTGCGGGTCGAAGCGCTTGATAAGGCCGTAGGTCACGCAGTCGATTGCTGCCACATCCGCCTGTCCGCCGGAGACCGCGTCCATGCTGGCGCCGTGGCCGCCCGTCTCTACCACCTCGGAAAAGAAACAGCCGTTTTCCGCAAAGGGTGCAATTTCGGCACGAAAGAGATTGCTGCCGGAATTGCTGTCGGGGCTATTGATCGCGGCTCGCGACCCGCGCAGGTCCTTAAGCGAACCCCATGCACTAGCTTGATGGACAATGATGAAGCTGCGCATCAAGGGGCCGTCGCAGCCCGGCAGGTCGTAGACGGGCGTTGCCACCAGCCTGACCCTACCACGCAGCCGCGTCACATAGGGATAGCCGCAGGTCTGGGCCAGAAGCAGATCCGGCCGCAGCCATGCCGCGTCATGCGCGACAGACTGGTCCAGTTGCGACGGCACATCCGGCAGGCCCGCCCTTTGCAGATAAGCCTGCAGAAAGGTCCAGAGGTCCCTGGTCGCCCCCAGTAGGGGTGGCGGAGCGACATACATGGCAATACTGGCGAGACGCATCGGCGGACCTTCTTCGCAGAGAGAAGGAACGATAGTCGGGCAGCGCCGGAATTGCCAACAATTTCAATTGGGCAGCATATCCAACCCAATGTCCAGCGTCGGCGCGCTGTGCGTGCACCAACCGACCGATATCAGGTCCACGCCAGACGATGCGACCTCCGCCACCGTCGCGGGAGTGACACGCCCCGAGGCTTCGGTGATCGCGCGACCATCGACAATTGCAACGGCCTCTCGCAGCTGCCGCGGCGTCATGTTGTCGAGAAGGACGGCATCAACGCCTTCCGCCATGGCGTCGCGGAGTTGATCGAGCGTATCGACCTCGACCTCGATCTTGACCATATGGCCGACGCCGCCCTTGGCGCGGCGGATCGCTTCGCGGACCCCGCCGGCAATCGCCACGTGATTATCCTTGATGAGGACCGCATCATGCAGCGCGAAGCGGTGGTTCATGCCGCCGCCCGCGCGAACGGCGTATTTCTCGAGGGCGCGCAGGCCAGGCGTGGTCTTGCGCGTACAGGCGATGGATGCCCTGGTGCCTTTCACCGCATCGACCAGCGTTGCGGTGACCGTGGCGATACCGGAAAGGTGTCCCAGAAAATTCAAGGCTGTTCGCTCGCCGGTCAACAGGCCGCGCGAAGGGCCGCTGATGGTGGCGATGATGTCGCCCGGCTTGACGACCGAACCGTCTTCCAGATGTCGTCTCATGGTGATCCCAGGATCGACGAGTGAAAATGCCAGCTCAGTCGCATCAAGCCCGGCAATCACGCCGTTTTCGCGCGCCGCCATGACGAGGGAGGAGTGGTGATCCGCCGGAATGACCGCGGCGGAAGTGATGTCGCCCGCAAGACCCAGATCCTCGAGGAGGGCCGCACGCACGAGCGGTTCGATGATGAGGCGCGGAAGGGAAACGATGGTCATGTCATGCACTCCGGGCAAATGAATGGGTCGTCGCACGCGCAATGTCGAGTGCATCGGAAAGCGTCAGGCTCCGCCTTTCGGCGCTCTCGTGCTTCAGCGGGAAATCGGTGCGGGCGTGGGCTCCGCGCGATTCTGTCCGCAGCATTGCCGATACCGCGATCAGAAGCGCCACGATGGCGGGATCCGAATGCATCCCAGCACTCTCGGCCAACGGCAGCAGGGCGGCAACGGCCGCCTGAAGACCACCGGCGCTGCGCAACACGCCGAGTTGGCGCGAGACGATAGAACGAACCGCAGCGATGTCCGCGGCCGATTTCAGGTGATGATCGCCTGAAACACTGACGGCCGTGGGTCGCGAGATCACGCCGGCGATATCCTCGCCAGCGCGCAGGCCCATGACGGCAGCTTCGAGCAGGGAGTTGCTGGCAAGCCGGTTGGCGCCATGGAGTCCGGTTGACGCGGCTTCGCCAACGACCCAGAGGCCGGCCACGGAACTCCGCGCTCTGAGATCCGTTGCCACGCCACCCATATGATAATGGGCGGCCGGACGCACGGGAATGAGGTCGCGGCCCGGATCGATCGCCGCGTCCCGGCAAATTTGATGAATGGTCGGGAAGCGTGAGGCAAAACGGCTCCCCAGTGCTTGGCGGGCATCGAGATAGACACGCCGGCCTTGCGACAGTTCGGCGCTGATTGCCCGCGCAACGACATCGCGCGGGGCAAGTTCGGCGCCCTCGACATCTGCCATGAAGCGATCGCCGCGATCGTTGACGAGCAAGGCACCCTCGCCCCGCACCGCCTCGCTGATCAGCGCCAGTGGGCGGCGCGCGGAATCGAGACCTGTCGGATGGAATTGCACGAACTCCATGTCGGCGAGCATCGCTCCGGCCCGCGCTGCCAGCGCTATTCCCTGGCCGACGTTTAAAACGGGGTTTGTCGTTGCGTCGTAAAGGCCGCCGAGGCCACCGGTCGCGAGAACACCCTTCGAGGTCCGGATCACTGCGCTGTTTCCGCCGACAGACAGGAGTAGGCCAGCCACGGCCTCGTCGCCCATCAGGATTGCCCGCGCTTCCGCCCCTTCCAGTATCTTGATCGAAGGGGTAGTGGAAACGGCCCGCACGAGGGCGTTTACGATCGCGGCGCCCGATCCGTCGCCCGCGGAATGAACGATCCGGCGGCGTGAGTGGGCGGCTTCGAGCCCCAGCGCCAGCTGCCCGTTCGCGGCACGATCGAAGTCCACGCCTGCACGCTCCAGTGCCGCAATAACAGCCGGTCCTTCGGCAATAATGGCGGCTGCCGCCCGTGCGTCGCAGAGGCCGTCGCCCGCCCCGAGAGTATCTGCCAGATGCAGACCGGTGCTGTCATCGGCACCAAGCGCCGCGGCGATGCCACCCTGCGCCCAGGCGCTCGAGCTTTCGGCGCCGAGTGCTGCGCGGGTCACGATAACGACGGGCTGCGGCGCCAGCGTCAACGCGGTCATCAGCCCCGCCAGGCCGCTGCCGACAATCACCACATGGTCGGCAAACTCGCCAAGGGTGACGGTCATATCGCCAGCATCCGCTCGACGGCCCGACGCGCGGCGACCGCGACAGCGGGATCAACCGTGACTTCGTGCCGGTTCTCTTCCAGCGCCGTGCGGATGTTCGAAAGCGTAATACGCTTCATGTGAGGGCAAAGATTGCAGGGGCGGATGAACTCGACGTCGGGATGGTGAACGGCGACGTTATCGCTCATCGAGCATTCGGTCAGGAGCACCACGCGTGCCGGCTTCCTGTTGGCGACGTAGTCGGACATCACAGCGGTCGAGCCGGCGAAATCGGCTTCCGCCACGACATCCGGCGGACACTCGGGATGCGCAAGCACCAGCACGCCGGGATGGTTCTCACGCAGCTGGCGAACGTCGGCGGCGGTGAAGAGTTCATGCACTTCGCAGTGGCCGTGCCATGCGAGAATCTCGACGTTGGTTTCCCGGGCGACGTTGCGAGCAAGGTATTCGTCCGGGATCATCAGCACCCGTGGCACGCCGAGCGACTCGACAACCTGCTTGGCGTTGCCTGACGTGCAGCAGATGTCGGATGCAGCCTTCACGGCTGCCGAGGTATTGACGTAGGTAATGATCGGCACACCGGGATGGGTCTGGCGCAAAAGCGCGACATCATCCGGCGTGATCGAATCCGCCAGCGAGCAGCCCGCCCCCATGTCGGGGATGAGAACCGTCTTGCCGGGATTGAGAAGCTTTGCCGTCTCGGCCATGAAATGCACACCGGCAAGGACGATCACATCCGCGTCGACCTCGATTGCCTTGCGCGCCAGAGCCAGACTGTCGCCGACGATATCGGCAACCCCATGGAAGATTTCCGGTGCTTGGTAGTTGTGAGCGAGGATGACAGCGTTGCGCTCGCGCTTCAGGCGGAGGATCGCATTCACATCGTCCTCGAAGGACATCCACTCCGCCTTCGGAATGACACGGCTGACCCGCTCGTAGAGCGAGGATGCGGAAACGGGATGATTCATTGCCGACTCCTATTTATACTCGATGTGAGTATATTATCGGCAAATAGATATTCTCATTATGAGCATATGTCAATTGCGGGAGAGCGGCAATTTCGATCCGGCCAGAGCGCGTTCCTCGAGAACCGCGCGACGATAGCGAAACAGCTTGGCGGGCCGCCCACCGGTCTCGCTTTCGGTTTCGCCGGTTTCCTCGACCAGCTCCTGCAGCTCGACAAGGCGACGAAAGTTCTGCTTGTGCAGCGTCAGGCCGGCAAGGGCTTCGACAGTCCGTTGCAGCTGCAGCAGCGTGAAACTATCCGGCATCAACTCGAAGACGACGGGGCGGTACTTGATCTTGGCGCGCAATCTCGCAATGCCGGTGGCGAGGATGCGCCGGTGATCGGCAAACATCACCCGGCCGGGGTTGAGCGCCGGCGTCGCGCCGGCCTCGGCAACAATTCCCGCCTCATAAAGCAGCTCGTAGCGCTGCAGCACGAGATCCTCGTTCCAGCCGGCCTCGCCGAACCCGAATGCAAAGGCGCCGCGGCGCAGGCGTTCGTCGCGCCGTACGGGATCACTTTGCGCCCATGCTTCCAGGCGTGCTGAAAGCTCCTCCAGGATCGCCGGCGCGCCGGCGCGCCGGTCTTCCCATGGAAAATACTCGTACCAGCCATGCCAGCCCGGCCGGCCGGCGCCTGGGGCAGCCTGTTCGCGCACGAGGCCGAGGTAGCTGATCGAAATCGTCCGCCCGCCGAGGATCTCGTTGTTCCGATCGCGGTCGGCGAATGTATAGAGCTGCTCGAGATAACCGACAGGATGGGCCGTCTGCTCCTGCACCCACTCTCTGAGCCCACTCTGCAGCGTGCGGTGTCCCATCTCGAACGGGCCCGACGGCAGGGCGTCACCGGAACGGATGGTCATGACCCGTGGCTCGCCGCCAGTGACGGCGGCCAGTACTGCAATCAATTCGGCGTGTGCAAATCCAATCGTCAAGGAAGCTGCGAATCCTGTTTGTGTCGAACAGACAATCTCTGACACAGGCGGCGGCCACGCAAAAGTGTGGCCGTGCACCAACCAACTGACTTCAGGCGATTCCCGACGACTCACCGCAGGAACTGGCGGAATCGCCGCAAAGAAAAATGGAAAAAGATCGCACCGATGCCGAGCAGCGCCGCCAGTTGCGGCCACACGACACTGAAGCCTGCTGCCCGAAACAGGACCGCCTGCGACAGGATGACGAAATGCGTGTTCGGCGCCGCGAGCATGATGTGCTGGATAATCTCAGGCATGCTCTCGCGCGGCGTCGTCCCGCCGGAAAGCATCTGCAGCGGGATCAGCACGAGCATCAGCAACAGGCCGAATTGCGGCATCGATCCCGCCACTGTCGCCAGGAAGATACCCATGCAGGTCATGGCGAACACATCGAGGATCGTGCCGATCGCAAAGAGCGTGAACGACCCTTCGATCGGCACTTCCAGCAGCCCCTGAATGACGACAATCAGCGAAAAGAGCGAGGCGCCGACCACCACCAGGCCCATCGACCAGATCTTGCTCAGCATGATCTCAAGCGGCGTCACTGGCATGACGAGCAAATGTTCGATCGTTCCATGTTCCCGTTCGCGGATAAGTGCTGCCCCGGTCAGGATGATCGACAGCATCGTGATCGATGAGATCAGGTTGTTGATCGAACTGAACCAACCCTTGTCGAGCTGCGGATTGAACCGCGCTCGCAAGGCAAGATCGACCGGGACAGGGGTCTCCCCGCGATAGCGGTTGACGAACTCGTTGACCTCGCCTGCGACGATCGACTGGACATAGCCGCTACCGGTGAATGCCTGAGAAATGCGCGTCGCATCGACATTCAGCTGGATCGAAGGGGATCGACCGGCGAGCACGTCACGCTGGAAATTCGGTGGAATGTCGAGCGCGAACGTGTCGAGGCCGGCATCCATCCGCTGGTCCACCTCGGATAGCGTGATCAGGCGGGGGACGACGAAATAGGGTGGATAGAATGCGGTGATGATGCGTGAGGAAATCGGCGACTGGTCCTCGTCGACGATCGAGATCGCAGCGCGGTTAAGCGTTTCCGGTGCCGATTTCGAGGACGTGTAGATCGAAAGCGTGAAGGCGTAGACGATGAGGATGAGGAGCATGGGATCGCGCACCAGCCCCCAAAGCTCCTTCACTCCAAGCCGGTAAACGCTGGATAACCTCATCGTCAATCCGCCTGTTTCTTCAAGAGAAGCGCGCCCAGCGTGAGCAGCACCGGTATGGCGATAATCAAGGGAATGAACGACCCGGCGAGATCGCTGAAATCGAGCGCCTTTGAGAAGGTGCCGCGCGAGATCGTCACGAAGTAGGAAGCCGGATAGATCTTGCCAATGATCGCGCCAGCGCCTTCAAGCGCCGACACGGGGTCGATCAAGCCGGAATATTGCACCGCCGGGATCATGGTGATCAGCGCCGTTCCGAAGATCGCGGCGATCTGGCTCGCCATGAAGGCGGAAATGACAAGGCCGATACTTGTCGTCACCGTCACGTAAAGCAGGGCGGCCAGCGCGTAGGTCAGCAGGCTGCCGGTGAACGGGACGCGAAAGATGAACACCGCAAAAGCCGTCAGCATGACGAAATTCAGCATGGCCAATGCAATGTAGGGAAGCTGCTTGCCGAACAGGAATTCGACGCGGGTCACTGGCGTCACGTAGAAATTGATGATCGAACCGAGCTCTTTTTCCCGCACCACGCTCAGTGCCGCTAGCATGGCGGGAATGATCAGCAGAAGCAGCGGAATGACGCCGGGCACCATGGCAACCAGGCTCTGGACATCGGGATTATACCTGTAGCGGATATCGAGTTGGAAATTGCCGCTAGCGGCTGCGGAGCCCTGAATTTGCTGGGCCTTCTTCGCCAGCCATTCCGAATGCATCCCCTGCACGTAGCCGCGCACGGTCTCCGCCCGGCTCGGCATGGCGCCATCGATCCATGCACCAACCTCGACGCTGCGCCCGCGTGAGACGTCCCGGCTAAAGCCGGGCGGAATCTCGATGGCAAGCGCCAGTTCTCCTGCGCGCATGCGACGATCCATATCGGTGTAGTCGAGGATGGGCGCTTTCTCCTCGAAGTATCGCGATCCCGAGATCTGCGTCACATAGTCCTGGCTGATCGAGGTGTCGTCGCGATCCAGGACGGCAAAGGAGAGATTCTCCACATCCATGTTGATGCCATAACCGATGACGAACATCAGGATGACGCTGCCGACGATCGCCAGGGTGGCGCGAATGGGGTCCCGCTGCAGTTCCAGCGCTTCACGCCTCGTATAGGCGAACATCCTGCGGAAATCGAAGAACTGCCTGCGACGGCTGCCGGATGAAGCAATTTCCGTGCTGTCAGCTACGGTGAGATCAGGTGGCGCGGCATCCTTCGTTCCGATGGCATCCTCGAGATAGGCGACGAACGCCTCCTCCAGGGTTGCCGCCGACCGCTTTTCGACGATCGCCGCGGGCGTGTCGCTGATCAGGACCTTGCCGGCATGCATCAGCGATATGCGATCGCAGAGCGCTGCCTCGTTCATGAAGTGCGTGGAGACGAAGATCGTTACATTGTCCTTGCGCGACAGGTCGGAGAGGATCTGCCAGAAATTGTCGCGCGCTACCGGATCGACACCCGATGTCGGCTCGTCGAGGATCAGGATATCTGGCGAGTGGATCATCGCTACCGCGAGCGACAGGCGCTGGCGAATGCCGAGCGGCAGCGCGTCGGGCAAGGCCTCCATCACGTCCGCGAGATCGAAACGCCGCATCGTCTCATCGATGCGCGCCGGGATGACGGCTGGATCCATGCTGAAAAGCCGGGCATGCAAATCGAGATTCTGCCGTACGGTCAGCTCGGTGTAGAGCGAGAAAGCCTGCGACATATACCCGACGCGACGGCGCACCTCGAGATCATTTGGATCGACCTCGTGGCCGAAGATGCGCGCCTTGCCCTCGCTCGCCGGCAGAAGGCCGGTCAGCATCTTCATTGTTGTCGTCTTGCCGCAACCGTTCGACCCCAGAAAGCCGAAGATTTCGCCGCGCTCGATGCGGAAGCTGACATCGTCGACGGCCGTGAAGCTGCCGAAACGCATCGTCAGATGCTCGGCCTCGATGGCAATCTCCGTCCCGTCGCCGGCCGACCGCGGCGGCATGATCACCTCGGTGTGCCCCTGGCGTTTCTCCTGCGGAAGCAAGGCGACGAAGGCCGCGTCGAGATTGGTTGTCGCCGTCTTTGTCAGCAGCTCCGCAGGCGTACCCGTCGCCAGGATCTTCCCGGCATCCATCGCCACCAGCCAGTCGAAGCGCGCGGCTTCCTCCATGTAGGCCGTGGCGACGATGACGCTCATGCCGGGCCGGCTGAGCCGGATGTTGTCGATCAACTCCCAGAACTGTCGGCGAGACAGAGGATCGACACCTGTCGTCGGCTCGTCGAGGATCAGCAGATCCGGATCGTGGATCAGCGCGCAGCACAGGCTGAGCTTCTGCTTCATGCCGCCGGAGAGTTTTCCGGCTGGTCTGTCCGCAAAATCACTGAGGCCGGTTCCCTTGAGCAACCCGGCAATGCGCCGCTCGCGCTCCTCCCTGCCCTGCCCGAAAAGCCGGCCGAAAAAGTCGACGTTTTCGAAGACAGACAGGGTGGGATAGAGGTTCTTGCCAAGGCCTTGCGGCATATAGGCGATGCGCGGCGAGGTAACGCGCCGGTGCGTCGCATCGGCGATGTCGCCACCCAGCACCTCGACGCGTCCCTTCTGCACCACGCGGGCACCCGCAATCATTGACAGGAGGCTCGACTTGCCAACCCCATCCGGGCCGATGAAGCCCACCATGCGATCAGCTGGTATTTCGAGATTGATCGCGTCGAGCGCCTGAACCTTGCCATAGGCCAGGCCGACCCCGTCGAGGCGGGCCACGAAACCCGCCTGCTTGATCGCTACAGGCGGCGTGGCACTCATTGAACCACCGGTCCGGCGATATGGGCCGGCCATTCGGCCTTGGGATCAAGCTGCACATAGGCCATGCCCGGCAGTCCCGTCTTCACCAGCTGGATATATTTCCGCAGCAGTTCCGCGGGGATCCTCGCCTTCACGCGAAACATCAGCTTCTGGCGTTCTTCGGCTGTTTCCACGGTCTTCGGCGTGAACTGAGCGACATCGGCAACGAAGGTGGCCTTGGCCGGGATGATGTATTTGGGTGCGGCGTCGAGAACGAGCCGTACGTCCGCCCCCAGCGGAACCCTGCCGGCCTGGTCCGTCGGCAGGAAGAAGGTCATGTAGACATCGCTGAGATCGACAAGGTTCAGCACGCGCCCACCGGCTGCCAGGACTTCGCCCGGCTGGGCGACGCGATACTGCACGCGCCCGTCGCGTGGCGATGTGAGCACGCTATCGGTAATGTCGGCGGCAATGCTTTCAATGGCAGCCTTTGCGGCGTCGACGGCAGCCTCCGCATCGACCACCTGGGCCTTGGAGGCGGTTATGGCTGCATCGGCAGCAGCAAGTTGTGCCTGGGCGGCCGCTACGGCTGCCTGCGCACCGCGCTCGGCGGCGCGATCGTCATCCAACGTCTGCTGTGCGATCGTATTGCTTTTTTGAAGCTGCTCGGATCGCGCCAGCTTGATCTCTGCAGCATGAGCCTCCGCCTGTCGCTGCTCGACCAACGCTGCCGCTGCCTCCTGTTCGGCCTGGCGCTGTTTGACCAGACTGTTCGCGGTATCGACCCCGATGGACGCACGGCGAAGCTGCGCCTCGGCCTGGCGGCGCTGGGCCTCGAGTTGTTCGGTATCCATCCGCGCGAGGACCTGCCCAGCCGTGACAAAGTCGCCCTCATTGACCACGATTTCACGAATTCGACCCGCCGTCTTGGTGGAGATGTCGATCTCGGTCGCCTCGATGCGTCCGTTGCCGGCGGCAATGCCATCCGGGAGGCCGCTATTGGCGAATTTCTGCCACGTGTAATACCCGGCAACTGCCACGACAGCGAGTACGAGGATCCAAAGCCATTTCCGAGCAATCATGAGCGCCCCTATTCGACAAAGACACAAAAGACGATCTGCGGTTGATTTCGAAACTAGCAGAATAAACGGTTCGCACAATTCTGCTTCAGCTGAATGTCAGCTGGATCAGGCACATCCTCGGGGCGAACAAAATTGGAGGAGAACAATTGATCCGTTCAAATATCTTCGATAGGTTGTCTGATGGCATAATAGTCGCGCCACAACCGGCGTTGAAAGGATTAAGACAATGAAAGATGGGCCTCACCTGGTGGACGTGCACGTCGGCAAGACGATCCGCATCAAGCGCTTGATGCGCAAGGTCTCTCAGACAGAGCTTGGCGATCGCGTCGGCGTTACCTTCCAGCAGATCCAGAAATACGAAAAAGGCTCGAACCGCGTTTCGGCCAGCATGCTCGTCGAGATCGCGGGCGCCCTGGATGTTGACGTCCGCTCGTTCTTCGAGGATCTGTCGGCTCCCGGCACGGCGAACGACAATCCCACGCCGAGCGAGGAGTTCGTGGTTTCTCGTGACGGCGTTCTCTTGAACGCTGCCTTCCTGTCGATCAAGAACGAACAGATCCGTAAGAAGATCGTCAAGCTCGTTCAGGCCATCGCCGGCATGGAGCAGACCGAGGAAAGCGAAGCCGCCGAATAACGCGGCTTCTCCTCACCGGCGAAATCTTCCGTTCTAGTGGCAGTCGAGAAGGACCAGGTTTTTGCTGGCGTCCTTGAGGGCAATCTTTGTCTTCGTTCCGATCAGCTTCTCGAGATTGACGTCCAGTTCACGCTCGGGGTCGATGCCATCCCAATCGATGACGACCTGCAGCAGAGCCATGTTGGCAAGGTGCGCCAGGTTACGCAGCTTGAGCTTTTCGGCCTCGTCCTTGGCAGCCGATAGCAAGCGGAATATCCGCGCATACTCGCTGCCTGTGCCTTCGTCATTCGTGTGAACATTCATGATAGCCGCCTTCCCCGATGCCATGAGGGCTCCAGTCCTGATGTCATCATTCACCGAGGGCGTTATTCGAGCGTTACAGGCGTGACCGCGCCCGTGACTTCCGCCCGCAAGGTCTCCCAATGGGAGGTTGCGGCAAAGCCCCAGCTGCGTTCCTTCTCGCCCAGTTCCGCATCCTGCAGGTAACGCAGAACGCACTCGGCATCCGCGCGCTTGCGCTCGACCTTGTTCGAGCGGATGAGACGCAATATCTCGCGGCCGCGCCCCTCGCCTGCAAAGTTGCAGGCGTCGATAGCCTTTGGATAGGTCCGCTCGGAGAAGTGCAAGGCACGACCGGCAAGCACTAGCATCTTGGCCTCGCCTGCGGACAGGGCGCCGTCGCGATGCAATCGTTCGATGGTGGGCAGGTAGTCGACCCACGGAATGGACAGCGGCAGCCAGCCGAGTTCTTCGGGCGCGTGGACGAGCGCCACTGCCTCGTCGTCGATCAATCGCCCGTCCGCATAGTCCTCATAGATCGTGCCCAGCCCGACCATGCCGAAGGCGGAACACTCGGCGGCGCGCAAGGCGCCCATGCTGGCGCCGCCGGCCACGATGACATTCTTCTGCAGGGCGTAGAGGATTTCCTTGTGCCAGACGGAGGGCACTTCACCGAAATAGCCGTCAACGATGCCGATCGCACGCGCGCCGTCGTGTACGGCCTGCAGGATATCGCCACGCGCTGCAGGCCCTCGGAATTCGATCGCCGAGTGGGCTGCGCGCAGTTTGGACATATCTGCTCCGAAGCTCGGGCCCGCGAAGATGACTTTCATTGCTGGACTCCCTGCATGGCTCCAACGGCGCGCAGGCCGAGCTGGATGAACTCGCCACTCACGTCCACCTCGAGGCCCGGAACGATCATCCGCACGACAGTCACGGGCAGTCTGGGGTGCGCCAGCGGCACGGCCACGACCTGCTCGATCCCGCGCGCCTGCAGGCGCTCGAGAATGTGATGGATGTTTTCCTGAATGCTGCGTGACGTCGGCTCGAAATCGAACCGTGGCGCAACCGGCTTCTCATCGCACAGGCTGATCAGCTGTTGCATCGGACCGTCGGCGTCGAGCCTCTGGTAGAGGCGAGGCGAAAAGTCATCGCGGCTGCCGGCAATCGCCGTCAATCGGCTCTGCGCCGCTTCGGTGATGGCCCTAAGCGCCGCCCGTATGGGGTCGGGATGGCAGCCGCAACCGCCGCAAACCTGTGTCCAGCGCGCGTCGACGCGATCGCCGAGATTGTCAGGAATGATGACTGCGAGGTAGCTGGGAACGCCGATATCGGTCGTCATGTCGATCAGGAGGATCCGCATACCGGCGCGCGTGATGCGATCGACGACGATGTCGAGCACCGGATCGCCGAATGCCGCGGGATCGATCCGCGATCCACGTAGGTGTTCGTGGGGTCGAAGCTGCGTCAGAGCCCAGGCGTCGCGCTCGACGAGCTCACACAGTCCATGGAGCACGGCTTCGGCCGGTCGGTTCCCCGAGGCAAGGCCGTCACTGGACTGTTCGAACCCGGAAGGGCGCGTGCCGCGGTGATCGAGACCGACCAGCGACCAGGGCACGAAGACACGGCGGTTGGAAACGATGTCGAGCCCTTCGCACCATTCAAGCGGCGCATCGCCGATATCGGATGGGACACACCGCGCGACTGAATCGAGATCGATCATCGGCGCGCGTTCGGCCTTCATGCTGGCCAAGGTGGCCACGATCAGCTCGTCCGGACGGATCTCGGCAACGCGTGTCTCGACCGCCTCCATGGCGGCGGAGGTCATCGCGGCTTCCTCGTCGATGCCCTTCCCCTGGAACACGGAGAGCGTGTAGCTGTTCGGCCGCGTTGCGAAGGCGACCGGAATGTCGAGCAGGTCAAGCGCCGTCAGAAGGCCGACCCGCGTTATTCCCAACTCGGCAAAATGCGGCTTGATCGCCGCGAATGTCTGTCCAGGCGTCAAGGAGCGATCGTGATAGGCATTGATGCCGGTCACTGATTGGCTGAGGTCCCCCGCCAAGCGCTCAAGTGCGATCTGGACAGACATTCGCTTGAACCTCAACGGAACTTCAGGGCGTGAACGATGCTGGCCGTTGCGTTCGTGTCGAACTGAACGGAATCCTGCTTCAGAACAGCCTGTGCGGCGGCCGAAAGACGAACTGCAGACGAAGCCGGCTTGATTTCGGTGGTGGTCATCTTCTCTTGTCTCCTACGGAAAGCAGCATTTTTGCTGCGGGCAGGGACAAGATGCATAGGCGGCGTTATTCCGGCGTGACTGCGATCAGCGCATGGAAAGAGCGTTGGCGGCCTAGGTGTAATAGTTCAGGACAGTCCGGCCATTCGAAGCCCGTCGATCAATTGGCGGGTGTCCTCGGGATTGCGATCCGGCACGAACCGCCAGACATCGTCCGTGCGAAAATCGGGGAAATTCTCGAGCACGATCGAGGCGTAGTGCGCCGCCGATTTCAGGTCGCCGTTCTTGGCATGGGCGGCCGCCAGCAGCCGGGAGGTTGCCGGCCGATGCTTGACGCGGTCGAGCACCTCGATTGCCTTCGGGTAGTTTTCCTGCACGAAATGAATGCCGCCGAGGTTCCAGTAGTAATAGTCCGGCGGCAGCGGATTGAGCTTGAGCGCCGCCAGGCTGAGTTCCAGCGCCCGATCGCTCTGGCCGTCGTGCAGCAGGGCATCGGCATGATCGGCCAGAATATCGGCGTCGTTCGGATTGAGCATCTGCGCTTCGGCGAAGAAGTCGAGGCTGTCGGCGAAGCGGCGGCGGTAAAGGGCCACGAAGCCAAGTTCGCGCATCGCCCGGCCGCTGTTCGGATCACTCTCCCGCGCGAGCCACGCCGACCGATCGGCCTCTTCCAGCAAGTCCGTGTCCTTCATGCCGCGAACCAGCCACTCCATGCCCAGCACGCGAGCCATTCCCGCATGTGCCGAGGAGAACCTGTCATGGCGGGCAAGCGAGGACTTGAACCACTTCCGGGCCTGCCTCAGATGCTGCAGGTCGGTCTTCGAAACGAGCCGCTTGCCCTCCAGATAGAGACGATAGGCTGACGGATTGGTGTCGCTCATCATATCGCTGAGCTCGCGCCGCTCGATCGTGTCGGCAAGTGTCATGGCGATACGCCGCGCCAGCTGGCTGAACGATTGGGTCACCTTGTTCATGGCCAGTGGCAACTCGATCGCCCAAAGGACCTCGGCCGTCGAGGTTTTCGTCAACCGGCAGCTCGCGAAGATATCGTCGTCGCGGCCGTGGATCGTCACGTAGACCGTATAATCGAAGCGAAGTTCCTGCGGCGTAGGCTGCATGGCGCCGTCGGCAAGGCTGCGGTGCAGGATCTCGACGCTTGTGTGGGCGGCGATCACCTTGAAGCCACGCTGCTGGCTCAAGCTGATCGTGACATCTTCAAGCAGCGCGCGGCCGACGCGGTTGAGCAACGGATCGGACAGTATTGTCTCTGGTGGGAGAATGAGAACACGCGGCTGCCCAACCGGATCGCCGGGCTGCTGCCCGACAACCGGCGTCTGCGCCGCAAAGGCGGCGGGGGCGATGATACCGAGTTCCCGCGCGACGGCCTGCGTCACTGCATCGGGTTCCGTGTCGTACTCAGTCTTCAGCTCATTGCGGCAGCGGAAATAGGCCTGTCGCGCCGAAACGCTATCACCGGCAGCTGCGTGGGCGCGCATTAAGGCGCGGCAGGCGACCTCGTGGGAGGGGTCGCTCTTTACAAGCAGTTCCGCAAGCATCACGACATCTGCCAAGGTCCGCTTCTGCGGCATCTCAAGCAGCGTGACGATGTGGGCGTCGCGGCGGTCGGCTACGCGCCGGCGCTCCATCGTGATCCATTCGTCCGCTTCCATGGTTGGCGCGCGGAAGCTCTCTAGGAAATCGCCCTGAAGCAGGCTCCAGTCGCCCCGCTCAAGCGGCGCCGGGGCGTCGCACAAAAGCTGTACGTCGACGGGCCAACTCTCCACCTCAAAGGCAAGGTGAGTATTGGTCGCCCTGACAAGACGCGGTAGCTCTTCGGGTACGCTGCGATCCAGGCGGGTCAACAGTTGCCGGAGACTGCCAGCACGTTGCTTCGACACGTCCGATCGCCACAAAATGCCGCGAAGTGTTTCGCGATCCATGCTGTGATCGGGAGAAGCAACAAGCAGCGCCAGCAGCGGATAGGCTTTCTCGGGCAAGGGAATTTCCTGGCCATGCGCAAAGAGCGCGGGCCTTCCAAGCAACCGAAGAAGACGGCTCTGCTGATCTGCCGGTGTCACTGACAACTCGCTATTGGCTAATCCAAAGCGACTATAGAGACAAACCAGATCAACGCAAAACGATTATGGAGAATGGGTTGAAATTTTCAACCGCTGGGTGCTCTTTGGTCGTGCGTTCGGGCCGTCACGTACCAAGATAGGACATTCTTCCACCACCGGCCGGACGGTGAAAGAGATAGCGCCGGCCTTTCGACCGGCGCTATCAGATACTGCGAAGCGATTCTTAGGCGGCAGCCGAAGCGGAGCCGGCCAGCGGCACTTCCGCGATCGTCTTCAGAACACGCGAAGCGATCTGGTACGGGCAGCCCTGCGAGTTCGGGCGGCGATCTTCCAGGTAGCCCTTGTAATCGTTCTTGATGAACGAGTGCGGGACGCGGATCGATGCGCCACGGTCGGCAACGCCGTAGGAGAACTTGTTCCACGGAGCCGTCTCGTGCTTGCCGGTCAGACGCTTGTCGTTGTCAGGGCCGTAAACAGCGATGTGGTCGAGCAGGTTCTTGTCGAACTGCGCCATCAGGGCTTCGAAATATTCCTTGCCGCCGACTTCGCGCATGTACTTGGTCGAGAAGTTGCAGTGCATGCCAGAACCGTTCCAGTCGGTGTCGCCGAGCGGCTTGCAGTGATACTCGATGTCGATGCCGTACTTTTCGGTCAGGCGCTGCAGCAGGTAACGAGCCATCCAGATTTCGTCGGCTGCCTTCTTGGAGCCCTTGCCGAAGATCTGGAATTCCCACTGGCCCTTGGCCACTTCGGCGTTGATGCCTTCGTGGTTGATGCCGGCAGCGAGGCACAGGTCGAGGTGCTCTTCGACGATTTCGCGAGCGACATCGCCAACGTTGGAGTAGCCAACGCCGGTGTAATACGGGCCCTGCGGAGCCGGGTAGCCCTGCTCAGGGAAGCCGAGCGGACGGCCGTTCTGGTAGAAGAAGTATTCCTGCTCGAAGCCGAACCATGTGCCTTCGTCATCCAGGATGGTGGCGCGAGCGTTGGACGGATGCGGGGTGACGCCATCGGGCATCATGACTTCGCACATGACGAGTACGCCGTTGGTACGAGCCGGGTCCGGATAAACGGCAACAGGCTTCAGTACGCAATCAGAGCTGCGGCCTTCGGCCTGCATCGTGGACGAACCATCGAAGCCCCAGAGCGGGAGCTGCTCGAGCGTCGGGAATTCTGCAAATTCCTTGACCTGCGTCTTGCCACGAAGGTTCGGTACCGGGGTGTATCCATCGAGCCAGATGTACTCGAGCTTATACTTGGTCATTTGCGAGTCTCTCAAAACAAAAGGTGTCAGCAAATCCCGGCGGAGGTGGAGGCCGAAACTTCCTCACCCGCCGGGGCATGCCTATTGATATGCATATCGCGTGCCAGTTCGAAAATGCCATCGTTGCAGCTTGTCCCGGATCCCAGGTTTCTGTCACAATCCGCGCAACGGGTGCCCGCAGTGCGGGGCACTGAAGTCATAGCGGACTCAAGCAGTTACACATCATCATTCGGGAGAATGCCGCCGCGCGGATCGGACGGTCGAGAAGCGGATAAGGGCCGGCGAATTTTTTCTCACTTTTGGCCAAAAGATCAAATAATAGGCAAATGATCAATCTTTGGACGTGAGTAAAATCTGATATAAACGTAATCATCCGTGCCTTGCCTATTATTCCAACAAATATTGCACTTTTTTCAATCAAATCGCGCAATCTCTGTGCAGATGTGCTATTGTGGCCTCAACGTTCAAATGCGGGTCTCACAAGGAGGCATGACATGATTACTGGTGTGCATCACGAGTCTGCGACGATATACGCGTTCCCCGGCAAGCGCTTCGCTGCTGCCAGCACGCGGCAAAAGACTGATATCGCAGAAGATATTGGCCCCTGCGTTTATGACAGCTGCTGGTATCACGAAGATGCAATGAAAGAAGCCGAAACGCCTGCGAAGCCAAAATTCGTGCCTCGCGTGGTGGATTGATTCTGTTTCGGCCTGGGCTCGGCCAAGGCACTCTCCAGATGCGGTCGCATGTCGCGATCTCGATCAGTGAGGACGAAATCGCGGCCGGATCGGCATTCGTCCTCACAGCCCCTCCGTGAAATCCCAGACTTTGTCCACGGCGTCCTTCCGCTCCAAGTGCGGGTCCGCAAGCATGGATCGGTGCTACTGCCGCCAGTGAAATTCCTTTCGACCCCTGCTCCTGATCCGACGCGCCTTGCATACCAAGCCTGTGCGGGCCATGAGAGAGTCTCGAGACCGGCACGGGTAAAGGCATGACACAGAAAGAGATCGCGATCATCGGCGGCGGGCCAGCGGGGCTCATGGCCGCCGAAGTGTTGTCGACCGCCGGTCATGCGGTCACTGTCTACGAAGCGATGCCCACCGTTGCCCGCAAATTCCTGTTGGCCGGAAAATCCGGGCTCAACATCACTCATTCCGAAGACTACGATCGCTTCGTCACGCGCTTCGGTGCCGCCAACCAACGACTTCGCGCTGCGTTGGATGGCTTCACACCCGAAGACATTCGGCAGTGGGCAGCCGGATTGGGAACACAAACCTTTGTCGGATCGTCAGGCCGCGTCTTTCCGATGGCCATGAAAGCGTCGCCGTTGCTTCGTGCCTGGCTCAGGAGACTTGAAGGCCAAGGCGTGAAGATCCTGACAAGGCACCGCTGGATCGGATTTTCGCAAGGTGCCTTCACGATCGAATCTGTTGATGGTCTTAAGACAATCCAGTGCGACGCCGCCTTGCTGGCGCTTGGCGGAGAAAGCTGGCCAAGGCTCGGCTCCGATGGTCAATGGGTTCCCTGGCTCAAGGACAGGGCAATAGCCGTCCGCGATTTTCGGCCGGCCAATTGTGGCTTTGATGTCGAATGGAGCGCGTTTTTCCGCGACCGATTTGCCGGCCAGCCGATCAAATCGGTGACGGCGCGATCAGCCGCTGGTACCCATCCCGGCGAGTTTGTGATCAGCCGGCACGGCATCGAAGGCAGCCTGATCTACGCACATTCCGCAGCGCTGCGCGATGGGCTGGCCGCCGGCCAAGCTATGTGCTTGGAAATCGATCTGATGCCCGGTCGAGTGATCGATCGGATCGAACGCGATCTTGGCCGCCTCGATCCGAAGATGAGCTTTGCCAACCGCCTTCGTAAGGGCGCAGGCCTCGATGGCGTCAAGGCAAACCTGCTCCGCGAACTCGGCAGCGCTGAGGACCTGCAAAGCCCGCAGCGGCTGGCTCAGCTGATCAAGGCGTTGCCGATCCCTGTTGCCAGACCGCGCCCGATCGTCGAGGCAATATCGTCCGCCGGTGGCGTGGCCTGGGAAGAGATCGACGCGCGCTACATGCTGACGGCCGTGCCCGGAACATTCGTTGCCGGCGAAATGATCGATTGGGAAGCGCCGACCGGCGGCTACCTCCTCACGGCATGCATGGCCACCGGCCGAGCGGCCGCGCGTGGCATGGCAGACTGGTTAGCTGCGGACAAAGGTTCGGCAAGCGTCTTAGGCGACCGACCCTAGCGGTCACCGCCGAACCTGGAATGTATGCTCCTGCGCCGGGAAGCGGCCAGCACGGACATCGTCGGCATAGCTGGCGACAGCCTGTGAAACGAGCGGGCTGAGATCGGCGAAACGCTTGACGAAGCGCGGCTTGAAATCGTTGAAAAGACCGAGCATGTCATCGGAAACAAGCACCTGTCCGTCACAGGCAGGCGACGCACCAATACCAATGGTCGGCACAGCCAGCGCGGCCGTGATCTCGCGCGCAAGCGGCTCGACTGTCCCTTCGACGACGACGGCGAAGGCACCCGCTTCGGCGACGGCAACCGCGTCGCGGCGGATCTTGTGGGCTTCCTGCTCCGAGTGGCCGAGGGATCGGAACCCACCCGCCGTGTTGACCAACTGCGGCATCAAGCCGACATGGCCGCAAACGGGAATGCCTCGGGCCGTCAGGAAGGCTATGGTCTCGGCCATTTCTTCCCCACCCTCGAGCTTAACACCGTCACACCCACTCTCCTGCATGATGCGAACCGCGCTGCGAAACGCCTGCTCCTTCGATTCCTGGTAGGTTCCAAACGGCAAATCGACCATCACGCAGGCATGGGCTGCCCCACGCATGACGGCCTTTCCGTGTGCGATCATCATCTCGAGCGTCACTGCGACCGTCGTCTCCATCCCGTAGAGAACCATGCCAACGGAATCCCCGACCAGCAACAGATCGCAATGCGGATCGAGCAGGCGGGCAATCGGCGTCGTGTAAGCGGTGAGGCAAACAACCTTCTCGCCGCCTTTCATCGCTCGGATCGCCGCCGTTGTCAGACGCTTCTGCTTGCCTTGCGCGCTCATTATGCGGCCCTCGTCTGGCTGGATGTATTGAGACCGATAACACGGTTGTCGAGGAGTCGCGTGGTCCCGACCCTTATGAAGAGCGCCACCAGCACCGGCCCTGATTGTAGAGATGCTATCGGTTTCAACGTTACCGGATCGCGGACGGCAACGACCTCGGCCACAGCCAGTGGCTCTGACACGACGAACCGCATCAGCGCGGCTTCCAGCTCGGCTGGATCGTCGCAGCCCTCCGCGTAGAGGCGCTGGGCTTCGTCAAGCGTCTTGGGCACGACTACCGCGGCGGCGCGCTCGCGCTCGCTGAGATAGACGTTGCGCGACGAACACGCGAGACCATCGGCTTCGCGCACGGTGGCAACGGCGACCACCCTGACCGGCTGTGCCAGATCCTCGACCATGCGTTTGATGAGCGCGACCTGTTGGTAATCCTTTTCTCCGAAATAGGCTGCTTGGGGCTGCACCAGATTGAAGAGCTTGGTGACAACGGTCGCCACGCCGGCGAAATGCCCGGGGCGCACGGCACCTTCCAGCTCGCTGCCGATCTCCGGAACATCGACAACGGTTTGCATCGGCTGCGGGTACATTTCCGTCACACCGGGTGCGAAGAGAACGTCGACCCCTGCCTCTTCCAGCATGGCGGCATCGCGCGCGAGGTCGCGCGGATATTTTGCCAGGTCCTCGTTCGCGCCGAACTGAAGTGGATTGACGAAGATGGAAACCACGGTCACGTCGTTCTCGGCAGAGGCGCGCGAAACCAGCGCCATGTGACCGACATGCAGAAAGCCCATCGTCGGCACGAAACCGACCGTTCGCCCATCACGCCGAAAGGCCGCGAGGCAATCGCGCAGCTCCGCCGTGGTCTTGATAATACGCATCGCACCTCCTCCTCAGCCCGTCGCCGGCACGGCCGGCGCAGGAAGGTGGCGGATAGAACTCGATTTGACGAAATGCGTCAACGCGAGCAAGGCGATAATATCGATTAAGCGATCCACGCGGTATGTATTATTTCGCGCATATAGATGATGCGCCCCGAATGCATCGCATCCGCGTTGTTATGCGGTTTGGCTGAGTTGGATCGGCGCATAAATCTCTATCATGTGAAGCGAGACATCGGGCGCTTTCTCGCTGCCGAAAACCTCGGCCGGATCCGTCGTCCCTGCTCCTTCACGCGGGAAGAAGTATCTCCACGGATCGTCGCGCCACGCCTGGATATCACCCTCAAGGACGTTCGGGCGCCCCGATCGAACGGTCACGATCCGTCCGATCAGGGGTTTCCCGCCAAGATCGACGCTGCCGGGAGCCGACGAGAATGGCGCCAGCGAAACCGCCTTGCGGCTGCTGTCATAACCCTTCGGTGAATGGTAGAGGCCGATGAAGGCTTCGTCTTCGCCACCGGATACCGTTTTTATCCCGGATGTGACCAGGAGTAGATTGAACAGGCCCTGGTTCTCGCTGCCCCTGCCCCTTTCGGCGCACAGAGCGTCCGTGGCGAGCCAGCCCCATTCCATCCCGCCGGCGCTCAGGAGAAGCTTGGTGGTATCGCCGGGATCTACCGTCATGGAGAGCCCGCTCAACGAGACACTGCTGGAGCGGACAAGGGCCTCCGTGTTTGGCATGAATTGCGCCCACCGGCCTTCGGTCGGTTCCGAAACCTGAAGTGCATTGCTGACCTTGGTCTCGCCGGTGGTCGCCGCGGTTAGAGTATGGCTCAGATTCAGTGTCAGTTCTGCTGCCGACGTATCCTCTGTCGCATCCGCCGGGACTTCGTCAAACAGCCTCGTCTCCCAGGCCAACATCCACGCCCCTTCGGCGGCGCGGACCATCAGCAGAAGCTCGAACCATGCATAGAGTGGAGACTTTTCATCTGTCGGCACAATGCGCGATGTTTTCCGGACCGCAAGAAAGCGCAGATCGAAGGACGCCGCGCGAAGCTTGAATTCGCCCGCAAGACCTTTCTCCGTGGCATCCGTGATTACAAAGGCCCATTCGCCATTGATCTGTCGAGCATCGACGAGGATTTTCTGGGTGAGAGCCTTCGCGCTCGTCGCAAGGCTGGCATCGAGTGCAAAGCTAGCCGTCGCCTTTCCGCCTTGCGCCTTGGTCGCATGCTGGGTGATGGAAACCTGGCCGGTGGTCGATCTCGCCGGCAGCACCCCAGCGTCGAACCAATAATCACTTATTGCCTCTGCAAGCACCATGCGTCGGAAGGCCAGCTTGCTCATCCACCACGCGTCCGGGTCGTCGCTGGTGAAATCCGGTGGCCTGACCACGAACGAGCTGTTCAGATAGAGCCCGGTTGCCGTGCCCGTGTCGAACGTGTGCCCGAGCGGGCCGGCGATACTGACCGGCGCCACGCCTCGCAGTTCCTTCGAGTTGGTCGGGCTCATGCGTTTTGATGGCGGCTGGCTGCCGAGACCATAGGCTCGGACAAGAGGATCGGGACCCATTTCGACGGCGCTCGCTGAGATGGTGGACCCGCTCTCGCGGAATTTCGTTCTGCGGGCAATCTCGACGCCTCCCAGCATCCAGTCGCCAAGCCCTGAAAGCTCGAACCAGGCTCCATCGATGATGGCCAGGACGCCAGCCACCGGCGACGGGCTATCACCCTCGTAAAGCGACCGTGTCAAGGGAAGAAGAGCCTTGATACCTGGCTTCGGAATCTCTGTGGGATAGGCTGCGGGCCTCAGCATCCGATACCAAGGCGTCGACCACAGCTTGCTTGGGCTTTCCCAGCTAACCGGCACCGGCTTGATTGTCACGCCGGCCGCGTTGTAAGCCGCCTCATATCGTGACCGCGCCGTGGCAATGAAACGCAAGTAGCGCGCCGTTTCCACCCTACCGGGGGAATTGAGGGCAATGCGTATTGCACGCGGCGTCGCTTTCGCCTTGCCATCGGTCGTCACGATCGTTTCGCTTATCGGTACCGGCGCATTTGCCGGATCCAGGGTTTCGTCCAGCCGCTCGGCAAAGCCCGCCACATCCCAGAGAAACGGATATTCGGATGCCGAAGGCGGCGGGACCTGTTTCGTCGGATCCGGATCATTCGGATCGCCCGGATCGACTGCCGGGAAATCGTTGAAGTGTCGCTGGCTTTTGAACGGGAACGCCGAGAGCGGTCGCCCGGCCCAGCGCCATGCCTGCGCGCCAACGGAAATCGCGCCGACAGCGTCCATCGCTGCTGACACTTGCCTTGTAAAATCCAGCCGAATATCGCCGGTTCGCTCATCGGACGCGGGGCGATCACCTATGACCGAGCCGACGATCTGGGACGCAATGTTCGCGACAGACGGCATCAATGGCGATGCGGCTTCCACTGCAAATTCATGCAGGCTGAACAGCCGGTATTTTGTCTTGCCGTCGCTTGGCAGCGTATCATCTGGCAGGTCCCCGACAGAGGCCTTGCGGACGACGCTGTCAAAGCGGCGCTCACCAGCGGTGGCGGCCGAGCCTGAGAAACGCTGATACCGAACCGCAGCGAAGAGCTGAACCACGACGACATCGCCGGCTGCGACGGCGATTGTGCGCTTGTCCTCATCGAAGACGGTGGATCCGTGCTGATCGATCTTGCAGGTAAGCGTTATCGGCGGACGACCCTTGAAGGGATCTTCCGCAGAGATATCCGCGCTCCAATGCCACCCCCAGGGCAGGAGCACCGGATTGAATGGATCCACGGCTTCCGGCGAGAGCGTACCTGAACGCCGAACGCGTCTCACTGAAATTGCCAATGCATCGACTGCCGGATCCTGAAGCGCGAGCTGCTCTCTGAGTTCTGCGATTTCGCGATCGAGACCGATACTCCCTCCCTGGCGGAGCCGGCGCATTTCCAGATCGTTGAGTTTCTCAGTCCGCTCATCGTAAAGGTTGCGCAGTTCCTTTCGGAACGCACGTAGCTTGGCGCGATCAGGGTCTGCCTGTGCCAGCAAAGCCTCGTCCAACGCCAGCCACCTGTCGAAATCCTCGATCGGCG
Source organism: Hyphomicrobiales bacterium (assembly GCA_900489925.1). Taxonomy (GTDB): domain Bacteria; phylum Pseudomonadota; class Alphaproteobacteria; order Rhizobiales; family Rhizobiaceae; genus Rhizobium. The sequence goes on along the minus strand of UEHQ01000034.1, from coordinate 100,137 downwards.
TGACGGGAGCGCTGATCTGCAGCGTCAGATTTCCGGTGTCCTTACTCAATGCGTCGCCATCGGCATCGGCGAGCATCAAAGCGGTCTTCAGCTTGAGCGGACGAGATGGCTGCGGCGGATTGGGATGCCAGGGTTCCACCGCTATCGACGGCACGAAGATCTCCTCGGCGATCGGCTTCGTGTCCTTGCCGGGGATCAGCGGGTTGTAGGTGTCGCCCTCCGGCCGCGCGGCCGGCGCGACGCGCAGCGCGCCAATCCCTGTCCTGCGCAGATAGGTAAAGCGGCGCAAGGTATCATCCGGCGGCACGAACTGATCGACCGCAAGCTTCAATGGGTCAAGCAGCGCCGGATAGTCGTCCCTGCGGATGTCTGTCGGAAGGCCGCCGTGGTTTGAGATGCCAAAGGGTGCGACCTCATAGGTCGCGCCATAGGCGAGGAACGGAAGAAGTGTCTCGGATGGCGGCGTGTTCTGCACGACCGGCTGGACCAGGCGCGCGATACGAGGATCCGAGTCTTGTTCGTCAGCGCTGGCGCCCGTGTCGGAATCCCCGACAACAGGGCGGTTGTCGTAAGGGATATAGGCTTGAGGTGCCGGCCCGATGTATCCGACAGGCAAAGGCGAGAGGACGGTTCGGGGCGCGTCCTCGAACTGGATCGCGATTGCCGTTGCTCCATAGGCATTGTCCGGATTGATCTCGGCGAAGGTTGCCGTCAGACAGCGCCAGTCCTCGGGCGGCTCGGAGCGTCGCATCAGCAGCCCATAGCCGGCCATGTCGTCGTTAAGGTCGGTCGCGCTCGCCTGTGCAACGACCAGCCGATCGATCTGTAAAATCACCGGATGTGCATCGGCGACAAGCGTGCCGGAAAGAAGCGTGCTTCCGTCATCGTCATTTTTCGGCTCTTCGAACCATTGTAGGACGCGCGTCTTGATGTTTGCGTCGACCGCCTCGGCGATGATGGCACGGGCGCTGGCTGGAAGGTTGCCGATCCGGCCGTGAAGCTGCTCGTAGCGGAGTTCCAGTCCGCCTGCTCCATTGCCGGCTTCGCATAGCGTGCCATGAACGTAGGAAATGACCGCGTCCCGAATGTTTCCTCTGGACGTCGGGGTCCCGCGAAGAACATCGACATCGCGCATGGCGGGATCGCTTGCGCGGCGCCAGATCCCCTCGTCACGGATCCAGGGCAAGTCGACGTTGGCAGCCCTCAAGAGTTTCAGAAGGTCGAAACCGGTATTCGACGCGGCCACAAATCCTGCCTTGGCGGCGGAAAGCCACGAACCGAAGCCATCGACGGACGAGAGTGCCTTGCGCCAAAGCGCGATCTGAATCGATGCGGCATTGTCCGGATCGTTCGTGGCGTCGACGACCTTCCGCAAGGCGGATGCGTCGAAAGGACCAGAACCTAAACCACCGGCGACGCCGACAGTGAGGTCAGCCAGAAACTCCTTTCCGGTCAGCGGCATCCCAAGGCCGGGGCCGATTGCGCCGGCAACGATGTCGAACCATGCCCCAAGCTGTTCGTCACGGCCGATGCCGCCTGACTGGAAGGCGTCACGGAAAGCCTTGTCCAGGGCGATAACGGCGTCCGCAAGGATTCCTCGATCCTTCTCGCTCAACTGGTCACTTACGGTGACTGCCGCATTGACCTGCTCGATGATGGATAAGTGAGCCGGTGAGCCGTTGGGGCCGGTCAGTGTCTTCAGAACCGCATCGACATCTGGTGGATCGAGCACGATACAACCAGGCCCGACAACGTCGCGCAGCGCAATGAGCACGGCCTGTGACAGCGACGCAGCGCCCGCCATCCGGTCTTGGACGGACAGGGCACTCGCCAACGGGGCGCCCGCGGCTCTGCTGTCTTCCTCCACGATGTTGACGAGCAGGCGCGGCAGGTCGAACATCTCGGAAAGGCGGCCCGGCAGCTGTGCAAAGCTGTCGTCGAGGCCCACGCCCTTTCGATAGTCGCCATTATCGCCTGTGTGGGTGCGCCGCACCCAGAAGGTGCTGCGATCAAGAAAACTGGTGCCGCTTGACGGTGACGCGGACAGATTCAACGCGCGGCAGATCGCTTCGATCTCGATATTATTGAACGGCGTCTGATAAGGTATCGTCGCGATTATGCCGGCGTCGGTCTTGTCCCAGCGGATTTTCCCCGGATCGCTGAGATCAGGCTGAAGAAGCGTATCCGTGGCGCGCGGCGTGAACGAGGGTGCGGCGACCAGGAGTGCTCGATTGCCGTTTCCGGGAACGGGAGCGCTCGTCATTTCCGCGAACCGGACAAGATTAAGCCTGCCATGCGGAAGTGGAGCAGCCATCGAGGCAAGTGCTGCCATGAAAGCCTCGTAGCGGAAACAGTGCTTCTCTCCGGAAACCTCGTCGATGCGGGTCCGATCATTGCCGGGCGTCAGTCCGGCCAGCATGAAGGGAGCCGTCTTGGTAAATTGGGCGGTGTGCGGCGGCGAGCTTGCCGTTAGATCCTGCATGGCCGTGTAAAGCAGCCAGGCGAACGTCTCATCCGTCATCTCGAAATTCGGCCGTCCGGAGCCATGCGGAAGCGGAAGCTCGTTTGCGGTTACTGGCGAAACGGTGCCGTTCGGCACTTCGGCGGGTAATCCCTGCGCCCAATAAGATGTAAATCCGAGGTCACCACCGATCCAAGGGAACAAGGGACCGGCGGATTTGCCAAGCTTGTCGAGATATTTATCTAAGTCATCGCCGGGCAAGGGAACTGCTTTGCCCTTGACGCCCGCAAAAAGCTTTTCAGCAGCTGCCATCAGCTCTTCATCGGTCTCCGTGTCGTATGATCGACGAAGACCCGCACCGGAAAGCCGCATGCCGAAAACAGGATTTCCGGTGTCTGGCGCCGCGACGACATCGCATAACAGAACAAATTTCATGGTCCCCTCACGCGAAACTGTCGAGATGATGCGCCGATGGCGCAGCAGCCGTGCTCTTCGATTTGGTTAAGTTGTAAGTGACGGCCTGGCGCACCTTGATCTCGCAGCACCAGCAGATCTTGAAGCTGACCTCGATCGTCCCCCGACCGACCATCGTCCCGTCGTCGCGATAGACAAGCTCCAGCAACAACGAGAGGCCGATATTGAAGCGCCCAAGAATGACGATGCCGCCGCGCACCAGAAAGATGACGGCAATCGAGAAATTCGCACTGCCCTCGCCATCCGTTTCGAACTCGGCATAGGCCCCGAACATCGCGTAGACGAAGCCGCGGCATGGCCCAGCGGCAAAATCCAGACCAAGGCCGGCCGTCAAGCCGATAGACACCGCACTCGACAGCTTGCCGGAGGATGGGAAGTATCTGGCGCGGGTCTCGAGCCAGCCCCCGCCAACCAGCAGCCATACGCGCAGGACAAACGGTTCGCTTTTCCGACCGAGCGCGAGCATCGTCGACAGCGCAAAGTCGCCGTGCTTGCCGCCGCTTCCCCTCGCAATCAGTAGTTCAAAGGCGCTCGAAAACCGTAAGCCGGTAACCGAGAAGGCACCGAAGGATAGCGGCGGCAAAGGCAGTTCGACTCTGGCCGAGACCCCTGCGGGCAAGCCGTTTTCCTCCAGCATCTCGAGGAAGAAGCCGGAATTCGGCTCGCTAAAGGATTTGATCAGATCGGAGAGGAACTTGATCGACTTGTCGAGACGGATCCGGCTCGGCTCGATGTCGACATCCAGCCCCTTGCCGTCCTCGAAGAAGACGCGTGTCTTCTCCAGCGTCACCAGAGGCTGGCCGCTGAAGGCAAGTTCCCAGTCGCCGACGATTTCTCCTCGGGTCGTCCGTTTGGAGCCCTGCGGACTGACCGCGATGTCGGCAAGGGCATCGAAGGCGCCGCCGATCATCGACAGCTTCAGCGGGCCAAACTCGAAGATTTCGGAGCGATCCTTCAACGGCGCGCTCGCCTCCGCCTTGGCCCAACCCGTCAGGCTCGCCTTGTCGAAGCCGTGCGTCAGTTTCACGCGGTCGTTGAGCAAGGCAGGCAATCGGAGGTTCCTGAACAGCCCATCGAGCTTGAGGCCGCCAAGGTCGGGGAAGAGCTGACCGAAGTCGAAATTCTCCATGCCCTTGGGAACGAAGCGCTCGAGAATCTCGTCGGTCGGAACGCGGATGCCCAGCGCCTTCAGATCGTCATCCACCCTGTTCATCAATGCGACCATCGGCGAGGTCCGGATGGCATCGCGCGCATCGTCGAAGAAGTAGGCGATACGGTCGCGATTGAAGCTCAGATTGGGCAGGATCGGTGATGCACCGGCAGCGCGTATCAGCGCGAGCGTTTCACTTGGGTTCTGGAGCGAAGGCGCCTTCGCCAGCCGCTTGTAGCCTTCCTCCAGCACGCGGATATTGTCGGCGATGGAAGGAGGAATCTGCTGTCTCAACCCCTCGGCAACAGCATCTGCGCCAGCTTGCAGTTTCGCTGCGACCCGGCCGATGAGGCTTGCCACATCGGAGGAATAGGCCTTCATCTCCGCGACACCTTGATCGACGGCGTCAACCAGGGCGTTTTCCAGGGTGGTGATCGTCGAGGCGGCGGCAATGCCCGCGTCGTTGATGATCCCGGCGAGTTTTGCCTCCTCGCCCGAAACTGAACCGCCCACCTCATCGAGAAGACCACCGAGCCTGTCTTTGATGTCCTCAACCGCCGACGCAACAACGCTCCTCAGGCCCGCCACATGGTCCTGCAGTGTTTGGAGATGGCCCAGCACGCGTTCCCTGACATCGCCGGCCGGCGCCGCGCAAATCTGGGCAAGCTCTTTCAACCAGTCGTCATAGAAGGCCTCAAGTTCGGTCGTGAACCGGGCAAGCGTGGTATTGCCCATGGTCCGATACCTGTCAGCTTCCGCAGCAAGCAGCTTCAGATCGGAGGCAGTTGACACGAGCGTCGCGAGAGCACCGTCAATCCCTTCCCCGAGCGCGTCGAGCGCAGCCTGTATTGAATCGGCGGCAGAGGCTTGTACGCCGGCAATCGCCTTGTCGTGGGCGGTAACAAGTGCTCTCCTGATGCGGTTCAGGTAGATGTCGAGGTTCGTCTTCTTCGTCGGGTTGTTGATATCGGGAAATAGCTCGGCATTCTTGACCGCTGGCGGCAGATTGCGCCGTGCCACGTCGATGGCCGCATCGACGGCGGCGATGAGCGTCTGATGGAACGGCTCGTAAAGCAGAAGAAGCGAGCGTCGATCGGTCCCTTCCATGAGACGCTGCTTGAGTTCGGCAGCACGCAGCACAGCCGCTGACTGCGCCGCCGTCATGCCTGCAATAAAGGCGGCAAGCGCTCGCTCAAGGCGCTCCAGGCCGTCGCTGATCCGGTTGACGCCGCTGATCGCGAGCGCCAGAATTGGCGCCAGGGCCTGCTCGATCCGCAACGCGGCGATCTGCGCGCTGTCGGCGGTGGCCCCGTCGAAGACCGCATTGATGCGGCCCTTGATTTCGCTTAGGCCGTCGTTGAGCGCACCGAGCCGAGACAGAAGTGCGGCCTCGGCATCGGTCAGGACGCGGCCCTGGAAAGACGCCGCCTCGTCCGTCCACTTCGACCTTGCAGCGTCCAGCGCCGTTTTTGCGCTGACGACTGCCTCACCGATCGATTGGCGCGCGGAAGCAGCCTCGCGATGGATGACCCCCTTGATATCACTGAAACGGTCGATCTCGGCGTCGATCGCCGTCTTGATGTCATCGTCAGACCCACGCAGCAGACCGGCAAGGGCGGCCTGCGCGGTCGAAAGCGCATTGTTGAAAACTGTCTCCAGGCGGCGCGCATCGCCGACGATACGCTCGAGTTGCTGGCGCAACACCAGTGCCTGTCCCGGAGCGCCGCCATCGTTGCCGGTCGGCCGCGACCGCATCATCGTGACGGTCTCGAGGACGGCGCCGATTGCCTCGGTGGATGTCCGCGCCGAGACTAGATTGACGGCGCCATCGTTGCCGTCCAGGTCGAATGTGCAGCGGCCGAGCAAGGGATCACGCATTAAATCGTCGGCATGCTTGCCGTCAGGATTCGCCGGATCGATCGTGGGCTTGCCAACCGGTCCCGGCGCCGGGACGTTTACGAAGTCGATATCGGCCCGCGGCATCCATTCGTTCGGGTCGTCACCTTCGTCTCGCCGGGTCGATGTGAAGAACACCAGCTGGCTTGGATCGCTGAAACGCGTTGGAAGCGCCGCAGCCGCGTCGGCATTCGCGCTTGTCACCTGGAGCCGGATGTCCGGCTTAGGATAGAGGTCCTTGTCGGCGTCCGGCCGCCACAGCGGCACGATCCAGCCGTCCTCGACATCGCGACCCCAGCGGCTGCTCACGGGGATGCGGCGCGTGCGAAAGAGGCAGGCTTCAACGAAGCCCCGGGACTTCGCGGCGCCTCCCTTTTCGGGATAGGCGCGCTCTGCCTCGATGACCTCGACGTATTCCCTGACCTTGCGGACGATCGGGCGACCGAGATGCTGGCCTTCCTGTTCCTCGCTGAACTGATCCGGCGGCAGCACCGTCCGCTCATAGACGATCACATGTTTGGCGATGTTCCAGAAGACGCCAATGCGACCGATCCGCTCGAGCGCATAGGTCTGCGTTCGTCCGGCATTGGTGTCGGAGACGATTCTCGTTTTGCCGTCGGCGAAGAACGCGCGGACGAAACCATATCCGCCCAGCGCCGAAAAACTCGGATTGACGACCTGACCGCGCGTGCTGGTGGGGTCGCTCATCACCTCTTCGAAGATGTTCTTCGATTCGAACCCGCGCGTTGCGCCACCTTTCAGGCGATCGGATATACTCTCCGGATTCCATGGGGCATCATCGAGACCGGCGTCCGGGCGGAGCTCGAACGCCACCTTTTCGTACACCGAAAGCGGCCCGTCGACACCCTCGCGATAGACATCGAATTGCGCAAGCCGCGTTTCGTAGACTTTCGTGAAGCTCGCTCCCACGTCGCGAAACCGATCATAAAGCTCGGCCTCGACCAATGGCTGATACGATGGCGCGCGGTCGGGGAGCGTACGCGTGATCCCCTTGGGGCGAGCGGGTAGCGGTGTTCGAATGCTGCCGATCCGGGTGCCGATTTCGGTCAGCCGCAGGCCTGGCGCCGTCACGCGACCCGCGAGCCCGTAGAGAAATTCGAACCGGGCCGTGTTCACCCCGGCGCCCGGCGCTCGCTCCCCGGCGGTGCCGAAGATGCGCCGCAGGTTCCAGGGAGCCTCGGCATATTGCTGTTTGAAATATGATGACTGGAGAGACAGCCGCGCCGACGTTCCGAGCCGATAATCGATCGCAACCTCGGTTCCCGTCTTGGAGACGGGAATCCACGGCGCGCCCTTCTCCATCGCTTCGCCGGTCGCCTGTGGCGGAAAGAACAGATCGAAACCGTTCGTCACGCCGGCGATCTCCCACTTGTCGCCGCCGAGTTCGGAGGTTTCCCAATTCGCGAATTCGCCGTCGTTTTCCAGCGCATCCGACCCGGATAGCCCGAGAACAGGGACGCCGACCGCAGCCACGGCAAAGGGCTGGGTATCGATGATGACGGCTCGGTCTGCCGACTTGGTCGCGACCAGGCGATGGAGCGTGACCGAAAAGCGCCGGTTCGCGCCGGTCTCGGTGATCTCTTCACCCTTCAGGAAGAACGGCGTGGTTGATGCCTTACGGGCATCCTCCTGCGCGAGCCGATCGACAACGACCACGGGCGCCTCACGGTCGAGGTTGCGCGCAATACGTTTCTCCCGCGCGATCTTGGTATAGCCGGGGTCGCCTTCCTTCGCCCGCTGGCGGCGAAGCGTCTCGATGACCGCATCGAACGCCCGTCCCGAGTCCGCGGTCAGATCCTGCGATCCCGGTCGCACATCGCTGAGGTCAAAGCGGTCGATGCTGGCCACGATCCGAGGTATGGCTTCTCCATTCCTCGGAAGCCTCGCGCGGCTGCCGACACCCTTCGGATCCCGCTCCTTCGTCGCATAGTGCTCGCGCGACGCATCGACCGGATCGAACGTCACGGAAAAACGCAGGTCGATCTGCCCGCCGCTGCCTGCACTGCGCCGGGGGACCTCAATATCGAGCGCGCCGAAGCGCAATGGGATGCCTGCCCCTTCCTCCGATCCGGGATCTGCCATGACTGAGATCCTGATGCTGATCTCCGGAATGCCGGAGACTGAGGGTTGCGGCGTGTCGAACCAGCCGAAGGTTTTCGCGAGCGTTTCTCGCTCCACCTCAACCAGCACGCGGCGCCGCACCGGCTCTCCGGCATGATCGATCAGTCCAGGAAAAATCGCATCGGCTGAAAAGCTCGCGACCGTCTGTATTGGGCGCATCGCCGCTAGCACAATCTCATCAACAGTATCGCTTGCCGCTATGTCGGGTTGCACGACATCGAAGATGGCTTCGAAAGCTGCCGCGTTCCCGTCGCCCGAGATGTTTTCCAGGAACGGCACGAAAGACACCTCATGGGCGTCTTCGGCCATGCGCAGCGCGGAAAAATATGGCCGCACGACCCGTTCGTTCCAGACAGCCGCAAACATGTGGGGCGGCAGTGGTTTTACCCAGAGATATGAGAAAAGCCCGCGGTCCACTTTCGCGGGGCCTGCCAGGTCGCGTTGATGGAAGACGTCAGGAATCAGATGAAAATCGATCGATTGGCTGACGGGAATGGCGACGTCAGTCGTATCATCACGATCGTCGATCCAGAGGCGTGCGGATCCCGCTGTGCCCGCTGACGGCGCGACCTGCACCCGCGCCCCGAATGTCAGGAAGCCGTTGTGCGTGGCATCCTTGCCCATCCGCCGGATGCCGACCGGACGCACTTCGATCGTGCGCGGATCGGGGAATTTTCCATCCGTATCGGGAGCGATCGGCGTGATGTCCTTGAAGACGATGCCGTTCGGTTCGTGCAGCACCTTGGCAAGAACCGGATAGACTTCCGGCGTGATCGCCTTCGAGGCGTTGGTGGCAAACAGTCGGCGTTCGAAGAGATAGGGATCTTCCGGATTGGAAAGCTGGTCCAGCGATGCGTAGCCGGTAATGCCATTGTCATTTCCAGGCTCACCATCGGCGTTATAGCCCGACGCATAGGTGGTCGACACATTCAGCGAGCCGTCCGCCCCAAACATGCCGACCTCTGATATCGCCCAATGCAGTTGGCATGACAGGCTGCGTGCGGCGATCGACTTTTCAGGAAATCGCGCGAGCGGAAATGGCCGCATAACGATGAAGACGAGCTGCTTGTTGCCGTGGGAGTCGTAATAGATGAACCTGCCTGGAAGCGCACGTAGACTGAAGCGCAACTTCCCGGCATCGCCGTCGTAAAGCTCCAGATAGTCGAAGCTTTTGATATCGATCGCTCCATCAAATTGAAGCTTGCCGTTGGCGCCCAAGCCGAACTCGAGCTTCAGGATCTTGTTGCGCTGTGCATCGGCTTGGTAAAGCCGACCCGCAAGCCGAGCGATTGGCATATCTTCCTCCCCAATCGTGATGCGAGAAATGGATCAAAGCCCGAATCGCTCAAAGGGCCGCCACGGCAGGCACGGTAGCCGCCCACATTGGTATGCGGCGCGACCGGACATACGAAGCCGTGGCGGACATTTGCGCCGCATTCGACAGGACGAAACATGCAAAGAAACCGGGAACTTCGCCAGGAAATGGCGAGCATTCAGGCATGCAGAGTATTTCTAGAGGGGCACGAAATACTTAGGCCCGACGTCTGTTGAAGACATAAACAGATGCATATGGCTTGAGTGATCTTCCTGGCTGAAACCTAGCATCGCTTATACACGGAATCAATCGCAATAATTGCATTATTGCGATTTTACAACCAATCGCAACTCGCAACTCTGTCTGTTTGCTCGCACACCCTTGGCTCTTCTGCGGCATTCGACAAAGACAGTTCGTTTCACACAACCTTGTGCATTTTTGTCCAAACTCTGCCCTAGTGATGTTAGAAGAAAGACGGCAATAGACGAATGCCCTTCACGGGTGCCCCGGCGATGTCCGACAACAGCGGAGGGATGGTGACCAATCCTTATGAGATTCTCGGTGTCCGGCGAGACGCGAGCGACGAACAGATCAAGGCCGCCTATCGGCGCCGGGCCAAATCAACGCATCCCGATTCCGGCGGCGACACGACGGCCTTCGGCCGTGTCCAGAAAGCCTATGAGCTCTTGCTGGATCCCGTTCGCCGGAAGGTCTTCGACGATACCGGCTACGATGTCGAGCTTGCCGACCCTGTCGACCTGCAGGCCCTGATCGTTATCGAGAAGCTGGTCAATGAACTCACGTTGGATGAGCGCGAGCCCGGTTCCTTCGACCCTCTCGCCCGCATGCGTTCCGATCTGTCGGAGGAAATGCGCAAGGCCCGGTTCAGCAAACGCGAGCTGGAGCGCCATTCGTCGCGTATAGAGCACCATCTGGAGCGCCTGGAAAAAAGGCCGGCGACCGACATCCTCGGCTCGATGCTGCGCGCGCGGGTCAAGGCTATAGCCACCGCCATCAGCGAGACCGAGGCGAAGATCAAGGCAAACGAGCGCGCCTGCGAAATGCTTTACGACTATAGCTACGAGGTCGATGTGCAGGAAAGCGACGCGGCGCTGCTCACAGAAGCCGACGCGCCGCCGTCAATTTCCGCAAAACGTGAAGAGCGCCCCCTCTGGGTCGTGCCGTCCGCCGCGCAGGAAGGCTGAACACAGGCGCCGCGATTACGCGGCGCGCTGTTCCGTGCCCTGAATGGCGGCGAGTTTCCAATCGGTGCCCGGCTTGCGGACAAAGGTCCAGACTTCAGCCGTCTCGGTCGGGTGGTTGTTGTCACCGCTCACCACGCGCCCACCAGCCCGTTCGACCAGAGCGTCGATCGACGAGTATCGCATCGCAAGCGTCGCATATTCAGAGCCGTCTTCGCGCCACGCTTCCGCAATGTCACCCTGCAAGAGCTTCACATCCGACACTTCGTTGCGCACACCATTGGTGGCGTTTTCGCCCAGTTCCTCGGCGAGATAGGACATCGCCTCCGGGGTCGTGAGGCGCCTCAGCGTGGCATAGTCTTCGCTGCCGTAGGCGGTCTGCACTTCGGTCAGAAGCTGCTCGAAATTGTCGAGATCGGTCTGCTTCAAGCCGATTTCGTCATCCGTCTTGGCACTTTGCCGCGACTGACCGAGGCCTGCCGCAGACCCGATCGACGGGATGTTGAACGATGAGTTTGCGCTCGATGCCATGCTGTGTGCAGCGCCCTGCGACGCGGCCCCATAGGAAGGCTGTCGACGATTTGCGAAGTAGCGCATCGCAAACGAGATCGCCATGCCGATCAGCGCGACCTGTAGCAGCATCCCGAGGAAGCCGAAGCCGCCGCCGAAGCCGTGGCCAAGCAGCATGCCGAGCAACCCGCCGGCAACGAGGCCGCCGATCATCGAGCGGCCAAAGCCACCAAACATGCCCGGACGCTGGACGCCTGCGGGTTGCTGGCTAGCATAAGGCGCAGTCGTTTGCGGACGAGTCGTCATCGAACGATCGATCGGTGCCGCCGGCGCCGGGGCTGTTCTGGTCACCGGTGGCGCCTGGAACGTGCGCGTTCCACGGCTACCGAAACCGAAGCTTCCAGCGCGCCGCGCATCCGCCTCCCCGATCGAGGCAAACACGGTAGCGCCCGTCAGGACGGCAATCGCCGCAACCTTGGCAAAACGCGAAACGGCACGGGGCATTCAATCTCTCCTCTGCGACCCACTATCGGATGTCGGGAGATATATAGGTGGCTTTTTCCGCGTTTGAAGCTTTTCGGCCGCAATTGGCTCACTGACAGACATCGACCCAGGTTGCATTGGTCAATTCCGCCAGTCGTTCGGTCGATATGCGCACGGCCGAATTGGTGGATCCTGCCGCCGGCACGACCACCTCGAAACGTCGCAGCGAGACATCGCAATAGACAGGCAGGGGTGTTGGAAGTCCGAATGGGCAGACGCCGCCGACAGGATGGCTGGTGACCTCGACCACTTCCTCGGCACCCAGCATGCGGCCCTTCGCGCCGAAGGTATCCTTGAATTTTCGGTTATCGAGCCGTGCGAGACCGCCGGCGACCACGAGGATCGGCTCATCGCCGACACGCAGGCAGATCGTCTTTGCAATCTGTGCGGGATCGACACCATGGGCCTCCGCCGCCAGCGCCACTGTCGACGAACTCTCGGATGTTTCGATGATTTCGACGTCCGGAGCGGACGCCATGAAGAATGCGCGGACTGTTTCTATGCTCATGGACCAAACGCTAGCGCAACAAGCGGTAGAAATGAAGCCCAATTGTCACCGCTGATCGCTTCGCGCGGCCCGCCCCTGTGCGCTGGTTTCGATCAGCCTGACATCATTCTCCAGACAGAGCTGGCGAATGGAGGGGGTGACGCATTGGTCGGTGATGAAGGTGTTTACCTGCGAAAGCTGCGCGATCCGGACCGGCGCCGTGCGCTCGAACTTGGTGGAGTCGGCGACCAGGACAACATGCCGCGCGTTGGCGATGATCGCCTGCGCGACCTTGACCTCACGAAAATCGTAATCGAGCAGCGCCCCATCAGCATCGATTGCCGAAGCGCCGATGACGGCGTAGTCCACCTTGAACTGCCGGATGAAATCGACGGCAGCCTCACCCACGATCCCGCCATCGGAACCGCGCACGACACCGCCGGCGATGACGACCTCGATGGCTGGCAGAATTCTCAGCCTGTTGGCGACATTGATGTTGTTGGTGATCACCATCAATTCGTGGTGATTGATCAACGCCTCTCCGACCGCCTCGGTCGTCGTGCCGATATTGATGAACAGCGACGCATTGTTGGGAATGAGGCTGGCGGCAGCGACGCCGATCTCCTGCTTCTCGGCCGCGGCAATCTGCCGTCGTGCCTCGTATTTCACATTTTCCGTCCCGCTCGGGAACGTGGCGCCGCCGTGCACGCGTGTCAGGATCTGCGCATCGCAAAGATCGTTCAGGTCCTTGCGGATGGTCTGCGGCGTGACCGAAAAATGCGCCGCCAATTCCTCTACGAATACACGCCCATTCGCCTTTGCCCTGTCGACTATTTCGGTTTGGCGATCGCTCAGGAACATCGGTGTCGGCTCTTTCACTTCGGTTTCGTTTTGCAGACAGACGCATCCTTAACAGAGCCGGAGATCGCACGCAAAGCGAAGCCTCAGCGAGCGAACCCGCACTTTGTCATTGACTTCAGGCATGCTTGAATATCCACCTTGCGAGGCGACACCACCCCAAGTCTTAGGACCTTCTTCGTCGCAGGCAGGAAGCTTTATGCCCAGTTTCGGAAAGATCTTTCACAGGCAGGTCTACCGCCGCCTGAAATATGCATTGACGCGGCCAGTCCCGCTTAAGAGCAGTCCACATTTTACCGGACCCGTTGTCGTCGTCGGATCGGCGCCAGTCTCCCACAAGCCCGTCGGACTTGATGCCAGCTATGGCATAATTTCGATCAATGGTTCCCAAACCGTGATTGACCGGTGGGGGATCGATGAACCACACATTACCCTCATGCAGCCTCGCCAGATCGAGAGTGAGAATACAAACGCGATCGAAGTTCGCCGCGTTCTAAACGGCCTTAGAACCAAGCGCCTTTATGTCTTCCTCTGGAGAAAAGGCCTGCCGCAACTCAAAGAGGCTATCGCCAAATTCAACTACACCTTCGGCCATCTGGAGATCGTCGACAGGTACGATCGTATTGCGCTGATTGATCGCGTCACGGGCATAAAGTCTTTCGAGATCGACACGGAAGACAAATATTCCAACGGGATCATCGGCGTCATGTTTGCCCTTCACCAAGGTGCAAAGGCGGTGATCATAACCGGCATCAATCCTGATTCCGTCGGGCACATCTACAACACGAAGGATCTGCCCCGCTTGCATATGAAGAAGGACAGAGAAATACTCGTTCTACTTCGTCAAAAGGGATTCCCGATCTATACCGCCGATCCCGAGGTCTCTGCTTCGACAGGCATCCCGATATGGCAGGGGCAGACCACCTGACATCGCTGGACTCGTCAGCGTAACATCGGATGCGATGGCGAATTGGCCTTATTGGCTTGCTGAACGACCCTGCACGCAGGGTCGTTCAGTCACGGGAACCGGCGGTTCACTGCCAGCGGCTGGAGATCAGATTGGCTGGAATCCGGGATCTATCTTGTCGGCAAAGGCCTTCCACTCGGCCGCATACTCCACGTTTTGCCAATCCTTGAACCATGGGCCGCCATTGGTGAAGTGAACCGCCTTGGGGTATCCGGATTTGGGCTTCTCGTTCCACCCTTCCAGCCAGTTCCACTCCAATGGAACCTCGCCGATTTCGGAATCTTCCGCCCACTGCATGCGGTGCAGATAGGCTCCGCTCTCGCGATTGATCAGTTCAGGTGTAAGTTTCCGCGTAGACGGATGCTCACAATTGAAAAGCATGAAGGAAGACCAGTTCTTGCGCGGATAGGTGGTCTGGACTTTCCCGTCCATCTTCAGACCCTCCTTCGGCGTATAATCGTGGTGCACGCACACGACCGCCTTTGTGTCGTCCTGGTATTTGAGGAGGCCGGCTACGTCGCCGAAAAAGAGGAAGTCGCAATCACAAAAAAGTGCCCAGCCTTTAAAACCGGCCAACCAGGGGGTGAAAAACCGGGAATAGGTAAACTCGGTGGAGGCTAGCGGATCGATATCCCGCGTATAGGCGCCACGGTCGACCAAGTCTTGAAGTTTGATGGGAATAACGCGAGTGGGGATCGAGGTGTGCTTGTCAATGGAGGCTTTCGCCACGTCGTACGCTATAGGCTCTCGAGAATCCCAGCCAATATAAATATCCAGCTTATCCGGCATTTTATCCTCTTTCGTAAGGTGCACTCCAAAGTGGTATTCCGACTGCGTCGGCCACGCTAACATCTGCGGTGTAAAGGGGCCATCCGTTCTTTATCAATAACTGTAGGACATCAGCATCAGTTTCGGCATGTTGGCGACGCAAGTTTGCATCGTTGTAGGTGTGACCGGATGATGTCGGGTCAATACCGGTGATGATGACGGCAGGCGCGTTGTTGGCCAGCGCATACAGCACACCCGTGATGCCGTTCGAAAATCGATCGTCTGCACGAAGCTCGAGATTTAGCTCACCGGTCACAGAGCGGTGAAGCGCCATGCGCTCCATTCGCGACAACACATAGAGCTCATCGTATCCATATTCGAGCGGAACAAGAGCATCCTTGAGTTCGTCGAACGACCTGTTCCACAGCGCAACAAACAGACGACCGGTAGACGAACCTTTGATCACGCTTCGCACGGAAACCGCGTTGGTGTTTACCCCACCGATTTGCTTTGTCGCCATGAAGGTCACATCCGGCTTGGCCCTGCCCCATTTGGCGGACACGGCCTGCGAACCGTTGACGGTGATTACGACATAGCTGTCGTCAAAGCCCTCCGGCTTGGTTGATACGGGTGCCGAACCCACCACGACAACAGGGGTCGAAAAGTTCTGCGGATGCGCTGGGGGAGTTGGTTTTCGCCAGTGAAATTTCAGGCGCCTGGCTAGTCCTTGTCCGATCTTCATCTAAGGCCTATATGTGCGAGTGGAAATCGAAGGTGAAAAGGCTCTACGGCTTAAGTTAGGCGACGCATTCCGAAAAGAGCACGCATGCTTTTCAACTCGGTGCAATTTATTTTTGCTTTTCTACCAATTGTAATCACAGTTTACTATCTGTTGCACACCAGATCTGAGCAGTTGTCGATCTGGTGGCTTGTCGCGGCATCGCTGTTCTTTTATTCCGCTTGGGATATCAGCTTTCTGCCGATCTTCCTGTTGAGCGTGATTTCCAATTTTTGCTTTTCATTGGGTATCGAGCGCTGTCCGCAGCGGGCCAGAAGGGCCGTGCTAGCCCTTGGCATCATCTTCAATCTCGGTCTCTTGGCATACTTCAAATATGCCAACTTTATCGTCTCTCAGGTTTCCTGGTTTTCCGGCACGCACATCGACTGGGTGGCGGTGGTCCTGCCGATCGGCATTTCCTTTTTCACCTTTCAGCAGATTGCCTATCTGGTGGATGTGTCGCGCTCACAGGCGAAAGAGCGTAGCTTTGTTCGCTATCTGCTATTCAATTCCTTCTTCCCGCATCTGATCGCCGGCCCCATCACCCACCACAAGGAGATGATGTCGCAGTTCGGGCGGTCTCGACCAAACCCGATCGATGACCTAGCAATCGGCTTGACCTTCTTCACCGTGGGATTGGCAAAAAAGGTCCTGATCGCCGACACCGTTGCCCCATATTCGACGGCTGTATTCGCCCATGCCGCGAGCGGGAATATGATCTCGTCCGCGGACGCCTGGACGGCGATCCTTTGCTACAGCCTGCAGATCTATTTCGACTTTTCCGCCTATTCGGACATGGCCATTGGCCTGGCAAAAATGTTCGGCATTGATTTTCCGATCAATTTCGCATCGCCCTACAAGAGCACATCAATTTCAGACTTCTGGCGCCGCTGGCACATTTCGCTTTCGCGTTTTCTGCGCGACTACCTCTACATCCCGATGGGCGGCAACAGGGTTAGCCCTCGCCGAAGGCAGTTCAATCTCTTCGCCACTATGGTGATTGGCGGGGTATGGCATGGCGCGGGATGGACGTTTTTGGTGTGGGGCACGCTGCATGGGGTCTATCTTCTCATCACCGATGCATGGCGCAAAACCGCGCTCGCGGGCGTGCTCGCCGACTACCCGATCTGGCGATATGTCGCCTGGCTCTGTACGATGCTCGCCGTCATGTTTGCTTGGGTTCCCTTTCGGGCGGAGAGCATGGGAGTGACGATCCAGATGTGGCAAGCCATGGGCGGCTTCGGCCCCGACGCCAAATCCGTCGTGGCTCATTGGCAGCCGCTTATCTACATCATCCTTTTCGGAGCCGGCGCCGTACTTCTTCCAAACATCTACGAAATTCTCGCTTCGACCCGCACCGGCCTTCCGAGTAAAGGTTATCCGGCGACCGAGATCTCCAGGTCTTCCGCTCCGACATGGCTATTCAGCAAAGCGCATGGCGTGGCTTTCGGCGTTGTTTTCGCACTCGTCGCATTGAAGCTGTCCGACGTGAGCGAATTCATATACTTCCAGTTCTAGGGCATCGAAATGAGACGATCCACCCTACCCTTCATCCGCACCTTCATGATCACCGCTGCATCGATCCTGCTCCTGTCGGCAGCCGTGATCGAGGGAACGAGCGCCTTGGGCCGGCCTTCCTTGCCTTATGAGAAGATCTACAACTTCCAGATTGCCAAGCTCGAACACGCCCGTGCTGAACAGCTCTTTATCGGCGATTCTTCGTTGGGAAACTCCGTGAACGCACAGCTCTGGACCAAGCTGTCCGGTGAGCAGACTCTCAATCTCGCGTTGACGGGTGCCTTTGGTTACGAGGGCAGCTACTGGATGCTTCGGCGAGCCCTGTCGGCAGGCATGAGGCCGAAGATCGTCTATCTCATGCAGACATCCGACATGCTTACGCGCCGCCCTGTAGACCAGGAGTTGCTGGCCGAGATCTCGGATGCGAAGGGTCTCGCGCGACTAGCCGCATGGTGGCGAAGCCGGATGAACCTGCAGGAATTGAGTTCTGCCTTCGATTTCATCCAGCAGTATTTTGACGAGAGCCGCCCAAACCAGGAGAACTTCGACATCGTCAATGACTATATGGAGCAGCATGCGAGAGTGGATCTGGCAAAGATCCCATCTGCCCTGTCAGAGGGCGAAATCAACGCGACGAAACCCGCGTATCTCGAAAAGATCGCATCGCTTTGTTCATCGGAGGGGATCAAGTGTATCTACATACACGGCCCGCTCGCGGAACCGACATGCAAGAATTCCGCGCAGTATTTTCAAGCCGCCGATAGGATCATTCGGGATTCGGGACTTCTGCTCCTATCTCCGCAACCGATGTGCATCTCAATCGAGCAGTTGGGTGATGCGGTCGATCATGTCGCTCCTGCGGAAAAAGACAACTTCACCTCTGCGCTCTTCGACCTCATGCAGATGACGCTCGGGGAAGGTTCGAAAGCGCCCGGCTGATGGCCCTGGGAGGAACGGATAGCTCTATCGCCGCAATCGGTTAGCGACCGGCCACGCGCTGCCACACTTTCTTCAGTCTTTCCAATGGCAGCCTGCTTTCCATCCGCTGATAGAGCTCTCGATGGATCATATCCATCTGGTAAGGCTCACGCTGGGTGTCTCGCATGTCTCCCGGCTCGCTACCGACCTTGATAAACAGCATCGTGTTTTGCTGGTACCAGTATCGGATGGCTTCATCTCCCCAGATCTGAGGCCGAACGAGATCATAGCCTCGGTAGCCCTTCCTCAGAAACAGGTCGGCCCAATAACTCTGCCACTGCTCGTTGACATGGCCTCGACCACCCTGATTGGGCACGGCAGCGCTGAATAATACGACATCGGAAGCCGCGCAGAGATCCTCGACGAAGGTTGATGCACGACCTTCTGAAAGATGCTCCGCCACTTCCAGGGATATCGCTAGGTCGACAGGCCGTTCGAGCGATATCCTTTGTTCGAGATCCAGGAGATTGAGCGCGATGCGAGGATCATCAACCATCTCCCGGCGCAACCATTTTCCTTCGAAGCCAGTGACGTTCTCAGCGCCGAGTTCAAGCGCGGCGCTCAACCAAGTACCGGTACCGCATCCGAAGTCCGCGACCGATTGGAAGGGAACCTTTTGGCGAACGATTTGGAGTATTTGGCGGGCCGCCGGAAGCGTTCTTGATCGACGCTTCTCATAAAAACCTTGATCGTACTCTTGCTTCATTGGATGCCGGATCCGGACGTAAAGTTAGAGAAAATGATCCCTCCAGAGCTGTAGCAATTTAGTTCTGACGATGCAAATTGCCGAAACGGCGGGGACGCCTCCCTGGGAAGCGACCGAGCTCGGCGAGCTGAAACCTTCCGACTACGCCGGCGGCCCATATTAGCCGGCAACCCTTGGCCGTTGATTTCAAAGTAAGCTTTGGTTTAACAATGCGGGCAAACGTCGGAGACGAAGGACGTGCTAATGAAGTTCTTTCGGAAAAAGCAGCCATATAGCAAGACGATATCGATTGTTCCTCCGAAAGCGTCCGCGTCGCGCAACGGGATAGCCATCGTTGCGTGCGTCAAGAATGAAGAGCCTTACATAGCCGAGTGGCTGACATTTCATCGCGCCGTGGGCGTCGCGCATTTCTTTCTCTATGACGATGGAAGCGACGACCGCACCCTCGACGTCGCCAGAGAACGCCTGCCCGCCGAGGCACTAACGGTTATTCCATGGCGCGGTAGAATGAGTGACGGGTATTCCGGCAATATCCTCAACAGCCAGACCATAGCTTTCGCCCACGCGATCCTTAACTTCGGAAGCGAATTTGAGCGGTTCGCGTTCATCGATGTCGATGAATTCATCGTACCGAAGGAAGGCCTTTCCATCGCCGATAGTCTCAGCGGATCGAAGGGCTTTCCGAACATCTCATTGCCCTGGCATATGTTTGGTTCATCTGGTCACATTCAAAGACCAGCGGGTCCGGTGAGCCGGAACTATACCTACAGAGCAAAAGATCCGATGAGCCGGCTTAAGAATGCCAGCAACTTCAAGTGCATCGTCGACCCCTGCGAGGTAACGGAAGTCAGCATCCATCATTTCAGCACCAGAGATCACGGAGAATTGACGTCCAATGATCGCGGAGAGGTGTTTAGTCGCAGAGGAAGAAAGCGGCCTGAATTCTATTCGTCGGATTTTCTGCAGTTGAACCATTATTATGGGAAATCGAAGGAAGAGTTGGAACAGAAGCTCGCTCGTGGCCCGGCGTCTCCGGCATCGCGGCAGCGATATGAAGAACGCGTACGAATAGCCGTGACAAATATAGAGCTCGAAACCGTGCGTGATCTGGCGATCATCGACCTAGTTGAGAAATTGGGAGTAGGTGAACATCTTTAATCAATTTCTTATATACAAGGTGTCAGATCCTGTTTCGAATTGGGAAAGAAACGAGATAAGGCAGACTTATAGCTAGTTCCCCTCAAAGGAGTTGCAACATGAAATTGGCCGACATCGTTGCACTCCCAAGTATTGATGCAGGCAAAAGGTGGAGTTGCTATAATCAAAACGGTGTTTGATTGTGCTTCTGCAATGCGGCCGGAGGTTAAATCTTGATGGCGCCGGTTTTTAGACCCGCCGTTGCCATGTCGTGCTGACGCCTGAAACACAGAGTAGACGATGCAAGTCAGAAAAAGCGGACGGCCTTTTCATAGATCGCTTATCAAGATCGGTACCAGACTTCTTCTGGGGCGTTCGAAAAGTCACTTTCAGGACTGGCTTCCAGGATTGGAATTCCAGACCCGATCAGACAACAACGCGACCACCATAATCTATAAGGGACAATCGCTCGCAACCGCCGTGAACTTTCGGGATTTGCAGTGGCCAGATACGATTGCGATCGTGGGCAGTGGACCATCGATCAATCAGTGTCGAATCGATCATATTCCACCCCATCAGGCGATTCTGTTGAACGGTGCCGTCAAGCTGATTGGGACTGAAGTCCAGGATCCCCTCGCCATTGCAATCGAAGACGAGCGGTTTATCTGGCACCATTTTGATTTTGTCCAAAATTATGTCGGACGCGATACGACCTGCCTGTTGTCGCTCGAGGTCATTCGAGCCATTTGCGAGCTCGATAGAACCTGGATATCCGGTAGAAAAATCGTGCTGATCCGCAATGGACTCGCCCCTTACCAGCACAAAAGGCGAAGCGTCTCCGATTTTGCAAGGGAATGTTCTGTATTCGGTGCGCAAAACGGGGCCATCTCTCTCGATCCAGACTGCGGCACTATTCCCGCCGGCTCAGTGGCGACCACAGTTACGCAGTTCGCTGTTGCATCCCAACCGAAACAGATCCTCTTTTTCGGCATTGATTTGAACAATTCGCAGCAACCTCGTTTCTACGAGAAAGAGGGGGCTGTCTCGTTCAGCGGTCTCGCACGCGCCGAAGTGCGGCTTCTCGGCGCGTTTGAAGCCGTAAAGATCTACGCCGACGGGCACGGGATTCAGCTATCGTGCTGTTCGCCGGTATCTTCTCTTCTGAAAATTGGCTACCCCTACGATCCGACTTACGAGGCTGACGCCAAGCTTTGAACGACGTGCCGCACGCGTCCCGTAGTCTTTGCCGGTTCGCATGTAGTCGACACGCCTATTCCTTTGGCATCCCCTCCGGCCGAAGCGCCTTCTTCAGCGCGGCAATGCGGAAGATGGCGTTGGGAGCACCGTAGCCGCGATAGGCGCGGCGCTCGACGATTTCGAAGAAAAAGCCCTCGCCATAGGTTCCGCTGTAGAGCTGGAAATATTCGCCGTGCTCGTCGCGGTCGTAAAGAATGTTGTGTGCCTTCAGCCGTTCAGTCAGCTCGGGTTCCAGCCCGAAGCGGGCTTCCACGTCGCCATAATAGTTTTGTGAGATCGGCAGTGGCCTGAAGCCGTTCTTCGTCAATGCCTCGGCGGTGGCGAAAATGTCATCAGTAGAGAACGCCAGATGCTGCACACCGGAGCCGAACGTCTCCGCGATGAAGTGGCCGGCAAGCGTACGACGGTTTTCCGCACCATTCAGCGTAATCCTTAGTTCGCCGTTATTGTTTTCAATCACCTGGCTGCGGACGACGCCGGCCGGATCGATGATGTCGACCACCGGTGTCTTGCTGGTTTCGAAGATCGATGTGTAGAACAGGAGCCAGGTCAGCATCTCGTCGTAGGCAACCGTCTGTGCGACGTGATCCACGCGGTTCAGATGCGCGGAGCACACCGCTTCATCGGCTAGGTCCTCTACAGCGACAAAGTCGACCTCGGGGAAGCGGCCAAGATCGCTCTTGTGATCAATCAGATAGATCAGGCCACCGCCCACCCCTCGGATTGCCGGGATCTGCATCTCGCCGTCCGCCACTGGCTGCTCGAACGGCTCGGCGCCAAGCGCGATCGCGCGAGCAAACGCAGCCTTAGCATCGTCCACCGCAAGTGCCATGGCATATGCGGTCGTGCCATGCACGACGAACGAAGCGTTCGCGAAGCCCTTGTCCTCGGTGTTGACGATCAGTCGGATTTCGCCCTGGCTGAACAGTCCGACCTTCTTCGTCCGGTGCTTCGCCACCTTGCGAAAACCGAGCGTTCTGAGGATCGCGACGAGGTCGCGTGCATCCTTTTCGTCGGCGGAAAATTCGACGAAGCCGATGCCGTGGACTTTCGCGCGTTCCGGCATGGGGGGTACCGTCAGCGCCGTGACGCCAGGAGAGCGGCGTACCTGATCGCCCAGATAGATCAGCGAGCGATGGCCATCGGCGGCGATCGAGCGCGGCGAGCCACCACGAAACTGGTCGTTGAAGATCTCCAGCGAGAAATAACCATCGTATCCGGTTTCGGCGACGGCTGCTGTAAACGCCCCAACCGGCAGATCGCCCTCACCCGGCATGTTGCGGAAATGGCGCGACCAATAGAGGAGGTCCATGTCGATCAGCGGCGCATCGGCCAGCTGCACGATGAAGATCTTCTCCTTGGGGATGGAGCGGATCGAATTGACGTCGATCTTGCGCGACAAGGTATGAAAACTGTCGAGGATCAGACCGATGTTAGGATGGTCCACGCGCCGAACGATCTCCCAGGCGTCGCGATGGTCACTGATGTGTCGCCCCCAGGCGAGTGCCTCGTAGCCAACCCTGAGGCCACGCTTTGCTGCCCGTTCGCCGAGTTCGCGGAAATCGTCGGCGGCCCGGTCGATTCCCCCGAGCGAGAGCGGAGACACGTTCGAGCAGACGAGCACTAGATCGGTGCCAAGCTCCTGCATCACGTCGAACTTACGCTCGGCCCTGTCGAATGTGCGGCTCCGGTGCGAGGCTGGCATGCCCTCGAAATCGCGGAACGGCTGGAACAGAGTGATCTCAAGTCCGACGTCGCGCGCCATCCGGCCGACATCCGCGGGACTGCCGTCGAAAGCCAGGAAGTCGTTTTCAAAGATCTCGACGCCGTCAAAGCCGGCGCGCGCAATCGCCTCCAGCTTTTCAGGCAACTCTCCGCTGATCGATACGGTGGCGATTGACGTCTTCATGGCGACACCCTCCCTGACCAGGCCCTACTTGTGTTCCGGCCAGCCGAAGCGGTCGTCGAGCGCGTCGTATTCGGCAAGCCCCGTCACGGCACTGAATTCTGCATAGGTCACCATGGCATCGGCCCGACTCTTCGGCGTGCCTTCCGACTTCAGCACATCAAGCGTCTCGCGAACGGCTTTGACTGCGGAGAACAGTGCCGAAAGCGCATAAAAGGCGATGTTGAAGCCCATTTCTTCAAGATCGTTCGCGGTAAGTGCGGTGGTTTCGTTGCCGTCCACAATGCTGACCACCTTGGCGCCGGGCACGCCCTTCGACACAGCCTCGACATCGGCGATCTTTTTGATCCCGTCGACGAAAACCAGATCCGCCCCGGCATCCTGGTACAGCTTTGCGCGGCGGATTGCCTCGTCGATCCCCTCGCTCTGGATCGCATCGGTTCTGGCAATCAGCAACATCGGATCCTTGCCGCGCGCTTCGACGGCGCATCGCAGACGGCGGACGTTCTCATCGGCGGGGATGACGCGCACGCCGGCGCGCTGGCCGCAGCGCTTGGGCAATTGTTGATCTTCCAAATGGATGGCGGCAACGCCAGCCTGGATATATTCCTCAATCGTGCGGCGGATATTAGCCGGTCCGCCGTAACCGGTATCGGCATCGGCAATCACAGGAACGGTAACGGCCCTGACCATGTCACGTGCATGGGTCGTCATTTCCGTCTGGGTCAGGAGACCGATATCCGGGAGGCCAAGCCGAGAGGCGGTTGCGCCAAACCCCGTCATGTAGATCGCTGGAAAGCCAGCCATCTCGACGAGGCGCGCGGTCAACGCATCCGGTGCCCCAGGCGCCTGGAGAAGGCGCCCCGAGAGCACATCCGCACGGAGTTTTTCAGCTGCATTCTTCATCGCATCCTCCTCAATCAACGACCGCCCGATACGTCGACAACGACGCCGGTGATGTAGGATGCCGCGCCGGATAGCAGCCAGACGGCCGCATCGGCCACTTCAGCGGCCGTTCCCAGACGCTTCAAAGGAATCACGCTGGCCATGGCCTCGATATTTGCCGGATCGGCAAACACGTCCTGCTGGATTTCCGTGTTGATGACGCCAGGCGCCAGAGCGTTGACGCGGGCCTTGGGTGCCAGCTCCTTGGCGAGGGCCACCGTGAAGGATGCGATGGCGCCTTTGGTTGTCGCATAGGCGATGTTGCCGACCATGCCGCCCGTGCGAGCAGCAATCGACGACAGGTTGACGACGGAGCGATCGTCGCGGACCGATGGCGCGCGGATGAAGGCACTTGAAACGTAAAACGCGCTCTTGAGGTTGACCGAGAGGACACGATCAAGTTCGAGTTCGTTCATGTCTTCCGCGGTCATCCGTGTACCAATGATGCCCGCATTGTTCAGAAGGTGATCCACGCCGCCGAAGTTTGCGACGAGCGCCTCCATGGCAGCGTCAACAGCCTCGCGTTCGGCAACATTGACGACTGCCGTCATGACGCGATCGCCGTGCACAGCCCGGCACTCTGCCAATCGTTCTGCGTTGATATCCCACACACCGACCCTTGCGCCCAGACCGACGAGCTTGTCGGTCACGGCCCGGCCGATTCCGGATGCACCGCCGGTTACCAGGGCAACGCGATCTTGAAAGTAACCGACGCTTGTTTCGGCTGAATGAGACTGCTGCACGTAATCCTCCCGCCGCTAACGGCGCCATGTTGAGTTCGCCGCGAAGAAAGACCCTCGGCGAAAGAATGTCAACTAGGGTTCTAGTTTATGTGCCCCACTTGTGCATTCCAGTTTCCTCCTCTATAGGGGCTTGCGAAGGTGCCGCGGAGGGCGGCATCTATTTGCAGGGAGGATGCCATGGCGGACGCGAGCAGCGCGCACGGCGCTTATTTGAACACCAGTCTCCGTGACCGAACGATCCACAAGCTCAATCTCCGGATCGTGCTGTTCTGTTTCGTTTGCTTCATCGTGAACTATCTCGACCGCGTGAACATCGGTTTCGCGGCACTTCACATGAATGACGACATCGGGCTTACGCCCTACATGTTCGGCCTGGGTGCAGGCATTTTCTTCATCGGCTATCTCGCCTTTGAAATTCCGAGCAACATGATCCTTCACAAGGTCGGCCCGCGCATCTGGATTGCGCGCATCATGGTAACCTGGGGCCTTGTCTCCTGTGCCATGGCCTTCGTGCAGGGCCCGACGTCCTTCTACATCCTGCGCTTCCTGCTCGGCGTTGCCGAAGCCGGCTTCGCACCGGGTGTGCTTCTCTATCTGACCTACTGGTTCCCGGCCAAGGAACGCGGCCGCGCCACGGCCCTGTTCATGACGGCGACCGTTTTGTCGATTGTCATCGGCGCGCCGATTTCGGGCTGGCTCATCGATGCCGGCGAAGGTTTCCTCGGAATGCACGGCTGGCAGGCGATGTTCGTCCTCGAGGGCATTCCCGCTATTCTGCTCGGCGTCATCACCTTCTTCTATCTGGTCGATTCGCCTGCCAAGGATACGAAGTGGCTTGCGGCCGACGAGCGCGCGTGGCTGCTGGAACAGCTCGCCGAAGACCAGAAGAACCTGAAGACCGATACCCGCCATAGCCTGCGCGAAATCTTCAGCGATTTCCGCATCTGGCTGCTGACCCTTGTCTACATGTTCAACGGCATCGCGGTTTACGGCGTGATCATGTGGCTGCCGCAGATCGTCAAGACGTTCGGCCTGACCACGGTGCAGACCGGCTTCGTCTCTGCGATCCCGTTCATCTTCGCGGCTGCTGGCCTCATCGTGATCTCGCGCAGCTCCGACCGCACCGGCGAACGCAAGATCCACACGGCGATTTCCGGGCTCTTCGGCGGCCTGTTCCTGGCAGCTAGCGCACTGGTCCCGAATCCCTATATAGGTCTTGCGCTTCTGTGCCTCTGCGCCTTCTTCCTGTGGTCCTATCTCGGCGTATTCTGGACGCTGCCGACACAGTTCCTGACGGGTGCGGCAGCAGCCGGCGGCCTTGCGGCGATCAACGGCTTTGCGCAGATCGGCGGCTTTACCGGCCCCTACATCGTGGGCTGGGTGAAAAGCGCCACGGACAGTTTCTCGCTGTCGCTTCTGACGCTTGCGATCTTCCCGATCATCGCCTTCTTCCTCTGCATGAGCTTGAAAGCCAAGCGCGACTAGACCAGACTTCCGGCAGCGTTCGAAAACGCTGCCGGATTCGTTTCAAGGAAATAACTGGGCATGCCCAATCCCACGGTGAAAGCCAACAAGAGCCTAGTGGCGACGATCGCCGACAAGATCCGCGCGGCGATCGTCGACGCGGAATTCGAGTTCGGTGAAAACCTCTCCGAGGACACGCTTGCATCCGCTTTCGAGGTGAGCCGTACGCCTGTGCGTGAAGCCCTCAACCTTCTGCAGATCGAAGGCCTCGTCATCATCATCCCGAAATCCGGCACCTATGTCTTCACGCCGACGCTCGAAGATATCGCCGAGCTGTGCGACTACCGGATCGGCCTAGAGCAACAGGCCGTGGCACTTACGCCCACAAAGGCGCTCAAGGCCGCGGTTGGAGAGTTGAAGCAACAGCTCGCCGTCATGGACAGGGCCGTCGAGACTGGCGACATGCAGGCTTATGGTCGCGCCGACACGGCCTTTCACCTAGCCTTCTTCCGCTATTGCGGCAATCGCTACCTGCAGAGTGCATACGACCTCATTCTTGGCCGTGTCGCATCGCTGAGGACACATCTCGCCATCCGCGCGGAGGGCGAGCCGGATCGGTCATACCGCGATCACACGGACATGATTGCGCTGCTTGCCGACGACAGGCGCGCCGAACTCGCCGATATGCTCACGGCGCATATCCTGCGCACGAAAGACAACTATCTGGATGCTTTCCAGAAGCTCGCGACGAATGCCGGCAACGGCAGAACCGCGCGCCTGCGCCGCCGCCTGGCACTTCAAGCCTAGCGGCTGTCGTCAGACGCTGCTGAGCAAGATGCTGGTTTCGCTGTTGAGGACACCCTCGACAGTACGAACGTCTCGCAAGACGCGGTCGAATTCGCGCAGGCCGGCCGCGCGGATTTCGGCAACCAGATCCCATGATCCATTGGTGGTGTGCAGGGCATGCAGTTCCGGCAGGCCGCGAAGGAACTTGATGACCTTAGTCGTTGAGCGCCCCTGCACTTCGATCATCATGATCGCCCGGATGGCACCCTCATCATAGTCCTGTCGTACGCGGATCGTAAAACCGAGCGCCGCGCCCGATTGCAGCAGGCGGTCGAGCCGCACCTGAACCGTCCCTCGGGAAACGCCCAGGATCGTCGCCAGCTTGGAAAGCGGCGCACGCCCGTCCTCGCGCAGGATGGAAATCAGCTTGTGATCAAGTTCGTCAAAAATGTGCATAGCAATTTGTACAGCATGACCCAGCACTTTGCGAGATTTTTTACAGGAAATCCCGCATTTTTCGAATTTTAACTCGCGCACTGCTTACCTACGCTACCACCATCGAATTTCTGGATGGAGCTGCAAGCGTGGTTCAATATGTGGGTGTCAGCAATGTTGTCGAATTGGTCCGATCCGTCGGAATCGAAACATTCCTGCTTGGTCTCGTCGACTACATCGAAGAGGATTTCCGGCGTTGGGAGGAGTTCGAAAAGTCTCCTCGCGTTGCCAGCCATTCCAAGGCCGGTGTCATCGAACTCATGCCGACCTCCGATGGCCAGCACTACGGCTTCAAATATGTGAACGGACATCCGAAGAACCCCAGCGTTGGGTTGCAGACGGTCACTGCGTTCGGCGTGTTGTCGGATGTTGCCACCGGCTATCCGTGCCTGGTTTCGGAAATGACGCTGATGACTGGCCTGCGCACCGCAGCGACGTCGGCACTCGCGGCGAAATATCTCGCCCGCAAGGACGCCCGCACGATGGCGATCGTCGGCCTTGGCGCCCAGTCGGAATTCCAGGCCCTGGCATTTCGCGCCCTCCTTGGCATCAAAAGCCTGCGCGTCTATGACATCGACCCCGACGCAGCGAGCAAGTTCCGCGGCAATCTCGCTGAAACGGATATCGAGATCATCGTGACCAAGACCGCCGAGGAGGCAGTCTCTGGCGCCGATATCATCACGACGGTAACCGCCGACAAGCGCAACGCGACAATCCTTTCCGACAACATGGTTGGCGGCGGTGTCCACATCAACGCGGTTGGTGGCGATTGCCCCGGCAAGACGGAACTGCAGGGCGACATCCTGCGGCGCGCTGATGTATTCGTCGAGTTTCCCGAACAGACCCGCATAGAAGGCGAGATCCAGCAGATGGCGCCGGATTTCCCGGTCACCGAACTGTGGCAGGTCATTGCCGGTCAGGCGACTGGCCGCCGCTCCGATACGCAGATCACGATCTTCGATTCCGTCGGCTTTGCGACCGAAGACTTTTCCGCCCTGCGGTATCTGCGCGATGCCGTGCAGGGAACGAGCTTCTATACCGAGCTTGATCTCACCACGCAGCCCGAAGACCCACGCAATCTCTACGGCTTGTTTCGCCAACCGGCCCCGGCCATGCAGCGGAGCGTTGCGTAAGATGAGCAGGCTATCCGTACAGGCACCGAAATCCGTGGTGATGATCCGGCCGCATCACTTCACACCAAACCCGATGACCGCTGCTGACAATTCGTTTCAGTCCAGCGACGAGAAGCGTGCGGCTGCAGCCATTGCCGGCACGGCCTTCCATGAAGTCACTCGCATGGCGCAAGGCCTTGCCGAAGCCGGTGTCACCGTCCACGTGTTCGAGGACCTGACGGTGGCCACGCCCGATTCCGTGTTCCCGAACAACTGGTTCTCGACACACTCGGGCGGACACGTTGCGATCTACCCGATGTACTCGGCAAGCCGCCAGAGCGAGCGCCGCTCGGATGTCATCGAGATGCTCAAGAGCGACTACAGGGTACAGGACGTCATCGACTACTCCGGTCTCGAGAAGGACCATGTCTATCTCGAGGGTACGGGCGCCATGGTGCTCGATCATATCGGCCGAGTCGCCTATGCCGTCCGCTCCAACCGGACCAACGAAGTTGCGCTCGAGCGGTTCTGCACCCACTTCAACTTCGAGCCAATGGTCTTCGACGCTGTCGATCGCTACGGCAAGTCGATCTATCACACGAACGTCCTGATGTGCATCGGCACCGACTTCGCGCTGCTGGGATCGCAGATGATCCCGGACATCAAGCGTCGCCGGGAGATCGTCGCGAGGCTCGAGGAAACCGGACGGCGGGTGATCGAACTGTCGATCGCGCAGATCGAGAATTTCGCCGGCAATGCCATCGAGCTCGATGGCACGGACGGTCGCCTTGTCGTGCTGTCTGCCCGGGCGCGTGAAGCACTCGACGCCGATCAGGTGGCCGCAATCGAACAATCCGCGAGACTGTTGCCGTTCGATGTCTCGACGATCGAGCTGGCCGGTGGATCGGTCCGCTGCATGCTGGCCGGCATCCATCTGTCTCGTCGTGAGCCAGCAGCCACACAATTGCTTTACGCCGCCGGGTGAGCCGGATACAGAAGCCCCATCGAAAGTAAAGGTACTTGGAAATGTCGCAAGCAAGATCAGTCTACCACTTCAACTCCGTGATCGTGCGCGAGCCCTCGCGTTCGGTTGTCAACGGGCTGCGCGCCGACGATCGGGGCAATCCGACCTATGACGGCGTGAAGGCCGAGCACGACGCCTATATCGCCGCGATGCGCGATGCGGGTGTCGAAGTGACAGTTCTTCCGGCGCTTGAAGCCTTCCCCGATTCCATTTTCGTTGAGGATCCGGCAGTTGTATTCACCGAAGGTGCGGTCCTGCTTCGCCCGGGTGCCGCTAGCCGCGTCGACGAAACCGCCGAGATCACGCCGACGCTGCGTGACATGTTCGAAACCGTACTCGATCTGCCGAACCCGGGCTTTGCCGATGGTGGCGATGTGCTGACGACGCCGAAGAGCGTGATGATCGGCCTGTCCGCCCGCACCGACAAGGTGGGTGCCGAAGGACTTGCCGCCTGCATCGCCAAGCTTGGACGCAAGGCCGAAATCGTTGCGACGCCGGAAGGTGTTCTACACTTCAAGACCGATTGCTCGCTGCTCGACGATGAAAGCATCCTGTCGACCGCCCGCCTCGCACGCTCCGGCGTCTTCAAGGATTTCAAGCAGATCATCATTCCGGAAGGCGAAGAGCCGGCTGCGAACGCGCTGCGTGTCAACGACGTCGTCATGGTCGGCTCCGACTTCCCGCGCACGATCGAAATGCTCGACAAGCTCGGCTACAAGGTCGTGCCGATGAAGACGACCGAGATCGGCAAGATCGACGCGGGCCTTTCCTGCATGTCGCTGCGCTGGTACCGCAACGGCCGCTAAGCAGCCTCAAGAAAACTGGGAGAACAGAATGAACAGCTTCAAATCGAAGATCGCCGCAGGCGTCGCACTGATCTTGTCCGCGGGCTTTGCCCATGCCGAGGATACCATTCGCCTCGGCATGACGCCTGAGCCCTACATGCCTTTTACGCAGATCAATTCGGGCGGTGAATGGGAAGGCCTCGAGGCCGACCTGTCCCGCGCCGTCTGCGCAAAGCTGCCGGTCAAGTGCGAAATTAAGCAGATGGCCTGGGATGGCCTCATCCCGTCGCTGAAGGAAAACAAGGTCGACTTTATCATCGGCGCCTTCTCCATCACCGATGACCGCCGCAAGGTGGTTGATTTCAGCACGCCGTACTACACCGAAGGCACGTCCTTTGTTGGCGCGAAGTCGGACGACGCCAAGATCGACACGGTCGACGCGCCTGATGGCTCGGGCAAGATTGTCGACCCGGCTGCAGTCTCCGGCAAGATCGTCGGCGTCCAGACGTCGAGTGTCCAGGCGGCCTACGTTGCCAAGTATCTGGCGGGCGCCGAGGCCAAGAGCTACGATACGGCGGACAACTCCGTCGCCGATCTCATCGCCGGCCGCGTTGACTACGTCCTGATCCCCGACCTCTACATCAAGACGTTCCTGAAGTCCGATGCAGGCGCCGACTACGAGGTAAAGCTCGAAGTGCCGAAGAACACGACCCTTGGCGAAGGCGTCGCATACGCCACGCGCAAGGGTGATGCTGCGACGCTCGACAAGGTCAATACGGCACTTGCCGAACTCGACAAGGACGGCACGATCAAGCAGCTCGTCGACAAGTGGATCTTCGACAAGAAGTAATCGCGTGACATTGGGCGCGGCTCCGGCCGCGCCCAATGTCGTCGAGCAGTACCCTCACTGTCTAGATCCCGGTCTTTGATGAATCCGGTGACAAAAGCCGAGGCTGCTGCCGCATTCGGATAGTCGACGGCGAGCAAGCGTGCCGCCGCATCGAGCAGGTTGGAAAGCAATGGACTCATATTGGCATTTGCTCGCCTGGGGCGCCGAAGGCTGGGGCGATGAATTTGCCTGGGGCCTGTTGATGACCCTGCAGGTATCCGTGGTGGCCTACATCGTCGCCATCATCTTTGGATCCCTGGGCGCGGCAGGCAAGCTTTCGCGGCATCGGCATTTCCGATTGCTCGCCGAACTCTATACGACCGTCGTTCGCTCCCTGCCGGAGCTGCTGGTCATCCTCCTGCTCTACTTTTCGGTCGCCAGTGGCGCCGAACGCCTGCTGAAATCGATGGGCCTGGTCGATAGCGGCTTCCAGTTCAGCCCGTTCTGGGCAGCGATCGTGGCGCTTGCCTTCGTTTCCGGCGCCTTCATGACCGAGGTGCTGCGCTCTGCCTACCTCGCCGTTCCGCCCGGCCAGATAGAGGCGGCGGTCTCGATCGGGATGCGGCCGCGAAAGATCCTGACGCGCGTTGTCCTGCCGCAGATGATGCGCCATGCCGTACCCGGCATGGGCAATCTGTGGCTGTCGATCACCAAGGAGAGTGCGATCATTTCGGTGCTGGGGTCATTCAGCGAACTTCTATACACGGGCTACCGCGCGGCCGCCGGCACGAAGCAATACATCTTCTTCTACGGCCTGACCGCGCTGCTCTTCCTGCTGATCACGCTGGTCTCCGTTCTCATCATCAGCCGCATCGAGAAGCAACTGAACCGGGGGCACCGCTGATGGAAACGGTTGCCAACGTCATTTCCTTTCTGCCCGCGCTGATCAAGGCGACGCCGTTGACTTTGCTGCTCACGGCAACGGCAGGTATCTTCGGACTGGTGATCGGCACGCTGACCGCGCTCGCCCGCCTGTCGAAGCACAGGCTGCTTGCGTGGCCGGCCTTCGCTTTCACCTTTGCCTTCCGCGGCACACCACTTCTGGTTCAGATCTACCTCATCTACTATGGCCTCGGGCAGATACTTCCGGGCACTTGGGTTCGGCATAGCTTCCTATGGCCTTACCTCAGGGACGGATTGTGGTACGCCATCGCGGCACTCAGCCTCAACCAGGCCTCCTACAATGCCGAAGTCATTCGCGGTGCCATCCAGTCGATTCCTCGCGGTCAGATCGAAGCCGCGCTCTCGATCGGGATGACGCGGTGGACGATCCTTCGCCGGGTGACGCTGCCTCAGGCCTTCCGCCACTGCATGCCGGTGCTCACAAGCGATCTGATCATCCTCTTGAAGACGACTTCGCTGGCGTCGACGATCACGATCCTGGAAGTCATGGGGACCGCCCGCATGCTGCAGCGCCAGTCGTTGCTGATCTTCGAGCCGCTCATTGCGGCAGGCATCATCTATTTCGCCGTGGTCTTCATCCTGACCCGGATCATGAACACTGTCGAGCTCCGCATGACGCGCTATCGCGCCGTCCGGGCGTGAGCTCGAAACCTCGGGAGGAACACTATGGTCGAAACGGCACTGTCGGTAAGAGACATCCACAAGAGCTTCGGCGGCATCGAGGTGCTGAAGGGCATCTCCTTCGAAGCCCGCAAGGGCGACGTGATCTCGCTGATTGGTAGCAGCGGCTCGGGGAAAAGCACGCTTCTGCGCTGCATCAACTACCTCGAGACGCCCGACAAAGGCGAGATTTCGGTTGCTGGCGAAACGATCCGCACGGCGGCGGGCAAGAACGGCAAGCTTCATGCTGCCGATGCCCGCCAGCTGGAACATGTGCGCACACGCCTCGGCATGGTTTTCCAGAATTTCAATCTCTGGACTCACCGGACGATCCTGGAAAACATCATCGAAGGGCCGATGCACGTGCTCGGCCAATCCAGGAAGGATGCGATCGCGGAAGCCGAAGTTCTGATGGAGAAGGTCGGCATCTCGCCAAAGCGGGACCAGTATCCTGCACAACTGTCCGGCGGCCAACAGCAGCGCGCCGCTATCGCTCGCGCACTGGCGATGAAGCCCGAGGTGATGTTGTTCGATGAGCCAACATCGGCGCTTGATCCCGAGCTTGTCAACGAGGTGCTGCTGGTGATCAAAAAGCTCGCAGAGGAAGGCCGCACCATGGTGATGGTCACGCATGAGATGGCACTGGCGCGCGACATATCGAGCGAAGTCATCTTTCTGCACAAGGGCCTGATCGAAGAGCGCGGAGCACCTGATAACATCATGAAGAACCCGCAATCCCAGCGGCTGCGTCAATTCCTCCAGATGGCATGAGCATTGAGATGAGCGACATCAACTTCAAGGACTTCCTGCCCGAACTTGTCGGCATTCGCCATCGGCTGCATCAGATGCCGGAGATTGGGCTTTCCGAGGTCAAGACATCGGCGTTCATTGCCGAGCAGCTGGAGAAATGGGGTTTCGAGGTCACGCGAGGGCTCGCCACCACCGGTATCGTCGCGACGCTTCGGGCAGGCAGCAGCAATCGTGCCATCGGCTTCCGGGCCGACTTCGACGCGCTGCCGATGCACGAGGAGACAAACCTACCCTATGCCAGCCAGCATCCCGGCGCCATGCACGCCTGCGGTCATGACGGTCATACCAGCATGCTTCTCGGCGCGGCCTGGGCGCTGTCGCAGGACAAGTCTTTCTCAGGCACCGTGCACTTCATCTTTCAGCCGGCCGAGGAAAACTACGGCGGCGGCAAGCTGATGATCGAGGATGGCCTTTTCGAGCGCTTCCCCTGCGATCAGGTCTTCGCGCTGCATAACTGGCCCGGACTGCCAACGGGCTCATTCGCAACGCGCGCAGGACCGGTCGCTGCCTCGATCGATGTTGTGACGATTACCGTCAAGGGCAAAGGCGGTCATGGCGCGCAGCCGGAACTGACCGTCGATCCAGTGGTGGTCGGCTCCAGCATCGTCATGGCGCTGCAAACGCTGGTTTCCCGCAATATCTCCCCGCATCAGCCGTCGGTCGTCACGGTCGGCTCCTTCCAGTCGGGATCGGCTTCAAACATCATTCCCGACAGTGCCGTCCTTGAGGTCAGCATGAGGGCAATGATGCCGCAGGTGCGCGAGGAGATCCGCGCCCGTGTAGAGCAGATCGCGACCTTCCAGGCGAAGAGCTACGATGCCGATATCGCCTTCAAGTGGGACGTCGGCTATCCCGCAACCATCAATGATGCCGATGCCGTCTCAGCTGCGGTTTCCACCATCACAACGCATTTCGGCGAGGAGGCTTTTGCCGAAATGGACGTGCCGCTGATGGGCAGCGAAGACTTTTCGTTCCTCCTCGAAAAGGTCCCGGGCGCTTATGTCCTGATCGGCAACGGCGACAGCGCGGGCCTGCACACGACCAAGTACGACTTCAACGACGCCATCCTGGAGCGCGGCAGTATGTACTTCTATCATCTTGCAAAGGACCACCTCTAAGCCGCGGGCGCGACATTCGACGACCCAGTCAAGTCAGCACTCGCTCCCGCGGGTCTGCGCTCCGCTTGGATAGTCAGGCACGCAGATCCCATTGGTTTCATCGAGCTTCGCGCGCCGGATACAAAAAACGTGTTCTGATCCGGCCCGTCCGTCGGACGGCTGACTGCGACAACATCGCGTCGACAATCCCTACCGGACAAACTACATTGAGGGCAGATCTGCCTCTCTTGCCTTATCCCCGGAGCTGGAGCCATCCGGCCGTGACGAAAGCCAACAGGGATTCATGATGATCCTCGCCGATGAGCTTGCCCATGCGCACACGCGCCAACTCCAAGACAATTTCATCGACGTGACGCGTAGGAACGACACGACCGCCGTCGCGCTTCTATTGCACGCAGCGGAGTAGGGTTCATGATTGCAAAGAGCATAGGGTTCGTCGGCACCGGCGCCATCAGCGAGGCCATGGTGAGAGGCTTGTTACGCGAGCCATCGGCCATGCAAGAGGTTCATCTATCCCCTCGCAACGCCGAGATTGCCGCGCGTCTTGCCTCCGAATTCAGCGCTGTCCGGATCGCTCCGGACAACCAGACTGTCGTCGATCGTAGCGAGGTTGCGGTCCTCGCGATCCGCCCTCAGATCGCCGCGGATGTCATCCGGCGGCTTCGTTTCAGGGCCGGCCAGCCCGTCATCAGCGTCGTCGCGGCAACGCAACGCGATAGCCTGCTTGAGTGGATCGACGCGGACGTGCATCTCGTTCAGGCGGTCCCCTTGCCTTTCGTGGCCGACCGGCAGGGCGTCACGGCAATCTTCCCATCCGATCCGGCGGTCGCGGCGCTGTTCAATACGCTGGGAAGTGCGGTCGAATGCGAGAGCAGGAAGGAATACGACTTGCTGGCGGCAGCCAGTGCACTGATGTCAACCTACTTCGGCGTGATGGACATGGCCTCAACCTGGCTCGAGGCGAATGGCCTCGATGCGAAAAAGGCAGGGGCCTTTCTCGCGCCATTGTTCGAAAGCCTGGCGAAGCGTGCAAACGGACTCGGCGTGCATGCCTTCACTGAACTCAGCAGCGAATTTGCGACCAAAGGTGGCCTCAATGAGCAGGTCCTGGTCGATTTCGAGAGTGCGGGCGCCCGGAGCGCCCTGCATCGGGCATTGGATCGAGTCTTTGCCCGTATCGAAGGCCGCGACAGCTAGAATGTTGGCGGTGTGCAGGCGCTGATCACCTCGCAGGCGACCGGGCCGACGCAGCGGAACCGGTGTGGACGGCGGCTTTCGAAATAATAGGCGTCGCCCGGACCCAGGATGCGCCGCTCGTTGTCGACCGTTACCTCCAGTCGCCCCGACAGGACGATCCCGCCCTCTTCGCCTTCGTGCACGAGCGGAACCTTGCCCGTATCGGTTCCCGGCTGGTAGCATTCCTTCAGCAACTGCAGGCTTCGGCCGAACATGCTTTCGCCAACCTGCCGGTAGGAAATGCCCCCCTTGCCGATCTCCACGAGCTCTTCGACTGCATAGAAGGCTTTCTTCGGCGTTTCCGGTTCGAGGGAGAAGAACTCCGCAAGGCCGATCGGAATCCCGTCGAGGATTCGCTTGAGCGCACCCACCGACGGATTCGATGCGTTCGATTCAATCAGCGAAATCGTCGAGTTGGGGACGCCGGTCTTCTTCGCCAGCTCGCGCTGCGACAGATTGTGGGCAGTCCTGACATAGCGCAGGCGATTCCCGATATCGAACGTCATCACGGCACCGTTTAGGTTGTTCAAAATAGCTCAAACAATACCGATCCGATCTCATCTTTTCAATCAGTTACCACGCTCAAGAAAAGGGCTTGTTCGTCGATTGGAAATGCTCGAATTGTTCGTCGAGCCCAAGGAGAGCACAATGGATCAGATCAGCAGGACCAACGCCCCGATACTCGATAACTTCTGGATGCCGTTTACGGCGAACCGGCAGTTCAAGGCGGCGCCGCGTCTCCTCGCGTCCGCCGAGGGCATGTACTATACCGATGTCGACGGCAATCGTGTTCTCGACGGCACGGCCGGTCTCTGGTGTTGCAACGCCGGGCATGGCCGCAAGAAGATCTCCCAGGCGGTGGAACGCCAGATCTCAACGATGGATTTCGCGCCGACCTTCCAGATGGGGCATCCGATCGCTTTCGACTTCGCCGCCAAGCTGGCAAAGATCGCCCCTGGCGGTCCGGACGCGAAACTCGATCGCGTCTTCTTTACCGGCTCCGGCTCGGAATCGGTCGACACCGCCCTGAAGATCGGGATCGCCTACCAGCGCGCGATCGGCCAGGGAACCCGCACCCGCATCATCGGTCGGGAAAAGGGCTACCACGGTGTCGGCTTCGGTGGCATCTCGGTCGGCGGCCTCGTCAACAATCGCCGCATGTTTCCGCAGATCCCGGCCGATCACATGCGACACACCCTCGATGTCGAGCGCAACGCGTTCTCGAAGGGGCTGCCGGAGCACGGCGTCGAACTTGCCGACGATCTCGAGCGTCTTGTCCAGCTGCATGGCGCCGAGACGATCGCCGCTGTCATCGTGGAGCCGATGTCCGGCTCTGCCGGCGTCATCCTGCCTCCGAAAGGCTACCTGCAAAAGCTGCGCGCGACGGCCGACAAGTACGGCATTCTCTTGATCTTCGACGAGGTCATCACCGGTTTTGGCCGCCTTGGAACCCCGTTCGCAACCGACTATTTCGGTGTCATTCCGGATCTCGTCACCACGGCAAAGGGTTTGACCAACGGCGCGATCCCGATGGGAGCCGTCTTCGCAAGCCGCAAGGTCTATGACGGACTGATGGTTGGCCCGGAAAATGCGATCGAGTTGTTCCACGGCTACACCTATTCGGGCCACCCGGTTGCCTGCGCCGCGGGGATCGCAACGCTCGAGATCTACGAAGAGGAAGGCCTTCTCACGCGGGCAGCCGACATCGCGGACTATTGGCAGGAGGCCTTGCATTCGCTGAAGGGCCTTCCCCACGTCATCGACATTCGCAACCTGGGCCTCGTGGGTGCGATTGAACTTGCGCCTCGCGACGGAGCGCCGGGGACACGTGCCTACGATGTCTTCGTCGACTGCTTCAACAAGGGCCTGCTGATCCGCGTAACCGGCGACATCATTGCGCTGTCGCCGCCGCTCATCGTCGAAAAGAGCGAGATCGATACGATCGTTTCCAAGATCGGCGACGCCCTGAAGCGGACGGCATAACACTGTCGGAGCCCGCGGACTGCCAACCAGTGCCGCGGGCCGACATCAGGATTTGATGGGCTACTCGCTCTTTCTTGGAGAGACTTCCGTCAGAAGCCACTCTTGAAAACTGTCGGCGACCGGATGGCTTTGCTTGGCTTCCGGTCGAACCGAATAATAGGCATTGGCCGTCTGCATCGGCTTTGGAAGCAGCGGCACAAGAGACCCTGACTCGAGTTCGTCTTCGATCAGGTAGGTGGGAAGAAGCGCAGCGCCCAACCCTGCGGCGACCGCAGCCACCATCATTGAAAACTGATCAAACCTCAGCCCGACATAGGCGTTGTCGAGGTTGATCTGCTGCCGCTGGAACCAGTCGGCCCAGAGCTTCGGTCTCGTCGTCAGATGCAGCAGCGGCGCTCGTGCGAAGTCGCCAGGACCCTCGACACCGAGGCTTTCCGCAAGCTCCTTGCTGGCGATCGGCAGGACCTGTTCATGGCACAGGAAGGTGGGAACACCGCCTGCCCAGATCGGCTGTCCGAAATGGATCGCGAGGTCAAAGTTGTCTTCCGCAAAACTGAAGGGCTTCGATCTTGATTCGATCGTCAGCGCAACGTCGCCATGTTGCGCCAGAAACCGGCCGAGACGCGGAACAAGCCATTTGGCACCGAAGGTCGGGAGCGTGGCAACCCGCAGCGACAATCGCGTTCGTCCGGCAGAAGCCGCTTCGATCATCAATCGTTCGGATCTCTCCAGGAGGTCCTGCACCTCGGGGAGGAACCGTTGTCCTGCTTCCGAGAGAACCACGCGCTGACGAATCCGTTCGAACAGCTTGAGCCCGGTCTGTTGCTCCAGATCGGCGATCTGCCGGCTGACGGCGCTCTGCGTCAGGTTCAGTTCTTCAGCCGCGCGCGAGAAATTCTCGTGTCGCGCGGCCGCTTCGAAGGCTTGGAGCGTCACCATGTCAGGCGTCAAACTGCGGCGCATAGTTATTCCGATTCTGCATCAAGTCACGAGTAACCGTCACAACACGGGTCATGTTTTCGAGATTATATTGCACTCCAAGCATCAAGTCGCAATGTTTGAAGGTTGAGACACCATGACCCACGTTCCATCGAGCGATATCAGAACTGCCTTTTCCGCGGCCATGTCGGCCATGTATCGCAACGAAGTCCCCGCCTATGGAACCTTGATGGATCTGGTGGCGCGCGTGAACGACGAAACGCTTGCCGGAGAGCCCGAACTGAAGGCTCGGCTGGAGACCACCGACAATCTCGATCGTATCTCCGAGGAGCGGCACGGGGCCATTCGACTCGGAACCGCCGAAGAGCTGTCGATGATGCGGCGGGTCTTCGCGGTGATGGGGATGTACCCCGTCGGCTATTATGATCTTTCGACGGCCGGCGTTCCGGTTCACTCGACGGCATTTCGGCCCGTCGGCGACGCCGCACTGAAGCGTAATCCGTTCCGTGTCTTCACCTCTCTCCTGCGTCTCGACCTGATTGCCGACGAAAGCTTGAGGGCGCAGGCGCAGCAAATCCTGGCGACGCGGCAGATTTTCACTGCCGGAGCGATTGAACTTACCAAGAAGGCGGAAACCGACGGCGGGCTTTCCCAGGCTGATGCCGAGCGTTTCGTCGCCGAAGTGCTCGAAACATTCCGCTGGCATGACAAGGCGATCGTCGATGTCGACATGTATCACCGTCTGCATGCTGCGCATCGCTTGATTGCAGATGTCGTCTCGTTCAAGGGACCGCATATCAACCATCTGACACCGCGCACGCTCGATATCGACAAGGTGCAGGCACTGATGCCGGAATATGAGATCGCTCCAAAGGCGGTCGTCGAAGGCCCGCCGACGCGCCGTTGCCCCATTCTGCTGCGGCAGACATCCTTCAAGGCGCTCGAGGAAGCCGTGTCATTCGACGACGGCAACGGCGGGTGGAAGACCGGGTCCCACACCGCACGGTTTGGCGAGATCGAACAGCGCGGCATCGCGCTCACGCCCAAGGGCCGCGCCCTTTATGACAGCCTCCTCGAGGCGTCCCGGAAGGTCGTCCGGCCGACTGCGGACGGATCCAACGCGAAAGCCTATGAGGCAGCTCTGGCCGAGGCGTTCAAGGCGTTTCCGGACAGCTGGGAAAGCATCCGCGCAGAGGGGTTCGGATATTTCAGCTACTCGCTCACCGAGAAAGGCAGAAGGGCTGCATCCTCCTCCGCGCTCGATGTGGAACAGCTCATTTCCGACGGGTTGATCGTCTTCGATCCGATCGTCTACGAAGACTTCCTGCCTGTCAGTGCAGCCGGCATCTTTCAATCGAACCTCGGCGACGGCGCGCAGCAGGAATTCGTGGCGAGCCCGAACCAGCAGCGTTTCGAGGCCGACCTCGGCGCGCAGGTTCTCAACGAGTTCGACCATTATGCCGGAATCGAGAAGGCGTCGCTGGATGCCTGCATCAACGTGCTGACGAGACGTTCTGCGGCCGAATGATCCGCCGAACTCACCAATCACCGATAGAGACGTTTTGAACTGGAGCTTACCCAATGAACATTTCCGTTAAATCCGTGTCCGTCGCGGAAGAAGCTGCCGCCATTCTTGATCGTTTGGGCGTCGCCCAGTCGCTTTACACCAAGGGCGACATGGATGCATTTTCGCCGGTTACAGGAGAACGGACCGGTAAATTGCAGGCCGTAACGGCCGAGCAGGCAACAGTGGCAATCGACCGCGCTCATGCAGCTTTCCAGGCGTGGCGCCTTGTTCCGGCACCGAAGCGTGGCGAACTCGTGCGGCTTCTTGGCGAGGAACTTCGGGCTGCCAAGGCCGATCTTGGACGTCTGGTCTCGATCGAAGCAGGGAAGATCCCGTCTGAAGGCCTCGGCGAAGTACAGGAAATGATCGACATTTGCGATTTCGCAGTCGGCCTTTCCCGCCAGCTCTATGGCTTGACCATCGCCACCGAGCGCCCCGGTCACCGCATGATGGAGACCTGGCATCCGCTTGGCGTCATCGGCATCATCTCGGCGTTCAACTTCCCTGTTGCCGTGTGGGCGTGGAATGCAGCCCTGGCACTGGTCTGTGGCAACAGCATCGTCTGGAAGCCATCAGAAAAGACGCCGCTTACCGCACTTGCATCCCAGGCAATCCTGGAGCGCGCCCTCAAGCGCTTCGGCGACGCTCCTGCCGACCTCTCGCAGGTTCTCATCGGTGACCGCGCGATCGGCGAAACGCTTGTCGATCATCCGAAGGTGGCATTGGTTTCGGCGACCGGATCGACGCGGATGGGCCGCGAAGTCGGACCGCGCCTGGCCAAGCGATTTGCGCGCTCCATCCTGGAACTGGGCGGAAACAATGGCGGCATCGTCTGCCCATCGGCCGATCTCGACATGGCGCTTCGTGCCATCGCATTCGGCGCAATGGGCACGGCCGGTCAGCGCTGCACGACGCTGCGTCGTCTGTTCGTTCATGAAAGCGTCTACGATCAGCTCGTCCCGCGGCTGAAGAAGGCCTATGCAAGCGTTTCGGTCGGCAACCCGCTCGACGGCTCCGCGCTCGTCGGCCCGCTGGTCGATAAGGCCGCCTATGACGGCATGCAGAAGGCGCTCGCTGAAGCCGCCAAGCACGGTGGCCAGGTGCATGGCGGGCAGCGTGTCGATACCGGCACCCCGGAGGCCTATTATGTCAAACCTGCTCTGGTCGAAATGCCGAAGCACGAGGGTCCGGTCCTCGAAGAGACATTCGCGCCGATCCTCTACGTCATGAAATACAGCGACTTCGACGCCGTCATCGCCGACCACAATGCCGTCGGAGCTGGATTGTCGTCGTCGATCTTCACCCTCGACATGCGCGAGGCCGAGCGCTTCCTCTCCGCGGACGGTTCCGACTGCGGCATCGCCAATGTCAACATCGGCACCTCGGGCGCTGAAATCGGCGGTGCTTTCGGTGGTGAAAAGGAAACCGGCGGCGGCCGCGAATCCGGCTCCGATGCATGGCGGGCATACATGCGCCGCGCCACCAACACGGTCAACTATTCGAAGGCGCTGCCGCTGGCACAGGGCGTCTCCTTCGATATCGAATAGGGCGGCGAGCATGACTGTCATCCCCACCAAGATCGAGGAGGCTGGCTTCCGTCCAGCCTCGCGCATCGCCTCGGTCGGCGTTTCCAAGATCCTGCAGATCGGCGCCAAGGCAGCCGCGATGAAGCGCGATGGTTTCCCCGTCATCATTCTAGGAGCCGGCGAGCCCGACTTCGATACCCCTGACAACGTCAAGGAAGCAGCCAAGGCCGCGATCGATGCCGGCGAAACCAAGTACACGGCGCTCGATGGCACCCCGGCTCTGAAGAAGGCCGTCGCCGAGAAGTTTCGCAGGGAAAACGGCGTCGACTATGCCCTCGACGAGGTGACGGTCGCGACCGGCGCCAAGCAGATCCTCTTCAACGCATTCATGGCGACGCTTGATGCCGGCGACGAGGTCATCATTCCAACGCCGTACTGGACCTCCTATTCGGATATCGTGGAGGTCTGCGGTGGCACGCCGGTGCTGATCCCGTGCGACGCCGCAGCCGGCTTTCGCCTCCAGGCTGAACAGCTTGAAGCGGCAATCACGCCGAGGACGCGTTGGGTGCTCCTGAACTCGCCCTCGAATCCATCGGGCGCCGCCTATTCGGCAAAGGACTACCAGCCGCTGATCGATGTCCTGCTCCGCCATCCGCATGTCTGGCTGATGGTCGACGACATGTATGAGCACATCGTCTACGAAGGCTTCGACTTCGTAACGCCCGTTGCGCTCGAGCATCGCCTGAAAGAACGGACGTTGACGATCAACGGCGTGTCGAAGGCCTATGCGATGACCGGCTGGCGTATCGGCTACGCCGGCGGACCGAAGCCATTGATCAAGGCCATGGCCGTAATCCAGAGCCAGGCGACATCCTGCCCGAGCTCGGTTAGCCAGGCAGCCGCCGTCGAGGCCTTGAATGGCCCCCAGACCTTCCTGAAGGAGCGGCAGGAGAGCTTTCAGCGCCGCCGCGATCTCGTTGTCCGCAGACTGAACGAAATCGATGGCCTTGAATGCCGCACACCGGAGGGGGCCTTTTACACCTTCTCAGGCTGTGCGGGGGTTCTCGGAAAGACCACGCCCAAAGGCAAGACGATCGAGGCGGACCACGATTTCACCGACTACCTTCTCGAGGATGCCCATGTCGCGGTCGTTCCCGGGTCGGCTTTCGGGCTGTCGCCTTTCTTCAGGATCTCGTACGCAACGTCACATGCAGAGCTCGTCGAAGCCCTCGACCGTATCGAACGGGCATGCAAGGCGCTGAAGTAGCAAACGATGATACCGCGCCTCCAGTCGCCTTACGCGGCCTCCGCGACACCTGCCGGCTTCTTCGAGCATCTCGTAGAAGCCGGATTTGCAGGTGACGCCGAGGCAGGCGCGGCTTCGCGCACGGCTTTTGCGACCGACAACTCCATCTATCAGGTCGAGCCGGCGGCGATCCTTTTTCCCAGGCATTCGGCTGACCTGACGATCATTGCGCAGATCCTCAACCTGCCCGCGTTCAGCGGTATTACCGTCACCCCACGCGGAGGCGGCACCGGAACCAATGGCCAGTCGCTGACCTCAGGCATCGTCGTCGATTGCTCGCGGCACATGAACAGGATCCTGGAGATCGACCCCATCCGCCGCACGGCGCGCGTCGAGGCCGGGGTCGTCAAGGATCAGTTGAACCGGGCGCTGAAGCCATATGGTCTCTTTTTCGCGCCGGAGCTTTCAACGTCGAACAGGGCGACCATTGGCGGCATGATCTCCACCGATGCCTGTGGCCAGGGCTCCTGCCTCTACGGTAAGACGTCCAATCATGTTCTTGGCCTTCGCATCGTGCTCAGCGACGGGTCGGATTGGTGGTCGCGGCCGCTGGACGAACCCGCCCTCGCCGAAATCCTCGAACGCCAGGACAGGATTGGTGACATTCACCGGACGGTCGACAGGATCGCTCGCGAAAAGCGCGAACGGATCGAAGCCGTTTTTCCGAAACTCAACCGCTACATGACCGGTTACGACCTCGCGCATGTCCGGCGAGCGGATGGTCGCTTCGACCTCAACGCCATTCTGTGCGGCTCGGAGGGTACGCTGGCGATGATCGCCGAGGCGGAACTCAATCTGCTTCCGCTGCCCGCGCATGCCGCACTGATCAACATCCGCTACAGCAACTTCAACGCCGCCCTCGAAGACGCCCGAACCTTGACCGCACTCAAGGTCGCTTCCGTCGAAACGGTGGACGAAAAGGTGCTCGGGCTCGCCAAGAACGACATCGTCTGGAATGGCATTGGGCAGTTCTTTCCGGAGGACACGTCAGGTCCAGCGAACGGGATAAACATCGCCGAAATCCTCGCCGATAGCGAGGTTGAGCTCGAGCGAAAAATCGCCGATGTGACCGCCGCCCTCGAAACAGGGAAAAACGACAGCCGCCTCGGCCATTCAATCGCTCGAGGCCACCAGGACGTCGAGGCGATCTGGACCATGCGCAAGCGGGCCGTCGGCCTTCTGGGAAATGTCGAGGGGCCGACCCGGCCGGTCGCTTTCGTCGAGGACACGGCCGTCCCACCCGAAAACCTTGCCGCCTACATCCGGGAGTTCCGGGCGCTGCTCGACGATGCCGGCCTTTCCTACGGCATGTTCGGCCATGTCGATGCCGGCGTGCTGCATGTTCGACCGGCACTCGATCTTACGCGGGCCGATCATGTGCCG
Source organism: Hyphomicrobiales bacterium (assembly GCA_900489925.1). Lineage (GTDB taxonomy): Bacteria > Pseudomonadota > Alphaproteobacteria > Rhizobiales > Rhizobiaceae > Rhizobium. Next base: position 55,410 of record UEHQ01000034.1, on the reverse strand, counting down.
CTGGTCCGGACGATCAGCGATGCCGTTGTGGCTTTGACCAGGAAGTACGGCGGTGTCCTTTGGGGCGAGCACGGCAAAGGGGTTCGATCCGAATACGTTCCCGAGTTCTTCGGTGACCTCTATCCCTGCCTTCAGGAGATCAAGCGAGCCTTCGATCCGCAGAACCGCCTCAATCCCGGCAAGATTGCCTCCCCAGGCCCCGAGAAGCTGTTGAAAATCGATGAGGTTCCGATGCGCGGCGACGTCGATCGCGCCATCGGCAGCGAGATCCGCGCGGCCTTCGACAACGCTGCTTACTGCAACGGCAACGGCGCCTGCTTCGACTTCGACGAAGCGAGCCCGATGTGCCCTTCCTACAAGGCGACACGCGATCGCCGGTTTTCTCCGAAGGGCCGGGCAGCCTTGATGCGGGAGTGGCTGAGGCTTCTGGCTGACCAAGGTGTCGATCCCCGCGATGAAGCCAAGCAGCTGCGCCGCGGCCGCCCACTGACAGCTCTGCCTCGCCGTATCGCGAACTCGCTCAATCCGCGCAACCGGGGCGACTTTTCCCACGACGTCCGTGAAGCAATGGACACCTGTCTGTCCTGCAAGGCCTGCGCGGGTCAGTGTCCGGTTAAGGTCAACGTTCCCGCGTTTCGGGCGAAATTCCTGGAGCTTTATTACGGCCGGTATTTGCGGCCTGTGAAGGATACGCTGGTGAGCGCGATCGAAACGTCGCTGCCCTGGATGGCGCGCGCTAGGCCGCTTTACAACGTCATGGTTGGAACCGCGCTCGGCAAGGCGATGATGAGGACGGTCGGTCTGACGGCGCTTCCAGGCCTGCCGCCATTGTCCCTTGCAAGGGAGGCGCGGCGTCTCGGCGTCCCGACTGCAACGGCCGACGGTGTTCGCCAGGCACTGAGCCAGGGAAACCAGCCGGTCGTCTTCGTCCCCGACACCTTCACGGCTTTCTTCGATCCGCGCGCTCCCCTTGCCGCGATCAAGCTCGCACGCAGGATGGGCTTCGCGGTGTTTCTCGCCAAGCCACAGGTAAACGGCAAGGCCATGCACGTTCACGGATATCTCGGCCGGTTCGAGAACGCCGCGCGAAAGAGCAGCCAATACCTGCAAGACCTCGCGTCTGCGGGAGCCTCACTCGTGGGCATCGATCCGTCGATGACGCTCTCCTATCGAAGCGAGTACAAGCACATCTTAGAAAGCGGATCGAAACCGCTGGTTCTGCTCCCGCAAGAGTGGCTCGCTGCCAACCTCGACCGGCTTTCCTCGGCCAGGAATGCCGGCATGGCAAAGACATACAGTCTTCTCGTTCACTGCACGGAGCGAAGCAACGTGCCGGCGTCGATCGGCCATTGGACGGGAGTGTTCAAAGCGATTGGGGTCAAGCTCGATGTTCCCGGAGCCGGCTGCTGCGGCATGGCTGGAACCTTCGGTCACGAGGTTCGCAATCGCGCAATGTCGCAACAGCTTTATGCGATGAGTTGGGCCGATCAGGTCCACCGGCAATCCGCCGAGACCGTCGTCTGCGCGACGGGATATTCCTGCAGGTCCCAGGTCAAGGCGATCGACGACAGAACCGTCCAGCATCCTCTCGAGATCATTGAAGAACTGACCGGCTGACTGCCCGAAAGAATCGAAGGGCCCGATGCATCATCTGCATCGGGCCCTTTCGTTCATTCCTTAGACGGCTTCCTTGAAGCGAATAGCCTCCGGATCATAGACCCGGCCAAACCGGTTCTCCAGGAAGTCGGCAAGGCCGATCTCTTCCTGTCGCACGAACCCCTTCTGCGGAAGCTTGCCCGAGGCAAGCAGGTCGAGCACGGTCGTGATGCCGGCTGCGGTCGTCACCTGGATGGCGCTCATCTTCTTGCCTGCAACGACAGTTGCATAAACCTTGTTGGCATAGGTTTCCTGCATGTAGCGTCCGTCTTTCCAGCCACAGACCGTGACGAAAACAACGACGACGTCCTGCATGGTTGCCGGCAGAGCGTGTTCGAAGAGGTCCTTCAACACGTCACGACGATTCTTCAGGTTCAGGTCGTTCAACAGCGCCTTGATGATCGCCTGGTGGCCCGGATAGCGAATGGTGCGGTAGTTCATGGTGCGAACCCGCCCCTCGAGCGTCTTGGCCAGAGTGCCAAGGCCACCGGAGGTGTTGAAGGCTTCATAGGTCACGCCGTCGAGCGAGAATTCCTCACGCTCTTCCATCGCGGGCACGGTGACCAGCTTGCCTTCGACGATCGCTTCGCAAGGCTCGATGTACTCGTTGATCAGCCCGTCGGTGCTCCAGGTGAGATTGTAGTTCAACGCGTTCGAAGGATACTGCGGCAGGGCGCCGACACGCATGCGCACACTGTCAAGGCTGTCAAAACGCTTGGCGAGGTCATTGGCAACGATGGAGATAAAGCCGGGTGCGAGACCACATTGCGGAATAAACGCAATATCCGCGCCTTCGGCCAGTTCCTCGACCTTCTTCGTGGTGGCGACATCCTCGGTCAGATCCAGGTAGTGGACCGAAGCCTCAAGCGCAGCTTCCGCCACCTTGCCAGTCAAATGGAACGGAGCCGCCGACAGCACCGCAAACTTGCCACGCAGGACATCGACGAGTGCCTTGGCATCGGTGATGTCTACAACGGCGCCCTTTATCGCGGGATGGCGATCGAGCTTTGCGATCTGCGCTGCATCCCTGTCGGTGACGGTGACCGTGTAGCTGCCGGTCTCCGCCAGCATGAGTGCGATCGCGCCGCCGATCTTGCCGGCTCCGATTACCACGACTTCCTTCATATAGTTCCCCTTGGTTAGGCATATAAGATTTTTATAAACGTAGCCATGGTTTGGTCGAAACATAGCGACAGAATGAGCATTATGACCTATATTTCTGGTCTAAATGACCAGTTGATTGGACACTTCGAAAGGATGGCATGAGCGTCTCGGAAAAGGATCGGCAATTGCTCTCGTTGCTGAGCGAAAACGCCAGAATGCCGGTAGCGACCCTGGCAAAGAGGCTGGCGCTATCGCGAACGACCGTTCAGGCCAGACTGGAGCGTCTCGAAAGGGATGGCGTGATTGCGGGCTATACCGTTCGGCTTTCGGATGAGTATGCATCCAGTCTTATCAGGGCCCATATCCTGATCACGATCGCGCCAAAGGCCCTGTCGCAGGTGGTCGCGTCGTTGGAAAGGGTGAAGGCCGTGACGGCGTTGCACTCCGTCAGCGGTTCATTCGACCTGATCGCCATCATCGCCGCCCCCTCGATCGCCCAATTGGACGATTTGATCGACCAGATCGGAACGATCGATGGCGTGGAACGCACGCTATCTTCGATCGTCCTTTCAACGCGGATCAACCGCTGATGCATATGCTCTTGTTTCCAACCATCTGCCTTTACGATGTCGTAAAGCATTTGTAGTCAACGAGATCAAAGAGAAGCGCACCGGCATCAAGGACGCCGCCGCGCGGCACAGTACAGTTTCCTCGTCAGACGTTGGGGTATCGAATGAGACATGCATCCGTTTCAGTCCTGAAGGCTTCCATGGTCGCCATGCTGGCCTTCTCGGGTAGCGAAACCGCGCTCCGGGCTGAACCGCAGCCTCAATCGCCGACCGCGGAACTCGGTGGGGTGCAAGGCTATCCGGCGCCGGAACGCCGTCTGGTCCACATTGCTCGCCAGGGCGACGGTTCGATGCTCTCCACGCTCTTCGACGGCGGTGCCACCAGTCCGGCCAAAGTACTGCGCGAGATGGGGGGCCTGTCTCTATCGATGGACAGCGACATCGCCGCCGCATTGGAAGCCTACTACAGCCAGCCGAAAGCCAAGCTGATCTGGGTCGACGGGAAAGGTCCCAATGCAAAAGCGCGTGAGGCGTTGGCGCTTCTGAAGCAGGCGGAGGACTGGGGACTTAGCACCGCGGACTACGCCGCAACGGAAACCTTTGCGGCTCTCCCGCAAAATTCGTCCGAGCGGGCAAAGGCCCTGGCGCAATTCGAGGTGTCGCTCTCAAGCGAACTCCTGATGTTCCTCCAGGACAATTTTCGAGGCCGCGTCGATCCCAACAAGCTGTCCAACTACTACGATTTCAAGCGCAAGCCGGTCGATCTGAGAGGCACGCTGGCTCAGCTGTCTGCCTCCCCGGACTTGAACTCGGCCGTCGACCATTTCATGCCCAGCAGCCCGAAGTTCGCACAGCTGGCCGCTGAGCTGCATTGGCTTCGAACATCAGGACAAGGCGGTGATGCCTCGGTCAACATCAACAAGGTGATCGTGGCCATGGAAGAACTTCGCTGGATGCCACAGGAGTTCCCCGACCGATATGTCTTCATCAACCAGCCTGCCTACATGGCCTACTACACCGAAAACGGCGCCCTGGCGCTGTCGATGAAAGCGGTGATCGGCCAGCAGGATCATCAGACGAACTTCTTCGACGCTTCGATCAAGACGGTTGAGTTCAACCCCGATTGGGGCGTTCCGCAATCGATCATCAAGAATGAAATGCTTCCGCATCTGAAGCGGGACCCATCCTATCTGGACAAGGAAGGCTACAAGGTCTCCGTGAACGGGAAGTCCATGCCTTCGGCCAAGGTGGATTGGACCCAGCCGCTTGAGAACATCGCTGTGGTTCAGCCGCCGGGTCCAGACAATGCGCTAGGCCAGCTGAAGATCCTGTTTCCCAATCCTCACGCGATCTACATGCATGACACGCCGGCGCGAGGGAAATTCGCCTCCCAAGACCGGATGTTCAGTCACGGATGCGTGCGCCTGGAAAACCCGCGTGCCATGGCTGCCGCCGTCCTGAAGACCTCGACGGATTCCGTGAATCAGGAGATTGCCGCCGGTGAGAAGAAGGACGTTCCGGTTCCCGAAGAGGTTCCGGTCTATGTTTCCTATTTCACCGCCTGGCCAACCGCGGACGGTGTCATCCATTACTACGACGACATCTATGGCCGCGATGCGCAGACATTGAGCGCCATGGCCACGACCACGGCGAGTCGCTCCCAGACGCGGTGATCGGCGCATAGTTTGCGCCGATCGGGCATGATCGCCTTTCGCTAAGCTTCCGGGCTATTTGGTCGCCGGCTTCGTCGCGCCTTGCTGCAAGTTCGCCTGATCGGCCAGAATAGCGGCAGCCTCGTTCAGCAGCACGTCCTTGACGTTCTTGCGGGCATTCTCGATGGCAATATCGGCACTCAGGCTGCGCTCGTTTGATTGCAGGCCATCATCCGCACCGAGATCTTCGCCATCGTTTGCCTCTGCGCGAGACTTGAAGCGCTTTTCCCGGGCTGCCGTTTCCTTGCGGCGCTCAGCTTCATTGAGGGAAACGACCCCCTTCTCGCGCTGCGCCTTCAGGTCGGCAACGTCTTCCAGAAGACGCTGAAAGTCCGGATCACTCTTCACCCGCGCATCGTGCTGGCTCTGCAAGGTCGGAAGCTCCTTCGCGACAGCATCGTCCGGCTTGTAGTTCGCCGGCTTGATCTCCGCCCACGGCAAGGCGTTGTCATAGCTGGTTTCGCCGAAAGTGGTCGGATCCGAAAGCCCCGGCAAGCTGATATCCGGCGTCACGCCGCGTAGCTGCGTCGTCCCGCCGTTGACCCGGAAGAACTGGGCAATCGTCACTTTCAGCTCGCCGAATTCCGGCTTGCTGTTGCGAACCATCTGGTCGAGGTTGACGACCGTTTGAACGGTCCCCTTGCCGAAGCTGGGCTCGCCGATGATCACGCCTCGGCCGTAGTCTTGGATTGCCGCAGCAAAGATCTCCGAGGCCGATGCCGAGCCGCGATTGATCAGGACGCCCATCGGGCCGGTCCAGACGGGCTCCGGGAGGTCAGAGCTTCTGATCGCGACCTTGCCGTCGCTGCCGCGCTGCTGAACAACGGGACCATGGCCGATGAACAGACCGGTCAGATCGATCGCCTCGTCCAATGAGCCGCCGCCATTGTTGCGGACGTCGATGAGAACGCCGTCGACATTCTCCTGCTTCAGTTCAGCGAGAAGCTTGGCGACATCGCGGCTTGCACTTCTATAGTCCTTGTCTCCCTTGCGGCGGGCGTCGAAGTCCTCATAGAACGCCGGCAGTGTAATGACGCCGATCTTGCGCGTGGCGTCTCCTACCTTCACGGGAAGCACGACCTTGCTGGCAGCCTGCTTTTCGAGGCTGATCTTGTCGCGCACCAAGCTGACGACGCGATGGGCGGCATCCGCGCCGGCATCTGCAGGCAGGATGTCGAGGCGCACGACGGTGCCTTTCTTCCCGCGTATCATTTGCACGACTTCATCGAGACGCGTGCCGACCACTTCCTTGATCGGGCCATCCTTGCCTTGACCGACGCCGGTAATGCGGTCGCCGACCGCAAGCTTGCCGGACGCCTGTGCCGGCCCGCCAGGAACCAGCTCACGGATCGTCGTATAGTCGTCGCGCTCCTGCAGGACGGCACCAATGCCAACCAGCGAAAGCTTCATCGAAATGTTGAAATCGGCCGACGCGGCAGCGCCGAAATAATCGGTGTGCGGATCGGTCGATGTCGTAAAGGCGTCCATGAACGACTGGAAAACGTCGTCGCTCTTGTACTTGTAAGCGCGCTCGAGGGTATTGGCATAACGCTTGTCGAGCGTATCACGAATGGCCGCGTCGGCCTTGCCGCCGAGCTTCAGGCGCAACCAGTCGTTCTTGACGCGCTTGCGCCAAAGCTCATTGCTCTCCGCTTCGGACTGCGGCCACGGTGCCTTGTCGCGCAAAACGGAAAAGTCTTCCTGCGCAGTGAAGTCGAAGCCATCCTTGAGCAGGCTACGCGCATAGGTCATGCGATCAACGACGCGCTTTTCATAAGTGTTGAAGATCGTAAACGGGATCTTCAGGTCTTCGCGTTCAATGGCGTCGTCAATCTTGGTGCGATCAGCCATGAACTTGTCGATGTCGGCTTGCAGGAAGATCGCGCGGTCCGGATCGAGGGACTTGATGTAGCTGTCCATGACCTTAGCCGACAAGGCGTCGTCTATCGGAACCGGCTTGTAGCTGTAACGCGATAGAAACTGCGCACTCAATTGAGCGGCTTGTGCTTGTGGCTTCAACGGCGCCAAGACGGGAGGCGCGGCGACTTCAGCATATGCGGACTGTACGACTGCAAGAAATGCACCAATAAAAACGTAAGATATGCGCATTCAGCTTTGATCCAATTCTTAATGCTGGGGGCGATCTGTTTATATTTGATCTAGGTGGAGCAATTATGGTTTTTTGGCAACCGGGCGGATCATAAGTACCAAATTTGCGACCGAAAAAGCCGTTAAATGCGGCAGAGAGCAACCTTTGACCGACCGAGCGACGCTCAGCGGTTCAGGCACCGCGCCCGCGCCCTGTGTCCGAGTAGCCAGGGCGCGGAGGGGCTTGGCGGTCGTCTCACTGTCTGTTTAAGATGGCCCAGCCAGCCCGCTGAATAGGCCGCAGGGATGTCATGGACCAGCAGAAGCCGCCCCTCAAGATAACGGCAGTTCGGTTTGTCCGTGCGGTCGGCATCTTCATGAACTCGGAGGTCAAGGGCAGAGCACGATTGATGCTTGCCGGCCTGGTCATTCTCTTTTGCGGCATCAACGCTCTGAACGTTGCCAATAGCTACGTCGGCAGGAATTTCATGACCGCCATTGCCGACCGGCAATCGGCGGAATTCGTCCGGCAAGCAATGTTCTACATCGCTGTCTTTGCCGCCGCGACCGTCGTTTCGGTCTTTGCACGGTTCACCGAGGAGCGCTTGGCCCTGCTCTGGCGGGAGTTCCTGACGCGAAGAGCGGTCAACCATTATCTTGCCGACGCCGCCTATTATCGCCTTGATCGTTCCGGTCAGCTCACTCATCCCGATCAACGGATCGCCGACGACATCCGCGTTTTCACGGTCACGACGCTTTCCTTCGTCCTACTGGTCTTCAACAGCGGGCTCACCATCGTGGCCTTCTCGGGTGTGCTTTGGTCCATCAGTCCGCTGCTGTTTGTCGTCGCCGTCCTTTACGCCGCTTGCGGCTCGTTCCTCACGATTGCCTTTGGCCGCCCTCTCATCAGGCTGAACTATGACCAGCTCGACAAGGAGGCAGGCTTCCGTTCCGGCTTGATCCATGTTCGGGAAAAGGCCGAGGCAATCCTGGTCTCGGGGAGCGAAAAGAAACAGAGCGCGCGCCTTCTCCAGCGGCTGGACGACGCCATCTCCAACTTTCGCCAGATCACAGCGATCAATCGTAATGTCGGCTTTTTCACCACCGGCTACAATTGGCTGATCCAGATCATTCCTGCGCTGATTGTTGCCCCGGCGTTCATGAGGGGCGATATTGCATTCGGGGTCATCACCCAGTCGGCCTCGGCCTTCGCATTGCTCGTCGGCGCCTTTTCGCTGATTGTCACGCAGTTCCAGTCGATTTCGAACTTTGCCGCCGTCGTCGCGCGCCTGAGTTCGCTGCTCGAGGCTATCGAGCGATCGCAAGCCCCCGGCGTGCCGGCGATCGAAATAACAATCGAAGAAAAACACCTAGCCTTCGAGCACCTGACGTTGCTGTCGTCTCCTGACAACGTGCCCTTGCTGAAGGATCTGTCGGTATCGGTGCCAGACGGGGCACGCATCCTCATTGCGGTGGACAATCCGGCAACGGCGGTGGCGCTGCTCAAGGCGACGGCCGGTATCCCACTCAACGGCAGCGGGCGGATCGTCCGCCCAGGCCCCGGCGATATCCTCTTCCTCCCCCAGCAGCCGTACCTGATACCCGGCACTTTGCGACAGGTTCTCGTCCCTCCCGACAAGGCGGGGGATATCAGCGAGCATCGGATTGCCGAACTGTTGCAGGACTTCGGCCTCGATCGCGTGATCGGGCAAGCGGGTGGCCTTGATGTAGAGCACGACTGGAGCGCGCTGCTTTCGCTTCGCGAGCAACAACTCCTGGCCTTCGTCGGGATCCTTCTGGCGGCGCCGCGGTTCGTCTGGCTCGATCGGATCGACGCGACCTTGGGAGCCGACCAACTCCGCAAGATCCTCCACTCGCTTTCCGAGCAGGCCATCACCTGCGTCCACGCCAGCGAAACGGATGTCACACGCGATCCTTATGCTGCGGTTCTCGACTGCAGGGAGGACGGCAGCTGGGCGTGGACGGAAAACCGCGTTTGATTCCACCATGGCCAATCGGTTGGCACGACCTATTTCAGCTTGCGTATGATCGCGTATCTTACGCTGCCAAACATATGGGGAGTTGTATGCTGGATGATGATGACGCCTGTGTCGACGGGTGCTGGCAGCAGGTTTCAGTGCGCGCTTCTCTAAGGAGTGCCTGCAGTTGATGCACATCAATGCGCGGCTTGGGAACGCGCCTACGACTGCGTAAAACAATCTGGATTCTCGACAGGGAGACACCAAATGGTTTCGCTTACCAAGGCAACGGATGCTCGGCCCTCCATGGACGGAGATTCAAAGGCCAAAGGCCCGCTTTCGGCCAAGGAGTTGCATGCGATGCACGCTTACTGGCGGGCATCGAACTACCTCTCCGTGGGTCAGATCTACCTTCTCGACAATCCACTCCTGAAGGAACCGCTGAAGCGGGAGCACATCAAGCCCCGGCTGCTTGGCCATTGGGGCACGTCTCCTGGCCTGAACATGCTCTATGTTCACCTCAATCGCGTGATCAAACGCGACGACCTCAACATGATCTATGTGATCGGGCCGGGCCATGGCGGCCCCTCCCTGGTCGCCCACGCCTATCTCGAGGGGACCTATAGCGAGGTCTACCCGAATGTTTCCCAGGATACCGAGGGCCTACAGAAGCTGTTCAAGCAGTTCAGCTTCCCCGGCGGCATCCCAAGCCATGTCGCTCCCGAAACACCTGGCAGCATCCATGAGGGCGGCGAACTGGGCTATGCTCTTAGCCATGCCTATGGAGCAGCCTTCGACAACCCCGATCTCATCGTCGCCTGCGTCGTTGGCGACGGCGAAGCCGAGACAGGACCGCTCGCAACCGGTTGGCACGGCAACAAGTTCCTGAACCCAGCCCGTGACGGGTGCGTGCTGCCGATTCTGCACCTGAACGGCTACAAGATCGCCAATCCATGCTTCCTCGCTCGCATTCCCGAGGACGAGCTCAGGAAATTCTTCGAGGGCATGGGCTATAAGCCCTACTTCGTCGAAGGCTCCGACCCCGACAGCGTTCACCAGCAGCTCGCCGGGGTGATGGATACCGCCGTCAAGGAAATCAAGAGCATCTGGGCGGATGCCCGCACCAACGGGAACCTGAAGCGCCCCAACTGGCCGATGATCATTTTCCGCACACCGAAGGGCTGGACATGCCCGCCGGAGATCGATGGCAAGAAGTGCGAAGACTACTGGCGCGCGCATCAGGTTCCTATGGGTGACATGGACAAGCCGGAGCACATCCAGATCCTTCAGGGATGGATGAAGAGCTATCGTCCCGAAGAACTCTTCGATGGCGATGGCAAGCTGATACCGGAGCTGGCGGCGCTGGCGCCTGCGGGGCACCGCCGGATGAGCGACAACCCGCACACCAACGGCGGGCTCCTGTTGCGGGATCTCAAGATGCCCGATTTTGAAGATTATGCAGTCCCAGTCGCGAGCCCCGGCGCGACGATGACAGAGTCGGCGCGGGTGATGGGAAAATTCCTCCGGGATGTCATGAAACTGAATATGGCGAGCCAGAACTTCCGCCTGTTCAGCCCCGACGAAAACAACTCCAACCGTTGGCAAGATGTGCTGGAAGTCACCAACCGCTGCTACATGGCGGAGATCTACCCCGAGGACGATCATCTTTCACCCGACGGCAGGGTCATGGAGGTGCTGAGCGAGCATCAATGCCAGGGATGGTTGGAAGGGTACCTGCTTACCGGTCGTCACGGCTTCTTTTCGTGCTACGAGGCCTTCATCCACATCATCGACTCGATGTTCAACCAGCATGCCAAATGGCTGAAGGTGTGCAATGAAATCCCGTGGCGCCGGCCGATCCCATCGCTGAACTACTTCCTGAGTTCCCACGTCTGGCGCCAGGACCACAATGGTTTCAGCCACCAGGACCCGGGCTTCCTCGACCACGTGGCCAACAAGAAGGCAGATGTCGTCCGCATCTATCTACCGCCGGATGCCAATACGCTTCTGTCGGTCACCGATCACTGCCTGCGCAGCCGCAACTACGTCAACGTGGTTGTCGCCGGCAAGCAGCCTGCACCGCAATGGCTGACGATGGATCAAGCCATCAAGCATTGCAGCGAAGGCATCGGCATCTGGGAGTGGGCCAGCAACGACAGAGGAAGCGAGCCCGACGTTGTGATGGCATGCTGTGGTGACGTCCCGACGCTGGAGACATTGGCCGCAGTCGAGTTGATCCGGGAGCATCTGCCGGAACTGAAGGTTCGCGTCATCAACGTGGTCAACCTGATGAAACTGCAGCCGACAAAAGAACATCCACATGGCCTTTCGGACGCTGATTTCGATGCATTGTTCACCAAGGACAAGCCGATCATCTTCGCCTTCCACGGCTATCCCTGGCTGATCCATCGGCTCACCTACCGCCGCACGAACCATGACAACATGCACGTCCGGGGCTACAAGGAAGAAGGAACGACGACGACGCCCTTCGACATGGTTGTGCTGAACGAGATGGACCGCTTCCATCTGGTGGAGGACGTGATCGACCGGCTGCCGCAGCTCGGTGCTCGCGCCGCCTACTTCAAGCAAGCCATTCACGAGAAGCTGATCGAACACAGGCAGTATATCGAGAAGCATGGCGACGACATGCCCGAGATCAGTGGCTGGAGATGGGGCGCGAAGGGAAAAGCGGTGACTTCCGCACGAACCTCGACCGAGGGAGACAACGCATGATCCAAGGCGCATCCAGCGAAGTCCCCGGTCGACGAGAGTGGCCGGTGCAATAGGAGGTCTGCCGACGATCATGGCGGCAGACCCGGAGTTTCGAATGAGATAGCAGGAAGAAGAAGCCTATCGATCCTTGCGTGCACTGGTTAGCGCCCATGCCTGAAACGCTTTCGACCGATGCCGATCTTGACCGAATGCCAACCGAGCAGGACCTTGCTCGGCTGCAGTTCACGACGGTGCTTTATTATCTGCAATGCACGAATCCCGATAACGGCCTCGTGCGCGACAAGACGGCGCCGAATACGCCAGCCAGCATTGCGGCAATCGGGATGGCGCTCGCGACAATCCCCGTCGTGGTTGAGCATGGCGTGCTGATCCGCGAGTTTGCGGCCAAGATTACGCGCAGCCGCCTGCGATATCTGATCAACTGCCCGCAAGGACCCGACCCGGATGCCTCCGGCTACAAGGGCTTCTTCTATCATTTTCTGGACATCGAAACGGGGCGCCGCGTTTGGGATTGCGAGCTGTCAACCATCGATTCCGCCTTCCTGTTTGCCGGTGCGCTGACCGTTGCCACCTATTTTGACGGCGACACCGCCGATGAGGCTGAGATCAGGCGGCTCGCAACTGCATTATATGAACGGGCGGACTGGAACTGGGCCCGCGACGGTGGCGCGACGCTGACGCACGGGTGGCGTCCGGAGACGGGCTTCATCCCGCATCGATGGCGAGGCTATGACGAAGGCCTGCTGCTCTACATCATCGGCCTTGGATCGCCGACCCATCCGTTGCCGCCGGAGAGTTTTGCCGCCTACACGGAAAGCTACGATTGGCGGAACATTTACGGACGCGAACTGCTCTATTCCGGCCCCTTGTTTACGCACCAGCTGTCGCACATGTGGATCGACTTTCGTGGCATCCGGGACGACTTCATGCGCCAGCATGACAGCGACTATTTCATCAACACCCGCCACGCGACCTATGTGCAGCAGGAATACGCCATTCGCAATCCGATGGGTTTCGTCGGTTACGGCGAACACTGCTGGGGTTTCACTGCAAGTGACGGCCCCGGCTGGTTCAAGCAGACTGTCGGCGGGCGCGAGCGTGAATTCTTCGACTATATCGCCCGCGGTGCCCCTTTTGGACCCGATGATGGAACGGTCGCGCCCTGGGTGGTCGTGGCCTCCCTGCCGTTCGCGCCCGAGATCGTCATCCCCACGGTCAGGAACTTTGCGCGCAAGAACCTCGGCATGACGAGGCTCTACGGCTTCAAGCCGTCGTTCAACGAAACCTATCCTGCGCAGGATATTCCAACCGGAGGATGGGTCAGTCCCTGTCATTTCGGAATCGATCAGGGGCCGGTGGTGCTGATGATCGAGAATTATCGGACGGGTTTGCTCTGGAACATCATGAAGCGATGCCAGCCTGTCGTTACCGGATTACGCCGTGCCGGTTTCACCGGCGGCTGGCTATAGACGCCCGATTGCCACTGACCGATAATACCAGTATATGTCCAACGGATTTTTTTGAATGGACGTTGGCGAATTTTATGGCTCAGAACCAGGTGATCGATGCGATCGAGAAATCACTTGATCAGATCCCGGGGAATATACCCCTCTACAAGCGGTTGAAGCTCGCCATCGAGAAAGCGATCCAGACGCAGACGTTCCAGTCGGGCAGTGTGTTGCCGGGCGAACGGGTGATTGCGTCTTCCCTTTCCCTGTCGCGCGTCACCGTCCGCAAGGCGTTGTCGTTGCTGGAGGAAGAAGGGTTGCTCAGCCGTCGCCACGGCTTCAAGACCGAGATCGGATCGCGCGTCGAAAAGTCCCTGGCGACCTTGACCAGCTTCTCCGAGGATATCAGGGCCCGGGGCCAAGTGCCTGGCTGCGTTTGGATATCGAGGCAGATTACCCGTGCATCGTCGACTGAAATGATGGCGCTTGGGATCGCCGGAGATGCAAATGTCGTCAGGATCAAGCGCATCCGGACTGCCAATTCGCTTCCGATCGCAGTGGAAACCTCGGTGGTTCCGGTCCGCTTCCTGCCGTCGCCGCACCTGGTCGACCAATCGCTTTACGAGGCGCTGCAGGCCCGTGGCTTCTTGCCCGAGCGGGCGGTTCAGCGCATGCGTTCGCGACCGGCAACGGCCGACGATGCAACCCATCTTCACTGCGAAGCCGGAGCGCCGCTTCTCGTGACGGAACGCCGCTGCTTCCTGGGAGATGGGCAGATCGTCGAATTGTGCGAGACCCGATACAAAGGCGACGTCTTCGATTTCGTCTTCGAACTCCGCAGATAATACCAGTCATAAACTGGTTGCCATCTGGTATTTTCCAATTATCGTGATGCCCGAAATGGAGCATCCCGTGACGCACGAAGACCTGAAGAACGCCCTCATCGTTTCCTGCCAGCCGGTTCCCGATGGTCCGATGGATGATGCCGCGTTCGTCATCGGCTTTGCCAATGCCGCCGCGGCGGCAGGTGCTGCTGCGGTGCGGATCGAATCCGTCGCTTACGTGAAGGCGGCCCGCCCGCATGTGGCTGTTCCGATCATCGGGATCGTCAAGCGCGATCTGGACGACAGCCCGGTTCGGATCACGCCCTTCATCGCCGATGTCGAGGACCTTGCCGATGCCGGTGCTGATATCATCGCCTTCGACGCCACCGATCGTGTCCGCCCGGTAGCCTTCAGCGCGCTTGTCGCTGCGGCAAAGGCCAAGGGCAAGCTGACGATGGCCGACTGCTCCTCGTTCGAGGACGCCAAGCGGGCGCTGGCGGAGGGTGTCGATTTCGTCGGAACCACGCTCTCGGGTTATGTCGGTGGGCCTGAGCCGGTCGATCCGGATATCGCCCTGATTGCAGCAATGCGAACGCTGACGCCCCACGTGATCGCCGAAGGCCGCATCCGCACGCCGGAGCAGGCAGCCGAAGCGGCGTCCGCTGGCGCCTTTGCCGTTGTCGTCGGCTCGGCGATTACACGCACCGAACACGCGACGACGTGGTTTCACGAGGCCGTCAGTGCCGCGTTCTCGCTGCGTGAGGACGCCGGCAAGCCCGTACTCGCCATCGATATCGGCGGCACGAAGACGATGGTGGCGCTGGTCCAGGGTGACAAGGTCATCGACGAGCGCATCGTGCGAACGCAGCGCGAGGAAGGACCCGATGCCTGGCTGGATGCCATTGCCGCGGAGATCACAGGGTGGAGCGGCCGGTTCGCTCGCGCCGGCATTGCCGTCACCGGTTTTGTCGAAAATGGCTGCTGGTCCGCTCTCAATCCGGCGACGCTTGGCATTCCCGACAACTATCCGCTGATCGAGCGCGCAACCGCGCGCCTTGGCGCACCAACCTTCGCCGTCAACGACGCCCAGGCAGCAGCCTGGGGCGAATACCGGTTCGGCGCCGGTCGCAGGGAGGACATCGTCTTCCTGACGATCTCGACGGGGATCGGCGGCGGTATCGTCATCAACGGCAAGCTTGCATCCGGTCTCGCCGGGCATTTCGGCCTGACCCGAAGCGCCTCGCATGGCGCGGCCCCGCTTGAGGATCTGACCTCGGGTCTCTGGATCGCACAGCAGGCAAGGGACGCGGGCCACGCTGTCGATGCGGTCACCGTCTTTGCCGAAGCGGCGACCGGATCGGCATGGGCAAAAGCCATCGTCGAACAGTCGGCCGCGCAAGTCGCGCTTCTTTGCCGCGACATCAAGCTGATGCTCGATCCCCAACGCATCGTCATCGGCGGCGGCATCGGCCTCGCGCCCGGCTATCTCGACCTCGTGCGTGGGAAGACCGGCGGTTTCAACGCCCGGATCACGCCTCACCTCGTCGCGGCGGAACTCGGCAGCCGCGCGGGCATCATCGGCGCCGCGGACCTGGCGCGGCAACATCGCTAAGTCACCACCAGATAAGCAACCAAAGAAAGAAAGGGAACAATGATGAAACTGCAAAAGATAATCGCTCCGGCTCTCGCCGCGCTTCTTTCGAGCGCGGCTCTGCCGGGCCTCGCCAATGCCACCGTCACCGTGCTGGGCTGGCCGGGCGGATCGGAAGAGACCGCCCTTCGCGCGACCGTCGAAGCCTACAACAAGTCCGCGTCCGACGCCGACAAGGTCGAGCTTCTGTTCTTCAACCGCGACGGCTTCTACGACAAGCTGCAGGCTGACATGGCGGCCGGATCGGACGCGTTCGACATCAATCTCGTCGCCACTTACACCATCGGCCGTTATGCGCCGTACATGGAGCCCGTGGATCTTGGACCCGACGCCGCGAAAGTCTTCGGCGATTCTGTCCTGAAGACGATGCAGTTCGATGGCAAGCAGTACGGCGTGCCGACGGATCTGTCGCTGCACTTCATGTATTACCGCAAGGACCTGATCGACGCTCTGCTGAAGGACGATGCGGCGAAGAAGACCTATGCCGAGCTTGCCAAGAAGGTGCTCGGCAAGGATCTGCAGCCGAAGGATCCCGACAGCTGGACCTGGGACGACTGGGCAGCGACCGCGCTCTATTTTTCCAAGCAGGCCAATCCGGATAGCCCGGTTCGCTACGGCACCGTGCTGCAGATGAAGAACCTGCTGTTCAACATGATGGTGTTCCAGTCGCTGCCGCGCTCCTATGGCGCAAACTGGATGGACGACAGCGGCAACGTCACCGTCGACTCGGACGCCTACAAGACCGGTTTGCAACTCTACAAGACCCTCTACGATGCCGGTGCCTCGCCAAAGGATTCGCTGAGCTACGAATATCCTGAAACCAATGCCGCCTTCGCCGCCGGTCAGGCTGCAACGGCTCTGCAGTGGAATGCGGCAGCCGCCGACCTCACCAGTGCCGACAAGTCGCCGGCCGTGGCTGATGTAACGGGCATCGTCGCACCGCCGGCAGGTCCGAACGGTCGCGCCGACCACATCCATGGCCTCGGTCTCGGCCTCAACAAAAATGCCAAGAACAAGGAAGGGGCAATCAAGTTCCTGAAATGGCTGGCAACCGAGGATGCAGCCCTGACCTACGCGCGCGGCGGCGGTTCGCCGGCCCTGATGCCCGATATCGTGGCTAAGATCGCGTCGGAACGCCCCGATCTCGTCAAGCTTGGCGAATTCGCGAGCAAGTACGGCTACGTCATGAACGGCGCAACGTCAGCCAACGCGCTCTCGGTCTACGAGTTGCAGGCCAAGGAGTTCACCGGCTACTGGTCGGGCCAGCAGAGCCTTGAGGACGCCCTTGCTCATACCAAGACCGGTATGCAGGATCTCCTCAAGAAGTAACCTCGATCCGGATGCCGGGCCAAGCCCGGCATCCCTCCATCCGGCGGACCGAAATGGCTATCGTATCACGTGCAGAAGGCAGGGCTTATCTGGTGCCGCTCATCGGCTTCCTGCTGCTCTTCCTGGGCTTTCCGGCCCTCGTCAACCTGATCTATTCGATCTCGACCGTCGGTTTCCAGAACCTGCGCAGCCCGACGATCACCGGCCTCGGCAACTATCTCGCCGTATTGCAGGATCGCTCCTTCTGGAAGGCAACGTCCTTCTCCTTCACGTTCGGCCTGATTACGGCCATCGCGGAGTGCGGGATCGGGCTGTTTCTCGCGATTTTCCTGGCGCCGCTGCTTGCGAAGCGCTCGGTCCTGATGGCGCCGCTGATGCTGCCGTTGATGGTTGCGCCGGCGATGATCGGCCTGATGTACCGGCTCGTGCTGCACGAGTTCGCCGGCCCCGTTCCCTACTATCTTTTCCTCTGGTTCGGCGACAGCCCGGCCTTCCTAGACGTCAACAACGCCTTCAAGACACTCCTTGTCGTCGAGACGCTGCAGTGGACGCCGTTCGCCTTCCTGCTCTTCTATGTCGCCTATTCGGCAATTCCCCTCGATGTTCGTGAGGCGGCCTCCCTCGATGGCGCCTCGGCTTGGCGCATCCTGTGGCTGATAGACCTGCCGCTGATGACGCCGACGCTGGTCATTGCCTTCTTCATCCGCTTCATTGACGGCTTCCGGGTGTTCGACAACGTCTACGCGCTGACAGGCAGCGGCGCTGGCGGCTCGACGACATCGCTGTCCATCTACATCTACCAGGCCTTCTTCAAGGACGGGTTGATCGGCAAGGCGGTTGCGGCGTCGGTCGTGCTGTTCATTGCCTCCCTCGCGGTGCTCTACGGGTTGAACTGGTTGGCCGGTCGCAGGAGGAAGGCAGCATGATCAACGCACTTCGTTGGATCGTCTTTGCGATCGCCGCGCTTGCGATGAACTTTCCGATCATCGTCACGCTCGTCACCTCGTTCAAGAGCGCACGGGAACTGTCCAGCAATGCCGGCCTGTGGATCAACCAGCCGACGCTTGCCAACTATGCGCGCGTGCTGACCCAGACGGACCGTTTCAATATCTATTCCTACCTGCTGAACAGCACGATTGCGGCTGTGCTCGGCACCGGGCTTGCAATCCTGCTCTGCCTGCCGGCAGCCTACGCCATAGCAAGAAGCGATGTCGGCCGACGGGTGATGTTGCCGCTGGTCATCAACCTGCGAGCCGTGCCGCTCATCATCTTCGCGATCCCGCTCTACATGATGTATCAATGGCTCGGACTGCTCGACACGCAGGTCGGCCTCGGGCTGATCTTGACGATCGTCAATATCCCGCTCGCCCTCGTCATGCTGGTCAACGCCATCAATGACGTGCCGCTCGAACTCGACGAGGCGGCGCGGATCGACGGTGCATCGTCCTTCCAGGCGATGGTTCGCGTCATCACGCCCGTTATCCGCCCGGCGCTTATCACGGCGTTCATCTTCGGCTTCATCACCGCATGGAACGAGTTCCTGTTCGGCCTGATGCTGACCACCAACAAGGCGGTGCCCATGACCGTTGGTGCATCCTTCTTCTTCGCCGCCAGCGGCGGTGGCGTGCAGTGGGGCGTGGCATCGGCAGTGATGGCGCTCGGCGCGCTTCCTCCCGCCCTGCTTGGTCTTCTGATGTACCGGCAGATTTCCGGCTCGATGACCGCCGGCGCGGTGAAGGGCTAGCGATCAGACACAGGGAATGGCGCCTGACGTCCCCAGCATGGTCGCGCGGCTCGCGTGGAGGCAAGAGACGAGGTCAGAAGCCGTTCCCCTTGGTGGGCGGAATGAACAAATCCGCATATCCCAGCCTGGGCTGCTTCTTTTGTGATTTTGCGTCGACAGTCTGGCTGTGCCTGTGCGTGCTGGCGAGGACGGTGTAGCCAACAAGTGTAGCCACCGCGACGGTCATGCTGGTCACAAGGATCTTTAGCATTGCTGGCTCCTTTCCCGTTGCACCGCGCATTGTTCACCTAAGCAAAGCTCCGATCATTGCGCTTTGTCAAAGCGCCTGTGCTTCACGGACGGGCGGCGTCGGGGAACGCCCTATATTCATGAACGCCGGATATAGGTGCATGCCACCGATCCCGTCTAATCAGATCAATCTTGCTGCGCTATCCTCCTTCTCTGGATAGAAGGACCGTCGGATATGCCCCAACTGAACGTGCTCGTCGTCGGCGCTACGGGAAGTGTCGGCCGCCTTGTCGTGAGCGAGGCGCTTCGGAGAAACCATAAAGTACGTGCGCTTGTCCGCAACGCCTCCTCCGCCCGCCTTCCGGAAGGCGCGGAAATGGTCGTGGGCGACGTGACAAAGCCCGATACCTTGGAGCCGGCCCTTGAGGGAATGGACGCGGTCGTGCTGACCTTGAAGGCCGACGGCCAAGGAAGGGCAGCCGCTGAAGCAGTCTATTACCGGACGTTTCTCGACATACTGGCCGCCCTCGGTGGCCGGAGCCTGCGGATTGCGCTCATGACGACGATCGGCGTTACGGAACGTCACGGCCATTACAACAGGACCAATGAGGGCCA
This sequence comes from Hyphomicrobiales bacterium, assembly GCA_900489925.1. Lineage (GTDB taxonomy): Bacteria > Pseudomonadota > Alphaproteobacteria > Rhizobiales > Rhizobiaceae > Rhizobium. Next base: position 35,730 of record UEHQ01000034.1, on the reverse strand, counting down.
CGACTGGAAGCGCAGGGCCGAGCGTCTCGTTCGCAGGAGCGGCCTGCCTTACACGATCGTGCGCCCCGGTTGGTTCGACTACAACGCCGCCGACCAGCACCGTCTGGAATTCCTGCAGGGCGACCGGCGGCATAGCGGCACCCCAAGCGACGGCGTCATTTCCCGACAGAAAATTGCCGAAGTGCTCGTCGAAAGCCTCACCTCCGACGCAGCAACCAGGAAGACCTTCGAACTCGTAGCGGAGACAGGGCCCGCGCCCACCGATCTCAACCCGTTGTTCGCAGCATTGCGCCCTGATCCGGAGGACGCGCTTGATGCCGTCCTCGACCTCGACAACATGCCCCTGGACCAAGAGCCCGATCGAGTTCGGCGCGACTTGGATCTGATCAGCAGATATCGCGCAACGGCTTGACGGGCAGCGACTTCCTCATCGGCGATACCGCCTCATATTCCTAAGACGAGCTGGCACCCGAATAAGACGGGGCCTAGCTCGACCATCACAATGAAAGGACAACACCAATGTTGGGAACGAAGCTTTACGGGCCGGGCGACGTCCGTTGCGAAGAAGTCGCCGAGCCGAAGATCCTGAAGCCGACCGACGCCATCATAAAGCTGTCGGCAAGCTGCATCTGTGGTTCCGACCTTTGGCCGTTCCGCGGTGCCAACGAAGTCACGGCGCCGCTCGCCATGGGCCACGAATACTGCGGTGTGGTCGTGGAGGTCGGCAGCGCGGTGAAGACGGTCAAGCCTGGCCAATTCGTTGTCGGCTCCTTCTGTCTGTCGGACAACACCTGCCCCCATTGCAAGTTTGGTTTCCAGTCGTCTTGCGAGCAGCGCGAGTTCATGACGGGCGCACAGGCGCCCTATGCGCGCGTTCCTCTTGCCGATGGCACGCTTGTCGCCACAGCGGAGCTTCCGGCAGACGATCTCATTCCGAGCCTGCTCGCGGTTTCCGACGTCCTGGGAACCGGGTGGTATGCGGCCGATGCCGCAGGTGTCCAGGAAGGCGGCACGGCAGTAGTGGTCGGCGACGGTGCGGTCGGCTTGATGGGCGTTCTTGCCGCCAGGCAGATGGGCGCATCGCGGATCATCGCGATGAGCCGCCACAAGAGCCGGCAGGATCTCGCGCTCGAGTTCGGAGCGACCGACATCATCTCCGAGCGCGGCGACGACGGCGTGGCGCGGATCAAGGAACTCACGAATGGGGTCGGCGCGGATTCCGTTCTCGAATGCGTCGGCACGCAAGAATCCATGGGCCAGGCGGTCAACTGCGCCCGTCCGGGCGGCAAGATCGGGTTCGTCGGCGTTCCCCATGGCGTCACGTTCGACGGTCAGAACCTTTTCTTCCAGCAAAAGAGCCTGCTTGGCGGACCGGCGCCGGTCCGGCGCTACCTGCCCTATCTGATGGATCTTGTGCTCGACCGAAAGATCAACCCCGGAAAAGTGTTCGATCTCGAGGTGCCGCTTGCCGACGTTGCCGAAGGCTACCGTGCCATGGATGAGCGCCGGGCCATCAAGACGCTTCTTCGCGTCTAGCCGAACGGGCCGCTTCGGTGGCCCCGTTCGTTCCTTCCCCAAGACAATATCGACGGAGTCGAGTTCATGAAAAAGATTGCAGCCACGATCGCGGTGTCCGCCCTGGCCGCGACGGGTGTCGAAGCCCAGGAAAAGCGCCAGCGCGTCGCGCCGCAAGCTGTCTACGAGACGGCACCGGGCCTTGGCGATTTTACGGACGATGTCTTGTTCGGCGAGGTCTGGGAGCGAGGGGAGCTGTCCCCCCGCGACCGCAGCCTCGTCACCGTCGCCACGCTCGTCTCGACGGGGAAGGCCGCGCAAACCGGCAGCCATGTGCGCAGAGCGCTCGACAACGGCCTCAAACCGGAAGAGATCGGTGAGTTGATCACGCACCTTGCATTCTATGCCGGTTGGCCGAACGCGATGTCGGCCGTCACCGAAACGAAGAAGGTGTTTGAAGAGCGCGGGATTGGAGCCCTGGCCAACAGCACTGCCGCCCGCATCGTACTAGACGCCAAGGCGGAGGCGACACGTGCCGCGACGGTTGACGCGAATGTGGCGCCAACGGCTTCGGCACTTGCCGACCTTACCAATCGCGTCCTCTTTGGGAATCTCTGGCAGCGTCCGGATCTGTCCGCGCGGGACCGCAGCCTCGTGACGATGGCGGCCCTGATCGCGATCGGTCAGCCGGAACAACTTCCCTTCCACGCAAACCGCGCCATGGACAACGGCTTGGCGCGCGCCGAGGCGTCGGAGGTCGTTACCCATGTGGCATTCTATGCCGGCTGGCCGAGGGCGATGTCGGCCGTCCCGGTCCTGCAGCGTGTCTTCGAAAGCCGTGATGTCGCGTCCAAGATTGCTGCGGCACCTGCCGAGGTAAAGATCACACGCGCGGGCGACGGCCGGGCTGCCGCGCCTGAGCAGTACTTTACCGGCAAGGTCGAGACATCAGGCTTCTTTCGCGGTGATGCACCTGCCCGCATCGGCGGCGCGACGGTGTCGTTCTCGGCCGGAGCAAGGACGGCATGGCATACCCATCCGCTTGGGCAAACACTGTTCATCGTCTCCGGGACCGGTTGGGTTCAGAAGCAAGGGGACGCGGTCGTACGCGTGGCGCCGGGAGACGTGGTCTGGATTCCACCCCATGTCAGGCACTGGCACGGCGCTTCCGCTGATAGCGCGATGACCCATTTCGCCGTGGCCGAAGCACTGGACGGTGTCTCCGTAACCTGGATGGAGAAGGTCAGCGACGAAGATTACGCCCAAGGCCGTGAGGGCGAGTGAAAGCGCGCATCGCCACCTCTTGGCATGGCGGTGGATCATTCCACCGCCAGATCCAGTTGTCGATGCGCTAGGGTGTCCGAGGATCTAGCTGACGGGTCATTTCGACCATCGTCGGCTGAAATCCTGCGGCAGCAAATAGCCGCTTCCCCACCTCGTTCTGATAGGCCGTGGACAGCACGATCTGCGTTGCACCACGTTGCGCCAGCGCATCGACGGCTGCCTCGATCAGCGCCCGCCCAAGCCCACATCGACGCTTCTGTGGATCAACGAAAAGGTCGTGCAGCACGCCGGCGGGCCCCCGCAGTGCCATGTAATCGTAGCCTTCAATGGCGCCGTAGCAGTAGCCCACGATCGCATCGTCCTCCTCGGCAACGATAACCAGAACATCATCCTTGCCCAACTGGCTCGAAAGGTATCGCGCGTAGCTCTGTGGCGTCTTGTCGTTCGATGAAATGAACCGCTTGGGGTCCCATTGATGGTGCAGCGCCATCAGCTGCGCCCCATATGCCCCGAGGACCGCGGCGTCCTCGCTGGTCGCCACCCTAATGCGTGTGCCTGATGCCTGAACGATCGTCATCTGTTCCCCGGGTGTTTGTGGCAGCACTAGCCTCTATATCGAAGTGCCTCGACCAGAACTGAAAAGGCCGCCGACGGCTGCCGTCGGCTCGGATAGTATAGATGATATCCGGCAAAGCGCGGACACCAGTCTTCCAGCACGCGGACAAGGCGTCCGTCAGCGAGCCGATCGGCAACCTGATCTTCCATGACGAAGCCGAGCCCGAATCCATCTTCGGCCGCGCGGGCGATCATGTTCACATTGTTGAAAGCGAGTTGACCATCGACACGCACGCGCAGCTCCCTGGATCCCTGTTCGAGCTCCCACGCATAGAGCCCGCCGCCGCTCAGCATCCGAAGATTGATGCAGCGGTGGGACGCAAGATCCTGCGGCAGTTTTGGCTTTGGGTTCCGGTCGAAATAGGCTGGAGAGCCGATGACCGCCATTCTGAGGTCCGGTCCGATGCGCACAGCCACCATGTCCTTGGCAAGCGCCTCCCCGAGGCGGACACCGGCGTCGAACCGGTCGGAGACGATGTCCGTGAAGCTGGAATCGATACTGAGCTCGACGTTGATGTCCGGGTAATCCGGCAGGAGCCTGCGTAGCACTGGCCACAACAGCGACGTCGCTGCGTGCTCCGACGTCGTGATGCGAATGGTGCCGGACGGCCTGTCGCGTAGCTCGCTCAGGGAGGCCAGGCCAGTACCTATGCTGTCCATCGCGGGCCGCAGCGACGCCAGCAATCTTTCGCCTGCTTCGGTGGGGGCAACATTGCGTGTCGTTCGGGTCAGAAGGCGGACGCCGAGCCTTGTCTCGAGGCGCCGTATCGTATGACTGAGCGCAGACTGCGAGGTACCAAGAATGGCAGCCGCACGCGTGAAATTCTGCTCTTCCGCGACTGTGATGAACGCATTGAGATCGACAAGGTCTTCTCGCCTCATTCATGAACCCTTGGCATGAGTGCTACATGATTGTCGAAGTTGGCCCCGACAATCCCGGACGTCAAGCGGAGGTCCGCGCAGAAACGAGCGAGAGGCTCAGGAAGCTGCCAACGCCGGCAATGGCGATGACCAGCGCGAGCGGCCAGGGCGTGCCGTCCGCAAGGGCGCTGACGGCTGCCGAACCGACGATGCCGCTGCCGTAGTGGATCGCACCAACCAATGCCGATACCGATCCGGCCCGATCCGGATGGTCTTCGAGCGCGCCGCCGATGGAATTGGCGACGATCAATCCCGACCACGATACAAAGACGAAGAGAGGAACGGCCAACCCCCACAGCCCACCCCATCCGGTCCAACCGGAAAAGAGCAGGAAGAGGCCCGAAAGCGCAGCGCCTGCCGTGCCCAGCCTCAGCAACACGCGGCTGCCGAAGCGCACAACCAAGCGCGAATTGATCATGTTGGCGGCCATGATCCCGACAATTCCGACAGCAAACAGGATGCCGTAGAATTCTGCGGGAACGTGGTAATAGTCGATGTAGGCGAACGGGGTTCCAGCGATGTAGGCGTAGATGCCTCCATAGAAGAATCCACCGGACGCCGCGAAGCCGAGGAGGCGCCGGTTGGTAAGCAGCTTTCCGTAGCCCGAAATCGCGCCAAGCACGGAGTCGTGGCGCCGCCGCTCGTGGGGAAGCGTCTCCGGGATGCTCATCAGCGCCGCCAGCGTCACCAATCCGACGCCGACCAGCACCCAGAAGATCGATCGCCAGCCTGCGATTGCCAGGATCTGGCCTCCAACGATCGGCCCTAGCAGCGGTGCGATAGCCATGATGGTGATAAGCGTCGACAGCATCTGTGCAGCGCGCGCGCCTTCGTAGAGATCACGCACCATCGCGCGGGCGAGGACGACACCCGAGCAGGCGCCGACGGCCTGCACCATGCGCCATGCGATCATCTCCGTGGCGGAGTTCGACAGCCCGCAACCGGCAGAGCCAACGACGAAGAGCAGCAAACCGATTGCGACCGGAATCCGTCTGCCGAACCTGTCGGCGATCGGTCCCCAGAGGAGCTGTCCGACGCTGAACCCGACGAGGAAACCGGATACCGTCAATTCCATCGAACCGGCGTCCGCCTGCAAGTCCCTGCCCATGGTCGGCATCGCCGGCAGATAGAGATCCGTCGAGATCGACGCGAAACCCATGAGAGCACTGAGCACGCCGAGGACCCGCCAGCGAGGCGCTTCGCTGCGCTTGGGGGCGGCAGGCGGGCATACGACGTCGATTGCCGAGGAATCGGCGATGTCTTGAGACATGAGGATTGTCTTTCCGAAGAAGCAGGAAAGGCGTCCCAAAGGACGCCTCGTGAGTGAGATCAAAGACCGGTGGTTTTCATCAGTTGTTCCGGATATCGCTCGCCTTCGACCTGTATCTTGGCGGCAGCGTCTTCCAATTCCGCAAGTTCCGTGGCGGTCAGCTGGATGTCGGCCGCACCCAGGTTTTCTTCCAGGCGATGAAGCTTCGTTGTGCCTGGTATCGGCACGATCCAGGATTTCCGGGCGAGCAGCCAGGCGAGCGCGATCTGTGCGGGCGTTGCCTTTTTCTCATCCCCGACGCGACGGATCAGGTCGATCAGCGCCTGGTTCTTCTCCATCGCTTCCGGCGTGAAGCGCGGCAGGATCTTGCGGAAGTCGTTTTCAGCTATCTTGCTGTCCTTGCCCATCGCGCCGGTGAGGAAGCCCTTGCCGAGCGGACTGTAGGCGACCAGACCGATGCCGAGTTCCTCGCATGCCTGGAGGATGCCATTGGTTTCCGGCCCGCGGGTCCACAGCGAATATTCGTTCTGGAGGGCAGTGATCGGCTGCACGGCGTGGGCCCGGCGCACCGTCGCGGCGCCCGGCTCGGAAAGCCCGAAGTGCTTCACCTTGCCCTCGGCGATCAGGTCCTTGACCGCTCCGGCCACATCCTCGATCGGGACATTGGGATCGACGCGATGCTGATAGAAGAGGTCGATGACCTCGACGCCGAGACGTTTCAAGGAAGCCTCGGCAACCATCTTGATACGCTCCGGACGGCTGTTGACGCCGGCCATCTTGCCGTCCTGAATGTTGAAGCCGAACTTTGTCGCGATGACGACCCGATCACGTATGGGCCGCAGGGCCTCGCCGACGATCTCCTCGTTCGTGAAGGGACCGTAGACTTCCGCGGTGTCGAAGAACGTTACGCCTCGATCCACGGCATCGCGCACGAGCTTGATGCTCTCGTCGTTACTGAGCGCATGCCCATAGCTGAAGTTCAGCCCCATGCAGCCGAAACCCAAGGCGGACACTTCCAGGCCTTGTCCAAGCAGTCGCTTCTTCATGATCGCCATCTCCGATGTTTGGGATGGCCACAAGATAGCCCCATGCCGCCGCAAGCATTAGACGGTTAAATCGGCATGCGGTCATGATTTCAGTTCATGAATAGGGCGGACCCTTCGATCAGATCATGCAAACCGGAAATCACTCGACTGAAGGCTGGACACGAGCACGTTCTGCAACGTGATGCTGTTATTCGAATCGGCCGTGATCAGTGCATCGGCGCCAGACTGGCTGGATGCGGCAAGCAGGGTGGCCCAATCGGCAAAGATGGTTTGGTCGATCCTGATCGTGTCATGCGCGGTACCTGTCGCCACAAAGTTTGTGATCGTATCGTGCCCCCAGTTCGGCAGATAGACGAAGGTGTCTGCCGCAGCCCCACCCGTGAGGGTATCGTTGCCCGCGCCGCCAGTCAGCGTATTCTGACCACTGCCGCCGACAATGACGTTATCAAGGTCATTGCCCGTGCCGGCAAACGCCGTCTTGCCTGTGTAGGTAAGGTTCTCCACATTCTCCCTGGCTGCAAGTGAGTAACTGGCGAGAGCCGTCTTGACCGTATCGATGCCCTCGTCGGCATTTTCGGTGATGACGTCCGCGGCGCTGTCAACGATATAGGTGTCATTGCCGAGACCGCCGATCAGCCTGTCCACGCCGGCACCGCCGTTCAGCGTGTCATTGCCCGCGCCACCGCTGATAGTGTTGGCAGAGGCGTTGCCGGTGCCTGAGAAATTGCCCCCACCGGTGTAGGAGAGGTTCTCGACGTTGACGAGCGCGGCAATCGAATACGATCCAAGCGAGGTACGGATTTCATCCGTGCCGGCATTCGCCGCCTCGGTGACTACATCAGCGATGCTATCGACGATATAGACGTCGTTGCCAGCACCGCCGATCAAGGTGTCGGCACCGGCACCGCCATCCAGCGTGTCGTTGCCGGCGCCGCCTGCGATGACGTTCGCCAACGCGTTTCCCGTCCCCACGAAATCACCACTGCCGGTGAAGGCCAGCTTCTCGACATTGGCGATGTCGGTCAGGGCGTAAGCCGAAAGCGCCGTCTTGATCAGATCGGTACCAGCGTTGACGGCTTCTGTAACGATATCGGCGAGATCATCGACGATGTAGGTGTCGTTACCAAGGCCGCCGATCAGGGTGTCGATCCCAGCACCGCCGTCCAGGATGTCGGCGCCAACGCCGCCCCTGATCGTATTGGCAAGCCCATTGCCGGTGCCGACAAACGCTACCGTGCCGGCATAGGTCAGGTTCTCGACGTTGGCCTTGGATGCAAGCGAATAGGCGGCGAGTGCCGTCTTGACGGTATCGATACCCGCGTCGGCATTTTCGGTGACGACGTCCGCGGCGCTGTCGACGATATAAATATCGTCGCCCAAACCACCGATCAGCGTATCAGCGCCCTTGCCACCGTTCAGCGTGTCGTTGCCGTCACCACCCGACAATGTATCTGCGGCCACACCGCCCGTGATCGTATTTCCCAGCGCGTTACCGGTGCCCGCAAATGCGATCGTACCGGTGTAAGTCAAGTTCTCGACATTGGCAGCGAGCACATAGCTCGCCAACGCCGTCTGGACCGTATCTATGCCCTCTCCGTCGTTCTCCACGATCACATCGAAGGCGTTATCGGCGACGTAAATGTCATTGCCCAAACCACCGATCAGAGTGTCCGCACCGGCGCCTCCGTTCAAGATGTCATTGCCGGAACCACCACTGATCGTGTTTGCAAGCGCATTTCCAGTGCCCAAAAAGTTGCCCGCGCCGGTATAGACAAGGGCTTCTACGTTGGCCGCAAGCGTCAGCGCCGCGAGCCCGGTTTTCACCGTGTCATTGCCCTGGCCAACGGCTTCCGTCACCACGTCTTTGGTGTTGTCGACGATGAAGATATCGTCGCCAGTGCCGCCAATCAGTCTATCGGCACCAGCACCGCCATCCAACGTGTCATTGCCGGCGCCGCCTGACAGTGTGTCGGCTGCCTTGCCGCCCTTGATGACATTGTCGAGCCCGTTGCCGACGCCGGTGAAGGTGGTGCTGCTGGTGAAGATCAGATTTTCGACGTTAGCGCCGAGTGTATACGACGCGAGATTTGTCCGTACCGTGTCAATACCGGCGTCGGTATCCTCGATGACGATGTCACGGGTGCTGACGATATAGATATCGTCGCCTGCCCCACCAGCCAACCTGTCGATCCCCGCCCCGCCGGTCATGATGTTGTTCAGCGCATTACCGATACCGTTAAAGGCTGCGGTGCCGATATTGGTAAGGTTTTCGACGTTAGCGCCGAGCGTATAGCTTGCTAGGCTCGTCCGCACGGTATCGATGCCTTCGTCGGCATCTTCGCTGACCGTGTCCCCGGCATTGTCGATGATGTAAGTGTCGTCACCTAGGCCACCCGCTAGAGCATCCGCGCCCGCTCCGCCGTTCAGCGTGTCGTTGCCCGCATCGCCCGAGAGTGTGTCACTCCCAGCCCCACCGGTGATGACGTTGTCGAGAGCATTGCCGGCGCCGGTGAAGTCAGCAGTGCCGACATAGGCCAAGTTTTCAACATTGGCGATCGACGCCAGCGAATAGGTTGCAAGAGCAGTTTTGATGAGATCGACACCACCGCCGACCTCTTCGACTACGGTATCGTCCAAGGTATCGACGATATAGGTGTCGTTGCCGGCGCCGCCGACCAGCCGATCGTCCCCCGCGTTACCGTCGAGCGTGTCGGCGCCTGCTCCACCGGTAATCCAGTTCGCCGCGGCATTGCCAATACCCGCGAAGGCTGCCGTGCCAATGTAGGTCAGGTTCTCAACATTCGCGCCGAGGGTATAGGCCCCCAGCGTTGTCTTGATGGTATCCGTCCCCTCATCGAGGTTCTCGAGCACAACGTCGGTCGCGACGTCGACCACATAGATGTCGTCGCCCAAGCCCCCCGACATCCTGTCCGAGCCTGCGCCTCCAATCAGCGTGTCGTTGCCAAGACCCCCCGTCAGCTTATCCGCGGCAGCACCACCCATGAGGACGTTATCGAGATCATTGCCGGTACCGACAAACGCAGCCGTACCGATATATGTCAGGTTCTCGACGTTGCTTATTGCCGCGAGCGAATAGCTGGAAAGCGCCGTCTTGATCGTGTCGACGCCGTCGCCGGCGTTCTCGACCACGACGTCGGTCGCAAGGTCGACTAGGTAGGTGTCGTTTCCGGCGCCGCCGATCAGCGTGTCGACACCGGCGCCACCGTTCAATGTGTCATCCCCAGCGGCGCCAGTAATCCTATTCGCTGCGGCGTTGCCTATGCCCGAGAATTTTCCGGTGCCGGTATAGGTCAGGTTCTCAACATTGGTGAACGCCGCGATCGAATAGGTCGCAAGCGCGGTCTGGATTTCATCAATACCCGCATTGGCGGCCTCGGAGACAACGTCAGCAGTGCTGTCGACCAAATAGAGGTCGTTGCCGGCGCCGCCGATCAGCGTGTCGGCACCCGCACCACCATCCAGCGTGTCGCTGCCCGCACCGCCGCTGATGACATTCGCAAGGCTATTTCCAGTCCCCGTGAATGCGCCGCTGCCGATGAAGGCCAACCTCTCGACATTGGCAATTGTGGCGAGCGAATAGACGGAAAGCGTCGTCTTGATCAGATCGCTGCCCGCGTTGACACCTTCGACAACGACGTCCAGATCATCGACGATGTAAGTATCGTCTCCTGTACCCCCGATCAGGGTATCGGCGCCGACACCGCCGTCAAGCGTATCGTTGCCGGCGTTGCCCCACAGGGTGTTATCAGCCTCGTTGCCGATAATCGTGTCGTTGCCAGAACCGGCCTTCACATTTTCGATAAGCGACGCGACGTTGCCCTGATACAGCAGGGCATTGAAAATATTGCCACGGGCATAGCCCTTGTTTGGACCGCCACCCAGATACGCAAGCTGGCCTTGAGAAAAGACCGAATAGCCGCCGGCTCGCAGGTCTATTCTGATACTGGTCTTATAGGCAGTCAGATCATAGGTATCGATACCGCCGCCATCCCATATGGTTGCGAAGATCCGGTTCGCTGCTGGTGTAATGGCGGCGACGCCGTTGACATAGGTAATGCCCTGGTTCGGATTCCAGCTGTAGACGGTATCGTCGCTATTGGTCGTGTAGTCCGCACCATAGATCTGCTGAAGGGCAGCGATGTCGAGCATCATGAAGGTCTGCGGCGCGCCATTCTGCTCGTATTTGTAGCCCGTCCCGCTGTCGCCGACATAGGTGCGATAGGTCATGGTGGTATATTCAAGAGAATCGTATGCGTCGGGCACCACGACAGTGTTGTCCTCCGCGACATGGCCATGCTTCAAGCCAAGCGCGTGACCGAGCTCATGCACGATCGTTTGCCCTGCATAGTTTCCGAACTCGGGATAGCGATAGTCGGCCGTCGTGCGGGCGTACGCAGTTCCGAACCAGACATCACCGGAATTGTTGTACGGGCCCGGATAATAGGTCCATGCCGTCGAAAGATCAGGATATGACGACTGAGCGAACCGGACCGTTGCGGTGCTCGCAGATCCGGCCTCGAAATTGGCGTTGGTGAAACCCTCTACGGAGAACCCGTCGTTTGCTGTGTTTCCATACGACTGTTCCAGAAAGAACAGCGCCATGGATTGCTGCTGCCGGGAAATCGAGGAGAAGCCATAGTTTTTCTCGCCGCTATAAGTATACGACGTAGAAACGGTCGGAAACGCATAGGTTATCGTCCCATCCCAGGAATAGCCGCTGATGAGCCCATCGACTTTGTCGTCGCCCGTCAAGTACACGGACTTTGTGAAAGTATTCGTGCCCGTCATGCTATTCCCGCCCCACCTATTCCACTCTGCCCACTCGATCCACTGAGAAGTGTCACCATGAAGAGGTTACCTTTCCCGCAGAGCCTCTTCCGCCACTTCAACCAGCGGCGAAAAAACATACTCCAGTATCCTGCGGTCGCCCGTTCTAACCTCCGCGGTCGCCGCCATGCCGGCGCTTAGCTTGATGCTGCGCCCATCCGCCGAGATCAGGTCCGTGTCCAGACTGAGCGTCACCGGAAAGACCAGATTCTGCATCCTCTCCGCACCGCCGAATGTTGTCTCCGACTGTCTCGCTGCAGCATCGCCTTCGCGGCGCGCGGCGTCGGGTTCGGGAATCGCATCCGCGGCGATTTTTGTGACACGAGCCGGGATCGTTCCATAGCGGGTGAAGGGAAAGGCTTCGAGCTTGACGACCGCCTCCTGGCCGACCTTGATGAAGCCGATGTCCTTGTTCAAGGCGTAAACCTCGAGTTCCAAGGTGCTACCCTTCGGTACGATACGCATGGCGTCCTGGCCAACCGTGACCACCTGCCCCACGCTGGTGATCGAGGACGCCTGCACCGTACCGTCTATCGGGCTGCGCAAGGACATCTGCTCGCGAGAGTTCTTCGCTTTCGCCAGCCGTTGCTCCAGTTCCTCGACGCGACGCTCCGCATCGCCCAGCCGCTCGAATTGGTCGCTCAGGAAGGCCCGAGTCACCTTCTCCTTCTCCCGCGCATAGACCTCGATGCCTGCGGCCGCATCCGCGAGCTGTCCCTCCTGAACGGCAAGCTGCGTCGCCTGCTCTTTCAGCGTTTCCGTGGCATCGATCACGCTCGCCATCGTGCCGGCATCCTTCGAGGCGAGCGTGTTGCGCATCGTCACGCGCTCTTTCAGAGTTTCGACGAGGGAAGCCTGCGCTGCAACTGTCAGCCTCAGGCGATCGCGCTCGACTTCCTTCTGGTGCTTCTGGGCATCGAGAGAAGCCATGGTTGCCGCCTGTTGTTCGATATCGCCCATGAGGATGCTGTCTTCCCGCCGCCGCAGGTCGTCGGGCACCTCTGCATCCCATTTGATTGCTGGCGGTGGCCGGTCGGTCTTGGTTGACCCCACATAGTCCGCAACGACCTTCCGACGCGCGACCTCGGCCCGCACCGAGGCCAGGCTCTTTACCGCGTCCGTCTCATCGGCAATGGCATCCGTAGGATCGAGTTCAAGGAGAATGTCACCCGCCCTGACAGACGTGCCGTTTGCGGGCGGAAGCGTCTTCACCTTGCCCGTCAGCAATGGCTGCACGACTTTCACCCGGCCGGTCGGCTGGATCTTGCCTTGCGCAGCCGCGATGATGTCGATGCGGCCGATGTAGGACCAGATCAACGCAGTCGTGACAAAAGCACAAATGACCAGGATCAATGCCATGCGCACCGGTGACGGCGGGGTCTCCAGGATCTCGAGTGCTGGCCCCAGGAACTCATGGTCAGACCGCCTCTCCGGGCGCTGCGGAAGGCCTGCATAGCGATCCTTCCGGGCTGTCGCTGCTTTCATGCGGCGCCCCTGTCGTTCTGCAGCGCCCACAACCGCGCATAGAGCCCATCTGGACGCCCGAGCAGTCCGTCGTGGCTGCCAACTTCCACGATACGCCCGTCCATCATGCCGACGATGCGGTCGCAACCTCGCACAGCCGCGAGGCGGTGAGCAATAATGACAACCGTCCTGCCCTGCGCGATCTGGTGCATGTTCGCATGGACGATGCGTTCGCTCTCATAATCGAGCGCGCTCGTCGCTTCGTCGAAGATCAGGATCGGCGGATTGGTTGCGAGCGCACGGGCGATGGCAATCCTCTGGCGTTCGCCTCCGGACAGGTTTGCGCCTCGCTCCTCAACCATCGTGTCATAGCCGTGCGGCAAGCGGCTTATGAACTCGTCCGCGCCGGCAAGCTTGGCAACAGTGATAACCTGTGCCCGCTGCATCGCGGGGTTCGACAAGGCTATGTTGTCGTGGATCGTCCGATTGAACAGCAGGTTCTCCTGCAGAACGACGCCGATATGACTTCGAAGCCATGCCGGATCAAGTTGCGACAGATCCGCGCCGTCGAGAAGGACCTGCCCCTCTTCGGGGACATAGAGACGCTGGATCAGTTTGGTGAGCGTCGACTTTCCGCAACCGGATGGGCCGACGATGCCGATCACCTCTCCCGCCTTGATGTCGAGTGATACGCTTTTCAGGACCACCGGCGAACCCGGTCGATAGCGGAAACTCGTGTTCCGAAACGCAATATTGCCCCGTGGTGCGGGCAACGTCATGCGGGCGCCGGGCCGCTGCTCTATCGGCGTGTTCAAGATGTCGCCCAGGCGGTCTACCGAGATCTGTACCTGCTGGAAATCCTGCCATAGCTGGGACAGCCTCAGGACCGGCTGGGTGACTTGGCCAGCGATCATGTTGAAGGCCACCAACGAACCAACGGTCAACTCGCCATCGATGACAGCCTTGGCGCCGAACAGCAGAAGTGCGGCGGTGCAAAGCTTGCTGACATACTGAATTGCATTCTGGCCGCCGGCGCCGAGAAGCGTGGCCTGGAACGCCGTGCGAACGTAGGCCGCCAACTTCTCTTCCCACTGCGCCTGCATGACGGGCTCGACCGCGGCGGCCTTGACGGTGTGAACACCGACGACCGCTTCGACGAGAAACTGCTGGCTTGCAGCGCCTCGATTGAATTTCTCCTTCACCAGCTCGCGGAGCGGCGGTCGGACAATGATGCCGATCAGGATGTAGATCGGGATCGTGGCGATAACGATGAGCGTCAAGCTCCAGGAGTAGGCAAGAAGCACGGCGATGAAAATGAACGCAAAGACGAGGTCAAGCGCCGAAAACAGCCCCTGGCCAGTCAGGAACGCACGGATCGTCTCCAGTTCGCGGACCCGCGCGACGGTCTGACCCGCCGACCTAGTCTCGAAGTAGCCAAGCGGCAATCGCAGGAGGTGGTGAAACAATCGCTGGCCGAGCTCGACGTCGATCCGGTTCGTCGTGTGCGCGAGGGCATAGGTTCTCAGATATTGGAGAACGACATCGAAGAGCCCGATGATGGCGATGCCCGCGACCAGCACAAAGAGGGTCGAGTAGCCCTTGTGAGTCAGAACCTTGTCAACCACAACCTGGAAGAACAGGGGCGTGACAAGTGCGAAGATCTGAACGAACAGGGAGGCGAGCAGCACGTGGGCAAGCGGCTTTCGATACCGCCAGATCGACGGCCAGAACCATTTGAAGCCGAATTCTCGCGGGTCGGATCCCTCGCCGCCTAGGCGCCGTCCGACGAGGATAACGCTCGAGTTGATTTCAGCGAGAATGTCTGACGGAGCAATTTCGCGGTCGACGCGCGTTATCGGATCGACAAGTCTATATTTGCCCGATGGGTTCAACCCACCGAGGACTTGGAACGAACCACTGCGGACCTGGACGATTGCAGGAACCGGGATTGTTCGAAGACGTTGTTCGCTGAGTTTCTCGACGACGCGCGCCTTGAGCCCGATGATCCCGGCTGCGCGCTGTAAGTCCTTCGCCTCAGCCGCCCGCCCCTTCAAGGCGAGATCGTGCTGCAGCCGGACCGGATCGGCAGCGATCCGATAGAACGCTGCGATCCCGCAGAGCGCACGAAGACCGGATTCGTGATGCTGCGAGCCGATGCCATCCATGCGCGGAAACTATTCTCCTAAGCTGCAGACTGCTGCGCTTACGTCGTCCACCGACTGGTCGCCGCGACTCTCGCCTGAGCTTTAACGCACTCAAAGGTAGAGCGCCATGGGTATATTAGCCGACGCCGTATTTCATATCGGTCGTGGCTGTTTCGCAACAACGCCGCGCTCCCGCATCGTATTTATCCCCGGCGCTTCCGAGACGGGGTAACGGTTCTGTGCTAGTCTCGCCACGCCTCGTGGGCGCGATCTGTGGGACTACGCGGAGGGCGAATGGCGAGCATTCCTGTCAAGCGACGGCTGGCAGCAATCATGGCCACGGATGTGGTTGGTTACGCTCGCCTGATGGAGCGTGACGAAGAGGCGACCCTTGCCCGGATCAAGGCATTGCACAGCGACGTCATCGCGCCGAACATCGAAGACAACGGCGGCAGGATATTCAAGCTGATAGGCGACGGAACCTTATCTGTCTTTGATTCCGCCGCGGGAGCCGTCGAATGCGCCATGGCAATCCAAGGCGAACTGGCGCAACGCGAGCCAGACAGCGCTCGCTTGGTTCTTCGAATTGGGATCAACCTTGCCGATGTGCTGGTTGATGGCTCCGATATGTTCGGTGACGGCGTAAACGTCGCCTCCCGCGTCGAAGCCGGTGCTGCACCTGGCGGGCTTTGCATCACCGAGGGTGTCTACCACCAGATCGCCGCGCGGATCGGCGCCGAGTTCGTAGAGGGCGGAGAAAAACGTCTGAAGAATATCGAGCGACCCGTCCGTGTCTGGCACTGGCAGCCGCACTGCGCCGAAACCGCGAAAGCGGAGCCCTCGCGCGCTGCTGAACCGGCGACATCGTCGGATCGGGAAAAAGTGCTGGTCAGAGTGGAGGTCATGTCCTCAGCCCTTCCCCATCAGCAGGAGGTCATGGGGCTTATTACCTCAAGCCTCGAACAATTCCTTTCCGATCGGCATTGGATCGACGTCGGATCCGTCCCGGTGAGTGAGACAGGCAGTCGTCCACTCGACTACACGGTCAGCATCAGCCTCCACGGGGCGGGTCCTTTTCGCTTGAACGTCCGGTTTCTGCGCACCGCGGCCACATCCATCCTCTGGTCGAGGCCTTTCGATCTTCCTGCGGATTGCGATATCGAAGCCATCGAATGGGCGGCCGCGGAAATCGTGTCGCTCGTGGTGGACAAAGTGCTCTCCACTGCATCAAAGGCCATTGCCACGAAGCCCGAAGCCTCCTGGTCAGCCTACGAGAATTTTCTCTATGGCAGGATGCTGGACGCCAAGCATCGGCTGCCCGAAGCGGAACGTTTTTTCCAGAGAGCGACGGAACTCGATCCGGCGCTCATCGACGCGCATGCGATGTACGCCATTGCACTGTCTTACGGCTTCTTCACGGAAGGGGTGATCGAGCGGCTGCATCGCGCCGAAGAAGTCGCGCGCGTTGCCTTGCGCCTCGACAACAACCATGCCTTCTCCCACTACGCGGCGGCATTGGTTCAATTGTCGATGCGAAACCACGACAGCGCAGAATCCCACTACGTTAAGGCGCGTGACTTGGCTCCGACCGATATGGAGATTCGCGCGGATCATGCCGAATTGCTTCACTACGTCGGTGATCTGGAAGAGGCCGCAGCCGAAATCGAGGAATGCTTCAGGAAGTCGAAGTATCCGCCTGTGTGGTTCTGGGGTGTCCGGGGCATTATCCGGCTTCAGCAGGGCCGTCCGGATGCCGCCGTAGACGATTTCGAGAATGTTCCGGACAAGTCGTGGCGGACCCTTGTTCTGCTCGCAGCCGCTCATGCGCTGCGTGGTGACGACGCACAGCGAAGGCGATGCGAGGTTGAGGCTCGCAGCCTTCAGCCTCGGCTGAGCCCGGAGTTGGTGCGGAGAACATTTCCCTATCGCGACGAAGATGCGCTTGCAAAGCTCCTTGGCGCGTTCGGAACCGCGATCTAGACGCTTGAGGCGGTTCGTTGAAGACCGATCCCGCCACAGTATTGCGCACCGTTCATCGCGACTGGGCTCGAGATCTACCGAGCGAGATTATCCTCGGCTCGGTCGCGCGCTTTCTCCTCCGAAGCGGTTGCGCCTAGTGCTTGCGAGATGCTTTCGCGACGAATGATCCGGCTGGGGATCACGATGCGGCTTTCCTCAGGGCGTTCAATGTCCGCCATCCACCGGATCAACAGCTCTGCCGCGGTCTCGCCCAGCGCTTCCATCGGTTGCTCGATCGTGGAGAGTGGCGGCGCGCAATATTCGCAGACCGGCGATCCGTCGAAGGACACGATCGACAGGTCTTCAGGCACGCGCCAGCCCATCTTCTGCACCCTGCTCATGAAGGAGATCGCCATGTCGTCGCTCGTCGCGACCACGGCAGTGGGCTTTTCCGTAAGGGTTGAAAACTCCTCGGCGGCCCGCAGGCCCGTTTCGAAGCCGAACTGGAACGATAGTTCGCCGCCGGAGCGGGTTACATACTCTTCCGACAAGCCCGCTTCCTGCAAGGCCTCAACCAGACCGGCGTAGCGTTCGATGTCATGGTAATTTCCCGTCGGACCGGCAATGTAGAAGAACCGGCGGTGTCCGAGCGCCAGCAACTCCCGCGCAACCTCTCTCACAGCCTGCCGATCATTGGTGACGATGCTCGGCACCGCCGTATCGCTCATGTCGAGCAGCAAAGACACGATTGGCAGACCGGCCTCCGCAAGCGATCTGTTGGCAACCACCGGCAACTGTGATGACAGGATGAGCGCGCCCCTCACCGTTCCGCCGAAGGCGAGATCGAGGATGTGCCGCTCCGAACTCTCGTCTCGGTCGAGGTTGGCGATCATCAGGTTATAGCCGTTGCGAATGAGCGTGCGGTTCACCGCATCGAGAACCTGCGGAATGATCTGCGAGGCGCCATAGTGCAGCGAGCCGGGCAAGATGATCATGATCACGTTGGACTTGCCGACCCGAAGATTGCGGGCCGCGGCATTGGGCGTGTAGCCAAGCTGCTCGGCGGCGGCGGCAATTCTTGCCCGTGTCTTCTCGTTGACCCGCCCGGGGTTTGCCAATGCGCGACTGACCGTCGAGGTCGCGACGCCAGCAAGACGCGCCACGTCAGCCATCAAGGCGGACGATCCCTCCACAGGTGGATTGTCGTCGATTTTCTTCATGGATCCATCCACTTAGCCCAGCGCAGGCAAAACCTGTCGCTTCTCCCGAATCCCGTTATAGCAAACGATTGCCAAAAACTCGCAAAAAACCGTTGCATATTTTATCGGCCTGACTAATATCGCGCCATGGCAATCGATTGCCAAGCACCAATATATTGAATTCGCTAAATAAAACTCCAGCGCGAAAACACATTCGTGACGGATGACTCATGCTTGACCGGAGGAGATCGGACAGTGGCTGCGACAGAGAATTTGCGTTTCGGGGTAGACCTTGTGACCTTCTTTCACCCGGGATTCTGGGGCGTCGACAGCTATGATGCGATTGTCGACTATGCGAAGGCCGAGCCACGCAAGTTCTGGGACAAGATCCTCGACAGTATCCAGGCCTCGGGCGTCACCGGCGTCGAACTGACCTTCTCGCCCTTCAACTGGCAGGACGCCATCAAGACCTACGGCTCGGTCGAAGGTTTCGCCGCCGAACTATCCAAGCGCGGCCTGCAGCTCGCATCCGGCTTCTTCGCGGAACTGGAAGCATCGGGCGACTTCACCGAGGCGGCGGCACAGGACGCCATCATCGCCAAAGCTGAACTTTACGCCGACTTCATCAAGGCCTGCGGCGGCGATGTGATGGTAATCGGCGCGCCGATGCGCCAGACGCCGGGCGCCGAACCTGTTCGCTTCCGCGATTTCGAGCAGGCCAGGATCATCGCCGATTTCCTCAACCGCTTGGGCGCGATCCTCTACAAGAAGGGCGTCAAGCTCGCGGTTCATACGGAAGCGCACTCGATCTTCGCCGCTGCGCGCGACGTCGACCTGCTGATGCTGCTCACTGACCCGACCTACGTCCACATGTGCCCGGATACGGCCCATATCATTCTCGAAGGCTCCGATCCGATCCAGTTGGTCGACCGCCACCACGAGCGCATGGTCATCGCACACTGGAAGGACGCGATCGGCAGGATGCCTGTAGACACGCCGATCGGCAAAGATATCCACGAGCGTCATCGCCCCTATTTCTGCGGCTTCGGCCTTGGTCGCGTCGATTGGCCGGCCTGGATCCGACTGCTTCGCGACCGCCAGTTCAGCGGCTGGGCGATCCTCGAGCTCGACGCCGCTCCCGATCCCGTTGGCGATATCGCCAATGGCCTGACCCTCGTGCGGCAATCGCTACTGCCGATCTATCGCTAACCGAACCTGTAACCAACGGCCCCGCAAAGAGGGCCCATGAAGAGGTGGAACCATGAAGAGAATGACAATCCTGCTCGCCGGCACCATCCTGCTCGGCGCCGTCGGCCTCGCCCAGGCCGATGACAAACTGAAGGCCGAGGTCTTCACCTCCTGGACCTCGGGCGGCGAAGGCCGCGCCGTCGACGCGATCAAGAAGGAATTCGAAAAGCGCGGCGGCGTGTGGGAAAGTTCCACCGTGGCCGGCTTCGAAAACGCCAATGCCGCCTTCCAGAACCGCCTCGTCGCCGGCGACCCGCCGACGGCAAAGCAGGTCGTGGTCGGTAAGGACCCGGCAGAGTTTATCGAACAGGGCCTGATGAACCCGATCGACGAGGTGGCTGCCGCCGGCAAGTGGAAGGACGTCCTTCCGAAGGCCCTCTACGACTACATCTCCTACGACGGCAAGGTCTACCTGACGCCGACAGGCATTCACGGCGAAAGCTGGATGTTCTACTCCAAGGACGCCTTCGCCAAGGCCGGCATTACCGAAGAGCCCAAGGATTGGGACGCCTTCTTCGCCGACATGGACAAGCTGAAGGCCGCCGGCCTGACACCGATCGCCTGGGGCGGCCAGGCATGGCAGGAAGTCAAGGTCTTCAACATGGTGCTCCTGTCGCAGGTCGGCATGAACGGCTTCATGAAGATCTACGCCGACAAGGATCAGGCAGCCCTGACCTCCGACGGCGTCAAGAAGTCGCTCGAGATCTTCGGCAAGCTGCGCAGCTACGTTGACGAAGGTTCCCCCGGTCGCAACTGGAACGACGCGACCGCCATGGTCATCACCGGCAAGGCCGGCGTACAGTTCATGGGTGACTGGGCCAAGGGCGAGTTCACCGCCGCCGGCAAGGTTGCCGACAAGGACTTCGGCTGCGCCATCTCACCCGCCTCTCCTGGCCTCATCTACATCTCCGACGCGCTCGGCTACATGAAGACCAAGGATCCGAACCAGGATGCCGCACAAAAGCTGCTGGCCGAAGTGGTCATGGATCCTGCCGTGCAGGTCGACTTCTCCCTCAACAAGGGCTCGATCCCCGTGCGCACCGATGTCGACAAATCCAAATTCGACGTTTGCGCCCAGAAGGGCATGGCCTTCCTGGCGGACGGCAAGATCGTCCCGGAGCATGCCATCACCACGACACCGGAACAAGTTGGCACTCTGACCGATTTCATCGGCGAGTTCTGGGCAAATCCGTCCGCTGACATCGACGCATCGGCCGCGCAGTTCGCGGCGATCTTCGAATAAGACCGGACACCTGCCGCCTGCGTCGCACCACCGGCGCGGGCGGTCTTCGAAGCCATTTCGCAAAGACGCTCTGATGAAACGGAAGCAAAACCGCTCTAAGGCGGCGCTCATCGCCCTGATCCCAACCTGGGCGGCGGTGGTCGTCGTCTATCTCGGCACCATGGTCTGGTCGGTGACCCTATCCTTCACCAATTCGAAGCTGTTCCCGTCCTGGAACTTCGTCGGCCTGGAGCAGTATTCCAAGCTGTTCGCGACGGCGAAATGGCTGATCTCCTTCCAGAACCTGATCATCTTCGGCATTCTTTACGTCTTCGGCTGCCTGTTTCTCGGCTTCCTTCTCGCCGCAGCCCTTGATCGCAAGGTGCGCTTCGAAAGCGCCTTCCGCACGATCTTTCTCTACCCCTACGCCATGTCCTTCGTCGTCACCGGCCTGATCTGGCAGTGGATGATGAACCCGACGCTCGGCGTCCAGGCCAGCGTGCGCGCGCTCGGCTGGGAAAGCTTCACCTTCGACTGGATCATCAACCGCGACCTCGCGATCTATGCCGTGGTCATCGCGGCCCTGTGGCAGGGCGCCGGCCTGGTGATGATCCTCGTTCTTGCCGGCATGCGCGGGATCGACGGCGAGCAATGGCGCGCGGCGCGCATCGACGGCATTCCGGTGTGGCGGACCTACGTGTCCATCATCCTGCCGCAGATGACGCCGGCCTTCGCCGCCGCCGGCACGCTGCTGTCGATGGGTGTCATCAAGACCTACGATATCGTCGTCGCACTCACCAATGGCGGGCCGGGATCGGCCACCGAGGTGCCGGCGAAGTTCATCATGGACAACCTGTTCCAGCGCCAGAACCTCGGCCTCGCAACGGCTGCGGCCACCGTTCTGCTGTTGACCGTCCTGATCATCATCGCGCCGTTCCGCTACGCTCAACACATCCGCGCCCGGCGCCAGGCAGGTACGCTATGACGACCCATCCCCGCGGCCCCAAGCCCACGCAGTTCACCGTCGCGCGCGTCGGCCTCTATGCCTTCCTGATCTCAGCCGCCCTGTTCTTCGCCGTGCCGCTCTATGTGATGATCGTCACATCGCTGAAGACAATGGACGAAATCCGGCTCGGCCAGATCTTCGCGCTTCCGCTCCATCTCGATTTCACCGCATGGAAGACCGCCTGGTCCGGCGCCTGCGCCGGCAGCGAATGCGGCGGCGTGCGCATGGGCTTCTGGAACTCCATCAAAATCACCGTCCCGGCCGTCGCCATCTCCGTCTTCTTCGGCGCGATCAACGGCTATGCGCTCTCCTTCTGGCGACCCAAGGGCGGCCGCATGATGTTCGGCATGCTGATGGCCGGCGCGCTCGTTCCCTACCAGATCTTCCTCTACCCGCTCGTGCGCGGCATGGCGGTCATGGGCTTCTACAACAGCCTCGGCGGCATCATCCTCGTGCACGTGCTGTTCGGCCTGCCGCTGGTGACGCTGCTCTTCCGCAACTACTTCGTGACGATCCCGGAAGAGCTCTTCAAGGCGGCGCGCGTCGATGGCGCCGGCTTCTGGCGGATCTTCATCGAGATCATGCTGCCGATGGCGCTTCCGATGATCGTCGTCGCCTCTATGTTCCAGTTCACCGGCATCTGGAACGACTTCCTGCTGGGCGTGGTCTTCGCCGGACGCGACAATCTTCCGATGACCGTACAGCTCAACAACATCGTCAACACGACGATGGGCGAGCGCAACTACAACGTCAACATGGCGGCTACCATCCTCACCGCCATCATTCCGCTTGCCATCTATTTCCTGTCCGGACGCTGGTTCGTCCGCGGGATCGCGGCCGGCGCCGTCAAGGGGTAACGCTGAATGCAATCCGCTGTTTCAATCAAGGACCTGAAGATCACCTATGGCGACCATACCGTCATAGAGAAGATGTCGCTGGATATCGCCGCCAAGGAATTCCTCGTTCTGCTCGGCCCTTCCGGCTGCGGCAAGTCCACGCTCCTAAACGCCATCGCCGGCCTTGCCGATATCACTGATGGCGAAATCTGGATATCGGGCAACAACGTCACCTGGGACGAGCCCAAGGATCGCGGCATCGGCATGGTGTTCCAGTCCTACGCGCTTTATCCCCGCATGTCGGTGCGCAAGAACCTCTCATTCGGCCTGCGCGTCGCCGGCCTGCCGAAGGCCGAGATCGACAGCCGTGTCGAGCGCGCCGCTTCGCTGCTGCATCTCGAAAAGCTGCTCGACCGCCGCCCGGCCGAGCTCTCCGGCGGCCAGCGCCAGCGCGTCGCGATCGGCCGCGCGCTGGTTCGTGAGGTCGATGTCTTCCTCTTCGACGAGCCGCTCTCCAACCTCGACGCCAAGCTGCGCAACGAGCTGCGCGTCGAGATCAAGAAGCTGCACCAGCAGCTCGGCAACACGATGATCTACGTCACCCACGACCAGGTGGAAGCGCTCACGCTTGCCGATCGCATCGCCATCATGAAGGAAGGCGTGATCCAGCAATTGGGCACGCCGGCGGAAATCTATCACCGCCCCGCCAACCTCTTCGTCGCCGGCTTCATCGGCGCGCCTGCTATGAATTTCATAAATGGCAACATCGCGCGCGAGGGTGACAAGCTGCTCTTCAAGGCTGCGGATCTTGTGGTCGATATCTCCGGCTATGCCTTTGCCTCCGAACCAAAGCTAGGTCCAGCGACCCTTGGCCTGCGTCCCGAACATCTCGCCATCCGGGCGAAGGGCGAGAGCGCCGCAATCGCGGCCACCGTTTCGGTCATCGAACCCATGGGCTCCGATACCGTCGTCTGGCTCAGCTGGAACGACACGACGCTGTCGTTACGGGTGATGGGCGATCTCGGTCTTCAGCCGGGCGATGAGATCGGCCTCGGGCTCGATCTCTCGAAGGCATCGCTGTTCGGCGAGGACGCAAACCGTCTGTGAGCCCATCTTCGCGGCCCATTCACGGGCCGCGCCTCCATTTCATCGATGAAGTCAGGTTTTGAACGACATGTCTGAGAAAGTGTATGACGCGCTGGTGATCGGCTCCGGCGCAGCCGGGTCCTTTGCCGCCAAGGAGCTGACGGCGAACGGCCTCTCGGTTCTCCTGCTCGAGGCCGGCCCCGAGATCGGCAAGAAGGATTTCAATCCATCCAAGAAGAAGCCGCCGGCAAGCGCCATCAACATCTGGGAGCGTGCGCGCGCGACCATCAAGGGTCAGCCGATCCAGGCGCGTGCTGCCTTCTTCACCGAGCGCTTCAGCCGCTTCTTCGTCAACGACCGCAAGAACCCCTACACGACGCCGCGCGGCGAGCCCTTTCTCTGGATCCGCGGCCGCCAGGCCGGCGGACGCCTGCACAGCTTCGGCCGCGTGCTGCTGCGCTGGACGGATGACGACTTCAAGATCAACAGCCGCAGCGGCCGCGGCGTCGATTGGCCCGTCTCTTATGACGAGCTCGCGCCCTTCTATGCCGAGGCGGAATGCCATCTGGGTCTCTACGGCAACGAGGACCACGTCTCGACGCTGCCCGACGGCGTCTATTCCCGTCCCGCCAAGCTGACGCCAGCGGAAGAACTGTTCAAGAAGACCGTCGAGGGCGAGGCCCCGGAACGGCATGTCGTTTCCTGGCGCTATATCGCGCCGGACGCAGAGCGCGTGCCGCGCCCGCTGCGCGAGGCGATGGCGTCAGGCAAGCTCACCATCCGTCACGATTCCATCGTCCGCCGTATCACCACCGACCCGCAGACCGGTCGCGCGACCGGCGCCGAGCTCATCGACCGCAACACGGGCAGCGTTCACACGGTCCGGGCCGAGAACGTCGTCCTCTGCGCCTCGCCGATCGAAAGCATTCGCCTGCTCCTGAACTCTGCCTCGGAAAAGCACCCGAACGGGCTCGGCAACAGCTCGGGCACACTCGGCCGCTATTTCATGGACCAGTTGCCGTGCCTCGCCTTCGGCACCTTCCCGCCCGCCAAGGGTTGGTCGCACGACGATTCCGCGCCGCAGGACCCCTTCTACAATCCCTCGGGTGGTATCTTCGTGCCGCGCTTCGAAAACGTCGACGGCAAGCCGCCGCGCGGCGATTTCGCCTACCAAGGGAGCGTCGGACGCGCGCCGGTGGGAGACAACGACGCCGCGAGCCTCGCCTTCTTCGGCTTCGGCATGATGCTGCCGCACGCCGACAACCGCATCACGCTGGATGCCCGCCGCAAGGATGCCTGGGGCATTCCGGTCCCGCACATCCGCTGCGTCATGCACGAGCCGGAGAACACCCTGATCCGCAAGCAGGAGAAGACGCTGATCGACATGGTCGAGGGTGCCGGCGGCAAGCTCGACTTCATCGGCTCGCCTCTCGGCCTCAAGGAAATGGGCCGTGGCGCCTTTCCCGAGGCAAGCGCTCTCAGCCGCTTCCTGTTCCGCAAATGGTTCAAGAAGACCATGTGCATGGGCGCCGCCATCCATGAGAGCGGCGGCGCGCGCATGGGCACGTCGCGCGAGAATTCCGTGCTCAACAGCTGGAACCAGAGCTGGGACGTTCCGAACCTCCTCGTCACCGATGCCAGCGCCTTCCCAGGCGGCGGAACGGCCGGCACAACGCTGACCGTCATGGCGCTGACGCTACGCGCCTGCCGCAAGCTGGCTGCCCGCTACCGCAACGAAGCCGAGTAGGACCGAGCCATCAGGGAGATGCTTGAAGCATCACGCGTCTCCCTAAAGCCCGAGATCGAGCAGCGTCCGGCGCATCACATCGCCGTCGGCGTCGATGCCGGTCCAATAGCGGATGGCGATGATGCCCTGGTTGACCAGCATGCCGAGACCATCGGCTGTCCGGCATCCCCTCGCCTGGGCGGCTTTCAAGAAGGGGGTCAGCGGTGGATTGGGAATGCCGTCAGCAACGATCATGTCTGGTCGAAGGCTGTCGAAATCAATGTCGGGAATGCCCGTCACGTCGGGGAAGAGCCCGACCGAAGTGGCGTTGATGACGATGTCGGTTCCCTCCGGCAGGCGATACCGGCTTTCCCATCGCTGGTACCGCCCCTTGGCCGGGGTCTGGCTATCGATAATGCCGGCAACCGCTTCGCCGCGGGCAGGATCACGATTGACCACGGTGATCTCGGAAGCACCGGCAAGCGCCATCTCGACGCCGACCGCCCGTGCGGCACCGCCTGCGCCAAGCAGCACGACGCGCTTGCCGGTCGGGTCGGCAACCTGTCGCAGCGCGGTAACGAAGCCTTTTCCGTCGGTGTTTTCGCCGATCAGCCGTTCGCCATGCCGAACAACCGTGTTGACCGCACCGATGATGCGAGCGGATTCACCGAGGCCATCGAGATGGTCGATCACCGCAACCTTGTGCGGGATCGAGCAATTGAAGCCTTTCCAGCCCATGGCACGCGCGCCGCGCACAGCATCGCCGAGGCCTTCGGGGGCCACTTCGCAATTGAGGTAGCGCCAATTGAGACCGTGATGGCGATAGGCCGCCTCGATCATGGCAACGGTCGGATTTTCCGCTGCGGGCATGGCGAAGGAACCGGTGAGCGGTGACAGGAAATCATGGGCCATAAGCTTCTCCTTCAGGATCAGGCGGCGAACGTGCCGTTGCGCCAGGCGTCGCGCAGGTGGGCACCGACGCGAAGCGCCTGCGCGCAAACGGTCAGCGCCGGGTTGAGAGCAGCAGACGATGGGAAGAAACTCGCATCGACGACGTAGAGGTTGCGGTGGTCGTGCGACTGACAGAGCGCATCAAGCGCGGAGCGCGCCGGGTCGTCGCCCATGCGCACCGTGCCGCATTGATGCGACGGCGCCTCAATGCCGAAGGAATGGCGCAGGACTACCGGAAATATGTTTCGAAGTTGTGCGCGGACGTGGCGCACGAACCGGTCATGGGCTGCGACATCGCCCGGATGATAGGCAATCTCGACCCGGTCGCCCCGGAGCAGCCGCACCCGGCTTTCGGCCCGTGGCAGATCCTCTGACATGCAGAGCCAATCGACACTGTGGCGCCCCAGAAGGTTTGCCAGGGCGCGCGGCATCCAAGAGTAGGTCGAACGGATCATCGGCCCCTGGATATTGCCGAGCATCTGCATGTTGCCCCGTGCGGCAGCGTCTCCAGGCAGGCCGTGGTAGAAATCGTTCACTGACAGCGTCTTGGGGAATTTCGTATCATTCACCCGAAACGGCATCAGCCCCATCAAACCCGTGAGATGATGGTTCATCAGGTAGCGGCCAACGACGCCCGAGCGATTGGCAAGGCCTTCGGGGTTGCTCTCGCTTGCCGAGCGCAGCAACACCAGCGCCGAATTGATGGCGCCGGCGCTCAGCACGAAAAGCGGCGCCTCGACGCGTAGCGTCTGCCCGTCCCTAACCACCTCCACCGCGGTGATGCGTCCATCCGATGCCGGAATGAGCCGCGTGACCTGCGCGTTGGTCCACAAGGTGACGTCGGGATGGGCAAGTATCGGGCGGATCAGCCGCGTCTCGCCGTCGCCTTTCGCGCCATATCGACAGGCAAAGGCATCGCAGGTGCCGCAGCGGCGACAGCTCCCGCCCGGTCCGAAATCGACAGCCGACGGCATGGAGAACGGGCGAAGCCCCTGGCCCTTCA
This sequence comes from Hyphomicrobiales bacterium, assembly GCA_900489925.1. Classification (GTDB taxonomy): domain Bacteria; phylum Pseudomonadota; class Alphaproteobacteria; order Rhizobiales; family Rhizobiaceae; genus Rhizobium. The sequence goes on along the minus strand of UEHQ01000034.1, from coordinate 8,387 downwards.
GCCGGTCAACCATATCGGCGATGATGGGTTCGTGTGGAACCGCGGCGTGGGCATATCCGGCCGAACGTGGCGGCTCCGCGGGGTCCTCCCCGGCCTGTCCATGTACGCCGAAAAGCCGCTCGGCAGCGTCATACCAGGGTTCGAGCTCAGCATAGGAGAACGGCCAGGCGGGCGAGGTTCCGTCTTCATGGGCAACATCACGAAAATCGCTCTCGCGAAAGCGGAACATCGCCGTGCCGTAGAACTTCGTGTGCCCACCGACATAATAGTATTGGCCGGGACGATAACGACGTCCTGACTCATCCTGATACTCTTCACGTGTTCGGTACCGCGCTTGAACGAAAACCGCCTCCGCGTCCGAATTCTCCGGCTCGTTCGGCAGAAAATCGCCGCGCTCGAGGATCAGCACCTTCGCACCCGATCCCGCCAGCTGCCGGGCCACTGCGCCACCGCCAACGCCTGAACCGACGATCACAACATCCGGTTTTATTGTACCGTCCATAGCTGCCCTCTCCCAACTGTCAGCGGCAAATTACGGACCAGGGAGGGCGTGCGCCATTCCTTCCGGCCGCAATGTTTTGTATGATTACCGCATTCACAGTCGAGCCGAAGGAGCTCCCGGCCGTGCAGCCCTGGTTCGAAACCGTTACAATTCCGCCCGACCGTTCATGGCTGCTGTTTGATCGGCAATTGCCCGATTTTCCTTTTAACTGGCACTATCACCCGGAGTTCGAACTGACGCTGACGGTCGGCAGCCGCGGCATGCGTTTCGTCGGCGATCAGATCGAGCGTTATGACGACGGGGATCTCGTGCTGCTCGGACCGAATCTCCCTCACGCGTGGCAATCTGAGGCGCTTGCGGGTGAAGGCGGACTGCACAGGGCGATCATTTGCTGGTTCACCCGCGAATGGGTCGAAGGGCTGACAGGACTGATGCCGGAATATGGCTCGCTTGCTGCACTTGCAGCGGAGGCTGGGCGCGGTCTGCAATTTTCAGCCGAGACTGTTCGGTCGCTGCGCCCGCGAATGCTGGCCATCGGCTCCCTGTCTCCGGCGCGGCAAGCGCTGGAGCTTCAGGCAATCCTTCTCGAGCTTGCCAATGCCGAGCGCCGGCACCTTGCAGCGGGCGAGGTCCAGCCAGGCGAAAACCCGCGCGATCGCGAAAGGATGCGTCGGGTGCTGGCATGGCTGCATGCCCATTACGACAAGCCGCTCCGGCTGGCGCCCCTCTGCGCGCTCACCCACCTCACGGACAGCCAGCTACAGCGTGTGTTCAAGCGCAGCACGCGCATGTCTATCAGTGAGTACGTTGCACAATTGCGCATCGGCAAGGCCTGCCGGCTGCTCGTCGAAACCGACCTGCCCATGAACCACATCGCAGCCGAATGCGGCTTTTCAGACGCAGCCCATCTTGCCCGCCAGTTCCGTGTCGCCAAGGGGCTGCCGCCAAGCCACTACCGGCAACGCTTCAGGCGTGCCGACCTGGATCGGGAACGGCCGCGACGAACTGCGGCCTAAGCGCTGCGGCGGGCACCAGCGGCCGGTGCCCGCCGCGATGCCGGTCTACTTCCGGTGATGAACCGGCTGGAGGCCATAGACCGGCGTAGAGATGCCTTCGAGCCGCGCTTTCAGTTGCAGCGAAAGGTACTGCGAATAGTGGCGTGACTGATGCAGGTTGCCGCCGTGGAACCACAGCGCCTCCTGCTGCGTCGGCTTCCACATGTTGCGCTGCTCGCCTTCCCAGGGGCCGGGATCCTTTGGCGTATCCGACCCAAGCCCCCAGACCTTGCCGACCTTGTCTGCGGTTGCTTGGTCGATCACGTCGGCGACCCAACCGTTCATCGAGCCATAGCCTGTGGCGTAGACAATGACGTCAGCCGGGATTTCCGTGCCGTTGGAGAGCTTTATGGAATTCTCGGTGATCTCCTCGACCTGCCCTGCCGCAAGCTTCACCTTGCCATCGATGATGAGCTGCGAGGCGCCGATATCGATGTAGTAGCCTGAGCCGCGGCGAAGGTATTTCATGAAGAGGCCCGAGCCGTCCGCGCCCCAGTCCAGCTGGAAGCCGGCCTTTTCCAGCGCCGCGTAGAAGTCGGCATCGCGTTCGCGCATCTTGTCGTAAAGCGGGATCTGGAACTCGTGCATGATCCGGTAGGGAAGCGAGGCGAAGATCAGGTCGGCCTTGCCTGTTGTCACACCATTGGCGAGCGCCTGCTCGGAGTAGAGCGCGCCGAGGCCGATATCCATGAGCGTATCGGATTTGACGATATGGGTTGTCGAACGCTGGATCATGGTCACGTCGACGCCCGCCTCATAGAGTGCGGCGCAGATATCATGGGCCGAATTGTTCGAGCCGATGACCACGACCTTCCTGCCCTTGTAGCCATCCGGCCCCGGATGTTGCGAGGAGTGGTGTTGTTCGCCCTTGAAGCGCTCACGTCCCTTGAAGTCCGGAATGTTCGCCTTGCCCGACATGCCGGTCGCAAAGACGAGCTGCTTCGGCTTCAAGACCACCTCTTCGCCGTCCCGATCGACGACGATGGTCCACTCCTTGGTTGCCTCATCCCATTTCGCGGACTTGGCGGCAGAGCGGGTCCAGTAGTTCAGCTCCATGACCTTCGTATAGAATTCCAACCAGTCGCCGATCTTGTCCTTCGGAGCAAACACCGGCCAGTTTTTCGGGAAATCGATATAGGGCAGATGATCATACCAGACCGGGTCGTGCAGGCAGAGCGACTTGTAGCGCTTGCGCCAGCTGTCGCCCGGCCGGTCGTTCTTTTCGAGAATGATGGCGGGAACGCCGAGCTGGCGCAGTCGCGCGCCGAGCGCGATACCGCCCTGCCCGCCGCCGATGATCACGACATAGGGCTGTGTCTCATAGCCGAGCGTGCGCTCCTCGTACTCGCGTTCTTCCTTCCAGGTTTTCGCTCCGAGATTCTGGCCGTGCTTGGCGCCGAGCGGTCGAGTGAAGCCAGATTTTTCCTCGTGGCCCTTGAGCTCCGCCAGCGCTGTCAGCAGCGTCCAGACAAGGCCGTTCTTGAAGCGCACGAGACCGTAGCCGCGGCCGGTCGCCGTTTCGAACGAGATCCAGCTTTCCAGCACACCATCGGCCTCTGTCGCCTCTTCGCCGGCGGCAACGCGCCAGTTTGAAGGCTTTGTGCCGGCAAGCTGCGACTGCAGCATATCGCGCACTTGGTCGCGCCCTTCGACCGTCTTGATGTTCCAGGTGAAGGCGACGAGGTCGCGCCAATAGCACTCCTCGGCAAAGAGATTGACTGCATCCTCGATGCGGCCGGATTGAAGGGCGGCACCAAACGTATCGAGCAGCGCCTGAACACGGGTGGTGGGGGTCTTGTCGAGCATTGTTTTCTCCTCCAGCTCTGTTGGAAAGCGGGGGCGGCTCCTCAACCGCGCCCGCAAGCACGGATCGGCCTATCGGGAAAGGTCGATCAGGATCTTCAGGTGTTTTCCGGCGGGATCGAGCAGCTGGTCGAACCCCTCCTCAACAGCCTCGCTGAGCGAGACATATTTCGTGACAATCCGGTTTGCCGGGATCTGGCCGCTGGCAATCAGCCGGGCGACGCGGGGCCAGTAGTGCGTCGGATAGGCCCAGGAGCCCCGGATATCGATGTCCTTGAAGGTGACGTCGAACCAGTTCAGCGGGTTTTCGCCGGGGTGTAGCCCCGTCTGAACGACAACGCCCTGCTTGCGAACCGCATCCGCGCAGTTCTTCAGCGCGTGTTCGTTACCGACACATTCGATGGCGACGTCGCAACCGACGCCACCCTCCGTCTCGGCGCGAATGACGTCGCCGACCCTTTCCGCCTTCGGATTGATGGTGCGGATATCGCCCAGCGCGTCGCGCGCCAGCGACAGGCGCGTGTCGTTGAGATCGGATAGGAAGATCCGCGACGCCCCGGCTGCCCGTGCGGCCATTGCAACGAGAATACCGATCGGCCCGGCACCGGTGACGAGCACGCTGTTGCCGGCGGTAACGCCGCCGCGATCGCAGGCATAGACCGCAACCGCCGTCGGCTCGATCAGCGCCGCCTCCTGGTCGCTCAGCGCATTGGGAATGGGCTGGACGTTGTAGTCATTGAGGAGGGCTGCCTCCGCCATGCCACCGGAATGCCAGGAAAGGCCGGCAAGCGCGAGGTTCGCACTCAGGTGAAACAGCCCGCGATCGGCATAATAATCCCCGTGGCGGGGCATGATGAGCGGCTGAACCGACACCCGGTCGCCAGGCCTCACATGGCTGACGCCCGCGCCAACGGCTTGGACAACGCCGCCGAATTCGTGACCGAGGATCTGCGGACCATGGGCATCGGTAAAGGGGTGCGGCTCCTTCGGTATGAGGATCGGTCCATAGGAATACTCATGCAGGTCCGTCCCGCAGATGCCGCAGAACCGGTTTTCCACCAGCACCTGTCCCGGCCCGGGCTGCGGTGGAGCGTCGACATGTTCGATGCGCAGATCCTTGGCAGCGTGAAAGCGCAGAGCTTTCATTGCATTTCCTCCTGTGTTGTTCTTCCACAGGAAGGTCAGCAAGCGTCGTGCCAGACCGTCTATTTGTCAATTTATTGAAATTTATCAGTGCATTATGGCACCTGACATCTTTAAAGATTCGAGGATGCAACAGGTGAGCTGCAACAGCTGTTGCAGCCGTTGCATCAGTTGAGCCGCTTCAGCCGTCGGTGAATTGTCGAGCGGTTGACGCCGAGCTTGCGCGCGAGTGCGGAGATGTTGTCACCGCATTCGCTGAGGGCGCGACGCAGTTCGCCGTCGCCTTCTGCCGCGGGAACAGGGCCGGCGAAAAGGTGATCCGGAAGGCAGTCGAGCGTGATCAGGCCACCATCACACAGGGCGGCCGCGAACCGCAGCGCATTTGAGAGTTCGCGGAGATTGCCCGGCCAGTCATGCGCCAGCAGGGCGGCGCGTGCGGCCTTGTCGAGACGGTATGCCTCACCGTTTTCCTTTGCGATGCGACCGAGAAGCTGGCCGATCAGCCAGCCGAGGTCCTCCCGCTCGCGCAGCGCCGGAAGACTGAGCGTCGCGGCATTGAGGCGATAGTAGAGATCCTGCCGGAAGCGGCCTTCCGCCACGAGTTCGCCCAGATCCCGGTGGGAGGCGGAAAGGACACGCAGGCGCACCGGTCGTGCCTTCAGCGCGCCGACGGGCTGCACTTCGCTTTCCGACAGCACGCGGAGCAGCCGGCTTTGCAGCACCAGGGGCATGTCGCCGACTTCATCGAGAAACAGCGTGCCGCCGTTCGCTTCTTCGATCAGGCCGCGTTTGCCCTTCTGGCTGGCACCGGTAAAGGCGCCGGGGGCGTAACCGAAGAGCTCGGATTCGATGAGGTGTTCCGGGATCGCCGCGCAGTTGACGGCAACGAAATTGCCGGGGTTCTCACAGCTCTCGTGGATGGCCCGTGCCAGAAACTCCTTGCCACTTCCCGTTTCGCCCTTGATGAGGATCGGGATGTCGCGGGCGGCGAGCTTTGCCGCGCGCGCCTGCACGCGCTCCATCGCGGCATCTCCCTGGCTCAGGTCTCGCAGTGCGCGCGGCAGGCGCGGCTCCGGGGAAGCAGGTGCACGCAGGTTGACCGCCGGCGCGATGGCACTGGCAAACAGCACTAGTCCGTTGCGGGCCTTGATCAAGCGCTCGCCATTCGGCCGGCCGCGCATGAAGCGTGGCAGATCGTCGACGTCGATATCGAAAACCTGAGAAATGGGCTGGCCCAGAAAATCACGGGTGGAAAGACCACGCAGGTTCATCGAGCGCGCGAGCGCGCTGAACCCACCATGGGTCATGCCCGTGATGCGACCGCTGCCGTCGAGCGCGACGGCAGCATCCGGATCGACATCGAGGAATTCCGGCGAGCGGGCAAGGCGCAACACCCAGTCGTTGCGGGTGCGCGTCATGAGGTTTGCAAACTCGATGCGCCGTGCGGTGGACGCCACCAGATGCAAGGCCAGCTGCTGGCTCGTCTTGGCCGTCGGCGAGCGGAGCTGCGAGATATCGAGCACCGCGGTAAGATCGCCCAGCGTGTCGAAAACAGGCGCGGCGGTGCATGTCAGCCCGATGTGGCTGGTATCGAAATGGTCGTCCTGGTGAATGATCACCGGCTCGCCCGAAACGATGCACGCACCGACCGCGCAGGTGCCCGCCCGGTTTTCCGACCATTCGGATCCGAGATAAAGGCCGGCCCTTCGCAGCTGATTGTCGAAGGTCGGGTCGCCCATGAAGTCGACCGTGACACCGCGCGCGTCCGATAGCAGCAGCACGTAATTCTGCTCGGCGATCTGGTTGAACAGCGCCTCCAGCCCGGAGCGGCCGATCCGGATCAGTTCTTCCGCCTGCTCGCGATGCTCGCGCAGCTTCAGTTCCGGAACGATGTAGGCTTCCTGAGCAACGGTCGGATCGAGCTTGTAGTCGTTGAGACAGCGCAGCCAGGATTGGACGACGGGCGTGTCACGAGGGCTGACCGCGCCCATACCGACGCGCTCGATTTCGCGAATGTGCGATAAGGTCAAGTCCACAAGCACTCCTCCCGAAGCGATGTTCGCACAGGAGCGACGTGCCGACAATTCAATTGTCATGATCGCTCAGAAGGGTTTCGGCCCTTGAATGGCCGAGGGCCGTGTATGTGCCTGCCTCCGGGACGATCAGCAACAGGAAGAAGGCTGTAGCGCGTTGCGACATTGGATTCACCTCGATCAGTTGGCCAAGGCGCCGATGGCCGGCCAGGAGTAGACCTCGGCTACGCGTCGAACGAGGGCATTCGCCAGCACGAACCCTCTATCGGAATCCGTCATGACAACGATGCCTTGCCCGCGCGCTGGGAATAGCAGGAGGTACGACTGATAGCCGACGTTGTGCCCACGCTTCATCAGGACGACGTCATCGCCGTCTCCACGGACGGCAGCGCCGAGCCCATAGGGTCCATCGCCCACTCGCTCCAGCATCGCCCTGACCGTATCGCGGTCGAGAAAGCTCGAGCGTGCCTGGTAGACATCAGTGATCGCGATAAGCAACTTTGCGAGGTCGGACGGTGTGGACCAAAGACCCGCCGCTGCAAGCTCTGGCGTCACACGCCAGCCACCTGAAATTTCCTGTCCGTTGGCCGTATGGCCACGCGCCACGCATTGCAGGAGTGCCGGAGGCAAGGGGTAGCTGAAGGTACTGCTCGCCATGCCCAAAGGATTGAGGACCTGTTCCGCTGCAACGTTGGCGAACCTACGTCCCGTCGCATCCTCGATGAGTGCCTCGACGACCTCGTAGCCACCGCCCGAATAGGCGTATTGATCGCCCGGCTGAGCGACGACAGCCACCGGTGGTGAGTTAGCGGGCGGGGTACCATCCAGAATCTGCGGCAGCGTTGGGAGCGACGAACCGATGGCATAGCCACGGAAGCTGGGGACATTGATCCCCGCGCGCATGCTCAACAGCAATCTCAATGTAACCGGGTGCCCATCCGTTATCGGCGGGCCGGCCGACGCCCATCGTTTGAGGGCGCCATCGACTGGGGCATCTAACGAGAGTACGCCTTTTTCCACCAGCCTGAGAGCGGCGACAGCGGTGACGAGTTTCGAGAGACTGGCGGCCTGGTAGATCGGCTCGGCGCATTCGGATCCAATGGCTTCAGTCCAGGCGATTTCGCCTCCGTCAATCAAGGCTATGCTCGCGGTTTGTATCCGTAACGCCTGCATGGCTTCGTATAGATCAAGCGTCTGCCCAACGCCGTTTGGAGCCTTGATCGCAAGAGATTCGAGCGATCTGTGCATATCATCGCTGCGAAACGCCTGGATGGCGGGTGCACTCATGAGGAGGGCGACGCAAACCGTCAGCGCCAGCACGCGTAAGAAGCTTCGCTTGATCTCTCTCAAGACGCCGACCTCCACGTTTCCACAGCATACGAGCTGTCGGGAATTCGCGTATTCGATTTGCCGGTGCGAAGCTTACAGCGGAGATGTCTTGACTGCAGCTAGGCCAAATGGTTGGTCGCGCATGAATATGCGATGCAGGATCTTGCGCCTCCCTTGGCACACCATCGTTTTATGCGATGCTAGGCCGGTCGCCGGGTGTGGGATCAGGACGGGGTGGCTAGCCCGATCGCGACAGTTCGTCGGGGCGAGCAGGCCGAATACTCCAACCATCCGCCTGCATCTCGCTCACGCCGCAGCCTCACATGTTCGGGTAGACCGGCCCCTCACCGCCCTGCGGCGGCACCCAGTTGATGTTCTGGTTGGGGTCCTTGATGTCGCAGGTCTTGCAGTGGACGCAGTTCTGGGCGTTGATGACGTAGGTCTCCTTGCCATCCGTCTCCACCCATTCGTAGACACCAGCCGGACAGTAGCGGGTCGAGGGGCCGGCATAGATGTCGTGCT
>UEHQ01000033.1 GCA_900489925.1 Hyphomicrobiales bacterium | reverse complement strand
TAAGCAGGATCTGCTCTAGACCTGCCACAGCCGGCAACCTCATCGCCCTTAACTCAAATGGACAGGCAAAAGGAGCGGAGCTATCCCGGATTACGTGTGGCGCTACCCTGGCCGACTTCATCGGCCCATCGATTAACGGCTTCCAGCCGCATCTGCCTGGGAGTAGCTCCTCGTTCCGCTGTACTTTTCCCTCGCGCACCGAGGGCAGCAATCAGGTCTTCCTCCGAGTCAATTCCGCTCTGAAATAGCTTCAGAAGGAATTGGGCAGCATACCGTGTGTCGCTCGCTTTTTCTTGAGAGGAAGTGCCATAGTAACCCGCGCGTTCAAGCACGCGTTCCAGCAACTTCACGTCGGCTGTCTCAAGATATTCATGGAGAATGTTGGAAGACACGATCGTCCTCCTTTTGTTGGGGCGAAGGCATTGAGCCTTTATGCGACGGCGCCCGCTTCAAATACCATCGACAGATAAAGACTGCGCCGCAAGCACCGACTAAGCAAGTTATTTGTCGCTATAGAAAGCGGATGGAACACTTCTCCCCACAGAGGCAGGACAAGGTTGCCGAGCATCTTAGACTTAGTGCTTGCTCAATGCCCATTCGTTCACCTAACGATCCGGTTGAACAACATTACACTAATGCACGGCTAAAGATGTTCCACAGTTTGGCGAGGTACTGACTTAGCAAAGGCCGATCGCCGGGCGTGCGATGAGCTAAGCCAACGAAAGGCAACAAGCCGGGATTCTAAAGTTTCCCTGGCGGCCTCGGCAAGGACGGAGGCTCTGAAATGCCGCGGTCGAAGACAATGGCGGGCGCACCTGACGGTCTCATGGTGTTCGTCCACCACACCGATGCGGCAACCCTCCCCCGGGCTCTGAAATGGTGCAGGTCTGGATCTTGCTAGCAACTCAATGAGTGTCCCCCCACCGTATCATTCGGCGGACTGTCACCGAACGTTATCATCGACGCCGACAACACTGCAGCTGTTGCTACCGATATCGATGCCTAAAATTAAAACTGTCATGGATCGGTTATTCTTTCCCAAACGACCAAGCATCATGCTCGATGTCCTCCGAAGGGCGGGCAATCATCATCAACAACAATTATAGCCGGATCCGCCTTACATTCAGATCACGTTACGACTGGCGGAGGCAGAAAATAGAATATTTAGTAGTATAAATTTATTTCAATGATTCAAATCAATGAATCAGTTTATTCCTGATGTATCATTTGCAATTAGAGGCAGAACTGTACGTATTTTCCGCTTCTACAGCATAACTTAAATAGGAGTTGAACTAATGCCTGTAAACAATCCGAAGGAACTATTCACAAAAATGCTGAGCGACGTTCGGCAAAGGACAGAAAAAACAACAAAGATTTATCAAGAGCTGGGCGAAGCCGCGCAAGATCCAAACATCAAGGAAGCTCTTCAGTCACGAGCTTTCCTTCAGGACAAAATCCTCAAGTCGCTAGATCGTTGCTTCGAACTCATCGGAGAAAAGCCCGTTGCGATCAGCGGACGCATGGAAGACGTTTTCGTCGAGGACTTCCGGCGAGAGCTCGCAGAGATCAAAGCTCCCGCGGCAAAGGCAATTTTTGTCCTAGTAAAGGCTAACCATCTGATCCACCTTCGGATCGCGGAATACGTAGCGCTTATCGCGATGGCGGACGTTACCGGTCATCTTGGCGTCGGTGTTCTCCTGGAAAGCTGCCTTGCGGACAAGCTGGCCTTCGTCGAGCGGACGCGCCGCCTGATCAGGCACACCATCGAGATCAAGCACGACATCAGGCTCGCGGCCTGACCTAACGTGTAGGTAGGCCCGACATTGCGGGTTACGCAACCCGCTTTGGCGTTGTTGAAAGAGTGAGGCACACGTTGTGCCCGCTCTCTCGGGCTGAGAACAGGCCAAATTTCCGACGCTAGCGTATAGCTGCCCAAGATAGGCAAACGAGGTCCTCTCCGGTAACTTACTTGCCAGCGCATTGTCGCCAAGCAGGAAGCGCTCGGTCTTCATCAAAGACCCTCGGCGGTTCGAACGGCGACTGCGAAAATGATTTTGTTCATGGAGCTTCTCCTCGGATTGCTATCGTGTCCGCCGGCTTCCTGCCGAAGGCTCACATCCAATAATTCCAGGCAAGTTGGAAAGGCGTTACAGCCTCACGGCCGTTTGATGGATCCGTGAGACCGCCTTAACCTGTCGGCTTGCATGACGGTTGCACAGTCGGAAGAAACCCAGACGGTACTGATGCTTCTCTCCATCGACGGAGACGACGCAGCGGATTCACGACGTATGGCTGTGATATTCTCAGCCACGCCGTGCCTCCTATCGAGGCCGGTTACGGATCTGCACTTCTACATTTCACAATTCGAGCGCCTTTTTGATCGCCGCGATGAGCACGGATCCAGCAAAGGGCTTCCTAAGATAGGCAACACACCCCGCCTGCTGCGCTTTCCTCCTCAATACCTCGTCCTCAAGTGCCGTCACGAAGATAACGGGCAAATTGGTCCGGGTCGCATCCAGTCTCTGCTGCAATTCGATGCCTGAGATACCACCAAGATCGATGTCCAGAACAAGACAGTCGATGTTCAGTTTCGGATCGCTCAGGAGAAAGGCCTCTGCGGATGCATAGTCCACGGCCGCGAATCCGTAGGCATTAAGCAGTCGTCCGACGCTTCGACGGACGCTTGCGTCATCGTCGACGACAGCGATCGTGCGGCGCAGGTCCTCCACCTCAAGCCCCCTCGTGGATACACGGTTATCCCACAGTAGGCCGGTTGAGCATTGAAGGATATTGCCCTAAAGGGACGGTCGCTCGATCAACCGAGCCTTAACTTCAGCGTCGTTTAGATCGATATTGGCAGCGAGAGAGACGGCCTCCGCCAGGGAGCACACGCCGAGCTTTTCCATGACACGATGGCGGTGCACCTTCACCGTCCGCTCCGATATTCCAAGCGCGTATGCAACTTGCTTGTTGAGTTGGCCGCGAATGATCATCCTGAAGACCTCGGCCTCGCGCGCGCTCAAACTCGCCACCAGCATCCGCTGTCCTCGAAGATGTGCATGCTCGGCCCGCTGTTCTTCAAAGCGAGCCAACGCTCGCTCGATCGCCTCCAAGAGCACCGCCGCCGAACTCGTTTTCTCGAGAAAATCCTGCGCGCCCGCTCTCATCGCGCCCACGCCAGCCTTTATGTCGCCTTCGCCAGTGAGAAAGACAATCGGCATCGAGGGTGCCAACTCGGACAGTCTGTGTTGAAGTTGGAGTCCAGATACGCCGGGCATCACCAGGTCAAGAAGGACGCAGCCGGGCTCGCAGTTCGGAAGGCTGTTGAGGAACGCATCTCCCGACTCGTACATCTCAGTCCTATAGCCATACGCGCAAAGTAGTCGCGCAGTCGCAGTTCGATATGACATGTCGTCATCGACGATGTGAATGACAGGTTTCATAACGCTCGCTCTTCTCGACCGGCCAATGGAAGGGCTACATTAAAGATTGCACCCCCCTCAGGGCGATTCTCAGCAGAAATCGTCCCGCCATATATTTCGACAATAGCCCGTGCAATTGACAGACCCAGACCAGTCCCTGTGTGTTTCGTGGTATAGAACGGCTCGAAAATGCTGGTTAGGCGCTCTTGGGGAATGCCTTTGCCCGTGTCGGTGACACACAGTTCCGCCTTTCCTTTCGCCAAGCTCGTGGCGAACGTCAGCTTCTTCTCCGCAACGGCGTCCAACATGGCGTCCATCGCGTTGGTCGCTAGGTTGAGGACGACCTGTTGGAGATGGACTTTGTCGGCGCGCACCGGCAGTCGATCAGCTTTCTGATCGGAGGCGAGCGAAATCCCTCTTCGTTCAGCCTCGCCATGAATGATGCGGATCGCGGTCGACGTAACCTCGTTCAGATCGAACTCTTGCAACTCGATCTCGCTTCTCTTTTTCAACAATCCTCTCATTCTGGTGATGATGTCGCCTGCACGCTGATCGTCAGCCTCGATGTCGAGCAGTATCTGTTTAATCAATTCGATGTCAGGGCTGTCGCCACGAAGCAGTTGGGAGGCCGCCTCGGCATTGTTTCGAATGGCTGATAATGGCTGATTGAGTTCGTGGGCGACGGAGGACGACAACGCCCCGGCGGTGGCAGACTGGTTCAGGTGAACGGCTTCGAGCAGATGAAGTCTCGACCGGCTCTCCGCCTCACGGCGACGGCGGCGCTCGAGCAGCAGTGCTGCGATGATATTAGCCTGCATCAATACGACACCAAACCCTCCCGTCACTGCAAGCCAGTGCTCTTCCCAGAGGCTCTTCTGCTTGTACATCTGGATCGTGCCCGCGGGCAGGTTCTTTTCCGTCAAGCCCCAGCGTCCAAGCTGTCGGGCGTCGACGATAAAAGTCTGGGGGGCTTGAATATCTCCCACAGACTTACCGGCGATGGAATCGAGTACCAGATCGCCGACGGTCTCGCCTAAAGTGTCAAATGTAACGGTATTCCCGCCGACGACGCCACTGTCGATGTAGGTCTCATAGGGGCCATAGATCGGCGCATTGGCCGCCGCGGCAATTTTCCCGATCGCCTCGCGAGGTATGAAATTCCGCCCAGCCCGATCCTTGAAGACCGTCAACGCCAATATGATGCTGTCGGCCGGGACGTGGGCGGCCCGGTCAATGAATTCCTCGATTGTCAGATTCTCAAGATAAGTCGTTTCATATGATCTGGAGAAGGCGTCAAGATCGGCGCGCGCCGTCGCCAACCAGCTTCTGTCGAACTCCGAAGATCCACCAAGGATATAGAGGTGACGGGCATTGGGCTGCAGATCGCGGGCCAGTTCCGCGGTCTTTAGAATGTCGAACGTGGTGAACGCGCCAATCACGCCGTCTGGAAGATCGAAATTCTCTGCGGTCGAGTTACCGAAACCAGCCGCAACTATCTTCGCCTCGGGAGCGATGGTTGCCCGGTTGGTCGAAATAAAGCTGGCCGACTCCTTGCCGAGAGCGACAACCACGTCCGGGCGATGCGCGGCGTATTTCACCGCCAGGTATCGTCCCAATCGTGTGACATGTTCGGCTTCCGGAAACCTCGACAGATCCAAGAACTCGGAAAACAGGTCGATCTTGCCATCGGTCGCTTCAAGGAGGCGCCTTCGTAGAGCCTCTCCGGCAACAGTGGTCGCTGCGATACGTTCATCATATGGATAAAGTATCAGAACCCGGGGCGCTCGGTTGGCATCCTCGGGTGGCGCAGGAGTGGCGGCGAATGTGACCGAAGTCGACACCACGAGCAATGCCAGCAAGGCGCCGTCGCGGCGCAGTCGACCTCTCCCCTTGCCCAAGGCCATCGGTCCACCCCCAAAAAGCTAAAGGAAGCATAGCATCTTCTCAGTGTGGTGTCATCCGGCAGGATCACTACTTTTGATTGCTTCTTCGTGCCATATTCCCCAAAGGGCAATATCGGCGGAGGAGCGCGTTCGATAAAGTGGAAGGACGCCGGTAGCTTAGCGGCTCGCCGGACGCCATTGTCATCTTGGGGGCTAGAACAATGTCCAAACCAACGTCATCTGTCCGCACCCCCGTGGGCGCCGCATATAGAGTGGCTGCTCTTTTTCTTTACACCGCTTGCGGGTATGCCCAGAGCGATCCCCTGCCGTCGTGGAACGATACTGGACCGAAGTCCGCCATTGTTTCCTTCGTCGAGAGAGTGTCCAAGCAGGGTTCGCCCGACTTCGTCCCTGAACCGGAGAGGATCGCCGTCTTCGACAACGACGGCACCCTGTGGGTCGAGCATCCGATGTATACGCAGCTTGCCTTTGCCCTCGACAGGGTGAAGACGCTCGATCGCTCATCGGGCGATGCATGGTAATAATCCCGGCCATCTCTCCGAGTTCCGCCGCTGCACTTCCCGCGTAGACACGGTCAAGCGCATAGTGGCGACGCGCTCGATACGCGGCCATAAAGCGTTGTCAGTCGATATGGTCACGATGATCCGATGATCATCGGAGCAAGCGTTGCTGCCAGGAGTGCGGCAATCGTCGCGGCATGGCATGGAAGTTGGGGGGACAGCACCTCTCTAGCCGAAAACTGCAAGTATCCCCACCAAGGGAGGCCAGGCCAGCGAGGTTCGTCAGGACTTTCTGGGATGACATCGCTCATCGTCCGACCCACAGCCCTTTGGACATACTGACGTAGCGGACGCCGTTGTGGCGTCCGCTACAAATGTCGTATGCGCCTGCGCGTCAATCGTGACCTGTCTTCATCTCCCGGACCTGCTGCATGACCTGCTCCAGATTGTAGCTTGCAGGGCTCTGCAGAGGCGGGAAGGCGATGTAGCTCTCGAGATGCTTCAGCCATAACTGCTGCCCAATGGGCAGGATGTTCCAATCATAGACGTAAGCGGTGGACGGTGATGCAATGGCGCCGGCCATGCCGAAAAGTGTCTTGATCTGCTCTCCGACCGAGGTCTCAAACGGATCGCGCTTGATGTTGACGACTTGCGTCCAGGAGTATGGCTGCACGCCGTGAATGAAGCCCGCAGGATCGTCTGACACCATGGCGAAGTACATCTTCCAGTTCTTGTAGCGGACCGCTGATGGCTCCTTGCCGGAATAATACAGGAACGAGTCGCGCTTGGACGGCGACTTGCCTTCCAGATAGTCACGCTGGTCTATCCCGTCGAGGGTGGTCTTGACGATCCCAGGATACTTGCCGGCCTCGATCTCTTTTTTCAGGCCGTCGCCCTTGGGTCCACCGGCGATATTGACCAACGTCGGCAGCCAGTCGAGCGCCGAGAACATGTCGTTCTTGACCGTACCGGGTTCGATGTGCCCCGGCCAACGAACCACAAGCGGTGCACGCATGCCGCCTTCCCAGGTGCTGAGCTTTCCGCCCTTGAACGGGGTGGTGCCGCCATCTGGAAAGGTGATCGTCTCCGCGCCGTTGTCGGTCGTGAAGACGATGATGGTGTTGTCGAGTTCTCCCATCTCCTCTAGTCTCTTCAAAACATATCCGATGTTGTCGTCCATCTGCTTCATGCCGGCTTCGTTAACGCCCCAGTCCTTACCGCCCTGCTCACCCACCATGTTCAGGTACTTGTCCGGCAGCACGGTGGTGATGTGCATGCGGGCGGGGTTGTACCAGACGAAGAACGGCTTGTTGGTCTTCTTAGGGTCGTTGCGGTCGAGGAAATCGATGACCTTGGCCGAGATCTCTTCATCAATCGTCTTGGAGCGCTCGAGCGTCAGCGGCCCTTCGTCCTTGCATGACTGGTTGGTCGGCGACCCGTCGGAGGACGTGCACGCAAGCATCGGACGCGGCGGTGTCAGGCAGGTCGTGGTTTTTGCGTCTACCGCCGCCGGGTCTTCCGCTATCCCAGGGATCGGAGTGTTCCTGCAAGGCGGTGCTATCCCCTGTTCCGTTGATGTCTTGTTGATGTCGGGGAAGCTCACACCCTGCATGGCGTCGAGGTGATAAAGGTAACCCCAGAATTCCTGGAACCCGTGTGCCGTAGGCAAGGATTCGGTGGCATCTCCGAGGTGGTTTTTGCCAAACTCACCTGTCGAATAGCCGAGATCATAAAGAAATTTGGCGAGGTGAGGCGTGCCCGCCCGCAGGTAGGACGGGCTTCCCGGTATCTCGGGCAGAACCATGCCAACACGGACCGGCTGCATGCCCGTGATGAACGCGGTCCGCCCTGCCGTGCAGCTCTGCTCGGCATAGTAGGTCATGAACTTCGCCCCTTCTCGGCCGATGCGGTCGATATTGGGTGTTTCGCCGACCATCAGGCCCTGATGATAGATGCTCGGCTGCATCCAGCCGATATCGTCACCCATGATGAACAGGATGTTAGGCTTTTTGGTCTCTTGCGCCTGCATCGTTGCGGTACTAGCCAGCAGGCTGCCGGCGACCGCCATTGCTGCTGTTATGAGCTTTATAGTCCGTCTCATTTCAAATGCCTCCCTCAGGGGGTCGTCACAGGACGACCAAGGTTGGTTGAAGACGAATCGAAGCAGAGAGTTTGTCGGCGGCGTCCAATTTGCGCACAGGCATATCGGACAGATCATTTTCGATAGAGACGGGCTCTTGCCCCGCGCGCGATCACCCTCGACTTGCCGAAGAGGGCCATGTCCACTCTTCCGTCAGCGTTTTACATGGTATTGGGCTAGTCAGATATTGCCCTTTGGGGAATCCCTGGGCTTGCCGATTGCATCGATCTGCGCCGCGCGCACACCCTCCCTAAAGAACAATAGGCAGGAGCAGAAATTACATGGCATAAAATATACAGAGAGGTGGCACGCCATGAGCGCAGCAGATTCATACGATCCCGCATTCGACGCTCTGGCGTGGGTGCCAGCGCGAACGTTCACTATGGGCTCGAATAGACATTATCCGGAGGAAGCACCTGCGCATCCGGTCAAAGTCGACGGTTTCTGGATCGACGCGACCCCGGTAACAAACCGCCAGTTTGCCGCCTTCGTCAAAGCCACCGGACATGTCACCGTCGCGGAAATGGTTCCAAGAGCTGCCGACTATCCAGGGGCACTTCCCGGAATGCTGCGCGCCGGCTCGCTCGTGTTCACCCAACCAAAGACAGTCATCGGCAACGACATTACGCAATGGTGGTCGTTCAAGTTCGGCGCAGACTGGCGACACCCCTACGGCGGTCGTAGTGACATTCGCGGTAAACTAGACCATCCGGTCGTTCATGTCGCCTATAGCGATGCTCTGGCGTATTCCCGTTGGGCCGGTAAGGATCTTCCGACAGAGGCCGAATGGGAGCTGGCGGCCCGTGGTGGAATAGATGATGCCGAGTTCGCGTGGGGCGACGAATTGAATCCAGACGGAAGGCTTATGGCCAATACTTGGCAGGGAACGTTTCCCACGCTCAGCACAAAGCGTCCGGGCGCGGATAGGACGTCGGCCGTGGGGTCTTTCCCCGCGAACGGATACGGTCTCTACGACATGATCGGCAACGTCTGGGAGTGGACGTCGGACTACTGGTCGACCCGCCACCCCCAACCGGCGACGAAATCGTGTTGTATTCCTCAAAACCCTCGCGGTGGTGACCGAGAGGCAAGCTTCGATCCCCGTGAACCGTATGTTCAAATCCCAAGACGAGTCCTGAAAGGCGGATCGCATCTCTGCGCGCCGAACTACTGCCGTCGCTACCGTCCCGCCGCGCGTCATGCGGAACCGGAGGACACCTCCACCAGTCACGTGGGCTTCAGATGCGTCAAGCGCATTGTCCCAACCACCGTCACCTAACAGGATGCGGAAAAA
>UEHQ01000036.1 GCA_900489925.1 Hyphomicrobiales bacterium | reverse complement strand
TCCGCCAGCAGCTGGCCGATGGTTGGCAGGTGGAGCTGCCGGAAAGCTGGCTCGCCCACGGCAACCCCTGGGAATTCGAACGCCGCGAAAGCGCCTATGAAATCGGCTTTGGCGGCAGCGTCGATGTCGTTACCGGCGCCGATGGCGAGCCGCGTTATGTGTGGAAGCCCGCCGAGCGCGTCATCGCTGCGGCCTTCGACACGCCTGTCGTCGGTTGGCGCGGCAAGCGTGTCAACACGCTGCGCCTCTGGTCGGCCCAGCCGATCGACCCGATCCTGCTCGACGCCTTCAACGCCGGCGACCATATCGGGGCGCTGCGCGAGAGCAACAAGGCCGAAAGCCTGACCCGCGTTCTCTATCCTGCCGATGCAACGCCCGCCGGCCAGGAGCTTCGCCTGCGCCAGGAGTTCTTCTTCTCATCGGCGTCGCTGCAGGACATCCTGCGCCGCCACCTGCAGCAGTATGACGATTTCACCTCGCTGCCGGACAAGGTGGCAATCCAGCTGAACGACACACACCCGGCCGTCTCCATCGCCGAACTGATGCGCCTGCTCTGCGACGTGCATGGACTGGAATTCGATCAGGCCTGGGACATCACCCGCGGCACGATCGCCTACACCAACCACACGCTGCTGCCCGAGGCCCTCGAAAGCTGGCCGGTGCCGCTGTTCGAGCGGCTCCTGCCGCGCCACATGCAGATCATCTACGCGATCAACGCCAAGGTTCTGCTCGAGGCCCGCAAGACCAAGAACTTCTCCGACACCGAGATCCGTTCGATCTCGCTGATCGAGGAAGGCGGCAGCCGCCGGGTGCGCATGGGCAACCTCGCCTTTGTCGGCTCGCATTCGATCAACGGCGTCTCGGCGCTCCACACCGACCTGATGAAGGTCACCGTCTTCGCCGACCTGCACAAGCTCTATCCCGACCGCATCAACAACAAGACCAATGGCATCACGCCGCGCCGCTGGCTGCAGCAGTGCAATCCGGGCCTGACCGGCCTGATCCGCGAGGCGATCGGCGACGATTTCCTCGACGACGCCGAAAAGCTGCGTGCGCTCGACAAGTTCGCCACCGACAGCGCCTTCCAAGAGAAGTTCGCCGCCGTCAAGCGCAACAACAAGGTAGCGCTCGCCAATCTGGTTGCATCGCGCATGGGCGTGAAGATCGATCCGTCGGCGATGTTCGACATCCAGATCAAGCGCATCCACGAATACAAGCGCCAGCTCCTGAACGTCATCGAGGCGGTCGCGCTCTACGACCAGATCCGCTCGCGTCCCGAGCTCGACTGGGTACCGCGCGTGAAGCTGTTCGCCGGCAAGGCGGCGCCGAGCTATCACAACGCCAAGCTGATCATCAAGCTGATCAACGACGTCGCCCGCACCATCAACAACGACCCGGCCGTACGCGGCCTGCTCAAGGTCGTCTTCGTGCCGAACTACAACGTCACGCTCGCCGAGGTCATGGTACCGGCCGCCGATCTCTCCGAACAGATCTCGACCGCCGGCATGGAAGCGTCGGGCACCGGCAACATGAAGTTCGGGCTCAACGGCGCGCTCACCATCGGCACGCTCGATGGCGCCAATGTCGAAATGCGCGACAATGTCGGCGAGGACAACATCAAGATTTTCGGCCTGCGCGCCGACGAGGTCGCCAATCTGCGCACCGACGGCCACAATCCGCGCGCCATCATCGAGGCCTCGCACGAGCTGTCGCAGGCGCTCTCGGCCATCGGCTCCGGCGTCTTCTCGCCGGATGACCGCAACCGCTATTCCGAGCTGATCGACGGCATCTATGCCCATGACTGGTTCATGGTCGCCGCCGATTTCGACGCCTATGCCCAGGCCCAGCGCGAGGTAGACCAGATCTGGACGGACACGCCGGCCTGGTACGAAAAGACCATCCGCAACACCGCACGCATGGGCTGGTTCTCGTCCGATCGCACGATCCGGCAGTATGCCAAGGAAATCTGGAGAGCCGGATGAAAACGCCGAAAGCCACTCCTGAAGGCAAGCTTCCCCGGGACATTTCGGCAGACGAGATAGCGGCAATCCTCGCCGGTTCGCATTCAAATCCCTTTGCGGTCCTGGGCGTCCACAAGTCCGGCGACGGCTATGTCGCACGATGCTTCATTCCCGGCGCGGAAGAAGTGACGGCGATGACGCTGGATGGCAGCGTCATTGGCGAACTCACCCGGAAACATGAGGACGGCTTCTTCGAAGGCCCCGTGACTCTGTCGAAGCAGCAGGCGGTTCGCTATCGTGCGCAGCGTGGCGATGCCGAGTGGGCGGTCACCGACCCCTATAGCTTCGGCCCCGTTCTCGGACCGATGGATGATTATTTCGCCCGCGAGGGCTCCGACCTACGCCTCTTCGACAAGATGGGCGCGCACTGGATCAAGCACGAGGGTGCACAGGGCATCCATTTCGCTGTCTGGGCGCCGAACGCGCAGCGCGTCTCCGTCGTCGGCGATTTCAACAACTGGGATGGCCGCCGCCATGTCATGCGCTTCCGCTCTGGCGCCGGCATCTGGGAGATATTCGCGCCCGACGTTCCCACGGGCGTCGCCTACAAGTTCGAGATCCGCGGCCAGAACGGCGTTTTGCTGCCGCTGAAGGCTGATCCCTTTGCCAGGCGCAGTGAACTGCGTCCGAAGACGGCCTCTGTCACCACCTCCGAACTGCTGCAGGACTGGGAAGACGAAGCCCACCTCAAGCACTGGAGCGAGACCGACAAGCGCCGCCAGCCGATCTCGATCTACGAGGTGCATGCCGGCTCCTGGCAGCGCCGCAACGACGGTTCGTTCCTGTCCTGGGATGAGCTCGCCTCGCGGCTGATCCCCTACTGCGTCGACATGGGCTTTACCCATATCGAATTCCTGCCGATCACCGAGCATCCCTATGATCCGTCCTGGGGCTACCAGACGACGGGCCTCTACGCCCCCACCGCCCGCTTCGGCGAGCCGGAAGGCTTTGCCCGCTTCGTCAACGGCGCCCACAAGGTGGGTATCGGCATCATCCTCGATTGGGTGCCGGCGCATTTCCCGACGGATGAGCATGGCCTCGGTTGGTTCGACGGCACCGCGCTCTACGAGCACGAGGACCCGCGCAAAGGCTTCCACCCCGACTGGAACACGGCGATCTACAATTTCGGCCGCACCGAAGTTGTGTCCTACCTCGTCAACAACGCGCTGTATTGGGCCGAGAAATTCCACCTCGACGGCCTGCGCGTCGATGCGGTGGCTTCGATGCTCTATCTCGACTACTCCCGCAAACACGGCGAGTGGATCCCGAACGAGTACGGCGGCAACGAGAATCTCGAGGCCGTCCGCTTCCTGCAGCAGATGAACACCCGCATCTATTCCGAACATCCGGGTGTGATGACGATTGCGGAGGAATCGACCTCCTGGCCGAAGGTCTCGCAGCCGGTCCATGAAGGCGGGCTTGGCTTCGGCTTCAAGTGGAACATGGGCTTCATGCACGACACGCTGAGCTACATGAGCCGCGAGCCGATCCATCGCAAGCATCACCACAACGAGCTGACCTTCGGGCTGCTCTATGCCTATTCGGAAAACTTCGTGCTGCCGCTGTCCCACGACGAAGTCGTGCACGGCAAGGGGTCGCTGATCGCCAAGATGCCCGGCGACGACTGGCAGAAGTTTGCCAACCTGCGCGCCTACTACGCCTTCATGTGGGGCTATCCGGGCAAGAAGCTGCTCTTCATGGGGCAGGAATTCGCGCAGTGGAGCGAATGGAGCGAAGCAGGCTCGCTCGACTGGAACCTGCTGCAGTACAGGATGCACGAGGGCATGCGTCGCCTCGTGCGCGACCTCAACTTCACCTACCGCAGCAAGCCGGCCCTGCACGCCCGCGACTGCGAAGGCGACGGCTTCGAATGGCTGATTGCCGACGACCACGAAAATTCGGTCTTCGCCTGGCTGCGCAAGGCACCGGGGGAGAAGCCGGTCGCGGTGATCACCAACCTGACGCCCGTCTACCGCGAAAACTACGCCGTGAAGCTGCCCACCGAGGGCCGCTGGCGCGAGATCCTGAACACGGATGCCGACATCTACGGCGGCAGCGGCAAGGGCAACGGCGGGCGCGTGCAGGCGGTCAACGCCGGCGGGAGCATTGCCGCATCGATTACCTTGCCGCCGCTGGCGACAATCATGCTTGAACCTGAGACTTGAAGACTGGTGGGAGGATAAAAATGGTAGAAAAACGCATTCAGCCACTTGCCCGCGATGCAATGGCCTATGTTCTTGCCGGCGGCCGGGGAAGCCGTCTGAAGGAACTCACCGACCGCCGTGCCAAGCCCGCGGTCTATTTCGGCGGCAAGTCGCGCATCATCGACTTCGCGCTCTCCAACGCGCTCAATTCAGGCATCCGCCGCATCGGCGTCGCCACCCAGTACAAGGCCCACTCGCTGATCCGCCACATGCAGCGCGGCTGGAACTTCTTCCGCCCCGAGCGAAACGAGAGCTTTGACATTCTGCCTGCCTCCCAGCGCGTCTCGGAGACGCAGTGGTACGAAGGCACCGCCGACGCGGTCTATCAGAACATCGACATCATCGAGCCTTACGGCCCGGAATACATGGTCATTCTCGCCGGCGACCACATCTACAAGATGGACTACGAATACATGCTGCAGCAGCATGTCGATTCCGGCGCCGACGTGACCATCGGCTGCCTGGAAGTTCCGCGCATGGAGGCCGTCGGCTTCGGCGTTATGCATGTCGACCAGAACGACCGGATCATCGACTTCATCGAAAAGCCTGCAAACCCGCCCGGCATGCCCGACAAGCCGGACTTTGCGCTGGCCTCGATGGGCATCTACGTCTTCCACACCAAGTTCCTGATCGAGGCGTTGCGTCGCGATGCGGCCGACCCGAACTCGAGCAAGGACTTCGGCAAGGACATCATCCCCTATATCGTCAAGAACGGTAAGGCGATCGCCCACCGCTTCGCCAATTCCTGCGTTCGCTCCGACTTCGAGCATGAACCCTACTGGCGCGACGTCGGAACGATCGATGCCTATTGGCAGGCAAACATCGACCTCACGGCAATCGTTCCGGAGCTCGACATCTACGACAAGTCCTGGCCGATCTGGACCTATGCCGAGATTTCGCCGCCGGCGAAGTTCGTCCATGACGATGAAAATCGCCGTGGCTCGGCAACCTCGTCCGTCGTCGCCGGCGACTGCATTATTTCGGGTGCGACGCTGAACAACAGCCTTCTCTTCACCGGCGTGCGCGCCAATTCCTACTCCAAGCTGGAAGGCGCCGTCGTGTTGCCAAGCGTCAAGATCGGCCGGCACGCGCAGCTCCGCAACGTGGTGATCGACCATGGCGTCATCATTCCCGAAGGGCTGATCGTCGGCGAGGATCCGGAGCTGGATGCGAAGCGTTTCCGCCGAAGCGAAGGCGGCATTTGCCTCATCACGCAGCCAATGATCGACAAGCTGGATATGTGACAGATGAAAGTTCTTTCGGTTTCGTCCGAAGTCTTCCCACTGGTCAAGACAGGAGGGCTGGCCGACGTGGCCGGCGCCCTGCCGATTGCGCTGAAGCCGTTCGGCGTCGAGATGAAGACCCTCATGCCCGGCTACCCCGCCGTCATGAAGGCCATTCGCGACCCGGTCGTCAGATTGCAGTTCGATGACCTCCTGGGCGAGCCCGCGACGGTGCTGGAAGTCAGGCACGAGGGTCTGGATATCCTCGTGCTCGATGCCCCCGCCTACTACGACAGATCCGGTGGCCCCTACCTCGATCCGACCGGACGGGATTATACCGACAATTGGCGGCGCTTCGCGGCCCTGTCGCTGGCCGGCGCCGAAATCGCCGCCGGCCTGATGCCCGGATGGCGCCCCGACATCGTGCATGCGCACGACTGGCAGGCCGCCATGACCCCGGTCTACATGCGCTACTACCCGACGCCGGAGCTGCCGAGCGTCATGACGATCCACAACATTGCCTTCCAGGGCCAGTTCGGCGCCGAAATCTTCTCCGGGCTGCGTTTGCCGCCGCAGGCCTTCTCGGTCGATGCGATCGAGTATTATGGGCATATCGGCTTCCTCAAGGGCGGCCTCAAGACCGCCCACGCCATCACCACCGTCAGCCCTTCCTATGCCGGCGAGATCCTGACCCCGGAGTTCGGCATGGGGCTTGAAGGCGTCATCGCAAGCCGCATCGATGCGCTGCACGGCATCGTCAACGGCATCGACGCCGACGTGTGGAACCCGGCAACCGATCCTGTCGTCCACACCCACTACACAGGGGCAACGCTCAAGAACCGCGCTGCCAATCGCCTGGCGATTTCCGAATTCTTCGGCCTGCACGACGACAACGCCCCGATCTTCTGCATCATCAGCCGACTGACCTGGCAGAAGGGGATGGACCTGATCGCCGCCACCGCCGACGAGATCGTCGCGATGGGCGGCAAGCTCGCGATCCTCGGCTCCGGTGACCCAGCGCTCGAAGGTTCGCTGCTCGCCGCCGCCGCCCGCCATCCCGGCCGAATCGGCGTCTCCATCGGCTACAACGAACCGATGTCGCACCTTATGCAGGCCGGCAGCGATGCGATCATCATCCCCTCCCGCTTCGAGCCTTGCGGCCTGACGCAGCTTTACGGGCTGCGCTATGGTTGCGTTCCCATCGTGGCACATACGGGCGGCCTCGCAGACACCGTCATCGATGCCAATCACGCTGCTCTTGCGGCCAAAGTGGCAACCGGGATACAATTTGCTCCAGTGACTGCAGCAAGTCTGTTGCAGGCTATCCGGCGCGCGCTACATCTCTACACCGATCAAAAAGTCTGGACCCAATTGCAAAAGCAGGGCATGAAATCGGATGTTTCGTGGGAGAAGAGCGCCGAGCGCTATGCTGCCCTCTATTCAAGCCTCGCCCCGAAAGGCAAGTGACAGAAAATGAATAAATCCGTACCCACCACGCCTTACCAGGATCAGAAGCCCGGAACCTCGGGCCTTCGCAAGAAAGTTCCCGTATTCCAGCAGCCGAATTACGCCGAGAACTTCATCCAGTCGATCTTCGATTCGCTGGAAGGCTACCAGGGCAAGTGCCTCGTCATCGGCGGCGACGGGCGCTACTACAACAAGGAAGTCATCCAGAAGGCGATCAAGATGGCCGCGGCCAATGGCTTCGGCAAGGTGATCGTCGGCAAGGGCGGCATCCTGTCGACGCCGGCGGCGTCCCACGTCATCCGCAAGTACAAGGCCTTCGGCGGCATCATTCTCTCCGCCAGCCATAATCCCGGCGGCCCGACCGAAGACTTCGGCATCAAGTACAACATCAGCAATGGCGGCCCGGCACCGGAAAAGATCACCGACGCGATCTATGCGCGAACCAAGGTGATCGACAGCTACAAGATCGCCGATTTCCCCGACGTGAATCTCGACCGCATCGGCAAGGACGAACTGCCTGGCGGCATGATGCTTGCGGTTCTCGACTCGGTCGAGGACTATACGGCTCTGATGGAAGAGCTTTTCGACTTCACGGCGATCCGCAATCTCGTCAGTCTCGGCTTCCGCATCGCTTTCGATGCGATGAGCGCCGTCACCGGCCCTTACGCCAAGGAAATCTTTGAAAACCGCCTCGGCGCCCCGTCCGGCTCGGTCCGCAACTTCATGCCGCTGCCCGATTTCGGCGGCCACCACCCGGATCCGAACCCCGTTCACTGCAAGGAACTCTACGACGAGATGATGGGCGACGACGCGCCCGATTTCGGCGCAGCGTCCGACGGCGACGGTGACCGTAACCTCATCATCGGTCGCGGCATCTTCGTCACGCCATCCGACAGCCTGGCGATCATCGCCGCCAACGCACACCTGGCACCGGGCTATTCCGGCGGTCTGACCGGCATCGCCCGCTCCATGCCGACCTCGGGTGCCGCCGATCGTGTCGCCGAGAAGCGCAACATCGGCATGTACGAGACACCCACCGGCTGGAAGTTCTTCGGCAACCTGCTCGACGCCAACATGGCGACGATCTGTGGCGAGGAAAGCGCCGGCACCGGCTCCAACCACGTGCGCGAAAAGGACGGCCTCTGGGCGGTTCTGATGTGGCTGAACATCCTGGCCGTGCGCGGTGAGAGCGTTCAGGACATCGTCACCCAGCATTGGCAGACCTACGGTCGCAACTACTATTCGCGCCACGACTACGAAGGTGTGGACACGGACGCCGCAAACGGCCTGATCGCCAACCTGCGCGACCAGCTGGCGAGCCTGCCCGGCAAGACCTTCGGACCGCTGAAGGTCGAGAAGGCGGACGATTTCGCCTACCATGATCCGGTCGACAAGTCGGTCAGCGAGCATCAGGGCATCCGCGTCATGTTCGAAGGCGGCTCCCGTGTCGTCTTCCGCCTGTCCGGTACCGGCACCTCGGGTGCGACGCTGCGCGTCTACATCGAGCGATACGAACCGGATTCCACCCTCCACAACATCGAGACACAGGAAGCGCTTGCCGATCTGATCGTCGCGGCCGAGGCCATCGCCGATATTCGCAGCCGCACGGGGCGCGATGCCCCTTCCGTCATAACCTGACCGGAGCACCATGGCGGCAAAACAATCGGGGCAAGGCGGAGCGGTGATCTTCGAGACCGGCGTCGATTTTGCCGTCTGGTCACACCACGCAGGGCAGATCGAGCTTTGCCTCTTCGATGACGACGACAAGGAATTCACGCGCCTGCCGATGGCGCGTGGTGACGATCATGTCCACCGCCTCTTCGTCGACGGCCTGAAACAGGGCGCTCGCTACGGCTACCGCGCCGACGGGATCTACGCCCCCGACAACGGCCTCTGGTTCGATCCCGCGAAGCTCCTGGTCGACCCCTATGCAAAGGAACTCGACCGGCCATTCCGCTATGATCCCCTGCTCGGTATCTTCGGCGAGGAAACGCGGCATCTCGTGCCGAAGGCGATTGTCACCCGCGATACGCCTGTCACGCCACAAAAACCGCTCTTCAAGCCCGGCGGCTTCATCTACGAAGTCGCAGTTCGCCCCTTCACCATGCTCCATCCTGATGTCTCGGAGGCTCAGCGCGGCACCGTCTCGGCACTGGCGCATCCCGCCGTCGTCAGCCATCTCAAGCGCATCGGCGTCGATGCCATCGAGCTGATGCCGATCACCGCATGGATCGACGAACGGCACCTGCCGCCGCTCGGTCTGCACAACGGCTGGGGTTACAACCCCATCGCGTTCATGGCGCTTGATCCACGCCTCGTGCCGGGCGGCATGGCGGAACTGCGCGACACCGTTGCCAGGCTTCACGCTGAGGGCATCGGCGTGATCCTCGACCTCGTGTTCAACCACACCGGCGAAAGCGACCGGTACGGCAGCACGCTATCGCTGCGCGGCCTCGACAATCTGTGCTTCTATCGCCATGCCCAACATCGCCCGGGCGAACTGGTCAACGACACCGGCACCGGCAATACCGTCGCCTGCGACCACCCCTACATCAGGCAGCTGATCATCGACAGCCTGCGCCATTTCGTGCTCGGCGCCGGCATCGATGGATTCCGCTTTGACCTCGCGCCGGTTCTCGGTCGCACGGCCAATGGTTTCGAAGGCCACGGCGAGACGCTGACGGCCATTCTCGCCGACGATGTTCTTGCCGACCGGGTCATGATCGCCGAACCATGGGACATCGGCCCCGGGGGCTACCAGCTCGGCAACTTCCCGGCGCCTTTCCTCGAGTGGAACGACCGCGTCCGCGATGACCTTCGCTGCTACTGGCGCGGCGACGCCTACAAGACGGGATCGCTGGCCACAGCACTGGCAGGCTCCTCCGATATCTTCTCGCGCAACGGCGGTGCGGCAACGCGCAGTGTCAACTTCCTTGCCGCCCACGACGGCTTCACGCTGAAGGACCTCGTTTCCTATAGTGGCAAGCACAACGAGGCGAACGGCGAGGAAAACCGCGACGGTCACAACGAGAACCACTCGTGGAACAACGGCGTCGAGGGCGACACCCGCTACCCCGATATCATCGCCAGGCGCCGAGACGACGTGGAGGCTCTGCTTTCCACGCTCTTCGTCACCCGCGGCAGTGTCATGTTGACGGCCGGCGATGAAGGTGGCCGCTCGCAGCGCGGCAACAACAATGCTTATTGCCAGGACAACGAGATAACCTGGGTCGATTGGTCGACGCTCGACGACGAGCTGATCGCCCACACCGCCTTTGTCTCCGCACTCCGAAAGCGCTTTAGTGTGTTCTCGCAGGTGACGTTTCTTTCCGGCGACGGCGATGTCGCCTGGATCGCTCCGTCGGGCCAGCCGATGACCGTTTCCGATTGGGAAACGCCTGACTTCGCGACGCTCGGCATGGTCCTTTCGACGACAGACAATAGCAACCGAAAGGCGGTGCGGATCGCCGTCCTCTTCAATCGATCCGAGGTTGCACAAACCTTCTCGCTGCCGGGACTACGCCCCGCTGCCTGGCGCCAGTTGACGGCGACCGGCGAGAAGAAGGCAGCAGCACAAACCACCGTCCCACCACGTTCAGTTTCATTCTATCTGGAAAATTGAGCCTCACCATCCAGATATCAAAATCCTTATCGCAATCGTCACAAACCAGTCGTAAGGCTGTTGGTCGCAGCTTTCTCACGGGGAATCAATGGTCAAGGAAATCTCGCTTGCAGACGTACGGGAACTGGTCGGCACCGAAACCGGCCTCTCGGACTGGATTCTTGTCGACCAGACGATGATCGACGCTTTCGCCCATGCGACGGACGATCACCAATACATCCACGTCGATCCGGTGCGCGCGGCCGAAAGCCCGTTCGGTGGGACCATCGCGCATGGCTTCCTAACCCTCTCGCTGCTTTCGACGATGAACTACAACTGCCTGCCGAGGATCCGCGAGCAGACGATGGGCATCAACTACGGCTTCGAGAACATCCGCTTTCTCTCGCCGGTGAAGGTTGGTTCCCGCATCCGCGGCCATTTCGTTCTGTCCGAAGCGCGCTTTCGCGGCGCCGGCATGCTGATGACCAGCTATGACGTGACGATCGAGATCGAAAACGAGCGAAAAGCGGCACTCACCGCCAAATGGATCACGATCATCCAGTTCGATCCGAAGGACCGGCCACACAACGCCTGATCACGGCGCCCCGTTGATTTCGACGATATTGCGATCCGGATCGAGCAGATAGGCTTGCGGAAACCCTGCCGGCCCGTCGCGTCTGAGACGCAGCCGCCAGGGATCCCCCTCTGGCGCATCCTCGCGAAAGCCCTTGGCAATCAGCCCCTGAATACACCCCTCGAAGTCGTCCGTGCGGAACGCGAAATGCCCGTCGGTGGTGTCGATGGTCGCGTTACGCCGGAAAGTTCCCGCCGGGTTGACGATCATGTGAACCTGCAGCGCCCCGCAGGCAAACCATGCTCCGATAGAACTGAACGCCGGCCTCGCGATCTGTTCGAGCCCGAAGACATCGCGATAGAACGCAACCGACCGGCCGAGATCCGTAACGACAATGGAAACGTGATGCAGCATCATGGAAGACACCCCGCCCGTTAGAGCTCCAATCAGGAGCGAACGCCGCGGGTGGATGATGCATCAGTCGCGGCGATCCCGCAACGCAAAGACAATCGGGGACGGCACAGACAGCACCGTCCCCGATCATAAATTGCAGATCGCCTGCGTTTAGTGCGCTGCGTCTTCAGCGCCTTCGGCCAGCAGGCCGAATACGAAATCGGCGAACGAACGCCAGCACTCGACACGGAACGTATCGTCTTCCGTGCGGAAGAGCACGATCTCGGCCTTGCCGAACAGCGTGCGCGAGCAGGCGCCGACGGGGAAGGCTTCGAGCGAGAGGTCCTGCGGGCAACCGCTGGAGATCGTCGTCTCAGCGCCAGGGCCGGAAACGATGATCGCGACGTTGCGGTGCGAGACGTCGGTTGCGGAATGCAGCACATCCGCCTTCGCGAGAGCACCCATGAGATCAGCACCGCTCTCGTCGATCACGAGCCATTCGTCCGGGCCAAGCCAGAGTGCGGCGCGGCCGCCCTTGCGGCCAGAGGTCTTCGGTGCGTTGGGCACTGTCACGCCGAGCGCTGAGGAAAGCGCCTTGAGCGACTCGGCCGGTGCGCGAAGCGCAAGGCGCGTGGCGAACGGTGCGGGCGTCAGCCGTACGCTGGCGGAGCCGCCCTGCTTGCCTGTGAGAACGGATGTGCGAACTGCCGTATCAGCCATTGATGCGGCCTCCTTCCTTGTCAAAGAACACCATATCCGTCACCTCGACCGCGATCGTCTTGTCGGGCATCGGCACGTAGAGCGTCTCGCCCATGCGCTTGCGACCACCGGCGACCAGCGCGAATGCGATCGACTTCCCAAGGTTTTCCGACCAGTAGGACGAGGTGACGTGCCCCAGCATTGTCATCGGCTTCGGCTCGTTCGGGTTGGCGACGATCTGCGCGCCCTCTTCGAGCACCAGCGTCGGATCCTTGGTGACGAGACCGACCAGCTGCTTGCGGCCTTCTTTGACGAGATCCGGGCGCTTCAGGCCGCGAATGCCGACGAAGTCGGTCTTCTTCTTCGATACCGCCCAGTTGAGGCCGGCATCGTCAGGGGTGACGGTACCGTCCGTATCCTGGCCGACGATGATATAGCCCTTCTCGGCGCGAAGAACGTGCATCGTCTCGGTGCCGTAAACGCAGGCGCCGAGCGGCTCGGCGTTGGCCCACACGGCTTCGAGAACCGACTGGCCGTAATCGGCCGGCACGTTGATTTCAAAGCCGGTCTCGCCGGTAAACGACACGCGGAAGAGACGGGCCGGAACGCCCATGACCGTGCACTCGGCAACGCTCATATGCGGGAAGGCCTCGTTGGAGATATCGACGCCTTCCACCAGCGGCGCGATGATCTCGCGCGCCTTCGGACCCTGCACGGCGATAACCGCCCACTGCTCGGTCACCGACGTCAGCCACACCTTCAGATGCGGGAACTCGGTCTGCAGATAGTCTTCCATGTGGTTCAACACGCGCGGCGCGCCGCCCGTCGTCGTCGTCACGTGGAAGCGATCGTCGGCCAGGCGCCCGACGACGCCGTCGTCATAAACGAAGCCGTCGTCGCGGGTCATGATGCCGTAGCGGCATTTGCCAGGCTTCAGCGTGTCCCAGGCGTTGGTATACATCAGGTTCATGAACTCGGCGGCATCGGGGCCGACGACCTCGATCTTGCCGAGCGTCGATGCATCGAACACGCCGGCCACATCGCGCGCCGTCTTGCATTCGCGCGCGACCGCCTGGTGCATGGTTTCGCCGGCGCGCGGGTAGAACCACGCACGCTTCCAGTTGCCGACATCCTCGAACACCGCGCCCTGGGCTTCTTCCCACTGGTGCAGCGGCGTCTTGCGCGTCGGGTCGAACAGCTCGCCACGCGAATGCGCGATCAGCGTGCCGTAGGTCACCGGCGTATAAGGTGCGCGGAAGGTGGTGAGACCGACCTGCGGGATCTCCTTGCCCAGCATCTCGGCGGCAATCGCCAGACCGTGCATGTTGGAGAGCTTGCCCTGATCGGACGCCATGCCGTTGGTCGTGAAGCGCTTGATGTGCTCGATCGAGTGCATCCCCTCGCGCACAGCAAGGCGGATATCCCTGGCGCAGACGTCGTGCTGGAAATCGATGAAGGCCTTGGCGCTGGTCTCAGGCCCAGCCCCTTCGGCCGCACCGATCATCCCGCCGGTCCACTGATGCGCCTGCTCGGCCGAGATGCTGATCTTGCCCGCCGACGCCTTGCCGGCTGCCTGTGCCATAAGCTCGCCGGCTGCCAGCGATTCCTCGATCGTCCGCTGCAGGTCGTCGGTGCCGTTGCAGGCGCCGACGGAGAGGCAATCCTGGGCATAGGTGCCGGGCAGGAAGCGCTGCGTTTCCGGCTCGAACTTCACCTTGCCGCGCGACTGCGAGAACAGGTGCACGGAAGGCGTCCAGCCGGCCGAGACCAAGAGCGCATCGACCGCGATCTTGCGCGGCGAGCCGCCGCCGTTGCGGGCAACCGTCATCGACGAGATGCGCAGCTTGCCTGAGGTGTTGACGACCGACTGGCCGGCGAGAACATCGATGCCGAGCGAACGGGCCTCGGCCAACACGGCCGCACCCGGCGTCTGCCGGCAATCGACGATCGCCGCGATCTCGACGCCGGCGCGCTTCAGATCGAAGGCCGCCTCATAGGCCGAGTCGTGCGCGGTATAGACGCCGACCTTCTGGCCGACGGACACGCCGTACTGGTTGAGATACATGCGCGCGGCGGATGCCAGCATGATGCCCGGACGGTCGTTGTTCGGGAACACCATGTGGCGCTCGATGGCGCCATTGGCGAGGATGACGCGCTTGGCGCGCAGCTGCCACAGACGCTCGCGCGGCAGATGGCGGCTCGGGTTGGCGACATGGTCGGTCACGCGCTCGGCGAGGCCGACGAAATTGTGGTTGTAATAACCGAAAGCCGTCGTGCGGGTCAGAACCTGCACATTGTCCATCGCCTTCAGAGCCGCAACCGTCTTCTGCGCCCACTCATAGCCGGAAAGGCCGTCGATCGTCACACCGCTATCGTAGCGCAGAGCGCCGCCGACATCGGACTGCTCGTCGCAGAGGATGACCTTGGCGCCGGTCTGCGCCGCAGCCAATGCCGCCGAAAGACCAGCCACGCCGGCGCCGACGACAAGCACGTCGCAATGCGCGTAACGGCCGGCGTAATGATCCGGATCGGCTTCCTTCGGCGCAACGCCGAGGCCGGCCGCGCGACGGATGATCGGCTCGTAGAGGCTCTTCCAGGCGGCCTTCGGCCACATGAAGGTCTTGTAGTAGAAACCGGCCGCGAAGAAGGGCGAGAGCAGGTTGTTGATACCGCCGATATCGAACGAAAGCGACGGGAAGCGGTTCTGCGATTCGACGATCATCCCGTCGAACACTTCCTGCACCGTGGCGCGCACGTTCGGCTGCTTGCGGGCGGCGTCACGCGACACGTCGATCAGCGCGTTCGGCTCCTCGGCGCCAGCCGACAGAATGCCGCGCGGGCGGTGATACTTGAACGAGCGGCCGACCAGATGGATGTTGTTGGCAATCAGCGCCGAGGCGACGGTGTCACCCTCGAGCGCCGTATAGGTCTTGCCGTCGAAGGTGAAGCGCGCGGTCTTGGCGGGCGTCAGGCGGCCCTTGCCTGATATACGGTTCGCAGCGCTCATTTCGCTTCTCCTTCGAGCTGCTCATAGGTCTCGACGGGAGCATGGGGCGCAGCCGCAGCACCGATATCGGGCTTCGGCTCGCCGGCCTTGTACGTCATGATGAACTTGTCGCTGATCGTGTCGCGCGCCGCGTTGAAGAAGCGGCCGCATCCGTGCTGGTGGCGCCAGCGTTCGAAGATCAGCCCCTTGGGGTTGTCGCGCAGGAAAAAGAACTCCTCGAACTGCTCATCGGAGATCTCGGCGATATTGGTCGGGCGGGCGATATGCGCATCGCCGGCGCCGCGAAATTCGAGCTCGGAGCGCTCTTCCTGACAGTATGGGCAATAGATAAGAAGCATGATGTCCTCGTGTCAGTGCGCGACGGCTGCGGCGGCGGCTTCGTCGATCAGACGGCCGGTGCGGAAGCGGTCCAGCGTCAGGCCGGCATTGAACTTGTGCGCCTCGTCGCGGGCAATGAGGTGCGCGAAGAGATTGGCCGAGCCCGGCGTCGCCTTGAAGCCGCCGGTGCCCCAGCCGCAGTTGACGTAGAGCCCCGGAACCGGCGTCTTCGACTGGATGGCCGAGCGATCCGGCGTATTGTCGACGATACCACCCCACTGGCGCATCATCTTGACGCGGCGGAACATCGGGAAGAGCTCGCAGATGGCATCGAGCGTATGCGTGATGATCTGCAGGCCGCCGGTCTGGCTGTAGGAATTGTACTGGTCGGTGCCGGCGCCGATGACGAGCTCGCCCTTGTCGGACTGCGAGATATAGGCATGCACCGTGTTGGACATGACCACGCAGGGGAAGATCGGCTTCAGCGGTTCCGATACCAGCGCCTGCAGCGGGCTCGATTGCAGCGGCACGCGCACATCGGCCATCTTCATGACCGTGGTCGTGTGGCCGGCAGCCGAAACGCCCACCTTCTTGGCGCCGATGAAGCCGCGCGACGTCTCGACACCGGTGACGCGCCCGTCAGGGCCACGGCGGATGCCGGTCACTTCGCAGTTCTGGATGATGTGGACGCCGCGATCGGACGCCGCACGCGCATAGCCCCAGGCAACCGCATCGTGACGCGCCGTGCCGCCGCGACGCTGGAGAGCGGCACCGTTGATCGGATAGCGGGCGCTGGCGGAGATATCGAGCGGCGGACAATAAGCCTTGGCCTGCTCCGGCGTCAGCCATTCATTGTCGATGCCGTAGAGACGGTTGGCATGGATATGGCGCTTGAAGGACTGCTGATCGTGCACATTGTGCGACAGCATCATCACGCCGCGCGGCGAGTACATGACATTGTAGTTGAGATCCTGCGAGAGGTTCTCCCAGAGCTTCATCGAATGCTCGTAGATGTGCATGCTCTCTTCATAGAGATAGTTCGAGCGGATGATGGTCGTGTTACGGCCGGTATTGCCGCCGCCGAGCCAGCCCTTTTCGAGCACCGCGACATTGGTGATGCCGTGCTCCTTGGCCAGATAATAGGCCGCGCCCAGGCCATGTCCGCCGCCACCGATGATGATGACGTCGTATTCGGCGCGCGGCTCCGGCGAAGTCCATTGCTTGTCCCAGCCCTTGTGCCCCCTGAGAGCCTCACGTGCCACGGCAAAAACCGAATATCTGCGCATCCGCCTTGATCTCCTTGCGGGGAAAATCCCCTGTCGTCGGCCATACAAATCGCAAATCCAAATGCGGCACAACGTTTCTTTTGCGACGCCGGGAGGCTTTTGTTTTGACACGGCGCAAGAATGAAGAAGCTTGGCCTGCTGTCTGGGGCCTAGCAAGCGCGCACAACTGAGGCGGCCGGCGCTACGATGGCTTACAGCCTGCCATCCTTATTATTTTAGAGTAATTGCACTTACAATTTTTGAGCGCATAATTCTTCTGCTGTGTGGGTACCTTTGCGCCTCAAGGGTCTCGCGCCTGCAGCAACGGGAGCATTCATAATCCAAATTTCGACACGCGTGGCAAAGCCCGTGTGCGACCTGACGTCAAAAGAAAACAGGCCGGCAGGGCAGGATGCTTGCTGTCTGGTCTCAGGGAGGATTAGCCATGCAATCGCATTTCATCACCCTTACGGCTGGCCTGCTTTTATCGGGCGCTTGCCTTGCCGGCCCCGTCACCGCTGCCGATGGCACGGTGACCAAGGAAGAAGCGACGGCGATCGGCGTCGACGCCTATCTCTATCTCTATCCGTTGGTCACCATGAACCTGACCCGTGAGCAGGCGACAAACGTCGAGGCCGGCAAGACGATGGGACGAGGACCGGCCAATATGTTCGTCAACGTTCCGGCGTTTCCGACAGCCGATTTTAGGGATGTCGTTCGCCCCAATTTCGATACGCTCTATTCGGTCGCCTGGCTCGATATGACGAAGGAGCCGATGATCGTCTCGGCACCCGATACCAACGGACGCTACTACCTGCTGCCGATGCTTGATATGTGGACCGATGTATTCGCCTCGCCGGGCTGGCGAACGACGGGAACCGCGAAGGCCGACTTCGCCGTCGTCCCACCCGGTTGGACAGGCAAACAGCTGCCTGCTGGAACACAACGGATCGATGCGCCGACACCCTATGTCTGGGTCATCGGCCGCACGAAAACCGACGGACCACCCGACTATGACGCCGTTCACAAGATCCAGGCCGGCTACACGATCACACCGCTGTCGCAATGGGGCAAGAAGGTCGAGCCGGCCAAGGTCACGATCAACCCTGCCATCGACATGAAAACCCCACCGAAGAAGACGGTAGACGGGATGACGGCCGAGGACTTCTTCGCCTATGCTGCCGAGCTGCTGAAGGTCAATCCGCCACACGCCACCGACCAGCCGATCATCAGCCGGATG
This sequence comes from Hyphomicrobiales bacterium, assembly GCA_900489925.1. Classification (GTDB taxonomy): domain Bacteria; phylum Pseudomonadota; class Alphaproteobacteria; order Rhizobiales; family Rhizobiaceae; genus Rhizobium. Next base: position 52,592 of record UEHQ01000036.1, on the reverse strand, counting down.
CAGCGGATCGGATTCGTTGCGGGCAAGAGCTTCGATAAGAGCAAGGTCGCGCCGAACGTTGCCGAGGCCCTGAAGGATGTCCCGGCCGAGGCCCAGAAGCTGATGGAGTGGAAAATTCCGACGCTCGCCCGGGTCGCCAACAACTGGTCGATGAACACAGACACGATGGGCGTCTACGGCAATTACTATCTGAAGCGGGCGATCGTCGCACAGCTCGGGCTTGGCGCCAACCTGCCGGAGGACGCGATCTATCCCCTCAACCTCGGCGACGAGAAGGGAAATCCGCTGAACGGAGCCAACAGCTACAAACTCCACTTCGACAAGGCGAACCTGCCGCCGGTCAAGGCATTCTGGTCCGTCACGCTCTACGACCCCGAGGGATTCCAGGTTGGCAACAGCCTCAACCGCTTTGCCGTCAGCAGCTGGATGCCCTTCGTCTACAATGCGGACGGGTCGCTTGATCTCTACTTCCAGAACAAGAGCCCGGGCACAGACAAGGAAGCCAACTGGCTGCCGGCGCCCGCCGGGCCCTTCAACCTGACCATGCGCCTCTACGGGCCGGAGAGCCAAGCGTTGACCGGAAAATGGAACCCACCGGCCGTTGAAATGATCCAGGCGCTCCAGCAGGTCACGGCCCAGTGAGCGCTCTGCCAATTCCCATTGGGCTGGATCGGAAGATCGGGTATAGGATGGTGAAAACACGGTGTCCCACTGAAAAGCCGGACACCATTATCCTCGCGGGTGCCTCAGCCAGTCACGGTGCTGGAAAAGAAGCTGCCCGATCTGCCGATCACAGCATTTTTCCACCTCAATCCCATATCCCGGCTGGACTTTGGCCATTCCATCTGCTATCTCGCCTCACCAATCGCAAAGCTCTGGCTGCGCGAACCATATTTTTTTTGCCTCTGGCGCCGTGCTGACGCCGGCATCAACCAAACCAAAGGAACGTGATTCTCGTGCAGGTACTTGTCCGCGATAACAATGTCGATCAGGCTCTCCGCGCTCTCAAGAAGAAGATGCAGCGCGAAGGCATTTTCCGCGAAATGAAGATGCGCGACTACTACGAAAAGCCGTCGCAGAAGCGTGCTCGCGAAAAGGCTGAAGCCGTTCGCCGCGTTCGCAAGCTGGCTCGCAAGCGGGCACAGCGCGAAGGTATCGTAGCGCGCTAATCGGCGTGCTGTCGTTATTTCGACGTTTTCAGATGCATGTTGGCGGGGGCGATCTGTTCGCCGCCGCCTTTTTAATTTGCTGCTGAAGCCTGCCGTCCACCATCCGGACCGGCTGCACTGGGGGAAAACGAGCCCGCATGGCTGATATCATGTTGAATACCCGCTCCTTGCGTTCGCCGAAAATTGCCGTTCTGCCGGTACTGGCGATTGTTACCGCACTTGGTCTTTCCAGCTGCACGACGAACAACACCTCCGATGCCGTTATTCGCATCGACAAGGCGCAGGGCTCGCAGGAAAATATCGCCTCGCTCACGTCAGTCATCAATGCCAATCCGCGGGATCCGGAAGGCTACAACGTTCGTGGCTCCGCTTACGGTCGTGGTGGCGACTTCCGCCAGGCCCTGAACGATTTCAACACGGCACTGCAGCTCAATCCGAAGTTCTACCAGGCCTACGCCAACCGCGCGCTCATCTATCGCAACATGGGCCAGCCGCAGCAGGCAATCCAGGACTACAACTCCGCCCTGCAGATCAATCCCAACTACGATGTGGCTCTGATCGGCCGTGGCAATGTCTATCGCACCGTCGGCCAGGATGACGCCGCCTTCAACGATTTCAACAAGGCGATCCAGCTCGGCACCACCGACGGCCGCGCTTACCACAATCGCGGCCTCGTCTACCAGAAGCGGAATCAGCAGGACAAGGCGATCGACGACTTCTCGAAGGCGATCTCGCTCTCTCCGAATTCGCCCGAACCCTACAACGGTCGCGGCATTTCCTATATCGCGCTGAATGACGACGACAACGCATTCGCCGACTTCAACCATGCGATCGAGCTTAACGGCAACATCGCGGAATCCTGGGCGAACCAGGCGCTTGTCTACGAGCGCAAGGGAGACAAGCAGAAGGCGGCACGTTCCTATCGCCACGCCGTCGGCCTTGATCCCAAGTATCAGCCGGCGAAAGACGGTCTTGCCCGCGTAGGCGCGCCGACCGCAGGCTAACGGGCACTCGACGACGATGGCAGCCAAGCAGAGTGTAATCGTCGTCGGCTCTGGCATCATCGGAGCCTCGATCGCCTGGCATCTCACCCGTGGCGGCGCCGCCGTCACCGTGGTTGCCGAAGACGAAGGTGGCGTTGCTACGCCCTGTTCCTTTGCCTGGATCAACGCCAGCTGGGGCAACCCGGAATTCTATTTCCGTTTCCGGCTACGAGCCATGGCCGAATGGCGGCGGCTAGCGACCGAACTGCGGGGCCTGCCGCTCTCCTGGTGCGGAGGTCTCTGCTGGGATCTGCCGCCGCGCGATCTGGAAGCCTTCGCCACCGAGCATATCGGTTGGGGCTACGGCATCGACCGTATCGACGGCAACACTGTCAGGGCGCGCGAGCCTTACCTAGCCAACCTCCCCGATCTTGCCTTGTCGGTCGCCGAAGAAGGCGCCGTCGAACCAGTCGCAGCCGCCCTCGCGATGCTCTCCGATGCAAAGGCGCGGGGCGCGACGTTCGTGAATGCGGCCGTGCACAGCCTTATTCGCACCGGAGAACGCATCTCGGGCGTTGTCACCTCCGCCGGGCTGTTTGAAGCCGATCACATCGTGCTCGCGACCGGTGCCGGCACCACACCGTTGACCGCCGCGATCGATCTCCACATTCCGATCGATACACCACCCGGCCTGATCGTTCATAGCCGGCCGCACGCCCGCCGCCTGAACGGATTGGTGATGGCACCCGAGCTTCACATGCGCCAGACGGCTGATGGCCGCATCATCGCAGGCAGCGATTTTGGCGGCGCCGATCCGGGACAGGATCAGCAAGCGACGGCGGAAGCCTTGTTCGACAAGCTGCGCGGCAGCCTTCTGGACAGCCCTTCGCTTGCCATGGATTTCTTCACCGTCGGATACCGGCCGACGCCGAAAGACGGTTTTCCGATCATCGATACCGCCTGCAAGGGCCTCTATATCGCCGTCATGCACTCCGGCGTCACACTCACGCCGCTTGCCGGCCTACTCGCGTCTAACGAGATTTTGACCGGAGAGAAGGACGCAGCGCTTGCACCCTTCGCGCTCTCCAGGTTCCGTTAGATTTCTGCAACACTAAACTCCGAGAAATGCCGGCGACATGTTTTAGTGTGTTGCAAGGATTTGGACCTGTCCCTAACATACAGCTGGTTCGATAGCAGGCTATCGGCAAGCCAGAGGGCGCATCGGGGGCGATTGTGGTGAACCAGTACAAGCTCGTCAGGGCCTGCGGTGCCAGCGGTTTTGCGCCCGGCATCGGGAGCATATGCCCATGAAGATGTCGGCGCGATTCTTTCCCAAGGCCTCGATCGGCACCTACCTGATCGCCATGGCATTGGCGACCTCGCTGCCGATTTTTGCCCTGGTCGCGCTACTGCTGGGCCAGCTGGAGGACAACCAGCGGTCCATCCAAAAACGCGAGACGGCGCAGGACGCCACGGCCCTCGCCCGCGCCATCGACCGGCAATTGCAGGATATGGCTACCACCCTGAGGTTGCTGTCGACATCGCCCGAACTCGAAGGCAACGACTTCGCCGCGTTTCACAAGCGCACCGCCACGGCCCTCAGAGGAAACACGCTCTACATCATCGCCGTCGATGCCAAGGGGCAGCAGCTGCTGAACACCCGCGTCGAGTATGGGGCGCCGCTCGGCCAGGCCGCAAACATGCCCTCCGTCGAAGCCGTGATCAAAACGGGCCGCATTGAAGCCTCCGACGTGTTTCGCGGCAGGACAAGCGGCTCATGGGTCTACAACGTCACCATGCCGCTGCAGCTCGACCGGGTCGCGGCACTGATCATCACCCAGAACGCCAACGACCTTGCCAAGCTCCTGTCGACGGATGGCCTTCCATCGGGCTGGTCCGCGGCCGTTGTCGATCAGGGTGGCCACGTGGTCGCCTCGGTCGGCGCAAACAGCATCGATTACGGCCAGCCGTTCGACCCGCGCGTACTGCCCGATCTGGTCGATTCGAACGGCGTCTATGAGAACAGCAGCGTGATGCCGAGAATGCTCCTCGGCTACGCACAGATCCCCGGCTGGTCCTGGAAGGCGATCATCTGGGGGCCGGTGGCGACCGCGCAGGAATCGATCCTCACGACCTGGCGTTTCCTGATCATTGGCGGCATCGCCCTGCTGACGGTCGCAGTCATCGCCGCTTACGCCGTGGCGCGACAGGTTCGCACCACCATTCGCTCGATTGCAGACATGGCCAACCGCATGGGCGAAGGCCATATCGTCGCGCCGATCGAGACCAGCGTCATCGAAGCGAACCAGGTGGCCGTGGCGCTCTCCAATGCCTCTTTTGACCGCAGCCAGACGGAAGATCGCCTGCACTTCGTGATGAACGAGCTCGTGCATCGCACCAAGAATCTGCTGGCGCTGGCGCAGGCGATGATCCGCCAGCTCGCCAGACAGGCAACGACCGTCGAGGAGTTTCAGGCAGCGGTCGCCGATCGTCTCGACGGCTTGTCACGCTCGATCGAGCTCCTGACCAGCGAGCAATGGGCCGGTGCCTCGCTGCGCCGCGTCATCGACAGCCATTTCCAGGCGTTTCCGCAGTCGATCCAGCAGATCGACATCATCGGCAAGGACTTCATGCTGAAGCCCGACGCGGTCCAGAACCTTGGCCTCACACTGCACGAGCTGGCCACCAACTCCATCAAGTACGGCGCGCTCTCCGTGCCGCAAGGCCGCGTGCGGCTCTATTGGCAGAACCTTCAGGAAGCGGCGCATAACGAAGAGATGCTGCGCCTCGTCTGGGAAGAGCAGAATGGTCCGCCGGTCGTCACCCCAACGCGATCCGGCTTCGGGACCACGGTTATCAAGACACATGCCGCAGCAGCCTTCGGCGGCACCGTACAGGTCGACTTTCTGGCCAAGGGCCTTCGCTGGGAACTGACCGCGCCGCGGCGGACACTCGAGCGTACGGCGACCCCGGGAAGCACCTCCTGATAGGATGGCGGTAGCGTCGACGGGACACGAAAAAGGCGCAACCGAAGTCGCGCCTCAATTCATCGGATGCTTCCGCATCTGGCGACCATTCAGTGGTTGACCGCCTTGTTGATCTCTTCGGTGACCTTCTTGGCGTCGCCGAGCAGCATCATCGTGCCGTCCTTGTAGAACAGCGTGTTGTCGATACCGGCATAACCGGAGCCCAGCGAGCGCTTGACGAAGATGCAGGTCTTCGCCTTATCGACATCGAGGATCGGCATGCCGTAGATCGGCGAGGTCTTGTCGTCGCGTGCCGCGGGGTTGGTCACGTCGTTGGCGCCGATGACGTAGGCGACGTCGGCCTGCGCGAACTCCGAGTTGATGTCTTCGAGTTCGAAAACTTCGTCATAAGGCACGTTCGCTTCGGCAAGCAGCACGTTCATGTGGCCGGGCATACGACCCGCAACCGGATGAATGGCATACTTCACGTCGACGCCGTTCTTCTTCAGATTGTCGGCAAGTTCGCGCAGCGCATGCTGTGCCTGGGCCACCGCCATGCCGTAGCCCGGCACGATGATCACCTTGGAGGCGTTGGCCATCAGGTAGGCTGCGTCCTCGGCCGAGCCGAGCTTCACGGTCTTGTCCGAATTGTCCGCGCCACCCGACGCGGTTTCGCCGCCGAAGCCACCGAGGATAACGGAGATGAACGAGCGGTTCATGCCCTTGCACATGATGTAGGACAGGATCGCACCGGAAGAGCCCACCAGCGCGCCGGTGATGATCAGGGCGAGGTTGCCGAGCGTGAAACCGATACCGGCCGCGGCCCAGCCCGAGTAGGAGTTGAGCATCGATACGACGACCGGCATGTCGGCGCCGCCGATCGGCACGATCAGCAGTACACCAAGGGCCAGCGACAGCGCCACGATAGCCCAGAAGTCGATATGGCTTTCGGATACCGCCAGCCCGGCGATAAAGAAAATGATCAGGGCAAGCAGCGCCGCGTTGATCACATGGCGGAACGGCAGCATGATGGGCTTGCCGGACATGCGCCCGTCGAGCTTCAGGAAGGCGATGATCGAACCGGTGAAGGTCAGGGCCCCGATCGCCACGCCAAGCGCCATTTCGATGCGCGCCTCGGTGTGGATCTCACCGATGTTGCCGATGCCGAAGGAAGCAGGCGTATAAAGCGCCGACGCCGCCACCAGCACGGCGGCAAGGCCGACCAGCGAGTGGAACCCGGCGACCAGCTGCGGCATCGAGGTCATCGGGATGACGCGGGCGATATAGGCGCCCGCTCCGCCACCGATGGCAAGGCCGAGAATGATCAACACGAGACCGCCGAACGACGGCGTCGCCAGCGTCAGCGTCGTCAGGATGGCGATCCCCATGCCGACCATGCCGTAGACATTGCCCTTGCGGCTTGTCGCCGGGTGGGAAAGGCCGCGCAACGCGAGAATGAAGAGGACACCGGAAACGAGATAGAGGAAGGCTGCAATACTGGTCATGCGGTCCTCACTTGTCCTTCTTCTTGTACATCGCCAGCATGCGCTGGGTGACAAGGAAGCCGCCGAAGATGTTCACCGAGACCAGCACCAGGGCGACGAAGCCGAAGCCTGTCGCAAGCCCGCTGGTCGAGATACCGACCGCAAGCAGCGCGCCAACCACGATGACCGACGAGATCGCATTGGTAACCGCCATCAGCGGCGTATGCAGCGCCGGCGTCACCGACCAGACGACGTAGTAGCCGACGAAGATCGCCAGCACGAAGATCGCGAACTGGAAGACGAAGGGATCGATCACGCCACCGGTGGCGGCACTTGCCACCTCGGGCGCATTCGCGGCGGCCGACGCCACCGCACCGACGGCCTGGTTGAGCTGTTCCAGCGCCCGGTCCATCTGTTCCGTAGCCATCAGTTGTCCCCCTTCTTGGCGCCGCCGAATGCCGGATGCACGACCGCGCCGGCATGGGTCAGGATGGTCGCCTTGATCAGTTCATCGTCGAGATTGAGGGCGACCGCCTTGGTTTCCTTGTTGACCATTGTCTCGAGGAAGGTGACCAGGTTCTTGGCATAGAGGGCCGAGGCGCTGGCCGCGATCCGGCCGGCCATGTTGGCAAAGCCGATCACCCGCACGCCGTCGACATCGGCAACCTTGCCTGGCTTGACACCTTCGATGTTGCCGCCGCGTTCGACTGCAAGATCGACCGCGACCGCACCCGGCCTCATCGACTTCAGCATCTCGCGGGAAACGAGCCTCGGCGCCGGTCGACCGGGAATGAGCGCTGTCGTGATGATGATGTCCTGCTTGGCGATATGCTCGGCAACCAGTGCCGCCTGCTTCGCCTGATATTCCTTGGACATTTCCTTGGCATAGCCGCCAGCCGTCTCGGCTGCCTTGAACTCCTCGTCCTCGACGGCGATGAACTTGGCGCCCAGCGATGCGACCTGCTCCTTGGCAGCCGGGCGAACGTCCGTCGCCGACACCGCAGCACCGAGACGCCGGGCCGTGGCGATCGCCTGCAGGCCTGCAACACCGGCGCCCATGACGAAGACCTTCGCCGCAGGAACGGTTCCTGCCGCGGTCATCATCATCGGCATCGCGCGGTCGTAGACAGCCGCCGCTTCGATCACCGCCTGGTAGCCCGCGAGGTTGGCTTGCGACGACAGAACGTCCATCGACTGCGCACGGGTGATGCGCGGCATCAGCTCCATGGCGAAGGTCGAAAGGCCTGCCTTGGCCATGCCGGCAATGGCCTCTTCGTTGCCATAGGGATCCATGATGGCAATGACGATCGCGCCGCTCTTGTAGCCGGCGATCTCCGCCTCGGTCGGGCGCCGCACCTTCAGCACGATATCGGCGGTTGCCGCAGCCCCCGCCAACCCGATCCGTGCGCCGACAGCCTCATATTCGCTGTCGGGTATCCGGGAAAGCTTACCGGCGCCAGCCTCGACGACGACGTCGAGCCCCAGGGCCTTCATCTTCTTTACGGTTTCAGGAGACGCGGAAACACGCGTCTCATCCCCCGTGGTTTCTTTCGCCACGAAAACAATATTGCCCAACCGCCCCCTCCTCCGGGTCAGCAAGGCCGCAGCAGGTCTCCCTGCTCAGCTCAAGCAATGCATTCACAAAGCTTTGAAAACCGCCCCTCCCCGGCTGCGGCTAGCGCAGCAGAACGAGGCCGGCGATAAAGACGATCAAGAGAACAACGAGGCCACCGAGGAAGCCCGCACCGGCGAAAAAGCCGGCCGTCATGCCCAAGAGCAGGGCAACCAGAAACAGCGTGCCGTATTTCGTGGCCGCAAGGAACATGTTGTAGGTCTGCTCATGTTCTTTGTAGTCCATCGGCGCGCCAACTTCGGCAGGTCCGGTGTGATGCTCGGCCATGAATATCGTCTCCCTCAAATGACTGGCCGGTTTAACGTACGGCCAGTCGAACGCCATTATTTCCGAGGCTCGCGCCAGGAAATTCCCATGTCAGGCATTACACAAAGCCTGGGAAAAGCGCAATGCAGGAGAATGCCGCAACGGGTGCGACATTCTGCATTTCCAGCAGCGGCTTAGAGCGGGAGGTCAGTACCGAACTGGCCGGTCGGCACGAAGCGGGCCGTCGGGATGATCGTCAGCGGCGGCAGCGTATCTTCGGGATTGCGCGAGAACATCATGCGCTGTTCGCTGGCGCTGGAGATGAAGAACGGATAGCGCGTCAGAAGCTTGCGACCGACCTCGATGACGTTGGTCGCCATCAGCGTCATGTCGATGCCGTAGTTTTTCGCCAGCTGGCCGGGAACGATCGTGTCCGCATAGAAGACCCGCTTGTAGAACGCGGCATGCGGCGGGCGGCAGAACTGCAGGACGCGGTCGGCGCGGAAATAGGCAGCAGCCACGATGCTCGGTCGCAGCGTCAGGTAAGGAATCCAGGGCAGGTCGGCCGTCAGATCCGGGTCGGCGGCGAAACGCGCCGGATCGATCAAGGTCAGGCCGGCATCGAGCAGCGCATCCATTGCCCATGGGAAGGCACCGGCCGATTGGCTGACGCGATGCTCAGGTGTCACATAATGGAGCCGTATGGTGCTGACCAATTCCCCATAATAGTACAGGCCGAAAACGTGCGCGTGGCTGTCGAAATCGGTGGCATCCAGCAGTCCTTTTGGAGCAAGCGCCAAGACGTCGTGGGCCTTGTAAGCCTTGTAGCGCAGGCGCTCTACCTCGACCATGTCCTCGCTGCTTTCCATGCGGCGGTATTCAATATGGTCTAGAACCTCAAGAAGCTTATTGCTGAAATCGCTCGTTGTTACAGGAGTATCCACCATAGTGCCTCGGCTGATCGGTTAATAATTCATTAATCATCCGAAAACTTATCCGAGGGCAAGGAGAACAAAGACAATTTGCATTATATTTGAATTATTAAGGTTAACGACGCCCCGTAGGACGCGGCGTCGCGCGGGTGCGGATCAACCAGCTAAAAGCGTGAGATTCATGCAACCTTGGGGCGACGACGCGGCGTGGGGCGGCGTATGAGGCTCTGCGAAAGAATCGCGATATTCTGCGCCGGAACAGCCGGCGAGAAGACATAGCCCTGCACGAGATCAGTGGCGTGGTACTTGTTGAGCAGGGCCAGCTGCTCGGTAGTCTCGACACCTTCGGTGACGATCTTCAGGCCAAGCTCGCGCGCCAGGTTGACGGTGCCGCGCAGAAGCTTGAGGCGACGCTCGTCCTCCACGATGTTGCGCAGGAACGACCTATCGATCTTGACGATGTCGAGCGGCAGAGTGTCGAGGTAGCTTAGGCTCGAGAAGCCAGTGCCGAAGTCGTCGATCGCGATCGTGATGCCGCGCGCACGCAGCTCTGCCAGGATGGCGCGAACGGCGGCCGGTTCGTCGATGAGGCAGCTCTCGGTGATTTCCAGATGCAGCCGTTCCGGCTCCAGCCCAGAGGTCGCCAGCGCTTCCGAAACGACGGAAAGAATATCCGCATCCCTCAAATCGCGGGCCGAGAGATTGACCGAGATCGCGATATGCTCCGGCCAGGTCATGCAGTCCGCGCAGGCCTTCATGAGAATGAAGCGGGTGATGTCGGAGATGATACCCATCTCCTCGGCAAGCCGGATGAACACGTCAGGCGGAATGGCGCCCTTCTCCGGATGCACCCAGCGCGCAAGCGCTTCGGCGCACTCGATCCTGGAACCATCGGACTTGAACATCGGCTGGTAGGCGATGCTGAGCCCATGCGTGGTGACGGCGTCGCGCAGGTCGGCCTTGAGCTTCTGTTGCTCGATGTAGCGGCCATCCATCTCGCGCTCGAAGCCGGAAATGCCGCCGCGCTGCTTGGATTTGCTTTCGAACAGGGCGAGGTCGGCCTTGACGCTCCACTCTTCCATGGCGAAGGCGTCGCTTTCGAGAATCGCAAAGCCACCGCTCAGCGAGACTAGGAAGGTAACGTCATCGGCTTCGTAATTACCCTGGATCGCCGTGTGCACGCGGCGGATTTCCGCGTCCAGCGCGTCCTTGTCCTTCGCATGCGGGAAGAACAGGATGAACTGGTCGCCCATCAGACGACCGACGATCGCCTTGCCGGCCTCCTCCTCGACCCGGTTCGCGATCGCACAGAGCAGATGATCGCCGGTGATATGGCCGCGCATGTCGTTGACATGCTTGAACTCGTCGATGTCGAGAACCATGAACCCGACCGGGCCGCGCCGCTTAGGATGCTTGTTCAGGTAATCCTGGACGAGGTGGCTGAAATACTCGCGGTTCGGCAGGCCCGTCAGCGCATCGAAGCGGACCATGTGCAGGATCTTCTGCTCCGCCTTCACGCGGCTCGAGACGTCCTCGAAAATCAGCACTGCGCCCCCATCGGGGCGGCGGCTTGCGGAGAATTCGAGCGAGAGATCCTCGGGGAAATGAATGAGCATCCGTGACAGCTTGCCATCCGCCACATGCGTCATCTGGCGAAGAATAAGCTCCGGCTGCGTGGAATCCATAAAGCTGTAGCGGGCGCCGTAGCGCAGTACCGCGCTGAGGTCGCGCTCCTTCAACCGCTCCGGATCGCCGATCTTCAGCAGTTCGCAGGCCTTGCGGTTGATCACCTGGATCCGGTTCTCCGGATCGACCATGACCAGCCCGTGCGGCATGTTGTTGAGCGCCGTATCGAAACGGTCGGCGATCTCGGTAATTTCCCGGCGGGCAATGACGTTCTCATAAAGAAACTCGCGCACGCCGTTGGCCATGGCGCGCGTGGTCAGCCAGAAGGGGATGAGAAAGATCGACAGGATGCCGCGATAGAAATCCAGCACCATCAGGCTGCAGATGATCATCGGCAGGCAACAGGAGAACGTCTGCAGGTCGATCGCCATGCGCGATCCGTAGTTGCGCCCAACCACGGAGACCATGGTGGCCATGGTCACGGCAATACACGCAAGTTCCGCGAACCCGTCGCCAAGGAAGAATATCGCGTAACCGCTTGCAAAGCCGAGAAGCGTCGTGGTGCCGGCAGCACCAGTCACCAAAATGCGCTCCCACCGCTTTATGTCGTCATAGGACAAAGCGGCTTTGTTCACGCGGTCGTAGGCACGGAAGGTCGCGATGCGGCCTAGGAAGACGACGATAAAACCGATCGCCAGAATGACATAGAGGAGGGAATGGGTCTTGGCCGCAATCGCAAGGCAGGTCGCGGCATGGACGATAACGCCAACGAGCAACGTCATGCGGTTCCCGGAAAGAGAACTCACAAACGACAGATACACATCCGTTGGGACCCTGTTCGGGTTATCTGGCTTCATCCATACTTTCCCTGTGCGGCGAAACCTTACTGCTAACCCTTTAAAAATTGATTTCGGGCACACCATAGATTTTGTTGAATTTTTTAAAACCATAACGCGAATATCGTGGTTTCTTAAAGGTTTACGCACTTAAAAGGAGATGTTTTGTTCCGAACCAGCTCTATCCCTGGTTATCTGGGACACCTTGCATAGGCCGCTGCGTGTATAAGACTATAATCCAACATCCCGGCTTTATCCTTCCAATTTGAAAAACCCTGGTCTACCAATTGGGAGGGGAGAACGTGCCGAAAAAGGCACGAAAAAAGGGGAGAGGCATGTCGGCATTTTTGACCGTCAGCCGGCTGATCGATCCGGTCAGCCAATTCATGGGCAAGCTGTCCGAATACATGGTCCTGCTATGCTGCCTGATCAGCGCTGCGAATGCCCTGATCCGCTACTCGTTCAACTACAGCTCCAACGGCTGGCTCGAGATCCAGTGGTATCTCTTCGCCTTCGTCGTGGTGCTCGGCGCAGCACACACGCTGCGCATGAACGAACATGTCCGTGTCGACCTGATCTACGGCGCCGTGTCGGACAAGGCGCGGATCTGGATCGACATCATCGGCCTGATCGTCTTTCTGATACCGGCCTGCATTTTTCTCACCTGGCTCTGCTGGCCTTTCTTCCTCTCCTCCTATCAGCAGCACGAGGTCTCGGCCAATGCCGGCGGGCTCATCCGCTGGCCGGTCAAGCTCGTCCTCTTTTGCGGCTTCGGTCTCCTGGCGCTGCAGGGCGTCTCCGAGCTGATCAAGCGGATCGCGGCCCTGACAGGCCACGTGGATATCGACACGAAGTACGAAAAGCCGCTGCAGTAATCAGGTCCGGGAGGAATAGCATTTGTTTGATTTCGGCATCATTCCGCCGGCCATGTTCGTGGGCATGGTTCTGTTCATGCTCTATGGCTTCCCGGTTGCCTTTTCGCTGGCCGCCGTCGGCCTGTTCTTCGGCATCATCGGCATTTCAACCGGACATTTCAGCGAAGCCTTCCTGCAGGCCCTGCCGCTGCGCTTCTTCGGCATCGTGTCCAACGACCTGCTGCTCGCCATTCCCTTCTTCACCTTCATGGGGGCGATCCTCGAGCGCTGCGGCCTCGCGGAAGACCTGCTGGAAGGCATGGGCAAGCTCTTCGGCCGGGTTCCCGGTGGTCTCGCTTATGCGGTGATCCTGGTGGGGGCAGTCCTCGGCGCCATCACCGGCACCGTCGCCGCTTCGGTCATCACCATGGGCGTGATCTCACTGCCGATCATGCTGCGCTATGGCTACAGCCCACGGCTCGCCACCGGCGTTATCGCCGCCTCGGGAACGATCACCCAGGTCATCCCGCCATCGCTCGTGCTCGTCGTCCTTGCCGACCAGCTCGGCAAGTCGGTCGGCGACATGTATCTCGGCGCGATCGGTCCTTCGATCCTGCAGGTCGCGATCTTCATGGCGTACATCCTGATCCTGTCGATCGTGAAGCCAAGCTCCGTGCCGCCGCTGCCGAAGGAGGTGCGCGGCGATTTCAGCTGGGCACTGCTGCTCCGGGTGCTGGCGAGCATGGTCCCGTCGATCGTCCTGATCTTCCTGGTGCTCGGCACCATTTTCATGGGCCTGGCGACGCCGACCGAAGCGGGCGCGCTCGGCGTCGTCGGCGCCATGGCGCTTGCCGCCATGCATCGCCGCCTGACCTGGCCGCTGATGCGGGAGGCGATGCGCTCGACCATGCACATCACCTCGATGGTGGTGATGATCCTGATCGGCTCCACCTGCTTCAGCCTCGTCTTTCAGGGCATGGATGGCTCGCGCTGGATCGAGCACATGCTGTCGGGCATTCCTGGCGGCCCCGTCGGCTTCCTGATCTTCGTCAACATCTTCATCTTCGTGCTGGCCTTCTTCCTCGATTTCTTCGAGATCGCCTTCATCGTCATCCCGATGCTGGCGCCGGTCGCTTCGGCGCTCGGCATCGACCTGATCTGGTTCGGCGTGCTGATCTGCGTCAACATGCAGACGAGCTTCATGCACCCGCCCTTCGGCTTCGCGCTCTTCTACCTGCGCTCCATCGCCGATCGTAACGTCAAGACCTCGGACATCTACATGGGCGCCCTGCCCTGGGTCGGCATGCAGCTGATCCTCGTGGCGATCGTGATCTTCTGGCCGCAATCGGTGACCTACTGGCTGGACAAGGGACCGAAAATCGATCCGAACTCGATCAAGATCGAGGTTCCGGGCTTCGGCGGCAACGGCCTTTCGCTGCCGCCCCTGGGCGCCCCGGGCGGCGCCTCGCCGCAATTGCCCGGCCTCACCTTGCCGCCGATGAACGGCCTGCCGGGACAACCACCAGCACCCGCAAAGCCCGCGCCACCGGCAACGGACCTGAGCCAGCCACCGCAGATCAAATGACAAAAAGCCCCGGACGTCGATCCGGGGCTTTCATTTTCAGGCGTCACGAGTGGCGATCAGATCTTTCCGGCTCGCTGCTGGATCATCATGAACGTGTCGAAGGTGTATTCGGACAGCTGCATCCAGAGATAAGCGTCACGCTTGAACGCCGTCTGGTCCTCGTAGATCTTCTTGAAGTAGGGGTTGGAGGCCGAAATCTCGCCGTAGATCCCAAGTGACGCCTGGAAGCAGGCTTCCATGATCTCCTGGCTGAAGGGACGCAGCGTCGCGCCCTCGGCAACCAGCTGCTTCAGGGCCGGCGGGTTCTTGAGGTCATATTTTGCCAGCATGTTGGTATTGGCAAAGGCGCAGGCGTCGTTGAGGGCCGCCTGATAGTGTTTGGGCAGGCTGTTCCACTTTTCCAGGTTGAAGAAGGCGTGAACGGTCGGACCGCCCTCCCACCAGCCTGGATAGTAGTAGTACTTCGCCACCTTGTGCAGGCCGAGCTTCAGGTCGTCATAGGGACCGACGAATTCGGACGCGTCGATGGTGCCCTTTTCCAGCGCCGGATAGATGTCGCCGCCCGCAATCTGCTGCGGAATGACGCCCACCTTGCTGATCACCTGGCCCGCAAGGCCGGCGATGCGCATCTTGACGCCCTTCAAGTCGTCGAGCGTGTTGATTTCCTTGCGGAACCAGCCACCCATCTGAGCCCCGGTGTTGCCGGCGGGCAGACCGTAGATGCCCTGCGTGGCATAGAATTCGTTCATCAGCGTATTGCCGTTGCCCTGGTAGAACCAGGCATTGGTCAGGCGCCCGTTGAGACCGAACGGAATGGCCGTGCCGATCGCATAGGTCGGATCCTTGCCGACGAAATAATAGGAGCAGGTATGGGCCGCCTCGACGGTGCCCGCACTGACGGCATCCGCCGCCTGCAGGCCCGGAATGATTTCACCGGCGGCGAAGGGCTGGATGGTGAAATTGCCATCGGTCGACGCTGCAATATGCTTGGCGATATCTTCAGCGCCGCCATAGATCGTGTCGAGGCTCTTCGGGAACGAAGACGTCATGCGCCACGAGATCTTCGGGTTCTCCTGTGCGATCGCCGGGGCCGCAAGCGCAGTCGCAGCAACCGCGCCGGCGCCGGCGGTTCCTGCCTTCTTCATGAATGAACGACGATCCATCAAAAACCTCCCAATAGATGGCACTGCGCGGCGAACCCTCATCCCTACCCGCACAATGGTGTGGAGCTAAGCATGTGCACGCATGTGTTTCAAGCGGTGCACTATTAGTCTTTGGGATCACGACGCCAATGTGGCGGGCCGATCATTTCCATCGAAATCAGCAGGTTAGAAAATGATCCCGCGAGCGGGAGAGTGGCGATTGCCGCAATTTTGCCCGCGATTGGATCGAAACGTTGACTTCGAAGGCTTTCTGGTTTCACACATTAGCCAACCGCATCATTTTCCGGGGTAGACATGACGAAGCCTATCGTCGCCGTTCCAGCCGACATCCGCACCTTCGACGGCGCGAGCTGGCATGCCGTGCAACATCAGTATGTCCGCGCAGCGCTGAATGCCGCCGGCGTCATGGCCTTCATCATTCCAGCCTTCGAAGAGGGATACGACACCGATGCGATCCTCGATCGTGTGGATGGCGTCCTCGTTTCCGGCTCGGCCAGCAACGTTCACCCCTCCTTCTACGGAATGCCGGCCACCGAGGCCGACGGACCGTTCGACGTGGCCCGCGACATGACCACCCTGCCGCTCATCCGCCGGGCGATCGATCGTGCGATCCCGCTGCTGGCGATCTGCCGCGGCATCCAGGAACTCAATGTTGCGCTCGGGGGCTCGCTTGCCAGCGAGATTCAGGACCAGCCCGGCATCTGGGATCATCGCAAGCCGGCGGACGTCGATCGCGACGGCATGTATGCGATCCGCCAGAGCGTCTTCGTCAAGGAAGGCTCCTGCATCGCCCGCATCATCGGTCCTGGCGAGATCAAGGTGAACTCGCTGCATCGCCAGGCGATTGCAAACACCGCGCCGCGCCTGCAGGTGGAAGCCGTGGCCGAGGATGGCACGATCGAAGCCGTTTCCGTCATCGACGCCCCAGCCTTTGCGGTGGGCGTGCAATGGCACCCGGAATACTGGGCCGAAACCGACAAGCCCTCCAACCAGATCTTCTCCGCCTTTGGTGATGCGGTCAGAGACTACGCCACCAGCAAACTGCCGATGACGCCGTCGAAGGCGATCGCCTGAACCGTCGCTTAGCGGCGCTTTATCCATCGAAGGCTCACGACAACGGCGATGGCAAGAAGCGGCCAGACCGCCCAGAACACACCATGCCACGACAGAAGGTTGATGCAGACCAGCCCTGCTGCGACAACCCCAAGGCCCGCAAGCCGCGGGTCAACCCAGGTCTGGCTTCGGCTCCAGTTCATCGCCGCAAGAAAGACAATGGCAAGGAGCGGCCACTCCGCCCAGAACACCCCCTGCCAGGTCAGGACGTTGATCACGACCAGCGCGATGGCGATCACCGCGAAGAAGGCGATAGGCTTGTGGCCCAAGATCGCCGGTCGCCGAACCTGCGCAACAGGTGACAGGGCTAGGCGAACATCATCGGCCCTCGGCTGCTGTGGCGCATCCTCGCGCTCGCCGATACGAACCGCATAGCTGGGCACGGCATCGGCCACGTTCTTCACCGCCAGCGGTCCCAGGAAATCGAAGCCGACAGCCACCTTGTTGCGCACCTGGTCATAGACGGTATTGGAGATAACGATCCCGCCGGCCGGCGCCGACCCCTGCAGCCGGGCCGCAATGTTCACGCCGTCACCATAGATGTCGTCGCCTTCGACGATCACGTCCCCGAGATTGATCCCGATCCGAAACAGCATCCGGCCGTCGGCCGGGCATGCGGCGTTCAAGCCGGCCAATTCGTTCTGGACGTCCACCGCCGTCCGCACCGCTTCAACGACGCTCGGAAATTCGGCAATCAGCCCGTCGCCCCAGGTATTGATCACCCGCCCGCCATGCGCGCCGATCAGCCGCGACATCGCCTCCCGGTAACGCTTCAGCGTCGCAAGTGTCCCCTCCTCGTCCGCACCCATCAGGCGGGTGTAGTCCTGAACGTCGGCGGAAAAGATCGTCGTAAGCTTCCGCTGCGTCTCGCTCATGCGTCCCCACCCCTCCTCGGTTTCAGTCGGCGCATCTAGCGCAGCGACTTTTCCATGCGGAAGTTCTGCAACAGCTGGCCCCGCTTTTCAACGCTCTGAGCTGCCAGCACGACGAAGCCTTTCTTCTCGAAGAAGGGCCGTGCCGTCAGGCTCGCCTCGGTGAAAAGACGCACCAGTCCCTGATCTCGCGCTGCGGCCTCCACGGTCGCAAGCAGCAGCGAGGCCGCGCCCATGCCCTGATACTCGGGATGAACGAACATCATGTCGAGATGCCCGTCCGGCTCCAGGTCGCTGAAGCCGATGGGCGCCGCATCGTGCTCGACAATCCATGTCGGTCGGCTTGCCCGCCGTCTGGCCCAGGCGTCCAGGTCTTCCACCTTGGCCCAGGCGTCCACCTGTGCCGGATCGTAGTCTTTCGACGCGACCTCGCGGATCGATCTCAGGAATATTTCGGCGGTCGCCGCGCTATCAGCCGGACGATAGTCCCTGATGGTCAGCATGCGCGTCTCCGGTCCTTATGGGCACTGATTCCGCAACATCCTAGCCAGACCCGCATTGCAGGCAACGCCTCGCGTGCAGGGATGGAACCGCGACTTTCCCTCAGCGTTTTCTCAAGCAGAGCGAGCACTACCAGCATCCCGCTGGCACTCCCATTTTGGAGGTAATCATGAAAACGCTGATACTCTCTATCAGTTTGCTGACCGCAACCGCGTTTTCGGCCGTCGCAGCAGAACCGGCCATGATGGTCGACACGAAGATGGGCAAGGTCATGGCCGACGCAAAAGGCATGACGCTTTACACCTTCGACAAGGACACTGCCGGCAAATCGAACTGCGACAAGGCCTGCCTGAAAAAATGGCCGGCCTTCCATGCCGCAGCAAAGTCCAAGGCTGAAGGCGAATGGACGCTGGTCAAGTCCGCCGACGGCAAGGAAATGTGGGCCTACGGCGGCAAGCCGCTTTACACATTCAGCGGCGACATGAAGGGCGGCGACATGAACGGCGAAGGCATGGGCGGGGTTTGGCACGCCGCCAAATAACCGCCGGCAACGGTAAGCGCGCGATGATCGCCCGATCGTCGCGCGCTTTCGATCGTCAGCCCTTCACAGGCGTTTCCGGAACCGGCGTCAACGCCTTGCCCTTCCCGAACCACTCGACGAGATTATCGACGACGAGATCAGCCATCGCATTGCGGGTCGGCACCGAGCCCGAGGCTAGGTGCGGCAGAAGCACGGCGTTCGGCAGGTTCAGCAGTGCCGCCGGTACATGCGGTTCGTCATAGAAGACATCGAGGCCCGCGGCACCGAGCTTGCCGGAAGACAATGCCGAGGCGAGCGCCTCCTCATCGACCGTCCAGCCGCGCCCGACATTGACGAAGACGCCGTCCGGGCCGAGCGCTGAGAGTACTTCGGCATTCACCGTCTTGTGGGTCTGCGGCGTTTTCGGAACGATGGCGATCATCGTGTCGACGGCATCCGCCAGTTCCTTCAATGTCGGATAGTAGTCATAAGGCGCGTCGGCATGGCGCGACCGCGTGTGATAGCTGATCTTCACCTTGAACGGCGCAAGGCGATTGGCAATCTCCTGGCCGATGCGGCCAAGGCCATAAAGCCCGACATGGCGACCCTTCAGCGAGAAACGAGACAGGGGATAGTTCTGCCCCGGCTTCCAGTTGCCTTCGCGCAGCCAGTTTTCGGCGCGGGGGAACTCGCGAACGGTGTTGAGCAGAAGCCCGATCGCCGTATCGGCCACTTCGTCGTTCAGCACGTCAGGCGTGTTCGTGACGATGATGCCTTTGGACGCCGCATGCTTTGCGTCGACCCCATCATAACCGACGCCGAAGCTGGAGATCAGCTCGACATTCGGCAGTGCATCGATAGCCGCAGCGGAAAACGTTCCGGAGACCGCAATGCCGCGAATACGCCCGGCGGTCGCGGCATCGAGCGACGAGGGATCGGCTTCCATGACATCGAAGGCTTCCTTCAGGCGCGCAAGAACGCGCTCGTGTATCTTCCCCGGGACGAGAACAGCGATGCGGGACATGGCATTTCCTCTGTGATTACAGGCGGGCCCGGTATGGGCTGGTGGATTGGCGGATCCGCATCTCCGGCTTGATGAGATGGATACCATCGGGCTCGTGGCTGCCGGCAAGGCGATCAAGTAGCGCGCGAGCGGCAAGCCGCCCGACCTCGGCCTGACCATTCCACACCGTAGTCAGCGCCGGCATCGAAATCGATGCTTCCTCGAGATCGTCATAGCCGGTTACGGAAATATCCTTGCCCGGCACCAAGCCGGCGCGGGCGATACCGTTCATCAGACCGATCGCAACGAGATCGTTCCAGCAGACGGCAGCCGTGGGCTTTTGCGGCAGGGACAGGAAGTGCACGGCAGCCTCGAAGCCGCCCTGCATCGAGCGCGGGCCGGGAATGCGCAGACCCGGATCGACATCGATGCCGGCCTTGCGCAGCGCGTTCACGTAACCCTGGTAGCGATCACGCCCGGTCGACGTCTGGTCGGTGCCGCCGATCATTGCGATCGAGCGATGGCCGAGACCGATCAGGTGATTGGTGGCAAGCGAGATGCCGTAGCTGTCGTCGCCGCGATAGGTCGGCAGATCCGACCCCTCCATCGAGCGGGCAACGAGAATAGCCGGCATGCCGTTGTCCTCGGCGAGCTGCATGTCTTCGGGCGGCGTGCCGATGGCAGGCGACATGATGACACCGTCGCCGCCGAGCTGCAGCAGTGTTTCGATGAAGGTTCGCTGCTTTTCAACCGAGTCATAATGGTTGGAAAGGATGAACGTGTGCCGGCTCCGGTCGAGCTCGCTTTCGATCGCCTTGAGAATTTCGCCGTAGAACGGGTTCATGATGTCGTGCACGACGACGCCGATAATCCCGGATCGCGAGGTGCGAAGGCTGGCGGCGCGGCGGTTGTAAATGTAGCCAAGCGCCCGGGCCTGTTCCTTGATCTTGTCGCGCGTGGCGCCGGCGACCAGCGGACTGTCGCGTAAGGCAAGGGATACAGTTGCGGTGGAAATGCCGAGCGTTTCGGCGATGGTCGAAAGCTTGATCTTCTGAGCCACGTGTCCTCCCCAGGCAACGCGCGGGTTTCTCTGCACCCGGCCGATCGGAAAGACGGGAGCTCTTAAAATGTTTAATTAAAAGATTAAATCGGAGGGCGCAATTTGTAATTTCATGAAACTGTCAAATTTCCTCGGGCTCTTCGAGAGCTATGGCTTCCGCCTGAAGATTGCCGTCGATTGCCTTCAGGAGGCGAACAAGGTTGCGGATCTCCTTTTCGGAGAACTCCTGCGTGGCCAGCCTGTCGCAGGCGGACGACGCCATTTCGATCGCCGCGACGCTGCTGCGCCCGAGTTCCGTGAGATAGACCTTGGTCAGGCGTGCGTCGTCGGCATCGGCCTTGCGCTCGAGAAAGCCTTGCGCCTCCATGCGCCCGATGGTGCGGGTCATCGTCGGCGCCTTGACGCCGAGCTTGTGCGCCAGAGCGCCCGCTGTCATGCCGTCGGCTTCGGCAAGCGAGAGAATGACGCCGTCCTGCCCGGCGTAGAGCCCGCTATCCAAAAGGTTGCGGGAGAGCACGGTGCGCATCGATCGGGCGGCCTGCGTCAAAGCCGGCGAAAGATCGACCACCGTATATTCGGTTTGATCCTTCTTCTTGGACTTTTGCTTCTTGCCGTCCTTGTGCTTCTTGCCCATCGCCATCCCTTTGATCTTTAAGCATTGAGAGCGCTGCGTTATGACATTGCGCATGATCTCGTCATAAACAAGAGGCATTAGCCGGATGATTGCGCCTTCACACGACTTCGAAGACAACGATCCGACCCTTTTGCCCGCGGACCGGAGCCGGTGGATCGCTGTCCTGCCGCTCGGCGCCCATGAGCAGCACGGCCCCCACCTGCCTTTCGACACCGACACGCTGATCGCCAGCGGCATCGTTGCCCGGCTCAAATCCGCCCTGCGCGAGCAGCTGCCGGTAACGTTCTTGCGCACCGAATCGGTCGGCTATTCAATCGAGCATATGGATGTGACAGGCACGCAAACCCTCGGCTACGCGGAGGCCGTCGAGCGCTGGCTTGGCATTGCGGAAAAGCTCGCGGCTCAGGGTATCCGCAAATTCGTGATGCTCAATGCCCACGGCGGTAACTCGCCACTGATGACGATCGTCGCGACCGAAGCGCGCGTGCGTTTCAACATGCTCGCCGTCGCCACCAGCTGGACCCGCTTCGGCCTGCCGCCGGGGACCGTATCGCCCGAGGAAAAGGCGGTCGACATCCACGGCGGCGACATCGAAACCTCGGTCATGCTGGCATTGAACCCCGACAAGGTGGATATGAGCAGGGCCGCGAACTTCCCCTCGCGGCAAAGCGACTTCGCCGAACGCTTCAAACACCTGCGCGCCTATGGCCCGCATGCCTTCGGCTGGAAGATGTCGGATCTCAATTCACAGGGCGTCGCCGGCAACGCGGCTCTGGCGACGGCGGACAAGGGCGAAGTGCTGATCGCGCATGCGGTAACGGGGTTGGTGGAACTGCTGCAGGATGTCGATGCATTCGACCTGTCACAGCTGGCGTAGCCGTTTCGCTTACGCAATGTGATCTTATAACATACGAAACCCTTTGAACTGCCCGTCGCAACTCCTTATATGAGACCGACGAATTTTTATGCCCGGGTCCTCCGGTACTTGGGCAAGCCCCCACTCTCGAGGTTCTCATGACCGACGCAATCCCCACTCAGCAGAAGCCGATCCCTGTCACCGTTCTCACCGGCTACCTTGGCGCCGGCAAGACGACCTTGCTGAACCGCATCCTGACGGAGAGCCACGGCAAGAAATACGCCGTCATCGTCAACGAGTTCGGCGAGATCGGTATCGACAACGATCTCATCGTCGAATCCGACGAAGAGATCTATGAAATGAACAATGGCTGCGTCTGCTGCACCGTGCGGGGCGACCTGATCCGCGTCGTCGAAGGCCTCATGCGCCGTCCCGGCCGTTTCGACGGCATCATCGTTGAAACGACGGGCCTTGCCGATCCGGTGCCGGTCGCGCAGACCTTCTTCATGGACGACGACGTCCGCGCCAAGACCGAACTCGACGCCGTCGTTGCCCTTGTCGATGCCAAGCACCTGCCGCTGCGCCTGAAGGACAGCCGCGAAGCCGAAGACCAGATCGCCTTTGCCGACGTCGTCCTGATCAACAAGACGGACCTGGTGACGCCGGAAGAACTTGCGCAGATCGAAGACATCGTCCACGCCATCAACCCCTCGGCCCGCGTCTACAAGACCAGCCGCTCTGGCGTCGATCTCGCCCGCGTGCTCGATCAGGGTGCCTTCAACCTGGAACGCGCGCTGGAAAACGATCCGCACTTCCTCGATCATGACCACGACGATCATGTCTGCGGCCCGGATTGCGATCACGACCACCACCATCATCACCATGGTCATGACCACGACCATGATCACGAGCATCACCACCATCATCATGGCGCCATGTCGCCGATCCATGACGTGACAGTGCAGTCGGTCTCGCTGCGCGGCGGTGAAATGAACCCGGACCGCTTCTTCCCGTGGATCCAGAAGATCACCCAGACGCAGGGTCCGAACATTCTACGCCTGAAGGGCATCATCGCCTTCAAGGGCGACGCCGAACGCTACGTCGTTCAGGGCGTCCACATGATCATCGAAGGCGACCACCAGCGCGCCTGGAAGGATGGCGAGAAGCGCGAGACCCGTCTCGTCTTCATTGGCCGCGAACTCGACCGCGAAAAGCTGGAGGCCTCCTTCAAGGCCTGCGAGGCCGCCGCCTGATGCCAACAGTTGCCCCATTCGATATCGACGGCCATATTCTGGCCGTCGAATTTTTAGGTGATATCCCCTTCTTCGCGAATGCCAGCGGCAGCTTTCACCGGCTGGATGGCGGCGAGAAGCTGTCCGAAGCCCATCAGGGCATGATCAGCTGCATTCGCGATCCCTATAGCGAAAGCCTGATCTCGGGCGGCGAGGACGGCAAGGTCCTGCGGATCGCAGCCGACGGCGCCGTGACCGAACTTGCCCACGCGCCGCGCAAGTGGATTTCCCAGCTGGCCGCCGGACCGCAGGGCGCGATCGCCTATGCTTATGGCAAGAGCTCGTTCGTCCGTCTCGCCGATGGCACGACGAAGGAATTCACCGAAGAGCGCACTGTTGAAGGCCTTGCCTTCGCGCCGAAAGGCATGCGCATCGCCGCGGCACGCTATAACGGCGTCTCGCTGCACTGGGTCGCCACCGAAGCAAAGCCCGTCGATCTCGAGTGGAAGGGTGCCCATACCGGCGTGACCTTCTCGCCAGACGGCAACTTCCTCGTGACCACGATGCAGGAAAATGCGCTGCACGGCTGGAAGCTCGACATCAAGCCGGGCAGCGAAGCCAGACACATGCGCATGACCGGCTATCCCGCCAAGGTGAAGTCTCTCTCCTGGTCCGCCAAGGGCAAGTGGCTCGCGTCATCCGGCGCGCCGGCTGCGATCGTCTGGCCGTTCCAGGGCAAGGACGGACCGATGGGCAAGGCGCCGCTCGAACTCGGCACCCGCGCCAACATTATGGCGACCGCCGTGAAGTTCCATCCGGTCGAGGACATCCTCGCCATCGGCTTCATCGACGGCATGATCCTCGCCGTGCGTCTGAATGACAGCAAGGAAGCCCTGCTCCGCCGCCCCGGCAAGGGCGCCATCACCTCGATGAGCTGGAGCAAGAACGGCAAGCTGCTTGCGTTCGCCTCCGAAGCGGGCGACTGCGGCGTCGTCGATATCGCCGCTTAGAAAAGACCGGGCGAGATGGGATCAGCCGACATCATCTCGCTCGAGGCTCGCCACATGGGAGAGGCAGCAGCGCTGCGGCGGGTCGCACTTTGGGCAAGGCTGCCTTGGCTGCCCGATGTTCATACCCCCGAGGAGGATGAGCATTACTGGCGCACCCATCTCCTCCCCGGATACACCCTTCTCGGCGCAACCGTCGAACATCGCCTTGTCGGCGTGATCGCCTACGGCCGAGGCTGGGTGGAACAGCTGTACGTCCTTGCCGCATTTCAGGACCGGGGCATAGGCTCCCTGCTCCTTGGCCAAGCCAAGGCATCCATGGACGATATTCAGCTCTGGACGTTCAGGAAGAATGCTGGCGCACGCAGTTTCTACGAACGCCACGGCTTTGTAGCCCAGCGAGAAACGGACGGCGACAACGAGGAGCGCGAGCCCGACATCCTCTATCGCTGGCGCAGGCCTTCCGCCTAATAGTGGACTTTCGAATGACGCGCCGATGGCCGGTATGGCTCAGGCCGCGTGCTCTTGGGCGACAAAGGCCTCGACCCGGTTCCGGCCCTGCCGCTTGGAGAAATAGAGCGCCTCGTCCGCCTCTCTCAAAAGCTGCTCGAAATCCACTATCGGCTGTGCGCTTACCGCCACGCCGATGCTGAGCGTGGGCGATACCGCGAGCTCCGGCACACGCGAAACGGCGACACTGAATGCCGACCGGATGATTTCGGCGGTCGCAACCGCCCCCTCGGCGGACACATCCTTGAGCACGGCGAGAAACTCATCCCCGCCCTGGCGCGACAGCAGATCGATAGGGCGAAGCACATTGCGCACAACGCCCGCGAAAAGCTTCAGCATATCATCGCCGACAACATGCCCATGCAGGTCATTCAGCTGCTTGAAGTGATCGATATCGATTGCCAGCACCGCGACCGGCAGCGACGTCTGGAGTGGGAGGCGCTGCGCGAGGCCACAGCGGTTCAGCGCTCCGGTCAACGGGTCGTGATGCGCCAGCTCCATCAGCTCGTTCGTGCTGCGCTCCGCCGCCATCAGCACGACCACCATGCTGCGCAGCGCAATGAAGACGACGGCCGTCGTTGCCATCCAGCTGTGAACGGGACTGCTGCCGAAAACATCAGGGCCGCCGATCACACCGGTCGCCGCAAGCAGGCTGCGGATGAAGAACATGACTGCCGTTGGGACGTAGAGCCAGGCAAAGAGCCAGGCCGCGAACGACTTTTCGCGACGATAGATGCCAATGGTTTCCCGCAGGATCGCCAGATCGCAGAGGCAGCAGACGACCGAAACGTAGAAGATCCGCGCCGACACCGCCGTCGGATCGATCGTGAAGATCAGGACGGGCAGACTGATGCAGGTGAGCACCACCCCGCACCGGCGCCCATCGACCGACCGCCCGGCAAAAATGCGAACGGCAAAAAACATCAGGAGATAGCCGGCGATCGTCGCGACGTTGCCGACATCGAGCGAGAAGAAGGAGGGAACGAAGCCCCGCAGAGACACGAGAACCGTGCCCATCCCGACGAGGAGATTGCTGGCGCCCCACCATGCGGGCCAACGTCCAAAACGCCCGGTGTTATAGGCGGCGAGATGAGCGCAGCCCAGCACCAGGCATGTCATGGCAGAAACCAC
The DNA here is from genome assembly GCA_900489925.1 of Hyphomicrobiales bacterium. Lineage (GTDB taxonomy): Bacteria > Pseudomonadota > Alphaproteobacteria > Rhizobiales > Rhizobiaceae > Rhizobium. The sequence continues at coordinate 26,676 of UEHQ01000036.1, read as the reverse complement.
ATAGATCGTTCTGAGATCCAGAAGCATCGCAAACCCCGAGGTAAGACGGCCCGCGTTATACACGCGGACGTTTGCGATTTGATTGGAGCGACATCTAAGATTTTAACGGTCGATGTGCACCACTGTCTGACCCAAAGCCGATATCAGTGGTGAATGCAGTTCCGCTTCAGCTCGCTTCGCTTCTGCGCTTTGGTGAACTTGGCGATCATGCCGGCTGGGCAACGCTTGTCGTCGTAGAGCACGGATTGTCCCGGCGACATGTTGGCCAATGTCGGCTGCGTTGTCACGACCTGCGTCGCGCCAGCGGCGGCCGCATCGAGTGCTGACGTCAGCAATGCGGCTGAAGCGAGAATGATGATTGCACGCACCATTAGAACACCTCCAGAAATTTATCGCTTGCTAATATACAATCCTACAGAACATGCATGTGCGCAAGCGGCGCGAGTACAATCGCGACTTGAAATGATTGCCGACGACCCGGCTCATTCTCGGCAGCACTGATCACCGCGCGAAGAGCCTCCGCGACGGTCTGTTCAAGGGGGAATAGGCAGGCAGCTGGGCGTCGATTGTGTGGTGTCAGGCATTGCCGCCTGCCCGATCGCTTGTGGTTTCCGGTCTCCTCAGAGCGGCAGGAGCGTCTCCCGTTCTGGCTGTTCCGGACGAATCATCTGCCCTGACGGCATCCGACCCACCATTTTGCGACCGTCATCGAGCGCCGGAATATGAACGGAGGCAGACCGGTTCATGAACCCGGCTCCCTGCTCAATGACCACACGATCATAGAGGCGCGCGTGTCGGGCGAGCATGATTCCTGCCGAAAATTTCAGCTACTTGATTGAAATAATTGCAATTTATTCGAACAAACCATGAATTTCGTCCTCGCCAAAGGCAAACTCAGGTGTTGCTAAAATATCGTTAAAATTTACCGTCACAGATTTTTGTTCATCTGCCGTTCAGAAAACTCTTGGGAAAGCCGCTTTTTGAGCCCACATTGAACTCCTGAGAATAGGAGTGCATGAATGATTCTAAAGGCCACTGCCGCAGCGACTATATTCGCGGTTTATGCTTTCACGATGTTTTTCATCGCCGCTATACCTGAAAATGTCGTTCAGACTGCCGGAACCCAACTGACGGACGCAAGCGTCGTAAAATGAACGGGTACCCCTCGGGGTAGGCAGGTAAAGCTTAAGGGATAATCGTCCGCCGGCTCTTCCGGCGCCCCTGAATTCTGATTTTCTAAAACCAGAAAACGAAAAAGCCCCTCCCCATCAGGGGAGAGGCTCTACCGATCACGCCGCCCTGCGGACCGGTGCGCTTGTCAGCATCCGCCCCGTCGGGACGATCATGCCGGCCGCGCCGTCAAGCCAGCCTTCGGTGAGCTCCAGCGCCAGGAAGCGCGAGCGTTCGAAGGGACCTGGCATGACGAGATGTTGAGCCTTCTCGGCAAAGAAGCCGAAACGCTCGTAGTAAGGCGCATCGCCGACAAGCAGGATCGCGCCGTGCCCACGGTTCTTCGCTTCCAGAATGGCGGCGCGCATCAGCGCCGAACCGACACCCTTGCCTTCGAAGCTGGAATCGACCGCCAGCGGCCCGAGCAGCAGCGCGTTGATGGCGGTTGCGTCAGCATTCACGCCGGCTTCGACGTTCCACAGGCGCACGGTGCCAATCACATGACCGTCGCGATCACGCGCAACCAGCGCCAGGCCTTCCGCCGGCACGCGGCCCCGGCGGATCTTTTCCGACGACTTCTTGCGGCGGTTCGGGCCCATGGCGCGATCAAGCAAGGTTTCGCGAGCCACGACGTCGCCAGCGTTTTCGGCATCGATGGTGAAGACAGTAGGCGCAAAGAATGCGCGGACAGAATCAAGAACAGCGGCCATCGTGGCCTCCCGAACTCAAAACCGTTTCAAACGGTATCGTCAGATAATTGTGAGGGTGCCGCCCCGGCTGGCTACGGGGCCGGCGGTATCAGATGATGTAAGCCTTCAGCGGCTCGAAGCCGTTGAACGCGACCGCCGAATAGGTGGTCGTGTAGGCGCCGGTGCCTTCGATCAGGATCTCGTCGCCGATCGAAAGGGTGAGCGGCAGCGGGTAGAGATTCTTTTCATAGAGCACGTCTGCAGAGTCGCAGGTCGGGCCGGCGATGACGCAGGGCTCCATTTCATCGCCGTCGCGCTCGGTGCGGATCGGGTAACGAATGGCTTCGTCCATCGTTTCGGCCAGACCGCCGAACTTGCCGATGTCGAGGAACACCCAGCGAGCAGCGTCGTTGTCGGACTTCTTCGAGATCAGCACGACTTCCGTCTTGATGACGCCGGCGTTGCCGACCATGCCGCGGCCCGGCTCGATGATCGTCTTCGGCAGGTTGTTGCCGAAGTGGTCACGAAGGCTCTGGTAGATCGCACGACCGTAAGCTTCCGCCGACGGAACGTCGCGCAGGTACTTGGTCGGGAAGCCGCCGCCCATGTTGACCATCTGCAGGTGAATGCCCTGCTTGGCCAGCTGAACGAAGACGCGCTTGGCGTCGGCAAGAGCCGAATCCCAGGCATCGACCTTGGTCATCTGCGAACCGACGTGGAACGACACGCCGTAGGATTCGAGGCCGAGCTGATGCGCGTAGACGAGAACGTCGACGGCCATCTGCGGCACGCAGCCGAACTTGCGGCTGAGCGGCCATTCAGCACCTTCGCCATCGGTCAGAACGCGGCAGAACACGCGGGCGCCGGGAGCGGCACGCGAGATCTTCTCGACTTCCTCGTGGCTGTCGACCGCAAACAGGCTGACGCCGAGCGCATGCGCGCGGGCAACGTCGCGTTCCTTCTTGATCGTGTTGCCGTAGGAGATACGGGCAGCGGTCGCACCGGCGTTGAGCGCCATTTCGATTTCGGCGACGGACGCGCAATCGAAGTTGGAGCCCATGTCGGCGAGCAGCTTCAGGACTTCTGGAGCCGGGTTTGCCTTGACGGCGTAGTAGATGGCGCTGTCCGGCATGGCGTGACGGAAAGCGGAGAAGTTATCACGCACGACGTCGAGGTCGACCACGAGGCAGGGACCGTCGGGACGTCGGGTTGCGAGAAAGTCGCGGATGCGCTGGGTGGTCATATCGATTCCCTCTTCCAATTCCAGAGCTCCGGCAAAAACCGGAGGACAAAGGGCAATCACTCGCTCGCATAGGAACCAGCCGGTGGAGACCCCGGAACCTTAGCAAGCGCTTGATAGCGCGAATGATGAATCAACGCCGCGAAAGCGACATGGATCCGGCTTTGTCTGCCATGGATTGGAGGGATATTCCCAACCGCACTTCCGGCAATGAAGGTGTGCCTCTTCAGTAACCCCCGCTGATGGAAAGCAGGGAGAGAACAAAAAGGCCCGCACCGTCGTTGCTTCAGGCGTCCTCGCATTTTCCGGTTGGCCGGAATAGCGACTGGAGGGGTTAATTCCAGGTACCTTACCGATTTCCTCACCAATTCGAGGGTTCGGCGGACACCCATGGGCACGTGCGACTTTGGGCTGATCCGGAAATAAGAATATTCGCAGTCATAATCAAGAATTATTTTGACCCACACTCAAAAAAATAAATTGAACAAACCGGCTCAATTTGTTCAATATTCCTCAACAACGGAGGACAGTCATGGACACCCTGACCCGCATACGCGCTTTCATCGATGTCGTTGAAGCGGAAGGCTTTTCTGCAGCCGCTCGGCGCACCGGACGTTCAAAGGCGCTGCTGTCCAAGTACGTGAGGGAGCTGGAAGACGAGCTGGGCGCCCTGCTCCTCAACCGCACCACCCGCCAGTTCTCGATGACGGAGGCCGGCCACACCTATTATCGCACCGCTTCCGACATCCTGAAGGAGATCGACAACCTCGCCGATCTCGTGCGTGAGAACAACGCGCAGCTCAAGGGCCGGTTGAAAGTCTCGGTGCCGCGCACCTTCGTGGACGCCGATGTCGGCCAGTCGCTGATCGACTTCGCCAAGGAGAACCCCGATCTTGCGCTGGAGATCGCCGCGGACGACCGTTTCGTCGATCTGATCGAAGAAGGCTTCGATGTCGCCATCCGCGTTACCAAGCTCGAGGACTCGGGCATGATCGCCCGCAAGATTTCCGATTTCCGCGTTCATTTGTGTGCGACGCCCGATTTCGTCGAGCGCCATCCCGATCTTGCGCACCCGTCGGACCTGTCGAACGTCCCCTTCATCGTCGACACCAACTCGCGCAGCCAGGGCAGCATTCGCTTCTACAATCCCGACAACACCTCTTTTGCCGTGGCCGTCACCGGCCCGATGGAGGTCAACAGCCCGCACGCCACGCTGCGCGCCGCCCTTGCGGGCATCGGCGTTGCGCTGATTCCCGACTTCATCGCGCGCAAGCCGATCGAGAACGGCGAACTCGTGACACTGTTCAACGACTATATTCCGACCGATCGCGGCATCTATGCCGTCTACCCGCATCGTCGCTATCTGCCGGCAAAGGTGCGGATCTTCGTCGATTACCTTCACAATTGGTTCAAGAAGCATCCATGACCGGCGACCACGGGGAACGGTCCCAATTCCGTCCCATTTTCTCGCAAGGAATCAAGGTGAACAACGGGATCGCGCGGTAACCGAACGCATGAAAAAATTGATACTTCTGGCGGCGTCGATGCTGTCGCTGCTACCTGCCGCCGCGTTTGCGCACCCGCACGTCTTTGTCGAAGCGCGACTGGAAGTCGTGGCTGGTGATGATGGCAACGTCTCCGAACTGCGCAACGTCTGGCGCTTCGATGAGGTCTTCTCGTCCTCTGTCGTCATGGATTTCGACAAGAACACCGACCTGAAGCTCGATCCCAACGAGCTTGCCGAAGTCGGGAAAACCGTGCGCGATTCCTTGGCTGACTATGATTACTACATGAACCTCACGATGGACGGAAAGAACATCAAGGTTCAGAAGCCCGATATCATTCATGTCGACTACAAGCAGGGCCAGCTGCTGATGTTCTTCGCCGTCAAGCCGGCCGAGACAATGCCGCTGAAAGGCCGACTGACCTTCGGCGTCTACGATCCGACGCTCTACACCTCGATCGACTTCCCGACGGACAACGAGCTCGTGCTCGTCGGCGATGCCCTGAAGAGCTGCAAGCATCAGGTGGTGCGGCCGGATGCCGACCAGGTGATTTCGGAGAACAAGCAGTCTCTCACCGACGCGTTCTTCAATGATCCGACGGGCACAAACATGTCCAAGCTCTTTGCCACGCGCCTGGACGTGACATGCTAGCGCGCGCGCTGAAGCCGATTGTCCTCGGCGCCGCCATCGCGGTTGTCGCGGGAATGGCTGCCGCCCACGCGCAATCGCCGCTCGGGATCGGCACCTCCGAGCCGAGCTTCCAGCCGATCGGCGGGCCGCTTGCGCCACTTCTCCATTTCATCAACACGCAGCAGCAGGCCTTCTATCGCGCCCTGACAGGCTCACTCGGCGCGATGCGCGAAAATCCCTGGCACCTTTGGACGCTGATCGGGCTTTCCTTTGCCTATGGCGTGTTCCATGCCGCCGGCCCCGGCCACGGCAAGGCCGTCATCTCCTCCTATATGATCGCCAATGAGATCGAGCTGAAGCGCGGCGTGGCGATCTCCTTCGTATCCGCTTTTGCCCAAGGCGTTGTCGCGATCGCCTTGGTCGGCTGCGCCTGGGTGGCCTTGCGCGGCACCGGCATCACCTTGACGGCTGCGACACAGGCGATGGAGATCGCGAGCTTTGTGCTGGTCATCCTGTTTGGCGGCTGGCTGCTGCTGCGCAAGCTCTACGCGCTGGCCTCGGGCATGCAACGGCGAAACGCTGTTGCCGCAACGCCAGCGGGACCGGTGAGCATGATGCTCGACTGGCAGGACAATCCCGCAGGCAAGGACGGCGGCAACTATGCCTTCGGCGATACGCAGGCGCGCGCGGCCGGACATAAGTTCATTTCCGGCATGGCCTGCGAAACCTGCGGCCAGTCGCACATGCCCGATCCTACCAGCCTCTCGGCGGAGAAATTCAGCGTACGCGAGGCGTGGTCGGCGATTATCGCCGTTGGCCTGCGCCCCTGCTCCGGCGCCCTGCTGGTGCTGACCTTCTCGATGCTGAACGGGCTTTATCTCGGCGGCACCCTCTCTGTCTTCGCCATGTCCTTCGGAACGGCGATCACTGTCTCGATCCTCGCAACCCTGGCCGTTACGGCCAAGGGAACCGCCATGCGCCTTGCCGGCCGCGGCTCTGCGGCCTCGGTATGGATCGGCAACGCCATCGAGATCCTCGGCGCACTGCTGGTGATTGTCATGGGTGCGTTGCTGCTCGGCGCGTCGCTGCAGGGATAAGCCCGAGGGCCCTATCGGCCCTTGCTGCGCTGATAACGCGCCCTGAGCCAGAACACGACGAAGAACGCCAGGACCAGGCAGATGCCTACGGCGGTCGCAAGGTAGGGCGAATAGTTCCCCAGCCACAGCACGACGGTCGGCATGAAATAGATGACGAGACCCGCGGCGACGAGAATGATCGCTGCGGCGATAGCCGAAGATCGGCTCTCGGGTTTCGGGTCGGTCATGCCATTCACTCCTCCAGATGAGGAGATAGGGCTTAGGCCAGCCGCCCCGGAAAGGCAACCGGCCGTCGCATCAGGTCACAGGCTGACTTTGGCAGACGAGACCGTGGCGTCGATATGATCGACGAGTGCGTCTGGAAGACCAAGCCGCCCGGCAAGCAGGTCAAGATAGCCACGCTCCGCGCGTGAATCCGGATCGATCGTCAGTCGCGAAGCGGTGTAGAGCTCCACGCGCTGTTCCTCGGTCACGGCTGCCGCGATAAGCGCGTCGAGATCCGTCGGCTGCGACAGTTCGCCTTCGATGAACTGCGCCGCCTCGCCGGTGACATCCGCTGCCTTGATCTTGTCGAGGATCAAGGCCCGCTCGCCGTCATCGATATGACCGTCAGCCTTTGCGGCCGCGATCATCGCACGGATCAGCACGAGTACGAACTCGTTGCTCTGCGCCGGTGACGCCGTGCCGAACCCCGATTCCTGGGGTGGTGGCAGAAGCGCAGGCTGTGCGGATGGAGCATCGGCTGACGAGGCGGGCGACTGGCCAGCCTGATAGTTCTTGTAAGCCTGATAGCCAAGACCGGCGATGGCGGCGAGCCCGCCGATCGTCACGGCGTTGCCGGCAATATTACGGCCTGTCTTCGTGCCGAGAAGCACGGTCGCGAGCGCGCCGGCCTTCCACGGATTATCCTTGGCCATCTGGATCGCATCGCCTGCCCGGTCGCGGACGCTGCCGCCGACACCCGGCACCTGCGAGCCCAGAAACTGCTCAAGAAGCTTCTTCGCGTCGAACATCCGTCGTCATCTCCCTGTTGTGGTTTCTGGGGAGATAGGAGTGGGGACAGGCGAATGCAAATGATGGAGAGTAAAAGGAGGGCTTGAAGAATCCCCTTCTGGCCTGCCGGCCATCTTCCCCACAAGGGGAAGAGAACATTTGGCGCCGGCGGCGCCCAGATGAGCCCCTCCCCCTTGTGGGGAGGGGTTGGGGAGAGGTTTACACCCCCGCTCAGCCCTTGAGCGCTGCAGCCTCGGCAGCGAGCTTGGTGATGCCAGCCCAGTCGCCGGCCGTGATCAATTCCTTCGGAGCGACCCAGGATCCCCCGACGCAGATGACGTTCGGAAGCGAGAGGTAGTCCTTGGCGTTCTTCAGCGAGATGCCGCCCGTCGGGCAGAACAGCGTGCCAGCGAGCGGCGAAGAAAACGCCTTCAGCATGGCAGCGCCCCCAGCCTGCTCGGCCGGGAAGAACTTCAGCACCTGATAGCCTTCCTCGCGCAGCGCCATGACTTCACTCGCCGTCGCAGCACCCGGCAGGAGCGGGACGGAGGAACCACGCGCGGCATCGAGCAGTTCCTGCGTCGTACCGGGGCTGACGATGAACTTGGAGCCTGCGGCAACGGCTGCTTCCCAATGGGTGGCATTGAGGATCGTGCCCGCACCGACCTCGGCACCTTCGACTTCGTCCGCGACGGCACGAACCGCTTCGAGCGCGGCCGGCGTGCGCATGGTGATTTCGATCGCCTTAAGTCCGCCGGCAACGAGTGCCCGCGCCAGCGATACAGCCGACTTGACGTCGTCGACGATCAGGACCGGAACGACAGGCTGAAGTTTCAGGATGGAAAGGAGCTTTTCTGTCTTCTCGCCCATGGCCGATATTTCCTTTGAATCGATTGAATTCCGAGTTGGAAATAGCGCCAAGGGTACACTTTGTCGAGACCGAAGCCATGTTTGGAATCGAATGGGTATCAACGCCTTCTAAATTGCGCTACGGTGCCAAGATCGTCACAAAAGGTTTACTGTCATGGCGAAAGAGATCGAACGGAAATTCCTGGTACGCAACGATAGTTGGCGTGCAGGCGTTCAGACGCAAGCCAGCCTGAGGCAGGGTTACATTGCATCGATGGACGATCGTTCCGTTCGCGTTCGGCTCCTCAATGGCGAGAAGGCTAGGCTGACGGTCAAGATCGGCCGCAGCACCATGACACGGGAGGAATTCGAGTACGACATACCTGTCGCTGACGCCGAGCAGCTTCTCGACGATGCGATCGGCATCGTTATCGAGAAGACACGCTACCGCGTTCCGCACGAGGGTTTTGTCTGGGAGGTCGACGTCTTCTCCGGTCAGCATCGTGGCCTGGTGATCGCCGAAGTCGAAATGAAGTCGGAAAGCGATCGGCCGAGTCTCCCGGCATGGCTGGGGCGCGAGGTCACCGGCGATTTCCGCTATTCGAACCAGGCGCTTGCCACCGAATTCGAGCATGACAGGCATGCCTTATCGCATTCGGCCTGACCGCGAATTCACCGCAGAATTTCGCAAAGCGGCCAAGGGGCAACTGCATCACGCAATCACCACCATCGAGGAAAAGCCTGACGGGCCGCATGAAGCGATTCATGATGTCCGCAAGAACCTGAAGCGCGTCCGTTCGCTCTATCGACTGGTCTCCAGGGAAATCCCGAAATTCCAGGAACGCGAAAACGCCCGCCTGCGCGATATCGCGAAAACCATCTCGGCCGTCCGTGATGCCGCCGCTCTGGTCGAAACGGCAACCTACTTGAAGTCATCCGCGCACGATGACGAGGAGGCCGAGGCACTTTGCCGCATCATAACGATCCTCGAAGAGCGCCGCGACCGCATGATCGACGCGGAAAGCGGAATGGACGAACAGTGCGCGCAAGTGATCGCGGCCCTTGAAGCAGCGGAAGCAGCAATTGACGATGTGACCTTCCCGCATGGTCGCCGGAACGCTGCCAGGCTGATTTCGAAAGGCTGGCGCAACACGTTGAGCAAGGCCCAGAAAGCCATGCATGCTTGCCAGAAGCGCTGCTGCACGGAAGCCTTCCATACGCTGCGCAAGCGCGCGCAGGACTACCGTGCCTACCATCTCCTGCTCGCACTCGTTTGGCCGTCGGCGATGGCTGCAAAGTACGACGCGATCAGCGACCTCGTCGATGTGCTGGGCCGGGTTCATGACCTCGACGTGCTGTGCGATCTGGTGGAGCAGGAGCCACGCCTGTTCGAGAACTCCGACGATCTGGCCTGGCTATTGGCCGCAATCATCTTCCGCCAACAGGTGGACCGACATACGGCGCTCGATCTGGCCGCGGATGTCTTGGCCGACCCGCCTCGCGAGGAAGCCCGCAGGATCAAGACGCTCTGGCTCGCGCTCAGCAGGCCTTGACGGCTCTCGGTTGGCAGAAAGCATCACCGCGCCTGAACAGCTTTACGATCGCGAGATTGCGGCGAAATGCCCGTCTCTCCGCGTTATTGCGCATTGCAAGCAGGCGCGAGAGCCTGTATTTCCAGCCGCATGACAGACACGTTGCTCCCATCGACGTCTGCGGCGAGCCCATCCCTCGTCGCGGCCCTTTATCATTTCGTTTCCGTGCCGCGCTTTGAAAGCCTGCGCGAGCCGTTGCAGGCGCTGTGCGAGGCGAACGGCGTGAAGGGAACGCTGCTTCTCGCCCACGAAGGGATCAACGGGACGATTGCCGGCCCCGACGAAGGCATCCGCACGGTTCTCGCCTTTCTGCGAGCCCAGCCCGAATTTGCCGGATTGGAGCACAAGGAAAGCCTGGCATCGAAAATGCCTTTCCTGCGGATGAAGGTGAAGCTGAAGAAAGAGATCGTCACCATGGGCGTCGAGAATATCGACCCCAACAAGGTGGTCGGGACCTATGTGGCTCCGCAGGACTGGAACGCGCTGATCTCCGATCCTGATACGATCGTCATCGACACCCGCAACGACTACGAGACGGCGATCGGGATCTTCCGCGGTGCCGTTGATCCGCAGACCAAGACCTTCCGCGAATTTCCGGAATGGGTGCGCCAGAACACCGGCCTGCACAACAAGCCGAAGATCGCCATGTACTGCACCGGCGGCATCCGTTGCGAAAAGGCGACGGCCTTCATGAAGGAACAGGGCTTCGAAGAGGTCTATCACCTCAAGGGCGGCATCCTGAAGTATCTCGAAGAGGTACCGCAGGAAGAAAGCCTGTGGGATGGTGCCTGCTTCGTTTTCGACGAGCGCGTTTCCGTCGAGCACGGACTGAAGGAAGGCGAGCACAAGCTCTGCCACGCCTGCCGCAACCCGATCACTGCGACCGAAGTCACCTCACCCTACTACGAGGAAGGTGTCTCCTGCAGCAACTGCTACCCGACGCGGACGGAAGAAGACCGGCTGCGCTACCGGCAGCGGCAGCACCAGATCGCGCTGGCCAAGAAGCGCGGGCAACGGCACATCGGCACCTAGGCGACTGAAATGCGGCGCGCGTCCATCTTCTTGGCGCGCGCGTCCAGAAGCCGTTCGGTGATCTGATCGGCCGGCATCGGCTTGCCGAAGAAATACCCCTGGAGCGTATCGCATCCGAAAAGGCGGACGGCGACAGCCTGCTGTTCCGTCTCGATGCCTTCAGCGGTCACCGGAATGTCGAGCGAACGCGCGAGCGCGACGGTGGCCTGCAGCATTTCGCGCTGGCCGTCGCTTTCCAGAATCTCCATCACCAGCGAGCGATCGATCTTGATACGGTCGAAGCCGAACTGGCGGAGGTAGCCGATGGACGAAAAGCCCGAGCCGAAATCATCGAGCGCCACTTTGACCCCGAGCGTCTTCAGTCGCTCGATCGCCTGGCGCGTGCGCTGCGGATTCTGGATCATGTAGCCTTCGGTGACTTCCAGCGTGACCCGCTTGGCTTCGATCTCGGTCTGCCGCAGGACGTAGCGAACATAATCGACGAAGGCAGGATTTCGGAATTGCCCCGGTGAAACGTTGACCGAGATGCGAAGCTCCGGCCATTGCTTGGCGGTCTCGCAGGCCTTGCGCAGGACGAAAAGGCCGAGTGCCTCGATCAGCCCGCTCGTCTCCGCGACCGGAATGAAGACTTCCGGTGACACTGGACCATGGCCCGGACGGTTCCAGCGCACGAGAGCCTCGACGCCGGTCATTTCATGCGTGGCGGCATCGATCAACGGCTGGTAGGCGAGTGTCAGATCACCACCCTCGATCGCCATGCGCAGGTCGAGTTCAAGCGCATTGCGCTCCTCTCGGTCCGCATCCATCGCGGGATCGTAGAGCGTCATCCGTGCGCGCCCTGCTTCCTTCGCCTTGTACATGGCAAGATCGGCGCGGCGAACCAGCTCTTCACGATCGACCGTACCACCGACCGAAGAAGCAATGCCGATGCTCGCGCCGATAACGACGACGCGGCGTCCGATCTCCAGCGGCTCGGCCAGGAAATCGAGGATCTGCTCGGAGAGTTGCAGCGCCGCGGCATCCCCGTCCTCGGAGGTAAACGCGATCGCAAACTCGTCGCCGCCGATCCGTGCCAAAACGGCGCCCTCGGGGATCAGGACCTTGAGCCCCGCTGCGACCGCGCGGATAAGCTGATCGCCGGTTCCGTGGCCGTAGGCATCGTTGACTTCCTTGAAGCCGTCGAGATCGAGATAGAGGATCAGTACGTTGCGATTGGTCTGCGCGGCATGTTGGACAAAGCTATCCACCGCCAGTCGGAGACCGTCGCGGTTCAACAGTCCGCTCAACCGATCGCGAAGCGTTTCCTCGCGAGCGCGAACTTCCTCGGCGCGAAGCCTCCGGCCCGCCAGCAAGCCGATGACGAGCAGCACGACGAAAAAAAGGCCGACAAGGCAGAGCGCCTTGACGACCATCGGTCGAACCTCGCCGTAGCCGATATCACCCGGAGCACGCGAGACCCAGACGAGCTTGCCCAGCGAAGCGCCGACCACATCCTCGATCTTCACAAAATAGGTGGCAGCCGTTTCTGCCGGAACCAGCTTCAGTCCGCCGATGACATAGGTCGTGCCGAGGTCATCGATCTTGCCCGCGTCGAGGTGCCTCGCAAAGATCAGGTACCGGTGCTGACCGGGAGGTAGGTCGAGCTCGCCCGACTTCTTCCTCACCAGCGCAATGCCAACAGCCGCAATCCCGGTTTTCGTATCGACAAAGCCGGTTGCCTCCGGCGTCTGCCCAGGTGCGGCTGCCTTGACCCGGTCGAACAGCGCCCACAGGGACGGGGCGAAGAAGTCGTCCAGGGTGCCGTCCATCGGCTTACCTTCCTGGTACGCCATGATCGACTTGCGGTTGTCGTCGACAACGATCGCCATGTCGAAAAGTGAACTATTGACCGACATCTCGCCGTAGTTGGAAACGGTCCACTCCATGCCGTCGGAGGCATAGACATTGGTGGCTGCATCGTCCCAGGCCGCATAGTCGTTGAGGGTCGCGCTCAGCTGTGCCGCGAAGGTGTGCAAGGCACCCGACATCGTCTCGCGCGAACGCTCATCATCCAGCACATTGGATTTGGAAGCCACGCGCTCGAGTGCGCTCAAGACCATGATCGTGACGACAGCAACAACCACGGCAAACGAGAACAATACGCCGGTCACGGTCGCGTGCCGACCGATACCTGAACCCCTGTTTTTTGTCTTGAAAAGTGCCGGCATTCCTACTCCCCGATCGGGGAATACTGCCAGCCAAGCGTTCAGAAAACGTTTATGCCGCGCTGTAACGATTAATCATGCGACGATTCTTGAACGCCGACGAATATCGACAAAACATCAGCCGCGCAATCAATATATCCGTTATTTTCCAGTTGTTTAGATAAGTGGAAATTAAGTGGACAGGTCAGCACGCCGATCGATCGCTTTTCGAAATTTTGCAAAGCACTCCGCGAACGCTCCAGATTCTGCAACCTGACGGATCGATGCCGTTTGCTCTTCGTCTGTTTTGCCGAGCGCGGGAACGCGGATGAACGCCTCCCCGACAAGGTCGAATGACATCGTCTTCAAGACCTCGGTCAATTGCTCCAGCGCAATGTCGCCGCGATGCGAGGCGTGGGCGATCATGACAGGCTTGAACGGCACCTCGTCGCGCGACACCAGCCAGTCCAGTGCGTTCTTCAAGCCGCCCGGCAGACCATGGGCATACTCCGGGCAGGCAATGATGACGCCGTCGGCTGCGCGAACCTTGGCGGCGAACTCCTCGACGATCGCAGGCGTGTTTTCGCCCTCCCGATCCGGATTGAAGATCGGCAGTTCGCCGATCAGATCCGATATCGCGACGACCACGCCATCCGGCGCATGGTCCCTCAGCGCCTCCAGCAACCGGCGATTGGTTGAGGCCTTTCGTTGACTGCCGCAGAGCGCATAGAGGAATAGAGGTTTCCGGTCCATGCGTCCGGCTTAGCGCAACCCGCCGATTCGGGCCATCATCCGCCCTTGTGATTGCCTTTCGGGAACTGGGCCGCCAGTTCGCTATACCACTTGCCGCTCTTCTTCACGGTGCGCACCTGCGTTTCGTAATCGACGTGGACAAGGCCGAAGCGCATGCGGTAGCCTTCCGCCCATTCGAAATTGTCCATCAGGCTCCAGGCGAAATAGCCTCGCATCGGGTAGCCGTCCTTGATCAGGTCGGCAACGACATCGAGATGCTCGCTGTAGTAATCGAGACGCGGCTGGTCATCGACCTCGCCATTGACGACGTCCATATTGTAGCAGGCGCCGTTCTCCGTGATGTAGCATTCCGGCAGTTCGTAGCGACGATAGAGGTCTTCGACGACGTTCTTCAGGCCGGGCGCGTAAACCTCCCAGCCGATATCCGTCTTCACGTCGCTGACGCGCGGCGCCTCGACCGTCCATGGGAAATCACCACTTTTGGCCGGATCATCGGCAACGCGCAGCGGCGTGTAGTAATTCAGGCCCCACCAATCGAGCTTCTGGCTGATGGTTTTCAGGTCCCCGTCCTCGACCAGCGGCATGCGGTCGCCAAGCGCCCCCAGGAATTCCTCCGGATATTCGCCCTTGAAGACAGGATCGAAGAAGGCGCCGTTGTGGAACTGGTGCGCCCGCTCACCCGCTGCCTGGTCTGCGGCACTGTCGGAGCCCGGCATCACGGACATGGCGTTGAGCACGAGACCCACCGGCACGTTCGGGGCTTCCGAACGGATCGCCTCGACACCGAGACCATGCGCGAGGTTCATGTGGTGCATCGCATGCAGCGCCGCCTGCATGTTGCGCTCGCCCGGCGCATGAATGCCGTAGAGATGGCTGAGCCAGACAATGCACCACGGCTCGTTGAACGTCGCCACGCTGTCGAGGCGGTCGCCGAGGCGAGCCATGACAGTCTTGGCATAGCGCTGATAGGCATAAGCCGTCGAACGCGCCGTCCAGCCGCCGTCGCCCGCCAGTAGCAGGGGCAGATCCCAGTGGTAGAGTGTAGCGAAGGTCTTGATGCCACGCGCCTTGCAGCCATCGACGAGGCGATCATAGAAATCGAGGCCGGCTTCATTCACCGGGCCCGTGCCGTCAGGAATGATGCGCGGCCAGGCGATCGAGAACCGATAGGCCTCGACACCCATCGACTTGATCAGGTCGAGATCCTGGTCGAGCCTGTTGTAGTGATCGCAGGCGACATCGCCATTGTGGCGGCCATAGACCCGCCCCGGCATGTTGCAGAAGGCATCCCAGATCGACGGCTTGCGGCCATCGGCCTTGCTTGCGCCCTCTATCTGAAATGCGGCAGTCGCAACGCCAAAGGTAAAATCGCCCGGAAAGCGGGCGGCGAGGGTCTTCGCATCGATCATCTGGAAATCCCGTTCTTCATGGTTTCGACGGCGGTTTAGCCAAGCGGACCGATGTTGTACAGAGCGGAAATGACAGGACTGCAACGTTTCAGTGACTGGCTGAAGGCATTACTGGCTGCTCACGTTGAGCGGCCTTCGGTGAGATGCGCGTCATCCGGCCGAGATTGACAGCAAACACCCCTCCCCAACCCCTCCCCACAAGGGGGAGGGGCTTGCTGGGCGTTGGCACACCGCCAAACCGAAACTGCTCGACTACTGCGATTCAAGCGATTGCCGCAACGGATGCCAAGGGTAAGCCCCTCCCCCTTGTGGGGAGGGGTTGGGGAGGGGCTTGCTTCCCCGAAAAGGCCGCGCAAACCCGCGCCTTGCCTTGCAATGCCCCGATTTACAAGGAACAACGTTGCCATGAGTATTCCCAAGACGCATCCCTTCCCCTTCGACCCCACCTACTGCATGACGCTCGAGCAATTGCGCGCGATCGTCCCGCCGCCGGCTCCATCAGGTTTCGATGTGTTCTGGGCGAAGCGCTATGAGCGAGCGCTTGCCATCGATCCGCAGCCGAGGCTGACGAAAAGCGCGTTCACCCACCCCGCCTGGCATGTGCTCGACATCACATACCGCTCGAGCGGCGACGTTGAGATCAGCGGTTGGCTGCTGCTGCCGCGCGACAAACCGGTGCGCCGCGGCGTAATCGTGGGCCACGGCTATGGCGGCCGCGATGCGCCGGATTTCGAGCAGCCGGTGGAAGAAACAGCCCTGCTCTTCCCGTGCTTTCGTGGCATGTCGAAAAGCCAGCATCCACCGATCCCGCCGGATGCGCCGGGCCATGTGCTGTATGACATCGACAAGCCCGACCAGTACGTCATCGGCGGTTGCGTCGACGATCTCTGGCTCGCCGTGTCGACGCTGCTCGCGGTCTATCCCTGGCTGTCCGGTCGCATCGGCTATATCGGTGCCAGCTTCGGCGGCGGCGTCGGCGCGCTGGGCATCCCCTTCGATCCCCGCATCGCCAGGGGTCACCTGGTCGTCCCGACCTTCGGTGACCGCGCCCAATGGCTGACGCTACCGACCGTGGGCAGTGCCGATTCAGTCCAGACCTACCGCAAGACACACCCCGACGTCCTCGATCACCTGCGCTTGTTCGATGCCGCGACCGCCGCCACGCGGATCACCGTACCCATGCTGGTCGCCCCCGCGCTGTTCGACCCCGCCGTCGCACCGCCCTGCCAGTTCGCCGTGGCTAACGCCCTGCCGGCGTCAAAAGACAACGAGATCTTCGTGCTCGATGCCGGCCACTTCGATTATCCCGGCATGATGGAGCAGAACTACGCCCTGCGCGAAAAGCTCCGCGGGTTTCTGCACCTGCTGTAGCAGGATACCTCAACGAGCTGCTCTCCCCGCACGAGGGGAAACGCCCGTCAGCTCGCCAACCCGATAACGCTGATGTCAGAAGTCGTGAATTGTCATTGCCGCAACCACAGCTAAAGGCTGCAGGCAGTTCTTCCTCATGAAAGGTCTGCCATGTTTGCTTCGGTCAGTTCCCTGCAACCGCATCTTCTCAGCCTGCTGCGTATTGTCTCGTCGCTCGTGCTCTTCAGCTACGGCACGCAGAAGATCCTGCATTTCCCCGCCGCCGAGCGGGTGCCCGATGTCGGGTCCCTGTCCTGGATCGCCGGACTGCTTGAGCTTGTTCTTGGTTTTCTTGTGCTGATCGGCTTCCAGACGCGCGCTGCAGCCTTCGTGCTGTCAGGCCTGATGGCCTTTGCCTATTTCATCGGCCACGCATCGAAAAGCCTGTATCCCGCCCAGAACGGCGGCGTCGCCGCCATCCTGTTCTGCTTCGTCTTCCTCTACATCGTCGCTGCCGGCGCCGGACCATTCAGCGTCGATGCCGTGACGAAGCGCAAGCAGGCGACCGCCTGACCGATACGCGGTTCGAAGCGACGCATTGCCGCTTCGAACACAGAGCCGAAGAACGCTCAAGGGTTCTGTTTCGCGTCCTTGAGCTTCACTGCCATCGAGACGGTACCGCGCACGATGATGTCATTGCGCGAGCCATCGCCTCGAGGATAGCGATTGAGATCGGCGGTACTCGTAAGATTGGTGATCTGGCAGCTCTCGGCCAGAGTCTGCAAAATGAGATCGCACTGTCCACCCGCCATCAGGTAAAAACCCTTCTGCGCAGCGTTGATCTGCTCGGCGGTATCCTTGTCCGCATCGACAGGTACGGAGAGCGACATCGTCGCCTGCACGTTGACCATTCCCGGCGTACGCTGCCCGGCATAGAAATTCGGCATGCGATTGGGCATGTCCTGCGACAGTGCCGGAAACGCGACAAGCGCGAAGCCGCAGGTCATAACTCTGGCAAAAACCTTCATCGAACGTCTCCCCATCTGGTTGCGTTCGTTTCTGCCACAGCATTGTTAAACGACAATGAGCGCACTCCCTAACATTGTAGAGAATGCGCTCAATAGTTGCATTTCATATCTGGATGAGGGATCAGACCTTGACCCAGGCGCCGTTCTTCTTGGAGGAAGCCACGCAGGCCTCGACAAAGGCAACACCCTTCACGCCATCATCGACCGTCGGATAGACCACGGCCTTGTCGACCGCCTTGCCCTTCTTGTGGGCGTTGATGGCGTGCGCGGCTTCCGTGTAGATCGTTGCGAAGGCTTCGAGATAGCCTTCCGGATGACCGGACGGGATGCGCGAGACGCGCGCTGCCGCCGGGCCGGAACCGGCGCCGTTGCGGGTGATCAGGCGCTTCGGCTCGCCGAACGGTGTGAACCAAAGGTAATTTGGATCGGCCTGCACCCATTCGAGACCACCCTTTGTGCCATAGACGCGGACCTTGAGGCCGTTCTCGTGGCCGGGCGCCACTTGGCTGCACCAGAGCATGCCCTTGGCCGGCTTCTCGGAGCCCTTGGCCTTGAAGCGCAGCATCACATGCGCGTTGTCGTCCAGACGACGGCCTTCGACGAAGCTGTCGAGGTCGGCCGCAAGGCTGTCGAGCTCGAGGCCGGAGACAAAGGAAGCGAGGTTATAGGCATGCGTGCCGATATCACCGGTGGAACCGCCCGCACCCGACTGCGCCGGGTCGGTGCGCCATACGGCCTGCTTTGCACCGCTCTGCTCGACGGCCTCGGTCAGCCAGTCCTGCGGATACTCGGCCTGCACGATACGGATATCGCCGAGTTCGCCATTGGCGATCATCTCGCGTGCCTGGCGAACCATCGGATAACCGGTGTAGTTGTGCGTCAGGATGAAGAGCGCGCCGCTCTCGTCGGCAACCTTCTTCAGCTTCTTGGCATCCGCGAGGTTCGACGTCAGCGGCTTGTCGCAGATGACGTGAATGCCGCGACGCAGGAATTCCTTGGCGGCGTCGTAGTGAACGTGGTTCGGCGTGACGATCGAGACCGCTTCGATGCCGTTCTTCAGCTTCGCTTCGCGGATCGCCATCTCGCGATAGCTCGAATAGGTGCGCGACGGATCGAGACCGAGATCGCGGCCGGAGGCAAGCGCCTTTTCCGGCGTCGACGACAGGGCGCCAGCGATCAGGTCATACTGATCGTCGATGCGGGCAGCGATGCGATGCACCGCGCCGATGAACGCGCCGGCGCCACCGCCGACCATGCCAAGACGGATGCGCGGTTCGCGCGCCTGTTCCGTTGATGCTTCAATTGCCATTGGTTCCTCCAAATTTGTTCTCTGCGGAAAAGTCCCCCTCTGCCCTGCCGGGCATCTCCCCCACAAGGGGGAGAGGGCTCGTGGCATCGTCTTGCCCAAGGGTAGGGCTCAGTGGTTGCCGCGAGAAGCCCCTCCCGCTTGTGGGGAGGGGTTCTAGCCGATTAAAGCCCCAGCATACGGCGGTTGGCCGCCTGGTCGGTGCCGCTGCCGGCAAAGTCGTCGAACGCCTTCTCGGTGACACGGATGATGTGCGACTTGACGAACTCGGCACCTTCGCGTGCGCCGTCCTCGGGATGCTTCAGCGCGCATTCCCATTCGACGACAGCCCAGCCATCGAAGTTGTTGGCCGTCATTTTCGAGAACACAGCACCGAAATCGACCTGGCCATCGCCGAGCGAGCGGAAGCGGCCGGCGCGTTCGACCCAGCCCTGGTAGCCGCCATAGACGCCCTGGCGACCCGTCGGATTGAACTCGGCATCCTTGACGTGGAACATCTTGATCCGGTCTTTGTAGATGTCGATGTTGTCGAGGTAGTCCAGGCATTGCAGCACGTAGTGCGAGGGATCATAGAGCATATTGGCGCGCGGATGGTTCTTCACGCGCTCGAGGAACATCTCGAAGGTCACGCCGTCATGCAGGTCTTCGCCCGGATGGATCTCGTAGCAAACGTCGACGCCGTTTTCGTCGGCGTGGTTCAGGATCGGCGTCCAGCGCTTGGCAAGTTCGTCGAAGGCGGTCTCGACGAGACCGGCCGGGCGCTGCGGCCACGGATAGATGAAGGGCCATGCGAGCGCGCCGGAGAAGGTCGCATGCGCCTTGATGCCGAGGTGCTTCGACGCCGTCAGCGCCATCTTCACCTGCTCGACGGCCCATTCCTGACGGGCCTTCGGATTTCCACGCACTTCAGGCGCGGCGAAACCATCGAAAGCTTCGTCATAGGCCGGATGCACGGCGACCAGCTGGCCCTGCAGGTGGGTGGAAAGCTCGGTGATTTCGACGCCGTTCTGGCGCGCAACGCCCGCGAACTCGTCGCAATAGTCCTTCGAGGATGCGGCCTTCTTCAAGTCGATGAGCTGGCCCGCCCAGGTCGGAACCTGCACGCCCTTGTAGCCGATATCGGCCGCCCATTTGGTGATCGAATCCCACGAGTTGAAAGGTGCGACGTCGCCCGCGAACTGCCCGAGGAACAAGCCTGGGCCCTTGATCGTTTTCATGTCAATTCCTCCCTGAATGACGACCGTAAACGTTTCTGGTAGAGTTCTACCACGCAATTTACCGTCTGCAAGCCGATTTCGGCGAAACAGTGAATTTGCCCGATAGGGCGAAAACCTGACGTGCCAGACTTAATCACGGCATGCCCTCACCCGCAAGATGTACGTACCGCATTTATGCCTTCTCCCGGCGATTGCCGATCGGAGCGAGCCGTTTCGATGGACTTCCAGCCGCCTCGTGATACTCTCCTTGCACCAGGAGGTTAGCGCATGACGCGACGACTGGCAGCAATCTTGGATGCGGACGTCGTTGGCTTCTCCCGATTGATGGGAATGGACGAAGCGGGCACCTTCGCGATGCTGAAAGCTCACAACAGCGAGATCATTGTTCCCGCGATCACGCGCCAGCACGGACGCGTGGTGAAGTTTGTGGGCGACGGCCTGCTGGCGGAATTCGCGAGCGTGGTGGACGCGCTCGCCTGCGCAATGGAAGTCCAGACCGCGCTCCGCGAGCGCAACGAGAGTATAGCGTCTGAACGACAGATGCTCTGGCGTATCGGCATTCACGTCGACGATATTCTCGTGGAGGATGACGACATCTTTGGCGAGGGCGTCAATGTCGCGGCGTGCCTGCAAGGATTGGCACCGCCCGGCGGGATCTGCGTCTCGCAACAGGTTCGCGACCAAGTGGGCTCGAGGCTCGCATTTCCAGCGACCGACTTCGGCAACAGGCGGCTGCAACACATCGATCACCCTGTCCGCGTCTGGCGCTGGTCGCCATACCAGAATGAGCACGTGTGGCCGGAGCCGGTGGCGAGTTCCCCGCCGCCGGTTCAGAAGCGCCCCTCGATTGCCGTACTGCCCTTCACCAACATGTCGAGCATCGAAGGGCAGGAGCATTTTTCGGACGGCTTCACCGATGAGCTGATTGCAACGCTGGCGCGGTGCCGCTGGATGCTCGTTGCCTCCCGCAACTCCTCCTTCAGCTTCAAGGGACAGGCGGTCGACGCGCGAAAGGCCGCGCAGGACCTCGGCGTGAAATATGTGCTCGAAGGCAGCATCAGGCGGTCGGGCGCAAAAATTCGGGTGACGGCACAGCTGCTCCACGGCAGCGACGGAACGCTCCTCTGGGCCGAGCGCTACGACCGCATGCTGGCGGATATTTTCGAGGTTCAGGACGAGATCGCGTCCGAGATCACCGGAACGATCGAACCCGAGCTCGGCGTCATCGAATTCGCCGCACTTCGCGAGCGCCCGCCGGTCGATATGACGGCATGGGAAATCTATCTGAAGGGGCTCTGGCACCTCTACAGGTTCACGCTCGACGATCTCAACATGGCCAAGGATCTGTTCGAGCAGGCAATCCGCGTCGATCCGAGCTTTGCCCAGGCACAGGCGCGGCTCGCCTACGTGCACATCCAGCTCGGCTGGTACGGCTCCGTGGAGGACCGCGGCGGACGCATTTGCGAAGCGATCGACCTTGCCGAGCACGCAATCCTGCTCGACCAGAAGGAGCCGGCCGCGCATATGGCGCTTGGCCGGGCGCTCGCGCTTGACGGCGCGACGCAGGCCGGCATCGCGCATCTGCGCAATGCGATCGCATTGGACAGCAGTTTCGCGCAGGCCCATTTCGCTCTCGGCCAGGCGCTGTGCTACGCGCAACGGCCCGAGGAGGGAATGCCCGAGATCAGGGAAGCCTTTCGCCTCAGTCCGCGCGATCCGCATTTATGGACTTTCTACAACATGCTTGCGATTGCCCATTATCAAATGGGGAACATGGACGAGGCCGCCGAGGCGGCGCGGGCATCGCTGCGATCTCCGAACGTGACCTTCTGGCCGGCGCTGATCCTTGTTGCCATTCTCGGCCGGCAGGGCAAGGCAGACGAAACCGGCGAGGCCATCGGCATCCTTCATCGTTTTCGTCCGGGAATGAACCTCGTTGCCGCACGACGGGAATTCTACTTCGGCGACAATGCCACCATGACAGAGTCGTTCGTGGACCAGTTCGCCGCCGATCTGGCGAGCGCCGGTCTACCGCAGTGACGAAAAGAGCGCCCGTTCCTTCGAGCGGGCGCCCTCAACTATCAATGGATCAGAACGGCGAATCCGGGAAGTAGAAGTCCTTCGCGTTGTCCTTCGTTACCAGCGTCGCATCGAGGATATAGGTGCCGCGAACCGGAACCTGATCGTAGAGCGAAGCAGCGGTCAGCTCCATGGCCGTGCCCACCATTGCCGGCGGATAGAGAACGTCGACCGGGATCAGCTTGTCGCCGTCCATGACCTTCTTGACCATGTCCTTGGAGCCGGCGCCGGCCACGACATACTTGATGTCGGTGCGCTTGGCCTGCTCGATTGCCTGCAGCACGCCGACAGCCATGTCGTCATCCTGGCACCAGACCACGTCGATCTTCGGATACTTGGTCAGGTAGTCCTGCATCACCTTGAAGGCATCGTCGCGGTTCCAGTTGCCGAACTGGCGGTCCAGAACCTTGACGTTCGAGCCGGCGATACCCTTGTCGAAGCCATCCTGGCGCTGCTGGTCGATCGGGATCGGCAGGCCGCGGATAACGACAACCTGTGCATCAGGCGTCGTGTCCTTGATGTACTTGCCAGCGACTTCGCCGAGCGCCGGATTGTTGCCAGCGACGTAGATGTCACGGACGGAGTTGTCGTTGGTGCTCGGTGCACGGTCGACCAGTGCCACGAAGGTGCCCTTGTCCTTGACTTCCTTGATGGCGTTGACCAGCGGATCCGGATCCGACGGCAGGATGACGAGCGCGTCCATGCCCTGCGTCGCAAGATCCTGAACCGCATTGGCCTGGCTTGCGGCATCAGGCGACGTCTTGACGATCACGGTGAGGTCGGGGTGCTCGGCCATCAGAAGCTTGGCGACGCGCTCGGCATGGAACACCACGCCGGAGGTCCAGCCGTGGTCGGCCGCCGGGATCGATACGCCGATGGTCTTCTTGTCCGCCGAATGAGCGACGCCGGCGAGCAACGCCGCCGTCACGACCGCCAAACTGAATAGTGTCTTACGCATGTCTATTTTCCTCCCATTAAACCCCAGGGCTTGCGAACCTTGAAGACCGAGCGCCCCGCCGACCCGGCCAATCCCTTGCTACCTGCGCGCCAGCGACCGCTGCACGAGCATGGCAATGATGATGATCGAACCCTGGATGGCGCCGATCAGATATTCCGAGATGAAGTTGGACAGCAGCATGATGTTGCCGACGAGCTCCAGGATGAAGGCGCCGCAGATCGTGCCCCAGACACGCCCTGCCCCACCCTTCAAGGCCGTGCCGCCGACGACGACCGCGGTGATCGCCTGCAGCTCCCACAAGATGCCCGTGGTCGCGGACGTCGAGCCCAGACGCGGCACATAGAGCAGCACGGCGATGGCCACGCAGAGCCCCTGGATGACGAAGGCGATGGTGCGCACGCGGTTGACCGCGATGCCGGAATAGCGCGCCACGTCGCGGTTCGAACCGACCGCCACGACATGGCGACCGTAACGCGTCCGATAGAGAATGAAGGCAGCGACGGCGGTGACCGCGAGGATGACGACGATCGGTACCGGCACGCCGGCGATCGAGCCGAAATAGACCGGGCGATACAGTGCCTGCTGCTCGGCCGAGCGAAGCGTGATCGCCCCGCCCTGCGACAGCCATGTCGTCAGCCCGCGATAGATCCCCATCGTTCCGAGCGTGGCGATGAACGGCTCGATCTTCCCGAGTGTCGTGATCAGCCCGTTAGCAAGCCCGCAGAGCGCGCCGGCAACGACAGTGAAGACCACGGCGACCACCAGCATCAGCACCGGATTGGCGATGATGCCGGAATTCATCAGCAGGATCATAAGGCTGGCAACGAAAGCCACCATCGAGCCGACAGAAAGATCAAGATCGCCGGACGAGATGACGAAGGTGGCGCCAACCGCGATGATGGCGATGAAGGCGCTGCGGGTAGCGACATTCGCGAGATTGGTGATGCCGATGAAGTTCGGATTGACAAGCGCACCGACGACGAGCAGCAGGGCCAGCGCCGCGAAAGGCGCGACTGCCCTGAGGTCGATATCCCGCCAGGAGCGTCGTCTGATCTCCCTGGTCTCCTCGTTCACAGCCATGTCCAAAACCATCCTCCCGTCGCGTCCCTGCTGGGCACGTAATCCGTCTTGCCGCGTGCGCCGCGGCTGTTGTTATTTGTCGCCTCAGGCGGCCTTCTTCTTCAGGCCCGCTGCATAGCGCATGATCTCCTGTTCGGAGATTTCGTCACCTTCAAGCACGCCGACGATACGCCCCTCGCGCATGACCGCCACCCTCGTACAAAGGCCTATGACCTCCGGCATTTCGGATGACACGACAATGATCGAGCGGCCGTCGCGGGCCAGCGCCGAGATGAAGTGATAGATCTGCTGCTTGGTGCCGACATCGATGCCGCGCGTCGGCTCATCGATGATGATGATCTCAGGCTCCGTTTCCATGACCTTGGCGAGCAGCAGCTTCTGCTGGTTTCCGCCCGACATGCGACCGGCGACGATATTGGCGTCGCGCACCCTGATATCGAAGCGACGCCGCGCCTTGGCGAGCGCCGACGCCTCGCTGCTGGGGCTGAGATAGCCGTGGCGCGAGTGTTGACCGAGCGATTGCAGCGTCAGGTTCGCCATCATATTGGAGCCGAGCAGCAGCCCCTTCGACTTGCGATCCTTCGTCATGTAGGCAAGCCCGCAGCGGTTGGCTGCGTGCACATCACCGGCCGGAACCGTCTCGCCCTTGATGATGACTTCGCCCGATGTGCGACTGTGCAGCCCGGCGATTGCCTCCATCAACTCCGTGCGACCCGATCCGATCATGCCGGAGAAGCCGATGATCTCGCCCTTGCGCACCTCGAAGCTTGCATCCTGGACATAGCCGGTAGACACGGATTCGACCCGCAGCACGACTTCCTCGTCGACATCGGGCTCCACCTTGGTCGGATAGAGACTGGAAAGTTCGCGACCGACCATCAGCTGCGCGATCGATTCTCCGTCGAGCAGCGAGGTTGGCGATGTCTTCACCCATTGGCCGTCGCGTAGCACCGTGACGCGATCGGTCAGTTCCATGACCTCATCGAGCTTGTGCGACACGAAGACGAAGCTCGTGCCCTTGTCGCGTAGCTTGCGCACCTGCTTGAACAGGAAATTGGTTTCTTCCCGCGACAGAACGGCGGTCGGCTCGTCCATGAAGACGACGCGGGCATCGCGGCTGATTGCCTTGGCGATTTCGACCATCTGCTTGTCGGCGATGGACAGCGTGCTGATCAGGGCGTTTTCGTCGACGTGCGAACCGAGAAGATCGAGCGCCTTGCGCGTTTCCGCACGCATGTACTTGCGGTCGAGAACACCGAAGCGCGTGACCTCGCGACCGAGAAACAGGCTTTCGGTGACGGTCAGGTGTTCCGCGAGATTGAATTCCTGGTGGATGATAACGATGCCGAGCGCTTCAGCGGCTCCGTTGGGCGGCAATGTCACCGGCTTGCCGTCGAGGATGATTTCGCCCGAGGTCGGCTGCTCGAAGCCCGACATGACCTTCACCAGCGTCGATTTGCCCGCGCCGTTCTCACCCATCAGCGCATGGATTTCACCAGCGCGAAGATCGAAATTGACGCTGAAGAGGACCTGCACACCATTGAAGGACTTGCATATGCGCCGGGCGGACAACACCACGGGCGCCGCCTCGACAGTCTCCACACTCATGATTTCCTCCCTGCGGACTCCCATCCGCCTGAGCCTATGTAAACCTTTACATACCGCATGTAAAGGTTTACATCATTGCTTTACACAGATCTGTCTGGTTCGACCTTTGACGTACCGTTCAGTCTGTGTAGTGTCGCCGCGAATGCAGCCCCAAGGCAGAACGCAGTGTCGAATTCCGCGCCCGCAACAATCGAAGACGTCGCCAGAATCGCCGAGGTTTCCATCGCGACGGTATCGCGGGCAATCCACACGCCGGAAAAGGTCGCGAACTCGACTCGGCTGAAGGTCAACCAGGCGATCGCAATCACAGGATACACGACGAATGCCATGGCGCGCAGCCTGCGACTTGGCCGTTCGAACATGATCCTGGTGGTGGCGCCCGACATCGGCGACCCCAATTTTTCCAACATTCTGGTCGGCCTGGAGAATGAAGCCCGCGCCCATGGCTACGGCATTTTGATCGGCCATACGCAGAACGATGCTCAGCGCGGCCTCGAATATCTCAAGTTCCTGAATTCGAACCAGGCGGCGGGACTGATTCTCTTCACCGGCATCCTGCCCTTCGGCCACCAGACGATGACGGCGAGACTGCCGCCAAGCGTCGGTGTGTTCGAGCCGGTCTTCAACGGCGGCATTCCCTATGTCGGCGTTGACGATACCGAAGGCGCGCGCAAGGCCGTGGATCTGCTGCTTGCCGAAGGCCACCGCAAGATCGCTTTCATCGGCGATAGCAGAACCCGACTTGCCTATTCCCGGCGCCGACAGGGCTATGACGAGGGGCTCGATGCCGCCGGCGTTGCCCCGGATCAGCGCATCGTGCTCGAGGGTGACGGCACGCTTGAAAGCGGACGCCATGCCGTCGAACAGCTTTTCATGCGCGATACGCTGCCGACGGCATTCATGTGCGT
>UEHQ01000005.1 GCA_900489925.1 Hyphomicrobiales bacterium | reverse complement strand
CGCTTTCGCGGCGTTCGAATTCCCAGGGGTTGCCGTGGGCGAGCCAGCTTTCCGGCAGCTCCACCTGCCAACCATCGGCCAGCTGCTGGCGGAACAGGCCGTGGACATAGCGAATGCCATAGCCATAGGCCGGAACGTCGACTGTTGCCATCGACTCCATGAAGCAGGCGGCGAGGCGCCCAAGACCGCCGTTGCCAAGTGCAGCATCGGGCTCCAGACCGGCGATGACCGCCACGTCGACACCAAGCGAGGCCAACGCGTCGCGCACCTCTTCCATGAGGCCGAGGTTCGACACGGCGTCGCGCATCAGGCGGCCGATCAGGAATTCGAGGGATAGATAATAAACGCGCTTGTCGCCGGTGGCGTAGACCTTGCGGGTCGACTCCATCCACTTGTCGATGATCCGGTCGCGGACCACCAGGATCGTTGCGGTCAACCAGTCATGCGGCTTGGCGACCTTGGCATCCTTGCCGATGCGGTAGGTCAGGCGTTCGATGATTTCTTCTGCGAGGATTTCGGGCTTGGAACTGCGGGGCGCGGGGGAGGGAATACTCGGCTTCGCAACGGTGTTCATCGTCAGTCCTCGCCAATTGTGATTGGGTTTCAGTAACTTAAGTCGACTTCAATCGATTAGTCTTACGCACTAAAGATGCAGTTTATGCACCGTTACTACGCACTTGCAACAAAGGAATTATGCAAACGAAAAAATTGGCAAGGCGCGGCGGGACTTCGCTGAAAGGACTTGATTTCAATCGGTTTTCCGATTTTGATGCGCGAGATTTGCAAAACAACGAAAAGCCGCTCCGGTTTGTTCCGGAGCGGCTTTTTTGTTGTTTGATGACGGTTGGCTCGAAGCCGGCCGCTTAGTTGGTCAGTCGTGTCAGCGAGCTCGTCGCCTTGGCGGCGATGTCACCGAAGTCCGACACCAGTTTTGCCATGTTGTCTGGCTCGTAGGCGTTGCTCGGGCTGCTGGCGCAGAAGCTGAGCAGATCCTTGCCCTTCTGCGGCGCCATGAAGGCAACCGTGAAGATCTGGATGCCATCTGCCTTCGCGGCGGTGCAGATATTTCTGACCTTGGTGTCGATGCTGCTGCTCCAGGAGCTGCTGCTACCGGTCATTTCGCCGTCGGTCATCAGGATGATGTAGCGCGCAAAGCTCGTATGGTTCTTGCTCTTGTGCGCTACGGTTTCGGCGTCGGTGCCATTGGTGGAGGCTTTGAGCGCATCGAATGCCGTCTGCATCGCCTTGCTTGCGTCCGTGCCGCCGGTGGGCAGGGCCGGGAGGGCCGCGACATAGTTGCTTGCGGCTGTGGTACCCCAGCTGACCGCTTGGGCCGTTTGCATGACGTCAGTGTAGGAGACGGCACCCATGCGGATCAGGTCGTGATTTGTGCTCGTATCGGCGGCATTCAGCGCGGCGAACAGGCCGGTTGCGGCCGTTTGGAGAGCCTCGATCTTGCGGACGTAGCATGGCTTCGTCGATGCGAGGTCGGGATATTCCTTCCAATTGGCGGAGGTATAGTTCTGGCACTTGGTCGTTTGGCTCTTTATCGTGTCTGTGATGAAGGACATCGAGCCTGAGCGGTCGAGCGCCATGTACATCGACAGGGCACCTTGCGTGTCGGTCTGCCCATTTTGCGCCGAACTTCCGGCAGCGACGCTGACGTTCGTATAGCCGAAGATGCGGGTGAACGCGCTCGTCGGCATTTTGTAGGTCGAGTTGACGCTGACGTCGTAAATATTGCTTTTCGCACCGTTGGCCGTCGCGGTGACGTTTACGGTCGTTGCGTTCCTGACGGCGGTCAACGCTGTCGCATCGTTACCGAGATAGTTCGCCATCTGGCCGGCCACGAAATCGACCGCGAGCGTTTGCGCTGCCGCATTCGTCGCGACCTTGCCGTTTGCCAGCGCCGTGGCGGCAGCCAGGGCGGCGGAATCGGTCGCCTGCTGCAGCTGATGCTTCGCAGCTGCGCTATTGGTCAAATCCACCGCTACGCCAGCAGCGCCGATGGAAACAGGTATAAGAATGGCAGTTATCATACCGAAATTGCCATACTTGTCATTCCGCAGTCGAGACAGGCTCGACTTCAGCCAATGTACGGTGCTCATCATGTTCACCTGAGTTAGTTACCCCAACGATGTGATCATTGATGCGCCGTATGTCTTGAAGTCATCTTTACGCGATCGCTAAAATTCGAACGAATTGTTGCTTTTCTGCGCGTTTCGTATCGGATCAACATCTTATGAGTGCATAAACCACGCCGCGCGCGATTTGGCTGTGGCTGCGCGTTGCTGCGCAAACGCAACGTCCTTGTCACGGAAGCGGAATCACATCCACCGCTTGGACGGCGCGCTGGCCGCCGTAGCTCTTCAGTACGCCGATAACGGGGGCCACATCGGCGTAGTCGCGGCCGTAGCCGACGACGATGTGGTCGGTACCGGCAGGGATGTTGTTGGTTGGATCAAGCTCCACCCAGCCGAGCGTCTTGCCGCACCAGACCCGTACCCAGGCATGCATCGCATCCGCGCCTTCGAGCCGTTCCTTGCCGGGTGGTGGGATAGTGCGCAGGAAACCGGAGACGTAGCCCGCGGGAATGCCGAGGCTGCGCAGCGCCAGAATCATCACGTGCGCGAAGTCCTGGCAGACGCCGCGCTTCAAGCGGAACGCCTCAAGCGGCGTGGTGTCTACGGTCGTCGCGTCGGAATCGTAGGTGAAGTCGGTATGGATCAGCGCGCAGAGGGCGGTGGCGATCTGCAGGACGGTGAGCGATGGGCCGAGGGCGCTCCTGGCATACTCTGAGATCGCCGGCGTTTCGGTCAGCCGGGGGCTGTTGCCGAGAAAATGGTGCGGTGAGCCGGCTTTCAGCGACCATACGCCGGCAACTTCGTCGGCCAGACGCGAGAGTTCGGGCGAGAAATCGGCGGCGATGGAGTGGCTTTCGACCTGCACACGGGCCTGCATGCGGATATCCAGCTTCTCATGCGGCGCACGCACCATGAAAGCGGTCGCCGGATGTTCGAAGAAGTCGACGAAATGCGATTGCTCGTCCGGCGTCGGCGAAACCTTGATGGAACCGGCGATCAGCCGCTGGCGGTCGGGCAACGACAGCGGCATCAGCCGCATGATATGACGCGCGCCCGATGCCGGCGTGTCGTAGATGTAACCCATGTGCAGCGAGAGATCGTATAACACGGGATTTATCCGAGGTAGGTTCGCGCGAGGAGGTCGGAAAGCTGCTCCAGCTCGTGCTCGAGCCGGCGATAGACATCGCCGTTCATCGCTTCCGGCGTCATCACCGCGAGGCCGGAGTGCAGGCGTGTCGCCTCTCTGTAGAATGGTGACATCTGGCCGTTCACGAAGGCATTCGGCAACTGCTCGACCTCGTGGTGGATCTCGTTCATCTGGAAGAGGATCGAGCGCGGGTTGAGTGGGTCGAGTGCCAGCAGGTCGGTCACCGTCAGCGGCGCGGTGTTGACGTTGTAGCGGCGGCGATGGGTCATGACGCTGTCGCCGATCTCAAGCAGCATGTCGAGGGCGCCATCCGGGGCGTCTGCGCCTGACATGTGGCCGAGCAGCCGGGTCATGTGCAGGCCGCGTTCGATGTGGCGGCCCAGCGACAGGAAGCGCCAACCGGTGAAGCGGTACATGTTTTCGTGGACGAGGCCGGCGAAGCCCGCAAGCTTGCGCAAGAGGATCGTCATCGCGTGGCTGGCATCGTCGCCGGGTGACACGGTGCTGTGAAAGCGCCGCGCGGTCTTGGCCAGATCCGTCAATGCCAGCCAGCCGTCCGGCGAGAAGCGGTCACGGATGTTGCTGGCGGAGTAGACCGCGCTGTCGATGTTGCGCAGTAGCGTTTCCGGCACGGCGTCTTCGGTATCGATATCGACTGCGGCGAGATAGGTCGAAACGTCGGCCAGAAGCGGCTGGTTCGGATCGGCAGCTTCGGCGAAGCGGGCGTGCCAGGCGCGCAGGATGCGCAGCGCCCCTTCGGCGCGCTCGATGTAGCGACCGAGCCAGAACAGGTTGTCCGCCGCGCGGCTCGGCAGGCTGCCCGGCATGTTGCGGGTAAAGGTGCTTTCGGCGGGAAGCAGCGTGTGGCGCTCGACCGGCTTGTCGCTGACGATCCAGACGTCGGCGGCCGCACCACCCGATTGCATGGCGATCGCGGCGACATCGTCGCTGCCGCCGATGCGGGCAAAGCCGCCCGGCATGATCTGCCAGCCATTGGCGGTTCTTGCCGCGAAAACGCGCAGCGACATCGGGCGCGGCGTCAGCTTGCCGCCGATCCAGGCGGGCGTGGTCGACAGCGTCACCGCTTCCTGGCCGACCAGTTTCTGGCCGTCGGAGTTCAGCCATTCGCTGATCGAATCCTTGGCGGTGGCGCGCAGCGCCGAACCGAGGACGGATTCGCCGTTGTCGTCGAAGAACGGAGCGCGTGAATAGGCCGGGCCGATCACCATCTTCTCGATGCTGGCGGCGACGTGTTCGCGCTCGCTCTTCTGGCCGCACCACCACGTTGCGATCGACGGCATTTTCAGGTCTTCGCCGAACAGCTTGCGACAGATCGTCGGCATGAAGGCCAGCAGGGCACGCGTCTCGATGATGCCGCTGCCGAGCGCGTTGACGATGGTGACGCTTTCGGCGCGCAATGCTTCGACGAGGCCGGGCGTGCCGATATGCGAATTCTGGTTGAGTTCCAGCGGGTCGGTATAGGCGGAATCGAGGCGGCGCCAGAGTACCGTGATGGGCTTCAGGCCGGATACGGTGCGCACCATCACCTTGCCGTTCACCACCGTCAGATCTTCTCCTTCGAGCAGCATGAAGCCGAGATAGCGGGCGATATAGGCGTGTTCGTAATAGGTCTCGTTGGCGGGGCCTGGCGTGAGTACGGCGATGCGGTCATCGCCGCTGTGCTTCATGCCCTGCAGCGCATCGCGGAAGGCGCCGAAGAACGAGGCGAGGCGATGAACGGGCGTTTCGGCATAGATGTCCGAGAAGGCACGGGTCGTCGCCACGCGGTTTTCCAGCGCAAAGCCGGCACCCGATGGCGCCTGGGTGCGATCCGCCAGAACCCACCAGTTGCCATCCGGACCGCGGCCGATCTCGAAGGCGCAAAAATGCAGATAGTGGCCGCCGGCCGGCATCACACCGGCGACGGGACGCAGAAATTCCGGATTGGCGGCTACAAGCGCCGGCGGCAGGATGCCCTGTTCAATCAACTGGTTGGGCCCGTAGAGATCGGCGACGATCGCCTCAAGGAGGTCGGCACGCTGAACGAGGCCGGCGGACAGGATCTGCCACTCGCGCTCGTCGATCAGTACCGGAATATGCGAGAGCGGCCAGGCGCGCTCGGCGCTGCCGGTGCTGCCATAGGCGCGGTAGAAGACGCCGGCGTCGCGCAGATAGCGGTCGGCGCGGGCGAAGCGCTCGGTGAGATCCCGCTCCGGCATGCCGCTCAGGTGCGACATGAAGCGCTGCCACACGGGGCGGATGGCGCCGTTGTTGTCCACCATCTCGTCGGCAACGCCAGGCAGCGGGCGATAGCCAAGGACAGCATCGTTGCCGATCTGGTCCTTGATCTCGTTCCGCAGCTCTCTTGCCGGTTTCTTGCCCATGAAGCCCTAGTTCAAATTCCTGCCGGTCGTCTCAGGTCCAGCGTCAGCGGAAACTCCGGCGATCGTGTTTCCACCTGCGGGATATAGCCGCCTGATGTATGCCCCCATGGCTCGAATCGCGCCAGACGCCTAGCTTCGGCTTCGTTACCATTGACCGGGAAGGTGTCATAGTTACGCCCGCCCGGATGGGCAACATGATAGATGCAGCCGCCGATCGAACGCTTCGACCATGTATCATAAATGTCGAAGGTGAGCGGCGTGTTGACCGGCAGTAGCGGGTGCAATCCCGACGCCGGTTGCCATGCCTTGAAGCGGACGCCGGCGACCGAGACGCCAGCGGTGCCGGTCGGCGTCAGCGGCACGATGCGGCCGTTGCAGGTGACGGTATAGCGGGAAGAATTGCTGGTCTCGAGCCGCACCTGCAGGCGCTCGACGGAACTGTCGACATAGCGCACGGTGCCGCCAATCGCGCCTTCCTCGCCCATGACGTTCCAGGGCTCCAGCGCCTGGCGCAGCTCCAGCTTCGAGCCCTCATATTCGACCTCGCCGCAGAAGGGGAAACGGAATTCGAGCTGTGCCTTGAACCATTCCGGGCTGAGCTCGAAGCCGTTCTGTTTCAGGTCCGCGAGCACGTCCTGGAAATCGGCCCAGACAAAGTGCGGCAGCATGAAGCGGTCGTGCAGCGTGGTGCCCCAGCGCACGAAGCGGCCATCGGCGGGGTTCTGCCAGAAGCGGGCGATGAGGGCGCGGACCAGAAGCTGCTGCGCCAGCGACATGCGCGCGTTCGGCGGCATTTCGAAGCCACGGAACTCGACAAGGCCGAGACGGCCGGTCGGGCCGTCGGGCGAAAACAGCTTGTCGATGCAGATCTCGGCGCGGTGGGTGTTGCCGGTGACGTCGATCAGCAGGTTGCGGAACAGGCGGTCGGTAATCCACGGCAGGGGCGTCGGTCCACGGCCGGGCGCGGGGATCTGGGCGAGCGCGGTTTCCAGCTCGTAGAGGCTGTCGTGGCGGGCCTCGTCGATGCGCGGCGCCTGGCTGGTCGGGCCGATGAACATGCCTGAGAACATGTAGGAGAGCGAGGGATGGCGCTGCCAGTGCAGCACCAGGCTCTTCAACAGATCGGGACGGCGGAGAAACGGGCTGTCGCCGGGATTGGCGCCGCCGACCACCACATGGTTGCCGCCGCCGGTGCCGGTGTGTCGGCCGTCGATCATGAACTTGTCGGCGCCGAGCCGCGACTGGCGGGCCTCCTCGTAGACGACGCTGGTGATCGCCACGCAGTCCTGCCAATTCGACGCCGGGTGGATGTTGACCTCGATGACGCCGGGATCGGGCGCGACGCGGATGACGTTGATGCGTTCGTCCTGCGGCGGCGAGTAGCCCTCGATATGGACGGGCAGGCCGAGCTCGGCGGCGGCGTTTTCGGCGGCTGCGATCAGTTCGAGATAATCCTCGATGCGCTCGACCGGCGGCATGAAGACGCAAAGGCGGCCGTCGCGCGGTTCCACCGAGATCGCGGTGCGCACGGCGCCGCCGATCTCGCCCAGCGTCTGCTCGACGCGGCTCTGGCCGGCCTCTTCGCTGTGGCGCGAGGCCTCCGGCATGGCGCGGCCCGAGGGAACGAAGACATCGGGCAGCGGCGTACGGGGGATCGAGGGGTCGGCGGGGTGGATGTAGGG
>UEHQ01000031.1 GCA_900489925.1 Hyphomicrobiales bacterium | reverse complement strand
CCCGATTGGGGCAGGCCAATCGCTCGACGATTTTCCGAGAGATCCGACGTAACATGTTCATCGATGAAGTCGTCCCGGATCTGAACGGCTATTACTGTGTTACGGCGCATGGCATGGCGTGCGAACGGCGCGCTAAATTGCGGAAGCTATCGCGCTTTTCTAATGTCAGGCAGTCCGTCATAGACCGGATCATGCATGGCTGGTCGCCGCAGCAGATCGCCGGCCGAATGCGGCTAGAGCGACATCCTGTCTCGGTGAGCCACGAAACGATCTACAAGTTCGCGTATTCCGCCGATGGTCAGGCGATCAAGTTGTGGCGACATTTGCCCGAACACCGGGCCCGGCGTAGACCGCGTCACGCCAGACGCAAACACGGTCAACGGTTTAGCCCGGAGCTCAACATTCTGCGCCGCCCCGACGCGGTTGCTGATCGAAAGCAATTCGGGCACTGGGAATGCGATCTCATTCAGTTCCGCAAGAAGTTCGGGAAAGCGAATGTGACGTCGCTCGTCGAGCGAGTGAGCCGCTTTGCCATCTTCCTGCGTAACAATGATCGGCAATCCCGGCCGGTCATGGACGGTCTAGTCCAGGCATTGCAAGCCCTGCCCCATCTCGCACGTCGCTCCATCACTTTTGATCGCGGCACGGAGTTCACCGACTGGCCCTACCTCCAGGCGAGCATAGGTACCCAAACCTGGTTGTCTAATCGCGCATTGCGAGTCAAGCTCGTTTAAACGCGTCGAATGAGCTCGGGGCTATGTTCATTGCACGGATTTGGATCGGTTATATGGCGCGTTCTCAGTCTTGCTCAGTGCTTCAATTCGATGTGAGAGCAATCGTATGTCGGGAACATGGTTGTCTCCGCGGTCGGTACCAATACCGCCGCATCATGGTCTTCGCGGGAAAGGTCTTCCTATGTTCTGGACGCAGTCTCTAAGAGCTGCCGCCAGCTTCGCGGA
Organism: Hyphomicrobiales bacterium; assembly: GCA_900489925.1. Classification (GTDB taxonomy): domain Bacteria; phylum Pseudomonadota; class Alphaproteobacteria; order Rhizobiales; family Rhizobiaceae; genus Rhizobium. The sequence continues at coordinate 13,090 of UEHQ01000031.1, read as the reverse complement.
ATGACCTGACCTACGTCCACGACAGGGACGCCTCGTCGCGTCAGAAAGATGATGCGCTGAGAGTGATCGCTGTCAGACCCCCTTTATGCGTTGGTGGCGGCCGATGGGTTAAAGATTTCTCCCGTCTTGAGCATAGTGTGCATGATAACTGCGAGTTTGCGGGCGACGGCCACAGCCGCCCGCTTAAAGCCAAGCCGCTCGCGCAACTTGAGACCCCAGTCTTTGAGGCGGCTTTCACTCCTGGCGCTGGTTCGCGTAAGCATTGCTGTCGCCGCTTCGTAAAGCAGCCCGCGCAAACGGTTGTCGCCTCTCCGTGAGATATGCCCATCATAATCGACCTCGCCCGACTGATAGCGGCGCGTAGTCAGCCCGAGCCAAGCGCCAACTGAGCGCGAAGTTCGGAAGTTTTCCGGGTCCTCGATTGCGGCGACGTAAGACACCGCCGTGATGGCACCTATGCCCGGGACCGTCATCAGTAACCGCGCAGCCTGGCTCTGCCGCGCTGCTGCAATGAGCTGACGGTCAAGTATGGCCGCACGTTTACGGATGTCATGCCACGCATCAAGTAAGGGCAAAACGATCTGTGCCAGAGAGGTCTGCCTCTCCAGAAGATCCCGAACATGGGCATCAAACACACGACCTGTACCTTTGGGGACGATAAGGCCGAACGTCTTCATGATACCCCGGATCTGATTGCTAAGTTGTGTTGTGAGGTTCAGGAGTTGATTGCGGGTCGCTACCAACGCACGGGTTAGCATCGCGTCGAATGATTTTATCCGGACCGCCTTGTAAAAGCCGGCTTCGGCCAACTGGGCCAAGCCATCCGCATCATTGGCATCGGTCTTGTTGAGTGTTTCGTTCAATACTTTTTGCGCGTGCCGCGCTTCAATGCAGATTGCGGGCACCCCCTCGGTCGTCAGCGCATGGTAGAACCACGTCGACAGCGGCCCCGTCTCGAATACGACGCGCCTGGCATGCGGGGCGTGCTTGCGGATAATTGCCGCCAGAAGCTTTGGATCCGAGGGACACTTTCCTCGCCAAATCCGCTTGCCGTCCTCTCGGATCGAGATTGCGGTATCTTTTAGTGAAACATCAAGCCCGATATATTGGTCCATGGTTGCTCTCCGTTCGATGTTTGGGCCCGGTTCCAATCGTGAGCCCGTTTTCCCATCTTATCGGGAGCAACCACCCCGATAGCTATCATCTTTTGAAATGACCTGGGACGATCGCGCCGCGATTACCCCATGTTCTGCGATCCACAATCGCCATGGCAAAAAGGTACGGTCGAAAATACCAACAGACGAGCCCGCAAATGGCTACCGAGGGAGGTCGATCCACTCTCCGTCAGCGATGCCGACCTTATCGAGATCTGCAATCGGCTGAACACTACGCCACGCAAATGCCTTGGCTATCGAACGCCGGCAGAGGTCTTTCGAAAGAAACTGCTCGCGCAGATTCGTTATGCTGGTTAGTTTGGCCGACCCCGCAAGTCGCGCTTCAGCATGAACTCACAGAAAATTAGGGCGGTTCAAATCCACGATTTTGGTGTAATTCCCCAGTGATGTGGGTCGCGCCGGCAACCCGTGTAACTTGACAGGGGTGCGACCAGTACGAGGCTGTCTGGCTTTTAACTAGCCGTGGCGTTAATTAAAATTAGCGGTCTGTACTTTAAATTGGCCGCCTTCCGCCCTCCTCTCCGATAGGGTCTGCCGCAATTCCAGCCGCACTGTGGTGAATGAATGTTATAAGGTTTTGGCGGAAACTTATAACATTGATATTTGAAGAGCCGAGTTATAAGGTTTTGGCAGAAACATATAGCAAGCGCGAGGAAGCGTAGATGATGAAAGAGATCGACATCAGCTACCGGACGATGTTCGCGGAGCTGGCGCAGCGGACACTTGACGCACGCTTTGCAGCCGACTTTCCGGTGGAAGGGTGGTTTGTCTCAGTTACCGTGAAAGACCGAGACTATTGGTATTTCGACCTCCCCACTCCCGGGGGAAAAGACAAGCGAAGCTATGTCGGTCCACATAGCGACGGGGCAATCACGGCGCGGGTAAAGGCTCACAAAGAGATCAAGGACAACATCCGGGAACGCCGGCGCATGGTTAGCACGCTGCGCCGCGCTGGCCTCCCCGGTCCCGATGCCTTTGCCGGCGACGTCACGAAAGCACTCGCTGAGGCGGGATTGTTTCGGCTGCGCGCCGTCCTCATTGGGTCGGTGGCCTTCAGTACCTATGCAGGAATGGTCGGCGTTCGGCTGCCCTCAACGGCAATGCAGACAGGCGACGCGGATTTCGCGCAAGACTTCGCGATTTCGGCTGGGGTCGAGGACAGTCTGCCTCCCGTGTTGGAAGTCCTCCAGTCGGTCGATCCCGAATTTCGCGCGGTTCCGCACCAGGCGGACATAGCCAAGGTGGTCGCCTTTCAGAACGCCAAGGGTTACCGGGTAGAATTCCTCACGGGGAACCGGGGATCGGATGAATACACGGGAAAGCCGTCGGCAATGCCTGCCCTCGGCGGAGCGTCGGCGGAAAATCTGCGATTCTTGGATTTCCTGATCTATGAGCCTATCCGCACGGTGCTACTTCACCGCGAAGGCATCAATGTCCTTGTCCCCGCACCCGAGCGATATGCAGTCCACAAGCTCATCGTAGCCTCCAGAAGGCTCACCGACACGCTGGGGCGCGTCAAAGCTGACAAAGACCTTTTGCAGGCCGCATTGCTCTTTGAGGCTCTCGTGCAGACACGGCAGAGCGATATGCTTGCCGATGCTTGGGAAGAGGCTTGGGAGCGGGGGGACGCTTGGAAAGAAGGGCTTTGCAACGGCCTGGCGAGGCTGCCTAAGAAAGGCATGAAGGCCCTGGGCGAGGCTCTCGGGTCGAAAATGCCTGATCTGGAAAGATGAAAGATGGTGGCCGTTCCAAATGACTTATCGGTCTCGCGCGCCTGGAACAGAGATCCGGCGCGGCGCATCGATAGCGCCATTGCGTAGCCCATACGCTGTCAGCCTCCTGGAGGCATGTATCGTTGGATAGCCGACAGCATGTTGTTGCCCCCATCGAGTGCAGGTAGTTGCCTATCGGCTTCATGGACTATGTGACCCACACACAGGCACCGCCGATCATCCCCGCGCCGGCTGCGGCAAGCAGCAATCGCTCACCACGAGCAAAGGGCTTGTTCGCGTTGGCGGACGACAGGGAAAGCGGGATCGTGGCAGCGGACGAATTGCCAAACCTCTCGATTGTTCGCGCAGTCTTGGACGGGTCGATGCCGAGATCGTCAGAAACAGCATCGAAGATCCGGGTATTGGCCTGATGTGGAACGAACCGATCGAGCTGCGATGCCATCAGGCCTGCCCGCGAAAGTGCTGCTCGCGAACAGTCTGTCATGACCCTGACTGCGCGCGAGAAGACTTCGCGTCCGTCCTTCATCGACATCAGAAACTCCTCGCCGGCCATTCCGCTCTCAAACGGTCGATTGCTCCCGCCGGCCGGAATGGTAATCAGCTCATAGCCACTGCCATCGGAGGCGAGTTCAACGGCCCTTAATCCGGCCTCTGGTTCGTCCGATGGGCACAGTACGACAGCGCCTGCGGCATCGGCAAACAGGACGGCGGTGGCACGCTCATTGGGGTTGATGCGGCGTGACAAGATATTGGCCGCCACCACCAGAACCGAGCGACCATGCACACGGACAAAAGCATCCGCCAAAGCGAGCGCATAGAGGAAACCAGAGCAGGCACCTGCGAGATCGATCGCGCCGGATCGCTTGAGCCCCAGGTGATGAGCAAGCAACGGTGCGGAGGGCGGAAGGAGATGATCTGGTGTCGACGTGGCAAGCAGGGTCAGGGCGACATCGTCAGGTGCGACACCAGAGTTGCTCAGCGCCATTCGACCAGCTTCCGCCGCAAGGGCGCTGAGCGTATCGCCGTCATTTGCCCAATAGCGGCTGCGGATACCTGTCCGGCGTTCTATCCACCCTGGCTCCAGGCCCAAGGTCGTCTCGATTTCGGCGTTGTAGACGCAACGACCGGGGACGGCGTGTCCGAACCCGGCCATGCGTGATGAAGCGGCCAGTCGCATCACTGTCTCCCCAGAATGATGGAGGCAACCTCGTCGATGGCATCATAGGCGTGGGCAAGCTCTGGAGCGCTGACGCAATAGGGTGGCATCAGGTAGATCACATTGCCGAGCGGACGGATGAGCAGGCCGCGCTCGCGAAAGTGCTTGCGCATGCGCGGGCCGACATCGGCCAGATAGCCGCTCGCGGGGACGTTCAGGTCGAGTGCTACAATCGTTCCCACCTGTCGGATAGCGGAAAACCGATCGTCGTCGCGAAATCGCTGCAAGTTCTCGCGGTGGCGCTCTCCCAGCGCCTTGATACCCGCGCCGACGTCTTCGTGCTTCCACACATCGAGGTTCGCGACACCGGCGGCACAGGCAATTGCATTCGCGGTATAGGAGCTGGAGTGGAAGAACGTCTTGCGCCGATCCGTCGAAAGGTGGGCGTCGAATATGTCGGACGTACAAAGTGTTGCGGCCAGCGGTAGAGCGCCGCCGGTCAATCCCTTTGATGTGCAGAGAATATCCGGCGAAACCTCTGCCTGTTCGCAGGCAAACATGGTTCCTGTACGCCCCCATCCCGTCATCACCTCATCGGCAATGACCAGGCAACCATGGCGGTCGGCGATCTGTCTGATAGCCCCAAGGACTGCGGGGGCATAGGTCTTCATGCCGCCGGCACCCAGAACCAGTGGTTCCAGCAGGATGGCTGCGACGCTCCCTGTCCGGCAGAAGGTTTCGAATGCGTCCAGCGTCGTCTGCTCTGCACTTTGTTCGGGAAAGGGTATGCGGTCGACGCCGAAGAGCAGTGGCGCATAGGCGGCGTTGAACACACCACGTTCACCGGCGGACATGGTGCCGATCGTATCCCCGTGGTAGCCGTGCTCCATAACGACGATGCGGTCTCGCGCCTCACCGATGTTGTGGAAGTAACCGAGCGCCATCTTCAAAGCGACCTCGACGGAGGTTGAGCCGCTGTCGGAAAAGAAGACATGCTTCAATCCGGATGGCGCAACGCCAAGCAATCCCTCGGCCAGGCGTTCTGCCGGCGCATGAGAATACTCGGCAAAGATGATCTGGTCGTAGGCCTCGGTCGCATCGCGGATGGCCTGCATGATGGCAGGATGGCGATGGCCGTGGGTGATCACCCACCATGACGAGACGGCGTCGAGAATTCGGTTGCCGTCTTCGTCGAAGAGATAGGCTCCTTCCGTCGACACGATCCGCTTCATGGGCGGTTCCAGCGCATGCTGGGTGAACGGGTGCCAGATGATGGGATTTGTCATGGGCGGGCGTCCGCAAATATGTCGATATCGAAATTCTCGCGGAAGGCCTTGCCTAGCCCCGCTGTCGTCAGGTCAGGAATGATCGGCAATCGACCGAGCGATCGAACACCGCTCAGTTGGACGATGATCTTCTCGGTTTCCAGGTTTTCATCGCCGATGAAGGCGATGCCGAATATCGGGATCGCGCGATGCCGCATGGCTTCGATGCACAACAGCGTGTGATTGATCGTGCCAAGCGTCGTCCGTGCGCACACGATGACGGGAATCTTCCACTGCGCGAACAAATCGGCAAACACCAGCCGTTCGGAGAGCGGAACCATCAGGCCCCCTGCCCCTTCGATGACGAGCGGTCCGTCAACATGTGGCGGAGTCAGCGTTTCCGGGTCGATAGTGATCCCGTCAAGTCGAGCTGAGAGGTGTGGCGAGGCAGGCGTCGCGAGCCTGTAGGCCTCGGGCACGATGCGCTCCGCCGGCACGGCACCCAACCGGCGTACCGTCTCCGCGTCAGTCTCCTCATCCAGGCCGGATTGTACCGGCTTCCAGTAAAAGCTGCCCAAAGCGTTGGTGAGAGCCGCCGAGAACACGGTCTTGCCGATTCCGGTGTCGGTGCCGCTGACAACAAAGCGAGCCGTCATGGTGCATGTTCCTGGAGTGCCATTGAAAGCCGTTCGAACATCGCTGCAATCTTCTGTTCATCGACATTCAGATTGATGGAGATCCGCAAGCGTGCGGTCCCCTCGGGGACCGTGGGCGGCCTAATTGCACGGATGTCGAAGCCTTCGGCCTGCATCTGGCGGGCGATCGAAACCGCGCGACCGTTGTCACCAATCGCGATAGGAAGGATCTGCGAACCGCTCGGCATCTTGGCCAACCGCGATTGCAGTTGGTCTCCTGCAAAGGCCGTGAGGCGCGCCAAGTGGAGCCGCCTCTCCGGCTCATCGGCAAGAATTCGAAGTGCCTCGCGCACCGCTGCGGCAGTCAACGGCGACGGCGCCGTGGAGTAGATGAAGTTGCGGGCTCGGTTGACGAGGTAGTCCGCGACGATCGTCGGGGCTCCCAACAGGGCGCCCGAGGCCCCGAGCGCCTTGCCGCAGGTATGCAGCGTCAGGATGTTGTGCCTCACATCGAGATCGGCGCCGAGCCCTCGACCATCTTTGCCAAAAACACCGGTCGCATGAGCTTCGTCAATGACAAGGAAACCGTCATGTCGTTGGGCAAGGTCGGCCAGTTCAGGGAGCGGCGCTCTATCGCCGTCCATCGAATAGAGGCTTTCGACGCCGATCCATGGCACGCCCTTTCCACCCCGCTCGCGCCAATTACGGATTGCCTCTTCAAAGGCGTCGACCTCATTGTGCGGCACGGCACTCGTCGTTGCCTTGCTGGCCAGAATGCCCTCGTGCGCGCTCGCGTGGATCAGGGCATCATAGACAATCAGGTCCTCGCGCTGCGGAAGGGTGGAAAAGAGTGCGGCGTTCGCGGCATAGCCATTCGCGAAGTAGAGCACCTTCTCCGCGCCGAAGAACTGCGCCGCCTCCGCTTCCAGCATTTCGTGCTCGATGTGGTTGCCGCGCAGGAGCCGCGAGCCACCTGCGCCCACAGGCACGCCTCGCTTGATTGCTTCAGTGATTGCTGCCTTGAGACGAGGCGAATTTGCGAGGCCGAGATAGTCGTTTGAAGCGAAGTCGGTGCCCGATCCCACGGCAACTGAGCGAAAACGGGACTTTCGCTGCAGCCCTGCGAGCGTCTTCTCAAAACGCGCGAGCGCGACCGTGCTCAAGGACGACGCTCCAATGGCATTGGCTGCAGGCCGAGACGTCGGAATAGCATGGCATCCTTGTCCTCGCCCGGATTGTCAGCCGTGAGAAGCGTATCGCCCACGAAGATCGAATTGGCTCCGGCAAAGAAACAGAGCGCCTGCATCTCGTCACTCATGTCGGTGCGCCCGGCCGACAAGCGCACATGCGACTTCGGCATCAGGATGCGGGCAAGGGCAATGGTGCGCACGAAGTCGATCGGATCCACCGGCGCGGCATTAGCGAGCTTCGATCCAGGGATCGGGATCAGCATATTGACCGGCACGCTCTCCGGCGGCTCGGGCAGATTGCCCAACGTGACCAGCATGGAGATCCGATCGCCGACAGTCTCCCCCATCCCGAGAATGCCGCCTGCACACACCTTGATACCCGCGTCGCGGACATTGGCGAGCGTCTCCAGCCGATCTTCAAAAATGCGGGTGGTGATGATCTCGGGATAGTAGCGTTCAGAGGTGTCGATGTTGTGGTTGTAGTAATCGAGACCAGCTTCGGCGAGGCGTCCCGACTGCTCAGGTGTGAGCATGCCGAGCGTCATGCAGGTTTCCATGCCAAGGGCCCTGACGCCCTCAATCATCGCAACAAGCGTGTCCATGTCGCGGTCCTTCGGGCTGCGCCATGCGGCACCCATGCAGTAGCGTGTCGCGCCGCCGTCGCGGGCCTGGCGAGCCTCGGCAAGGACCCGCTCGACTTCCATCAGCTTGGAAGCCTTGAGACCTGTCGGATAGTGAGCCGACTGGCTGCAATAGCCGCAGTCCTCGGCACAGCCGCCGGTTTTGATGGACAGCAGGCGGCTCATTTGCACCGCGTTTGGATCGAAGGTTTCGCGATGGACCTGCTGGGCACGGAAGAGAAGATCATTGAACGGCAAATTATAGATAATACTAGCTTCGCCTTCGCTCACTTTGCGCGCAACGTCCGGTCGCGACCGCTCCATTCGGTGTCATCCTCCACGTTTGATAGATAGAATCTCTAATTATCTATAAAAAGCCTCTGGCGCAGATCTGCAACAAACCAGCCGGGGAAAATCGGTGGCCCAAAATCAATCTTTGCGTGAATTGAGAGCTACGCATTTTGACCCGCCGGCGCGGCGGCGTTCGGGTTTGCGATGGCTGATAGGCCAAACGGAAACCCGGATCAGCGCTGGACAGGACCAATCCGCTGTACATGCCGCTCAAGAACGACGACCGCCTGATTGACCTCGCCTCTGCGCAGATGATCGAGGATCGAATGATGATCGAAGTCGATCCGCGGGGTCCAGTCCGCGCCGTAGGTTGCGAAGACGTAGCGTGAGCCGACCATCTGCAGATCATCGATCGTGGTGAGCAGCCGCGGCATCTTGCATGGTGCCAGCAACAGATGATGGAAACGCCGGTTTGCCTCATCCCACGTCCGCGCGTCCGGCGCGGTGTCGCCGGCGTTCATGGCTGACATTGCCTCGTCCAGAATGGATGCCGTCAGGTGTGGCGCCGCGTGGCGCAATGCCAGCCCCTCAAGGACCGAGCGCATGAGGGCGACCTCTTCCACCGCAGCCCTGGAGAAGCTGGCGACGCGAACACCGCGACGGCTTTCGCTGATCGCAAGGCCCTGCGCTTCAAGGCGGCGGAACGCTTCGCGCACCGGCACGTGACTGGTGTCGAATTCCTCGGCGATGTGGTCCTGTCGAAGCTTGCTGCCAGCCTCGAGCGCACCTGTAATGATACGCTCCGCGAGAACACGGCTGATGCGATTGGCAATGGTGTCTTCAATGGCAGCGGTCATCATCTATCGATAAAAGCTGCCGAACCTGCTGTCGAGCGTGCGAACCGGTGACCCACGGAAATTAGAAGTGACGGCGATCGATCCGGACTCGAGCGGTGAAGCTCCGAATACCTTCGCCCTTAATTACCTGGGGTCACTCCTTCCGCACCGGTCGCTTCATGTACATCCAAAGCTGCGCGGGAGGAATGTTCCTCATCATGAACGCGAGGTGGCGGATCTCGTATCCCGCCGGAAGCGCGACGACCGGCGACAGCAGCCCATAGGTAATCTGGACAACGGGCCTGCCGGCGGGAACACGCTCAAGAAGGTCGAGCACGAGCGAGAGCCGCTTTTCGGGCGGAAGGTGAAGAAGCGGTATGGCGGAGATGACGCAGTCGAATTTGGCTTTGCGCTGTGCTCCCAGGGTGAGATCAAGTGCAAAGGCATCGCCACAGCGCACATCGACCGCCGGGAATTGTTCACGCAGATGGCGACAGAACTCCGGCGAATACTCGATGGAGATGAGGTCGCGGGGGAGAATTCCCCTTTCCAGGATTGCATTGGTGATCACCCCCGTTCCTGGGCCGAGTTCAAGGACGGGAAGTCCGCAGCCCGGTTGGATGACACCGGCCATTTTCCTGGCTGTCGCAACAGACGTCGGCGTGATGGCACCCACCGCCGTGCGATTGCGTTTCCATCCCTTCAGAAACTCGATCTCATCCTTGAACTTCAAACTCACTCGCTGCCGTATGCTCAATGCTCGCCTCCGCTATTTTAGTGGGCGCGAACAGATATTCCGAACACGACAAATGCAAGTCCAATAGCGTCGAATTCAGTTCGAATATTGCAGGTTAGCGCCCCAGTTCGCCGTCACGTAACACCAGGAAGCGAGACCCCAACGACCAAGAGGCGAGCATGGTTCTGACGTTTGCCACTCTTGTGCGAATAAGGACGATCGCCCGGCGCAATGCTGGAGCGGTTCGATTCGCGAGGCTGAGACAGTTTCACCAAACAGGAAACCGCCAGTGGGATGGTTGGATTTAAGCTTCCTTCACCAATTTTTGGCATGACATCGCGGCGCGGATTTGTATTGCGTTCCGTGCTCAGGGGGCGTCTATGCGAGTGTCTTTGGTCCGGCTCTGGTCCGCCGCGTTTATTCTCGCGGTGCTGGTCGCAATCAATCCATTCGGCAATCACGCTGCTGGGCCGATCGCGACCGGATCCATCCCGATCAAGAATTGATGAGGCGAAAGCCCGGCACCGCGAAACGCTGCCGGGAGAGGCTCGGCGACAAGATCAGCGCAATCGACAGTGGTCGACCGGCAACCCTGTCGCGTGACATTGATCACTAGGCCGCAAGGCTATGGTAGTTCATCGCGTCGAGATCTGCGATGAGGCCGGGTCCCGAAGGGCTCCATCCAAGGACGCGACGCGTGATTGCGCTGGAGGCCGGAAAATCCAATCCCATAAACATCGCCATCCAGCCAAAATGCTCCGCAGCTTTTTCCTGCGCGAGCGAGACCACCGGCAACTTGAGCCCTCTGCCAAGCGCCTCCGCGATGACACGGGACGAAATACCCTCCTCCCCAACCGCGTTGTAGCGCGCACCGGCTTCTGCCTTTTCAATCGCCAGGCGATAGAGGAGCGCCACGTCGCTCAGGTGGCCTGCCGGGAACCGGTTGTGTCCTTCGCCTACATACGCCGACACGCCCTTGTCTCGGGCAATGGCAATCAAGGGTGAGATCAGACCCTGCTTTATCGCGTTATGAACCTGCGGAAGGCGGACCACTCCAACGTTCACACCGGCCTCAAGAAGCGCATTGCCCGCCAATTCGGATGCGACACGCGGATTGGGATGGTCGAGGTTGCAGACATCCTCCGTCGCCGCCTTGCCCAGGACCGCGTTGCCAAGGCCCGTGCCTGATGTGATGATCAGCGGGCGGCTCGATCCCTTCAACACTTCGCCAAGCGCCGCGATCGCGCGACCGTCTTTCTGGCAGTTTTCGACAAAGCGGGAGAAATCATGGTCGAAAGCCGTGTGGATCACGGCGTCGGCCTTCTCGGCGCCGCGGCTGAGGCTTTCCGGTTGCTCCAGCGTGCCTGGATGGACTTCGGCGCCAGCTGCTTCGAGTGCTTTCGCCCCGTCGTCCGAGCGTGTCATGCCGATGACGTGATGACCGGCTTTCAGCAATTCAAGAACGATTGCTGATCCGATAAAGCCTGTCGCTCCAGTCAGGAAGATGCGCATAAGGATGTCTCCGTGTTGATAACGGCCTGACTATTGCGCTATTGATTATGGTGTTAAAGTAGTGACGTTATCCTATTATAATAGCCAACAGGGAAAATCATGATGAGCGAACGCAATCCCCTCGGCACATTCCTGCGAGACCGGCGCACACGTTTGGATCCGGCGACTTTTGGATTGTCAGGGCGGCGGCGGACCCCAGGGCTCCGACGTGAGGAAGTCGCGCAACGCGCCAATATCAGCCCCACCTGGTACACCTGGTTGGAGCAGGGCCGAGGCGGAGCGCCTTCAGCGGACGTGCTGAACCGGATCGCAAATGGTCTGATGCTGACCGAACCCGAACGCGAGCACCTTTTCATGCTCGGTCTTGGTCGTCCGCCGGAGGTTCGCTATCGTTCCGCGGAAGGCATCAGTCCGCGCCTCCAACGGCTGATCGATACACTTGATGCAAGTCCTGCACTGGTGCGAACTGCAGCGTGGGACATCGTCGCCTGGAACAAGGCGGCGACCGTCGTCATGACCGACTACGACAAACTTGCACCCGGCGATCGGAACATTCTGCGTCTCCTGTTCTGCAGTCCGAACATACGCAGCGTCCAACATGACTGGGAGGCCATGGCCCGGTTCGTCGTCGGTTCGTTTCGTGCTGACGCCGCCCGCGCCGGCGCCACCTCGGAAATCGCGGAACTGGTCGAGGATCTCAGCCGGGCCAGCCCGGAATTCGCCGCGCTTTGGCAGGAGAACGAAATAGTCTCCCATGGAGAAGGCACCAAGCGCCTTACCCACCCGATCTTGGGTGACATCGAGCTCGAATATTCGGGTTTTGCGGTCGACGGCAGGCCCGATCTCAACCTGGTGGTCTACAATCCCGTTGACCCTGTCGTAATCGAGCGTATCCGCGCCTTGGTCGCAAAAAGTGATCGTGTCGGGGACCGGTAAAATTCCGCGGTTTCGTCGCGGCGCCACTCTCATCAGCGCAATGCCGGCACCAAGCGATCCTGTCTCATCCTTGGGCCAAGGTCCCAGAAGCGGCAATGTTGCGAGGTTCAACGCACTGCGACGGCTTAGCTACCTGGTGCTGGCCAACTCAAGCCGTTACCGCGGGCCCGATGTTACCCGAACCGCGCCAGCATGCCCCGAAGCAGTTGGTTCTCGGACAACAAGCGCGCCTTTCTTGATGGGTCGAATATCGAAACGGCTTCTGGGGAGTGGTCAGCTATTTCTTCTCCGCGCCGCTTCGTTATTGAAGGCGACTTGTGTCTCTCCCGTTCATCGAGCACTCCAGGACCTTCGTTTCCAGGAAATACCAACGGCATCGACCCGGATGGGCAGCTTGGTTCGGCAAGCTGTTGACCAAGAGGTTTGGTTGGCGCGCCCGGCCCGGACAAGTGACTATCGAGTTGATCTATCCAGGCCTGATATTTCTCACGAAGCGGATGATCTTCTGACAAGGAAGCGAGCTTCGTGAGGGCCAAGCGCTTTTGATCGCGACGCAATCCCAAATCTGTTTTCATTGACACCCGATCCAATCGTTCACACATCAATCAATGTGAACATAACAAGAACATAGGTAGCGGTAAATGCCATCGAGGAGCTTGGGCTCCTCCGGAGCACAGATTGGTTCGAGCCTGTGATACGCGAAGATGACGAATTCACTGACGTGGTCCGCCAATGCTTCAGCTCGCGGCCCTTGCTGCAAACCATGTCGAAGGCAATCGAAAGCCGCCCTCCCAACCCCTTAGCCAAACGTGGGACCGTTTGAACGACCGTTAAACGTCGATTGTTGGGGGTGAGGCATGCCCTTGGTCGTGAAGCATGCCTCGCTGTTCTTCCGGGGTCGACCGCCCTTGGCACCGTTGGCTCGGCTCGCCTCTATCTTGGCTGTTGAACGGGATTGGCCGCCTCGGCGCTACGCATCCATGAACCTAGAGCAGATCCTGCTTA
>UEHQ01000030.1 GCA_900489925.1 Hyphomicrobiales bacterium | reverse complement strand
TGCCAAGATAAAGAACCAAAACGTCATCCGAAATCAATCGGACAACCGATAAGTCATGGCGTCTCTGTGAAATATATTTCTAAGTATGAATTATATTGACTCGCGTTCCTTCTTGCACTTTATTATGTTCATCGAACTTCGAGGAGGAAGTTCGGTTTCAACGCGATCAGCGGCGTCTATGCGACGCTCTCGGGCTTTTGGGAGGGGCTTCGGCCTCGAGGAGGAATCTTGCGCAAATTTATCGGCTCGACCGCCATGGCGGTTCTTGCAACCACGTTTCTGGCTGGCACTGCGGTGGCTGCAACGGACAATCCGTTCCGTTGCAAGCCGGGCGAAAAATACGTGATGAACGTGATGGTTTCGGGCGTGGAATACTGGTTCCCCGTCTATGAAATGTTCAAGCAGGCCGGCCAGCAGTTCGGCTGCGAGACGGAATACACCGGCACGCCGGAATATGACGTCAACAAGCAGATCGCCAGCTTCGACCAGGCGCTGGCGCAGAACCCGGCCGGGATTCTCGTGCATCCGATGAACTCCGATCCGTTCATCGAGCCGATCAACCGCGCCATCGGCCAGGGCACGGCGGTCGTCACCTTCGCCGCCGACTCGCCGCTGTCGAAGCGCGTTTCCTTCATCACCTCGGACAACACCCGCGAAGGCATCTACGCCGCCGACGCGATTGCCGAGAAGATGGGCGGCAAGGGCGAATATGCGGTGCTCGAAAATCCGGGGCAGGACAACCACGACAAGCGCATCGCCGCCTTCATCAGCCGCATGGAGACGAAGTGGCCGGACATGAAGCTCGTCGGCCGCGCGGCCTCCAACCAAGATCCGACGAAGGCCTATCAGGGGCTTTCGAGCATCATCCAGGCCAATCCGAACCTTGGCGCTGTCTTCATGCCGGAGGCCAATTCGGCGATCGGCGCCTCGCAGGCCAGCAAGGAAAACGGCGGCAAGGTGCTCGTCATGTGCGCCGACGTCAACGCCAACATCCTCGACATGATCAAGGCCGGCGAAGTTTTCGGCTCGATCAATCCGAACCAGGGCATGCAAGGCTATATGGGCTTCATGCTGCTCTGGCTGGCCAAGCACCCCGAGCTGATCGACCCGATGAACGACGCCAAGCGCTCCGGTTTCAACCCGATGAGTATTCCAGTCGTTGATAACGGGCTTTCGATCGTGACTGCTGAGAATGCCGACGACTTCTATTGGGACAAGTACCTGAAGCGCCGCGGCACCAAGGGTATCGAGGAGTAACCTCCCGGGCATGCACCATTCGCGTCATACGGCGCGGATGGTGCTCCACGGAGGAGGAGGACGAAGATGGCTGAACCGGTTCTGTCGATCCACGGCGTTAGCAAGCAATTCGGCGCTATCCAGGCGTTGAAGGATGTCAATTTCACCCTCGAGAAGGGGGAGGTCCATGCGCTGTGCGGCGAAAACGGCGCCGGCAAGTCGACGCTCATGAACATCATTGCGGGGGTTGTGCAGCCGACCGAGGGAGAGATCCGCGTCGACGGCAAGGCTGTGAGGATATCGTCGCCTGCTGCCGCGCAGATGCTCGGCATCGGGCTCGTCCACCAGGAAATTGCGCTTTGCCCGGATGCGACGGTCGCCGAAAACATGTTCATGGCGGCCACCAATCGTCGCCGCTCACCCTTCATGAACTATCGCGCGCTGGAACGTGATGCGCAAGCTGTGATGAACCGGCTTGCCGCCATCGACGTCCGCCGCAAGGTCGCTGAGCTGCCGATTTCCAGCCAGCAGCTCGTCGAGATCGCCAAGGCGCTGACACTCGACTGCCGCGTGCTGATCCTCGACGAGCCGACCGCGGCTCTGACGGAGACCGAGGCACAGCAGCTTTTCTCGATTATCCGCGATCTCAAGGCGAATGGCATTTCGATCATCTACATCAGCCACCGCATGGCTGAGATCTTCAGTCTCTGCGACCGGGTGACGGTGTTCCGCGATGGCCGCTATGTCTGCACCGATCGTATCGCTGACGTTACCCCGGATGATGTCGTCCGTCGGATGGTTGGCCGCGAGATCACCCAGCTTTATCCTGATAAGCTCGGACCGGTCGACGTCGGCGTTGAGACCATCCTGGACGTTGACGGCCTGAGCGATGGTGAGCGGTTCCATGATGTGTGCCTTGAGCTGCGCGAGGGTGAAATTCTCGGCATCGGTGGGCTTATCGGTTCCGGCCGTTCGGAGATCGCCGAAGGAATCTGCGGACTTCGGTCGCGCACGGCGGGCGCCGTCCGCCTGCACGGCAAGCAGCAGGCGATCAACACCTATGCGGATGCGGTCAAAGCCGGCATCGTTTACCTCTCGGAGGACCGCAAGGGTTCCGGCGTATTCCTGGAGATGTCGATCGCCCAGAATATTTCGGTGCTGAACCTCAAGGCTTTCACCAATCGCGCAGGCCTGCTCAACGGCCGTGCCGAAGCAGTGCTTGCAGAGGATTTCGCGCGCCGGCTCGGCGTGCGTATGGGCGGCGTCGAGGCGCCGGTCAAATCGCTTTCGGGTGGCAACCAGCAGAAGGTAGCCATCGCCAAGCAGCTCGCCGTCAAGCCGAAGGTGATCCTGATGGACGAGCCGACGCGCGGCATTGATGTCGGTGCCAAGACCGAGATCCATCGCCTGTTGAGGGAGCTTGCGCGCTCCGGCATTGGCATCGTCGTCATCTCGTCGGAGATGCCGGAGTTGCTCGGACTTTGCGATCGGGTTCTGGTCGTCAGGGAGGGGCGCATCGCGGGCGAACTCAGTGCAAAGAATATGACGGAAGAGGCCGTGATCCGCCTGGCATCAGGGATCGGCACGGCAAGGACGGCAGATCATGCCGCGTGAAGATGGAAGGGGAGAAACGGGCATGGCGATCGATACGATGACGACGGAGATACCGAAGACAGGAGCGTGGAAACGCATCGGCACGATGCGTGAAGCGGGATTGATCGCGATCATCCTCGCGCTTTGCGTCGCCATGAGCTTTGCCTCGCCGCACTTTCTGACGCTGGGCAACTTCCGCGCCATGCTGATGAGCTTCTCGGTGGAGGGCATCGTCGTCGTCGGCATGACGATCCTTTTGATCGTCGGCGGTATCGATCTGGCTGTCGGCTCGGTCGTCTGCTTTGCCATGGTGCTTTCCGGCTCGCTGTTCCTTGCCGGGCTCGACCCGTGGACCGCATCGCTGATCGGCATCCTTGCCAGCGGCGTCATCGGCGCAATCATGGGCTTCTTCGTGACCGTGGTGGGGCTCAATCACTTCATCACCTCGCTTGCGGGCATGGTGATCGTGCGCGGACTCTGCCTCATCATCACCAAGGGCACGCCGCTTTCCCTCTTCACACTGCCGGCTGGTTTCAAGGCCGTCGGCCAGGGCACGTTCTACGGTGTGCCGTATGTCATCCTGATCTTCGTCGCCGTCGTCGTCCTCTTCGATTTCCTGCTGCGCCGGGCAACGGCCTTCCGCAAGGTGTTCTATACGGGGAGCAACGAGAAGGCGGCGCTCTATTCCGGCATCAAGACCAATCAGGTGAAGTTCTGGGTCACGGTGCTCTGCTCCACGCTCGCAGGTGTCGCCGGGGTGATTTACATGTCCCGCTTCGGCGCCGCGACACCGACCTTCGGTGTCGGCATGGAGCTCAACATCATCGCGGCAGCGGTGATCGGTGGCGCCTCGCTCAACGGCGGTTCCGGCACGATCCTCGGCGCCATCCTCGGCATCGCTTTGCTCTCGGTCGTCACCTCGTCGCTGATCCTGCTGAACGTCTCGGTCTATTGGCAGGACATGATCAAGGGGTGCATTCTCCTTGCCGCCGTTTCCATCGATCATTTCCTGCACAAGCGGAAGGCCGTCTGATATGCCGATCGCAAGACTGAAACCCAAGACCACAGCGCCGCGCGAGGAAATCGTCATCGCGCGCCAGATGCACCAGGCGCTCGTGCTGCATTTTCTTGAAGGCCTGACCCAGGCGCAGATCGCCGACCAGCTCGGCATCTCGCATGCGACCGTCAACCGGCTGATCAAGCGCGGTCGCCAGCTCGGCCTCGTCGAGATCAAGATCAAGTCGCCGGTCGAGCCGCTGGTGGATATGGAAGAGCGGTTGCTCGCGCTTGGCGGCATCAGCCGTGCCGTCGTGGTGCCGACCGTTTCCGACAACCCGCAGACCGCACTTCAGGCGGTCGGCGAGGCGGCGGCCCGGCTGCTGATCGAAGAGATCGCCGATGGCGACACGATCTGCATCACCGGCGGCAAGGGCGTCAGCGCCGTCGTCGCCGGCCTGCAACCCGGTCGCCGCTTCGATGTCGAAGTCATCCCCGCGACCGGCTGCGTCCAGGGCAAGCACTATACCGACGTCAACCATGTCTCGACGCTGATGGCCGAACGGCTGGGCGGGCGCTCCTACCAGATCCACGCGCCGCTCTTTGCCGACAATGCCGAGCAGCGCGCGATGCTGATGGCCATGCGCTCCGTGGCAGATGTTTTCCAGCGGGCGCGCGATGCGAAGGTTGCCGTCGTGGGCATCGGCTCGATCCTGAGCAGCGACTCGACGTACTACGACCTGCATCCATCATCGAGCACCGATCGCATGGCGATCGAGCACGCCGGCGCGAGCTCTGAACTGCTTGCACACCTGCTCGACGGCGAAGGCCAGCTTTGCGACTACAGCCTCAACCGATCGCTGGTCTCGCTGACACTCGAGGAGTTTGCCTCGATCCCGACGAAGATCGGTGTGGCGAGTGGGTTGAACAAGGCCGGCTCCATCCTCAGCGTTCTCAGGGGCAATCATCTCGACACGCTGGTGACCGACGAGGCGACCGGGGCGCGCATTCTTGAAATAGCATCCGAGGAAGGACACCAGGCATGAGCGGCGAGCAGTTGACCCGCGAGATCGGGCGCTCCGGCGTCAAGGCCTCGGCTGTCGGGCTTGGAACATGGGCGATCGGCGGCTGGATGTGGGGCGGGACCGACGAGGCGGAATCGATCGCCGCGATCCAGGCCTCGCTGGATGCGGGCGTCACGCTCATCGACACGGCGCCCGCTTATGGGCTTGGCCGCTCGGAGGAAATCGTCGGCAAGGCGCTTGCCGGACGCCGCGACCAGGCCGTGATCGCGACGAAGTGCGGTCTGGTCTGGCACACGCAGAAGGGCCGCCATTTCTTCGATCAGGACGGCAAGCCGGTTCACCGCTATCTCGGCCGGGACGCGATCGTCCACGAGGTGGAACAAAGCCTGCGCCGGCTCGGCACGGATCATATCGATCTCTACATCACCCATTGGCAGGACGCGACGACACCGATCGAGGAGACCGTCCGGGCGCTTGAAGAGTTGAAGGCGGCGGGCAAGATCCGCGCGATCGGCGCCAGCAATGTCGATCGGTCGGAGCTTCAGCGGTATATCGAAACCGGGTCGCTCGATGCGATCCAGGAGCGGTTCAGCATGATCGATCGCGAGATCGAGGCGGACCTGCTGCCGCTCACTGTTGCAAGCGGTGTGTCGACGCTCAGCTATTCCTCGCTGGCGCTCGGGCTGCTCTCCGGCGCGGTCGGGCCGGACCGCATCTTTTCGGGCGACGACCAGCGCAAGGACAACCCGCGCTTCTCGGTCGGCAGTCGACAGAAGGCGAAGGATTTCTCCGATGCCATCCGGCCGGTCGCGGCGCGACATGATGCGAGCATTGCCCAGGTGGTGATTGCATGGACGCTGGCGCAGCCGGGGATCACCTTTGCGCTCTGTGGCGCTCGCAACCCGGCGCAGGCGCTCGACAATGCAAGGGCCGGCACGCTTCAGCTTTCGGTCGACGATCTCAAGGCTATCGACGCGGCGCTCTCGGCGAAGCTCGCCCATATGGACGGATAACGGACCAGCATCATGAACCGTAAAGAGACATTGGACGGGCTTAGCAAAAGCCCGAAGGTGGACGTGTGCGTCCTCGGCGGCGGGATCAACGGGCTCAGCGTTTTTCGCGAGCTGGCGTTGCAGGGCGTCAACGTGCTGCTTGTCGAGCAGGCCGATTATTGCTCCGGTGCCAGTGCCGCGCTTTCCCGCATGGTGCATGGCGGGCTGCGTTATCTCGAAAACGGCGAATTCAGTCTCGTACAGGAATCCCTGGTCGAGCGGGACCGATTGCTGCGCAATGCGCCGCACTATGTTGCGCCATTGGCGACGACGGTTCCGATCTTCGACGTCTTTTCTGGCCTTGCCAATGGAATCGTCCGGTTCCTCGGACTTAGTCGCCGGCCGAGCCGTCGCGGCGCCGTGGTCATCAAGGCTGGGCTCAGCATCTACGACTTCCTGACGCGCAAGCGGGCGCTGATGCCGCGCCACCAGTTTCGCGGGCGCAGGAGCACGCTCGCCAAATGGCCGGCACTCAATCCGGCGATCCGCAACTCCGCCACTTACTACGATGCCTGGGTAAGTCACCCGGAGCGCATTGGCATGGAGCTGCTGGTCGATGGCCTTACGTCGAGTGCGAACGCCGCTGCGCTGAACTACGCTACTGTCGAACAGAATTCGGGCGGAGAATTTCTGCTGCGCGACGGTCCCTCGGGCGAGACGCTGACAATCAAGCCGGCATTGATCATCAATGCGACCGGTGGATGGATCGATATCGCCAACGGCGCGCTCTTTTCCGAGAAGGGCCGCCCTGCACCATTGATGGGGGGCACTAAGGGCTCGCACCTGATCGTCGACAATGTCGGCCTGCGGGATATGCTTGATGGCCACATGATCTACTACGAGAATGAGGATGGGCGCATCTGCATCCTTTTCCCCTATCTCGGGAAGGTGCTGGTTGGCTCGACGGACATAAGGGTCGACGACCCCGGGACGGTGCGCTGCGAGGCGGACGAGCGCGACTATATCCTGCAGTCGCTTGCCTTCGTGCTGCCCGGCGTCGTGATCCGGCCGGAGGAAATTGTCTTCCAGTTTGCCGGCGTGCGGCCGTTGCCCGCCAGCAAGGACAGCTTTACCGGCCGCATTCCGCGCGACCATTTCTGCACTGTCATCGAGGGTGGCGAGGGCAGCCCACCGGTGCTCTGCATGATCGGCGGGAAGTGGACCACCTTCCGCTCCTTCGGCGAACTGGCCGCGGACATGGCGCTGGAGCGTCTCGGTCGAAAGCGTCGTCTCGATACCGCCGAGCGCACCTTCGGTGGTGGACGCGACTTTCCCGACGATCGAGGCGATTGGCTGCGGCGGCTCACGGCGACTACGGGCCTTGCCGAGGATCGCGCCGCGACGCTCTTTTCACGCTATGGCACGGATGCCGCCGAGGTCGCCCGCTTCATTGCGGTGGCGCCGGATCGCATGTTGCCTCATGCCGGCTACAGCGCTCGCGAGCTCATTTTCGTCATTCGCGGCGAAGCGGTCGAGCACCTAGACGACATTCTGCTGCGGCGCACGACGCTTGCCATCACCGGCGAACTCTCGCTCGAGATGGCGGATGCCGTTCTCGAGATTCTCGCCTCCGAAAAAGGCTGGTCGCCTCAGCGTGCCGCCGAGGAGCGCACCCGTTTTCTGACCCTCATGCATGAGCGCCACGGCGTCTGCGAAGAAACCCTTTCCGCAAGGAACGAACAAAGGAGTGAAGTATGCGAGACAACCGCAAAGTCCGGATGAACCGGCTGTTCGGCAACGGCCGTTGCCTAGATGTCGCGATCGACCATGGCGTCTGCAACGAGCCATCCTTCCTGGATGGCCTGGAGAACATGCCTGCTGTCGTGAAGGCGTTGGTCGATGCCAAGCCCGATGCGATCCAGATGAATTACGGCCAGGCCGACTTGCTGCAGGACCTGCCGGGCAAGGACAAGCCTGCGCTCGTCATGCGTCTCGACATGGGCAACCCCTATAACCGCATCCACCATCGCGACATGTGGGCGGTGCTGCAGAACGAGGCCGAGCCTCTGGTTGGCGCGCTGCAGATGGATGCCGCTTGTGTCGTCGTGAACCTCTTCATGCTGCCTGACGAGCCGGATCTCTTTCGCCAGTGCGTCCAGAACATTTCCCGCGTGCGAGCCGATTGCGAGAAATACGGAATGCCCCTGATGATCGAGCCGCTGGTCATGCAGCCGGTAACCGAGCGTGGCGGCTACATGGTCGATGGCGATGCCGACAAGATCGTGACGCTCACGCGCCTTGCCCGGGAGATGGGCGCCGATATCGTCAAAGCCGATCCCACGACGAACGCTGATGATTTCCACCGCGTGGTGGAGGCGGCGCGTTGCCCGGTGCTGGTGCGTGGCGGTGGAAAGGAAGACCTTGGAGCCGTTTTTGCCAAGTCCGCGGCCTTGATGCGGCAGGGCGCAATGGGCATGGT
Source organism: Hyphomicrobiales bacterium (assembly GCA_900489925.1). Classification (GTDB taxonomy): domain Bacteria; phylum Pseudomonadota; class Alphaproteobacteria; order Rhizobiales; family Rhizobiaceae; genus Rhizobium. Next base: position 93,027 of record UEHQ01000030.1, on the reverse strand, counting down.
CTATGGGCGCAACATCTACCAGCATGCCAATCCGAATGCGGTCGTGCGCGGCCTGATGGCGATCATTCACGAGGATGCGAGTGGCGAGGAGGCCTTCGCACTTTACCAGCGAGGCTGATACCCCATGCAGGGTAGCGGCCATGGATCGCGGTGATTGCGGCCAAGGGGAGATGTGGGCGAGCGATGGGGCTCGGCCACAACGCGGATCGTCGTCCAGGGGCACTTTCCCCTTGGAGGCGGGCTGGAGCCGCGCGAGACTTTGTCAGAACCTGGGAGGGGTTCAAGATGAGAAACTATTTGTTGGGGCTCGATGCCGGCAACACGGTCATCAAGGCGGTGATCTTTGACCGGACGGGCAAGGAAGTGGCCTATGCGGGGGAGGAGGGCCATAGCCGGATGCCGTGCCCCGGCCATGTCGAGCGGGATCTCGGCGAACTTTGGGCCAATGCCAAGCGCGTGATCCGTGCCTGCCTCAACCAGGCCGGCATTGCAGCGACCGAAATCGCCGCGATCGGCTGCGCCGGTCACGGCAACGGGCTCTATGCGCTCGACCGCGCCGGCGAACCTTTGATCGGCATCCAGTCACTGGATACCAGAGCGACAGGCCTTGTCGAGGAATGGGCGGCGGAAGGGGTTGGAGACAGGACGGCGGCCATCGCCCGTCAGCGTCCATGGCCCTCGCAGACACCGACCTTGCTGGCCTGGCTGAAACGCCATAGACCCGATCTCTTCCAACGTATCGGCACGGTGTTCTTCTCCAAGGATTTCATCGTCAACCGGCTGACCGGTCGGCGCGTCAGTGAAGTGTCCGACATGTCCGGGGCCGGGCTGCTGGATCTCGCCGCCCGCCGCTACGACAGGACGCTGATGGCCGCCTACGGACTGGCCGACTCTATGGCGCTTCTACCGCCGTTGATCGAAAGCGCCGATATTGCCGGCACCGTGACCGAGGCTGTTGCGGCGGAGACGGGGCTTGCCGCCGGCACGCCTGTCATCGGCGGCCTGTTCGATGTCGTCGCCTCGGCGCTCGGTTCGGGCGTCTCGCGCACCGGCAGCGCTTCGATCATCGCAGGGACGTGGAGCATCAATCAGGTCATCATGGACGGCCCGACACTCGACGGGCCGGTGTTCATGTCCTCGACCTTTGACCGCAGCCGCTATATGGCGATGGAGAACAGCGCGACCTCCGCCGCCAACCTCGAATGGCTGGTCAGGGAGTTTTTCGACGGCGAGCATATGGATGGCGTGTCGCCGTTCGATGCGGCTTGCGCACTTGCGGCCGTAGTGGAGCCCACGGCGGATGATCCGCTTTACCACCCCTATCTCTACGGTGCCCAGCAGGATGGTCATGCGCGGGCCGGCTATTATGGAATTGCCGGCTGGCACGGGAAGGGCCACCTGATCCGAGCCTTGCTGGAAGGCGTGGCCTTCGGCCATCGCCAGCATATCGAGACTATTCGCAAGGCCGGCGCCACGTTTGACGAGGCCGTGCTTTCCGGTGGTGGCTCGCGAAGCCGCCTATGGCCTCAGATTTTTGCAGATGTGCTTGGTATGCCGGTCTCCGTTGCCGTCTCGCGGGAGACGGGCGCCCTTGGAGCAGCGATTGCGGCCGGAACCGGCGTCGGTCTTTTTGCCGATTTCACGGAAGGCGCCAACGCCATGGTGCAGATCGATCGCCACTACCAGCCGAACTGCGCGCTTGCCGGCCACTACGATCGCCGCTACCGGCTTTATACCGATATCGCTGAAGCGATGGCGCCGCTCTGGCAGCGGCTGTCGGCAACGGGCCGGCTGGAAACGGGAGTTGCCGCGTGACGATGCCTGACAATGAAACGCCGGTGGATGAAGGCAGTTACGACTTCATCATCGTCGGAGCCGGTTCGGCAGGCTGCGTGCTTGCAAACAGGCTCTCGGCCGACCCGAGGAATCGCGTGCTGCTTCTCGAAGCCGGTGGCACGGATCGCTATCACTGGATCCATGTGCCGATCGGTTATCTCTACTGCATGGGCAACCCGCGCACTGACTGGATGATGAAGACGGCATCCGAGTCGGGCCTGAATGGCCGCGCGCTGAACTATCCCAGGGGGAAGGTCCTCGGCGGCTGCTCTTCCATCAACGGCATGATCTACATGCGCGGCCAGGCGGCTGACTACGACGGTTGGCGCCAGGCCGGCAATGCCGGCTGGGGCTGGGACGACGTTTTGCCCTATTTCCTGAAATCGGAAGACAATTATCGGGGTAAGTCCGCGCTGCATGGTGCAGGTGGGGAATGGCGCGTGGAGCGCCAGCGGCTCTCCTGGCCGATCCTCGACGCTTTCCGCGACGCGGCCGAGGAGCTCGGCATTCGCAAGACGGATGACTTCAATGGGGGCGACAACGAGGGCTCTGGATATTTCGAGGTCAACCAGCGTGGCGGCGTGCGCTGGAATACCACAAAGGCCTTCCTTCGCCCCGCGATGAAGCGCAGGAATCTCCGGGTTCTGATCAATGCCGAAACCGAACGGCTGGAATTCGACGGCAAGGCGGCGTCCGGTGTGCGCTTCCGTCTCAACGGCCGGGTCTGTGTGGCACACGCGACGCGCGAAGTCGTGCTTTCGGCAGGGGCCATCAACTCACCGAAGGTGCTCGAACTCTCCGCGATAGGGCGACCGGATCTACTGGCTGACCTCGGCATTCCCGTTCATCACGCACTGCAGGGTGTCGGCGAAAACCTGCAAGACCATCTGCAGATCCGCACTGTCTTCAAGATCGAAGGGGCGCGTACGCTGAACCAGCTTTATCACAGCCTGCTGAGCCGTGCCGGCATGGGCTTGCAATATGCGCTCAGCCGCTCGGGGCCCCTCTCCATGGCGCCGAGCCAGCTTGGCATCTTCGCCAGGAGCGATCCGGCTGTTGCGACCGCTGATCTCGAATATCACGTCCAGCCGCTCAGCACCGACAGGCTCGGCGAGCCGCTGCACTCTTATCCCGCTGTAACCGTTTCGGTATGCAATCTCAGGCCGGAGAGCCGCGGGACTGTGCATATCACGACCCGCGACGCGGAGGCCGCGGCGGAAATCCGCCCGAATTACCTGTCCACCGTCGGCGATCGCCTGCTTGCTGCAAAGTCCATCCGTCACGCCCGCAGCCTGATGCAGGCCAACGCCATTGCTGGTTTTCGTCCCGAGGAAATGCTTCCCGGCTCGAAGTATCAAAGCGATGATGAGCTGATCCGCTGCGCCGGCGATATTGCAACCACGATCTTCCACCCGGTCGGCACCTGCAAGATGGGCAACGATCCGATGGCGGTGGTGGACCCGAGCCTGCGCGTCCATGGTCTTGGCAAGCTGCGCGTCGTCGATGCGTCGATCATGCCGACCATTGTATCCGGCAACACGAACTCGCCGGTGATCATGATCGCCGAGAAGGCGGCGGAGATGATGCTGGCGACGCCGTAACGGCAACTGCTAGCCAGCCGCTTGCGGGTCGTTTTTCGAGGCGCTGAAACGTGTGTACGGCAGCATTTACCGTAACGTACTTCCTAGCCGGCTTTCCGTCGGCAAAGGTTCGTCAGCATCCACGCACCATCACCGGCAAGATCTCGACGCAATGGACCAAGACGAAAGCCGCCCTTCAGAGCCGACATTGAATTCAGGACTCGCCTCGTGGTCGAAGCCACTGAGGGTGCACTTGAGTGTGGTCATCGTCGGGTTGCTGATCTGTATTTCTGCGCCGCTGATGTGGATGGCCTACGAGCAGGGCCGCGCGACGGCTCTCGCATCAGGAGAGTCGCAGATGCGCCAGCTCGGCTTGCGCGTTGTCGAGAACTACAAGAGCGTATTCGGTGACGGCTATTCCGCCGTCGCTACCGCGTCGGTGCTACCGCAAATGCTGTCACCGCCGTCGCAGGATTTCGACGCGAAAAGCGAGTATCTGCTGAAGGTGCTTCAGAGCGGCAACTACATCGACGGCATTTATTCCGGCTATCCTGATGGCAGTTTCATCCAGGCCGTCAACGTTGCGGCCAATCCCGCCTGGAGCAAGGCCCTGTCCGCTCCGAAGGGCACGGCGTTTGCAATCCGCACCATGTCCAAGGAGCCGCCCGCTGCCGGCACTGTTTGGCATTTTCTCGGAGCAAACGGCGTCGAAATCGCCAAGCGTGAGGATCGGGACGAAACCTACGATCCTCGGACGAGACCCTGGTATCAGGCGGCGATCGAGACGAAGGGGCAGGTGTCGGTCGGCCCCTATGTGACAGCGACGACGAAGTCGTTGAGCCTGACGCTCGCCGTGCCCATGAGCAAGAATCCGGAGATCGTCGCGGGCGTCGACGTTCTCCTGCAGACCGTCAGCCGTCTGCTCAACAAGGAAGCCATTTCGGAGAACGCGCGCGGTTACGTCTTCGACGGTAGGGGCCGGCTTATCGTTCACTCGGATGCCACCGTCATGGCGAACATTCTCGATACGCTTTCGCACAGTGGAACAGACGGAGCCTCCGTCTCCGACGATATGGATCCGGCGATCGCGCCGATCCGGGCGTTGCTGCGGGATCGCGGCGGTGCTGCTGGCGGCATCGTACCGTTCACGGTCGGGGGTAAGCCGTTTATCGCTCAGGTCTCTCCGGTAGAGTTCTCCGGATTGCTGAAAGGCAATGCCGTCGTCATCGCCGCTCCCCTCGACGATCTGGTGGGGCCAACAGACCGGCTTCTCGCCAAGAACCTGCTGACGGCCGTTGCCTTCGTGGCAGCCGGCATCGTTGCGGCGATTGTCCTTGCGCAACTGATCAGTAAGTCGCTTTTCGCGCTCGCTGATGAAGCGCGCCGCATCGGTGACCTGAAGTTCGAAGATCGCCGGCTTCCTCATTCCTGGATTGCCGAGATCAACGTCCTTGCGCGGGCGCTGGGCGCTGCGCGCAATACAATCGCGACCTTTTCCCTTTACGTGCCGCGCGAGCTCGTGCGCCGCATCGTCTCCTCCGGTCAGACCGCGATCGGTTCGGCCGACAGGCAGGACGTCACGGTTCTGTTCACCGACATCAAGGACTTCACGACGATCTCGGAAAAGCACTCTCCCGAGGATCTGGTGGAACTGCTTTCGGATTATTTCGAGCTTCTCAACGAAACCGTCGAGCGACATAGCGGCACCATCGTTCAGTACCTGGGAGATTCGATCTTCGGGATGTGGAACGCGCCGACGCGCGATGAACACCATGTCGAGAACGCCTGTCGGTGTGCCTTGGCGATGAAGGAGGCAATCGACACGCTGAACGCCGCCAGCCGGCGATCGGGACGCCCTGAGCTTATCACGCGTTTCGGATTGCACACCGGACCCGCCGTGGTCGGCAGCGTCGGAGCCAAAAATCGGCGGCAATATACTGCCATGGGCGATACGGTGAACGTCGGCTCTCGCCTCGAAGGCATGAACAAGGAGTTCGGCACCAGCATTCTCGTCAGCGAGGCGGTGCAGTCGAAGGTGTCGGGCCTGTTCGAATTTCGAGCATTGGGGAACGCACGTGCCAAGGGTCGCGCTGAGGAGATCGAAGTCTTTGAACTCGTGACCAATTGTTGCGGCACGGACGCCAAGTCTTAGGGGAAGAGAAGACCGTCAGTGACGGGGTAAGCGGAGCGGCACTTGAGCAGCGCCCGGCTTCCATGCGTGGCGGGGGATGCCGCGGGAAGTGAGATCACTCCCCGCGGTTCCGGGAGGAACTATTGCGGAGCGAGGCGCTCCAGTTCGTTCAGCCGTTGGAGCGCTGCTTGTTGGCGAAGCATTGCGTAGTTGATGCCGCTCGCATTCAATGAGCTCCCTTCCTGATAGGGAAACTTGTCGAAGTCAGAGAAGAAGTCCTTGATCTTCCCTTGCACGGGCACAAGCAGCCACATGTTTCGGGCCAGGAACTCCATGGCGCCTCCGCCCTCCTTGAGACCCCGCTCGTAAGGGTCCATCCTCAGGTTGAAGATGTTGGCCCAACTCGGTACCTCGCGGGTTGCCGTCGCAATATTGCCTTCGCTGTTGACTGCAAAGGCAAGCTTCCAGTCGTTCCAGCGGATGGCGTTGAGATTGCCGCCTTGGTCGAAATAATAGACCGAGTCGCGTGGACCGGATTGGGCTTCACCCTTCAAAAGGGGCGTGAGATCGTACCCATCCAGATGGACCTTGAAATCCTTGGTCCCTGACTTGAATCCACTCTTCATCTGCTCCTTGAGGTCCGGGATGCCGGCGGCGGTTGCGAAGGTTGGCATCCAGTCCATGAGAGTGACGATGTCGTTGATCTCGGTTCCGGGTTTCACCGCGCCGGGCCAGCGTACCATCATGGGAATACGGAAGCCGCCCTCCCATGTCGTACCCTTTTCACCATGGAAAGGAGTCATCGCGCCATCTGGCCACAGAGCAAGTTCGGCCCCGTTGTCGGTGGTGTAGAGGACGATCGTGTTGTCGGTGATTCCGAGCTGATCCAGCTGATCGAGGAGCTGGCCGACGTGGCCGTCATGCTCGACCATGCCATCGGCATGGATGCCCTTGCCCGTCTTGCCGAGCGATTCCGCCTTCAGATGCGTGAAGACGTGCATGCGCGTCGAGTTGAACCAGACGAAGAAAGGCTTGTCCGCCTTGGCCTGGCGATCGATGAAATTCTTGGCGGCTCCAAGAAACTCTTCGTCGATGGTTTCCATGCGCTTCGTATTGAGCGCACCCGTATCCTCGATCTTGCCGTCCGCGCTTGACTTGATCACGCCGCGAGGGCCGAATTGCCGGCGGAAAGCAGGATCCTTCGGATAGAAATAGCCTTCCGGTTCTTCCTCGGCATTGAGGTGATACAGGTTGCCGAAGAACTCGTCGAAGCCATGCTTGGTCGGCAGGTGCTGGTCCTGGTCACCCAGATGGTTCTTGCCGAACTGACCCGTTGCATAACCCTGCGTCTTCAGCACCTCGGCAATCGTGGGCATCCAGTCCTGAATGCCATGCGGATCGCCCGGCATGCCGATCGTCAACAGACCGGTGCGGAACGGCTCCTGGCCGAGGATGAAGGATGCGCGACCCGCCGTGCAGCTCTGCTGCCCGTATGAATCGGTAAAGATCGCGCCTTCCCTGGCAATACGGTCGATATTGGGCGTGCGGTAACCCATGAGACCCATCGTATAGGCACTTATCTGCGGGATGCCGATGTCATCTCCGAAGATGACCAGGATGTTCGGCTTCTTGCCGGATGGCGCTGCGGTCTGCGATTGAGCTGCTTGCTGCGTCTGAGCACTTGCGCTGCTTGCTGCGGAAGCAACAGCCAGAGCCGATATGGCGAGGGAACTTCCGCCGAGCAGAAGGTTGCGACGGCTGACAGATGTCAATTCGGCATCTGGTCTGCCATTTTCACTATTATCCATCTGGTAGTCTCCTTGGGTTGGGACCGTGCCTGGATAGAAGGCGCGCCTTATCGCTCGCGCGGAAGTACGTTACGGTAAAAACGAGCGTAAATTGACGGCGTTCGGCCTCTGATACGACGTACGAGAGCTAGGGATTCAGTGGTGGCAGAAGAGGATGCATGACCGGCGCATCGGCTTTCCTGAAGTCGACTGCGGCCGCCAATTTCGTTCGGTCGATCTTGCTGTCGGCGCTTTTGAAAAGCGTGCGAGCGAGGATATCGACCTGATACCTGAGTTCCTCAGGTGCCCCCCGCAGCCATTCGCCAAGCGTGCGGTAGCCGAGGCTTCTGCTCCAGGCTGTCAGGCCCGCGTAGATTTCCGCTTCGCTGCCGGTCTGGATTGTTTGCTGCAGCAGCTCCAATCGATAACCGTGCGAGGAACGGTGTCTCTCCCGCGCTGACCGGAGCCGTGCGGCGAGAGCGGGAAACAGCTTGAAGCCGATCCGCACCAGCGCAGCGACTGCAAGAAGAGACAGGATCGCTATGGCGATCCGTTGGCGATTGACATGCGGCAGCGGGTGCTGCGGTTCCTCGAGCACCGGTTTGATCCCGGTCGAAGACGCGGCCGCCGCAGACACATTGACGGTCAGGGCGGGCAACGAGGCCGACTTGCTCTCGTGGCTCGATATGTCGAACCAGGCGTAGGAAACGGCCGGGATGACGAACGAGCCCTCCTTGTCTGCCGTATAGATATAGGTTTCGGTTCGCCGACTTGCCGTGTCGCGGCCGACTTCGATTCCATCCTGGATCGCTGGGGCATTTTGGTATTGACGAAGCCCAGTAACGGTGCCGGCGTCGAGCGGCGGGATCATCATGGCCTGAGTGTTCTGGGCAGTAATCGTTATCGTTCTGGTCAGCGCGTCCCCAACCTTCAGGGATCGCGCGTCGTGATCGAAGGCTTGCTCCACGGTGAGATTGCTTGCCGCGAAAGCCGTCTGCTGTCCCGGCGCAGACGATCCTTTGACGGTGAACGACACCGAGGGCACCGTGACTGTTGCCTTTTCCGGCTTGCCTTGGACGGAGTAGCCAAACTCCACAGCAAATTCGGGCAGGGTGAAAGCTCCTGAGACCTGCGGCACGATCGCATAGCCCTTGCGAATGCCGGAATATTGGACGCCATCGATGGTCTGGGTGACGTTCTGAGACCGTTCGGCCGGGAGCGTCACCAGGGCGTTCGGCAGATCAAAGAGCGGGAATTGCGGAGGTGATGTGAAGAAGTCGGGAACGTATATATCGACATCGACGCGCACCTGCTGCCCCGGCACGATGCCGTCACCACCCTCGACGGTAGCTCGGGCAAACGGTTCGGCACTCCATGCAATCGACGGGGTAAGAAGCAGGACGATGGTCAGGATCAGCTTCATCATGGTTTCGGACCTCCATCCTCAATCGAGAACTTTCTTGCCATGAGGTCGGCCGGGCTGACCTGGATGTTCTTCATCCACATCTCCGACGTCTGCTCGGCGACGCTCACCTCTCCCGCCTTGCCCTTCTTTGCCTTGTTGTCGAACTGGATGCTGTCTGGCTTCAGATTCGGGTCTTCTTCCTGTTCCTGCTCCTTGTCCTGCTCCTGTTTGAGAAGCTGTTGGGCGATTGCGAGGTTTGCGACGGCATCGGGCCAGTCCTTTCGCGTCTCCAGTGCCTTGCCATAGGCAGCAACAGCCTCCTCGAATTGGCTCAGATGCAGGAGCGCATTCCCCTGATCGTACCAGCTTTCCGGGGTGTCGATGGCTGCAAAGGCATCAATCGCATCCTGATATCGGCCGGCACGATAGAGGGCGACGCCCTTCCACATGGGGTCTTGAAAGTGCTCCGCTGCTGTCGCGTAATCTTCCTGCTGGTAGGCGCGGCGGCCCTGCTGATCCGGCGTCAGCCACATGTCGGCAAAGTCGAAGGCTGACGCCGATGTCGGCGACAGGACATGGAAGGCGAGCAATACGGCTGAAAGCCTGACGAGCCAGCCGCGACGGAACGACAGCGCGGACAATAGCGCCACAGGAGCGATGAGCCACCATCCGAGGTCGTGCCAACGATCGCCCTCCGTTGCCGTTTGCTGAGCGAAGTTCGTTCGCACGCGCTGCGCAAGCCACCGGACGTCGGTGTCGTCCTGAGTTATCGTCGCTACATCAGCGCCGGTGTCGCTGCCGAATGCCTTCAGAGCATCTACGTCCAGCTTCGCAGTCAGGCGGGCTCCTCCGGCACCGGCAAGAAAGCTGCCGTCGCTCTGCTTGACAACGCCGCCTTCGGCCGTGCCGATGCCAAGCACAACGATGGCGCTCTCGACATCCTTGGCGCTTGCAGCGGCAGCGGGCTCTACCCCGTCGGTCAGGAGGGCAATGGTTCCTGACGTTCCGTCCCGCTTCAGCAGGTTGTCTGCCATCGTCAGGGCGGCCGCCGTGTCTTTTCCCGGCTTCGGCATGATGCCGGTCGCCAAGGCGTCGGTGTAGGTCTCGATCAGGTCGATGTCGTCTGTGAGCGGCACGACGAGGTGGGCGGTTCCCGAATAGGCGACCACGGCGGTGCGCGCGCCATTGCGGGTGGCGAGAAGATCATGGATTTTGAGCTTGGCCCGTTCGATGCGGCTCGGAGAAATGTCGATGGCGTCCATGGTCGGTGAAAGATCCACCGCGATGACGAGGGATGCCGTATCCGCAACGAATGGCGGCGCTTCGCGTTTCCAGGTCGGCCCCGCGGCGCCGAGTATTGCGAGCGTCAGCAGGGCGGCCAGAACCCAGGCCGGGGCATAGCGATGCCTGCGGTCCGGCTGGATGATCAGGCTGTCGAGCAGGTGCGGGGCGATCAATCCCTTCCAGCGGTTTCGAAAATCACCCGCACGCGACACCATCCAGAGGATGAGGGGAGGAACAAGCAGGGCGATCAGCCAGAATGGCCGGAGGAAGTGAAAATCCGAGATCATGCGGGAGACCTCCGGCGGACGAGGCCCAAGAGCCCGGTGAGCCCGTACCAGGCGGCAGTGATGATGACCGCCGCGCCAAGCGGCCAATGGAACAATTCTATGCGAGGACGCCAGGAAAGCTGCTTCTGATCCTGAGGTGTGATCCGGTCGAGTTCGTTGTAGATATCCTGCAACTGGTTCTGATCGCCGCCAAAGAAATAGCGCCCGCCGGTCGTCTCGGCGATCTTCTGCAGAGACGCTGTATCGAGCTTGTCTTCGCCGGTCGCAGCCGGGTCGCCGATGCCGATCGCATGGATGAGGATGCCTTTTGTCTTGGCAATGTCGGCCGCCTTGAGAGGTGGCATCTTGCTTGCGGTGTCGTTGCCATCCGTCAGCAGGATCATCACCTTCTCGGGAACGGTGGTCTTTTCGAACATGCGAATGCCAAGCCCCAGCGAGTCGCCAAGTGCTGTCCGGGGTCCTGCAATTCCTGGAAGAAGGCCCTCTACCATGGTTTCAACAAGAGCATGATCCATTGTGAAGGGCGCGAGCGGGTAGGGCGCATCGCCGAACGCAATCAGGCCGATACGATCGCCCGGTCGCTTGGTCACGAAGTCCGCGACGACGGTCCGGACCGCATCAACGCGCGCCTTCGATGTTCCGTCGGGTGCCGCAAAGTCGCGGGTATCCATCGACTGGGATAGGTCGAGTGCCAGGAGAATGTCGCGCTGGGGTTCGGTCTTCTCCAGTGGCGGTTCGACATATTGCGGACGCGCCAATGCGATGACGATGAGGCACCAGGCCAGGACATCGATCACGGTCTGAGGCCAGGACCGCTTCGGCACCACGGAGCCTTCCGTCGGTTCGACACCGGCTGCACTCGCGACCTGATTGAAGAAGGGCAACCTAATGGATGCCGACGTTTCTCGATGGGGGGGCACGAGCCACCAGACCAGCAGAGGAAGGGGCAAAAGCAGCAGCGCCCATGGCAGGTCAAGCTGATACATGATGCCTCTCGATCCAGTGGCGTGCATCACGCAGAAGGTTGTCGCCGGCCTCCACGTTCAGTGCCGTGGGGGCTCGGTATTCCAGATCGTCGAGATAGCTTTTCAGCGACGTGCCGATTTCGCCCTCCTGATGGGCGCTGACAAACCTGACCCAATCGTTGCCGGAAGCCGCCGCGATCGTCTGGCGTGGCCACGCTGCCAGAGCCGTGCGCTTCAGCAATTCCCCGAGGCGCGTGATGGCCTGCTCCCGGGTTTGCGGGCTGCGAAAATCGTCGGCAATCTCGTCGAGCAGCCGAAGTGCTTCGCGCCGATAGGCGTTGCGACGCCAACGCCTGTAGAATAGCGCGGCACATAGCAGCAGGGCCGCGATCGCGATGGCGGCCAATGCTCCCCAGCCCCAGGTTTGCGGCATCCAGGAAACGGGTTGTGGCACCGCAATGTCCTTGAGCGAGCGCAGGGCGGCTTCCGTGATGGGGTCGAGTTTGGCCGCCGGCTCCATCATCGCCTCCTTTGCCGCCAGGCCGATTGTTCCAGCAGGCTCCGCAACTGAGGGGCGACTTCTTCGGCTGCGGAAATCGGCAGCATGGGCAGGCCGAGTTGGCGCTGCCAGGCTCTGAGTTCATCGCCGCGGTCCTGAGCGAACTTGTCGATAGATCGGCGCACGGCGGGCTTTCCGAGCGGCAGTTCGGCTTGCAGCGTGCCGCCGCTGACGACGATCTCGCCCGACGACGGCAGCTCGAGAAGGAATGGATCATAGACGAGAAGGCAAACGACGTCGTTGCGGGACGACAGCTGAAGCAGGAGCTGGCGCGTCGTCTCGCTGTGACCGTCGAAATCGCTGACGACGACAACGAGGAAATCATGGTGGGCGATTTCCGCAACTCGGTGGAGGACGTTATCGAGTGCCTCGGGAGACGGGGGAGCGGAGTGGCCGGCATCCAGCTTGCCGTTCATCGTGGCGATCCGATCGGCGAAGGCGATCACGGCATTTCGGCTGCGATGGGGCTTCACCTCGGCGACGTCCTGGTCGTCGAACACGAAACCACCGACGCGATCACCGGAGCCGAGGATGCGCCAGGCGGTCAGCATCGCGGCTTCGGCTGCCGCAACGGACTTCATCGACAGGCGGCTTCCGAAGAACATGTTGATGCGTTGATCGACGACGAGAATGGCAGGGCGCTCCTTCTCTTCGCCATAGACCCTGACAACGGGTTTGCTCGTCCGCGCCGTGACGCGCCAGTCGATCGACCGGACGTCGTCGCCGGGAAGGTATTCCCGCAACTCCTCGAACACGAGGCCGCGGCCCCGCATCGCCGATTGCATGCGTCCTGCAAGTTGCTGGTGGGAGCGAGCTTTCTGGATGAAGGTGAGGTCTCGAGCGCGGCCTTCGAGCGCAACGAGTTGCTGCGTCGTTACGTGGACCCCGGTTGTGTGATCCCCGCCGTTGCTCATGAGACGGCCACCAGTTCGGTGATGCGATCGATGACTTGGTCGGCGCTGGTGTTGGCGGCATGAGCCTCATAGGAGAGGATGAGGCGATGTCGGAACACGTCGTTCACGATCGCCTTGACGTCATCAGGTGTAACGTAGTCGCGCCCCTGCAGCCATGCATAGGCGCGCGAGACCTTGTCCAGACCAATGACGCCGCGGGGGCTGACGCCGACTTGCAGCTGCTTGGCAAGATCCTTGTCGTAGCGGTCGGGGTAACGCGTGGCGATGACGAGGGAGACGATGTATTTTTCGACGGGTTCGGAGACGGTCACCACGCCGATCTCCTTGCGCGCGTCGAAGACCGATTGAGGGTTTAGCCGCTCGATCTTTGCTGGTTGTCCCTTGTTGTTTTGTGCGGCGTTTTCCTCATCCCGGTTGAGACGCATGATCGCCGCTTCCGATGTCTCGTCGGGATAGCCGACCTCGACGTGCATCAGGAAACGGTCGAGCTGCGCCTCCGGCAAGGGGTAGGTGCCCTCCTGCTCGATCGGATTTTGCGTCGCCATCACCATGAAAAGATCGGGCAGCGGATAGCTCTGGCCGCCGACGGTCACCTGCCGTTCCTCCATCGCCTCGAGAAGCGCGGATTGCACCTTTGCCGGCGCGCGGTTGATTTCGTCGGCCAGGATCAGGTTCGCAAAGATCGGGCCCTGCTGGAACTTGAATTCGCCCTTGCCGCCTTCCGAGAAGTAGATCTCGGAGCCTGTAATGTCGGCAGGTAGGAGATCGGGAGTGAACTGCACGCGCGACAGCTCGGAATCGAGGTTCTTGGCGAGGCTCTTGATCGCTCTCGTCTTTGCCAGACCAGGCAGCCCTTCCACGAGCAGGTGGCCATTCGCCAGGAGGCCAAGCAGCAGGCGCTGCACCATCGTATCCTGGCCGATGATCGACTGTCCGACACGCTTGCCCAGATCGAGAATATCGTCACGTGCCGTCACAATCTCTTCCTCCGATTTCCGAGAGGCGCTGCCAAGGCCGCACCCTTGCTCTCCCAAGACCTCGCCTCGGGCCGTCAGGTAAACAATGCCGATTGTGGAGGCGTACAGAAGTACGCAACGGTAAATTTCGACGTATCCGCGGGAAAACAGCACGAAATTTGAGTGCGATAAGTGCCGATTGGTGAAGGCAGCGTCCGCAATGATTAGACGGACCACTGTCGCATCAGGGGAGGCTGGCATAGGGGGAGGCTGAAAAGAGAGGTAAACGGCGTCAGTGTCGTAGGCTAAGCTGCCGACGAAAGCCGAGCAGAGCTGGCGATGATTATCGGGGAAGGCGAACTCGCTCGCCATCCCTGAATCTTTCGCGGCTCTATGAGGCGACCTAGAACCGCACGATCATGCCGAGGATCGGTCCATGCTGGACGACATCGTAGATGAACCCATCGGTGCTGTAGTTGACACCCTGGGCACGATAACCCGCAACGGCGGAGATGGTGTCGTTGAACTTGTAGCCCAGGCCTCCCAAGAGATCCCAGTCGAGATCCGATCCGCCCGCACCGATCATCGCCCATCCAGTCACGTAGATGTTGTCCGTGAAGGAATAGCTACCTTTCACACCCACGATCCCGTCCACCCAGTTTGCCGAGTCTGTCCGGGACAGGTTGCCAATCAGTCCGCCGTTCAGCGCAACACGCGTTTCGACATGCCAATAGCGAGCGCCTGCCAAGATATCCAAGCGGGCCCGTTGATCCTCATAGACCGTGTAAGCTCCGCCAACCATGGTCGTGAACGTCACCGATTTGACGTCGACTTCATCGGCGATGATGCCGCGTGGCGTCGCGGCATTGGTCGTTACCCGTGCATAGCTGAGGTCTGTGAAGATGCTGTAGCGATCATAGCGGGCGTCGCCCGCCGCCATGAAGGCGAAGTCGAGATCCGACAGAATGTCGCTGAAGCTCTCGCGGATGTCGACTGTCGGCAGGCCCAGAATTTCGGTCTTGCCATCGAGCCCGGCTGCCCAGAAATAAGGGGAGAACGAGAACGTCCATCCGCTGGAAGTTGAGGGGACGGGTTGCGGCGCGGTGACCGGCAGAAGATCGGCCGCCTCGGCGCCGAGGGGAGCGGCGAGCGCCGCCATGATCACTGCAAAGCATGCTATCCTACTGTGCATCGGACTTCCTTTTGAACGCCACGGCTACGCGATGGACTCACTGCTGCAGGATGTTGGCAAGATCCGAAGGCATTAGAAAGTGCTTTTTCCCGCTGAGGTGGCGGGGAGCAAAGAAAGCGCGTTGCTGTTGCCGGGGCGCTACGAAATCCTCTAGACTTGCAAGGTCGCTTTAAACATTGCTCATGCGTTGTACCGGAGGTGACGGCCCTCTCCAGGAAAGCGCAAACCCCGGGGTTCATCGATGCGCCATTTTCTGCTCAGAGTGATGCTTGCCGCTGCCATCCTGTTCGTTGGGCAACAGGTTGCGTTGGCAACGGATGCCGGTGCGCCGTTGCTTACGAAAATCATGCCGAAACCAAATACCGGCGACCTCGATGCTATGCGCAGATTGCGGCTGATCCGGATCCTCGTGCCCTATAGCAAGACCATCTACTTCATCGACAAGGGACGCCAGTTCGGAACGGCGGTGGACTTTGGGCTCGCGCTCGAGCAGGAGCTGAACAAGGGAAAGAAAAAGGAGATCGA
The DNA here is from genome assembly GCA_900489925.1 of Hyphomicrobiales bacterium. GTDB lineage: Bacteria > Pseudomonadota > Alphaproteobacteria > Rhizobiales > Rhizobiaceae > Rhizobium. Next base: position 77,606 of record UEHQ01000030.1, on the reverse strand, counting down.
GCGGATACGGGTCGCCTTCATTCCGACGGCGCGCGATCGTCTCCTTCCGGCGCTGAACGAAGGGGTTGGCGACATTGTCATGGCGAACATGACGGTCACGCCCAAGCGGCTGGAGCAGGTCGACTTCAGCGCGCCGATCTACGCCGATGCAAGTGAAGTGCTGGTATCGGGTCCGTCCGCCCCTGTGCTGACCGACCTCGCCGATCTCAGCGGCAAGGAGCTAGCCGTGCGCCAGAGCAGCAGCTACTACGAGCATCTGGTCGCCCTCAATCAGCAGCTGAAGAACGATGGGAAGCCGGAAATCCGGATCAAGGTCCTTGATGAAAATCTCGAGGATGAAGACCTGATGGAGATGGTCAATGCCGGGCTGCTGCCCTGGACGATTGTCGACCAGTACAAGGCCGAGATATGGTCCACGGTGTTTTCCGATCTGAAGGTGCACGCCGATATTGCCGTATCAACGCACGGGGAGATCGCCTGGGCGATCCGCAAGGACAGCCCGCAGCTGAAGGCAGTGCTTGATAAATTTGCCGGGGAGCACAAGATCGGCACGGCCTTTGGCAATATGCTTCGGAACAAGTTCTTCAAAAGCGACAAGATACTGAAGAAGGCCTATTCCCCCGATGATGTCGAGCGGTTCAAGGCGCTGGTCGCAGTCTTCCGCAAGCATGCTGGCGAATATTCCTTCGACTATCTGATGTTGATCGCTCAGGGCTATCAGGAGTCGCAGCTGGATCAGACACGGCGCAGCCCACGCGGCGCGGTTGGCGTCATGCAGCTCCTTCCGGCCACCGCGGCCGACAAGGATATCGGTATCACTGGTATCGCCCAGAGTGAGGATCGCAATGTCGAGGCTGGCGCGAAGTATCTTCGACATCTGATCGATGTCTATATTAACGACCCCGGTATCACGCCGCGCGACCAGCAGTTGATGGCGTTTGCCGCGTACAATGCGGGGCCGGGGAATCTCAGGAAATTCCGCAAGAAAGCCACGGAACTCGGCCTCAATCCCAATATCTGGTTCGGCAATGTCGAGAACGGTGCCGCGGCGATCGTCGGGCGCGAGACGGTGCAGTACGTCAGCAACATCTTCAAATACTACATTGCCTACACCCTGCTGGAGGAGCAGATGGCCCTGCACAAGAGCTCAGCAGAAACGGCGGCGACGCCGAAGAATTAGCACGGTCTTGCCTGTTCGGCGGGAGTGGTGGCGACCTCCAGGTCTCGCCGTCGGATTCTCGGATCTGAGCAAAAAAATCGACCCACGACTTCGTGGGACTGGCGAGGGCCGAGGAAACGCGCCATATTCAGGGTTGTGATCGCATGCCCAGTCTCGTCAATTCACCAGCAGGCAGGATGCTATTTCGATGAATATCCGATCAGCCGATGTTGTCGACGCACCGAAGGAGACGGCCCCAGCCGGAATGGTATGGGTGCCCGGTTCGACCTATATGATGGGCTCGGACCACCACTATCCCGAGGAGGCGCCGGCTCACCCTGTCCGTGTCGACGGTTTCTGGATCGACGAGGCGCCGGTTACCAATCGGGACTTCCTCAGCTTCGTCAACGCAACGGGACATGTAACCTTCGCGGAGAAGAAGCCGGTGGCTTCTGAGTATCCCGGTGCCGATCCGGCCAAGTTGAGGGCGGGATCGCTGGTATTCGTGCCGCCGAACTATGTTGTGCAGAGCCGCGATATCCGCCAGTGGTGGGTTTTCACCCTCGGCGCCAATTGGCGCCGCCCTCTTGGGCGCAAGAGCAGCATCGGCAATCTTCTCGATCATCCTGTGGTTCATATCGCCTATCGCGATGCGCTTGCCTATGCCGAGTGGGCCGGCAAGGAGTTGCCGACGGAGGCCGAATGGGAACTGGCCGCGCGTGGCGGACTGGAAGGCGCGGAGTTTGCCTGGGGCGAGGAACTCACGCCGGAGGGGCGCCATCTGGCGAACACCTGGCAGGGGGCGTTCCCTCATGAAAATCTGCAGGAGGACGGCTTCGACCGCACCTCGCCGATCAAGACCTATCCTCCGAACGGCTACGGCATCTATGACATGATTGGCAATGTCTGGGAGTGGACAGTCGATTTCTGGACAACGCAGCACCCGCAGGCCGCCGCAAAGGCCTGCTGCATCCCGAGCAATCCCCGCAACGCCGATGAAGAAGGTAGCATCGACCCCCGGCAGGCGGCGATTCACATTCCTCGTCGTGTTCTGAAAGGCGGATCGCATTTGTGCGCGCCAAACTACTGCCGCCGGTATCGCCCGGCAGCCCGGCATGCCCAGGAGATCGACACGACGACAAGCCATGTCGGCTTCCGCTGTGTCAGGCGCATTCCGCGCTGAGCCGCGATCTGCTTCGAAGTAGCTTTGACGGCGGGTAGCCGGCCTGAAGTGAACGGTGCAGTGTCACACAAAATTCATCGCGTCACGGGCGATTAGTGCTGGCCGTTCAGGTCGTTGTCAGCCATCGACCGCATATCCCGAGCGTCTCTTTTTTCAAAGGCGTGGTGGATTTGAAAACCTCATTTGCTGCTTGGCGGTCACGACTTCGTTTCCCTGCCGCCGTTGTGTTCACAACGATCGCACTCGCGGGCCTTTATGCCGGTTACCTGCAGCTGAGCGGTAATTTCCATACCGTCATTGCCGGAGAGCTCTATCGCTCGGCCCAGCCGTCGTCGGAGCAGCTTGCTGATTACGTCAAGGCACATGGCATCAAGACGGTGATCAACCTGCGTGGTCAGAATGACAACGCCTCCTGGTATGTTCAGGAGCGGGAAGAGGCGGCGCGCCTGGGGCTTCAGCACATCGACTTCCGGATGTCGGCCTCCAAAATTCTCTCGCCGGCACAGGCAGACGAGCTCGTTGCCATCATGCGCTCCGCCCCGAAGCCCATCCTCGTTCATTGCCTATCGGGCGCCGACAGAACCGGCCTGGTCTCGGTCATCTACAGCCAGAAGGTCGCCGGCATCGATGAAGAAGTCGCGGAACGCCAGCTCTCATTCTACTACGGGCACCTGGGAATTCCCTATCTCTCATCCGCCTACGCGATGGACAGAAGTTGGCAAGACCTGGAAACGCATTTCGGACTGCGGGAAGGCTGAACGCTTCGGCGTGTATTGTCACGAGAATTTCATCCTGAGAGCTTAATTCGGTAGTCAGCTTCTCATGCGCGGGGCGACGAGCACGGTCGATGTTGCCGGCTTGATTGTTTTACGGCAGATCTTCTGAAGCCAGGCAATTCCAGATCAGGACGCTGAAATGACCGTGACAAATGGCACCTTCCCCTCGGATTGGCTCGAAGCCGAACTGGCCGATACGCTTGATGAGGACTATGAGCTCGAACTCTCGGAACCGGCGCTGTCCGATGAGATCCGCAAGATCTATCGCAAGGCGCATCCCGCAGCGATGCCGCGGATCGATTATTTCCGAGCGCTGCTGAGCCTTCAGTCCGAGCTGATCAAGCTGCAGGATTGGGTGACCTACCACAAGGAAAAGGTCGTCGTGATCTTCGAAGGGCGCGATTCAGCGGGCAAGGGTGGCGTGATCAAGCGCATCACCCAGAGGCTCAACCCGCGTGTCGCCCGCGTCGTCGCCTTGCCTGCGCCGTCCGACCGCGAGAAGTCGCAATGGTATTTCCAGCGCTATGTGCCGCACCTGCCGGCGGGTGGCGAAATCGTCCTCTTCGACCGATCCTGGTACAACAGGTCCGGCGTCGAGCGGGTGATGGGGTTCGCCAGCGAGGATCAGGTCGAGCAGTTCTTCCACGACGTGCCGGAGTTCGAACGGATGCTCGTCCGCTCCGGCATTCGCCTCGTCAAATACTGGTTCTCCATTACCGACGAAGAACAGCAGTTGCGCTTCCTCGTTCGCATCCATGACCCGCTGAAGCAATGGAAGCTTTCGCCTATGGACCTGCAGTCGCGCGTTCGCTGGGAGAGCTACACCAAGGCCAAGGAAGAGACGTTTGCGCGTACCAACATTCCTGAGGCGCCGTGGCATATCGTCGAAGGTAATGACAAGAAGCGGGCGCGGCTGAACTGCATCGACCACTTGCTGAAGCAGATCCCTTACGAAGATGTACCGCACGAGGATATCGCGTTGCCGGACCGCGTCTTCAATCCGGACTATGAGCGAAAGGTCTTGCCGCCCGAACTCTATGTTCCGTCCAAATACTAACCGGTTGGACGGCTGGCCGGAGATATCTCCGTTCAGCCGTCTCCCGGATATGGCTGGTCAGAGCGCGTTCTGCTCTCGGAACGCTCCCCGTTTCTTGAGGTGGCTTACTGCAGCCGTTGCAAGCCCGACGACGGCCATCGATAGACCCAATGCGAGCATATAGGAGCCGTATTCCGCGCGGTCGGCGGTTGCCGCATATCGGTAGATTTCGGTGGCGAGGATTGCGATAAGGGCGGCCGCGATGGTCGAATAATCCTTGGCGATCACACGCTTTATGTTGAAGGTCATTCCGCGCGTCGACTCGGCAAAGTTGGCAAGTCGCAGTCCCCAGCGAGGAACGTCGCGACAGTAGGCGAGGTAGCCATCGCCAAACTTGGCCTGGAGAAACTTCTCCTCCGCATAGACGATGCATTGATAGATGAATGCGAACAATACCGTGCCCACAATCACAACCGTCGGATCGCCGTGCAGCAGGAATATGCCCACGTAGACCAGCATGTTGCCGACATATAGCGGGTTGCGGCAGACACCGAACATACCGTCAGTGACGAGGTCGTTGGCGTAGACGCGCTTGTTCAGGCCGCCACGCTTTATATAGGCGTAGCCGATCACGGTTGCTCGCAGTGTCAATCCGGACAGAACGACAAGCAGCGCGACGAGATCCTTAGTGCGTTCGGCCGTGACGCCTCCACCGAAATCTGAAGACGGTGCCGCAACTAGGAACAGCACCACGATGATGAAGGGAAATACCTGGTTTCTGAACCGGAAGAAGAAATTCCCCAGTGTGATCATTGCCTGCTTCATGCGACCCTCGTTCACTTTACGGCGACGATGCCGCAGAAATTATACCACCTGAAAAACACCTCGACGCTGCGGAAGCCGACCTCTTTCAGAAGCTGCACATTTTCATCCAGGCGGTAGGGGATCAGCACGTTTTCGAGCGCCTCCCGTTTCTTTGAGATCTCAATCTCGGAATAACCATTCCGCCGCTTGAAGTCGTAGTAGTGCTGGATGAAAAGCCGGTTGAACGTCGTGTCTTCGCTTGTCAGCTTCTCCAGGAGCAGGAGACAGCCGTTTTCGTTCAGGCCGGCGTGGATGGTTTTCATCACGCGTTCGCGAAACAGCGGCCGAACAAACTGCAGCGTCAGCAACATAGTGACGACGCTGGCGTTCTCCATCGAAAATCCGCGGTGGAGATCGGTCACTTGCAGATCGATCGTGCGGTTGGTGCCGGATGCCTCTATCTTCTGCGTCGCCTTGCGCAGCATGTCCGGCGCATTGTCGATGCCGATGAAATTCACGTCGGCATCGATCATGCCGTCAAGCGTGAGAAGTGTTGTCGCCGTCGAACAACCTATGTCGTAGAGATTGGTCTTGGGCTGTGCGAAGTCTTGCGCGAGTTCGCAGACCATGCGCTGCATCTCTTCGTAATACGGCACCGAACGGCTGACCATATCATCGAAAACATTGGCAACTGTTGCGTTGAAGGTGAAGTCGCCGACGGGCTCGTGCTCGCGGGCAAAAACGTCATCCCTATGCTCGGTACGAAGTACCAAGCGCCGTGTATTGTCAGCCATTAACTGTCCCCCATACAGTGGCGACGTCGTCGTGTGATACATACGATGACGTCGTGTACTAGACAGCCACGAAAAGCTGACACCAACCTGAACGAATTTCAGAGGGCGATGGTGCAGTACGTCTTCACGACGCAATTTAGTGAATTCCTGCCTTCCAAGTTGTCAGATGCCCCAGACGGGCGAGGAAACGCGTCGTTTCATACCAGAATCGATATGGCATCACCATCATGCGCTGTCGGTGGGACAGACGGTACTGTCGCAGTCCATTCTGAATAAAGGAGTGGCGGTCGGCAGTTTGGAGGACCGGGACCGGGGCAACGAACAGCGCTTTAAGGCCGGCAAAGTGTTCGAGGTCGAAAGCGAGATCATAGGGTAGCCGCATAGGGTTGAGCTGTTCAGTGATCCAGGCGGCGGCACGCCTGTTGATGATGTAGGCGCCGGAGCCCTTCTCGCGCGTCAGCGAGACCGCCAACCCCCGCGTGGCTGTAAGCCTTTTCACGATATATTTCCGACCCTTATTGACTGTCGATAGCCGCAGTATGTCCCAAGAGGCGGCGCTCTCGAGCGCCGCCGAGAGAAGCTCTAGTATGTCGGCCGGAAATGCCAGGTCATCCTCAAGGATCAGTGCATAGGCCTTCTGTGTTTCCAGCAGTTCGCGCGCACATGCGAGGTGGCTGAGATAGCAGCCGATCTCAAAGGGGTTCGGTTTTCGGCCATGTCGCAGCTTGTATCCTTGCTCATCAAAGCCGGCGACGGGAAATTTGAGCTGTCTGCCGTCAATTGCCGGCACACGTCGGAACTTCAAGCCCTGCGCTGCAAGCATCGCGTCCATCCGCAGGCGGCGGTCAGGGCAGCGTTCGAGATTGATGTAGTAGGTCGCCATCTGCTCATTTATCCAAGAGGTGACGCTTGAATATTGTTCGCCGCTCGAAAGGGTATCCATGCCAGCCTCGAAGTTCGCGCTGAACTCGGAGGTACGCCACAAAGCTTACGGGCGGTTTTCCAGTAGCTTACGCTTTTGTAAGGGCGGGTCAGACGCAACGCAGAGCATATTTTTGGCGCTGGCTTCAGGTGGCTGTCAGGCCTGCAGGGCATAGGGAAGCTTTGTTTCCTCTGGCGCGAGGCACTTGTGCGATTTTTGAGAATATTTCGGTCGAAGCTTTTTGCGGCCTCGGCGGCGACGTTGCTTCTCGTCGGCGGCACGTTTGGGGCGTTCGAAGCATATCTTCAACTCAGCGGTAATTTCCATACGGTCATCCCTGGCGAACTATATCGTTCCGCACAGCCGACTTCGGCTGCGTTGGACAGCTATGTACGCGAGCACGGGATTAAAACCGTTCTCAATCTGCGCGGTTCAGCCGACGCCAAGTGGTACAAGCAGGAACTCGCCGATGCCCAGCGTCTGGGTATCGAGCACATCGACTTCCGTATGTCTGCGGCGAGAGTCCTGTCACGGGAACAGGCTGACCGGCTCATCGAAATCATGCGCTCGGCACCAAAGCCGATGCTGATTCACTGCCAATCGGGCGCCGATAGAACAGGGTTGGTATCGCTCATCTACAGTCACCAGATCGCCCATATCGACGAGGATACGGCAGAACGCCAGCTTTCGTTCCTATACGGGCATGTTGCGATTCCTCATTTCTCCAGAACCTATGCCATGGACAGGAGCTGGGCTGATCTCGAGAAATATTACAACGTGGAGCCTGTCGTCGATGCAAATCCCGCATCGGGCCCTCGGGATGCCGGTGCGGAGGTGCATGTCGTTGAAGGTACTTCTGGTTGAAGATAACGCGTTGCTTGGCGACGCGGTTCGCGATCATGTGGAAGCGGAAGGTCATCGGGTGAGATGGTGCGTCACCCTCGGCGACGCTACGTCTGCCGTCGCATCCGAAAACTATGGCATCGTGCTTCTTGATCTGCGCCTTCCTGATGGCAATGGTCTCACCCTTCTTCGTATGCTCCGCGAAAGCCATAGCACGGTCCCGATCATCATTCTCACGGCTCACGATCAGATCTCGGATCAGATGGAGGGCCTGCGTTATGGCGCGGATGACTACCTAGTGAAGCCCTTTGGCTTGCAGGAACTCAGTGCGCGCATGAAGGCAGTCGCGCACTGAGATAGTGTTCTGGTTGCTTCGCAGAGCGGTGTCAGTCTCCGGCGGCAGGCATTTCCAACCGGCCCACTCCTCAACAATGGCGCTTGTGCGGCCTTGCCGGTTGTGGTTACGTTGGCCACATCAAGCAGGTAACGCCTTTGCGGCCCAGGGCTTCGCCCGCCGCGTCCGAAATACTTCCATAGCAAGCAGCCAGAATATCGTGCGTTCGAATGTCGGAGGATGACATGGGAATACGTGCTGGAAATGAGTGCGTCCGCGCTGCGGCGATGGTCCTGACGGCACTTGGTTTGTGGGGATTGCCTGTCACCGCGACATTTGCCCAGGAGCAGGCAAGCGCGGATACAACGACGACCCAGAGCGATGCGCCTCAACTATTGAGCGAAGATCAGCTGGAGGTGTTGGTGGCGCGGATCGCGCTCTATCCCGATGAACTGGTCGCGCTGATCAGTTCGGCGTCCATCTATCCGCTGCAGATTGTCGAAGCGTCGCGCTATCTGGACGACGTGCAGAAGAACAAGTTGCTGAAGCCCAAGAGCACCTGGGACGGTAGCGTCGTATCGCTGCTGAACTATCCCGATATCGTCAAGATGATGGCCAATGATCTCGATTGGACGCAGGCCATCGGTGCGGCCATCGCCAATCAGCAGAAGGACGTTCTGGTCGCAATTCAGACCCTTCGGGACAAGGCTGTGGCGGACGGCGTCATCAAGACCGACGACAAGATCAAGGTCGTCAAGCAGAACGACAACGTCGTCATTCAGGCAACCAATCCCGAAAAGATCTATGTTCCGCACTACCCGCCAGAGATGCTCTATCAGGCGGGGTACCCGCCAGCGCCCCTGGCCTATTACCCGGATCCCTATCCCAACTACTACTATCCCACGGCTCCGTATTTCGCGGCCTTCGTGACCGGAGCGGTGTTCGGTGCGGCGGTGGATTGGGACCACTGGGGCGTCTGGGGCGGGCGTTACAACGGAAACGATGTCAATATCGATTGCAATAATTGCTTCAACAACATCAGCGGCAACAACATAAACGGCAAGGTGAACTTCAACGACGTGGACTGGAAAAACGTCGATCGGAGCAAGATCAGCTTCGACCAGAACCAGTTCACCAAACTCGACAACACCAACATGCGCGGCAAAATCGAGGCGAACGACACCAATAACGTAAACGCCAAGGCCAAGACCCTGCAAAGCAATGCGGCCAGCGCCGCGAGCAATCGCGTTTCCCCCTCTTCGATCAAGGACGTTCGTGCGAACAAGATCGATGGCGGGCAGCCGGGTTCTCCCAACCGTGGCGGCAATGGAAACCTGGCCGGCGCCGGAGCCTCCAGACCCGACGCTTCGCCCAAGCGCTCCGACGCAGGGGCGGCTTCGTCCAATCGCCCGGCTGCAAAGCCGAACATGGCAAACAGGCCGGACAACCGGCCGAGCCAGCCGTCCGGACTTGGTGAGGTTCGGTCGGGAAGGGCAGCGCAGATGCAATCCGACAGAGGCGGCAAGGCCATGGGTGGCGGGCAGCACGGTGGCGGGCGAGCGCGCATCCCTCACGGCGAACGCCGCTAGGTCAATCGAACAAAGGACATTCGTCATGGTTGAGCATGATCATCGCATGATCTCTCGTTCGATTTTTGGATCGATCGTTGTTTCAGTTCTCCTCCTTGCCGGGACAGGCGTGGCAGCCGACCGGCCGGCATTCGAAAACTTTGTCTCGAAGCAGAAGTCGCCTGAATATGCGACGGCCGATGATGCCATGACTGCCTTCAAGGATGCCGTTGCGGCATCCGATCTGGACAAGCTGGCCGCGCTGCTCGGTGTTGACGCCGCCAAGTTGAAGGCAACCGAGGGTGTAACGGAGACACTTTCGGCCATCAAGGACGGAGCGGCCAAGCGGCTGAGCCTGGAGACCAACAAGAGTGGGCAGAGTGTTATCGATGTCGGTGACGAGCAGTGGCCGTTTCCTTTCCCGATAACGAAACGCGAGGACGGAAAATGGGCCTTCGACCCGGTCGCGGGTATCGAGGAGATCATCAATCGGCGGATTGGCGAAAACGAGCTGCAGACGATCCTCACGATGCGGGCCTATGTCGATGCCCAGGAGGAATACGCGCTTCATGACCACGATGGCGATGGTGTCTTGGAGTATGCGCAGAAGCTCATCAGCAGTCCCGGAAAGACAGATGGCCTTTTCTGGCCACCCGGGCAGTCCGAAGACGCGAGCCCGGCTGGACCGATCCTCGACTACGCCCAGCTCAAGAAGGCCAAGGACGACAAGGGCTACTTTGGCTACCGCTACAAGATACTGACACGGCAAGGCGCCAATATCGCAGGCGGAGCCTATGATTACATCATCAACGGCAACATGATCGCTGGCTTTGCCCTTGTGGCCTGGCCGGTGAAATATGGCGAGACCGGTGTCCAAACCTTCGTCGTCAATCGCAACGGCATCGTCTACCAAGCTGATCTCGGAGCGGATACGAGCACCATCGCTTCCAGGATGAAGTCGTTTAACCCGGGCGACAAATGGCAAGTGACCGACGACTAGGCCACAGCAAAACAGGCAATCCGTCGCTGGCTGGGGGCTGACTTGTGGTGCTCGCCGTGAGCTTTCGGTGTGGCGCGCTATCGGCTGCTGGTTTAGAAGACGTGTGATGAACGACAAATTTCTCTTCGATGGTCCACCTGACGCGGAAACGACCATCCTGCTTGCGCATGGCGCCGGTGGCGCAATGGATTCGGCCTCCATGACCGCGGCCGCCCAGGCGCTCGCGGCTCGAGGTTTTCGCGTCGCGCGTTTCGAGTTCGGCTATATGGCGGCTCGTCGCGTTTCCGATTCACGGACACCGCCACCACGCGCCGACAAGCTGATCCCCGAATATGTCGCGGCCGTCCAGGCGCTTAAGGCGAGCGGTCGTCTGATCATCGGCGGCAAGTCGATGGGTGGTCGCGTGGCCAGTATGGCAGCCGATGACCTTGGTGCCAAAGGCGAAATCGTCGGTCTTCTGTGCCTCGGCTATCCCTTCCACCCGCCGGGAAAGCCCGAGCAGTTGCGCACCGCGCATCTCGCGCAGCTCAAGACGCCCACGCTCATATGCCAGGGCACGCGGGATGAGTTCGGGGCAAAGGACGAGGTCGCCACCTACGTCCTCTCACCCGCGATCGATGTCCTCTGGCTCGAGGACGGCGATCACGATCTCAAGCCGCGCAAGAAGATCTCCGGATTCAGCGCCGCAGATCACCTGTCGACCATGGCCGCCCGCGTCGAGGTGTGGGCCAAGGGTCTGGATCGACATCAAGCGTCGTGATCGCGCGCGCTTGACGGATGCGGCCCGGTTGGGCATGTTCGCTTGCAGGGTGTACCGTGCATTTCTACGATCCTGTGGCGCATGTTTGGGGGACAGGCATGACGAAGCGCGTGGCATGTTTATGGCTTTCCGTATCAGTGCTTGCAGCCGTCTTCGGTCTTGGTGGCCGGGCAAACGCTGCCGATCTCTTGATCGCCATGCCGAATTGGCCCTCGGGCCAGGCGACGGCGAACATCCTGAAAGTGGGGATCGCCAAGGAATTCGGACTTGATGCCGACGTTCAGGAAATCGGTACGCTCAATGCTTTCGTCGGTCTTGAGAACGGCACGGTGGATATTCACCCCGAGGTCTGGCGGCCGAACCTTGACGACGTCATCAAGAAATTCGTGACGGACAAGGGTGTCGTCGTACTCAGCAAGCGCGGCGTAGCTGCATGGCAGGGGATTTGCGCGACACCGAGTGCCGTCGAGAAGGGTTTGCAGACGATCGACGATCTGAGCGATCCGGAAAAGACCAAGATTCTCGACACCGATGGTGATGGCAAGGGCGAGATGTGGATCGGCGCCCCTACATGGTCATCGACAGGAATCGAGCGCGTTCGGGCGAATACCTATGGTTATGCGAAGAACCTGACCTTGGTCGAAGCCGAGGAGGAGGTCGCCATGGCAGGGCTGGACGCGGCAGTCGCGACCAACCAGCCGATGGTTTTCGCGTGCTACGCGCCACACTTCATCTTCGATCTCCACAAGATCGCGCGGATCAAGGAACCGCCGCACGACGCCGGCAAATGGAAGCTCGTCAGCGCTGCCGATCCGCTGTGGATCAGCAAGTCGACGGCATCGACGGCGTGGAGTGCCGCGGAATTCCACATCGCTTACTCGAAGACGTTCGAAAAGAAGCACGCCAATATCGCGGCATTTCTGGAGAAGGTCGACTTCTCCCCGGAGGAGGTAACCGCGATGAGCTATGCGCTCGAGGTGGAGCGCCAGACGCCGTCCGACTACGCAAAGAAATGGGTCGCGGATAACGCAAACCGGGTCGATGGGTGGGCGAAACAATGACGGCAAGCTTCCAACATCTCCGAAAGACCAAGGCAGCCGCCATCGTGGTCGCGGCCTTCGCCTCGCTGGTTCCGTTGATCGCCTGGGCGCAAACGCAGATTTATGATCCCAAGACGCACACCTGGGTCGATTACGACAAGAAGAAAGCGCGGCAATATTACGCCCGCAACAATCAGCCGCCCGAGGCATTCCGCATGCAGACGGTGCCCTTCCGTACGGCGGAGCCACCGGGCACGATCATTATCGATGGCAACCAGCATTTTCTCTACCTCGTGCAGCCGGGCGGTCAGGCTATTCGGTACGGCATCGGTGTCGGGCGCGAAGGTTTCGGCTGGGCAGGAATCGTGCGGGTCGGACGAACGGCGGAGTGGCCGACGTGGACGCCGCCGGCCGAGATGGTGGCGCGCGACCCGAATGCCGCGAAATGGGCAGCCGGGATGCCAGGCGGGCCGGACAATCCGCTGGGGGCGAGAGCACTCTATCTCTATGACGGCGGCCAGGACACGATCTATCGCATCCACGGGACGGCGGAGCCTTGGACAATCGGCCTCGATGTGTCGTCCGGCTGCATTCGCATGAACAACAACGACATTATCGATCTGCATTCACGAATACAGATCGGCGCGAAGGTGATCGTGCTGATGCAGGGCGCCGCGCTCTACAAGGGCGTCTGAGCACCGGCTGACGCAATTTCGGCAGAAGGCTGCCGTGGTTTTGCGTCTGGAATTGCGTGAAGCTAGGCCGAAAGTTGCAGAAGAAGACGTGCAGGAAGGACCGACAAATTCCGGAGGGTGGGATACGTGCCGCACAATGACCTTATGACGCGAATTGCAGGCCGGTGGAGTATTCTTGTCGTGGTGGGAGCGGCCGTGATCGGTGGTTGCACGCCTCCCGCCCCGCCGCCGGATGCCATGGCACGAACGACCCTGCAAACCGCGCCGGCGGATCTGCAACTGTTGTGCGCGAATTCCGCAGCCGGGGTTGCCGGCGCGGGCGCCAAGGTTCTGCCAACCGGTTCGCGCGCATTGCCTGACGGCACTTTTGGTGTCGACCTTGATGCAGGCGGCAAGAAATTCTCCTGCGTCGTCGACAACAACGGCACCGTGCGTTCGGTGACGCCGGCAGCGGCCTAAGGCTTGTGTGCTCGCCGGCTGGCCGGCGAGCGACAACTCAAACGGCGGCTACCGTGACGACGACCGGCTCAAAACGGGCCGATGTCGCTTCCACGCTAACAGTCCCGGTCAATCCCGTTGCCTCCAGCCAGAAGCCGGCCGTCCCGCCTTGCAGGGGTACGCAGCTCGGTCCAACGATCTTGGCAGGTCCATTGACCCGCAGGGTGATGCTCTCGTTGAGGAACGGCAGTCGATGGCCGTGCTGGTCGAGCGCGCGGACGATCACACGCGTCGTGTCGCGTTCGCGCGCCTTGAGCGTGCTGCTGTCGGCAACCAGCTCCAGCGTTGTTGGCAGCGGATCGGCAGCGAACGTCAGATGGGCAACCGGTTCTCCGTCGATATAGCCCGTGAATTTCCCGTCGATCCAGGCGAGGCCCCAGGTGCCCAGCTCGTCCGCCGTAAAGTGGCGATGATCGAGAACGACCGGCGGATGCGGCAGGTGAGGGTAGTTCTCGCGGTCCGGGCCGATACGCTTCGTCACCGAGCCGTAGGTCAACTCCACCTCGTCGCAGTTGGTCAGCACGATAAGCGGCAGAACACCGCCGATGTTGCGTTCGCCACGCGCCCAGAAGGTTACGGGCTTCATGATGACTTCGTCGGACGGGTCGCATTGGCTGGCGTAAACGTAAGCCGCGAATTTCGGTTCGCGGAACATGTCCATGACGCCGTGGTAGCAGATGCGGTCGCCGGAGCCGAAATCCTTGTGCGTGTTGTAGTCGAACATGCACCAGCCGATCGCGCCCGCGATATCGGGGTCGCCGTAGGCGGCGTTCAGCACTTCGAGGTGGCGGCGCACATGTTCGGCTTGGCGCGCCTCTTGGTCATAGATCTTGGTCGGATACATGTGGCCGCCGAACTCGGTGATCATGTACGGCACCTTGCGAGACAGCCCCGTGCTTTCCTGTTGCGGCCGCAGTGCGGTGCGCGGGCGATTGACGCCGGGCAGTTCCTCGTTGCCGAGGATGAAGTCGTTCATCGTGTAGACGTCTTCGAGCAGTTCGCTGTCGGTGATGTAGCGGACGCCGCCGGTCTGCCGGGTCGGGTCGAGTTCGCGCGCCAGCCGGTTCGTTTCCGCATAGAAATCGTGGCTGTCCTGCGATTCATTGATGCGCACACCCCATATGACGATGGACGGATGGTTCCAGTCTCGCTCGATCATGCGCCGTACGTTGCGGATCGACTCCTGCTGCCACTCCTCGTCGCCGATGTGCTGCCAGCCCGGGATTTCCTCGAAAACCAGGAGGCCGATGCGGTCGCATTGGTCGAGAAACCACTTCGACTGCGGATAGTGCGACGTGCGCACCATGTTGCATTTCAACACGGTCTTCATGATGTCGGCATCGCGCTCCTGCGCGGAGCGCCCGGCGGCATAGCCGACATACGGGAAGGCTTGATGGCGGTTGAGCCCGCGCAGTTTCAGCGGCTTGCCGTTCAGCAGAAAACCGTCCGGTGTGAACTCGGCAGAGCGAAAGCCGAAATGAGAGGAGAGCCGATCGGAACCATGGCTCGTCGCCAGTTCGACGTTGACGCTGTAGAGCGCCGGCGTCTCGAGACTCCAGAGCGCTATGTCGGTCAGGCCGTGGAAGGATAGTGTGGCCGCTTCTCCAGTCGTTTCGCCCGACGTGGTCGCCAGCACCGTGCCGTCACCATCCTTCAGTGTTGCCGTCAACGTGCCGAGGAAGTCGACAGCCTGGGGATTGGCGAGGTCGATCCGGACCGTTGCTGTTTTCTCCTCAGTCAGGACGTCTCGCGTTTCGATCTTGAGATTGCTGATGGAGACCGGATCGGTAACCTTGAGCCACACGTCGCGATAGATGCCGGCATAGGTGAGGTAATCGATGGCGCCGCCGAAGGGCGGAATAGCCGGATTTTCGCTGCCGTCGATCTTCACGGCGATCAGGTTGTCGCCCTTGATGAGCTTGCCGGTGAGCCGTGCCTCGAAGGGTGTGTAACCATCCTTGTGCGCAATGATCTCCTCGCCGTTCAGATAAACGACGGCATCGGCCATGGCCGCGTCGAAAACCAGCGACACCTCGCGACCCGTGAACTCCGGCATCCAGCGCAGGAGCTTCTGATAAGTGAAGGCGCGCTGGTAGGACTTCTCATCGAAATAATTGAACGGCAGCTCTACCGCCGTGTGCGGCAGGCTGACCAATTGTCTGCCGTCAAAACTGTCGAGGAGGCGCTGGCCGAACCCTTCGTGAAAAGCCCATGATTCATTGAACGAGACGACGGAACGCATCTCATGCTCCTTGGAAAGAAAATTGCAGAGAACGGCGTTAGGGATACTGTGCGCCGTTGGTCGTGGTGTAGATCGAGTACACCGATTGTGTCGCCGTTATGAACAGACGGTTCTTCTTGGGCCCCCCGAAGGTCAGGTTCGAGACGGTCTGCGGCACCTTTATCTTGCCCAGCAACGTGCCGTCCGGCGCGATACAGTGAACGCCATCCGCCGCGCTGCTCCACAGGTTCCCCTGAACATCGAAACGGAAACCGTCTGGAACGCCGGTTTCGATCGAGCAGAAGTAGCGGCTGTTCGTCAGTTTGCGGCCGTCGGAGACATCGAAGACGCGGATATGGCGTGGCACATCGTGATCGGAGGAGCCGGAATCCGCGATGTAGAGCTGCTTTTCGTCGGGAGAGAAGGCGAGGCCGTTCGGTTGAATGAAATCGGTCGCGACGGCCTCGATTTCGCCCGCTACGGCATCGATCCGGTAGACGTTCCTGGTTTCCTGCTCGGGCTCGGCCTTGTGGCCCTCATAGTCAGACATGATGCCGTAGCTCGGATCGCTGAACCAGATCGAGCCGTCCGACTTGACGACCACGTCGTTCGGCGAATTCAGACGTTTGCCCTGGTAGCTATCGGCGAGCACGGTGATGCGGCCATCGGGCTCGGTGCGTGTCACGCGCCGGCCGCCATGTTCACAGGACACGAGGCGACCCTGCCGGTCGCGGGTGTTGCCGTTCACGTAATTGGATGGTGAGCGAAAGACCGATACGCCGCCATCCAGCACCCAGCGCATGATGCGCTCGTTGGGGATGTCGCTCCAAAGCAGGCAATTGAGATCGGAAAACCAGACCGGTCCTTCCGCCCAGCGGCAACCGGAATAAAGCTCTTCAAGCCTGGCACTACCGGCGATCAGACTGCGAAAACGTTCGTCACGAACCTCGTAAGGCGCATCTTGCGACACGATCTGGCTCCTCCCAAAGCGATGTGACTCTCTTCGTAAACGTAAACGGAGGAGCGTGCCAGATGCCAGCAGCGCAAAAATCGGTAGTGTGGCTGCTTTGCCGTAGGTGCGGTTTCGAGATCGACCGGGGCCGCCCGCGCAGATCGCGAAAGGAGGTTTGTCTTTTCCTCGCCGGGAAAATCAGGCTACTTCTTTTCCGGCAGCGAGGTGGTGACATGGAACACAGCGATATTGGAACGGTTGCGGCGTGGTTGACCGAACAGGGGCTGAAAGGCGTCTCGGAGTCCGATCTGCTGACGGGCTTTTGCGGCATATGCCGCGATTTCGGCCTGCCGATCGATCGCGGCATGGCGTTGATGGACACGTTGCATCCAGTGCACGAGGGTCGTGCGTTCCGCTGGGACAGCCAGGAAGACATCGAGCCGGAATTCGCCTACGGCCCCACCGGCGGCGAGGGAAACTCGCTCGAGAGCTGGCATCGGTCAGCCTTCTATTATCTCTGGGCCGGGACCGAAAACGAGGTGCGCCGCCGCATCGGCTTCGGCGATCCCAAGGATTTCTCGATGCTCGAGAAGATGGCCAAGGACGGCCATACGGATTTTGTCGCGATGGTCCACCGTTTTGCCAAGGCCGGCACGATCGGTGAGATGGATTGCTTCTTCTCACATTTCTCGACGCGCCATCCGGAGGGGTTTTCGGATCATGAAATGATGATCCTTCGCAAGCTCGTGCCGGTGCTGGCGCTTGCGATCAAGTGCATCGCACTCGGCCGGATCGCGCGCACGATTGCGGAGGTCTATCTCGGGGAGGATGCCGCGCGCCAGGTTCTCGACGGGAAGATCATGCGCGGAAAGTCCGAGCGCATCTCCGCTGCGCTGTGGTTTTCAGATCTCATGAACTACACGAAGATATCCGACAGCGCGCCGCCGGAAGAGATCCTTCCTATGCTGAATGCGTATAGCGACGTGGTCATTTCGGCTATTCACGAGGCCGGGGGAAACGTCTTGAAGCTGATCGGCGACGGGGTGCTGGCAATTTTCAAGGCCGATGACCCGGTGGACGCCTGCAGCGCCGCACTGAGCGCCGAACGGCTCCTGAGGGAGAAGCTCGCGCGGTTGAACGACGAGCGTGCGCTGGAGGAACGACCGACCACCGATGTTTATCTCGGCCTCCACATCGGCGATGTCTTCTACGGCAATATCGGCAGCATGGAGCGGCTGGACTTCACGGTCATCGGACCCGCGGTGAACGAGGTGAGCCGCATTGCGTCGATGTGCCGGTCGGTTGATTTCAATGTGTTGATGTCCTCGGACTTCGTCGCCAATATCCCGCAAGAGGCCCGTGATCGGCTGGCTTGCGTCGGTCGCTACGCGTTGCGGGGCGTGCAGCGAGCCCAGGAGCTCTACACCCTCGATACCGGCCGCATCATGAGCTGATCGCGCAGGCCGAGGCGATCAAATTTCGCATGCCTGTCGCCTTCCTGATTTAGAGGATTATATCCAGCGGCGAGGGTCCGTTGCGCCTCTCGAACGAACGGCGCGGCTTGTTCGCTGCGTTCGACGAAAACTCAATCAACAGGAGAACGGCATGCAGATCAATCGTACAGCTTCCGCACAGTGGTCGGGCGGTCTCAAGGACGGCAAGGGCCAGATTTCGACGCAGAGCGGCGCGCTGAAGTCCTACCCTTATGGCTTTGCAAGCCGCTTCGAAGGCCTCCCGGGCACCAACCCGGAAGAACTGATCGGCGCGGCCCATGCCGGCTGCTTCACGATGGCCCTGTCGCTGATACTAAACGAGGCTGGCTTTACGGCCGACAATATGGAAACAACCGCAAAGGTAACGCTGGAGAGCGTTGAAGGTGGTTTTGCCATCAGCGCGATCCAGCTGACGCTGCGCGGCAGTGTTCCGAATGCAGATGAAAAGACCTTCATCGAACTTGCAAACAAGGCGAAGGCCGGTTGCCCGGTTTCGAAGGCACTGTCGGCGGTTCCAATTTCCCTGGATGTTCAGCTCATCTAGGTTCCAGCGAGCAGAAGAGCCGCGTGCCGCGGTTCGCGGCACGCATACATCACGTTGCTCTCTTTAAATTTCTCTTTCATTTGAAGTGATTACACGGCAGCATCCGCTGCGCAGGTCCGTAGTGCGTCCTGCCATCATCCCGCATTTTCATTGCCCATTCTTTTGACCCGCCTTCATCAAGGGAGTTAAACCATGTCGGGAATAGCAGCTCTTACTTTGTTTCATGTCATTGTCAGCCTGATCGCGATCGTTGCCGGTGTCGCGCTTGCCTATGGGCTTATTTCAGGGAAGCGCTTCGACCGGTGGACCGCCTTGTTCATGCTGACCACGGCGGTCACGGTCCTGACGGGCTTCGTCTTTCCCTATAATGGCTTCACGCCGGGGATCGGCGTCGGTATCATCTGCGTCCTAGTCTTCATACCCACGGCACTTGCCCGCTATCGTTTTGGGATGGCTGGTTTCTGGCGCCCCATCTTCATCGTGGGCGCGCTCGCGCTCTTCTACTTCAACTGTCTGGTCTTCGTCGTTCAGTCATTCCAGAAGATACCACCCCTCAACGCGCTGGCGCCGACAGGCGGAGAGCCGATCGTCGGCATCGTGCAGGCAATTGTTTTCCTTGCGTTTCTGATTGTCGGTTATCTCAGCCTTCGTCGCTTTCGCCCAGTTGTGGCCGGCTTCTAGGTCGTTCTGCCGCAGCGCAGCAGATTGACAAATGCCACTTGATGTTTTACGACTGACGAAATTCAAAAATCGTCAGTCGTAATTCAGGTGTGCAGAACTCATGAACGACATCGCCGAAAACGCCCTTGATTCAACGCGACAGGAGAATGTGACCCGCATTCTCGATGCCGCCGAAAGGCTGTTTCGCCACTACGGTTACTCGAAGACCACGGTTGCGGACATCGCCCGCGACCTGGGCATGTCGCCCGCCAACGTCTACCGCTTCTTCTCTTCCAAGGTGGAAATCCACCAGGCGATCTGTGGCCGGATGCTGGCAGCCAGCTACCAGCAGGCCTATGACATTTGTCATCTCCCCCTCAGTGCTTCCGAGCGGCTCAGCCGTTTCGTCCGTGGTCAGTACGAGATGACCGTCGAGACCATGATCGACCAGGAGAAGGTGCATGAGATGGTCGTCGTTGCCATCGAGCGCGACTGGCACGTGATTGAAAAGCATGTCGATAGCATTCACGACCTGCTGGCCGAGGTGATCCGCGAGGGCATCGAGGCCGGCGAATTCGTCGATCAGGACCCCGCCGCGGCATCACGCTGCTTCGGGGCTGCGACGACGACGCTCTGCCACCCGATCATGGTGGCCCAATGTCTTGCCAAGACCAACCGCGCGACGGTGGTTGAACTGATCGATTTCTCGATCAGGGCACTAAAAAAATAGCCCGACGGTCAGGCCGCCGCGCAGCTCAACACACAAAACCATTTTAGGAGTGCGAAAGATGATTTCGCTGAAGACAGTCAAGTTGCCGTCCGTTGCCAGTTTCGTGCTTCTCGGCGTCGTATCGCTCGCCGTTTCCGGCTGCAGCGATGAGAAGAAGGCAGAGACGAAGGAGATGCTGCGGCCCGTCAAGGTGGTCGAGATCACCAAAGCCGGCGATACGCGCTCGCTTGACTATTCCGGTGCCGTCAAGGCGCGAGTCGAGATGAACCTCGGCTTCCGCGTTGCCGGCAAGATCACCGAGCGGCGTGTCAATATCGGCGACCGCGTGCAGCCGGGCGATCTGATCGCGCGCATCGATGCGACCGATTACGAACTTGCGACGAAAACGGCCGAGGCGAACCTTGCCGCCGCCGAAAAGGGCGTCGGCACCGCCGATCTTGCCAACAAGCGCGCGCAGCAGCTGTTCGATAGGAGCGTGACTGCAAAATCGCAGCTGGAGCAGGCGTCGCTGAGCTACGACCAGGCCGTCTCCACCCGCGATGCCGCAGCTTCCTCGCTCGATCAGGCGAGAAACCAGGTGAGCTATGCCGAGTTGAAGGCCGACCAGAGCGGCATCGTCACGGCGATCAGTGCCGATGTCGGGGCGGTCGTTGCGGCGGGTACGCCGGTGGCGACGGTCGCGCTCGACGGCGAAAAGGAAGTGCAGATCGCGGTGCCGGAAAACGATATCGCGCAGTTCAAGCCGGGCAAGGCGGTGAAGGCAAGCTTCTGGTCGGACAACAGACTGGTTCTTGAAGGCAAGGTGCGCGAAGTTTCCGGAAGCGCCGATGCGCAGTCGCGGACATTTGCGGTTCGCGTCAGCCTGCCGAACG
This sequence comes from Hyphomicrobiales bacterium, assembly GCA_900489925.1. Taxonomy (GTDB): domain Bacteria; phylum Pseudomonadota; class Alphaproteobacteria; order Rhizobiales; family Rhizobiaceae; genus Rhizobium. Next base: position 56,722 of record UEHQ01000030.1, on the reverse strand, counting down.
ATGACCGCGTTCTGCTCGGCATGACGGCGACGATCGAGGCTGATGTCAACAATACGAATGCCCATGTCGTCATCCCGCTTGCAGCGCTCTCCGAGAAGGATGGCAAGAAGATCGTCTGGGTGGTCGATCGCGATGCCGCGACGGTTCATGCCCGCGATGTCACGGTGGCCGATTTCACCGGTGATGGCGTCAACGTCTCCGACGGCCTGAAGACCGGCGATCTCGTCGTTGCCGCCGGAACGCAGTTCATGACCGAAAATCTCAAGGTCAAGCTGCCGGGCCAGCAGTCGGCATCTGCCGAAGCTGCCGGCGTCGTTCGCTAAGCGGTCAGGAGAGGGAACGGGACAATGGACAATTCCACCACCGAGAAGAAGCCCTTCAACCTGTCGCGCTGGGCGATCGGACATCCGAGCATCGCGCGCTTCCTGTTTGGGCTCATCCTGATCACCGGCGTGCTCGGATTGATGCGCATGGGCCAGAAGGAAGATCCTGACTTCACCTTCCGCGTCATGGTCGTGCAGGCCGTGTGGCCTGGCGCTTCCATCCAGGAGATGGAAGACCAGGTGGTCAACAAGATCGAACGCAAGCTGCAGGAAACCCCGCATATCGACTGGGTGAAGTCCTATACGCGCGCCGGTTCCGCCGTCATCACGCTGCAGGTCAAGGGCGACACCAACGCGGCGCAGGTTGCCGATGCCTTCTACCAGGTGCGCAAGAAGGTCGGCGATATCTCCAGCGAATTGCCGGAAGGCCTGCTCGGCCCCTATTTCAACGACGAGTTCGGCGATACCTTCATCACGCTGCATTCGATCAGCGGCGATGGCTACAGCTATCCCGAGCTGAAGAAGTTCGCGATCCAGGCGCGCGACATGCTGCTGACGACGCCGGGCGTCGAGAAGGCGGTCATCATCGGTGATCAGCCGGAGAAGATCTATATCGACGTCTCGTCCAAGGCGCTTGCAGAACGCGGCCTGACGATTCTCGACCTGCAGAATGCCATCAAGGGCCAGAACAGTGTCGATCCGGCAGGCTCGGTCGATACCGGCACGCGCTCGGTGCGCATCGCCGTCGAAGGCGACGTGACCAAGGCCGCCGATATCCGCGAGCTCCGGCTCAAGGCCGGCAATCAGGTCACTCGTCTCGGCGATATTGCCACCGTCTATTCCGGTCTCGAAGATCCCTATCAGAAGAAGTATCGCTTCAATGGCCACGAGAGCGTCCAGGTCGGCGTCGTCATGGCCAAGGGCTTCAAGGTCACCGATGTCGGCAAGGATGTCGAAGCGACCTACAAGCACTTCGAGGAATCGCTGCCCTACGGCGTTGCTGTCGACCAGATCTCCAACCAGCCTGATGTCGTCACCGATGCGGTGAGCGAGTTCATGCATGCGCTCGGCGAAGCGCTGGCCATCGTTCTCGTCGTCTCGTTCCTGTCGATCGGCTGGCGTTCGGGCCTCGTCATCGCCATCGCCATTCCGTTGGTGCTGGCCGCCACTTTCGCCATCATGTACGAGCTTGGCATCGACCTGCAGCGTATCTCGCTCGGGGCGTTGATCATTGCGCTTGGGCTCCTCGTCGACGACGCGATGATCGTGGTCGAGTTGATGGAGCGAAAGCTCGAAGAGGGGCTGGTGAAGATTGAGGCGGCGAGTTTCGCCTATTCCTCCACCGCCTTCCCGATGCTGACGGGCACGCTGATCACCACGGCCGGGTTCATTCCGGTTGGCTTCGCGGCCTCCACTGCCGGCGAGTATGTGCGCACGCTGTTCTATGTCGTCGGCATCGCGCTTGTGGTCTCGTGGTTCGTGGCGGTCTATTTCACGCCGTGGCTCGGCTACATGATCCTGAAGCAGCGCCAGCATGCCGGCGGCGAGCATCATGACGCCTTCGACACCAGCTTCTATCGCCGGCTGCGATCGACGGTCGGCTGGGCCGTGCGCCACCGGATCATCGTCGTCGCCATGACGTTGGTGACCTTCGCCACCAGCCTTTGGGCCTTCCAGTTCATTCCGCAGAACTTCTTCCCGCAGTCCTCGCGTCCCGAGATCCTCGTCGATCTCTGGCTGCCTGAGGGTACCAGCATCAAGGAAGTCGAGACGCAATCGAAGGCGCTCGAAGCCAAGATCATGGACGACAAGGATAAGAAGTTCGTCGCCACCTATATCGGCGAAGGCGCACCGCGCTTCTTCCTGCCTCTCGACCAGCAGCTTCCGAACCCGAACTTCGCACAGCTGCTGATCATGGCAAACGACGAGCCGGCCCGCGAACGGCTGATCGTCAAGCTGCGGACGATCCTTGCCGAGGACTTCCCCGATATCCGCGGCAAGGTCGACCGCCTGTTCCTCGGTCCGCCGACCGGTTGGCCCGTGCAGATGCGTGTGATGGGTCCGGATCGCCAGGAAGTCCGCAAGATCGCGGACGAGGTAAAAGCGAAGTTCCAGGCCAATCCGCTGCTTGGCGCGATCCATGACGACTGGCTGGAGCAGGTGCCGGCGATGAAACTGGTGATCGACCAGGATCGTGCCCGCGCCCTCGGCGTTACCTCGCAACGCGTCCGCCAGATGCTGCAGACCGCGATGTCCGGCGCACCGCTCGATGATTTCCGCGATGGCGAGGAAACGGTTTCGATCGTTGCCCGCGAGCCGGATGCCAATCGCTCGCTGCTGTCGGCCGTCAACTCGGTCTATGTGCCGACAGACTTCGGCGGCTTCGTGCCGGTCTCGCAGATCGCCAAGGTGGTGCCTGTTCTCGAGCAGGGTATCGAGTGGCGGCGTGATCGTCTGCCGACGATCAGCATCCGTGCGACGCTTCCCGATGGCGTGCAGTCAAATGACGTCGTCATGAAGATGTATGCCGATCTGCAGCCGCTGCGTGACAGCCTGCCGGCCGGCTACAAGGTCGAGATCCAGGGTGGCGCGGAAGATTCCGCCGAAAGCCAGGCATCGATCGCCGCCAAGGCACCGATCATGCTTGTCGTCATCGTCCTGCTCCTGATGGCGCAGCTGCAGCACTTCGGCAAGGCGATGCTGGTGCTGGCGACCGGCCCGCTCGGCATCATCGGCGCTGCTGCGGCACTGCTGATCTCCGGCGCGCCCTTCGGCTTCGTCGCCATCCTCGGCGTCATCGCGCTGCTCGGCATCATCATCCGTAACTCGATCATTCTCGTCGATCAGATCGACCAGGATATCAAGGCGGGGATGCATCGACAGGAGGCGATTGTCGGCGCGGCGGTGCGCCGTTTCCGCCCGATCATGCTTACGGCGCTGACAGCGGTTCTGGCGCTGATCCCGATCTCGCGCGGTGTCTTCTGGGGTCCGCTCGCCTACGCCATGATGGGCGGCATCCTGGTCGCAACGGTTCTGACGATCCTGGTGTTGCCGGCGGCCTACGCACTGTTCTTCGGCAAGGAGCCGAAGACGAAGGAAGACGAAAAGGCCCTCGCGTCGAACAGCAACGACGCGGTGCCCGATCACCATCAGCCTCCGGCGGTGGCGGCAGAGTAAACAAAAATGGCGCGGTGAAAACCGCGCCATTTCTTTTTGGTGAAGGATCCCGCTCGGTCAGCTCAAGCCGTCAGATCGGCTTCCGCTCTCAAGCCGAGCAGCGCTGCGCCGATCAGCCCGGGTTCGACGCGGCATTCGCTGCGTACGACGATCGGGCGGTCGAACTTGCGCAGGATTCGCTGCCGCACGGCTTTGTCGAGTTCGGCCAGCAGAGGCTCGACGTTCGACAGTCCACCGGCCACCGGTACAATGGTTGCGCCGGTAATGTTGATTGTCAGCGCCAGCGGGGAGGCGACGAGATCCACGTAGACGTCCATCGTCCGCGTCGCCTTCTCTTCGCCCTTCAGCCACTGGTCGATGATCTCCTGGCTTGAGAAATCGAGATCATGGAGCGTCTTGTGCAGCCGTTCGACGCCGCGGGCTCCGCCAATGGTATCGACGCAGCCCTTCTGGCCGCAACCGCACTGGAAATGGGGGATTTCGACAGATGGGTGGCCGGCACGCAAGGCGACGATAGAGCCGTGGCCCCATTCACCTGCAAAACCGCCGGCTTCGTTGATCAGCCTGCCATTGGCCACCACGCCGCCGCCGACGCCGGTGCCGAGAATGGCACCGAGCACGATGCGATGTCCCCTGCCGGCGCCAAGGCCGGCTTCGGCGATTGCAAAGCAATCCGCATCGTTGGCAATCAGGACAGGAAGACCGAACTCGGTCTCCAGGTCGGCGGCGAGATTGCGCCCGTGAATGCAGGGAATGTTGGCGCAGGTCAGCCGCTGCGTATCCGGATCGACCACACCAGCGATCGAAAAGGAAAGCCGCGTCGGCTGTTCGCCGGTCTCGGCAATGATCGCACGCAAAGTGGCGATGAAGGTGGCAAAGTCATCGACGGGTGTCGGGTGCCGACCGAGTGGAGTGATGTCGGTTTCAGAGCGGGCGATGCCGCCCTTGATGGCCGAACCGCCAATATCGAAAGAGATGATCATTCGGATTCTGCTTGTTCGAGAAGCTCAGCGTCTGCTCGCACCGTTCGGCATGATTTGCAAGCCAAAACCAACGCTCAGGCGGGCAGGATGATGCGGGCCTCGAAACCGGATACCTCGCCGCTCGCGGGCGAAAACAGCTCCAGGGTCCCGCCCATTTGCGAGACAATTCGATCGGCGATCGCCAGGCCGAGGCCGGAGCCGGCGCCGGTGGTCTTGCCACGCCGGAAGCGCTTTTTGAGCGTCTGTATGTCGATCTCTCGCACAGCCGGCCCGTCGTTGACGACGCGAATGACGCCGTCGCCCTCGAGGCTGACATTGACCGGCATTTCAGGATCGCCGTGCGTCAACGCGTTTTCGATCAGGTTGCGGATGACGATGCCGAAGGCGTCCATGTCGGCGTTGCGGGTCAGCGTCGCGCCTTTGGGCGCCGAGTAGCGCAATCGGCCGTGCGAGCGGCTGTCGCGCTCAAAGTCCGATACCACCATGTCCAGTACCGGCCGCAGATCGGCAGGCGTGGCGCTGCCGCCGATCCCTGCTTCGGCGCGAGATAACTGCAACAATTTCTCTGCGAGCCGCCCCAGATTGACGAGCGAGGTCTCGACCTGTCGGGCGCGCAATTGCGGTTGTCCCGGCCCAAGCTCTTCGGCGAGACGTTGGGTCTGTGCCAGCGCTCCGGCGATCGGTGTTCTCAGCTCGTGGGCGCTGTTGGCTGTGAATTCACGTTCGGCTTCCAGCGCCGCACGCAGCCGGTCGAGTAGCAGGTTGACGGAGCGCGCGATCGGTCTCAGCTCCTTCGGCAAGCTGTTGCCCGCAAGCGGCGCCAGATTGCCGCCGTCCTTTGTTCCGATATCCTGCCGCAAGGCATCCAGCGGCCGCATCGCGCGGCTCACGATGAACCAGACAGCGAAGATGCTGGCGGGGATGAGGGCGATCAGCGGAATGAGCAGCGTAGCGGCGCTTTCGCGCACGGCCTCGCGGCGATTCTTGAAGCGATCTGCGACCTGCAGAAACAGGCTGCCATCAGCCGACCGCTCCGTGTAGATCCGTGCCGTGTCGGTATCGTGGAAACCGGTCTTCAGCGGAACCTGGAACGGTTCGGCCGAGGCGTCGTTGGAACGAAGCACGACCTTGCCGCTGGCGTCGCGCACCTGATAGGTCAGGTATTCGCGGTTTGCCGCTGTTCTCAAGATAGCGACGCTGCGCGGGTCATCCATGTTGCCCTGCGCAATGTCGTCGATGATGAGAGCCAGCAAACGCTCTGTCGTCTCCTGCTGGGCGCTATCGAAGATCTCGTCGAACTCGTGTTGCATGACACGAATGCTCAGGCCGATTGCCAGCAACCAGAAGATGACCATGACGGTTGTCAGGGCAAGGATAAGCGGGCGGGTAATACTGCGTTCAGACTTCATCGTCATCCAAGGGTGTAGCCTATGCCGCGCGCGGTGCGGATGCGTTCCTTGCCGATCTTCTTGCGTAGCCGGCTGACGTAGACTTCAACGGTGTTGCTCTCGATCTCCGAGCCGAAGGCATAGAGGGCCTCCTCGATCCGGTCCTTGGACACGATCGCGCCGGGGCGTGCTGTCAGCAGATCGAGAACGGCCCATTCGCGGCTTGTGAGAATGATCGGTTCGCCTGCCACCGACAGCTTGTGTTGGGGCCTGTCGATCTCGATATCGGAAATGCGCAGAACGGGATGCGGATTGCCTTCGTAGCGTCGCGCTACGGCCATGATCCGCGCTTCCAGTTCGCCGAGGTTGAAGGGCTTGACGAGGTAGTCGTCGGCGCCGGCGTTCAATCCTTCGATGCGATCCGAGATCTGGTCGCGGGCGGTAAGGATGATAACGGGCGTTCTGACGTCCCGGCCGCGAATGCGCCGGAGGAAGTCAACGCCGCTTCCGTCGGGAAGCTGAAGATCGAGCAGGATGAGGCCATACTCGACGGGGCCGGTCGCGACGTCGGCGTTGGCGAGGTTGCTGACCCAGTCCACAGCATGATTTGCAGCCGTGACGTGGTCACGTACGGCTTCGCCAATCATCTTGTCGTCTTCAACCAGCAGGATTCGCACGGTTTTTCCTCTCAACCACAGTTAGCTTGCAGTTCGGCATTCGGTCAAGCAGAGGCTTCTGCGGCGAAGATGGCTGGACGATGACGGAGACAGGCTTCATACGACGCGAATTAGGCGGCATATTGCCACGACGTACTCGACATTTACCCGAATTTTGTTTTCATCTAGTCGCGACTCATGAGCTTTTCCGGCGGAAGCCGACACATCCTGCACGGTAGATATAGTTGATGGTGAAGAGATCCGAGACACCCGGAAGGCTGGATGACGCTGCGCGCGCCGGTTGGCTGTATTACGTCGCGGGCCGGACGCAGGATGAGATCGCTGCGACGATGGGCATTTCCCGACAGTCTGCGCAGCGCCTCGTTTCGCTGGCCGTGGCAGAGCGGTTGATCAAGGTGCGCCTGGATCATCCCATTGCCGCCTGCCTTGAGCTGGCCAATGCCGTTCGCAAGAAGTATGGCCTGAAGCATGTCGAGATCGTGCCCAGCGACCCGGGATCGGCATCGACGACCATCGGCATTGCCGAGGCAGCTGCCGCCGAGATCGAGCGCTGGCTGAAGCGGGCGGATCCGATCGTGTTGGCTGTCGGGACCGGGCGCACGCTGAAGGCTGCGGTCGACCAACTGCCGGCGATCGAATGTCCCAACCATCGTATCGTGTCATTGACAGGCAATATCGCGCCCGACGGCTCGGCCGCCTATTACAACGTCATCTTCAGCATGGCGGATGCGGTGAAGGCACGGCACTTTCCAATGCCGCTTCCAGTTCTCGTAACGTCGGCCAAGGAGCGGGAAACGCTGCATGCGCAACAGCTGGTGCGCGCGACGCTGGAGATGAGCGCGCAGGCGGATGTCACCTTCGTCGGCATCGGCGAACTCGGGATCGACGGGCCGCTTTGCGTCGATGGGTTTCTCGAGAAAGACGAGATGATGGAGCTCATGCGCAACGGCGCGGTTGGCGAAATCTGCGGGTGGGTTTTCGATAGCGAAGGCAGGCTGCTGGATCACCCGATCAATGATCGCGTCGCGTCCGCATCGATCCCATCGCGCGATTCGTCGACTGTCATCGGCATTGCCAAGGGCAAGCGGAAATTCAAGGCGATGAAGGCGGCCGTGCTGGGTCACCAGATCAACGGTTTGATCACCGATGAGGAAGCTGCCGAGTATTTGCTCAAGGCGTGAGCAAAAATATTTATATTTGAAATCAGTTAGATAATGCATTCATTCGCTGTTGCAGCAACGAATGGTGATTGACTTTTTTTGCTCCGCGATGAGTAATTGCCCATGAGCAAAGCGAATGCTCGCACTCATCTTCTGGGAGGAAGATATGACATTGAGAACTCTCCTGCTGGGCGCCTGCTCGGCACTGGCGTTTGCCGGCATGGCTTCGGCCGAGACGCTGACGATCGCGACCGTTAACAACGGCGACATGATCCGGATGCAGAAGCTGACGGATGACTTCAAGAAAAAGAACCCCGGTATTGATCTCGAGTGGGTGACCCTCGAAGAAAACGTCCTGCGCCAGAAGGTTACCACTGACATTGCGACCAAGGGCGGTCAGTACGACGTTCTGACGATCGGCACCTACGAAGTTCCGATCTGGGCAAAGCAGGGTTGGTTGCTGCCACTCGACAATCTCGGCAAGGACTATGATGCCGACGATCTGCTGCCGGCTATCCGCAGCGGTCTGACCACAGACGGCAAGCTCTATGCAGCACCGTTCTATGGCGAGAGCTCGATGGTCATGTACCGCAAGGACCTGTTCGACGCCGCCGGCCTGAAGATGCCTGACGCGCCGACCTGGGACTTCATCGCGGATGCCGCGAAGAAGATCACCAACAAGGACAAGGAAATTTACGGCATCTGCCTGCGCGGCAAGGCCGGCTGGGGCGAAAACATGGCCTTCCTGACGGCGATGTCGAACTCATTCGGCGCACGTTGGTTCGATGAACAGTGGAAGCCGCAGTTCGATCAACCGGAGTGGAAGGACACGCTGAACTTCTACGTTAACCTGATGAAGGAAGCCGGCCCTCCCGGTGCATCCTCGAACGGCTTCAACGAAAACCTGGCGCTCTTCCAGACCGGCAAGTGCGGCATGTGGATCGATGCGACCGTTGCTGCGTCCTTCGTCAGCAACCCGAAGGAATCCACCGTGGCCGACAAGGTCGGCTTCGCTCTGGCTCCGGACAAGGGCCTCGGCAAGCGTGGCAATTGGCTCTGGGCCTGGAACCTCGCCATCCCGGCAGGCTCGCAGAAGGTCGAAGCAGCTGAGAAGTTCGTCGCCTGGGCAACGAGCAAGGACTACACCAACCTCGTCGCCGAGAAGGACGGCTGGCTGAACGCACCTCCCGGTACGCGCTCTTCGCTCTATGCGAATGCGGACTACCAGAAGGCAGCACCTTTCGCGAAGATGACGCTCGACAGCATCAACTCCGCCGACCCGACCAAGCCGACCGTCAAGCCGGTTCCGTATGTCGGCGTGCAGTTCGTCGCTATCCCTGAATTCCAGGGTATCGGCACCGCTGTCGGCCAGCAGTTCTCCGCGGCTCTTGCCGGCCAGGTTTCGGTCGACCAAGCCCTGCAGAGTGCTCAGCAGCTGACGACCCGCGAAATGACGAAGGCTGGTTACATCAAATAAATAGCCTCCTGAGAGGCGGGGCATTTGACCTCCCCGCCCGTCTAGGCCGCCGGTGCCCGAAATTGCGTCGGCGGCCCCTTTTTACCTAGCTGTCCTGCAGCCGTTCGCCCCTCCTGACATGATCGGTCGTCGCCATGGCAACGTTACACACCCGCTCCGCAGCACGAATGATGATTGCACCATCCGTGATCCTGCTCTTTCTGTGGATGATCGTCCCGCTCGTGATGACGATCTATTTCTCGACGCTGAACTACAATCTGCTCAGCCCGGGAATGGAAACCTTCGTCGGCTTCCTCAATTACAAATACTTCCTGACCGATCCGGCCTTTTTCTCCGCGCTGATTAATACGCTGCTGCTGGTGCTCGGCGTGCTCTTGATCACGGTGGTGGGCGGCATTGCGTTCGCGCTTCTGCTGAACCAGGAGATCTACGGGCAAGGCATCGTTCGCATTCTGGTCATCGCACCCTTCTTCGTCATGCCGACGGTTGCCGCGCTGGTGTGGAAGAACATGTTCATGAACCCGGTCAACGGGCTCTTCGCGCATATCGCCAAGGCGCTTGGATTGCAGCCCTATGACTGGCTTGCCAACGCGCCGCTCTTCTCGATCATCCTGATCGTCGCCTGGCAGTGGCTGCCGTTTGCGACGCTCATCATGCTGACCGCCCTGCAGTCGCTGGACGAAGAGCAGCAGGAAGCCGCCGAAATGGATGGCGCCGGCGTCGTTTCGAAATTCATCTACATTATCCTGCCGCACATGGCCCGCGCCATCACGGTCGTGATCCTGATCCAGACGATCTTCCTGCTCTCGGTGTTCGCCGAAATCCTCGTCACCACCAATGGCGGCCCCGGCACGCAGAGCACGAACCTTACCTATCTCGTCTACGTGCAGGCGCTTCTGCAGTTCGATATCGGCGGCGCTTCGGCGGGCGGTATCGTGGCGGTCATCCTCGCCAACATTGTTGCGATCTTCCTCGTGCGCCTCGTCGGCAAGAATCTGGAGGCTTGAGATGGCTAGAAAAGTCACAACCCAGCGCAAGGTCGTCATGACCGCCATCGCCTGGACGCTCGGCATCCTGATCTTCTTCCCGATCCTTTGGACGTTTCTGACGAGCTTCAAGACGGAAGCGGATGCCATCGCATCGCCGCCGCAGTTCCTGTTCTTCCACTGGACGACGGAGAGCTATTCGGAGGTGCAGAGCCGCTCGAACTATCTCAGCCACTTCATGAACTCGGTGATCATTTCGTTCGGTTCGACGCTGATCGGCCTGATTATCGCGATCCCCGCCGCCTGGGCGATGGCGTTTTCGCCGACCAAGCGGACCAAGGATGTCTTGATGTGGATGCTGTCGACGAAGATGATGCCGCCGGTCGGCGCTCTCATCCCGATCTACCTGATGTTCCGAAACTCGGGCCTGCTCGACAGCCGCCTTGGCCTGGTGATCATTCTCACGCTGATCAACCTGCCGATCATCATCTGGATGCTCTACACCTACTTCAAGGAAATCCCCGGCGAGATCCTGGAGGCGGCCCGCATGGACGGTGCATCGCTTGCCAAGGAGATCATCTACGTGCTGACGCCGATGGCGGTGCCGGGCATTGCCTCGACGCTGCTCCTCAATATCATCCTGGCCTGGAACGAAGCCTTCTGGACGTTGAACCTCAGTGCCTCGAAAGCGGCGCCGCTGACAGCGTTCATTGCCTCCTATTCCAGCCCCGAAGGCCTGTTCTATGCCAAGCTTTCGGCAGCCTCCACCATGGCGATCGCCCCGATCCTGATCCTCGGCTGGTTCTCGCAGAAACAACTCGTCCGCGGCCTGACCTTCGGCGCGGTGAAATAAGATACCAGGGAGAGAAACATGGGCAGCATTACCCTTCAGAAAGTCTCGAAGGTCTTCGGTGAAGCCAAGGTCATCCCGTCGATCGACCTCGAGATCAAGGACGGCGAGTTCGTCGTCTTCGTCGGCCCCTCGGGCTGCGGCAAGTCCACGCTTCTCAGGCTGATCGCCGGCCTCGAGGATGTCAGCGCCGGCAAGATCGTGATCGACGGCAAGGACGCCACCGAGACCGCGCCGTCGGAACGCCGGCTTGCCATGGTGTTCCAGTCCTACGCGCTCTATCCGCATATGAGCGTGCGCAGCAACATCGCCTTCCCGCTGAAGATGGCCGGCATGGCAAAGCCCGACATCGACAAGAAGGTGGCGGACGCGGCCCGTGTCCTCAACCTCACCGACTATCTTGATCGCAAGCCGCGCGCGCTCTCGGGCGGTCAGCGCCAGCGCGTCGCGATCGGCCGCGCCATTGTGCGCCAGCCGTCGGCCTTCCTGTTCGACGAACCGCTGTCGAACCTCGATGCGGCGCTGCGCGTAAACATGCGCCTCGAGATCAGCGAACTGCACCAGCAGCTGAAGACAACCATGATCTATGTCACCCACGACCAGGTCGAGGCCATGACCATGGCTGACAAGATCGTCGTCTTGAACCGCGGCAACATCGAGCAGGTCGGCTCGCCGATGGAGCTTTACTCCAAGCCGCGCAACCTGTTCGTCGCCGGCTTCATCGGTTCGCCGAAGATGAACTTCGTTAAGCAGGGTTCGCAGACGCTCGGCGTGCGTCCCGAACATATCCAGCTTTCGACAGAGAGCGGCGAATGGAAAGGCAAGATTACCGTAGCCGAACATCTCGGCTCCGACACCTTCCTGCATGTCGATGTCGAGGGCATCGGCCAGATGACGGCGCGCGGCGGCGGCGACTTCCCGGCCAAGGCCGGCGACACCGTCTACCTGACGGCCGACAAGGCTCGCATTCACAAGTTCAACGAGCAGGGCCTCGCCATCTGAGCAAGGCTTCCGGGGTAGGGATGACAGCGCGTGCCGGACGAGGTGCCCGGCGCGCCGATACAGGGGCCTACAGGCCCCCGGGGTCATGGCTGGCCCCGAAGACCTTCAAGAGGACTGAGACATGACGTGCAAACTATCGCTGGCAACGCTTTCCGACGCGGCAAAGACGGCCACTGTGCCGGCCTATGAGCGGGCGTCGCTGAAGGCGGGCATCGTGCACTTCGGCGTCGGCAATTTCCACCGCGCCCATCAGGCGATCTATCTCGACGACCTGTTCAACCTGGGCAAGGATCATGACTGGGCGATCATCGGCGCGGGCATTCTACCCTCCGACGCGGCGATGCGCGACAAGCTCGCCGCCCAGGATTTCCTGACGACGGTCGTCGAACAGGACAACAACAAGACGGCCGCGCGCGTTACCGCCCCGATGATCGACATCCTGCCGGTGGGCGACGCAAAGACGATCATCGCCAAGCTTGCCGATCCCACGATCCGCATCGTTTCGATGACGATCACCGAAGGCGGCTATTTCATCGGCGCATCCGGCAAGTTCAATCCAGGCCATCCGGCAATTGCCGCTGATGGACAAAATCCGTCGGAACCGAAGACGGTCTTTGGCCTGATCGTTGCCGGCCTGAAGGCGCGCAAGGAGAAGGGCATCGAGCCGTTCACGGTCATGTCCTGCGATAACATCCCGCATAACGGCGTCGTCACGTCGAATGCCGTCGTCGGGACCGCACGTCTTTCCGATCCGGCCTTTGCCGACTGGATCAAGGCGAATGTCGCTTTCCCGAACGCGATGGTGGACCGTATCACTCCCGCCACGGGGCAGCGCGAAATCGATCTCCTGAAGGACGCCTTCGGCATCGAGGACAACTGGCCTGTCTATTGCGAAGAGTTCAAGCAGTGGGTGCTGGAAGACAAGTTCACCGCTGGGCGCCCTGCGCTGGAGAAGGTCGGCGTGACCTTCGTGCCGGATGTGACGCCCTACGAGCACATGAAGATCCGCATCCTGAACGGGGGGCATGCGGCGATCGCCTATCCGGCAGCGCTGATGGACATTCATTTCGTACACGACTCGATGGAAGATCCGCTGATCCGCGCCTTCCTCGCCAAGCTGGAGAAGGAAGAGATCATCCCGATCGTGCCGCCGGTGCCGGATACATCGCTGACGGATTACTTCGCGCTGATCGAGCATCGGCTGCTCAACCCGAAGATTGCCGACACCATCCCGCGGCTGGCGCAGGACGGATCGAACCGGCAACCGAAGTTCATCCTGCCGTCGACGCTCGACAATCTGAGCCAGGGCCGGGATGTCGTGGGCCTCGCCCTGGTGTCGGCGCTGTGGTGCCGTTACTTCGCGGGCAAGACCGACAGCGGCAAGGACATCGTCTTTAACGACGCCAGCGCAGACCGGCTGCATGCCGCGGCGCTGAAGGCCAAGGACGATCCGATGGCCTTCCTCGCCTTCGATGACATCTTCGGCGAGGTGTCGAAATCCGAGGTGTTCCGCAAGCGCTTTGCCCACGCGCTGAAAACCCTGTGGGAAAAGGGCACGCGCGAAACCCTGCAGCTCTATCTCGACAACAAGCTTGCTGTGTAAGGATTAGGTGGCGGCGCTGCTGCCGCCACCCTCCGCCGGTCTGGTGGAGGGGATCTTCTGCACCAACTGCGATTGGATCTGTCATGGCTGAAGCTGAAACACGGCTGGTCATCTTCGACTGCGACGGCGTGCTCGTCGATAGCGAGCCGATCTCGGTCAGCGTTCTCGTCAAGGCGATGAACGATCTGGGAGTGCCGATTACGGAGGACGAGGTCTATGGCCGCTTCCTCGGGCGCAGTCTGGCGACTGTCATCGACGCGATGAAGAACGAGTACAACGTTCACCCCGGACAGGAATTCCTCGAGCAGTTGCGCACCAATCTCTATGCGCGCTTTCGCAAGGAGCTGAAGCCGATCGATGGCGTTGCCGCTACCATCGATAGTCTCGGCATTCCCTGTTGCGTCGCGTCGTCGAGCCAGGTGGAGCGCATTCGCCTGTCGCTGACGGTGACCGGCCTGATCGATCGGCTGCCTGACATTTTCAGCGCGACGATGGTGAAGAACGGCAAGCCGGCGCCCGACCTGTTTCTTCATGCGGCGCGGGAGATGCATGTCGATCCGGCCGATTGCGTCGTGATCGAGGATAGCCCCGCGGGCATCGAAGCGGCCAAGGCGGCGGGCATGACGGTGTTTGCCTTCACCGGCGGCTCGCACGCCAATTTCGCCGGCTATCGCGCTGAACTTGACCGGCTTTCTCCCGAAGCGGTGTTTGACGCGATGCCGGATTTGATACACCTTGTCCGAAAACATAAACGGGACGGGATGCACCTTTAATGCCTCAGCATGTGGTCGCGGTCGATATCGGCACCGGCAGCGCGCGCGCTGGCGTCTTCGATATCCGTGGCCAGCTGCTGGGCAAGGCAGAACACCCGATCCTCATGAACCGGCCGCGTGAGAACCACGCCGAGCATGATTCCGAAGATATCTGGTCCGCCGTCTGTATCTCGGTGCGCAAGGCCATGGAGCAATCCGGTGCGGCGCCGGAATCGGTCGGCGCTATCGGCTTCGACGCCACCTGTTCGCTCGTCGTGCGTGACGTCGATGGCGGGCAGATCAGCGTTTCCACCGGCGGCGAGCGGCGGTTCGATACCATCGTCTGGCTCGACCACCGGGCGCTGAAGGAGGCCGATTTCTGCACGGCCACGAAACATCCCGTCATGGAGCATTCCGGGCACTTCATGTCGCCCGAGATGGAAATGCCGAAGCTGATGTGGCTGAAGAAGAAGCTGCCGGGCACATGGATGAACACCGGCTATCTCTTCGACCTTGCCGACTTCATGACCTGGAAGGCGTCGGGCGCGCTGGCAAGGTCGCGCTGTACGCTGACGGCAAAGTGGAATTATCTCGCGCACCACGATAAGGGCTGGCAGGCGGATTTTCTCGAGCAGATCGGTCTTGAAGACCTGCAGGAGCGGGGGCGGCTGCCTGACGATACGGTCGCCGTGGGCCAGAGCGTGGGGACACTCACGAAGGAGGCCGCGTCGGCGCTCGGCCTGACGACCGGTTGCCACGTCTCGGCAGGCATGGTCGATGCCTATGCCGGAGCGCTCGGCACACTTGGCGGTGCTGCCCATGACCCGCACAAGCTCGAGCGGCAGCTGGCGCTAATTGCCGGCACGTCGAGCTGCATCGTCTCCTTTTCGCGGGAGCGGAAGCCAAGCCATGGCATGTGGGGGCCGTATTACGAAGCCGTGCTGCCCGAATCCTGGCTTGTCGAGGCGGGCCAATCGGCGACAGGGGCGCTGCTCGATCATATTGTTCGGATGCATGCGGCGGGCGGAGAACCGACGGCGGCGATCCACCAGAGGATCGTTGCCCGCATCGCGCAGCTGCGTGTGGAGGAGGGCGACAATTTCGGCGCCCGGATTTTCGTACTACCCGACTTTCACGGCAATCGATCACCGCACGCCAATCCGCATGCCGTGGGCGGCATCAGCGGGCTTACGCTGGACACCTCGTTCGATGGGCTCTGCGCGCTCTATTGGCGCACGGGCGTGGCGATTGCGCTCGGAATTCGTCACATCCTCGAGCAGATGCGGGACTACGGCTATGCGCCGGACACACTTCACGTGGCCGGCGGTCATGTGAAGAACCCTGTCCTCATGGAGCTCTATGCGGATGCGACAGGCTGCAAGGTCGTGGTTCCCAAGATGAACGAAGCGGTGCTGCTCGGGACCGCGATGGCGGCGGCCGTGTCCTGTGGGCTACATGGGGATCTGCCCAGCGCTGGCCTTGCGATGTATCCGGGGGGCGAGGTTCTGCTGCCCAACGAGGACAAGCGCGCGATCTATGATCGCGACTACCGCCGTCTGCTGGCGATGTATCGGCATCGCGCCGAGCTTGAGACGATGGAGTAAGCTCCCGCGCACCTGTTGGCGCTTACGCAGGCGTCAGCGGTTTGAGCCTTCGCCAAGCATAGTGCCGAACTCGCCCATGCGTCGCGTGCGCTGTGCCGCTTCCTCGCCTGCCGAAAGGATAACCGCCGTCGACAGACAGTCGAGCAGGGCCATCAGGGGCGGGAGGCTGTCGGCATCGCCGGTACGGGCTGCGGGCAGGGGAAGTATAAGGTTGGCCTGATCCGGCATCCAGTTGGTGCTTTGAGCGGTGATCAGGATGACCTTGTATCCGTATCGCCGTGCGGTGCGCGCAAGAAGGCGGGCCTTGCCGAAGCGATGGCTGTCGAGGATGATCAGCAATGCGTCATCGCCGTTCAAACGCGCGAAAAGCTCCGCGAAGCGGCTACCTGTGCCATCGAGCGAGTGCACGCTGTCTCGAGCCTGTGTCAGCTGCTGACAGAAGTGTGATGCGAAGCCCGAAAGACCCGCATGCGTCGCGACGAAGACTTCGCGCGCCGTGCCGATCATCGATACCGCCTCACGCCACTGCGGCTGACCAGTGAGATGGTATATGTGGTGGAGACCCTGGATCTGCTCCGACACCAGCACGGCCAGCGGCTTGCCTTCCGCGACGTCGGTCTGCAGTTCGGTCATGGATGCTTGCATCTGTGTGGCCGAAACGGGGGAAACCTCGCGGATCTGGACCTTGACGCTGTCCAGCCCCTGATAGCCCAGAGCGCGCAGGAAGCGCCCAACCGTCATGGGGCTGAGGTCGAGCCGGTCGGCCACGGATGCGGCGGTTTCGAATGGCAGGTCGCTCAGATGTTCGGCAAAGTATTTTGCAATGCGCCGCTCCGCCGGTGTGCCGGATTTTGCATACTGCCGGAGTTTGTGAACGAAGTCTTCCACGGCGCCTTTCCTGATCTTCCGGACCCGTTTCTCGGATGCACAAGGAAAACCCTGCCGCTTGCAAATATTCCGGAAGCTGCCCAGGCCAAAGCAATTTCTAATGTTAGATGACTATATATTAATATGTATTTCTGAACAAGATTTCCGACAAAGCACCCAATTATTTTCAGCCTTGCCGTTCAAAGATCAGATTCATACATCTTGGCCACAACCGGAGACGTCAAAATGATCTTTCACGCCGCGCGCCTTGCAGTTGCTAATCTTTTCGCGGCGGAAACGCGATCGGTGTTCTGGAAGGTGCTGGGGCTCACGATCCTCGTTCTTGTCGGTCTATGGCTTGCGCTGCGCAGCACCTTCATCACGCTGGTATTTCCCTGGATTGCCAGCTTCTTTCCTGCGCTGCCAGACTGGGCGGGGTGGCTGAGCTTTGTCTTTCTGGTGCTGGCAGGCATCGGGCTGGCGCTCGGATTGGCGCTCCTGCTCTCGCCTGTGACCGCGCTGATTGCCGGCCTGTTTCTCGATGACGTGGCGGAGGTGATCGAGAAACGCGACTATCCCGAAGACACCCCCGGCACGGCGATGCCGCTCGCATCCGCGCTTATCAGTTCGATCAAGTTTCTCGGTGTGGTCATTGCCGGCAATATCGTGGCGGTTCTTCTGCTCTTCGTGCCGGGCGTCAATCTGGTCGCGTTCTTTCTGGTGAATGGCTATCTGCTCGGTCGCGAGTTCTTCGAGTTTGCCGCGATGCGGTTCAGGTCGCCCGAGGAGGCGCGGCTGTTTCGCGCCAAGCATGCAACGACCGTGTTTCTCGCCGGGCTCGTGATCGCAGCATTTCTGGCCGTTCCGATCGTGAACCTGCTGACGCCGCTCTTTGCCGCGGGCATGATGGTGCACCTGCACAAGCTGCTCTCGCGAAAGGAGCTGGGCGTGCGGATGCCTTTGGCGGGTTAGTCGACCGCTTCGCCGATCACCTGCGGCGGGAGCTCAACCAGCGGTGCCGGAATGTCGCAGCTCTTTTCCGGCGACTTGCAGATATCGGCGATGACACAGCGCTCGCATTCGGGGCGGCGCGCCTTACAGGTGTAACGGCCGTGCAGGATCAGCCAGTGATGCGCATGGTAGAGATAGTGCTTGGGGATCACCTTCATCAGTCGCTCCTCGACCTCATCGGGCGTCTTGCCGGGCGCGAGCTTGATGCGGTTGGCGATACGGAAGATGTGGGTATCGACGGCCATGGTTGCCTGGCCGAAGGCCATGGAGAGCACGACATTCGCCGTCTTGCGGCCCACGCCCGGAAGCATCACCAGTTCGTCGCGCGTCTGTGGCACCACACCACCGAAAACGTCGACCAGCATCCGTGAGAGCGCAATGACGTTCTTTGCCTTGTTGCGGTAGAGCCCGATGGTCTTGATGTAGTCGCGAACCCGCTCCTCGCCGAGATCCAGCATCTTCTGCGGGGTGTCGGCGACCTTGAAAAGCGCGCGCGTGGCCTTGTTGACTCCGGCGTCCGTTGCCTGCGCGGAAAGGGCGACGGCCACGACCAGCGTGAACGGATTGGAATGCTCCAGCTCCCCCTTTGGCTCAGGACGCTGGATCGAGAAGCGGCGAAAAATCTCCTCGCGCTCGGCCTCGCTATAGGCGGAGCGGACAGCTTTCGACGTCTTGCGGCGAACGATCACTTTCGTCGTCTGCGACGATGTGGCGGCGGATTTGAGTTTCGGATTGGGCATGGAAAATCTATACTCGGCAGCCATGATGGAAAGCAACGCCGACAGAGCCGACGAACAGCCTGTTTTTGCAGCCGAACTCTTTCCCTACCGGTCACTTGGCCGCAAGGGTTTCAAGGTGCTTCTGCTGCTGACGGGCGGCGTGTGCTTGATGTACGGCATGTTCTTCGTTGCGACAGGCGCGTGGCCGATCGGCTTCTTCTTCGGGCTGGATTTCCTGTTGCTCTACGGTGCGTTCTGGCTGAACTACCGCTCCGGCCGGGCGCGCGAGGAAGTGATGGTCTCGCGCACTGATATCTCCGTGCGAAAGTTTGCGCCCTCGGGCCGGATGGTCGAACACCATTTCAACCCATTCTGGACGCGCTTCTTCGTGCGCCGTCACGAGGAGATCGGCATTCTGTCAATGCATATCTCTGGCGGCGGGCAGGGCACGGATATCGGCTCCTTTCTCAACCCTGACGATCGCGAAAGCTTCGCAAAGGCGTTCAAGAGGGCGCTTGCTACGGTCAAGCAGCGCATATAGCCGCGGCGCAAGAATCGGGTGGCTCGCCAGGGTCCACTTGACTATCTCCTTGGTACAAGGAGAAAGATCATGAACATGATAGCCAACCTGAACAATGACATCACGCCAGATGGTCCCGACTACGAGACCGTTCGACAGGTCATCGAACTGATTACCGAGGATTATCGTGACCAGCCTTCGCTGGAGACGATCGCCGCGCGCCTCAAGCAGTCGCCAACACAGCTGCAGAAGACGTTCACCCGCTGGGCGGGGCTTTCACCGAAGGCCTTCCTGCAGGCCGTCACGCTCGACCATGCCAAGCGCCTGCTGCGCAAGGAAGAGCTGCCGTTGCTCGAGACTTCGATCGAGGTCGGTCTCTCTGGCCCTAGCCGCCTGCACGATCTGTTTGTGACCCACGAGGCAATGTCGCCGGGTGAATGGAAGGCCCGCGGTGGCGGGCTGACCATCCGTTATGGCTTCCACCCGTCGCCCTTCGGCATCGCGCTGGTCATGGTCACCGATCGCGGCCTCGCCGGCCTTGCCTTCAGTGATATCGGCGACGAGGCCGCCTGCCTCGAGGATATGACCTGCCGCTGGCCGAATGCGGAATACGTCGAAGACCGGCAGGCGACGGTCTCCTACGCCGAGCGGATTTTCGAGCCGGGCCGTTGGACATCCGACCAGCCGCTGCGGGTGGTGTTGATCGGCACGGATTTCCAGGTGCGGGTATGGGAAAGCCTGTTGAAGATCCCGTTTGGCAAAGCGGTGACCTACAGCGACATCGCGAACGACATCGGCAAGCCGACCGCGATGCGCGCGGTGGGTGCGGCCGTCGGTGCGAACCCGATTTCCTTCGTGGTCCCGTGCCATCGCGCACTCGGCAAGAGCGGCGCTCTGACAGGCTATCACTGGGGTCTGACGCGCAAGCGCGCGATGCTTGGCTGGGAATACGGGCGCTCCTGATGTGAAGCGGCGGCCGCCACGCGGATGGCCGAGGCGTGCAACGATGGCGCGGGATTGCCGGTTTTCACTGCGTTGGCCGCGCGATATATTGTCCACATGATACGGTCCCGCCAGGCTTTTGGTCCGTTTGTCCTCGATCCCGCCGGCGGAACGCTGCAGCGGAACGGAAAATCCGTTGCTCTCGGCCAGCGCGGTCTGGCTCTTCTCGAAGCCCTTTTCGACGCCGGTGGGAAAACCGTCTCGAAGACGGACCTGATGGAGCGTGGCTGGCCGGGGCTGGTGGTCGAGGAAGGCAATCTCACGGTCCAGATCGCAGCGCTCCGCAAGGCACTCGGCAGGATGCCGACAGGCGATGAGTGGATCGCAACGGTGCCACGCGTCGGCTATCGCCTCGCCGGGATGGCTACTGCGTCCGAGGAGCCGGATGGCCCCTTGCCGGTGCTTGCCGTTCTGCCCTTTGCCAATCTCGGGGCAGGTGCCGATCAGGACTACTTTGCAGATGGTGTGGTGGACGACATCATAACGGCACTCAGCTGCTTTCGAAGCTTCTCCGTCATCGCCCGTAACTCCTCCTTCGTCTACAAGGGCCGCAATGTCGACGTGCGGCAGGTGGCGGAGGAACTGGGCGTCCGCTACGTGCTGGAAGGCAGCATTCGGCGGGCGGGGGATCGACTGAGGATCACGGCTCAGCTGGTCGACGGAGTTGGCGGCGCGCATCTGTGGGCTCAGAATTTCGACGGCGAGCTCGACGACGTGTTCAATTTTCAGGATCGGATCACCGAGAAGGTCGCAACGGTTGTCGAGCCACGTATCCGCACAGCGGAAATAGAGCGTACGCGGCGAGAGCGGCCGGGCAGCATCGCAGCCTACGACGCCGCGCTATCGGCACTCTCCAAGATACTGGCGGAATCGATTAGCGAAAACGTACAGGCCTATGCGCTGCTGACCGAAGCCTTGGCACTCGAGCCCGACAATGCCCAACTGCTCGGCCTTGCCGCCTGGGCGCTGGAGCACCGTATCACCATGGGCTGGCCGTCCGTCGGCCCCAATGATCGCCAGGCCTGTTTTGAGTTTGCGCGGCGCGGGCTGGAGAAGGCGGCCGGCGATCCGGCCGTGATGGCGCATTGCGCCATGGCGCTGGTGCAGGTGGCGAGGGAATATGATTGGGGGATGGCCGTCCTCGCCGCCGCCGTCGAGGCCAATCCGAACAATATGCTCGTCGTCGCCGCGGCTGGGGTGGCGACGCTCCATTGTGGAGAGCTGAGCATGGCGCTCGCCTTGTTGCGCCGGGCAAGCAGGCTTTCGCCACGCGATATGTTTGCGCACCTCTCGCTGTGCGGAACGGCGCATGCGCAGGTGGTCCTGGGGGACTATGAGGAGGCCCTGGCTTCGGCGACGCGCGCACTTGCCGTCAATCCGAACTTCGATCCGACCTACTGGATGCTGATCGCGGCCAATGCGCATCTCGGGCGCATGCCGGAGGCGCATCACTTCCTGGATGGGCTGATGAGGATGGCTCCGGGGGTGACGATTGCGAGCATCAGGGCTGGGCAGCCCGCCAAGGATCCCAGCCGTCTTGCCGCCATCCTCGACGGCCTGCGGCTCGCTGGCCTGCCCGAGGGCTGACAGCGGTCAGCGCCTTTGGAATATTTTGCACCTTTTTGCGCGTCACTTAAGGACACAAAACGACCGTCTGATCGAGATTGCTCCTTGCCGCGCCGCCGAGCGCGTGTTGCCAGGAGGGTTCACGATGCTGACGACCTTGACCATTCTTTCTCTCGACCAAGGTAAAATCTATCGGCCGGCTCCCGATGCGCGTGAGGATCAGATCGTGCCAGACGCGAGCGCTCAGCCGGGCGAGGCGCATGTTGCTGACGTCGGGAAGCGGGCACCGAAGTCATGGAACCGGGCGGCGGCCCTGGTTCATCTCCTTCGCCAATTGCCTGTCTCCATTGGAGCCAACAGGGCTAGGGAGCTTCCGCATTGAGGCCGGAGCCGCCAAAACGGCCCTTCTTTCGACGAGCTCCAATCGTTGCCATCAAAAATCCGGGAATCACCGGTTTGATCCTCTGGCTGGGTCTGGAGGAGGCGGGAATGAAGCCTGGAGAGATGCCTTGCAGGATCGTCTTGATTGCAATTGGCCTATTTGCGGTATCGCTGGCCCCGGCCTGGGCAGCCTGTAAATCGGCGACAGAGAGTCCGGAATGGCCGGCCGTCGCGAAGGCGATTTCGACCGCGCGTTTATGCGAACAGCTTCCGGTGGGCCCCAATCGGACGAGCAGCTTCAAGGTCTTGTCCGCGGATGTCTGCGCAGAAGACAATGGTCTGGCGTCCGTCAGGGCAACGGCGCTGTTGACTTGCGAGACTGGCAACGACTCGCTCTTTCAGATGGACCCGGTGGACGGCAAGGTGACGGTCACCGTGTCACTCGACCCGGCGGCCTGCAAGATCACCGACGCTCACCTTGATATAGACGGCGAAATGGGCGGCCTGTTGTCGGGGCTTTCCGATACGCAGGACTTCGCGCGCAACTGGGCGCAATCGCAATTGTCGCGGCTGTGCCGGTTGCGCTGAAGGGGGCGTCGATGGCCGGGGATGAACATGAGCATAGCGCTGGCAAGATAACCCGCGGATCCTGCCACTGCGGAGAGGTTCGCTGGACTTTCCGGGGCGCCATTCCGGACGCGACGATCTGCAATTGCACGGTCTGCCGGCGTTACGGCGTGCTCTGGGCCTACGATTATGACGGCGAGGGAATTCATGTCGAGGATCCGAACGCGTCGCTCACATCCTACATTCGCGGCTCCCGACAGATTTCCTTCAACTTCTGCAGTCGTTGCGGAAACCTTGTGAGCTGGCGCAGCCTGACTTCAGGTGACGACGGACGGACGCGGATTGCCATCAATCTGCGCCTTGCCGAGCCGGCCGATGTCGCCGACGTTCCCCTGCAGCGGTTCGATGGACTGCACAGCTTCGACGACCTGCCGTTGGACGGGCGCACAGTCGGCGATGCCTGGTTCTAGGCCGCCTCGGCTAGGTCCAGCAGCGCCTTTGCCGCGCTCTCATCCGTGATCAGCGTATTGCAGCCGATGCGCTTGATGGTGGCGCTGATCGCGACGGCGCGGTGAGCCCCGCCCGAGGACAGCACGATATGCTTTGCCTTCTTCAGCGTATCGAGATCGACCGACATGACGCGGCTGTTGATCGAATGGTCGACTGTGTTGCCGTCCTTGTCGAGAAAATTGAACATGGTGTCGCAGACGCAGCCGGCATCGATCAGTTCCTGCAGTTCAGCCTTCGATATCCAGCCTTCCGACAGGGACGTCGAGTGGGGGCCGATATCGCCGCAGCTGACGATGGCGAGGTCAAGGGTTTCCGCAAGGCGGTAGATCGCGTCGAGGCCGCACTTCTCAATGAGGTTGCGCTTGGTCTCGGTGGAATCCACCAGCAGCGGCGCGAGGAACATGTAGCATTCGGCGCCGAGCTGGCTCGCCAGCCGCCAGGTGTAGTCGATCGGGTTGGTCTGGTGCACGGCGACGATACCGCCGAGCAGCGAGACGACCTTGCAATTGTCGCGGCGCGGCGGACGGAAGCTGGACAGCGAGGCCGTCATGGTGCGACCCCAGCCAACGCCGATCGTATAGTTGTCGGGTATGGCCTCGGACAGGAATTGCCCCAGCGCCAGGCCGACGCTCTTGGCGAGCGCGCTTGCATCGCTGCTTGCGGGTGCGGGCACGACGATCGCCTCGTCGAGGCCGTAAGCCCGCTCCAGTTTTACCGAGAGTTCAACGCAGTCGCCGATCGAATCGTTGATCCAGATCTGGACTTCGCTGCGCTTCATCGCCTCGTCGAGCAGGCGGATGACGGTGGTGCGGCTGATGCCGAGTTGCTCGGCGACATCCTTTTGCGTCAATCCCTGGTTATAATAGAGCCACGCCGCGCGCAGTCTGAGGGAGGAGGCTTCCGAATAAGCGGTGTGCGTGCCGCGTTTGAGCTTGACCACATCTCCTCCGAACCGATTTGCGCCCTATCTCTTCCGAGATCCGTGGCATGAGCATGTGCGCCGATAATGACGGGTGTGACACTTATGTCAATTGAAATACACAAATGTCCTTGACATATAGCGACTGGAATAGCGATAGTCTTTGCAACACGTCGCACTGTCTGTTCGAGGAGGAAAGGTGCAGGCAAACGGCAGGTCACCAGCGATGACTTGCGTCATGCCTATCGCGCAGATAGCGGCCCAGTTTTATGTGCGGACATGTCCGTAGATCACCTCTTTTCCGGGCGGTTTCGTCCCGGTTCGCAGCTCAAGTCAAAAGGACTATCGATCATGACATCCAAGCTTGACCAACTCCGCGAGATTACCACGGTCGTTGCCGATACCGGCGACATCGAGGCTGTTGCCCGCCTGAAGCCGGTCGATTGCACGACCAACCCGAGCATCGTTCTCAAGGCGCTCGGCACGCCGATGTTCGCCGATGCGATCAAGGAAGCCGTCGCCTGGGGCAAGAAGCAGGGCGGCAACACCGAAGCCGTATCGTCTGCGGTCGCGGATCGCCTCGCGATTTCCGTCGGCGCCGCGCTCTCCAAGCTGGTTCCCGGCCGGGTATCGACGGAAGTCGATGCCGATCTGTCCTTCGACACCAAGGCTTCGATCGAAAAGGCTCACAGCATCATCGCCGGCTACAAGGAACGCGGCATCGAGAAGGATCGCATCCTGATCAAGCTCGCATCTACCTGGGAAGGCATTCGCGCCGCCGAAGTCCTGCAGAAGGAAGGCATCGATTGCAACCTGACGCTTCTCTTCTCGAAGGCCCAGGCCGTTGCCTGCGCTGATGCCAAGGTGTTCCTGATCTCGCCCTTCGTCGGCCGTATCCTCGACTGGTACAAGAAGTCGACCGGCAAGGACTACACGCCTGAGGAAGATCCGGGCGTTCTCTCCGTCCGCGACATCTACAACTACTACAAGGCCAATGAGATCAAGACGATCGTCATGGGTGCCTCGTTCCGCAGCGCTGGCGAAATCGAAGCGCTGGCCGGTTGCGACCGCCTGACGATCGCGCCGAACCTGCTCGACGAGCTCTCCAACGATCAGGGCGAGCTCGAGCGCAAGCTGTCGCCTGAGGTGACGAAGCCTGCTCCGAAGATCGCGATCGACGAAAAGACCTTCCGCTGGATGATGAACGAAGACGCGATGGCAACCGAAAAGCTCGCCGAAGGCATCCGCGCCTTCGCCAAGGATCTCGGCACGCTGCGCGCGATGGTTCAGAAGGAACTGCAGCTGGCCGCCGCTTAAGGCTTTCCAGCATTCGAACAGAGAGGGCGGCGCCGATGGCGCCGCCCTTTTTATTTTCAAACTGACCAGATGCGTTTGGCGTTGGCCTGGTAGAGCTTGTCGCGCTCGTCGGCGCTGCAGCCAGCGGTCAGCGCATGCGTTGCGGCCACCCACGGTGTTAGGCCGCCGCCCAGCGTGCAGACGGGCCAGTCGCTGCCCCAGACGACGCGGTCCCAGCCGAAGCTTTGGATCGTGTGCTCGACATAGGGGCGCAGGCTCTCAACCGACCAGCCTTCGAGATCACCATAGGCGATAACGCCGGAGATTTTCGCGGTGACGTTGGGGCGGCGGGAGAATTCGGTGATGCCCTGGCGCCAAAGGGCGCTCATTCCGTCCTTGATCGGCGGATTGGCGCAATGGTCGAGGATGAAACGCACATCCGGATTGAGATCGACCAGCGTCAGGATGCGTTCGAACTGATGCGGGAAGACGCAGAGGTCGAATGTCAGGCGGGTGTTGGCCAATCGCTTGATGTTCTCGCGGAAGAGCGGCTGCTCCGACGTGTTGTCCGGCGCCACGTGCAGCACGCGGCGGAAGCCTTTGATGAAGGGATCGGCCAGGCAATTTTCCAGGTGGGCGGCGAAGCCGTCCTCTTCCGGACGGCATGCGGCAATGGCGCCACGCACGAGGCTACCCGGGCGTGCGCTGATCTCCTTGACGTAGGTCGTCTCGTTGCCGATCTGCTCAGGCGCGACATCGACCTCCATGTGCAGGACATTGGTGATGCCGCAACGCAGGGCGTCACGGGCATAGTCTTCATACAGGCTATCGTGATTGAGCGCCGGCACATCGGGAAGCCAGGGGTAGTCAAGCCGGCCCCGGTCGATGATGTGCAGGTGTGTGTCGAACAGCATGCGGTTCCTCCCATCCATGCTCTGGCTTCCGCCACCTATTTCCCAAACGTCGGATTTCGCGCCCGATGGCGCGACGCTGAACAGGCCTCCCGTGCGCTGCGTCAGCATCCTGTCTGGGACAATGTGATTGACGGCATAATGAATATAATGTTTGCATATGAATGAATGCGCCGCAAGCGCCACAGCATATGGGAGAGGTCATGAGCCACGGTTTGGAAGGCAAGAAGGTCGTCATCACGGCGGCCGGGCAGGGTATCGGTCGCGCCAGCGCGGAGCGCTTCATTTCGCTCGGCGCCCAAGTGTACGCCACCGACATCAACCAGGCGACGCTTTCCACGCTGGAGGGCGCTGAAAAGCATGTGCTCGATGTCCTGAATGGCGATGCCGTTCGCGCCTTCGCGGCCGAGGTCGGTCCGATCGACGTTCTCTTCAACTGCGCCGGCTTCGTCCATCCCGGGACGATCCTGGAATGCGAGGAGAAGGATTGGGATTTCTCCTTCAACCTGAACGCAAAAGCCATGTACACGACCTGCCGGACCTTCCTGCCGGGCATGCTCGCGAAGGGGAAGGGCTCGATCGTCAACATGGCGTCGGTTGCCTCAAGCGTGAAAGGCGTTCCGAACCGTTTTGCCTACAGCGCCTCGAAGGCGGCTGTGATTGGCCTTACCAAGTCGATCGCCTCCGATTTCGTCGCCAAGGGCATCCGCGCCAATGCGATCTGCCCCGGCACGGTCGACAGTCCATCACTGCATGATCGCTTGCGCGCCACCGGCGACTACGAGAAGGCTTTGAAGGATTTCATCGGCCGCCAGCCGATGGGACGGATTGCAACGCCGGAGGAAATCGCCGCGCTGGTGACCTATCTCGCGGGCGACGAGGCCGGCTTCACCACCGGTCAGATCCACGTCGTGGATGGCGGCTGGACGGGCTGAGCCCTATATTGCTCTTGCCGGTATCAAGCTGATATCAAAGGTAATCTCGTACCGGCGGAGCAGCCTATGGCATACGATCGACAGGGCCGGACAAACCCGCTGGTGCAGATGGCGCGCAAGCATGTCGTCGTGCTGGTCTCTCTGTGCGCCGGTCTCCTCGTCTTCCTGCTTTTGACGACGCGCGAGGTCAACGCCCGCAATGTTCTGGCGGGCTGGAATGTCGCGGCGCTCATCTTCATTGCCGCCACCTGGCGCCGGATGCTGCGGGCAACGGTCGCGTCGATCCGCAAGCGGTCGGAAGATCTCGACTTTTCTGACTCGCTGCTGCTGTTCCTGTCGATCTCTGCCGCGCTTGCCAGCATCGCCGGCATCGGCCTTGAGCTGCACACCATCAAGGAAACAGCGTCGCCTGGCGTCGTGCTCACCAGGGCACTGGCGGCAGTCGTGACCATCCTGATTTCCTGGGTGTTCCTGCACACGCTGTTTACCGTGCATTATGCGCACCGGTTCTATGGCGGCGACGACAAGGGCGAGGGCCTGAAGTTTCCCGAAGGGGTGGACGAGCCGGTCTACTGGGACTTTCTCTATTATTCCTTCACCATCGGCGTTGCCTCACAGACCGCTGATGTCGCAACGACCTCCACCGCGATGCGCAAGCTGACATTGTTGCATTCGGTGCTCTCGTTTCTGTTCAACACCACCATCCTGGCGCTTGCCATCAATGTCGGAGCGAGCCTCGTCTAGCCGGCGAACAGCAGCGGTGATGTGCCGCTGCTGCCACCTCTGAAGCTAAAGCACGGCATTGCCGGCCATCAGCGCCAGGATCAGGAAGATCAGGAAGATCACCAGCGCGATACCGAAGAGAACGCGGGCAATCGTCGCGGTGGCGGCGGATACGCCGGAGAAGCCGAAGAAGCCGGCGAGCAGCGAAATAACGAAGAATATAAGGGCCCATTTAAGCATGGATTTTTTCCTCTTTGTTCATCGCTTAGATGACGCGGTGCGAGGAAATTTGTTCCATTGCGGTCTCCGCAATCAGTACTTGCGGGAAGCTTGGCCAAGCCGCTGGCCGACGGCGCTTTTCGTGTGGGCGCCGTCGGCCAGCTGTCCGGTTACATCAAGCCCAGCTGCTTGTAGAAGCCAAGAGCATCGTAATAATCCGACTGCTGCTTGATCATGTTGTTTTCGATGACGAAAACAGACGCGCCGTCGAAGGAGAAGGACTTGTTGGTGGCCTTGGTGCCATCCGCCCAAGGTCCGCTGTTGTTGCCCGAGAAGGTCCACTCGAAGGAAACCTTGTTTCCGCTGACGATCGGATCGCCGCGCATCACCCATTTCAGGTCTGGCACCGCGGTCATGAAGCTGTCGATGACGCCGGCCTTGGCTTCGGCCTTTCCGACCGTCGGCTTGCCGACGGATGCGTCGTAGTAGCTCACTTTTTCATCGAAGTAGGAGGCAGCCTTGGCCGAGTCATGGGCATTCCAGGCGGCCAGATATTGCTGGACGACCTCAAGCGGTGCCTGATCGGCAGCGTAAACAGGTGCCGTGGCAAGCGTCGAGGCGAGGCAGAGGCCGCCGAAGGCGGCGAGAATGGTACGGCGTTTCATGTGGACTCCCCTTTGCGTATTTATTGTTTTTGGGTTGCGCGCCGGGCCACCGGCTCGGCGCGCGCGGATCAACCGTGGTTAATCGCTTATCAACCGTGGTTGATCATCACGTGGCGGACGGC
Organism: Hyphomicrobiales bacterium; assembly: GCA_900489925.1. Taxonomy (GTDB): domain Bacteria; phylum Pseudomonadota; class Alphaproteobacteria; order Rhizobiales; family Rhizobiaceae; genus Rhizobium. Next base: position 27,807 of record UEHQ01000030.1, on the reverse strand, counting down.
CGTGTAGTCTTCCAGTGCGTAGACGGACATGTCCTTGCCGTAGCCTGATTGCTTCAGGCCGCCATGCGGCATTTCGTTGGTGAGCATGAAGTGGGTGTTGATCCAGGTGCAGCCATACTGCAGGCGGGCGGCGGTCTTCATGCCGCGGCTGATATCCTTGGTCCAGACGGACGAGGCTAGGCCATAGTCGCTGTCGTTGGCCCAGGTGACGGCATCCTCGACATCGGTGAAGCGGGTGACCGAGACGACCGGGCCGAAGACTTCGCGGCGGACGATCTCGTCTTCCTGCGTGGCGCCGGCAATGACCGTTGGCGTGTAGAAGAAGCCCTTGTCGCCTGAGGTCTTGCCGCCAGTGGTGATTTCCATGTGCTTGTGCTCGCCGGCGCGGGCGACGAAGCTTTCGACGCGGTCGCGCTGGCGTTTGGAGATCAGCGGGCCGATTTCGTTTTCGGTATCATCGGCCTGGTTGAACTTGATCGAGGAGACCGCCGAGGAGAGGTCGGCGACGAACTTGTCGTAGACCTTCGCGTCGGCATAGATACGGCAGGCGGCGGTGCAGTCCTGGCCGGCATTGTAGTAGCCGAAGGTGCGGATGCCTGACACGACAGCATCGATATCGGCATCGTCGAAGACGATGACAGGGGCCTTGCCGCCGAGTTCCAGATGCGTGCGCTTGACCGTCTTGGCGGCAGCCTGCAGCACCTTCTTGCCGGTTGCCACATCGCCGGTGATCGACAGCATCGAGATCTTCGGGTGGTTGATCAGCGCGTTGCCGACGCTTTCGCCGCGGCCGAGAATGACGTTGACGACGCCTTCCGGCAGAATGTCGGAGAGCAGCTTCGCCATCTTCAGGGCCGTCAGCGGCGTCTGTTCGGAGGGCTTGAAGACGACCGTGTTGCCGCCCGCGATCGCCGGCGCCAGCTTCCAGGCCATCATCATCAGCGGGTAGTTCCACGGCGCGATCGAGCCGACGATGCCGACGGCGTCGCGGCGGATCATCGAGGTATGACCGGGCAGGTATTCGCCAGCGACCGGGCCGTGAAGGTTGCGAACCGCACCGGCGAAGAAGCGATAGCAATCGACGATCGCGGGGATTTCGTCGTTGAGCACGGCATTGATCGGCTTGCCGCAGTTCAACGCTTCGAGTGCTGCAAAGCCGGCGGCATCCTTCTCGATCGCATCGGCGATCTTCAGGAGGTAGCTGGAGCGTTCGCCCGGCGTCGTCTGCGACCAGTGCTTGAACGCGCCTTCCGCTGCATCAACGGCTGCGTCGATCTGGCCAAGCGAGGCTTCCGGCAGGTCAAGCACTGTTTCACCCGTCTTCGGATTGAGGATGTGCTCTTCCGTTTCCGTGCCCGCTTCGAAGCGGGACCCAATCAGCATCGCGGTGTCCATTTTGTTCTCCCTTGTCTTTGAGGGGGCGGGATGGGGCTTATCCCGCTTCCTGTTTATTTGCCGGTTCCGGCGACCTGGTCGCCGTCGCGAGTGAGGTAGTAGGCTGCCAGGATCGGCAGGAAGGTGACGAGCACGACGACCATCGCGACCACGTTGGTAACAGGGCGCTGGCGCGGGCGGATGAGTTCCTCGAGCATCCAGATCGGCAGTGTCGATTGCTGGCCGCCGGTGAAGGTGGTGACGATGACCTCGTCGAAGGACAGCGCGAAGGCGAGCATGCCGCCGGCCAGAAGCGCCGTGCCGATGTTCGGCAGGATCACGTGCCGGAAGGTCTGGAAGCCATCGGCGCCAAGGTCCATCGACGCTTCGATCAGGGATCCCGAGGTGCGGCGGAAGCGAGCGACGGCGTTGTTGTAGACGACGACGACGCAGAAGGTCGCGTGGCCAAGCACGATCGTCCAGACCGAGAACGGAATGTCGAACAGGCTGAAGGCCGAGCGCAGCGCAATGCCGGTGATGATGCCGGGCAGCGCGATCGGCAGGATGACGAGCAGCGAGATCGCTTCACGGCCGAAGAACTTCGTCTGGCTGACGGCTGCGGCGCAGAGCGTGCCGAGCACCAGCGCGATCGATGTGGCGATCACCGCGACCTGCACCGACAGTCCAAGGGCAGCCCAGACATCCGGGCGGTTCCAGGCAATCCCGAACCACTGCAGGGTCAGGCCCGGTGGCGGCCATTGATAGCTCTTCTCTTCGGTCGTGAAGGCGTAGACGAAGATCAGAAGGATCGGCAGGTGCAGGAAGAGCAGGCCGCCGCCGGCGGCGATCTTCAGGAGCAGCGGTGAACGCTGTGAACGGTCAGAGCGCATCGAAGGCCCCCTGTTTCTTGGCTAGCCAGAGATAGATGGCCATGATGACGATCGGGACGACGGAGAAGGCGGCCGCGAGCGGCACGTTGCCTGCGGTGCCCTGTTGCGCATAGACCGCCTGGCCGATGAAGAGTCGTGACGAGCCGATGATCTGCGGAATGATATAGTCGCCCAATGTCAGCGAGAAGGTGAAGATCGAGCCGGCGACGATGCCTGGTAGAGCCAGCGGGAACAGAACGGTGCGGAAGGTCTGGCTCGGTGTTGCACCGAGATCGGACGAAGCTTCGATCAGGTTGCCCTGGACACGTTCGAGTGCCGCCTGTGTCGGCAGGATCATGTAGGGCAGCCAGACATAGACGAATACGAGGAAGGTGCCGAGATAGCTGACCGACAGCGAGTTGCCGCCGATGACGGGCAGGTTGAGGATGCCGTCGAGCAGCCAGGACAGGTACAGCTTGTCGAAAATCCAGGTGAGGATGCCTTCCTTGGCGAGGATGAGTTTCCACGCATAGATCTTCACAAGATAGCTGGACCAAAGCGGCAGCATGACGCCGAGGTAGAACAGCGCCTTCCATTTGCCCTGCGCATAGCGGGCCGCATAGTAGGCGATCGGGAAGGCAACGACAGCGGAAGCCAGCGTCACCAGCGCCGCCATGATGATGGTGCGGATGATGATGTCGAAATTCGTCGGGCTGAGCAACTGTGCGTAGGTCGCCAGCGTGAACTCGTAATTCACTAGGCCGGAGAAATCGTCGATCGAGAAGAAGCTCTGCAGGAGCAGTGCGATCAGCGAGCCGATATAGATGATGCCGAGCCACAGCAGCGGCGGTGTCAGCATCAGGAAAAGCAGCAGCTTCGGGTGCCGCCAGAAGGCGTCGGAGAGCCGGCCGAAGAGACCGCCGCGACCCGGCAGGATCGAGGTCTCGCGCAGCGCCGCCGGCTTGGTGAGAGCAAGGGCGGTCATGCTGCGTCATCCATGTAGTGTACGTCGACGGGCTGCCAGGCGAGGCGGACGTTCGCGCCGACATCGGGGACATTGGCGCCGGCTGGCAGCATGACATGCAGGCGCGTGCCTTTGGTCGCAACCGTCAGGCGGGTTGCCGCACCCAGGAAACTGGCATTTTCGACGCGGGCCTCGACGCCGTCGCCGGTGACATGGATGGCTTCTGGACGCAGGCTCGCCCAGCGCTTCTCGCCGCCGAGCGCGGTCATCAGGTCTGGCGCGATGACGTTGGAGGAGCCGACGAAATCGGCGACGAAGCGCGTTTTCGGACGACGGTAGATGTCGTGCGGCGTGCCCTCCTGGACGATGCCGCCATTGTTGAAGACAGCGACGCGGTCGGCCATCGACAGGGCCTCGCCCTGGTCGTGGGTCACGAAGACGAAGGTGATGCCTAACGCACGCTGCAGGCTTTTCAGCTCCTCCTGCATCTGCTCGCGCAGCTTCAGATCAAGCGCGCCGAGCGGTTCGTCGAGGAGAAGGACCTTCGGCTTGTTGACGAGGGCGCGGGCGAGCGCCACGCGCTGCCGCTGACCGCCGGAGAGCTGGCCCGGCTTGCGCGCGCCGTAGCCCGGAAGCTTTACCAGTTCCAGCGCCTGTTCCGCTGCCTTCGTGCGTTCGGCCTTGCCTACGCCTTTGACCATCAGCCCATAGGCGACGTTGTCGAGAATGTTCAGGTGCGGGAAGAGGGCATAGTCCTGGAAGACCGTGTTGACGTTGCGGCGATAGGGCGGGATCCCCTCGGCCGTCTCTCCAAAGATTTCGATGTGGCCGCCGGTCGGCTGCTCGAAGCCGGCGATCAGGCGCAGGCAGGTGGTCTTGCCGGACCCGGATGGACCGAGCATCGCGAAAAATTCGCCCGGCGCGATTTCGAGGTCGACGCTGTCGACGGCCCGAACCTGGCCGAAATGGCGTGAGACCTGTTGGAAACGGACTGCGGGGGTCATGGTAGGCTCCGATTTGCTCGTCTTGTTCTCTTCCCCGGAGGGAGAGCGAAGTCTGGAGAGGGCATAGGTATGCCCACTCTGCCAAACGTGGTGGTTCGGTCGATTGGCTGTGCCATTTGTTTCAAGTCGGTCGGTAATCCGAAGGGCGGACGAGCAGTGCGCGGCTAAGTTCGTCTTCGCTGATCACTGGGACGCTCGCTTCTTGCGTCTCCCGCGTCATCCGTCCTTCGGACATCTTCCTCCCGCGGAGGAAGAGTTCGTCGCTGCGGCCGCTTAGCGCCCGCCAATCACGCCGATATAGTCCGACACCCAGCGGTGATAGGGCACGCATTCGCTCTGCGTCGTGCACTTGGCCGTCGGGGTTCTCCAGAACTTGATCTTGTCGAAGTGGTCATAGCCATTCGTGGCGCAACCGGTATCCGTCATCAGCTCGTTGCCCTTGCAGGCAGCCGGAACGGAGGGAACGGCGCCGAACCAGGCAGCAGCATCGCCCTGGACCTTTGCCTGCAGCGAATGTTCCATCCACATGTAGGCGCAGTTCGGATGTTCGCTGTCGGCATGCAGCATGGTGGTGTCAGCCCAGCCGGTGACGCCTTCTTCCGGGAAGGTGGAGGCGATCTTCTGCTTGTCTGCCTGCATCAGGTTGACCTGGAACGGCCAGGAGCCCGAAGCAACCACGCCTTCGTTCTTGAAGTCGTCGATCTGGATCATGGCGTCGTGCCAGTAGCGGGAGACGAGCTTGCGCTGGCCGCGCAGCAGGTCGAGGGCTGCCTTGTACTGGTCTTCATTCAGCTCGTAGGGGTCCTTGATACCGAGTTCCGGCTTGTGGGCCATCAGGTAAAGAGCAGCGTCTGCGATGTAGATCGGACCGTCATAGGCCTGGACGCGGCCCTTGTTGGACTTGCCGTCGGGCAGGTTCTGTTCTTCGAACACCACGTTCCAGCTGGTCGGCGCCTTATCCTTGAAGGCGTCCGTGTTGTACATCAAAACGTTCGGTCCCCAGAGATAGGGAACGCCGTAATGGACGCCATTCACCGTATACCAGGGTGCGTCCTGCAGGCGCTTGTCGACGTTCTTGAAGCTCGGGATCAGATCGGTGTTGATCGGCTGGACGCGCTTGCCGGCTACGAGGCGCAGCGAGGCGTCGCCCGAAGCGGTGACGAGGTCAAAGCCGCCTTCGTTCATCAGGGAGACCATTTCGTCGGAGGTGGCGGCGGTCTTCACCGAGACCTTGCAGCCGGTTTCCTTTTCGAAGCTGGTGACCCAGTCGTAATTCTTGTCGCTTTCGCCGCGCTCGATATAGCCGGCCCAGGCCACGATGCTGACCGCACCTTCGCCCTTGCCCAAAGCCTTCAGCGGTTCTGCGGCCACAACCTGCGTCACGAAGCTCAGGCTCGCGAGCGCAACCGTGCACGATTTCAGAAGATACTTCATCGTCTGTCTCCCGGTTGGATGCCGCTTTTGCGGCGTTTTGTTCCCAACAGAAAGGTGACGCGAAAAAGCCGCTTTCGCAAATTCATTTATCAGAAAGCCGCTATCGGAATTTCCGATATCAGGCTATCGCGGGCGGCCTGAACGCATGGCTTCGGCGATGCCGACGAAGTCGCGCGCGGCCTGCGGCAGGCTGGAGCCTTTTCGCCAGACCATACCAACCTGAACGACCGGGAGTGAACCGGATACATCGCGGCTTTCGATGCGGTCGCCTTCCAGCGACCAGGGGCGGTAAACGAGATCGGGAAGCAACGCGACACCCGCGCCAGTTGCCACAAGGCTGCGCACCGCTTCGACCGAGCGGGTGCGGAAGGCTACGTGCGGTCGCGCGCCAAGGGCCGAGAGCAGCTTGCCGGTGTTTTCCTCGATTTCGTCGACGGTGAGCATGATCAACGGCTCGCGCGCGATATCGGCAATCGAGATGATATCCGCCGACACCAGCGGATGGCCGAGCGGCAGCCAGAGGCGGTAAGGCGAGGTTTCCAATATCTCCGCCTGTAAAGCCATGCGGTCGCGCAGGTTGGAGATGACCATGACGGCCACGTCAAGCTCGCCGCCTACGAGCAGATGTTCGAGATAGCCGCCATTGTCCTCAATGGCACTGACCTCTACGCCGGGGCAGGCGCGGCGATAGCGCGCCAGCAGATCGGAGAGGACATAGCCCGCCACGAGGGAGGTGACGCCGATGTTCAGTTTGCCGGACAGCTCGTTCTGCTTGCCGGAAAAGCTGCCGCGGGCGTCGGAGACGCTGGCGAGGATTTTCGTCGCGTGGCGCAGGAACTGGTGACCATTATGGGTAATGGACAGCCCGCGCGGATGCCGGTCGAACAGCTCGACGCCGAGGTCGGTTTCCAGCTCCTTCAACGCTTCCGTAACCGAGGATTGCGAGATCGATAGGTTCTGCGCGGCACGCGTTACTGACCCCTGCTCGGCAACGGCGACGAAATACTGAATCTGGCGAAGCGTGAAGACCATACGCTGTTAGAGCATGGGGGCGAGCCCAGTGGCAAGCATGCGAAAAGCTTGGACCTTTTTTGGGATTAATCCCGTACTGACGCAAAGTTGAGGTCGGTATTTAAGCATTCAGAAACGTCATTTCTCTAGCGTCGGACGCGATTGTATCTCGTTGGAGTCTCTTGATGGCGGAGCAGTTGGCGTGAAGGCCTTACTGCGCATCTTCCGGCCTTCCCGGAAATTGGTGTTGATCATCGGCGGAATTGCCCTTCTCGCGGGCGTTTCCGGCGGTGCAGCACTGTATATCGGTAAGGACAATTTACTCGGTCCCGCAGCGGAGACCGTGAACGGAGCCGCATGCACTGACGTCAATCTCGTCACCATCAAGAAGCAGGACCGCGTCTGGATCCGTAAGTACATCAAGACGGAGCCGACGGACGGGATGACCCGGGTCAAGACCGCCCTGCGAGTTGCCAAGGCGGTCTACGAGGCAGAGAAGCCGGATCTCGTGCAGGTCGTCGTGCTCGACACGAACGGCCCGACACTGCGCTCCGATATTCGCGGCCGGGCCATCGGCGCGGACGTGGTCTATATCCCGCACCCGGATCCGATCGTCGAAAGCCTGGACGGCAAGACCTATACCGCGCGCTATTACGATGGCGCTGCCGCTTCGAATGGCCTCTTCTTTGGCGAGCGCGTCGATCTGCCGGAAGACGAGATCACGGCGTTGAACGCGTCGTTCAAGGACTATTCCGACTGTATCGATCCGATCGCCGTCGCCGCGACTGAAGGCGGTGAGGGCGAAGGCAAGGCTGCCAAGGGCAAAGCCAAGGAAGAGAAGCCGGCAGAAGGTGGCGGGCATGGTGCGGCCCCCGCCGAAGCGCCCGCAGCCGAGGCTGAGGCCGCACCGGCCGCAGGCCACTGATTTCATGCCATAGAAAAAGGCGGCGGAACCGATGGTCCCGCCGCCTTTTGGTATTCTTGAACCTGCTCAGTCCGTCTTGCTGCGGCGGGCCGGGAAGAGGATGACGTCGCGGATCGACGGCGCGTTGGTCAAAAGCATGATCAGACGGTCGACGCCGATGCCGAGGCCACCTGCCGGCGGCATGCCCTGATCGATCGCATCGAGGAACTCGTCGTCCAGCTGCTTTTCCTTTTCGCCGCGGGCATGCGCCTGCTCCAGTTGCTCGACCATACGGCGGCGCTGTTCTTCCGGATCGTTGAGTTCCGAAAACGCGTTGCCGAGTTCCCAGGCGTTGCAATAGGTCTCGAAGCGCTCGACGAGGCGCGGCTCGCCCGGCACTTCCTTGGCGAAGGGCGAGATGTCCTTCGGGAAGTGGGTGACGTGGCTCGGCTGGATCAGCGTGCCCTCGACCTTCTCCTCGAAGATGAAGGCAAGGCATTCGCCCCAGGTCCAATCCTTCTCGACTTCGAAGCCGGCAGCCTTGGCAGCAGCGCGGGCTTCCTCGTCAGTCTTCATGGCGAGGAAGTCGAGGCCGGTCACTTCCTTGACGGCATCGGGCATCGGAACGCGCTTGAACGGACCCTTGAAGGAGATCGTCTTGTCGCCGAAGGGGAAGTCCGTCGTGCCGTGGATCGACAGGGCCAAGCCTTCGAACAGCCGCTCGACGAGGTCCATGATGTCCTCGTAGTCGGCATAGGCCCAGTAGCATTCCATCATCGTGAATTCAGGATTGTGCCGGGTCGAAACACCTTCGTTGCGGAAGTTGCGGTTGATCTCGAACACCTTGTCGGTGAGGCCGGAAACCAGCGTGCGCTTCAGGAACAATTCCGGCGCGATGCGCAGATACATATCCTGCTTCAGTGTGTTGTGGTGGGTCTTGAATGGGTCTGCCGTGGCGCCGCCGTAGACCGAATGCAGCATTGGCGTTTCGACTTCCATGAAGCCGTCGTTTTCCATGAAGCGGCGGATGCCGGAGACGATCTTCGAACGCTGCTGGAACCGGAGCTTCGATTCCTCGTTGGTCATGATGTCGAGGTGACGCTTGCGATAGCGGATCTCGATATCGGAAACGCCGTGCCACTTCTCCGGCATGGGGAGCAGCGACTTCGTCAGCATGGTGATTTCGCGGGCGTTGATCGACAGCTCGCCGCGCTTGGTGCGGCGCACGGTGCCCGTTACGCCGATGATGTCGCCGATGTCGATCATGCCGAGCATGTTGCGGGCTTCTTCCGGCGTCACATCCTTGTGGCTGAAGATCTGGATCTTGCCGCCAGCGTCATGGATATCCATGAACATGCCGGAGTTGCGTGAGGAATAGACACGGCCAGCGACGGTCACGACATCCTGCGTTTCGACGTCTGCCTCGAGGTCCTTGTACTTTTCCGCCAGTTCGGCGTTCGTCATCGTCCGGTGAAAATGCGCCGGATAGACGTCACCGATCTGTTCGCGCAGCAGCTTCAGCTTCTGGGCGCGGACTTCGGTTGCGTCGGAGGAAAGGGTCGCTGTTTCGGTCTTTTCAGTCATGATGCAAACGTCCGGTTCAGTTCTTCGGGCCGACGAGGGAGGCAACGGCCTGCGCGGCAAGCTTCAGGCGCTGGCGTACGACCGAACGGCCGAGGATCGCCATCGAGTCGAACAGTGGCAGCGAGCGCGACGAGCCGGAGACGGCAACGAAGAGCGGCGCGACGATGATCTTGAGCTTCTTGCCCATGCGGTCGCCGATGGCGCGCAGTTCGGCTTCGATGGATTCGACGTTCCACTCGAGGATCTTTTCCAGATCCGGCTGCACGGTGTTCAGGATCTCAAGGATCTCTTCCGGCGGCGACTTGATCTTGGCGAAGGCGGACGGATCGAGGTTGAGGTCCGACTTCAGGAGGAAGCCCATCAGATCGGGAAGCTCGCCGAGCTTCGAGATGCGCGACTGGGACAGCGCCAGGCCGGCCTTCAGGCGATCGTTTTCCATCGCCCAGGTCAGCACGCGGCTCTGGAACTCTTCTTCCGACATCTTCTCGCGGATCCAGCGGCCGTTCAGCCAGTCGAGCTTCTGGATGTCGAAGATGGCGCCGGCCTTCGAGAGGTTTTCAGGGTCGAACTTGCCCGCGAGTTCATCGATATCGAGCAGCTCTTCGCCTTCGGCGATCTGCACGAAGAACAGGCCAAGGAAGTTCATCAACGCTTCGGGGATGTAGCCGAGCGCCGTGTAATAGGAAATCGAAGTCGGGTTCTTGCGCTTCGACAGCTTCGACTTGTCGGCATTGCGCATCAGCGACAGGTGCATGAACACCGGCTGATCCCACTCGAAGTAGCGATAAAGCAGGATGTGTTTCGGTACGGAAGCCAGCCACTCCTCGCCGCGCGCGACGTGGGTGATCTTCATCAGATGGTCGTCGATGACGTTGGCCATGTGATAGGTCGGCATGCCGTCGCCCTTGATAAGGACCTGCATGTCGACGCTGTCCCATGGGATCGAGACGTCGCCGTAGACACCGTCGGTGAAGTCGCAAGAGCCCTCGGTCGGGATCTTCATGCGGATGACGGAGCTTTCGCCCGATGCGAGCTTGGAAGAGACTTCCTCGGCAGAGTACTTGAGGCAGAGACCGTCATACTTCGGCGGCTTGCCGGCGGCGCGCTGGGCTTCGCGCATCTCGGTCAGACGCTCGGGCGTGCAGAAACAGCGGAAGGCATGGCCCTTGTCCAGCAACCGCTGGGCGTAGGGCTGGTACATGTCCTTGCGGTCGCTCTGGCGGTATGGGCCATAGGGGCCACCGATATCCGGGCCTTCCGACCACTTCAGGCCGCACCACTTCAGCGCGTCGAGCACCTTGGTTTCGAACTCGGGTGTCGAGCGCGTAGCATCAGTGTCTTCGATACGCAGGATGAACTCGCCGCCGTGCTTCTTGGCGAAGAGATAATTGAAGAGTGCGATATATGCGGTGCCGACATGCGGCTCGCCGGTCGGCGAGGGAGCAATGCGGACGCGGACGCCGGAAGCTGTCATTTTATGTGCCCGTCAAATAGATGCCGGACGGCTTTCTGAGAAAGCGACGCTCGGCCGGAAAGAATGCAGATAACTGGATCAGGAAACCGGCCGGAAAAGGGCATTTTTGGTGCTTCTTCCGCCAATTGTCCGTTTGGCTGGCTTTAAGGCCATATTCGGTTGCACACGTCAAGGAAAATGCCGCCCAGGCAGCTCAGGTGACGGGCCAGACAAAGAGCAGCAGCGGCACGCTGACGAAAATGATGATGAAGGACAGCGGCAATCCGAGACGCGGATAATCGCTGAAGCGGTAGCCGCCGGGGCCGAAGACCAGCGTGTTGCACTGGTGGCCGATCGGGGTGAGGAAATCGCAGCCGGCGCCGATGGCGACCGCCATCAGGAACGCGTCAGGCTTGTAGCCGAGCGTCTGGGCAAAGCTCGCCGCGATCGGTGCCATGACAAGCACGGTGGCGGCATTATTGAGAAAGGGCGTCACGGCCATTGCCGTTATCAGGATCAGTGCCAGCGCTCCGTAATGCGGCATCTGCGCGGCGAGATGGCCAAGCCAGCCTGCAATCAGCTCACTGCCTCCGGTTGTTCTCAAGGTGTCGGATACCGGGATCAGGGCGGCGAGCATGATCAGGATCGGCGCATCAAGCGCCTTATACACGTCGACCAGCGGGATCACCCGGAAGACGACCATGGCAAGAGCCGCGCAGAAGAAGGAGATGGCGACGGGCACGAAGCCGGTTGCCGTCGCACCCATTGCCGCAAGCAGGATGAGCAGCGGCAGGTAGGCACGGCGCGACGTGCCGAGCATGATCTCGCGCTGGGCCAGCGGAAGGCAGGCAAATTCCTGCAGGAAGGCCGGCAGCGTGCGGCGGCTGCCCTGCAGCACCAGCACATCGCCGGCGCGCAGCCGTACTTCGCTCAGACGCTCGTTCAGCCGGTGCCCCTTCCTGGAGACGGCGAGGAGATTGACGTTTCGGCGGTTGGACAGCGACAGCTGCCGTGCCGACCAGCCGATCAGCTGCGATTCCGATGTTATGACAGCCTCGATGGAAATGAGGTCGCTGCGTTCGGTCGGTTCGGCGATCGGCTTGCCGGACAGTTTGAGCTTGGCGTTCGAGACCATGCGGTCGAGAGCATCCGGGCTGCCCTCGAGGAGCACGGTGTCGCCGCTTTTCAGCACGACGTCGGGAAACGGCGACATCCGGGTATGGCCGCGCAGGATGGCGGTGGCCACCGCGTCGCCGTCGGCAAGTTTCAAGAGGTCGTTGAGCGGCTTGCCCTCGGCGGGTGATGCTTCGCCGATCGTGGCCTCGGAAAAGTACGCCTTGGTATCCAGCGCCTCTTCCAGCGAAGGATTTTCGTTCCGGCGCTCGGGCACGAGCCAATGAAAGAAGATCAGGAAGACCACGCCGACCAGCGCCAGCGTGGCGCCGACAGGGGTGAAGTCGAACATCGTGAACGGCTGGCCGGTGATTTCGGCACGCAAGCGCGAAACCACGATATTGGGCGATGTGCCGATCTGCGTCATGAGGCCGCCCAGCAGCGCGGCAAAGCTCATCGGCATGAGGTAGAGCGACGGCGACTTGCCGCTCTTGCGTGAAAACTGGAAGGCGACCGGGATCATGATCGCCAGCGCGCCGATGTTCTTGATGAAGGCGGAGAGCACCGCGACCACCACGAGCAGAAGAGCAAGCTGCGCGTGCGGTGTGTTGAGGTTCGGAAAGAAGCGCTTGATCATCATGTCGACAATGCCGGAACGGGCAACGCCGGCGCTGACCACGAGCGCACTGCCGACGATGATGACGATATCGTCGCTGAAACCGGAGAATGCCTTGTCGAAGGGTACAATGCCGACGCAAACCGCCAGTACCAGTGCACAACAGGCCACCAGATCGTAGCGAAATCGGTCCCATATGAAGACCGCCATCATGAGGCCAATGACGCTGAAGGCGAGAATCTGCGGGGTTGTCATGCTGCTCCGAGGATTTGGGCTGGCGGCGAGGCGTTTCTTCACGCGATAACTGTGCCGGAAGAACCACTTATCAATGCCGGGGACCGGTCAAAGTTCCGATCGTCGGTCGTTCGCGAATTTTTGCGGGCGCGCGCTGATCTATCCGCTGGACAAACGCATGAGTGGGTATAGCTTCCCCGTCGCAATTTCATGTTGGAGAGTTTCAATGACCGATCTTTTGTCTGTGCCGGTGACGCTTGCCGATGGCCGTGAAACGACGCTGAACGAATATCGCGGCAAGGTGGTCCTTGTCGTCAATGTCGCGTCCAAGTGCGGCCTGACGGTGCAGTACGAGGGGCTGGAAAAGCTATATGAGGACAAGCGCGAGCGCGGCTTCGTGATTGCTGCCTTTCCGGCAAACAATTTCAAGGGCCAGGAGCCGGGCACGGACGCCGAGATCGTCGAATTCTGCACGCTGACCTATGACGTGAAATTCCCGATCTTCTCGAAGATCTCGGTCAAGGGTGACGACCAGCATCCGCTCTACAAGCTGTTGACGGGCATGGGCTTGCCGACCAAGGGCGAAGGACCGATGCGCGAGAAGCTGGTGGATCGCGGGCTCGCGACCGAAAGCGACAAGGGCGTGCTGTGGAACTTCGAGAAGTTCCTCGTCGGCCGCGACGGCAAGGTCGTCGCCCGTTTCGCGCCCGATGTTACGGCCGACGACCAGCGGCTGCTGCAGGCGATCGACAAGGAACTGGCGGCAGGCTGATCCTATCAGGCGCGGCGGTGCCGGCGGCGAAATTCGCTCGGCGAGCACCGCTCTCTGTCTTGGAACAACCGGGAAAAGTAGAAGGCGTCGTCGATGCCGGTGGCAAGCGAGATCGCCTCGATTGTCAGGTCCGATGTCGTCAGCAGCTGCTTGGCGTGGTCGATGCGCAGGCGCAGCTGGAAGGCCTTGGGCGATAGACCTGTTGCCGCAGCGAAGCGGCGGCGCAAAGTTGCCGGCGACAGGCCGAATTCCCTGGCGAGCGCTGCCATGTCGACCGGCTGGAACGCCCGGTGCTGGAGCGTCTCCATCACCTCCTCGATGACCGCGTCTGTCTTCCTGGTCTCTGTCGCGCGGGCTGCCTGCCGGGCGGTTTCCACGACGATCCGGTGCAAGGTCGCCGCCGATGCGGCAAGGCCCAGCGGATTGTCTTCGGCGAATTCGGTATGAAGGCTGGCGAAGAGATGCTGCATCTCGCGCAGGTTTTCGAGCGGCACCAAGGGCACCGCCTCGTCGATCAGGCGCTGGCGAATCCACTCGTTAGCGAAGGTGCCCGAGAACAATGCCCAGCGCTCCTGCCAGGTGTCGCCCGGATGGGGGCCATAGCCATGCAGTGTTCCGGCGGGAAGCCAGAAAAGCGCCGGGCCGGTAACCTCGACCGTGCCGGTCTTGCTCGTGTGCAATGTGCCGCTTCCCTTTTCCACCAGCACCACGGCATGCGTCGGTAGTCGGCGGTTATCTATTCGGGTCGCGACGCGCTGGCGGCCGAAGCCGGTCACGGCAAGGCTCGCTGCACCGGCCGGCGGCGAGCGATAGAGCGCGATGGCTGCGTCGTTCATGAGCGAAAAGTCCAGCTTGTGTTTCCGTCCATGGCTTTTGTCATGTTTCCGAGTGAGAATTCGATATTGCATTCGCTTGGGAGGCGATCGAAATGTCAAGTCTTGCGCTTCAATCCACGAACGAGCCTGCGCTTGAGCTGTTTGCCGAGGGCAAGCGGCTGTCGACGGCACCGAACCGGATGGGCAGGCTGATGCCGACGGATCCGGCGATCGGGCTGCAGGCAATCCGGGAGCGCTACGATCAGCACGGGTATGTGTGGCTGAAAGGGTTTCTGAAGCGGGATGACGTGCTGGCGTTTCGCGGCTGGGTGTTCTCGCATCTGGAAAAATCCGGGCTGACCGAAGCCGGGTCTGACCCGGCGCTGGGCTTGGCAGCCATTGGGGAGCCGCAAAAGCAATTGGCCGACCGGATCCTGATGTCGCTGGTGCGATCGGTCGTTTTCGAAGGCTTTTGTGCCCAGCCACGCCTGGCGCAGTTCATGGATCAGTTCCTGTCGGGGATCTCCTATCTGCACAAGCGCAAGATCATGCGCTTCACCCGCCCGGGAACGCCGGTGGTGACGCCCGCGCACTACGATCTCGTCTATCTGCGCGGTGGCACCAGCCGGATCGTCACGGCGTGGATCCCGCTTGGCGATACGCCTGTGGAGATGGGGGGACTGGTCTATCTCGAGGGGTCGCATGCGATCGGTACGCGCATGGAGGGCGAGTTTCACGAGAAGAGCAAGGAGCTCTCGCCGGAAGAAAGGATCAGTGCGTTCAACCGGAACATGACGGCGGGCGGCTGGGTATCCAAGGACCTGCCGGAGATGGCCGAACGCTTCGATACGCGCTGGCTCGTTGCCGACTACGAGGCGGGCGACGTCGTGCTGCACAGTCCCTATATGATCCACGCCTCAACGGCGAACCAGAGCGCCGCCAACCGAATCAGGCTATCGACGGATATCCGCTACCAGAACGTCGACGACGAGATCGACGCTCGCTGGGGCAATCACTGGAGTCTCGGGGACATGCTTTAGTAGCCTGTCCTCCCACATGGACGAAGACGAATGGAACAGCCCGCATCCGGCATCGAGAATATCGGCCATCGTCGCGCCGTTGGGAGTGACGCAGCGATCGTTGCGGGATGGTTTGCCAACCACGACGATGCGACACGCTGGGGCGGTCCGGAGGTTCCGAACCCGCTCACCGCGGATTGGCTCGAAAGCGAGATCGCGGATGGCTCCTATTTTGTCGGCGTCGATCGTGCGGGCGATATCGTCGCCATCTACGGCCTGAAAACGCTCGACGAAAACGTCCTGCATCTCCGGCGCTTTGCCGTGGCGCCAAGATTGCGAGGGCAGGGTGCCGGGAAGCTACTGATCAGGCAGATCGCGGATTTCGCGCGGTCGCAGGGCGCGCCGTGGTTGTCGCTCTGGGTCTATGGTTCCAACACCGCAGCGCGCCGGCTCTACGAGCAAGCGGGGTTCCTGGACTTCGGCCAGCGAGCTGCGGCAGAAGATCCCACCGGGGTCTGCCTGCGCATGCGGCTCGATCTCTGAGCCATTTGGCCATGACGCCCGGCATCCTGGCGATGCCGGGCGTTTTTGGATCAGTGGTCGCTCGCGGCGGCCTTCTTTCGTTTCCGCGCGTTGCGGGCGAGCATGTTGAGAAGCTCGACAAGCGCCGAGAAGGCCATGGCGGCGTAGACGTAGCCCTTCGGCACATGGAAGCCCATGCCTTCGGCGATCAGCGTCGTCCCGATCATCATCAGGAAGGCGAGCGCCAGCATGACGATAGAGGGGTTCCGCTCGATGAAGTTGGCGAGCGGCGTTGCTGCCACCAGCATGACGGTGACGGCCGCGATGACGGCGATGATCATGATCGGCAGATGCGGCGT
The DNA here is from genome assembly GCA_900489925.1 of Hyphomicrobiales bacterium. Lineage (GTDB taxonomy): Bacteria > Pseudomonadota > Alphaproteobacteria > Rhizobiales > Rhizobiaceae > Rhizobium. Next base: position 11,760 of record UEHQ01000030.1, on the reverse strand, counting down.
CATGCCGACGGCGGTGATAATGCTGTCGACCGAGAAAACCAGGTCGAGCAGCAGGATCTGGCCGATTGCGGCGGTAAAGCCAGCCGTTGCCGAGGTCGCAATGAAGTCCTCGTCGTGATCGGCCGGGTCGACATTGTGGTGGATTTCCTTTGTCGCCTTCCAAAGAAGGAAGAGACCACCGGCAATGAGAATGATGTCCTTCCACGAGAAGCCGTGATCGAAGAGCTCGAAGACCGGCGTCGTCAGCTTGACGATCCAGGCAACCGTTCCGAGCAGCGCCAGGCGCATGATGAGCGCAAGGCCGATGCCGATCCGGCGGGCCTTTTCGCGGTGCTCCGGCGGGAGCTTGTTGGTGAGAATGGAGATGAAGATGAGGTTGTCGATCCCCAGGACCACTTCCATCACCACCAGGGTGATGAGCGCCACCCAGGCGGCGGGGTCCTGAACGAGCAGCATTATGTCTTGCATCGGCGTATATTTCCCCCTGCGCCACATGAACGGACGCTCGCAATGTAAAGACGCCGCCTGCCTTGGCAAGGGCGCAAGGGGATATACGAAAGCAAGCCGGTCTTTATTCCCTGACAGGGATCCAGATTTCCGTGAGGCCCATGCCGGTATAGGGATCGAAGCGCTCGTCGTAGCGTTCGAACATATCGGGCATGTCCGCGAATTCGATGCCGGAGGCGGGCAACCAGGCTCCGAAGATCTGGTGCATCGTCGCCGGGATACCGGAAACGTGGCCGCGATGGGCGAAGACCGCGTAGCGCTGCGACGGGATCTTCAGGGTCGCAAAACCCTCCGGCAGATCGCCGCCGTCATCGACGGCCACGGCGGCCATGTAGCGGAACTTCTCGGTCTCGCCAGTTATGTGGGTGCATATGCCGTAGGCGGCAGTGCCGCGCTGGCCGGAAATACTGCCTTCATAGGTGTTGAACTTCTGCCAAAGCGATGGGATCGCGGCGTTGCCGCCGTAGGGATAAATTTCCTGCAGGCCGGCGAAAAGCATCGAAGGCAGCGTTTCGAAGCGGGGCGGTTCGAGATCGGTAAGGCGGGCGGGGTCCATTCTGATCGGCTCCAGTAACATGAGGTTGCGTGTGTGCCCCTGCTTGCGCACAGCCTCGGGCGTGATGCCGAACTGGTCACGAAAGGCACGGGTGAAGGCCTCGTGCGAGCCGTAGCCCGCGTCGAGGGCAACCTCGAGGATGCTCGATGAATGTCTGATCAGGGCAAGCGCTGCGAGGCTCAGCCGCCGCGCACGGATGTAGCCGCTGATCGAGTGGCCGGTCACAAGGCCGAAAACGCGCGACAGATGGTAGCGCGAAAGCCCGGCCACGTCGGATATCTCTTCCAGCGAGATATCGTCGCCGAAGTGGCTTTCGATAAACCAGATTGCCCTGCCGATAGCGCTCATTGTCATTCCCTTGGTTGCGGCTTCCTTCATAAGGAATAGCCGCCAACCGGGTTTGATCGCTATTGCGGGATTTTCGAACAGACCCGCGAAGATATCAACGGGCGGTCAGCCCTGCGGTTTCACAGCGTAGGCGGCGGTGAAAACGCGTATCGCGCCGGTGACGACATGATCCATCTCATGCTGCGGGGGCGGCACGTCCATATCGCCGAACAGGCGCAGCTTGAAGAAGCTGCCGCCACAGAGCTCCAGGAACTGGCGCGCGGCAAGATCGATATCGTCGATTTCGAACCGGCCGGCCTGAACTTGCGATGTCAGGAAATCCTTCAACACCGTCCGAATGTTCTCCGGTCCGGTGAAGAAGCGTTGACAGAGGTGTGGCATGCGGTCGCGCACGCCGATCACGGTGCGCATCGCGTTTATGACCTTTTCGTCGGTCAGGTGCGCGACGAAGGTGATGCCGAAATTATGAAGCGCGGTGGCAGGATCGCTCGTTTCCTTCAATGTGTTGCGAACGCTTGCGACGAAGGCCGCGCGTTCGGTTTCCATCATTGCGGTGAAGAGTTCTTCCTTGTTGGCGAAGTAGACGTAGAGCGTACCCTTTGACACTCCGGCTTCGCGCGTTACATCGTTCATGCTTGCGGCGTCGAAGCCGAGTTTCATGAAGACGCGGCGAGCGCCGTCGAGAATCTGCCTGCGCTTCGCAGGGTCTTCACCCGCGGCCCATCTGCCGCCGGTCGAGGGAGACTCTTCTACGTGCGTGTCGGAAAGCTCTGTCATAGCTCCTTAACCATGTTCGCAATTGCGAATGTTTCGTTAACAAAATCGAACCCGGTGGTTCGATACATCTTGATATGAACGTAAAAAGGTTCTATGTCAACTGAACCGAACCGTTCAGTTCGATTAGTTTCACTCGATTTACCGGTAGTCGCCCATGTCGTCCAGCCAAAAAGCCAATGTCGCCCGCATCGTTAGCGAAACCGCTGATAGCGAGGCTCGGGCTGAGGAAGCAGTAGTCACCACAGCAGAGGCTCCGCGCACGCCGCAGACCCCTGCCGACGTGCAGGCAGCACCCGGTGAAAAGAAGAAAAAGCGCAGCCTTGTCCTGCCGATCGTGGGTCTTGCCCTTCTGGCAGGCGCTGCCTGGTATGGCTACGACTGGTGGACCACCGGCCGCTTCATGGTCTCGACCGACGACGCCTATATCGAAGGCGATATCGCGACGATCTCTCCCAAGGTCACCGGTTACGTTGCCAAGGTGAACGCGGTTGCCAACCAGCAGGTCAAGGCCGGCGACGTTCTCGCCACGCTCGACGATGGCGACTACAAGATTGCGCTCGATCAGGCGGAAGCCTCGCTCGATACCGAAAAGTTGTCGCTGCAACGCATTGACGCGCAGATCGCCGGCGGTGAGGCAAGCCTTGATCAGGCGAAGGCACAGAAGGTTGCCCTGGAAGCCACCGTTCGCGGTGCCCAGATCACCCAGACACGCGCCAGCGACCTGCAGGCCAAGTCTGTCGGTACCACGGCCTCTCTCGATACCGCCAATATCGCGCTCGACCAGGCGAAAGCTAACCTCGTTGGTGGTGACGCGGCGATCGCGTCTGCCGAGGCAAATGTCACATTGCTGCAGGCGCAGCGCCGCGAAGCCGAAGGTACGATCCGCCAGCTCGAGCTTGCCCGTGACAAGGCGGCCCGCGACCTGTCGTTTACCGTTCTGAAGGCGCCGTACGATGGTGTCGTCGGCAACCGCTCAGTTCAGGAAGGCGATCTGGTATCACCCGGCCAGCGCCTGATGGCACTGGTTCCGGTGCGCCAGCTCTACATCGATGCCAACTTCAAGGAAACGCAGATCCAGCATCTGGTTCCCGGGTCGAAGGTGAACGTCCATGTCGACGCCTATGACGATCATCCGATCGTCGGTACGGTCGAATCGATCTCCCCGGCCTCCGGCTCGGTCTTCTCGCTGCTGCCGCCGGAAAACGCGACCGGCAACTTCACGAAGATCATCCAGCGCGTTCCGGTTCGCATTGCGCTTCCGCAGGATGCGCTAGACAGCGGCCGCCTGCGCGCCGGTCTCAGCGTCGTGGTCGACGTCGACACGCGCACGGCACCGGAAGCCGCCAAGTAATATCGTCTGACGAGGTAGGCCCATGGCCGCGAGCGCAACAGTTGGAACCGTTCCGGCTACCCCGGCCGCAACGGACCACATGGATCCACGCAAGCTCATCGCATTCTTCGCGATGGTGCTTGGGATGTTCATGTCGATCCTCGACATTCAGATCGTGTCGGCTTCGCTGGCGGAAATCCAGGCTGGTCTGAGCGCCGGTACGGACGAAATCGGCTGGGTGCAGACGTCGTACCTGATCGCGGAAGTCATCATGATTCCGCTGTCGGGCACGCTGGCGCGCATCGTTTCGACGCGATATCTGTTCGCGGCCTCAGCCGCCGGCTTCACACTGGCGAGCGCGCTTTGCGCGACGGCGACGAACATCGACCAGATGATCGTCTACCGCGCCATTCAGGGCTTCATCGGCGGCGGTATGATCCCCTCGGTGTTTGCCGCAGCCTTCACCATCTTCCCGCCGTCCAAGCGCAGCATCGTTTCGCCGATCATCGGCCTGATTGCGACGCTGGCGCCCACCATCGGTCCGACGGTCGGCGGCTATCTCAGCCATGCGTTCTCCTGGCATTGGCTGTTTCTGGTCAACATCATCCCCGGTATCATCGTCACGATCGTGACCTGGAACTTCATCGATTTCGACAAGCCTGAGTTTGCGCTGATCAAGAAGTTCGACTGGTGGGGTCTGCTCTCCATGGGTGTCTTCCTCGGCGCGCTTGAGTACGTGCTGGAAGAAGGCAACTCCAACGACTGGTTCAACGATCAGAACATCACGATCGGCGCCGTGGCTTCGGCCATCGGCTGCGTGGTGTTCTTCTACCGCGCCTTCAAGGTCGATTTCCCCGTCGTCGATCTCAGGGCATTCAGCAACCGGAACTTCGCCGTCGGCTCGCTGTTTTCCTTCGTCATGGGTATCGGTCTGTATGGCCTGACCTACATCTATCCACTCTATCTCGGTCGTATCCGCGGCTACGATTCGCTGATGATCGGGGAAACGATGTTCGTGTCCGGTCTTGCGATGTTCTTCACCGCGCCGATCGCCGGCAAGCTTTCGGCGAAGATGGACCTGCGGCTGATGATGGCGTTCGGCTTTATGAGCTTCGCCGCAGGCACTTACATCATGACCGGCGTGACGACGGATTGGGATTTCTACGAACTCTTCATTCCACAGATCCTGCGCGGCTTCGGTTTGATGATGTGCATGGTGCCGATCAACAACATCGCGCTTGGAACCATGCCGCCTTCGCGCATGCGCGGCGCCTCGGGTCTATTCAACCTTACCCGTAACCTCGGCGGGGCGGTGGGTCTGGCGGTCATCAACACGCTGCTGACAAACCGTCAGGACGTACACTACCAGCGTATTCGGGAAGGTCTCGATTGGGGCAACCCGATCGTCACCGATCAGATCAAGAACATGACGTCGAAGTTTGATACCTATGGCATGGACGGTGCGGCCGTCGCGATCAAGCAGATGGTCGGCATGGTCACGAAGCAGGCCATGGTGCTGTCGTTCGCCGACATCTTCATGCTGCTGACCGTGCTCTTTGTCGCCATGATCGTCGGCATCGTGCTGATCGATAAGCCGGCGCCGCAAGGCGGCGGCGGGGGTGGCGGAGGCCACTGACGATCCGATAATCACTTTTACAACGCCGGCCCGGGACACTAGGCTGGCGTTGGTGTTTTTGGCCTTTTCTCTCCACTGGAAATCGCGCTTCATTCGTTAAGAAACTGACGGCGGATCTTCGATAAGAAGGCGTGCTTGCAAATTTTGATTTACGTACATCAAATTTGGAGCTAAAGGTCTCGTCAGGAGGAGTGATGAGGCCCACAGTTCACGATATTGCCGCTGCCGCGGGCGTCAGCCTTGCGACCGTAGACCGGGTGCTGAACCAGCGTCCTGGTGTGCGCAAGGTGACGCGGGAGAAGGTCGAGAACGCGATCCGCGAGATTGGCTACATCAGAGATGTCGCTGCCGCCAACCTCGCGAAGGGCCGTACGTACTCATTCGTCTTCATCCTGCCTGCCAGCGACAATTCCTTCATGCATGGCCTGAACGACGAGGTGCGTGCCGCCGTTGCGCGCTCGTCGGTGGAGCGAACGAATATCCGGACCATCGAAGTGCCGGCGTTCGATCCGGGCGCGCTGGTCCAGATCCTCAATGAGCTTGGCGACGAACGGCCTTCGGGGATTGCGCTTGTTGCGACCGATGCGCCGGAGGTGCGCGATGCCGTCGACCGTCTGGTGCAGGACGGCATTCCTGTCGTGACGCTGGTTTCCGATCTCACCGGCTCGCAGCGCCACCACTATGCCGGCGTCGACAACATCGCGGCCGGACGTACGGCTGCTCGACTGCTCGGGCGTTTTCTCGGCGGCGCCACGGGCGAGATCGCCGTGCTCGCGGGCTCGATGCTGGTGCGCGACCATCGTGAGCGCCTCGAGGGTTTTGCGGCCGTCATGGCGGCGGAGTTTCCATCACTTTCCATCCTGCCTGTCATCGAAGGTCGCGACGACCCCGAAATGGCGCATATGCTGGTGGCGGACGCGCTGTCGAAGAAAAGCGGTATCATCGGGGTTTACAGCCTCGGTGCCGGTAATCGCGGTCTGATCCGGGCGTTGAAAGAAAAGGCGGTGGATCGGTCGCTGACGGTCATCGCCCATGAGCTGACGACCCATACGCGCGCTGCGCTGCTCGACGGAACCATTGACGCAATCCTGAACCAGGATGCGGGCCATGAAGTGCGCAGTGCCATCCGCGTCCTCAAGGCGAAGGCGGACGGGCTCGCCGTCATCGAGGCCCAGGAGCGCATCCGCCTCGACATATTCCTGAAAGACAATCTGCCGTAACGGCAAAGGGAGAAACACATGTATCTGGGTCTCGATCTCGGAACCTCCGGCGTCAAAGCCATGCTGATCGACGGCGATCAGAAGATCATCGGCTCGGCCAATGGTTCGCTCGACGTCTCGCGCCCGCATTCCGGCTGGTCGGAGCAGGAGCCCTCGCACTGGATTCGCGCGACCGAAGAGGCCGTTGCCGGGCTGAAGGCAAAACACCCGAAAGAGCTCGCCGCGGTGAAGGGCATCGGCCTCTCCGGCCAGATGCATGGCGCGACGCTTCTCGATGCCGACGACAAGGTTCTGCGCCCTTGCATTCTCTGGAACGATACGCGCTCCTACGTCGAAGCGGCTGCGCTGGATTCCGATCCACGCTTCCGCAAGCTGACCGGCAATATCGTTTTCCCCGGCTTTACCGCGCCGAAACTTGCCTGGGTTGCCAAGCATGAGCCTGCAATCTTTGCCAAGGTCGCCAAGGTACTGCTGCCGAAGGATTACCTGCGCCTCTGGCTGACCGGCGAGCACATCTCCGAGATGTCGGATTCGGCCGGCACCTCCTGGCTGGATACGGGCAAGCGCGCCTGGTCGTCCGAGCTGCTCGCGGCAACCGGTCTTGATGAAAAGCAGATGCCTCGCCTGATCGAAGGCACGGAGCAGGGCGGCAAGCTGCGTGGCGAGCTGGCCGGTCAGTGGGGCATCACGGGAAGCGTCGTCGTTGCCGGCGGCGCCGGCGACAACGCGGCTTCGGCTTGCGGCATGGGCACGGTCAGCGACGGCGCGGCCTTCGTGTCGCTCGGCACCTCGGGCGTTCTTTTTGCGGCCAATGCCGCCTATCTGCCGAAGCCTGAAAGCGCCGTACACGCCTTCTGCCACGCGCTGCCCAACACCTGGCATCAGATGGGCGTCATCCTTTCGGCGACGGACGCGCTGAACTGGCACTCCAGCGTGACTGGAAAGTCGGCTGCGGACCTGACGACTGAACTCGGCGAGACGCTGAAGGCTCCGTCAGGCGTCACCTTCCTTCCCTATCTCTCCGGCGAGCGCACGCCGCACAACGATGCCGTCATTCGCGGTGCGTTCATCGGCCTCGAGCATGAGAGCAGCCGTGTGGTGCTGACCCAGGCGGTTCTCGAAGGCGTGTCCTTCGCCATCCGCGACAATCTCGAAGCGCTGCGCTCTGCGGGCACGGATATTTCCCGCGTCACGGCGATCGGCGGCGGCTCGCGCTCACGCTACTGGCTGGCCTCGATCGCAACGGCGCTCGGTGTTCCCGTCGACCTGCCCGCCGATGGCGACTTCGGCGCGGCATTCGGCGCGGCGCGTCTCGGCCTGATCGCAGCGACCGGCGCTGATCCGGTTGCGGTCTGCACGCCGCCGAAGACGGCGGGCACGATCGAACCTGTCGCGGCGCTCTCCGGCGCCTACGAGGATGCCTACAAGCGCTATCGCGCTCTCTACCCGGCGATCAAATCGCTGCAGCACTGAACCACAAACGACAATCCGAAACCTGAGGAGACACGAGATGAGCACCGGATTCTTCGGCGACATCCAGAAGATCAAGTATGAGGGCCCAGAGAGCACCAATCCGCTCGCCTTCCGCCACTACAACAAGGACGAAGTCGTTCTCGGCAAGCGCCTGGAAGACCATCTGCGCTTTGCCGTTGCCTACTGGCACACGTTTGCCTGGGAGGGTGGCGATCCCTTCGGCGGGCGCACCTTCCTGCGCCCCTGGTTCGAAGACTCGATGAAGGCAGCCAAGCTGAAGGCCGACGTCGCGTTCGAACTCTTTGATATCCTCGACGCACCGTTCTACTGCTTCCACGACGCCGACGTGCGCCCGGAAGGCAAGAACTTCGCCGAAAACACCAAGAACCTGAACGAAATCGTCGACTACTTCGCCGAGAAGCAGGCCGCGACCGGAACCAAGCTGCTCTGGGGCACGGCGAACCTGTTCTCCAACCGCCGCTTCATGTCGGGTGCCGCTACCAACCCGGATCCCGATGTTTTCGCCTACTCGGCTGCGACGGTTAAGACCTGCATGGACGCCACGATGAAGCTCGGCGGCGCCAACTACGTTCTCTGGGGCGGCCGCGAAGGCTATGAAACCCTGCTCAACACCGACCTGAAGAAGGAACTCGACCATCTCGGCCGCTTCCTCAACCTCGTCGTCGAGTACAAGCACAAGATCGGCTTCAAGGGCACGATCCTTATCGAGCCGAAGCCGCAAGAGCCGACCAAGCACCAGTACGACTACGACGTCGCGACCGTCTACGGCTTCCTCAAGAACCACGGCCTCGAAAACGAAGTGAAGGTCAACATCGAGCAGGGCCATGCGATCCTCGCCGGCCACTCCTTCGAGCACGAACTGGCTCTTGCCAACGCGCTCGGCATCTTCGGCTCGATCGACATGAACCGCAACGATTACCAGTCCGGCTGGGATACCGACCAGTTCCCGAACAACGTTCCTGAAATGGCACTCGCCTACTACCAGGTTCTGCAGGGCGGCGGTTTCACCACCGGCGGCACCAACTTCGACGCCAAGCTGCGCCGCCAGTCGCTCGATGCGGAAGATCTGCTGATCGGCCATATCGGCGGCATGGATGCCTGCGCCCGCGGTCTCAAGGCTGCGGCCAAGATGATCGAGGACAAGGCTCTGTCCGGCCCGCTCGACGCTCGCTATGCCGGCTGGGATTCGGCCGAAGGCCAGAAGCTCGCCCGCGGCGAATACTCGCTCGAGCAGATCGCCGAGTGGGTCGAGGCCAAGGACATCAACCCGCAGCCGAAGTCCGGCAAGCAGGAACTGCTCGAAAACATCGTCAACCGTTACGTCTGATCGGCGGTTGATTGTGGAGGAGAGGGCCGGGGAACGAAGGTTTCCCGGCCTTTTTTGCTGGTCGCGTCAGCGCCGAGGTGGGGTAGCAAGTGTCACCTCCGCCCCATACGCGTCCCGCAACTCGGCGTCCTGCCCCGGCTGGCGATCGGCAGCGTGGTGGAGAAGCGTTGAGGTAAAGCCGTCCGTTCGCGTGCCTTCGATGAGAGTGACGTCGGCATTGGCCGGGTTGTCGGAGCGTTCGAACCAGTCGACTGAGCGATGCAGGAAGTTCATTTCGAACGCCCTGTTGGTCACGCCGTGGCCGACGATGACGATATTGTCGTTGCCGAAATCGATGTCCTGCGCGAGCGTTTGCAGGAACAGGCGAACGCGCTGCGCCACATCGGCACGGCTCTCACCATCCGGCGGCCGGGCGTAGAACTTGCCGCTATTGTTGCGCAGCCTTGCCCATTTCTCGAATTCGTCGGGAAATTTCTGCTTCTGTTCGGCGTGGTCATAGATCTCGGTGAACAGGCCGAAATCCTGTTCCCGCAGCAGGTAGTCTTCCCTGATATCGCCGACGAATTCGGACGGGAGTGCTTCGAGAAGCGCGTCCTTGCTTTGTCGGGTGCGCAGAAACGGCGAGTACCAGATGCTCAACCTCACGGAGCCGATGTCTGGTGCTGCGGCCAGATGCGAGGCGATGGCACGGCCGGCGTCCAGCGCCTGGCGATGGCCCCATTGGGTCAAGGGAACATTGTGGTCGCCGAATTGGCCGTACGCCTGTTCGTTGAGGTTGCCGAGGGATTCGCCATGGCGAACGAGAAAGATACGCATCAGCCATCCCGCATTATCCGATGTGGAATCGCCGCCATCATGACCGCGGCAATGGCGTCGGGCAACACTGCCACTTGACCGATTATTCCGGCGGGCCGGTAGAAGTCCAGCTGCTGGAGAAGACATGTGGCGCGAGGCTGAGCTGGCCGATCGCCTGCTCGATCAGCTTGTCCTCTTCGCGCACGCTGAAGACCACGGCTTTCACCTCGGCGGTGCTGGCATCCTCGATCGCATGGCTTTCCATGGAATGGAGGCGGAGCTTGCTGGCGGTCAGCGCCTGCAGAAGCTGCGTGCGTACCTTGGCTTCGTCATGGGCGGCGCATTTCAGTTCGATGACGTAGAAGCGCTCGATCGCCTCGTGTGACGGCGCCAGGGCGCTGATATAGACCGCCAGACGGGGGAGGCCGATGTTGATCGCAATGATCAGGATCGTCGCCTCGATCGCTTCAAGCAGCATGGCGTAGCCGGCGAGCACGCCTATGGCGCCGGTCGCCCAGACCGTTGCGGCGGTGCTCAGCCCGCGCACATTGGTGCCATCCCGCATAATCAGGCCGGCTCCGAGGAAGCCGATGCCGGTGACGACCTGTCCGCCCATTCTGACGTCAGGAATGTCGTGAAGCAGGGCAGGCAAAGAGGTGTAGATGGCCGCACCCAGGGCGACGAGCGCGTGCGTCGTCAGTCCCGTATGCCGTTGCCGCCATTGGCGCTCGATGCCGACCAGCGAGCCGAGCACGACAGCAACCAGCAGCCGAGGCGCAATCAGAAGTACGCCGGCCAGATTTTGGGTCAGTTCCCACACAGTGCAGATCTCCAACGCTTTTCGCGTATTGATTGCTGTCGCGGCGTCCGATGTCAAACCGTCGGCGCGAGGCGCAATCAATACGCGGTGGCGGATCTTGTTGGGTCGATCTTGAAAACGTCATCACCGACGAAGACGATGACGTAGCCACCGCCCTGTTCGGCATCGATTGCCCATTGGCGGAGCTGCGCCTGATATGGTTCCTCTTTCCACGCCGAGGAGTGAGCGGGATCGACGAGAACGGTCGTCTGCTGGCCTTGGCCATACACCATCATGTTTGCCGTTGACGGCTCCCATTCAGGGCCAAGGCTGGCGTCCGTCATCCAGAGGCAAAGGAAATCTCGGCAAAGCTTCGGCCGGTCGTCGTAGATCGCGCAGCCATGTCCGGCGACGCAGTTTACACACAACGTGTTTGCCGGCTTCGACAGTTCTTCGATATCCGGCAGCCGGCAACACAGGGTGCAGTTTCCGCACGAGCGCTCTCCAGGCGATGCCGGGTGTATCTTCAAATCCAGCCCCTCCGATTGCGGTTGGGCCATGGCGTCAGAACTCAACGCTTCGCCCATTTGCGCGACGGCGCCGAAACGGAGTTGCGGACCACGAGATCCGGGCGCAGCAGGATTTCGGTCTCTGTTGGCCGTCCGTCCGACAGGAGTTCCAGCAGCAGGGCCATCGCCTGCTTGCCGATGGCTGTCCGAGGCTGGCGGATCGTCGTCAGCGGTGGCGACATGAAGACGGCTTGCGGCACGTCGTCGAAACCGGTGACGGAGAAGTCGCGGGGAATGTCATAGCCGCGGGCGCCGAGGCCGATCATCACGCCGATGGCGGTCTGGTCGTTGACGCACATGAATGCCGTCGGCAGCGTATCGCGCATGAAAAGCTGTTCGACGGCATTCATGTGCGTCAACGACCAGACCGCCATCGGCGTGATGATCGGCCTCGGCGCCCGC
>UEHQ01000072.1 GCA_900489925.1 Hyphomicrobiales bacterium | reverse complement strand
CCGGCATAGATGTCGTGCTCGGACGAGACCTGCAGCGCCATGTCCCTGACCTTGAGATGCACCGGCTGGTCTTCCTCGTGGTTGGTGTTCGACAGGAACACCGAGGACAAACGATCGAAGGTGAGAACACCGTCCGGCTTCGGATAGTCGATCGGCTTGTGCCTGGCGGCCGGCTCCAGCGAGGCGGCATCGGTCTTGCCGTGCTTCAGCGTGCCGAAGAAGGAGAAACCGAGCAGCTGGTTGGTCCACATGTCGAGACCGCCGAGCGCCACGCCGATCGCGGTGCCGAACTTCGACCACAGCGGCTTGACGTTGCGTACCTTCTTCAGGTCCTTGCCGATGTCGCTCGACCGCCAGTCGGTCTCGATCTCGACGACCTCGTCATTGGCGCGGCCGGCAGCGATTGCGGCAGCGATGCGGTCCGCCGCCATCATCCCCGACAGCACCGCATTGTGGCTGCCCTTGATGCGGGGAACGTTGACGAAGCCGGCCGAGCAGCCGATCAGGGCGCCACCGGGGAAGGAGAGCTTCGGCACCGACTGGTAGCCGCCTTCGGTGATCGCACGCGCACCATAGGACAGGCGCTTGCCGCCCTCGAAGGTCCCCCGGATCGAAGGGTGCGTCTTGAAGCGCTGGAATTCCTCGAAGGGATAGAGGTAGGGGTTCTTGTAGTTGAGATGCACGACGAAGCCGACAGCGACGAGATTGTCTTCCAGATGATAGAGGAAGGAACCGCCGCCGGTCTTCATGCCGAGCGGCCAGCCGAAGGAATGCTGCACGAGGCCCTGCTTATGGTTCTCCGGCTTCACCTGCCAGAGTTCCTTGATACCGATGCCGAATTTTTGCGGCTCGCGATCCTTCTGAAGATCGAACTTGGCGATGAGCTGCTTGGCGAGCGAGCCGCGCACGCCTTCGCCGATCAGGACATACTTGCCCAGCAGCGCCATGCCGCGGGTGTAGTTCGGGCCGGGCTCGCCGTTCTTCTCGATGCCCATGTCGCCGGTGGCGACACCAATGACCGCACCCTCGTCGTTGTAGAGCACTTCGGTCGCGGCAAAGCCTGGATAGATCTCGACGCCGAGCGCCTCCGCGTGGCCCGCCAGCCAGCGACAGACATTGCCGAGCGAGACGATGTAGTTGCCGTGATTGCTCATCAACGGCGGCATCAGGATGTTCGGCAGGCGCACCGAGCCGGCCGGGCCGAGCAGCAGGAAGTGATCGTCCTTGACCTCGGTCTTGAACGGATGATCGGTCTCCTCGCGCCAGTCCGGCAGCAGGCGGTCGATGCCGATCGGATCGACGACGGCGCCCGA
>UEHQ01000028.1 GCA_900489925.1 Hyphomicrobiales bacterium | reverse complement strand
TGGTCTGCCCCCTGAAAAGTGATCCTTCTTGAAGTATGGCTTATGAGCCGAAGAAGGACATTGGAATGGCAGCGAAAAGACACAAGGCAGAAGAGATCGTCACGAAGCTTCGTCAGGTTGACGTGCTGAATGCGCAGGGCAAATCAATGGCGGAAGCGATCCGGTCGATAGGCGTAACGGAAGTTACATATTACCGCTGGCGGGCTGAATACGGTGGCCTGAAGGGCGATCAGGTAAAGCGCCTGAAGGAATTGGAGACCGAGAACGCTCGCCTGCGCCGGGCAGTTTCCGATCTGACATTGGACAAGATGATCCTTGCGGAGGCTGCCAGGGGAAACTTCTAAGCCCCGCCCGCCGCCGTGCCTGTGTGGACCATGTCACCACTGAATTGGGCGTGTCCGAACGACGGGCATGCCGGGTTCTCGGCCAGCATCGTTCTACGCAGCGCAAAATCGCAAAGACACCGGATGACGAGGCGGCATTGACCGCCGACATCACGGCACTCGCTCTCCAGTATGGCCGCTATGGCTACCGTCGCATCGCCGCAATGCTGCACCAGGCTGGTTGGATAGTGAACGTCAAACGGGTCGAGCGAATATGGCGTCGTGAGGGGCTGAAAGTTCCTTCCAAGCAACCCAAGCGCGGTCGGCTCTGGCTGAACGACAGCTCGTGCATTCGGCTTCAGCCGGAATACCCCAACCACGTCTGGTCCTATGACTTTGTCGAAGACCGAACCCACAACGGAAAGAAAATCCGAATGCTCAATGTGATCGACGAGTTCACACGAGAATGCATTGCCATCAGGGTCGAGAGAAAACTGAAGGCGGTGGATGTCATTGATGTGCTCTCCGACCTCTTCATCCTGCGCGGCATCCCGGCACATATTCGTTCCGACAACGGTCCTGAGTTCATCGCCAAGGCTTTGAGGGAGTGGATTGCGCTGGTCGGTGCCAAAACGGCGTACATCATGCCGGGCAGTCCGTGGGAAAACGGCTACTGCGAGAGCTTCAACTCGAAGCTCAGGGACGAACTGCTCAACGGAGAAATCTTCTACACGCTCAAGGAGGCAAAGATCATCATCGAGGGCTGGCGGCAGCACTACAACACCGTACGTCCGCACTCAGCGCTCAACTACAAGCCACCAGCACCCGAAGCCACCGTGTGGCCGCGTCAGAACGGACCGGCATCAACCCCGGCGGTAGCGGCCAGACCCAGCATGCACTAACATTAAACCCGGATCACCCGATTGGGGCAGGCCA
>UEHQ01000027.1 GCA_900489925.1 Hyphomicrobiales bacterium | reverse complement strand
TCAAGGCAATCGACGACGCCAAGTAAGCCGACGTTGACCGCACAAGATCCTTCCCCGCTTCGGTGGGGAAGGTTTTCTGCCTAATGATGACGGCCCCTGGGAGGGGACGAATATGAGCACCGTTGCGACCCCCGAAATCAATGTGACCTCGGAGCGTACGACACGTCATTCCATCCGCAACCGTTTGCAGGATGCGCTACCCCGGATCGTGTTGGCGCCGAGCTTTCTCATCACGCTGATCTTCGTGTATGGCTTCATCGTCTGGACGGCCTATCTGTCCTTCACCAACTCCAAGACCTTTCCCTCCTATGCCTTGACCGGTCCGCGCGCCTATCAGCGCCTGTGGCGCTGGACCTTCGAGACCGATCCGCCGTCGAGCTGGTACACCTCGATCACCAACATGGGGATCTTCGGCTTCCTCTATGTCGGCATCTGCCTGGCGCTTGGCCTGTTCCTGGCCATTCTGCTCGACCAGAAGATCCGCGGCGAGGGGCTTCTGCGACCGATCTACCTTTACCCGATGGCGCTTTCCTTCATCGTCACCGGTGTCGCCTGGAAATGGTTCCTCGACCCGGGCCTCGGGCTCGAACAGACCTTGCACCAGTGGGGATGGACGAGCTTCCATTTCGACTGGATCAAGAACAAGGATTTCGTGATCTACACGGTGGTCATCGCCGGTGTCTGGCAGGCTTCCGGCTTCGTCATGGCAATGTTTCTGGCGGGGCTGCGGGGTATCGACGGTGAGATCATGAAGGCCGCGCAAATCGACGGCGCGACCACCTTCCAGCTCTACAAGCGCATCGTCATCCCGATGCTGCGGCCAATCTTCCTGTCTGCCTTCATCGTCCTCGCGCACATGGCGATCAAGTCCTACGACCTTGTCGTCGCCTTGACCTCCGGGGGACCCGGCGGCTCGGCCTGGCTGCCGTCGAACTTCATGTACGAATACACCTTCAAGCGCAACGAGATGGCCGTCGGATCGGCCAGCGCGATCATCATGCTGATGACGATCTCCGCCATCATCGTTCCCTATCTCTATTCCGAACTGAGGGAGAAGGCGCGATGAGCTCCGTTGTCTCGCCCGCCGGCATTGCACGACGCACCCCAAGCACGCGGACGCTCAATCGCGTGGTGATCTACGGTCTGCTTGCCCTGTTTGCGATCATCTACCTGATGCCGCTCTTCGTCATGCTGGTGACCTCGTTCAAGACCATGGACGAGATCCAGAACGGCAACATGCTGTCGCTGCCACAGTCGCCGACCATCGAACCCTGGTTCAAAGCCTGGGGTGAGGCCTGCGTCGGCCTGACCTGCGCCGGGATCAAGGGCTACTTCTGGAATTCGATCAAGATGGTGGTTCCCGCTGTTGTGATCTCCACCATTCTCGGCGCGCTCAACGGCTACGTGCTGACAAAATGGCGCTTCCCCGGCCACACGCTCGTCTTCGGCCTGATGCTCTTTGCCTGCTTCATTCCATTCCAGTCGGTACTGCTGCCGATGGCGACGATCCTTGGAAGCCTCGGCCGTTTTGGCGTGACACTGCAGAACGCCACCGGCTTTTCCTTCGGATTTGGTAACCCGACGGTGAACCTGGTTTTCGTTCACGTCGTCTACGGCCTTGGCTTCACCACCTTGTTCTTCCGCAATTTCTATGAGGCCTTTCCGACCGAATTGGTGAAGGCCGCTCAGGTCGACGGCGCGGGCTTCTTCCAGATCTTCCGTCGCATCATGCTGCCGAACTCGCTGCCGATCATCGTCGTGACGGTCATCTACCAGTTCACCAACATCTGGAACGACTTCCTCTTCGCCTCGGCCTATGCCGGCACCGGGGAGTCGATGCCGATGACGGTGGCGCTGAACAACGTCGTCAACACCTCGACCGGGGTCGTCGAATACAACGTCAACATGGCGGCTGCGATGATCGCCGCCTTGCCCACACTCCTCGTCTATATTCTCGCCGGCCGCTACTTCGTGCGTGGCCTGATGGCGGGTGCCGTCAAAGGATAATCAATGGCTTTTCTCGAAATATCCGGCCTCAGAAAACGCTTCGGTGCGGTCGAGATCCTCAAGGGCATCGACCTCGAACTGGAGAAGGGCGGCTTTCTGGTACTCGTTGGTCCGTCCGGCTGCGGCAAGTCCACCCTGCTCAACACGATCGCCGGGCTCGAGTCGATCACGGAAGGGCAGATCCGCGTCGATGGACGGACGATCGACGATCTGCATCCGTCCAAGCGCGACATTGCCATGGTGTTCCAGAGCTACGCGCTCTATCCGAACATGACGGTGGCCGGAAACATCGCCTTCGGCATGGAAATGCGCGGCGTGCCGGCCGATGAGCGCAAGAAGGCGATCGACAAGGTCGCCAAGGTGCTGCAGATCGGCCATCTCCTTGACCGCAAGCCAAGCCAGTTGTCCGGCGGCCAGCGCCAGCGCGTCGCCATGGGCCGTGCCTTGGTCCGCGATCCGAAACTGTTCCTGTTCGACGAGCCGCTGTCCAACCTCGACGCCAAGCTGCGCGTCGACATGCGCATCGAGATCAAGCGCCTGCATGCGGCCACCGGAACATCCATCGTCTATGTCACGCACGACCAGATCGAGGCGATGACGCTCGCCACCAAGATCGCCGTCATGCGCGACGGCGAGGTGCAGCAGTTCGGAACACCGGCCGAGATCTACAACAATCCAGCCAATCTCTTCGTCGCCGATTTCATGGGGTCGCCCGCAATGAACCTGCTGACGGCGACGGTCGGCAACAACGGCACCGGCCTGCATGTTTCGTTGGCGAGGCCCAATGCGGAACCGCTGAATTTGCCGCTGCCGCAAGCGAATGCCCTGTCGACCTACGTCGGAAAACAGGTGGTCTTCGGGATCAGGCCCGAAGCACTGACGGATCCTGACGGTGCGGATCGCAACGCGCGGGCGCTGGCCGAAGGAGATTGCCTGATCGAGGTCGTCGAGCCCGCCGGTTCCGACACCTTCGCGGTGACGAAGCTCGGCGGAAAGGAAGCGGTTGCACGCCTCAGGGCCGACATCCACATCGTTGCAGGCCAGACCGCGCGCCTTGCCTTCAATCTGGACAAGGCGGTCTATTTCGACCCGGAAACGCATCGTCGGATCGTGTGAGAGACAGATAGCTTGCCGCGTGGCCTAATCCGCACTCTTTCTGAAGAAGGCGTGGGTGAAGGCTCCGGCATACATGTAGCAGATCTTCTCGGGCTTATCCGCCATGAAGTCGTCGCATGCTTTCTTGACCCCCGGCAGATAGTCCCATCCGTCGGGATTTATGGCCGGGTCGCAATAGTCGTCGATAAGGCAGACCGCACCTTTCGACAATCGCGGGTAGACATATTTCAGGCTGACTGAAATCGAGTCGTACAGGTCCCCGTCGAGATGCGCGAAGCATATCTTCTCCGGCAAGCCGTCCGGAAGCGTGTCGTCGAACCAGCCCCTGTGTATCACGGGCATCTCCAGGCCGTGGAGCTTGAAATTGTTGATGAGAACATCCTCGGTGGTGGCCAGATCGCCTTCCTTGTAGGCATCGCCATCCACGCGCCGTGTCGAGGGAAGACCTTCGAAACTGTCGTAGACGTGCAGCTTCTTGCTGGAATTGAAGCCCTTGATCAGCTTCGCGATCAGGACGGACGATTGCCCCTCATTGCACCCGACCTCGACCAGATCACCATCGACGTTATAGGCGATCGTCTGCGAAACGAGGTGATACATGTTCATGCGCTGCTCTACGTTCGTCGAAATCCCCGACCGTGTCGCGGAGAATTTCTGACCTGTAAGCCGCTGGAGCATGGCGTCGACCAAAGCTGCTGTATTGGAGTTTATTCCGAGACGACGGGTGAGAAGGTTGAGCGCCCTGTCGACGTGAGACGATCTTTGTACATTCCAATCGAAGTCCCTCGTAATGAAGAAATTGTCCATCCCATCCCCCAACGTCCAGCTTCGTGGAAATGCTCTCACAGTACCCGTTAAGATATTAATTTGAGCGCCTTCTAACGTTCCAAGCAATTTTTCGCGATCAGGGGTGGTGACGGATGCGCCACTCGCCTTCCGATGCCGCTGCCTGGAGCGCCCGGGTACAATGCGGGCCGCACCTTCCGGTTCCATTTCACAGCCGCAAGACGGCGGCAGTCGCCCGTGGTCCTTCCACCCATTGGCCAACTGCCGCACATCTGTTTCTGCTACCCACGGCCGCAGCCATGCCGTGGGTTATGGTGTCTGACGATGCTCAGGTCTGCCAATCGTCGGCGGCCGCGTGGGTTGCTTGTGTAACCGGACTGTCGGCCAGCGAGTAGGCATGGATATAGTCGATGTGGAACTCGGAGCCGTTCGGCAGGCCATCGGTTGGTGTCCCGGCCGTGCCGCCTATGGCAAGATTGACCAGCATGTACATCGGGTCGTGCATGTCGGCCGGTGTGTCGGCGTGCGCGACGGCGACATCGTCAAAATACCAGACGATCTGATCCTCGTCCCAAAGGACGCCATAGGTGTGGAAACCCTCGGTGCTTGCGACCTTCACCGGCGTCGATTCCATCACGTGGGCACCGCCCTCCGCGCTGTGAACCGTGACATTTACGGTGTTCGGGTCTTGGCCGCGCATTTCCACGACATCGAGTTCCGGCGGCCAGGATCCATCTTCGGGCAGAAGCCAGAAGGCGGGCCAAGCACCCTGTTCGGTAGGCATGTCGGCACGAATTTCAAAATAGCCGTAGGTCTGCGCGAAGGAGGAATGGGTTGTGAGGATCCCAGAGGTGTAGTCGTAGCCGTCGATCTGGGACTCAAGCGCCGCTGGCGTCTTGTTTGCCGTGATGGTCAGTACCCCGTTGTCCACCGAGAACGGATTGACAGCCGAGGTCCCCACGTAGGAAGGGTTGATGTACCATTGCTGCTCGCCGTTTCCTGGAAGGGTGCTGCCTTTGTCCGGCGCCCACCAGAACTTGGCATCCCATGTTCCCTGATCGCCGTTGCGAAGAGACAGGCTGTCGAATTCGTCCGCGAATGTCAGCGTCAGGTTGGAGCGGTCGAGCGTCAGCTGGAACTGATCGGCGTGAAGATCGGCGACCGTGTGGTTGGCAAGAACCAGGCTCTCGCCGCCGCCAAGATCCAGTCGCAGATTGTTGCCTTCCTGCGTGGAATGGCTGAGGACCTGGTCGAAGCTGGTCAATCCGTAGCCGTTCAACCGAATCGTGTCGTCGCTGCTGAAATCGACGATCAGGTCGCTGCCATTGCCACGGGTGAAGATGAAGGTGTCGGCCCCACCGCCGCCGATGAGAACATCATTGCCGGCTCCGCCGTCGATCGTCTGGCTGCCGGAGGCGCCCGAGATGATGTTGTCGGCAGCATTGCCGAACGCATAGCGGCCGTTGCCTGTCACCGTCAGGTTCTCGAAATTCTCCGGCAGCGTGTAGCTCATCCAGGTGTTGATGGTGTCAACACCAGCACCGGGCGCCTCCACCGCGCGGTTGATGCTGGAATAGAGGTAGTAGATGTCGTCCCCGGTCCCGCCCTGCATCGTCACGTTGACGGAACTGTCACCCCAGATGGAATCGTTACCTGCTGTGCCATTCAATATCGGCCCCGAGCCGGTCGCCGAGAACCAGGCGCTGGATCCGCCACTGTAATAAAGGCTTTCACCAACGGCGTTTAGAATCGACTGCGGCATGGTCAGCTCCTTTGTTTGCCTCCCACTGGAAGGCTACCATCGTGGGTTTAAGGGCGGCACCCCAAGGGCGCGAATACCCGGCTGGGACGTGTGATTTCCGGTCAAAATACTGATCGTGTTTAACAAGCATTCTCAGTTCGGCGCAGGTTTGTGCCGGCGTAGGGCACTCGCCTCCAGGGTCGTGGCTACTCCTCCCTGAAGGCCCTTGCCGCCTGATCGGTGAAGGGCTTTGCGAGATAGGCGAGGGCGGTTCGCTCGCCTGTTTCGATGAAGGCCTCCACGGGCATCCCGGCTACCGGAACCAGTGTCCCGAGCCGCTGCCATTCGGACGCGGGAACCTGAATTCTAACTCCGTAGTAGCCTTGGCCTGTCCGCGGATCGGTCGTTAGATCCGCCGTTACGCTGGCGACGCGTCCATTCAGTTCCGGTGTCGTGCGCTGATTGAAGGCGGACAGCCGAAGCGTCACGCTCTGGCCCACGACCACCTGGTCGATATCCTGAGGGGACAACTTCACCTCGGGCGTCAAGGCATCTGCGTCGGGCACGATCTGCATGATTGCTTCGCCGGGCGTGACCACGGCGCCCTGAGCATGGACCGCCAGCTGGTGGACGAAGCCGGCCTGAGGCGAGCGAATCTCGATATGCTTCAGGTCGTCCTGCGCAGCCACAAGGCGCTCGGAATATTCGCCAATGTCGCTTTGCGCCTGCCGCAGCTGTTCCGATACTTCGCTGCGACGATCATCGCCGAGCTGGATGATCTGTAGCTCGGTTTCGGCGATCTTTCCCCGGACCTCGGCGGCTGACGCGACCAGACTGCCAAGCTCTCCCCGGAGATCCGCCTGGTCGCGCTGCAGCGCGTAAACCCGGGTCGCTGGGATGATCCCCTGCTTCAGGAGCGGCTGAAGGCTCGAGAGCTCCCGGCCGATGATGTCGATCGCCTGTCGTTTGCCATCCTGCTGGGACAGCAGGCCGTCGGCCTCCTGGCCGAGCTGCCGTACCCGCTCCCGGAACTGAGCCTCCCGACCCTCGAGCGATGACCGGCGATCCGCGAAAAGCCGGCGTTCTCCATCGGTCAGCGTGGCACGCTCGTCGGCGTCAGCGTCATTCAGTTGAGCCGGGAATTCGATTGCCTCGCGGCCATCCCGTTCTGCCGACAATCGTGCGGCGCGGGCGGCGAGCTGGCGGAGTCTGCGAGAGACGATTGCAAGCGTTGCCTGGGTCTGAGTACCATCGAGACGGACCAGAACCTGTCCCGCGCCGACCCGGTCGCCGTTGCGAACTAGGACACGGTCGACGGTGCCGCCCTTTTGATGTTGAACCGGCTTCACGTAGCTGTCGACGACAAGCGTTCCGTTGGCGATGACGGCACCGTTCAGGTGGATTGTGGCCGCAAGGCTGCCGAGCACACCGACAAGAAGGAGGATAATGGTGACGGCAAGCAGCGTCAGGCGCTTGATCGCGTGTTCGACGGGCAGGGTGGTCTCCTTCATTGCGCTGCGGCCCCCTCTCCGGGCTGGCGAAAGCGGGGCGGAAACGACACCGGCGGTGACGCCAGCGGCGCGGGCTGCTTCAAGACCTCGTCCTTGGGGCCGAACCCCTGCAATTGCCCGTTGGCGAACACCAGTATCTTGTCGACGTTGGCCAGCGCGCTGGGTCTGTGCGCAATGATGATTGCGATGCCACCGCGTTTGCTGACACCCAGGATTGCCCGCGCCAGTGCGGCGTCTCCTTCGGCGTCGAGGTTGGCGTTCGGCTCGTCGAGGACGACCAGAAAGGGGTCGCCATAAAGGGCTCGGGCCAGGGCGACGCGCTGCCGCTGACCGGCGGACAACCCCATTCCCTGCTCGCCAATCCGCGTATCGAACCCATCGGGAAACTGGACGATCATGTCGTAGATGCCTGCCGCCCTTGCTGCGGCGATCACCTTGTCAGACGATGCGGAGCGGTCAAAGCGGGCGATGTTTTCTGCAATCGAGCCGTCGAACAATCCGATTTCCTGCGGCAGATAACCAATGTGCCGACCGAGCTCTTCCGGGTCCCATTGGGAAAGGGAGGCTCCGTCGAGACGGATCGATCCGGCGATCGGTGACCAGACCCCGACAAGCGCCCGTGCCAAGGATGATTTTCCCGATGCGCTTGGTCCAATGATACCGATCGCTTCACCGGCCCTGATTTCGAAGGACACGCCGCGCACGATCGGTGCCGCCGATCCCGGGGCGGCAAGATGCAGCCTCTCGACTCTAAGCCCTGCTGTGGGGGGCGGAAGACGCGTGGCCGGCTCTATATCGGCTGTCAGCTCGCCGAGCTTGACGAGGCGCGACCAGCTTTGCCGAGCCGCCACAAAGCCACGCCATTGACCGATTGCAAGCTCAACCGGTGCAAGCGCGCGGCTTACGAGGATGGAGCTGGCAATCATGATGCCGCCAGTCGCCTCCTGTCGAATGACAAGCATTGCGCCAACGGCCAAGACGGCCGACTGCAACATGAGGCGAATGATGCGAGACAGCGTCGTCAGTGCTGCGGTTACGTTCGACGCGCGGAGTTGGTTTTGTCGATAACGTTGATTGATCTCCGCCCATCCGTCGCCTAGACGGCTGGCGAACCCCATGGCGGCCACGGCCTCTGCATTGCGCCGCGTCGCCTCGGCCAAGGCCATTCGCTCGGCGCCGATCTCGGCCGCTTCCCTGGCGGGCCTTCTCGACTTCAGATCGGCGATGACCGTCAGTCCGACAAGGATCAAAGCCCCAGCCAGGGCAGTGACCCCGATCCACATATGAAAGAGGAAGCAAAGGCCGAGATAGAAAGGCATCCAGGGCAGATCGAAGAGCGCCGTTGGGCCTGGACCAGACAGGAAGCTACGTGTCGTATCGATGTCGCGAAGCGGCTGGAGACCATCTTGCGGGGACTGCTGACGTGCCGGTGCTGCCGCAAACGAGCGGAAAACGGTCTGGCCGAAGCGCTCGTCGACGGATTGCCCGACACGGGCAAGCAGCAGTGCGCGAATGAGCTCGAGAATTCCCTGAAATGCAAACAGCGTCGCCGTGATGATGATCAGCCCGACGAGCGTGGGCAAGCTGCGGGCCGGTATCACCCGATCGTAGACCTGCAGCATGAAAAACGACCCGGTAAGGGCCAGGACATTGACAACGCAACTCGTCAGTCCGACGCCATAAAGAGCGCCGCGTAGCGAGGAGATGGCCGACAAAAGGAAGGACTGGGAGCGAGGGGAGATCTGCAACTGGGACAACGTGCCTCTCTGGTAGGTCGTGTCAGGGCTGCAGGAACAATGAACCAGATTGGCAAAGGGGACCAACCAAGATGGCTCTTTTTTGGAAACTATGCCCGCCTAACGGCGGTCAGGCTTAACAGATGCTCTTCGCGCGTCGGGGCGCTGTTTCATTTCGGAGCAGCCCGGCAAGGCGGTCGTCGCACGGGTTGCCGCGAGGCGTGAGGCTGCGCCCCGCGTCAACAGGCGTAGCCTCGCTCATTCCAATCGTTCAGGCCACAGCCCTAGTTGCAGAGATATTTACCGGAAAGCGCGTGGATGTGATCGGTACCAATGCCGCAGCAGCCGCCGATGATATCGGCTCCCGATGCGGACCAGCGCCGAGCCCATTGACCGTAAGCGTCGGGATCGAGGTCGCTGCGCACTTCCGTCAATGTCGCGTTTGCTTCCTCGTCATCCTGCTGTGATGGGAAGGCGTTGGCATAGACGCCGACCTGGATATTGGCCCCGAGTGCCTTGAACGTCGCCTTGGCCACTTCCACCGCGGGTTCCATGACTTCAGGCATGGAGCAGTTGAAAAGCATCGCCTCTGCGCCGAGCGAAGCAACGAGTTCCGCAGCGACCTTGACGGTTTCGTTCGAGCGCAAGACTGGTTCCGGCATATCCGCCGGTGCGGCGTCGTCGCGAAGCGTGAAGGAAACCCACAGTGGCTTGCCGGTGCTCTTGATCGCTTCGTGTGCTGCGCGCGCCTCGGCAAGGCTGCTTTGCGTCTCGGCAAGCCAGATGTCCACGTACGGCGCCATGCCCTTGACGAGGACGCTCAAGTAGCGCTGCACGAGTTCCGGATTGAACAGATGCGGCTGGTACGAGCCAAAGATCGGGGGGAGGGAGCCGGCGACAAGGACCTGGCGACCCGTCGCCGCGTCAGCCGCTTCGCGGGCAATGCGCCCGGCGCGCGCCGCGAGCATTTCGCCATCGGCCTCGAAGCGCTCGTCCCCGATGTGAAAAGGCACGACCGCATAGCTGTTGGTGGTGATGACGTCGGCGCCGGCGCCGATATAGTTATCGTGGACCTTGCGCACGAATTCCGGTGCTTCCATCAGCGCCAGCGCCGACCATTCCGGCTGGCGGAAGGGAGCACCAATGCGCTCAAGCTCGCGGCCGGTGCCGCCGTCCAGAATAAGTCCACGCCGTGTCATCTCTTCATTCCTTTTTGAAATTCTGTTCGCCGCCGCTTGCTTGCCGTCAGCCAGCGACCTTGGCCGCGTCGCGCCTCGATATGGCATCATCGAGCCAACCGGGGCGCATTTCGGGAACCGACGCGATCAGTTTGCCGGTATAGAGGTCGTAGGGCGGTGCCAAGACATCCGCCTTGCGGCCGTAACGCACCACCTTGCCGTCAAGCATCACCGCAACCGTATCAGCGATGGCCCGTACGATGGCTAGGTCATGGGTGATGAAAAGATAGGAGGTGCCCGATTGATCCTGAAGTCGCGTCAACAGGTCGAGAATGCCTTCGGCCACGAGCGGATCTAGCGCGGAGGTTGGTTCGTCGCAGATGATAAGCTTCGGGTCGGCCGCAAGCGCGCGGGCAATACAGACACGCTGCTTTTGTCCGCCGGACAGTTCTGCCGGGTAACGGTCGAGCATGGCTTGTGGCAGTTCGATCTGATCGAGCAGGGACAGCACGCGCCGCTTCAGTTCTGCACCTCGCAGACCGAAATAGAAGGCCAGAGGCCGAGACACGATGGCTTCGACGGTGCGTCGCGGGTTGAGCGCAAGGTCGGGGATCTGGTTGATGATCTGGATGTTGCGCAATGTTTCGGCGGGACGCGCGCCAAGACCGTTGGCAAGCGTCTGCCCGGCAAAGCTCAAGCTGCCCGACGACGTTGGCAAGAGGCCTGTGACGACACGCGCGAGCGTGGATTTTCCGGAGCCGGATTCACCGACGACGGCCAGCGTTTCACCGCGACCGAGCTCGAGGCTGATGCCTTTGAGGACCGAAACACCTGGTGTGTAGCCGGCATGAATTGCCTCGATCCCGAGTAACGGCTCGGATGCCGCCGGCCTTTCCGCCTTGACGGATTGGCGCATCGAAACGAGCTGGCGCGTATAGGTTTCGCGCGGCGCATTGAAGATGTGCTCGACCGAACCATTCTCGACCATCTTGCCGTTGCGCAGAACCAGAATGTCATCAGCAACCTGCGCGACGACAGCCAGATCGTGCGAGATGTAAAGGGCAGCGGTCCGGGTCTTGGCGATCGCCTGCTTGATCGCGGCTAGGACCTCGATCTGCGTCGTGACGTCGAGTGCCGTGGTCGGCTCGTCGAAGACGATGAGCTCCGGATGAGGGCAGAGCGCCATGGCCGTCATCGCCCGTTGCAGCTGGCCACCGGAAGCCTGATGCGGGTAGCGCTCGCCGAACGTGTCGGGCTCCGGCAGGCCGAGCAAGGCAAAGAGCTCGATGGCGCGTGCAACCGCATCACTACGGCTCATCAGGCCGTGCCAAACTGTCGCTTCGATTACCTGATCGATCAGTCTGTGCGCCGGATTGAAGGCCGCCGCCGCCGACTGTGCGACATAGGTGACGGCCGATCCCCGCAATCGCCGCGTCTCACGGCCGGACAGTTGCAGGATGTCGCGTCCGTTGAGTGCGGCCTGTCCACCGGCGATGCGCAGACCATCGCGGCTGTAGCCAAGCGAGGCGAGGCCGATCGTTGACTTTCCGGCGCCGGATTCGCCGATCAGGCCGAGAACACGGCCCTTCTCTAGCTCGAACGAAACCTTGTCGACGATCACCGCGTCCCCGGCTTTGATAACGAGGTCGGTGACCTTGAGCAGCATGTCAGCCATTGCGCCGGCCGCCTTTCAGGCTGCTGGTCTTCTGCAGCATCCAATCGACCACGAGATTGATCGAGATCACGAGAACGGCGATCGCGGCTCCTGGAATGAGTGCGGCGAAAACGCCGAAGACCAGACCGTCCTTGTTTTCCTTTACGAGGCTGCCCCAGTCGGCCACCGGCGGCTGGACGCCAAGCCCCAGGAAGGAGAGGGTCGAGAGGAACAGAATGGCGAAGGCGAACCGCAGGCCCAGTTCGGCCAGCAGCGGCGAGAGCGCATTGGGCAGGATTTCATTTACGATGATCCAGGCCCAGCTTTCACCACGAAGTCGCGCAACCTCGACATAGTCGAGGACCACGAGGTCGGCAGCCAGCGCGCGGCTGACACGAAAGACACGCGTTGCGTCAAGCGCCGCCATCACCAGCACCAGAACCACCATGTTCTTGGGCAGGACGGCGAGCACCACAAGGGCGAAGATCAACGTCGGGATCGACATCATCAGGTCGTTGAGCCGCGACAAGGCTTGATCAACCCATCCGCGCCGGACGGCCGCGTAAAAGCCGAGCGAGACACCGATCAGGAAGGCGAAGGCGGTGGCAATTGCGGCAATCACGAAGGTGAGCCGCGCACCCCATACGAGGCGCGAAAACAGGTCGCGGCCGATATTGTCGGTTCCAAGAAGCGCATTGCCGGACGGAACATCCCAAACGCCACCGACGACCTCGGATACCGGGTGCGGAGCAAGCCAGGGCGCGAATACAGCGAGCACCAGAAACGCAATTGTGCCGGCGAAGCCAACCAGTGCCATGGGTGTGAGACGGGGCAGGTTTCTCATCTTGGATGCCTCAGCCGCGGATTGGCGAGGATCGACACCATGTCGGCGATGATGTTCAGCACGATATAGACCGCCGCAAATATGAGGCCCGCCGCCTGCACGACCGGCACGTCGCGCTTTGCCACGTGATCGACGAGGTACTGCCCCATGCCGGGATAGACGAAGATCACCTCAACGACGACAACGCCGACGACGAGATATGCCAGGTTGAGCGCCACGACATTGACAATGGGTGACAGCGCATTTGGCAGGGCATGCTTCCAGACGACGCGCCAAGCAGGCAGCCCCTTGAGAAGGGCGGTCTCGATGTAGGGCGAGGCCATGACATTGAGCAAGGCCGCACGCGTCATGCGCATCATGTGTCCGACAACAGCGAGAACCAGCGTCAGGCAGGGGAGCAGCATGAATGTCAGCCGCTGACCTAGCGGCATGGAATCAGAGACAGTGGCGCTGCTTGGAAGCCAGAAGTGGCTGACCGAGAAATAGGCGATCAACAGATAGCCGGCGAAGAACTCCGGCAAGGATATGGCGCTGAGGGTGACCAGGCCGATGGTCCGATCGATCCATGTTCCGGCGTAAAGCACCGACAGGATGCCAAGCAGGATGGAGAGCGGCACCGCGATGAGCGCCGCCATCGCCGCCAGATAGAGCGTGTTGCGCAGACGGGGCGCAATGCTCTTGGCAATGTCCTGGCGGTTGCTGTAGCTGCGACCGAAGTCTCCGCGCACGGCGCCGCCGAGCCATTCGGCGTATCGCACCGGCGCGGGCTTCTCGAGGCCGAGTTCCTTGCGAATATTGGCCACCGCTGCAGGTGTGGCCTGCTGACCAAGCATTGCCGTCGCCACGTCACCTGGCAGGATCTGCGTTCCGGCGAAGATAACGACGGAGACGGCCCAGAGCAGCACGAGCCCGAGCAGGAGACGCCTGAGCAGAAGCGAGAAGAGATTGCCGCCTTTCGTCTTGCGCGCGGGCAGCGGCGTCACTGCTTCGATTTGGTCGATTCCATCAGCCAAAGGCCGGTTACTCATCTGTCGGTTACGAATAAAAGCTTCGGATGGCGCTATCGCGAACCTCGCCGTAGTGCAACGGCTTAGCGATGATATGCGCAAAAAACAGCCCCCAAGGCACGAGCCTGGGGGCCGAAGAGTGAGGCTTAGGCATTCAGCCAGACGCGCTCGGCGATGCGATAACCGCTGAGATCGCCGCCGCCCGGCACTGGGACATAGCCGCCGACCTTGTCGGTCGCCGCCGCGAGGTTGTCGACGAAGAGCGGGATAAGCTCGCCACCTTCATCCACCAGCTTCACCTGCAGGTCGTGATAGATCTGCTTGCGCTTGGTCTCATCCAGCTCGACGCGTGCCGCTGCCAGCAACTTGTCGAAGGATTCGTCGCGCCATGCCGTTTCGTTCCACGGCGCGTCGGACTGGAGGATCAGTGAAAGCATGGCATCGGCGGTGGGGCGCACCGACCAGTTGGAGGCGACGAACGGCTTCTTCAGCCAGACTTCGTCCCAATATCCGTCGGAGGGAACCCGCTCGACATCGATGGTGATGCCTGCCTTCGCAGCAGATGCCTGGAAGAGCTGGGCCGCATCGACAGAGCCTGGGAAGCCATTGTCAGATACACTAACCTGGAGACCACCCGGCGAACCCGCCTTCTTGAAGTGGAAGCCTGCCTTCTCGGGATCGTAGGCGCGCTGCGGAATGTCCTTGGCGAAATAGGGGTTCCAGGAGGCAATCGGATTGTCGTTGCCGATCGCGCCGGTGCCGACCAGCAGGCTCTTTTGAAGCTCTTCGCGGTCGATCGCATATTTTAGCGCGAGGCGGAGATCAACGTTGTCGTACGGTGCGGTATCGACCCGCATCGGGAAGCAGAACATGGTGTTTTCCTGCGAACGCAGGATCTGCACGCCGGGACGTGCGGTGAGGCGGCTCAGCGCGCGCGGTTCGACACGGTTGATGATGTGAACCTGACCGCTGAGAAGGGCTGCCATGCGCGCCGTCGCATCGCTCATAGCGATGGTTTCGACGGAATCCACATGAGCTCGGTCCGAGGCCCAATAGTTGGGATTGCGCTTGGTGAGGGCGCGCACGCCCGGCTGGAAGTCTTCCAGAATGAAGGCGCCGGTACCGACACCCTTGTCGAAGTCGCCGCCGTCAGGGCCGATGCCCATGTGGTAGTCGACCAGCGCCGCCGGGAAGTCGGCGTTGCCGGCACTCAACGTCACCGTGACTTCGTGCGTATCGGACGCGGTGATGTCGGTAACTGCAAGCAGCTGGCCCTTGCCACCGGAGTTGCTGTTTTCGCCGCGATGATGGTTCAGCGAATAGACGACATCCTGTGCGGTCAGTTCCTTGCCGTTGTGGAACTGGATACCTTTCTTGAGCTTGAAGACCCACTTGCTGGCGTCAGGTGTGGCGGCTTCCCAGCTTTCGGCGAGGGCGCCGACGAGCTTGCCGTCAGGTCCGAGCTCGAGCACGGTGTTGAAGAGCTGGAATCCGACAGTGTACATGTACGCTTCGGTGTAGAACGCCGGGTCGAGGCGGTCCGAGCTGGAAGCGGTATCGAGGCCGAGGATCAGATGGCCGCCCTTGACGGGTGCTGCGGTCTGCGCGGTGGCGCTGCCCGGCAGCAGCAATCCACCGGCCGAAAGCGTTGCGGACAGCGCACCGGCCGTTTGCAGAAACTGGCGTCGCGTAGGCTGCAGAATGTTGGAGATTGTCTTATGACCCGGCATGAATGATCTGTCCTTGGCATGTTTTATGTCTGGTGCCCCGGACCTTTCTGCGGTCCGATTGCTTTTGGCGAATTGTCTATGGCCTTCCCGGCAGGCAGGCGCGCAAATTCCTGCTAAAATTGCTCTCTTCAGGGAAAGAATATGTGGCCGCCACCCCGCATGGCGAAGTCGGCAGCCACAATCGTCTGTCAGGAAAGCAGTCTGGCGGCAGCGAGCGACAGGGCAACGACGCCGTTTGCAATGCAGCGCTCGTCCGGCTGATAGTCTGAATTGTGCAGGTGGTCGTTTCGGCCTTCCTGCGAAGCGCCCACTCCGAGCTGGAAGGCCGGAACCTTGGCGCCAACCAGCGCGAAATCTTCCGCCCCGAGGCTTGAATCGCGCTTCAGCACGACATCGCCGAAGTGGTCGCGGATCGCCGCCATGGTCGTCGCCAGCAGACGGTCGTCAGAAACGAGGGATGGAACGCCACGCACATAGTTGATCTCGCATCTGACGCGCATCGACGCCTCGACGCCCGCGCATACACGACGGATGGCGGCCTCGATGACGTCCCGCGAGGCTTTGTCCTGGCAGCGTACGGTGCCCATGATGCTGACGGAATCGGGAATGATATTGTGCGTGTGGCCACCATGGATCGAGCCGATCGTCAGGACGGCCGGCCGCATGGGATCGACTTCGCGCGACACCACGGTTTGCAGCTGCACAATCAGCTGGGCGCAGGCAACCACCGGGTCAACCGCCATATGCGGGCGGGCGGCGTGGCCGGATGCTGCATGAATGGTGATGTCGAATTCGTCGGAGGAGCCGTTCGCGATGCCTTCGACAAAGCTGAACGTGCCGACGGGTTCGTCCGGATGGTTGTGGAAGCCAAGCGCATAGTCGACGCCGTCCAGCACGCCATCGGCGATCATGGCCGCCGCACCACTCTCCTGGGTTTCCTCGGCAGGCTGGAACATCAGCTTGATGTTGCCACTGAGCCGCGGAGCGATCTCCTTCAGCACAGCGCCAACGCCGATCAGCGTCGCGGTGTGCAGGTCGTGGCCGCAGGCATGCATCTTGCCCTCGATGCGGCTGGCGAAGGGAAGGCCGGTCTGTTCCTGGATCGGAAGCGCGTCCATGTCGGCGCGAATGATCAGCGTCGGTCCGGGCGCTCCTCCCTTGATGAAGCCAACCACCCCGGTGCGCCCGACACCGGTCTGGTGCTCGATACCGAAACTTTCCAACTCTCGCGCGACAACGCCACTCGTTCTTTCGACATCGAACCCGGTTTCCGGGTGAGCATGAATATCGCGGCGTATTTCAATCAGGCGTGCCTCGTGGTTCGAGGAAAGATCCTGAACCAATCTACCGAGGTCATTGATGCGAGTGTTCATAAGTGTCCTTAATGCAGTTCTCTGAAAAGCTCCGGCCGGATGGCGTATACGGGAAGCTGTCCGTTCGGGAAAGTGTTTCCGGCTGTGAGGACTTGCGGAGGTGGGTGAGTCGTTGCGAGCCTGAGGCGGCAGTGGCCGAATGGAGCACTAAGCTTCACGAGATCGCTCGCGTCGTGTTGCGTAAGCTGAATTATGGAACGTTAGGCAGGTCGAGATCAGCACGGCGGGCTGGCGTAGTCAGCCTCAGACAGATCTGATGGCCTCCGCTCGGAACCAGATGTAAAGCATTGGGACGGCTTGAGTGGCGCTGCCGCAATCCAAGGATCATTCCGCTTTATGGGGTAAGCAACGGAAGTCATCTCGCCCCAGGGACATGCTGCAACCGCTGCTGTGGTCCTGAGCTAAACCGAAGCGGATCCTCGGCAAGGCATCGCGGAACCAGGCTGAGCTTATACTTGCGACAAGGTCTCGGACAAACGTGCCTGAAGGCTCAAAAGCTCCATCAGGAAATCGACATCCTCCTGTCTAAGGCGGCTGCCTTTCCGCACCTGCCATAGCTCCGAAATCTTCATCGCGACACTGTCAGCTCGCCGGAAGATATCCAAAATCTCATCGTGGTTCTCCCACGTGATGATCGGGTCGACGGCATCAAGGCCATCTATGGGGCAGTCACAGGGGTAAGCTACTTGCATGAGCTCGCCTTCTGGCAGGGCAGTGACATTCGATCGCGAATCATCGTCCTGCTTGAAGCAGCACATGATGGAATAGGATAAATGGGAAAATTACCCATTTGTCAATCTGACGCCAAATCGAACGCCCGGCGTTATCGACGGGGCGGCCCCGGTGGTGGTGGGCCCGGAGGCGCTCTGTGGGGGCCACCGGGCGGCGGCATATCAGGCATATCTTGTCCGCCCCACGCGCCCGGATCTGGACGATCGAAGCCGCCGGGCGGTCCGCCACGTCCACTTCTATTGAATCGCGGCCGATCATCCGGTCGACCAAAGCCACCTGGGCCCGGATCAAGCTTGCCACCAGCCACTGGGACGTTGAGAAGCGCACGGCCGCCTCTGCCGAAAGCTTGCAGCCTGTTCTCGTTCAAGCGAAAACCGAGGCCGGTCCGCATGGTTGAGCCGTTTCTCTCGACGAATGTCTCGATGTTGACCGTTCCGTGCGTCAACCCAGGAACGATATCATCCGCCTTCACCTTGCCGGGGCGCCAAGTGCCACCCGATTTAAGGAAGGTTACAACCACCCGCCTGCCCACAAGTCCGGCTGTTGGGCGACCAATTCCAAAGCCTGAGATCGCGAGATCCCCTTCCCGTCGCGTGGCAATGCCGCGCAGAATTGGGGTTGTGGACGCCGGGCGACCTTCCATGCGGCTTGCGACGATTGTGCCGTCCGGCTTTCGGATGCCGTAAACCGCAACCATCTGTCCGCGCCTGAAGCGCGGCCGATCCGCCAAAGTCGAGATATCGACTGATTGGGAAAGAACAACGATCCGGGCGTTTTTGATCTCTGTGATCGGACCGATCACCTCGCTGGTAACGTGAATGGACTGCGCTTGCGTGCCGTCTAGCAAGACCCGGACGACATGCCCCAGCCGCATCTTGTCGGCACTCGCTGGTCGACCATCGATATAGACAGGAACGTCGGTAGCGTACGGCACTCGCACGCCGTTGACGATGATGCTGCCGAAGCCGGTGATCGTTCCAACGATCCCGGTGCCGCCGATGCCCTGATCGTCGCCGCCGCGCAAATATGCGCCTGTCCCCCCGATGCCATGGTCATGCGGCTTCGGTTTCTCGGCGGCTTTTGCTGCAAAAGCGAATGGCAGAAACGCGATTGCCTGCATGAAACCGCGGCGCGATGTGTCCAACCGTTTCATTCGTCGGCCTCCGCCGTCCCCGATCTCGACGTTGGCTGGTCGTCTTCAGCCTGGAGCATGTACACGCCTGCGATCCAACGGTGATCCCCGCCTGCGTCCGTTTCCAAAGCCTGGTTCGCCATGCGATTGAGCCGCAGCAACATCGACATCGCTTCCTCTCTGCCTGCGGCCTCGAGCCGCTTGGCGAGAGCGTCGGAAATGTTGTTGTAGTGAACCGCGCGCTCGAAGAAGGGCGGCACGTCGGCGAGCATGTTCTCAACGGCCGCTGCCGCGTGGTCGTGCAGGTTGCGGGTGAAATAGTGCTGCCGCGTTTGCGCGTCGGCGCTTGATACGAGCGAGTCGACGCGTAGTTGCACATGGTCGTTTTCGTCGAGCACCGCGAGGCCACGGTCGAGCCATTCGTCCAGAACGGCCCGCGCATGGAGGTCCTTGGTCACTTCCCCCACCAGGTTTTCAAATGAGAACTCGCCGTTGGACGAAACCCGCGGCAGTGCTTTCGGCACTCCGTTTTCGTCGCAGCAACGAGGGTCGGCCAACCATCGCGCAACAATGCGGCTGGTGCGAGACGCCGGCGCCGGCAAGGAATCGACCGACAAACTGCTCTCACGCAGACGGCTCACATCCTTGCGATGAATGCCGGTCAGCAGCGATATGCGGCTGTCAGTCTGCTGTTTGTCGGGAAGCGAGAAGTCTTTCTCGGCGACATCGATGAACAGCCTTCGCATGAGCGCGGAAAACGCAACATAGTTCAGGCCGCTTGCAAGACAGAGCCGCACCAGCGGCCTGAGGACGCGGAAGACCGTGCGCTGCAAGGCATCTTCTGAAAATGGAGGCTTCGGCCGCTGCCTTACCATCGTTCCTCCCGCGCTTGACATCGCAGGCCGCAGCGCCTCGGATGAACGCCCATTCCCATCAAGCCAATCACGCGTAGTACTTATCCGTACCCAAAATCAAGATGCCGAAGCTCCTCGCAGAAAAAACCGGATACAATTCCCCAGATGTTCTTTCCTGGCCGCCTCGTCAGCCCACCCATCTCGCGGGTAGGTGCCCGCAAATATCATATCCATCAGCAACCGCGCGTCGCTTTCGGGGCTATCGATACGAAGACTCCCCTTACCCATCTCGCCCCGCAACCAATCGGCAAGGCAATTCCTCGCGTGGCGGGTCTCGCGAAGAGCCAGCTCCCTGACCATCTCAGGAACTTCCGGCATTTCGTTCATCACGGCGATGATCAACGCGGCATGGCCGGCCTTGATCGCCGTATTGCTATCGATCCGGAAAATCCTCGCGATGACCTCTTCTATCGCGACGTCTTCATGCGTGGGTCGAGGGAGGTCGAGCAGTGCCTGAGCGGGCGTCATCGTTGCAGCGATGAACAACTCCTCCTTGCTCGGAAACAGACGATAGAGCGTCTGCTTTGAAATCTGGCAGCGCGACGCAACGATGTCGGTGGTTGTACTGGCGTAGCCCAGCTGCGCGAACGTTTCGCGCGCCGTCTCAACTATCTGCGCTCGGCGCGCCGGTTCATCCTGAGCTGGCGGACGGCCACGCGATCGCTTGATGTCGGAGGTGCCACTTTGCGGTTCACGCACGTTCAAGATGCCAAACGCCCCACTGCCAGTCGCTCCACGATGCGGCATCGGGCGCATTTGATAGCGCGTCGAACGGCACCTAATCTGGCAACAAGATCATAGCATCCAGCGAAGTCAACCGCCCAAACCTAAACAAGCAGCACCCGGAGGTACTGTCCACGGTTCTCTGATATCTCTTCGGTAGCGGGGGCGCTCTCTCAAAGGGTTGGCGTCCTCTGCTCGCAGGTGTAGGGCTTCGTCACGACTGACGCCTTGCGCGACCACCGGAAAGACAGGACTGAAGAAATGAATGAGGCACCCCCTCACAACGAGACGGCCGCGAGGACATCCCCACTCTTGGAGAGAGAAAAGAACGTCATCATCGCGGGCGTCCTTCTGTCCATGCTGCTCGCCGCACTGGACCAGACGATCGTTGCCCCTGCGATGCCGACAATCGGCAAGGCGCTCGGGCATGCAGATTACCTTCCCTGGATCGTGACCGGCTATCTCCTGACCGCAACCGCGATGGCGCCGCTTTACGGAAAGATCTCGGATGTTCGCGGCCGGCGCCCGACCATCTTTGCGGCCATCATCATCTTTCTCATCGGATCCCTGATCAGCGCGCTTGCGCCCAACATGCTGCTGCTGATCATCGGCCGCGCCGTGCAGGGCCTCGGCGGCGGCGGCTTGTTCGCGCTTTCGCAAACGGTCATCGGCGACCTGGTGCCACCACGGGAGCGCGCACGGTACGCCGCCTGGATCTCCGGCACTTGGGCGGTGGCAAGCATCGCCGGACCGCTGTTGGGCGGTACCTTCGCCCAGCATCTTCACTGGTCACTGATTTTCTGGATCAACATTCCGCTCGGGATGGTCGCGCTCGCCATCATCAACAATCCGCTGAAGAAGTTGCCGATCTCTGCGCACTCGCACCGCATCGATGCCGCCGGCGCAACACTCCTCGTTGCCGCGACTGCCGTGTTGCTGCTCGCTCTCAACTGGGGTGGCAGCCAGTATTCGTGGCTGTCGCCGACGATAATCGGATTGCTCGGTGCTTCTGCTGGCCTCTGGGCGATGTTTGGTTTGCGGCTGCGGCGCGCGGTCGAGCCGCTGATCTCGCTGGACGTTCTTGCCAATCCGATCGTGCGATATGGGACCCTCTCGATGTTCACGGCGCAGGCCGCCAATGTCGGCCTGTCCGTTTACCTTCCGGTCTATATGCAATCGTTCCACGGCCTTTCCGCCGGTGCCTCAGGCGTTGCCATGCTCGGCCTGCTGCTCGGCGCCGTCGCCGGAGCGACATTTAGCGGGCGCACGATCCCACGGATCGCGCGCTACAAGATGATCGCCATCGCCGGTGCGCTCTTCAGCTTGATCTGCCTCGCCGCCCTGGCGCTTCTGGCGGGCCGATCGTCGTTATTCGTCTTGGAGCTCCTGACTGTCGGCGCGGGTTTCGGCACCGGCATGACATTTCCGGTCGCCACGATTTCCGTCCAGAATGCGGTGGATCAGACGCATCTCGGTGTCGCGACCGGCGTGCTGACGTTCCTCAGATCGCTGGGCGGGGCCTTGGGCGTCGCCATTCTTGGCGCCATCGCGCTCGGCAACGGGCTGCCGCTCGGCGGCGAGAGCTTGCAGATGGGAAGTGCGTCCCTCACATCGGCAATGCCTTTCGCCTATATTTTCCTGGCCTGTAGCGCAGCCATGGCGCTATCGCTTCTTGTTCTCTGCCTCATGCCGGAAAAATCTCTGCGCGGTCACACCGAGAGCGATATTCCCGCCGTGGTGGAATGACTGCGCGGCGGTCTCGACCGTCCAGGCGTTGTCGAGATCTGCGCTTCACGTTTAGCATCGATCGTGGGTCAGCTGGCGGTGCCCAACAAATCGTCCAGTGAGGCGACATGGACGAAGGATCGCGCCGCTTTCGCGAGATCACTATCGAGAGTGACCAGCGCATCTGCCTGAAGCTGGGTTACGGCGATATACTCGGCGCGATAGGTATCCGGCCAATCAAGCTTGCTTGCGATGTTCCATGCGTGTCGTTGCAGCACGCGGTCGCCAAGCAACCGGATTCGTAGCGCTCGAAGATAATCGAGCTGAAAGTCAGCCTCTTTCTTTGTCAGTTCGCCGCCGCGCACCGCGAAGTACAGTTGCGACAATAGCTGGGACCGCAGAAGTGTCGGAGCAACCATGACGTGGTTCTCAGGCACCATTGTCCCGTTCTTCGCCAGCGCCAACGCAGCATCGGCGGCTATCGCAAATCGCGTCTTCACCAGGCTCTCCCTCTGCGGCAAAGGACGATCCCCTTGCGGACCCTATGTCATCTAACGCCGAGCTAGAAGTAATCCAACCCGATCGCCTGGCATCAGGTGCAGATATCGTTGCTGCGGCATAACAAGGGCGCGAGAGAGCAGCATGCCGGCTCTGGTTCGCGCAGCGTCCGGCATGCAGTGACGCGGAAGAAGGAACGCGTCGCGGTCAGATGGCCTGACGGCGCGTCAGACCAAGCGCGTGGTAGAGCGCGATGGCGCCGATGGTTGCGGTGCCGATCCCGTCGAGCGTGAAGCCCGCGACATCGAGCTTGAAGTTACCAGCGCCCAGCACCAGCGCAACACCGACGGTGATGAGATTGCGCGGCTCAGCAAAGTCCACCTTGTTCTCGACCCAGATGCGGCCCGCGGTCGCTGCGATGAGGCCGAAGACGACGATCGACAGGCCGCCGAGGACCGGCCCCGGAATGGTCTGGATGAGCGCGCCGAATTTCGGCGAGAAACCGAGAAGAATTGCGACACAAGCAGCCACCAGGAACACAAGCGTCGAAAAGATCCGCGTGACCGCCATGACGCCCATGTTTTCGGCATAGGTGGTCATGCCCGTGCCGCCGAAGAAGCCTGAAAACATCGTCGCCACACCGTCGCCGATGAAGGCGCGGCCGAGATACGGATCGAGATTGCGACCCGTCATTGCGCCGATTGCCTTGATATGTCCGAGGTTCTCCGCGACGAGAATGACGACGACGGGGGCGATCAGGGTGACGGCGGACGCTGAAAACACCGGCGAGGTAAAGTGTGGCAGGCCAAACCAGCTAGCAGCAGCGACACCAGAGAAATCGACTGGCGTGCCAAAGCCGAAGCCATTTGCGAGTATCAGGTAAACGACATAGGCGATCGCCCCGCCGAGGAGAATCGGCAGGCGACGCGTCATTCCCGGCGCGTAGACGGCGATGAGGCCGACCGCAGCCACCGTCAGGAGTGCGACCCACCGCGACAGCTGGCTGCCATCCGGGCTCGCGGCACTTGTGCCCGATGCGCTGGAAATGGCGATCGGCGCCAGCACAAGG
Source organism: Hyphomicrobiales bacterium (assembly GCA_900489925.1). Taxonomy (GTDB): domain Bacteria; phylum Pseudomonadota; class Alphaproteobacteria; order Rhizobiales; family Rhizobiaceae; genus Rhizobium. The sequence goes on along the minus strand of UEHQ01000027.1, from coordinate 62,822 downwards.
CCGATCGCAGCTACGATCGCGCCGGTCAGCACCGGCGGCATCAACCGCTCGATCCAGCGATGACCGGCAAGCATGGTGATGATGCCGATCAGCGTGTAGAGCGCGCCGGCCGCGATGATGCCGCCAAGCGCCAAGGCGATATTCGGATTGGGCGCGCCTGCCGAGGCGGCAGTCGCGACCAGGACGGGGCCGATGAAGGCGAAGGACGAGCCGAGATAGCTCGGCACCCGACCGCCAACAGCGATAAAGAAGATAAGCGTCGAAATGCCGGAAAACAGGATCGACACATTCGGGTCGAATCCCATGATCATCGGGGCAAGTACGGTCGAGCCGAACATCGCCACGACATGTTGGAAGCCAAGCACAACCGTCTGCGCGGCCGGCAACCGCTCGTCGGGAAGAATACGTCCCTCCGTCTTCAGCCGCCAACGCGGAAAATAACCACCCGTCTCACTCATCGCTTGCCCCGTCCCTTGGATCACGCCAGTCCGCTCTCGGGAGTTTCCGATAGTGGGCGGCGTAGATTTCATTGTTATCGCGCCAATACTTCGTCGACGCTGCGTGTCGGCCCTTCGAACTGGCCGCTACGGCCGTCGATACTGCGAACAACTGCTGCTGTCATGGGGATGAAACGGCTTTCCACAACACTCCAAAGTCATTCGCGACCTGTCTTGTCGACCGCGGTCTCTGAAACGGTTGGTTGGGCAAGCCGTTTACGGCGCTGCTATTGGAACGCAGACTGGTCAAGCGCTTAAGCCCCCTCCCCGCTATCGGCAAAGCGCCTCGCCTTGAATCACCTGCTCGACAGCATTGGAAGCACAGGACGCGTCCTCCGGTAGTCCGGATTGGCCATCCACCTGTCCCGGGAGAAATAGGCTCGCGTGCGAACCTGCTGGTTGGAGCCCTGGGAGAGGACCAGCGTAAAATTGTAACTATTGTCCTGGCTCAGCTCTCGTGTGAATTCGAAAGATGCACCGAAGCGTTCGCAGCGGACATCCAAGAGCTTCTGGATTGGGCCTAGCGTGTCCTGAAAATCGCCCCACTTCACCTGGCTGACCAGAACCTCGAAGATGCGCATGAGGGAGGGATCGAGGGTTCCTTGATCATCCACCGTCGGCCCAACAATTCTGCCACTGATTTCAAGCACCTCTCCCCATGCGTTGCCTCGAACGCGTAGGAAGGTCGAGCGAAGAGGGCGTATCTCGTCTCGTTCGTAAATGCGCTGAAAGTAGCATTCGTAAGTGACACTGCGCATCGACGCGGCGCGCCATTCCGTCGCCTCAATGCCCGCGTCCCGGAACGCTGCGCACATCTGAGGTCCGGAAATGCGCCATGTGCGCGTGAACTGGCCGGTCAGTTCAGAGACCGGCGCATCGAAAAGGCGCGTTCCGGTCATCGTGGATGACGGTGAACTGACGGGCTCGACAATCCCGTCGTCAGCCGGCTGGGCGGACAGACCCTCATCCTGGACCGCCGGATCCACCCTGCCTGTCACGAGATCGTGCCAATAGCGCGCCCCCGACAGCACAACGACGCTGATGACGGCAACACAGAAGAGCCCCATGAGGAGCACTGTGTGGTTCTTTATCCAGAACGGCGGGGTCGTTGTTCGACTTCCTGAAGTCTGGTTTCCCAAATCCAACACCGTCGTGAGGGTGAATGCGAGATCGCTAAGATAGCAGTGGTTGAAAAGCTTTGGAAGCCATCGATCCACGCGCGGCAATGACCTACGCGTTCTGTGCTGATTGCCCGCCAGAAAGACGGCCGGATTGCTCTCGGCAACCGGCTGCGACCTCCTCATCGAGGCAGCCGGCGCGAGGCAAATGGTGGGCTTCGGCCAGCCAATCGTTTGAATTTTTCTAGAGTGTCCCTAGGTCAGTTCAGGTGGAATGAAAACGCCTGCTTTGGCATAAGGAGGACTGCTTATGCAGTTTACGATCAACGGCGAGCCGACTGAGGTTTCCGCCGATATAAGAACCTCGCTCCTCGATCTCCTTCGCAACACTCTTGGTCTGACCGGTACCAAAAAGGGGTGCGACCAAGGCGCGTGTGGCGCCTGCACGGTCCTCGTCGATGGCGAGCGGATCAATTCGTGCCTTGCGCTGGCCGTTCAGTATCAAGGGCGATCCATTACCACAGTCGAAGGGCTCGCCGGCCGCGACGCCCTCCATCCGCTGCAGCAGGCCTTTGTCGATCATGATGGGCTGCAATGTGGCTACTGCACACCGGGCCAGCTCTGTTCCGCCATCGGCATGGCGGGGGAGATCAGGCGGAATTTTCCGAGCGCGGTTTCGAAGGACCTTTCAGCCGAGCACTATTTGCTGGACGGCGAGGAACTGCGCGAACGTATGAGCGGCAATCTCTGTCGATGCGGCGCCTATAACGGCATTGTCGAGGCGATCTCCGGGTCCTATTCCCGAGGAGAACTGGACGAGCCCCCCTCGCAGATTTCACGAGTTGAGCGGAGGGTACGCGCATGAACCCCTTCACATACCAGCAGGCAGCCGACACATCGGCGGCCATCAAGATGGCGAGCGGCCACGCAGCAGCGAAATATCTGGGCGGCGGCACAAATCTCGTGGACCTGATGCGCGAGACGGTCGAGCAGCCTGAAGTGCTCGTCGACGTCACGGGCTTGCCTGGCGTCATCGAACAGCGCCCGAATGGCAGCCTGATGATTGGCGCGGCGGTGAAAAACACTGCGCTCGCCACCGACATGTACGTGCGGTCGGCGTTCCCCATGCTGTCCCGCGCCATTCTCACCGGCGCGAGCGCTCAAATCCGCAACATGGCGACGGTCGGCGGCAACATCCTGCAACGGACGCGCTGTCGCTATTTCTATGATACCGCGGCACGCTGCAACAAAAGAGACGTTCAATCCGGATGCGACGCGCGGGACGGTTTCAACCGCTATCACGCCATCCTCGGCGCGTCAGATAGCTGCGTCGCCACGCACCCCTCGGACATGTGCGTGGCGCTCGCCGCGCTTGATGCCGTGGTCCACCTTGATGGGCCGACCGGCGCACGGGCGATACCGTTGCTTGACCTGCACCGCCTGCCAGGAGATCGCCCTGATATCGAAACGGAACTGCGTCCGAACGAACTGATCACGGCGATCGAAATCCCAGCGCTGCCTTTCGCGCAACGATCCACCTATCGCAAGGTACGAGACCGGGCGAGCTATGCCTTTGCGCTCATTTCCGTCGCCGCCGCCCTCGATGTCGATGAGAATGGAACAGTGCGCGATGTGCGCCTCGCCCTAGGTGGGGTCGCACACAAGCCGTGGCGGGCGTTCAATGCCGAGGCGGCCCTCAAGGGAAGGGTTGCCAACGAGGAGAATTTTCGGGCCGCGGCGGAAGTGGAGCTGGCCGGCGCGATCGCGCTGCGCGACAACCGATTCAAGATCGAACTGGCAAAACGCACCATCGTTGCGGTCCTTGGCGAACTGAAGGGACGAGAAGCATGAGCGGGCAAACAGACCTCCAGAACCCCAAGCCGGGCCGCTGGCAGCCAGCGGTCACCTCGGACCCCCTGCTGGGCAAGCACGGTACCCTCGGACAGCCCATCTCGCGCATCGACGGTCCGTTGAAGGTGCAGGGCAAGGCACGTTTCGCAGCCGAGGTGCCGTATGAAAATCTCTGCTATGCCGCCCTTGCTTACAGCACCATTCCACGCGGACGCCTGACCCGGCTCGAGACAGCTGAGGCGGAAAAGGCGCCCGGTGTCGTGCTCGTCATGACCTATCGCAATGCGCCGCGCATGAAGGCACCATCACTGATGATGTCTTCGCCAACGGCGGCCGGCGCAAGTGACCTGCCCGTCCTGCAAAACGACGAGATCCACTGGAACGGCCAGCCGATTGCAGTCGTGCTCGGCGAGACGCAGGAGGAAGCAGACTACGCTGCCTCCCTTATCGAGGCTGACTATGACCTTCTGCCGGCGGTCACGTCGTTCGCCGAAGCCAAGAAGACGCCGCGGCAGCTCGACACCCTGTTGGGCGAGCCGCCGATCCTGGAAATCGGCGATGCAGAAGGGGCGCTGAGGCAGGCGCCGGTTCAGGTCGACCATATTTACCGCACGCCGAGGCATAATCACAATGCGATCGAGCTGCACGCGGCCACCGTCGCCTGGACTGGCAACGAGCTGAGGGTCCACGACGCGAGCCAGCTGCTCGACCTCACGACCGGCCAGTTGGCCGATATTTTCGGCATCGACCCCGGCAAGGTTCACGTCACTTCGCCCTTCGTGGGCGGTGGTTTCGGCGGCAAGTGTCTCTGGGACCATCAGATTCTGGCGTGCGCGGCCGCCAAGCTTGCCAAACGGCCGGTTCGCATCATGCTGTCGCGCGAGGGCGTCTTCCGCATCGTCGGCGGTCGGACTGTAACCGAGCAGCGGGTTGCGCTCGGGGCGAATGCGGACGGCTCGCTCGAGGCGCTGATCCATACCGGCGTTGTCGCGATGACACGCCACAACTCCTGCCCGGAACAGTTCACCTTCCCCGCACGCCACCTCTATGCCGCTAAGACTTTTCGGCTGGCCCAGGAGGTCGCTGACATGGACATGCTCGCGAATACCTTCATGCGCGCGCCAGGCGAATCCGTCGGCACGTTCGCGCTCGAATGTGCCCTTGACGAGTTGGCGGAAAAGCTCGGCCTCGACCCGATCGAGCTGCGCCGTCGCATCGAACCCCGGCAGGACCCGACAAGCGGCAAGCCTTTCTCCTCTCGGCATCTCATTGCCGCTTACGAAAATGGCGCCAAGGAGTTCGGCTGGCATCGGCGTAACGGAACGCCCGGACAACAGCGCGACGGCGAATGGCTGATTGGCATGGGCTGCGCGACGGCAACCTACCCTTATTACCGTTTCCCGGGCGGTGCCGTGCGCATTCGGCTGACGATCGACGGCCGCGCCACTGTATCGACGGCAGTGCACGACATGGGAATGGGGACCGCGACAGCACAGGCCCAGCATATCGCTGTCCGCCTCGGGATCCCGCTCGAGCATGTGACGTTCGAGCATGGCGACAGCAGGTTGCCGCGTGGGGTGATCGCCGGTGGCTCGACGCAGACTGCTTCTATCGGCGGGGCAATCATCGCCGCCACGGAGGTGTTGACCGAAGAGTTGATCAAGCTTGCCGGCAATGATTCACCACTTGCCGGCCTGACGCTGGGGGATGTCGAAATCGGCAATGGCGGCATCGTCCACAAAGACGACGCATCGCGCTTCGAGAGCTATGAATCGATCCTTCGACGCTCGGGAAGGCATGACATCGTCTGCGAGGCGCAGGCGCCGCAGCCGAGCGAGGTGGCGACCTTCTCCATGCATTCCTATGGAGCGCAGTTTTGCGAGGTGAAAGTCAGCGAGATCACCGGCGAGACGCGCGTATCGCGCTTCCTCGGCTCCTTCGACGCAGGCCAGATCCTCAATGCCAAGACCGCAACGAGCCAGTTCAAGGGCGGTATCATCATGGGACTGGGGATGGCGTTGACCGAGGAAACCAATTTCGACGAACGTTCGGGGCGGGTCATCAACGCGTCGCTGGCCGAATATCACGTGCCCGTTCAGATGGACGTCCCTGACATCAGGATCCTCTATACAAACAGCCCCGATCCTCAAGCGCCCATGGGCGCGCGCGGCATCGGCGAAATCGGCATCACAGGCGTCGCCGCGGCCGTCGCAAACGCCGTCTACAACGCGACCGGCAAGCGCATCCGGGACCTGCCAATCACGCTGGACAAGCTGATGTGATCGCCGCAACGAGCAAGTTCAGATGCTCGATATTGGCGTCCTGATCTGGCCGAGTGACATCCGTGACTGCATCGAGGATCTGGCGGTGTTTTCACGCGCTTTAGGCTACCCGAGAGTAAGCCAACATTTGGCGCGCGGATACCGATCCGCTTGCCCGCGCAGCACCATCCGGACAACCAGTTTTTATGCTAGATTGGCCTTTCCGGCGATGGACCCAGCCGGCAATGAGGCGACGATGACTCAAGGAACGAGACCACCCCCGACCCGGGCTGCCCTCAAACGGCGGCACAAGATCAATCCGAAGCGGGATGTCAGGCCGCAGGTTCTGACGAGAGCCAATCGTTTCGTCGGTTGGGGGGCGTCGCTGGTCGTTGTCGCCTTTCTCGCGATCATCGCGATCAACGCGCTGTTGGCCTAGGCGACGCGCAATGTCAGCGCGGCGAAGCTAGTTTGCTGATCGTGCAAGGCTTTCGGCGAGTGCGATGACCACGGGCCCGACCAGCGGCAGCAGGACGTTGGAAATCGCATATGTCACCGTATAGCCGATAACAGGTGTGGCATTGCCGGCCTGCGAGACCAGGGCGCTGATGGTCGGCGTGCTGCAGTGCTGACCTGCAATGACGCCGAGCAGGATGGGCATCTCGATTTTCATCAGCTTCCAGCCAACAAACAAGGAAACGAGAGCCGGCGTCAACGACATTGCCGCGCCGAGAACGGGTAGGATCAGGCCATATTCGGCAATCAGCGCGATGGCGCCGGGCCCCGCCGCCAAGCCGATCGCCGCGATGAATGTTGCCAGACCGAACTCCTTGGCAAACTCGGCAGCAGGCGGTGGAAGATAGGCCCTGTTGGGGTAGCGCATGTTCAGCCAGCCGAAAAACAGGCCGGAGATCAGGGCTCCGCCGCCGGCGCCGAGCGTCAGTTCCAGGGCGCCGGTCTTGAACGCCAGCCTTCCAACCAGCAGGCCGACGACGATGCCAAGTCCCATGAACATGAGGTCGGTGGCGGTCGTGGAGGGTAACGCCTTGCCGAGCCGCGTGGCAGCACCGTTGAGAAGCGCTTCCGAACCTTGAAGGGTGATGATGTCTCCCTCCTGCAGACGCGTCTTCGGCAGCACCGGAACATGGTGGCCGAGCCTACGGATGCGGGTGATGAAGATGCCCCTCTGTGCTTCGATATTGCCAATTCCGCGCAACTCTTCGATCCTTCGTCCGAAGAGATCCCGTCGCAAAAGAACGACGTCCTTCGTGGCGACGGGCGGTCCAGCATCGGCGGGGACCGGGACCTCTTCGCCGAGCATGTCCTTTGCCGCAATGACTGCGTCACGCCGGCCGAGTACGAAAGCAATGTCGCCGGCTGCAAGCGTGAAATCCGATGTCGCCTCGAGCAGTTCGTCGCCGCGCTTCACTCGCTCGATCACGACGCTGTAGCCATGGCGGCGCTCGAAGGTTCCAACCGACTGGCCAGCCAGCGGCGTTGCAAGGAAGGCGCGCCCGACGAGAATAGGAAGCCCGCTTTCGAGGTCTTCCTCTTCCTCCGACCCAAGAGAGGCTGCAAGCGCCTGCGCTTCCGCCCTCAGGTTCTTGCGAAGGATGAGGGGGGCGATCTGCGTCGTGAACAGGACGATGGCGACCAAGCCAAAAAGATAGGTGATGCTGTAGGCTGTCGCCATGTTGGATTGGAGATCCAGGATGCCTTCTGGCGATATATCGAGCCGGGAGATCGCATCGGCAGCCGTCCCCAATACCGCCGATTCAGTTGCGGAGCCCGCAAAAAGACCTGCCGCCGTGCCTGGATCGAAGCCAAACACGTAAACGCAGATCGCAACGAGCAACAAGGCTGTCACGACTTCGATGACGGAGAAGATGCCGAAACGCCATCCCCCGCGAATATTCGCGAAGAACTGTGGCCCTGCCGAGAAGCCGAGGGCGAAAATGAAAAGCGCGAATGCCGTGTTCTTCAGGTCAGCGCTGACAGTCACGCCAAGCTGGCCGATCAGCAGGGAAACGAACAAGGTACCGCAGACACCACCCAGCCGTATCGGTCCGATTTTAGCTAGGCCAATGAAATAACCCAGCGAGAGCGATAGAAAAACTGCAATCACTGGGTCAGTCAAGAATGTCATGGCACATCCGACATAGCGAGGGCGATCAAGAAATACTCTGTTCTTTCAATTCGCCCTAAACAAGTGCCTGTGCGTGCAAAAGATTCAAGATCGCCTTTCGAACAATCCTGCGTTGCTCTTTCAGGATTGCGCGTAGCGGCTAAGAGCAAGGTCCTTGATCTCGATCTGCGGTGCAACGCCGCTGATGAGATCCGAAAGAACGCTTGCCGACCCGCATGCCATTGTCCAGCCAAGCGTGCCGTGACCCGAGTTGAGATAGAGGTTGCTGAAGCGGGTCGCGCCGATCACTGGTGTGCCGTCCGGCGTCATCGGTCTGAGGCCGGACCAGAAGGTCGCCCTTTTCTGATCCCCGGCACCACCGAACAGATCCTCGACCGAATGCTCCAGCGTGGCGCGGCGAGCGGGCGGCAGATCGCGGCTGAAGCCGGCGATTTCGGCCATCCCGCCGACGCGGATACGGTCGCCGAGGCGCGTGATCGCGATCTTGTAGGTCTCATCCATGATCGTGGAGACGGGCGCGCGGGCTTCGTCGACGATCGGTACGGTGATCGAGTAGCCTTTTACCGGGTACACAGGAAGCCGCAGACCGAGCGGCTTCAGCAGTGCAGGTGTATAGCTGCCGAGGGCTGCCACGAAAGCGTCGCCGGAGACGTCGCCTTCCGCTGTCTCGACTGCAACCACGCGGCCGCCGCTCGTCTTCAGCCCGCGAATATCGACACCGAACCGGAACTTGACGCCGAGCGCTTCCGCCTTTGCCTGCAATTCGTTCGTGAACTTGAAGCAATCGCCGGTTTCGTCATTCGGCAGCCTAAGGCCGCCCACGATCTTGTCCCGAACTGGCGCCAGGCCGGGTTCGACGGCAACGCAGCCCGCCGGATCGAGAACCTCGAACGGCACGCCATCCGCCTTGAGAACCTCGATATCCTTGCCGACGCCATCGACCTGCTTTTGGGTCCGAAACAGCTGCAGCGTACCCTGTGTCCGGTGATCATAGGCGATCCCTGTCTCCTCGCGCAGGGCGATCAGGCAATCGCGGCTGTACTCGGCAAGCCGCACCATCCGGCTCTTGTTGACGGCGTAGCGGGCAGCCGTGCAATTGGCGAGCATCGCCATCATCCAACGCCAGGTGGCTGCGTCCGCCATCGGCCGGATGATCAGCGGGGCGTGCTTCATGAACAGCCATTTGACCGCCTTTTGCGGAATGCCGGGCGCGGCCCAGGGCGACGCGTAGCCTGGCGAAATCTCGCCCGCATTGGCGAAGCTGGTTTCGAGAGCGGGGCCGGTCTGCCGGTCGAGGACGGTTACCTCGTGTCCAGCCCTGGCGAGATAATAGGCCGATGTGACGCCGATGACGCCGGCGCCGAGAATGGTGATTTTCATTATGCTCTCTGCTGTATGGATTGCGGCTGAGTGAGGCCCCGGTATTCGCGCTGGTAGCGCTGGCCGAGGCTTGTCAGGATTTCGTATGAAATGGTTCCGGCGTCGTCCGCGACATCTTCAAGCGTCTGATGCTCGCCGATAATCTCGACAAAGCTGCCGAGCGTCAACGTGCCGGGCGGCAGAGCCGTCACGTCGATGGTCATGCTGTCCATCGAAACGCGTCCGACGATGGGAAGACGCGTCGCGCCGTAAAAGGCCGCGCCGCGGTCGCTGAGGCTGCGTGGCAGACCGTCCGCATAGCCGGCGGCGATCGTTGCAAGGCGCATTTCGGTTTCCGCAACATGGACGCCGCCGTAGCCTATGCGGGTCCCAGCCGGCACGGTCCGCGTCTGGATGACGCTGACGTCCAGCCTCACGGCCGCATGCATCGGATTGGCTGCACCGCTTGTCGGCGCCCCGCCATAAAGAGCAATACCTGGACGTGCCAAGCCCGCGTGGTAATCCGCACCGAGGAAAATGCCGCCGGAGTTGGCAAAGCACACCGCGGTGCCTGGAAATTGTGACGATACGGTCTGCATGGCAGCCAGTTGCTCGCCGTTCTGCTCGCTGTCGGCCTCATCGGCCGAAGCGAGGTGGCTCATTATGAACAGGACGTCGACATCGCTTAGTCGGTTCGGTTCGCGCGCAAGCAGCGCACTGTCGTCGGCCGACATTCCAAGCCGCGACATGCCGGTGTCGAACTGAAGGATGACCGGCAGCTTCTTGCCGCGATTGCGCGCGACCAATGCCCAGCGCTCCAGCTGCTCGGGAGAGTTCGCGACCGGGATGACATTGGCCTCCGCACACGCGTTCTCGCTGCCCGGCTGCAGACCGTTCAGCACGAATATCCTGGCGTCACTTGCAAGACGCGGCCTTATCTTCAGCGCCTCGCCGACGTGAGCAACGAAGAAGTCGCGGCAGCCAGCGGAATAAAGAACCGGGACGACGCGGTCAGCGCCAAGCCCGTAGGCATCCGCCTTGACGACGGCTCCGGCTTTCACCGGTGCCAGCTGCTCTGAAAGCTGCAGGTAATTCTGCCGGATGGCGGCCAGATCGATGATCAAACGGCCGGACGCTCCCCGGAGATCCGATTGATCCCTGTTCGACGAACTCCAAACCCCACCGTCCATTGCCAATGCTCCCACAATTTCTACCGCAAAGGTATTGAAACAATCGGAGAATTTCTCACGGATTTGTGCTTGAAAATTCTAATACAAGATGATTATCAGAATTATTATCTGAAGAATGAAAGAAAATTCATGGCCGCCCTGGACGCGATCGACCGCAATATCATCCGGCTTTTGCGACTCAATGCGCGCATGACCAACGCCAAGCTCGCGGCCGAGGTCGGACTGTCGCCTTCCGCCTGCCTGCGGCGGATTCACATTCTCGAAAACGATGGCGTCATTCGCGGCTATACCGCCCTGGTCGATAGCGCGGCTGGTGAAAATTCGATTGCCGTTATCATCAACATCACCCTGGAACGGCAGACCGAGGACTACCTCAATCGGTTCGAGGCAGCAGTCAGGCGTCACCCGGAGATTCAGGAGTGCTTTCTGATGACGGGTGGCTCGGACTATCTGCTTCGCGTGGAGGTGGCGACCGCCGGTGAATTCGAGCGGATCCACAAGGAGATACTGTCCACCCTCCCCGGAGTGCTTCGGATCCATTCGAGCTTTTCGATCAAGAACGTATTGGCAGCGCGCTCCAAGGGGCGCAAGGGCTAGGCGATTGGGGCAATTGTTCGGTCGCGATTTGCGCGCCGTAAGAGCACCGATTTTTCAGCACTCGGCAAAATCGGCAAGGATATACCTTTAGTCTATAAAAAATATGGACAATATTGCCGAAACCTTGGCGGTATGTACGAAAGGAAATCGAATGCCTGGTCCCAAACTCGTTGGTCTCGCGGGAAGCTTCAACCGTCCTTCGAAGACATATGCGCTGGTTAGCCACGTCGCGGATCTGGCGAGCGGCCAATATGGTTTTGCACAGACGATCTACGATCTGACGGATGTCGGCCCTTCACTCGGCCAGGCCCAGTGGCGCAAGGATCTCGATGACACAGCCAAGCGCGTGATCGACGACATCGTCAGCGCCGATGCGCTGATCATTGGATCGCCGACCTACAAGGGGTCCTATCCCGGTCTGTTCAAGCATCTGATCGACCTTATCGATCCGCATGAGCTGCGGGCCAAGCCGATTGTTATCACTGCGACCGGTGGTGGCGATCGCCATGCCCTTATGGTGGAGCACCAGCTGCGCCCGCTGTTCGGCTTCTTCATGGCCCATACGTTGCCGACTGCCGTTTACGCGTCGGATCGCGATTTTACCGACTATAAGGTCGCTTCCGAGCCGTTGGCCGGCCGCATTGGCGAGGTCGTGGGCGAGCTGTCCGCATTCTTTCCCAGCAAGAACCGGGTTCTCGCCGCGGCTGAATGACGCGCTGACGGCGGATTATTGCCGGCAAGAATTTCCTCAATAAATAGTCCTAAGGCTCTATCGCGCCACACGCCGTTAAGGTGATAGCGTGTGGCAAAAGTAGAATGCCGGAGGATTGGTATGACGAAGAAGACGCTTGGCGATTGGCAGGATCTTGCCGAGAGGGAGCTTCGTGCTTCGCCTGAAACGCTCGTCTGGCATACGCCAGAAGGCATCGACGTCAAGCCGCTCTACACCGAGCAGGATATCGAGGGGGCCGACCATCTCGGATCCCTTCCCGGGCTTGCGCCGTTCACCCGCGGGCCGCGCGCGACGATGTATACCGGTCGACCGTGGACCATCCGGCAATATGCCGGCTTTTCGACAGCCGAGGCATCCAACGCATTCTATCGCAAGGCACTCGCGGCCGGTCAGCAGGGTGTTTCCGTCGCCTTCGATCTGGCCACCCATCGCGGCTATGACAGCGACCATCCCCGCGTGGAAGGCGATGTCGGCAAGGCGGGCGTGGCGATCGACAGTGTCGAGGACATGAAGATCCTGTTCGACGGCATTCCGCTCGACAAGATTTCGGTCTCAATGACCATGAACGGTGCGGTCATTCCGATTCTCGCGAACTTCATCGTAGCTGGTGAGGAACAGTGCGTATCGCGAGCGGCACTGTCGGGGACGATCCAGAACGACATCCTCAAGGAGTTCATGGTCCGTAACACCTATATCTACCCGCCCGAACCATCGATGCGGATCGTTGCCGACATCATCGAGTACACTGCAAAGGAAATGCCGAAGTTCAACTCGATCTCGATCTCCGGCTATCACATGCAGGAAGCCGGCGCGACGCTGGTACAGGAGCTTGCCTTCACGCTTGCCGACGGACGCGAGTACGTGCGCGCCGCCATTGCCAAGGGCTTGAACGTCGACGATTTCGCAGGGCGCCTCTCCTTCTTCTTTGCCATTGGCATGAATTTCTTCATGGAGGCCGCGAAGCTGCGGGCGGCTCGGTTGCTGTGGACGCGCATCATGCAGGAGTTCCAGCCGAAGAAGGCATCGTCGCTGATGTTGCGGACGCATTGTCAGACATCCGGCGTGTCCCTGCAGGAGCAGGATCCCTACAACAACATCATCCGCACCGCATTCGAGGCGATGTCGGCCGTCCTTGGCGGCACGCAGTCGCTGCATACGAATTCCTTCGATGAGGCGATCGCGTTGCCGACGGAATTTTCCGCGCGCATTGCTCGCAATACCCAGTTGATCCTGCAGCACGAAACCGGTGTGACCAATGTCGTCGATCCGCTGGCCGGGTCTTACTATGTCGAAAGCCTCACCGATGAGCTCGCGAACAAGGCTTGGGCGCTGATCGAGGAGGTCGAGGCGCTGGGCGGCATGACGAAGGCGGTAAACGAAGGGTTGCCGAAACGGCTGATCGAGGAGGCCGCGACACGGCGCCAAGCCGCCGTGGACAAGGGCGACGAAGTCATCGTCGGCGTCAACAAGTACCGGCTGGAAGACGAAAAGCCGATCGACATTCTTGAGATCGACAACAGCGCCGTGCGTGCTGCCCAGATCAAGCGGCTCGAGGACACTCGGCGTCGTCGCGACGGTGCGCGGGTGCGCGAAACCCTCGAAACGCTTTTCGACGTGGCGCGGACGGGCAAAGGCAACCTGCTAGAGGCTGCGGTCGATGCGGCCCGTGCCCGAGCGACAGTTGGCGAGATTTCCGATGCCATGCGCCGGGCATTCGGTGACCATGCCGCAACGCCCGAGGTCATCAAGGATGTCTACGGCGACGCTTATCGCGACGAACCGGAGCTCGCGACCCTGAAGGGGCGGATGTCCGCCGTCAGCAAGAGCCTAGGCCACAAGCCCAAGATCATGGTCGCCAAGCTTGGCCAGGATGGCCATGACCGTGGCGCAAAGGTCATCGCCTCGGCGTTCGGCGACATCGGCTTTGACGTGCTCGCGGGCCCCCTCTTCCAGACCCCGCAGGAAGCCGCCGATCTTGCAGTGGCCAGCCGGGTGCATGTTGTGGGGATGTCTTCACTGGCGGCGGGCCACAAGACCCTCGCACCGCAGCTGATCGCAGCGCTCAAGGCGCAGGGTGCGGATGATATTATCGTGGTCGTCGGCGGGGTCATCCCGCGCCAGGATTATCAGTTCCTCACAGACCACGGAGTCGCCGCCGTTTTCGGGCCGGGAACGAACGTGCTCGAAGCGGCCAACTCGGTTCTTGATCTGCTTGAGGGTAAGAGGCGAAACCAGTAGGATTTGACGGTTTCTCCCGCATTTTCAGGGGAAATCAGGAGGTAACGGACGGCTTTTCACAGCTGTCACGCGCGCTTTCCTCGAAGCGCGCTGGCGGTTGCGGATGCCGCATCCGCCAGCTGTTCCGCCGTGAAAATCGAAAACCCGTCAAAACAAGTGGCTATGAAAATTAATTTCATACACCCAACTTTTTGCGGGATTTCTGTTGACGAGATCGAATTTTTGTCCCAACCTGACGAAAATAAATTACGTAAATGGGAACGAGAACGGCATGAAAGTGGGAATTATCGGGCTAGGTTTCCGGCTCGGCTACCTGGGCTACGTCTTCAAGTCTGTCGATGAGAGCTTCGAGATCGTCGGGTACGTCGATCCCGATCCGGCGGGTCTTCCTGGCCTCGTTGAAAACGGCGTTTCCGCTGGTAAAGCCTATGCCTCGCCTCAAGAGTTGATAGCCAGCGAAAAGCTCGATCTGCTGATGATCGGTTCGCCGAACCACATGCATCTCGACCACATCAGGCTCGGCCTCGAAGCCGGTCTGAAAGTCTTCTGCGAAAAGCCGATCGTGACCACGATTGCCGAGAGCATCGAGCTCGCGCGGTTGATGGCCAAGTTCGGTCATGAGCGCTTGATGGTCGGCCTCGTGCTGCGCTATTCGCCGCTCTACAAGGACCTGCGCGCCATTCAGGCTTCCGGCAGCCTCGGCCAGATCGTCTCGATCGAAGCCGCGGAGCATATCGAGCCCTATCACGGCGCGTTCTTCATGCGCGACTGGCGCCGCTACGAACGCTATTCCGGCAGTTTCATGCTGGAAAAGTGCTGCCACGACCTCGACCTCTACAATGGTGTCGTCGGCGCTCGCCCCGAACGCGTTGCAAGCTTCGGCGGTCGCAAGAGCTTCACCCCGGAAAATGACCCGGCCCGCGAAGGGATCAACGACCTCGAGCTGTTCCATCGCAAGCCGAGCGGCTGGATGGGCTCCGACAAAGTGTTCGACAGCGATGCCGATATCATCGATTATCAGGTCGCGATTGTCGAATACGCCAACGGCGTGGGTATGAACTTCCACACCAATCTGAACGTTCCCGACCAGTTCCGCCGCTTTGCCATCATGGGCTCGCGCGGCATGGCGGAAGGCGATTTCGTCCGCGGCTATCTTGACGTGCACGAGCAGCTGACCGGCAAGAAGGTCATCGAGAACAAGTACTACGCCACCGAGCTTTCCCAGCATTACGGCGCCGACGAACAGATGGCGGCCGACCTGCTGGACAGCGTTCGCACCGGCACCGAACTCCCTGTTTCGACGCTCAACGCGCTCGAGGCCGGCATTCTTGCCTTGTCCATGGACGAGGCGCGGATCAAGAGAACGATTGTCGATCTGCGCCCGGTGTGGGACAGATTTGACGAGGCGCTTCACGCAAGAGCGGCTTGAGGAGGGCGGCAGGATGAATGTTCAACGCAGCAACCTCATCTTCGCCTGGATATTGCTCTTTCCGGCTGTCCTCTATGTCGCGGTGATCGTCGCCTATCCTCTGGTCGATACATTCATCCTCTCCTTCACCGATGCGTCGCTGAAGAAGGTGACGAACTGGGTCGGCTGGGTGAATTATCAGAAGATCTTCAACGAGACCTTCGCGGAAGTCATCATCCGGACCTTCATCTGGACGTTTTTCTCCGTCTCCATCAAGATGATCATCGGCGTCTTCGGCGCAACGATGCTGAATTCGGCCGTACCCGGTCGAGCGCTGTTCCGCGTCCTCACCATGCCGCCGTGGATCGTTCCGATGGCAATCGGCATCTTCATGTGGGGCTGGATGTATAACGGTCAGTTCGGGATGATTTCCGGGATGCTGCAGCGCTTTGGCCTCGCGGACGCTCCGGTAGCGTTCCTGGCGCAAGGATCGACGGCGTTCTGGGCGACGATCATCACCGACGTCTGGATCGGCGTTCCCATGGTGACGCTCTATATGCTCGCTGCCATGCAGGCGATCCCGCAGGATCTGTACGAAGCTGCCTGGACCGACGGAGCGGGCCGTTTCTACCGCTTCCGCCGCATCACCATGCCGCTGATCGTCCCCTCGATGATCACCATGTCGATGCTGTCGCTGATCTCCACCTTCAATTCCTTCGACATCATCTGGATTTTGACGCGCGGTGGCCCGAGCGGCGAAACGACGACGATGATCATCGACACCTACAAGACGGCGATCGGATCGAACAAGTATGGCGAAGGGGCCGCGCGCGCCGTGCTGATCTGCATCTTCCTGTCGATCTTCTGCGTCTGCTACTTCCGCCTGACCAGCCGTCTTGCCTCAGGAGACAAGCGATGAAACAGCCTCCTATGCTGATCAACCGGTACAAATGGTACGAGATTGTTGGCATTTACGTCGGCATTGCGGTGTTCCTCACCTTCGTGCTGGCGCCGTTCGTCGAGGGCTTCCTTGTTTCGCTGAAGCCGCTCAGCCAGCTGTTCTCCTCGCCCTATCGGTTCATTCCCGAGAACGGATCCTTCGAAGCCTACAGGACGATGTGGGTCAGCGTTCCGGGCTTTGCGCGCTACATCTTCAACTCGTTCTTCATCTCGACCATCGTGACCGCGGCGGTGCTGGTTCTCGTCATCCCCGCCTCCTATGCGTTCGCGCGCTTTGAATTCAAGGGTGCCGGCGTCCTTCTCGGCGCGTTCCTGGCGGTCAACATGTTCTCAGGCGCAGTGCTGCTCATCCCGCTGTTCCGGCTGATGCGCACGCTTGGCCTGCTCAACACCTATTTTGCGATCATGGTTCCCGGCATCGCCTTCCTGATCCCGTCGGCGATCTGGCTGCTCAGGACCTACATGATGCGCATTCCGAGGGAACTCGACGAGGCGGCATTCGTGGACGGCGCCAGCCATTTTTACACGCTGCGCCGCGTCATCCTGCCGATCGCCATGCCTGGTATCACCGTGGTTGCGATCACGACCTTCATCGGCTCCTATGCCCAACAGTTTATCTTCGCACTGACCTTCAATTCCAAAACCGAATTCGCGCCGTTGCCGGTTGGCCTCTTCGCCTATTTCGGCCGACAGGAAGTTGTCTGGAACGAGCTCATGGCCGCAAGCTTCGTCGGCATTGCGCCTGCCATGATCGTGATCTTCTTCCTTCAAAAGTATCTCGTCAGCGGCCTGACCGCTGGCGCGGTGAAACAGTAAGTCGATAAGTCAACCACCAGAGAAAAAACGGGAGCTAACGAAGTGACAGTTCAATTCAAGACCGGGCTATTGGCCCTTGCTCTGCTCGGCACCACCGCGCTCGGCACCATGACCGCACATGCCGCTGACAAGGAGATCAGCTGGATCTATTGCGGTGACAAGATTGACCCCATCCATGAAAAGTACATCAAGGAATGGGAAGGCAAGAACACGGGCTGGAAGATTGCCGTTGAGGTTGTCGGCTGGGAACAGTGCCAGGACAAGGCAACGACGCTCGCTGCTGCCGGCACTCCGGTCGGCATGGCGTATGTCGGCTCGCGCACGCTCAAGGAATTTGCCCAGAACGATCTGATCGTTCCGGTTCCGATGACCGACGAAGAGAAGAAGAGCTACTATCCTAATATCGTCGACACGGTTACCTTCGATGGCAATCAGTGGGGCGTGCCGGTCGCCTTCTCGACCAAGGCCCTCTACTGGAACAAGGACCTCTTCAAGCAGGCTGGTCTCGACCCAGAAAGCCCGCCGAAGACCTGGGCTGAAGAAATTGCCGACGCGAAGGCGATCAAGGAAAAGACCGGCATCGCAGGCTACGGTCTGCCGGCCAAGACCTTCGACAACACCATGCACCAGTTCATGCATTGGGTTTACACCAACAACGGCAAGGTCATCGACGGCGACAAGATTGTCATCGACAGCCCTGAAGTGCTGGCTGCCCTGCAGGCCTACAAGGACATCACGCCTTATTCCGTCGAAGGCGCAACCGCCTACGAACAGAACGAAATCCGCGCCATCTTCCTCGATGGCAAGGTCGGCATGATCCAGGCTGGTTCGGGCGCTGCTGCCCGCCTCAAGGACACCAAGATCAACTGGGGTGTAGCACCGCTGCCGCTCGGCCCTTCGGCCAAGGGTGAAGGCACGCTGCTCATCACGGACAGCCTGGCGGTCTTCAAGGGCACGGGCGTGGAAGAGAAGGCGGCTGAATTTGCCAAGTTCATCACCTCGCCGGGCCCGCAGGGCGAATACGAACTCCAGGGCGGTGCAGGTCTGACGCCTCTGCGCCCGTCGGCCAAGGTTGACGAATTCGTCAAGGCTGATCCGTCGTGGAAGCCGTTCATCGACGGTATCGCATTCGGTGGTCCTGAGCCTCTCTTCACCGATTACAAGGGTTTCCAGAACTCTATCATCGAGATGGTCCAGTCCGTCGTGACGGGCAAGGCCGAACCGGCTGCTGCCCTCAAGAAGGCTGCCGGCGAAATCGAAGCGTTCAAGTAAGCCTTTGTTGGGATCGCGGGCGCAACACCCGCGATCCTTTATCTATTATGTAAAGCGCCGGATGACGCGGCGACCGGAGACAGGTTTTGGGACAGCTTCTTCTCAACAAGGTTCAGAAGTTCTACGGCGACTTCGAAGTTCTCAAGGGCGTTCAGCTCGAGGTCAAGAACGGCGAGTTCGTTGTTTTCGTCGGCCCCTCCGGCTGCGGCAAGTCCACGTTGCTTCGAATGATCGCGGGTCTGGATGCGACGTCGGGCGGTGACATCGTTATCGATGGCCTGAGGGTCAACGATCTTCCACCGGTCAAGCGCGGCATCGCGATGGTCTTCCAGTCCTACGCGCTCTACCCGCACATGAGTGTTTTCGAAAACATCGCCTTTCCGCTTCGTGTCGAAAAGATGGAAGAGGAAAAGCTCAAGGCCAAGGTCGAGCATGCCGCGCGCATTCTCCATCTCGACCAGCGACTGCAGCAGAAGCCAGGTATGCTTTCGGGCGGCCAGCGTCAGCGCGTCGCGATCGGCCGAGCGATCGTGCGCGAGCCAAAGATCTTCCTGTTCGACGAACCGTTGTCCAACCTCGATGCGGCGCTGCGTGCGGACATGCGCATCGAGCTTGCGAAGCTTCACCGCCAGCTGAAGGCAACGATGATTTACGTCACGCACGATCAGGTCGAGGCGATGACGATGGCGGATCGTATCGTGGTCCTCAATGCCGGCGAAATCGCCCAGACCGGAGCGCCGCTCGAACTCTACCACAAGCCGGCCAACATGTTCGTCGCCGGCTTCATCGGCAATCCGAAGATGAATTTCCTCAGTGTCACCTGCAAGGCGGTGAGCGATGCGGGCGTGACGGTGGACTACAAGGGGCAGACCGTGACCCTGCCGGTGACGCCGCGCGAGACTGCCGTGGGCAAGACGCTGACGCTGGGTGTCCGTCCCGAACATATCCAGCTCGGCGCCGGTGACATCTCGATCAATGTCGTTCCGACGGTCATCGAGCGCCTCGGCGCCCAGACGGTCGCCTATGCTTCGCTCGACGGTGAAGGCGAGAACTTCTGTGCGACGCTGCCGGGCAGCGCCAGCGTGCGCCCGGAACAGCCGTTGACGGCCGGCATCAACCGTGTCGATTGCCACCTGTTCGACGAAGCTGGTATCGCGTTCGAACGTCACGTCGAACTGACCGATATCGATATGGGGCTGCTGAGCTCGACCGCGAACGCTTGATTGCGGGCGGCGCTATCGCCGCCCCTCAGCTTTACCGTTCGGTGATCATGCCCTCATCGATCGAGGGCGTGATAGAAGTAGAGGTAGGTCGGGTAGGCGTATGCCCCACGATCGATGATCCCCAGCCGAGACATGCAGCTCCTGAGTGCCGTGACATGAAGCAGGCTATACGGATCGGGTGAACCGCGCTGGACTGCTTCCGGCTCGCAATAGGCATATGCCCTGTCGAAATGATTGAGCAGCGTCGGCGTGGAATCCACGCGAACGCCGTAAAGTGTTTGCCATTGCCAAGGCGCTTCGGCTGCCGATATGCAAGCCAGGCTCGCCACCATTCCCACTGCCACCAGAACTCTCATCGACCTGACCTCCCGGCGTCGCTAAACCATTGCCGCACAACAGAAGATGCGCCGCTAAACTGCCACGTCAAGATGTCTCAGCCAAAGGTAGGCGTCTGGTTTACGGGAGGTTACCAGACCAGTCCGCGCGCAGCGACGTCTTCGACCCGGGTCACGACGCCATCGCGATGGAAGACCATCGTGTCGAAAAGGTTCGAGACAACGCAGGTGTGGTTCGGAATGATGCGGATCTTCTCGCCGATCTCCGGCCGTCTGCCGGTGCATCTGGAAAGGTCGATCACGCCGTGCTCTTCCGAGAGCCCGGTGATCACGGCCTCGGGGTACCCGACGACAGTTCCGAAATCGGCAAAACCGAGCAGGTCGGAGGTCAGCGCCTTCGAACCGGCGTCGATGACGGCGCGGTCCGCGGTCGGGCGCGAGACGACGGTCGCAAGCACATGCATTGCGCAATCGTCTTCGGCGCAATGCCCCGCCCTGACCATGGAGCGGTCGTTATAGATATAGGTCCCGGCTCGGTGCTCGGTCGCTGCCGTGACCAGATGTGCTTCAAACAGGCTTGGCGTTCCACCGTTGCTGACGATAGGGCACTCGATGCCTTGCGCCTGCAACAGGGACAGAGCGGCGGCGAGGAAGGTCTGGACGGCCTCAGCAGCACCCGGTTTCGGATAGTTCAGAAGGCCCGCGAATATCAGGCCCGGCGCGTCGTGAATGCGCTTGGCAAGGGCGGCAGCGTCTTCCGGCGTTTGGACGCCGCATCGTCCGCCGCCGGTGTCGCATTCGACCAGAACAGCGAGCGGCTTGCGAGACGAAAATTTGGCGGAGAGACCGTCGACCGTAGTCGCGCTGTCGGCCACGACCTTCAAGCCGGAGATCCGGTCGTTGAGGGCGGTAAGGCGTTCCAGCTTTTCGGGGCCGAGGATGTTGAAGGTGATGAGAATGTCTTCGAAGCCTGCAGCGGCGAAAACCTCGGCTTCGGTTATCTTCTGGCAGTTGATCCCCTTCGCGCCAGCGGCAACCTGCTCGGCGGCGAGCGCGGGGATCTTGTGCGTCTTGATATGCGGACGGAAGTTCAGGCCATGATCGTTCATATAGGCTTGGGTGCGCGCGATGTTTCTTGCGAGCCGGTCTTCGTCGATGATCGGTCGCGGTGTCGAGAGATCCGTGACGCTGTCGCCTGGTTGTGCGACCACCGCAAAGCGATTGTTCTCCATCTTACGCTGCTCCGCTTTCGCTGCCATGTGGGTCGGCTATCATCGGCCAGATATCCTTGCGGGCTCGCCGATAGGGAGTCTTGGCCGGATTGTTCGGATAAGGCGTTCCCGCCGCGCAGTAAATGATTTCCGCTGCGATCTTGGAGAAGGATGCGAAGAAGTGATTGGTCGACTTGATCACCAGGATCTTCTTCGAGGTCGGTTCGATTCCGAGGGCTGAAAACAGGCTCGGATCGAAGCTCTGGGCCCGTGTCGAGTTCAGGATGATGTCGATGCCGTGCAAGACGATATGCGCGGAGTCGCCGAACGGGGCAAAGCTCTCGCCAAACCGCATCTCGGCGTTGCGAACGATCTTTACCACCTTGACGATGCCATCCACCGGATTGCCGGTACCGGGGGCGGACTTGGCACCGAAGCGGAGCGGGATTTCAGCGCCCTCGCCTGCCGCCATACAGATCTGCACCGCCATCGGGTCCCAGATCGTGCCGATTGCGGCATCGGTCACGCCCCTGGCCAGCAATTCTTCGAGGAGCACGGTCGCGTCGCCTGCCGTGCCGCCGCCGGGATTATCCCACATGTCGGCGATGACGACGGGCCAGGAGGTTGCCTTCAATGCCTGGTCAACGGCCTGCTTCTCGTCGATCTGCGGCATGATGAACGTTCCGCGCTTCGAAAAGAGTTCGAGCCCCAGTTCCCGCGCGACCGCCTTGCCCTTTTCGGGCTTGTCGTCGGTGACGACGAGAAGCTTCGTTCCCATTTCCGGCACGTCGCCGGCCATGAAGCCGTGGATCACCGAGATCGACAGGATGTCGGCGTCATCCTTTTCGATCTGCATGATCTTGTCGACAAACGACCGCATCGGATCGCGCGATGTCGGGAACACGTCGATCATCCGGCAATCGAAGACCGACATGACCGGCTTGATACGACCCTCGAGCGTGTCGACCGCCAGCCGCCACAGGTCCTCGGCGCGGTCAACGAAATCGGTGTGCGGAAATTCCTTGAAATAAACGAAGAAGTTCGCAGCCGTCAGCCGCTTGACCGTCAGATGGCTGTGCGGATCGAGTTCGGCACAAACGAGAATATCGGGGCCGACGATCTCGCGCACGCGCGCCAGAATATCGCCTTCGGTATCTTCATAGCCTGCAGCCACCATTGCGCCGTGCAGGCCGAGAACGACCGCGTCGACGGGCATAGCCGCGCGCAACTGATCAAGGACCTCGTCGCGCAGACCTTCGTAGGTCGCACGGCTGACGAGGCCGGCGGGATCGGCCCAGGCGGCGGTGCCTTCGATCAATTCCCAGCCCTTCGCCGCGCAGACGCTTCGCCCGACTGTGATCGGTGCCGAGCACAGCGTTGGCGTCTCCGGATGCTCGCCGGGAGGCGCATAAAGCGATGCTTCGAACGCGCGGCGATCGATGCAGATGGGAGAGAAGGTGTTCGTTTCGGTCGCGAGCGCCGCCGTGAAAATGCGCAATGGCTTGGCCTTTTTGTTTGTCAGCCCATCGGGTTCGGCAGGTAGCCGGTGAAGCCGCTTATCTTCCACCGGCCCTCATGCAGGCGGCAGTAATAGAGTGTCTGCCACTGCATGATATCGCGGCTGCCATCCGGCTTGTTGATGCCACCGTTGAACTTCTTGCGCACGAGCGCCATGTCGCCCTCGATCTCGATGTCCTCCAGCGTCGTGGTCGTGAAGATCGCGGTGCGCGTATCTTCGGCAAAAGACTGCGTGGCGAAGTCCTTGGCCTGGCGCAGCCACTCCTCACGGTAGGCTGCAAGGGTCGGAAATGCCAGGCGCCACTTGTCC
Source organism: Hyphomicrobiales bacterium (assembly GCA_900489925.1). Classification (GTDB taxonomy): domain Bacteria; phylum Pseudomonadota; class Alphaproteobacteria; order Rhizobiales; family Rhizobiaceae; genus Rhizobium. The sequence goes on along the minus strand of UEHQ01000027.1, from coordinate 39,779 downwards.
GGGCTCACTTCCTTGCGGCCGTCGATGCCAATGAAACCCTCTTCCACGAAGTCGTGCGCGACAAGCGACCAGTCGGCTGCCAGAAACGCGTCGATGTCACGCGGAACAAGCATCTCCCATATTGAATGTCTGGCAACGTCGGAAGCGGGGAAAGGGTTCTTGAAAGGATCGCGCATGGGGTTCCCGATTGAAATTCTTTTCATGAATGATGTTTTTCGCTGGTCAAATTCCGCTTAATATGGTCCTTTGTCAACGTATCACGAAAATAATTTGCAAGGATCGGTCAATGTCCATCAAGCGTTATGGCACGGTTCAGAAGGGTGCCGGCGGCAAGCCGCTGCCGTTCGCCCGCGCGGTCGAAGCTGACGGCTGGCTCTATGTTTCGGGCCAGGTCGCCATGGAAAACGGCGAAATAATCGACGGCAATATCGTCGCGCAAACCCACAAGACGATCCAGAACGTCATCGCGATTCTTGAAGAAGCCGGCTACGGCCTCGAGCACGTGGTTCGTTGCGGCGTCTGGCTCGACGATCCGCGTGATTTCTGGACCTTCAACGGCATCTATCAGCAGTATTTCGGTGAACACCCGCCCGCGCGCGCCTGTGTTCAGTCTTCGATGATGGTCGATTGCAAGGTTGAAATCGACTGCGTCGCGTATAAGCCGAAGGATCGATAGCGTCTGAAGCGGAAAGGAAGTCGGGATGGATATTTTCTCTACATTGCAGGAAGAGAAGGCCCGGCTTTCGCCGTCGGAAACTCGTATTGCCGATATTCTGCTCAATGACTTCGAGTTTGCGGTCAACGCCTCGATCATCGAGCTCGCTGAAAAGGCCGATGTGTCGCCGCCGACCGTGACGCGTTTTTGCCGCCGCGTCGGCTGCGACAGCTTCGCCGATTTCAAGATCCAACTGGCGCGTACCGCTTATGTCGGGATGCGCTACATCCGGCCGGAGCCGAAGAGCCGCAACCCCGGCGATGTGGCGCAAGATATTGTTACCAAGGCGCAGAACGCACTGTTTCTCCTGCATCGCTCGCTCGATCTGGCTGCCCTTGAGGAAGCGGCGGAAAAGCTCGCGCGTGCCGAGATGATCTATGCCTTCGGCTCGGGCGGCAATTCCTCGATGATCGCAAGCGAACTGCAGAACCGCCTCTTCCGCTTTGGCCTGCATGTGACCGCAAGCTCCGACCACAGCATGCAGCTGATGATGACGGCTGCTGCCAAGCCCAAGGACGTCGTCATCGGCTCCTCCTTTTCCGGCCGCAACATGGAGCTTGTGCGCTCTTTTGCGCTGGCGCGTGAAACCAAGGTGACAACCATCGCGCTGACTCAGGCAAATAGCCCTGTCGCGCAATCCGCAGACATCGTCGTGCCGATCGACCTGCCGGAAGGCAACAATATCTTCCGGCCAACGTCGACACGCATCGCTTACCTCGCTGTCGTCGACATCCTCGCGAGCCTGGTGGCCTATGCCGTTCAACCGCAGGCGGCAGTGACACTCCGCCGTATCAAGCAACAACTCGTCGCCCATCGTGACGGTGATGACCGTCAGCTTCTTGGGGACTGACATTTTCATGCAGGGAAGGATGTAGAATGACACAATCGGTAGCGATCGTAACAGGCGCTGCGGGCGACATAGGTCGGGCCATCGCCAGCCGGCTTGCCGACGATCACGACATCATCCTGCTTGTCGACATCGATCTCGCCGCCGCCGAAAAGGCAGCGCGCGCCCTTGGCCCGATCGAGCGTTTCGTGGCCTTCGCCTGCGACGTCACCAGTGTCGAGAGCACGGCTGAAATGGCGAGAAAGGCTGCTTCCCTCGGCTCGGTAAAGACGCTGGTCAACAATGCCGGCGCCGCCCGCAGTGTCAGCCTGCAATCCACCACGCCGGAAAACTGGCGCGCCGATCACGCGCTCAACCTCGAAGCGCCGTTCCTCTGCTTCCATGCACTTGAAGAGCAGTTGAAAGCGGCCAAGGGGTCCGTGATCAACATTGCCTCGGTCAACGGCATGAGCGTCTTCGGACATCCGGCCTACAGCGCGGCCAAGGCCGGTCTGCTTCATTTTACCAAGCTGGTTGCGGTCGAATACGGCAAGTTCGGCATTCGCTCCAACGCGATCGCGCCGGGCACCGTGCGGACCCAGGCCTGGGAAGCGCGGGCGGCTGCCAATCCCAACGTCTTTGAGGAAGCCCGGCGCTGGTATCCGTTGCAGCGCGTCGTCGATCCGAAGGACGTTGCCAATGCTGTCGGCTTTCTGGCCGGGCCGCAGGCTGCCGCGATCAGCGGTGTGTGCCTCCCCGTCGACTGCGGTCTGACGGCCGGTCAGGCGGAGCTTGCCCGCACCTTCTCCCAATCCGCAGACTACTAAGAACAAAATCATAAAGAGGAACGACTATGGAAGCGGCTTATCGCCTTGAAACAACGTGGAATCCGGAGGGCGGTCCGAACGGACGCTTTACGTTCTCGTTGTTCAACCTCTCGGACGAGGCGCTGACAGGGTTCAAGCTCGTCTACACGTCGCTGACCCGCGTGATCGACCCGAAGGCTTGCGAGAACGCCGTCTTCCAGCGGCGCAATGCCAATTTCCATGAATTTGCTCCGCCCGCGGGGCTGTCGATCGAACCCGGCGCGAGCTGGGTTTTCACCGTCAGCGGTCTGCACCGTCCGGCAAAGCATTGCACTGACGGCGCCAAGTCGGCTTACGTGACGCTGGCAGACGGCAAGCATGTGCCCATCGCGGTGTCCGATCTGCTGCTGGAAGGCCGTGTCAGCGAGCCGCCGCCGGTGCTGCTGCCGGAAGGCCGACTGGAGCTGCCCTTTGCCCTGCAGCCCTGGCCAGCTGAGATCGATGCGATCCCCGGGGATGGTTTCCCGGTCGTTCTTTATCCCGCCGAAGGCTCGTCGAAGGACGAGCTCACGGCGGTGTCGACGGCGCTTGCCCTTTTTCGCCGTCTCTTCGAGAGTGGCCACGCGCCGTTCAACCTTTCGGTTTCTCCGCAGGGGCGGCCGGTGCGTTTCGCGCACGATCCGTCGGTTGCCAAGGAAGGCTACAAGCTGACTTTTTCAACCCAGGAGGTCACGCTCGCCTATTCGAATGCGGCCGGCCGCCAATACGGTCTCACCTCGCTTGCGCAACTGCTGCACGGCGCGCGCAGCGAGCCGAACAGATTCCGCTTCCCGGCTTCGGGCACGATTGCGGACAAGCCGCGCTATGTCTGGCGCGGGTGCCATCTCGATGTCTCGCGCCAGTTCTATCCAGTGGCCGACCTCAAGCGGCTCATCGATATACTTGCCTGGTTCAAGCTCAATATCTTCCATTGGCATCTGACCGATGACGAGGCCTGGCGTCTCGAAATCAAGGCCTATCCGACGCTGACGACAACAGGTGTCCTTCGTGGTCCTGACGAACCGCTGCTGCCGCAGCTCGGCAATGGCGCCGAGCCCGTTGGCGGGTTCTACTCGCAGGATGACGTTCGCGATATCGTCGCTCACGCGGCGGCGCTCGGCGTTGAGGTCGTTCCTGAGATCGATATCCCCGGACACAACTCCGCGACGCTGATTGCATTGCCGGACCTGACCGATGGGCAGGAAGCACCCGACAGCTACCATTCGGTACAGGGCTATCCGAACAATGCCCTGAACCCGGCCGTACCGCTGACCTACGAATTCCTCGAGAAGGTGTTCGACGAAATGGTCGAACTCTTCCCGTCCGAATACATCCATATCGGCGGCGACGAAGTGGCGAACGGTTCCTGGCTCGCCTCCCCGCTTGCCAAGAAGCTGATGGAACAGGAAGGCATCTCGGGCACCTTCGCGCTGCAGTCCTATTTCCTGAAGCGCATCAAGGATATGCTGACGGCGCGTGGGCGCAAGCTTGCGGGCTGGAACGAGGTTGCCCATGGCGGTGGCGTTGCCTCCAAGGACTCGTTGCTGATGGCCTGGGAAAACCCGCAGGTCGGTATCGATCTGGCCAAGCAGGGCTATGAAGTCGTGATGACGCCCGGCCAGGCCTATTATCTCGACATGGTTCAGGCTGAAGCGTTCCAGGAGCCGGGCGCCAGCTGGGCCGGCACGGTCCCGCCGGCACATACCTATGGCTACGAGGCCGAGGGTGACTTCCCGGAAGAGCTCAAGGACAAGATGAAGGGCGTGCAGGCCTGCATCTGGTCCGAACACTTCCTGTCGCGCGGCTATTTCAACCGTCTCGTCTTCCCGCGCCTGCCGGCAATCGCCGAAGCTGCGTGGACGCCGAAGGCGAAGAAGGACTGGCATCGGTTCTCGGCCATCGTTCCGCTGAGCCCGAAATTGTAAACCCGAATCCAGGATTGAGACGATGCGGATTGCCGTCGGTGGACTTCATACGGAATGCAGCACCTATTCTCCGGTGCTGATGGCTGTCGAGGATTTTCGCGTCCTGCGGGGCGCGGAGCTTCTGGGCGCGGAGTATTTCAACTTTCTCAAGGCGGAGGGCATCGAGCACCTTCCGCTCCTTCACGCGCGTGCCGTGCCGGGCGGCCCGGTGTCACGGGTGGCCTATGAAGCCTTCAAGAGCGAGTTTCTCGATCTTCTGAAGGCATCGCTGCCACTCGACGGGCTCTATCTCGCCATGCACGGTGCCGTCAATGTCGAGGGCATGAACGACGCCGAGGGCGACTGGATCTCGGCGGCGCGCGCTGTCGTGGGGCCGGATTGCGTCGTTGCCGCAAGCTACGACCTGCACGGTAACGTCAGCCAGACGATCATCGATCAGCTTGATATCTTCGCCGCCTACCGCACGGCGCCGCACATCGATGTGCGTGAAACCATGGTTCGCGCCTGGTCGATGCTGGTGGAGGCGCTGAAGAGCGGCAACCGCCCTGGGGTTGCCTGGGCACCGGTTCCGGTTCTTTGGCCGGGCGAACGTACTTCGACGGAGGACGAACCGGCCAAGAGCCTCTATGAGGCGCTGCCGACGTTTGATGAACGGCCCGGCGTCCTCGACGCCAATCTGATGATCGGCTACGTCTGGGCGGACGAACCACGCGCGACAGCCTGCGCCGTTGTGACAGGTGCCGACAAGAAGGCCGCCGCCAAGGCTGCCGAAGACATTGCTCTTTCCTACTGGAACGCGCGCGAGGACTTCCGCTTCGGGCCGACCACCGGCCCACTTGCCGAGATGCTTGATATCGCGGAGAAGACCTCCACGGCGCCGGTCATCCTCGCGGATTCCGCTGATAACCCGACCGGCGGTGGCGTTGGCGATCGAGCCGATGTCTTGAAGGCGTTGATCGATCGCAAGTTCGATGGCGCCCTCATCGCCGGTATCACTGATCGTCCCGCCGTCGAGGCATGCTTTGCCGCAAGCAAGGGCGCGACGCTGACGCTCTCCATCGGCGGTAATCTCGATCCGTCGAGTGTGCCCGCAAAGGTCGAAGCCGTGGTTATCGGTGTCGATGATCCGGGTCCTGTAGCGGAGCGTCAGGCCGTGGTGCGTATCGGGGGCATTACGGTCGTGCTGGCCGCGCGCCGTCGCCCCTACCACAACATCGCCGACTTTACCCGCCTCGGGCTTGATCCGAAGACCGCGCGGCTGCTCGTCGTCAAATCCGGCTATCTGTCGCCGGAACTGGCGCCGATCGCCAACCCGAACCTGATGGCGCTGACGGAAGGTGTGGTCAACCAGGATATCGAGGGGCTTGCCAGCCTGCATCGTGCCCGGCCGGCATTTCCGTTCGACCGCAATTTTTCCTATGAAGCGCGGGCTCGCCTTTCGGCGCGCTGGCAAGACTGACATTCTGCCTTGGCAGGTTTCGGCGCTACGCCGAACTTGCCAAGGCGCAGGTCGCCCGGTGGCCGGGTGACTTGCCACTCGCTCAATTGCACGACATGACCCGTCCCCTCCCCGATGTATTCCGTAACCCGACGATCCGGGTCAGTATGCTTGCGATCTTTGCCTTCGGCTTCGCAGGCGCTGCAACGTCGCCCTATCAATCCGTTGTCGGCATCCGCGAGCTGGGCCTGAGCAACGGGGTCTATTCGGGCCTGATCTTCGCGGCCGCAGCCGTCAACGTCATCGTCAGCATTCTGCTTGGCAACCTGGCTGACCGCATCGGCGAATATCGCTCGATGATGATCGTCGCAGCCGTCTTCGGCATCCTGGGCTATGGCGCTGTCTACGTCCTGCCCGCGCAGGCGACCTTCGTTTTCAGTGCACTGTTGTTGCTGCCGGTCTATGGCTCGCTGAATTCGCTGCTTTTCGCCAACGTGCGGGCAACAACCAAGGGTATGTCGCGAAACGACGTCGCGACCGTGAACTCGGGTGTGCGCGCGATGATCTCGCTTTCCTGGGTGCTGGTCCCGGGAATTATCGGTGCGTTGCTGGCGGGCTCGACGACGATGCTGCCGGCCTACCTGTTTGCCGCGCTCGCCTGCGTCGTCTGCCTCACTTTGATTGCGATCTTCCTTCCGCGCCAGAGCGGGACGGACAAGGCTGCCACGCACCACCTTTCCTATCTCGCAGCACTCGGCGAGGTCTTGTCGCCGCGTGTCTTTGTTCGCGTTGTTGCGGTGGCATTGATCAGCAGCACACTGCACGTAAATGGCGCCATCCTGCCGCTGATCGTAACAGGCGCGGCGCATGGCACTGTTACCGACATCGGCGTGCTCGTCGGTATCGTGGCCTTCTTTGAGGTAGTTTTCATCATCATCTGGGGTCGGGCGCAGCGGATCATGAGCCATGTGACAGCCTTGGCGCTGGGTGCCGTCATCTATGTCGTCTATCTGGTCCTGCTCGGCTTCGCCTCAGCACCCTGGCATGTCTATGCGCTGACTGTTCTCAGCGGCATCGGTGCGGCGGCGCTGATCAGTATTCCGATCACCTACCTCCAGGACCTGATCGCCGAACGGCCAGGGCTTGGCAGCGCACTGATCTCCGTCAACATCTTCCTCGGCGCGGGACTGAGTGCGCTGCTGTTTGCAATCGGCACCGGCATCAGCAGTTATTCCGGCACGGCCCTGATCGCGGCGGTAGCTGGACTGATCGGCTTGGGCCTGCTGCTCTACTTCGATGGGCGCAGACGGCGGCGCTGAGAGCCGAATTTCGCAAACACTGCAATCGTACCCTTCATCCGCAGAGACCAAGCCACGGCTCTTGTCTATTGACGAAGGGTCGTGGATGTTGCCGACGGCAGTGATCGGCGAGCGGTCTCCGGTGTGCCCAATATGGAGGTTACGAAATGACCATGGGTTCCCCGTCGAAGTCGTTGGCCGACACTGTTCCGTCACCGGCCAGACAAGCTCGGTTGCCGCGCATCCCGGCTGCCTTCTTCGGGATCGTTCTCGGCATCGCCGGGCTCAGCAACAGCTGGCGTGCAGCGGCGGCGATCTGGCCTCTGCCGAGCGAGATCGGTGAGACGCTGGGCTTCCTGGCCGTCGCCGTCTGGCTGCTTCTGGTCATTCTCTATGCCGCAAAATGGATCGTCGATCCGAAGGCCGCTCTGGCCGAGGCCGAAAATGCTATCCAGTGTTGCTTCATTGGCCTTGCCGGCGTTGCGACGATGCTGATCGCATTGGTGTTCCTTCCCTATTCCAGATTGGCGGCTGAGGTGATCTTTGCTTTGGGCGCCATTTTCACGCTTCTCTTCGCGCTGTGGCGCACGGGCATTCTCTGGCGTGGTGGGCGTGACCCGGCAACGACGACGGCCGTCCTCTATCTGCCGACCGTGGCGGGCTCGTTCGTCACCGCAATCGTCGCGGGCGCGCTCGGCCATGCCGACTGGGGACAGCTGGCGTTCGGAGCGGGCTTCTTCTCCTGGCTGGCGATCGAATCCGTTCTTCTCAACCGCCTGCTGACAGCGCCCACCCTTGTCGAGCCACTGCGTCCAACACTCGGCATCCAGCTCGCACCGCCTGCGGTTGGCAGCGTGGCCTATCTCGGCGTCACGCAAGGGGCGCCCGACATGCTGGTTCATGCGATGCTGGGATACGCCATCCTGCAGGCGCTTTTGCTCCTGCGCCTACTGCCCTGGATCGCCAAGCAGCCTCTGGCGGCGTCCTATTGGGCCTTTACCTTCGGTATCACTGCGCTCTCTACGGCTGCTTCGAAGATGGTCGGCCGAGGTGACATTGGAGCGGTGGACGTATTGGCGCCGATCCTCTTCGTCGTGGCGAATGTGGTGGTGCTGGTGGTTGCGATCGGAACGATCGTGCTTCTCCTACGCGGCAAATTGCTGCCAACGCCGGTTCCGGCCGCCTCGTAGAAACAAAAATGCCCGCCGCGAGACCAGCGGCGGGCATCTGCTCTTAGGCTCGGAGAGAGGTGAGCCTTAGATGTTGGCAAGCAGTTCGTTGATACGCGACTCCATGTCGGTGAGAGCGGCATCCACTTCCTTCTGGCCGGTGATGGCTGCGCTCATTTCCTGGCCGATGATGTCCTGGATCGCGAACTGGCGCTGGACGGTCGACGGCAGCGGCGTGCCGAGCGTGGCGATCGACGAGATCGTGTCACGATGCGGCAGAGCCTTGAACTGAGCAGAGTCGAGGACTGCCTTGACTGCCGGCAGGTGGCCGGTGCGCGACCAGTCGAAGTCGTTGTCGTGGAAGAACTTCAGGAACTTGCCGATAGCGGCCGTTTCCTCAGGCGAGCGGTCCTTCTGCGATACGGCCCAGCTGTGGCCGTCTGCGTACTGCGACTTCTTGCCGGCGAAGAGCTGCGGATACGGATAGACCGCGTAGCCGCCCTTGTTAAGCGCGGTGCCGGCCTTTTCGGACGATGCGGTGTAGTCGCCGATCACCCAGGTTCCGTTCAGGTGCACGCCGCCTTCGCCGTTGAGGAAGGCATTGATGCCAGCGGCGTAGTCGAGATCCTTGGTGGTGTCGCCGTTGTCATAGATCGCCTTGTACATCTCGAGCACCTTCTTGGCCTCGGGCGTATTCAGCTTCACCTGCTTCGGATTGGCGAAGAAGTCGGAATCCTGCTGGAACAGGTAGGTGTAGAGGTTACGAGTATAGAGGGCCACTTCGTTGGCGAGGTTCTGTACGAAGTAGGGCTTGCCGGTCTTCTCCTTGAACTGCTTTGCCTGTGCCAGCAGCTCGTCCGGGCTCGTCGGCAGCTTCGGCGTGCCGTCGGCGTTGAGGAGGTCAGCCTGTTTGAAGAGGTCCAGGTTGATGTGGTAGAGCATGGTCCAGTTGTCGATCGGGAGGCCGTAGATCTTGCCTTCCTTCGTCACGCCGCCAAGGCTGGCATCGGTGAAGTCGCTCGGAGCGACGCCGACGGACTTCAGCACGTCGTCGAGCGGCATGATCAGGCCCTTGGACTGGTAATCAGCAAGCACCGACTGGTGGATGGTGACGATGTCTGGCGGATCGCCGGCCGCGAACTGTGCCGTCAGCTGGTCGTAGCCCGGCCACTCAACGGTGGTAACCGTGACATGAACATCCGGATTGTCAGCGTTGAACTTGTTGATCAGCGACGTGATGATGCCGCATTCGCCAACCGCCTTGCTGACGTCGGTGTTGGTGCCGAAGTCTGCATCGCAGGCGCCGAAGAAGCGCTGAACGCTGAGTTCGGTGGCGGCAAAGGCTGGCGATGCGCCGACAAGGGCGATCACCGATGCTGCTGCCAGCATGTATTTCCTGAAGGTATGCGTCATTCCAACTCCTCCTCTTGGGCCTTCCTTGACCCTTGGCTTGAGCCCCCTCCCCGGGAGCCGGTTACATGATCACCGGGATGGCGGTCGTCAGCGCACGGCGGCGCCGGAAACTGCCGTCACGATGTATTTCTGGAAAAACAGGTAGAGAATGAGGATCGGCGCACCGGCAAAGACTGCTTGCGACATCAGGAAGCCGAGGCCTTCCGACTGTGCGAAGTTGGTCTGCGTCGAGGCGATGCCGATCGTCAGCGTGTACATTTCCTTCTTCGTGCCGGAGATCAGCGGCCAGAAGTAGTCGTTCCACGCACCCAGGAAGGTGAAGATGCCGAGCGTTGCCTGTGCCGGGATCGTCAGGGGCAGAAGCACCTTCCAGAAGATCTTGAAGCGGCTGGCATTGTCGAGAAGCGCCGCCTCGTCGAGCTCCTTCGGGATGGCGCGGAAATATTGCGTCATCAGGAACACGCCAAAGGGTGCCGACAGTCCAGGCAGGATCAGGCCGTGGTAGGTGTTGTGGAACTTCAACCAGCTGAACAGCTGGTGGCGAGCAATCAGCACCGCCTGTTCAGGCACGGCCAAGCCCAGCAGCACGATGATGAACAGCGCGTTGCGGAAGGGAAAGTTCAGTCGGGCGAAGCCATAGCCTGCAAGCGAGGACAGCACGAGGGTCATGACGGTCAGCCCGCCAGCGACGATGATACTGTTCAGGATCCAGCGAAAGACCGACGAGGTTGCGAGGATATTGATGTAGTTGTTGATCGTGTAAGGAGCATGGAAGACGGCGTTCATATCCGCCATCAGTTCTTTGTTGTCCTTGAGCGAGAGCCCGATCACCCATAGGACCGGCGCCATCATGATCAGTGCGCAGAGAACCGCCAGGATGAGGATCACGCGGTCGCCGGTCGACCGACCGACGATGTTGCCACCAGTTACAGCGCTCATCCTTCTTCTCCTTTACGGCGCGAGATGAAGTACTGCGCCATGGCAGCAATCAGGATCAATACGAAGAGAACTTCCGAGGCAGCGGCACCGAGACCGAGGTCCCACTTGGTGAAGGCGGCTTCGTAGATGTAGAGCACGATCGGCTTGGAGACGTTGTTCGGTCCGCCGAGCGTCATCAGCTTTGCCTGGCCGAACAGCTGGAACTGCAAGACCACCTGGATGATCAGCACCAGAACGAAGGTCCGGCGGATCGACGGCAGCGTGATGTACCAGAGGGTACGCCAGCGGCTGGCATTATCGAGCGCGGCAGCTTCATAGATTTCCGCCGGCACCTGCTGGAGGGCCGAGAGGAACAGCATCATCGGAAGACCGATGCACCACCAGACCGTCGCAATGGCGATACCGATCATCGCGAGCTTCGTATCCGACAGGAAGGCCGGCGCCGTTGCACCGAACCATCCGTAGATGGTGGCGAGCAGGCCGAAATTGCCGATGAAAACGATGCGCCAGATCAGCGTGACGATGGTGACCGACATCACCGACGAGGAGAAATAGACGGCGCGTAAAGCTGCCGCGAGCCTTGTCTTGCGGTTCAACGCGAGTGCCAGCATCAGGCCGAGGATGGCAAGTGTCGGCACAGTAAGGAAGACGAAATAGAAGGTGTTTCCGACCGCCTGAATGAAGATCTTGTCGCGGAAGAGGCGGATATAGTTGTCGATGCCGACGAACTTGCCAGCACCAAAGGCGTCTGCCTTGTGCAGGCTGAGCCACATGCCCCAGAACAACGGCACGACGAGCAGCGTGACGAAGAAGAACAGGTAGGGCGCGACGAAAAGCGCGTTGCGCCAGAGCGGTGCGTTGATGTTCTGCACCTTCTGGCGGGCCGCGGCCTTTGCGGCCGCCGCGGTGCCGGACAAGGTTGCGTCAGCCATGCGCCGGCTCCTCGTTGTGCCAGGCGCTGCCATCGGCATCGAAGAGATGGGTCCGGGTGCCATCCAGCGTCAGGGCGACTTCGTCGCCGATCGCCACGCGGCTGTTGCCGATATCCTCGGCAACGATGCTGCTGCCGTCCTTGAGGCGCGTGTAGAGAAGCGTGCGGTCGCCCAGGCGTTCGAGAACGTCGACCTTGCCGGTCGTCGTTGCGGGAACGCCGTTGGCAAGCTTCACCGCTTCGGCGCGAATGCCGAGCGAATGTGCACCGTTCTTGATGCCGGTCGGGCGTATCGCCGTCTGCAGCTCGGTGCCGTCAGCCAGCTTTGCGCTGATGAAACCGTTTCGCTCCGAGATGCCGACGTCGAGGAAGTTCATCGTCGGCGAGCCGACGAAGGTAGCCACGAAACGGCTGGCCGGGCGGGAATAGATCTCCATCGGAGATCCTATCTGCTCGATCTTGCGGTTGTTCATGACGACGATACGGTCGGCGAGCGTCATCGCCTCGATCTGGTCGTGGGTGACGAAAATCATGGTCGACTGAACGCGATTGCGCAGCTGGGCAAGTTCGACACGCGTACGGACACGCAGCGCGGCATCGAGGTTGGAGAGCGGCTCGTCGAACAGGAAGGCCTTCGGTTCCTTGACGATGGCACGGCCGATGGCGACGCGCTGGCGCTGACCACCGGAGAGCTGGCCTGGCTTGCGCTCGAGCAGGTGACCGATCTCCAGCATGCGGGCGGCCTCAGCCACGCGGGCGGAGATCACGTCGGCGGCAACATTGATGTTGCGCAGTCCGAACGCCATGTTGTCGGCGACCGTCATGTGCGGATAGAGCGCGTAGCTCTGGAACACCATGGCGATGTCGCGCTGGCCGGGCGGCAGCGTGTCGATGCGCTCGCCATTGATGGAAATGGTGCCTTCATCGACGCTTTCGAGGCCGGCAATCATTCGTAGAAGCGTTGATTTCCCGCAGCCGGAAGGGCCGAGGAAGACCATGAACTCATTGGCCTTGATCGATAGCGACAGGCCGTCGAGAATAGTCACGGCGCCGTAGCGCTTGCTGACATTGTGGATTTCGATATTGGCTGTCATCCGACCGCTCCCATATTGCAGTCAGAATCCGAAAAGTCGATATGGACACGTGGCTGGCATATGTCGACCGGGCAGGCGCCCGCTTTCGCAAGCGGGGCCATTTCAGTCAGTGATAGTGCCAAAACAGAAGCGCTTGCTCCCATCTCTTCCTCCCAGTGGCACGTCAAAACCGGTGCGCTGACGTTAAATCATACAATTACGATGTCAACATATCTTTGATATGTATCAGGAAGTCTGATTTAAATATCAGGCCTGCAGGCGGATCACCCGGTAGGACAGCGGCGCGATCTTTGCGCTGAGCTTTCCAGCTTCAAAGGCCGCGCCGGTTGCCTTCTGCGGCACCACGTTGTCCGGCTTTTCAGCGGTGTTGGTGATGTTGAGGTCGGCGTGCGAAATGACCTGGTCGTCGACGATCTTCAAGGCGCCGAATTCCAGCAGGCTGGCGTCCAGATCGAGCGCTTCGGTGCCATGGCGATTGACGATGAAGAACGTTACGGCCTTGGCGTCCGCGTCGTGGACGGCGGAGACGTCGAGGTAAGGCACATCGCCCAGATCATCGACCTTGTAGGTCGGGCTGTCGACGATCAGCTTCAGCGCCGTGCCGCGACCGTAGACTGAAGCGAAATAGTACGGATAGAAGATCGTCTGGCGCCATGCGGCCCCGCCAGGCGTGGTCATGATCGGGGCGATGACGTTGACCAGCTGGGCGAGGCAGGCGATCTTCACGACGTCAGCGCGATTGATGAAGGTGTTGAGAATGCAGCCGACCTGCAGCACGTCTTCGAAGTTATAATCGTCTTCCAACAGTGCCGGGGCATGCGGCCAGCCGTTGGCGCCGGCGAGCGTTGCCTTGTCGCGTTCCTTGGAATGGTACCAGACGTTCCATTCGTCGAAGGAGATGTAGACGTCCTTGGTCGAGCGCTTCTTTGCCTTGACGTAATCGATGACGCCAGCAACCGTGCCGATGTAGTTGTCGAGCTCGATACTGCGGGCGAGATAGTTCGCCGTGTTCTTGGCGCGGTTCTCGAAGTACATGTGCAGCGAGATGTAGTCGACCTCATTGTAGGTATGGTCGAGGACGGTCGCTTCCCATTCCGGATAGGTCGGCATGTGGGCGTTGGACGAGCCGCAGACGACGAGTTCCAGCGAGCTGTCGAAGGCGCGCATGGCCTTGGCGGTTTCGTGGGCCAGGCGGCCATATTCGTCGGCCGTCTTGTGGCCGATCTGCCAAGGGCCGTCCATCTCATTGCCGAGGCACCACAGCTTAACGTCCCACGGCTCGGCGCGGCCGTTGGCAATGCGCTTGTCGCTCCACTCGCTGCCGCCGGGATGGTTGACATATTCGAGGAAGTTGCGGGCTTCATCGAGGCCGCGAGAGCCGAGGTTGACGGCGAGCATCATCTCGGTGCTTGCCGAGACGCACCAGTCGGCGAACTCGTGCATGCCGACCTGGTTGCTTTCGGATGTGTGCCAGGCGAGGTCGAGGCGCGTCGGGCGGCTTTCCTTCGGACCGATCCCGTCTTCCCAGTTATAGGCGGAGACGAAGTTGCCGCCGGGATAGCGCACGATCGGAACATTGAGTTCCTTGACGAGATCGATGACGTCCTTGCGCATGCCGTTTTCGTCGGCGGTCGCGTGATCGGGTTCGTAAATGCCGGTATAGACGGCGCGGCCCAGGTGCTCGATGAACGAGCCGTATAGGCGCGGATCAATGTCCGAGATCGTGTATTTGCTGTGCGCTGTAACCGCGGCCTTCATGGTTTCCTCCACCGTATCGTAGTTTGTGATGTGTATCACAATTTGAGGTGAATAAACCGGAAGCCTTGGCCGTGGTCAAGGGTAAAATTCAGAAAATCGGGTAGACTCACCGAGTCTTGATACGCAGCAGGATATCCTGGTCGTAGTTGCCGAAGCCGCGGCCGAAAATGTTGATGCCGCCGGGATGCTTGGCATCGTCGCGCACGCCGATCCGCAGGCGAATTGAATGGTGTTCGTCGAGCTTGAGATCGGCGAGCGTCACATCCGAGATCCGCAATCCGTCGACGAAGGCACCGTCTTCATTGATACGGAAACTCTTGAGCTTGCCGTATTGAGACCCCTTCAGTTTCCACCAATCCGGCGTGAAAACCCCGCGTTTGTCGCCGAAATCGCCCGGAGACGTCCAGGTTCCGATGTCGGCGCCATTCACAGTCAGGGTGATGTCGGACGGCCAGTCGGCACTGGTGCCGGGCACCTCCGAGCTCAGTTCCATGACGAATTCGACTTCGCGAATCCGGGTGTTTGTCAGCCGCGCATTGTTCGGGAACTGGTACTCTACATGGCCGCGCGTGAACCAGATCAGCGCCGTTTTCATGCGGTCCGGATCAAGAAACGTGTTGGGGACGTCAAGCAGTCCGATGATGCCATCGACCGAACAGAGCCCGCATGGTGCCGTCACATCGAAGCTTGTATAGAGGCCGAGCGGCATCGCCACCTCGATGGCATCCGGTTCGGTTTCCTTGATTTCATTCTTGAAGACGACGAGAATCTCGTCATAGACGCTATGGCAGACCTTCTGGTTGCCCTTGCGCGCCTTCTGCGTTTCGGTTCGGATCAGCCCCGCCTCCTCCAACATCTGCACGTTTGTCGAGACACTCGACTGCGGCAGCTCAAGGATTTCAGCGATTTCGTTGACGTTGAGCGGGCCCTTCTCGTGCAACAACTTCAGCACGGATACCCTTGCCGGCGATGCAAGCCCCTTCAGGATTGGCATGCCCTCTTCGGGATCAACGACAAGAAAATTGCGGCTCATAGGGTTCCGATCAGGCGGGATGAGAATGCGTATCCATGTTCTATATCAATATATTTGATTTAATCAATCGGCTGCTTGTCAAACCTGGTGCAAACAAAGCTTAGCCATGTTGATGAACTTACCTGCCGGGGTTCCTCACGCCTGGTTGCTTCCAACGGTTCGCCGTCTATCCTAGCAAGACGCGTCGTGCCGTCTCGTGGCCAGACGCCTTTGAACGCAATCTGGGGTCGTCGATTTTGAAAGCTGCCTTCCGCGCGACGTTGATTTCCTTTGCCGCACTCCTGCCGACGATCGCGTCTGGCCAGGAAGGCTGGAGTTCCGATGGCAGGGGAACAAGCTCCTGGCACGTTTCCCCGTCGCCGGGGCAATGCAATGTCAGCCAGGCGAGAAATCTCGCCAGACGTGCCGGAATCTACCGCACCGACGTTGTCTTTCAGGATGAGAACGTCGTTACGCTTCGAGGCATGACGGACGGAGGGGATCGCCGTGAGATAAGCTTCGCCAATGTTCGCGGTTGCCCCGAAGTCGGCTTCAATGATGTCGTGCCGGGTGCTGTTGATACGCTGGGAAACCCTCTCGGTAGGAAAGTCCCGCGGTAGAACCGCGGGACTTCTTGAGGTCCCTGACCGGGAGAGAGAGTGGTCAGGCGGCCTGAACTTTGCGTGACGTGCGGGCCCATTCCGGCAGCCAGTCGCCGTGGGCGGCAAGCAGTTCATCCGTCATCGCCCAGATCTGGTCGAGGTCGAGTTCGGCCGCCGTATGCGGGTCCATCATCGCGGCGTGATAGATGTGCTCGCGATTTTCCGTCATCAGCGCCTGAACCGTCAGTTCCTGCACGTTGATGTTGGTGCGGATCAGCGCCGTCAGCTGCGGCGGCAGGTCGCCGATGAAGGTCGGCTGGATGCCTGACGCATCAACCAGGCAGGGAACCTCGGCTGCGCAATTGTCAGGCAGCGAGGTGATGCAGCCATTGTTGCGGACGTTGCCGTAGATGACGGAGGGTTCGCCCGTCCAAACGGAGTTGATGATCGAGGAAGCGTATTCCTTCGATTGAGCGACTTCGATCTTGTCAGCCGACTTGTAAGCTTCTGCTTGCCCCTTCCAGCGCGCAATCTGCTCGATGCAGCGCTTCGGGTATTCGTCGAGCGGAATGCCGAACTTCTCGATCAGGTCCTCGCGGCCTTCCTTGATGAAATAGGGGGTGTACTCGGCGAAGTGCTCGGAGCTCTCAGTGACGAAATAGCCGAGGCGCGTCAGCATTTCGTAGCGTACCTTGTTTGGGCAGCGCGGGTTCCAGCCTGGCTTCGGAGCGCGACCTTCACGGTAGGCGCGCACGAGATCCGGATAGAGGTTCTTGTAGGAACCGTCTGCCTGGCGATGCTCGAACTTCAGATAGAAGGCCATGTGGTTGATGCCGGCCGACCGGTAGCGGATTTCCTCGTAGGGAATGTCGAGGTCATGGGCCAGTTCCATCGCGGTGCCCTGCACCGAGTGGCAAAGACCGACCTGCTTGATCGTCGGGTATTTTTCCGAGATCGCCCAGGTGTTGATTGCCATCGGGTTGACGTATTGCAGCATGATCGCCTCGGGGCAGACCGCGAGCATGTCCTCGCAGATCTTCCAGAGATGCGGAACCGTACGCAGGCCGCGCATGATGCCGCCGACGCCGAGCGTGTCGGCGATCGTCTGGCGCAGGCCGAACTTCTTCGGGATCTCGAAGTCGGTCACCGTGCAGGGCTCATAGCCGCCGATCTGGAAGGCGACGACGACGAAGTCGGCGCCGGTGAGCGCCTTGCGCTGGTCCGAATAGGTCTCGGCCTTGGCCTTGACGCCAAGCGTCGAGATCAGCTTGTTGACGACGATGGCGCTTTCTTCCAGCCGCTGCGGGTTGATGTCCATCAGGGCGATGGTGGCGCCCGATAGCGCCGGGCGTTGCAGGACGTCGCCGATGATGTTCTTCATGAAGACGGTGGAGCCAGCACCGATAAACGTGATCTTGGGATTTCTTGCCATTATAACCTCCGGCATGTGCAATCAGGCTACCTCGAAAGCGGCTTTGACGAGCCGTTCCGTGTAGGCGGTCTTGGGATTGGTGAGAACTTCGTTGACGGGTCCCTCTTCCATGATCTTGCCATGCTGCATGACAATCACCCGGTGGCAGAGGGCACGCACGACTTTGAGATCGTGCGAAATGAAGAGATAGCTGAGACCCCGCTCGTCCTGCAGCTTGCGCAGCAGTTCGATGATCTGGGCCTGGACCGAAAGGTCGAGCGCCGACGTCGGCTCGTCGAGCAGGATGAATTCCGGCTCGAGCGCAATGGCGCGGGCGATGGCGATACGCTGGCGTTGGCCACCGGAGAACTCGTGCGGAAAGCGCGAGAGAATATTGCCCGGCATCCCTGCTGCGATCAGCGCCTCGCGGACACGGTCGAGCCGCTCGGCCTTGGTCGCTCCGAGCTTGTTGACCACGAGCCCTTCCTCGATGATCTGGCCGATCGTCATGCGGGGATTGAGCGAGGAAAACGGGTCCTGGAACACGATCTGCATGCGCGAGCGCAAGGGCCGCATTTCAGCCCGCGACTTGCCGTGGATCGGTTGACCGTCAAAAAAGATCTCGCCGCTGTCCGGTTCGTTCAGCCTGACAAGTGCCTGGCCGAAGGTCGTCTTGCCCGACCCGGATTCGCCGACGAGGCCGAGTGTTTCATGCCGCCTGAGTGTCAGGTTCAACCGGTTGACGGCGATGAGCTCCTTCAGCTCCGGCTTGAAGAACCCGCCATGACGCATCATGAACGAGACACGTACGTCCTTGGCATCGAGAATGACGTCCGAGCCCTCGGGCAGCGGATTGGCCTGACCGCGCGGCTCCGAACCCAGCAGATGCTTGGTGTAGGCGTGCTGCGGATTGGCGAACAGGTTCTCGGTGGTGTTGTGCTCGCGCATCTCGCCATGCTGCATGACATAGACGTAGTCAGAGAACTGGCGCACGACCGTCAGATCGTGGGTGATCAGGATCACCGCCATCCGCAATTCCTTCTGCAGGTTGCGGATGAGGTTCAGGATCTGCGCCTGCACCGTCACGTCGAGGGCGGTCGTCGGTTCGTCGGCGATGAGCACATCGGGATCGTTGGCGAGCGCCATGGCGATCATCACGCGCTGGCGCTGACCTCCTGAGAGCTGATGCGGATATTGGCGGAGCCGGGCTTCCGGATCGGGAATCTGCACGTGCTGCAACAGTTCCAGCGCCCGGGCTTCCGCCTGCTTCTTGCTCATCTTGCGATGCACGCGGATCGCCTCGACGATCTGGCTGCCGATCGTATAGATCGGATTGAGCGAGCTCATCGGTTCCTGGAAGATCATCGAGATGCGGTCGCCGCGAAGCTTGCGACGGTCGCGCTCGGAGAATTTCAGGATATTGGCGCCGTCGTAGGTCACAGTGGATTTCGGTGACACCACCGCACGCTTGGACAGCAGGCCCATCACGGTGCGTGCGGTGACCGACTTTCCGGAACCGGATTCGCCGACGATCGCGATCGTTTCTCCGCGATAGAGCTGGAAGGAGATGTCCTTCACAGCCTCGACGGTGCCATGCTCGACCTTGAAGTTGACGGCGACGTTGCGCGCGTCGATGACGGGATTTTCCGACCGTCCCTCATGATCGAGGCGCACAGGCGGGGCGAAGGAGTTGACGAGAGCAAGAGCCATCTTGGAGCCTCCTCAATAGGGATCGACTGCATCGCGCAAACCGTCACCCAGCGCGTTGAACGCGAAGACGGTGACAAGCACGAAGCCGACGGGCGCCAGAATCCAGGGATAGGTGCCAATGACGGAATAATTTGCGGTATCCTGAAGCATCAGACCCCAGGAGATCAGCGGTGGCTTCACGGCAAAGCCCAGGAAGCCGAGGAAGGATTCCAGCAGCACGACGCTTGGGATATGCAGGGTGACAGCGACGATCACGTGGCTCATCACGTTCGGGAAGATGTGCTGGAAGATGATCCGCCGGTCGGTGGCGCCGACGGCCATTGCCGCTCTGACATAGTCGATGCGGGCGAGCGCCAGCGTCTTGCCACGAACTTCGCGCGACATCTGCGCCCAGCCGAGTGCGGACATGACGATGATGACGAAGCCGAGAAAGACATTGGTCGGTGCCGTCACCGGGATCAGCGACGTCAGCGCCAGATAAAGCGGCAGCTGTGGGAAGGCGAGCACCACTTCGACGAAGCGCTGCACCCAGGTGTCGAAGGCGCCGCCGAAATAGCCGGACACCATGCCGACCGTGGTCCCGATCACGGTAACGATGAAGACGACGGTAAGTGCGATCGTCAGCGAAATCCGTGAGCCGACGATGGCGCGCGACAGCACGTCCCGGCCAAACTTGTCGGTACCGAGGAAATGCACCGGCTGGCCAGTGGTCGAGCCGAAGAAATGCCGATCCATCGGAATGAGGCCGAGGAGCTTGTATTCGGCCCCCTTCACAAAGAAGCCGAGGAGGTTCGGATTGTCGTAATCCGGGCCGACGATCGGCTGAAAAGTCACGGGGTCGAGTTCTTCGGACTCAGCCAATCCATAGACCCGTGGCTGGAAGACGAAATTGCCGTCCTTGTCGTGGAAGCTCATCATCTGAGGAGGGGCAAAGCCGACATCGGTTGCCTTCGGATCCATCGGGGCGAAAAACTCTGCGAAGATGGCCATTATCAGGAGCAGGGCAACCAGCACGAGGCCAATAGTGCCCGTCCACGAGCGTCTCAGGCGGCGCCAGACCAGCGCCATGTAGCTTTCATTGCCATGCGGCACGACCTTGACGGTTTCTTCGTGCGGCGGTGGGGGAGCGGAATCGAAAGCGAGCATGTCAGGCTCCTCCGTACGTACGGACGCGAGGGTCCAGCATGGCAAGCAGCATGTCGGCGATGATGTTGCCGACGATGAGCGTGGCGGACAGGACCATCATGAAGGTGGCCGTGACGTAGACGTCGCCGATCGCCATGGAGCCGACGATTGCGGGTCCGACCGTTGGGAGGGAAAAGATGATAGCGGTCTCGATCTCGCCCGTCAGCATGTAGGGAAGAACGACCCCCTGGTACATGACAAGCGGATGGAGTGCGTTCGGTACCGCATGGCGCATGACGACCGCACCACCCGAAAGGCCCTTTGCCCGCGCCGTCTCGACGTACTGGGCGTTCAGCGTATCGAGCAGGTTCCCGCGCATCACACGCATGTTGTAGGCGAGCCCGCCGAAAGTCGCGATGGCAACGACCGGCCAGACATGGCTGACGAGGTCGACGAATTTAGCCCAGGACCACGGCGCCCCGCCATATTGCGGCGAGAAGAAGCTGCCGATTTCCGAGACGTTGAACTGGAAAACGAGGAGGTAGACGATGATCAACGCCATCAGGAAGCGCGGCACCGTCATGCCGAGGAAGGAGATGCCCGAAAGCAGGCTGTCGATCCAGGAATACTGGCGGGTTGCAGCCCAGATGCCGAAGCTGATGCCGAGCACGGATGCCAGGATATGGCAGACCAGGGCCAGCGCAAGGGTGCGCGGCAGGCGCTCGGCGACCACGTCGGCCACTGGCTTGTTGTAGAACATGCTGTAGCCGAAATCGCCTTGCGTCAGGATGCCCTTGATCCAGTTGAAGTACTGGATGACCATCGGTTGGTCGAGCCCGTGGGCGACGCGATAGGCCTGGGCCTGCGCATCGGCGGCCGCGAAGGAGGCTCCACTCTGATTGATCAGCTGCGAACGGATGTAATCGGCATAATCGCCGGGCGGCGCCTGGATGATCGCGAAGGTCACGATGCTGAGGATAATCAGGACCGGAATCGCGGAGGCTATGCGCACGAGCAGGAATCGGAACATCTGACGGTTCGCTTCTCATTGCGGCCAGTCGCGCGGTGTCCCTGTGCGGCTGGCTAGTTGATCTTGGCCGGCCGCGCATCACACGCGACCGGTATCTTTCGTTGGGAGGAGAACGCTTAGTTGATCGGACCCTTGTCGCCAGGCTTGCCGGGCAGCTGTTCGGGGAACAGCTCGTACTTGCCCTGCTTGTCGGCAGCCACCCACAGACGTTCGCGGATGACGGAGTCTTCAGCCCAGTTGAACATGAAGATCGGAGTTCCAGCCGGCACGTTCGAGAAGCGCTTGTTGATGATCAGCGCACCCGGATATTCCGTGAGGCCGACCGTATCGACATTCTCGGTCGCGACCTTCTGATACTGCTTCATCAGGTCGACGCGCTCGTTGTTGTCCTGGCTGGTCTGGAACTTCGTGACGATGTCCACCAGCTTTTCTTCATAGGGCATGAGGTCAAGCTTGCCGTCCTTGCCGGCGCGATGCTGCCAGCTCGTGCGGGGACCGACAGGCGCAAGCTGTTCGGTGTTCTGCACGACGGAAGCAAGTTCCGGTGAGCTGCGCTGGATCAGCCAGTCGAAACGACCCGCATAGTGGGCATCGTCACGCTTGGGGCCGTCCAGGGCATTGAGGATGACCTTGATGCCGAGCTTTTCCATCTGGCCGATGACGCCTTCAGCAAGGCTCTTGTCGGTCGCGTAGCCGTTGTTGACGAGAAGAACGATTTCGACGTTCTTGCCGCCTTCGGTGCCGGCCGGGAAGTTCACGAAGCCGTCGCCGTCGGTATCCTTGAGGCCTGCCTTGGCGAGCAATGCCTTGGCGCCCTTCAGGTCGAACGGGTAATAAACCACCGAGTTACGATCGTAGAAGCTCGTGCCCGAAGACAGGCCGCCCGGATAGATCGCGGTGAATGGACCCTTGACGAGTGACTCGCCGATGGCCTTGCGGTCGAGACCCATGGTGACTGCCTTACGGAAGTCCTCATTGCGGTTCAGCTCGCGAACAGCCTGGCCACGTGCGTCAGGATCGCCCCAGCCATTGGCCGAGAGGTTCATGCGCAGGTTGTAACCGATCAGGCGCGGGCCAAAGGCAAGGCGCGCCGGTGCCGTCTTTTCGGCGGCGCGTTTCAGCGACGCCACGAAGTTTTCCGGCTGCTCCAGGTTGGAAATGTCGCCGGAACCGGCAACGGCCTGCACGTCTCGGTCAGCCCAGGTGGAGAGCTTGTAGTGCAGTTCGTTGAGGTAAGGCAGCTGGTTGCCCTTCTCATCGACCTTCCAGTAGTAGGGATTGCGGCGCATGACGATGATGTCGTCAGGACGGTATTCGACCGGCACCCAGGCACCCATGACCGGCATGTTCATGAATTCCGGCGGGAAGGCATTCTTGAACTGGTCGTAGGTGTTCTTCGAATACTTCGGATGTTGCGGCTTCAGGATGTGAGACGGACCCGGGCAGAAGCTCGGATAGGACATCGTGTAGAGATACTGCTTCGGGAAGGCTTCCTTGAAGGTCCATTCGACCGTGTAGTCGTCGATCTTCTTCAGCGTCGTTCCTTCGCCGAAGGCTTCCGGCGATGCGCCGCCACCGAGCGGCGAGACGTTCGGATCGATGACCTCGTCGTCCCAGTAGAACATGATGTCGTCAGCGTTGAAGGCGACGCCATCCGACCACTTCGCGCCTTCTACGAGGTGCATGGTCAGCTTGTGGCCATCAGCAGACCATTCCCAGCTCTTGGCGAGGTTCGGAAGCGGCTCGGTGTCCTTGGCTTCGACCTGGAAGAGCGGCGCGGTGCGCGTCAGGCATTCGGAGAGGCCGATGTCGATGCCGCCCCAGCCCTGTGTCTGGCCAGCGCCGTAATTCCAGCCTTCCGGCCGACCGCCGATGACGTGGCGAAGCGTGTCGCCATAGACACCGATGCCGTCGACCATGTTGTCGGTCTTGAAGACGAGCGGTTCCTTGGGGAGGCGATCCTTGACGGGCGGCAGCTTGCCGGTGTCGACGAAGTTCTTCTTCACCCAGTCCGGTTCGTTATACGACGGAAGCGCCTTGAACTCTTCGATCGAATCTCTCGATACGTACTTGATCTTGCCTTCCGCCGGGAATTGCGGCGGAACGGGCGGTGCCGTCGGCTCGGAGGCGTACGCGCTCAAAGCCGAGACCGAGACGCTCAGCGCCAGTCCGGCAAGAACGCCAATGTTGCGGAAATTTCTCATCGTCTCTCCCTCTTGTTTCGAGGCGCTTGCGGCAACCCCGGTTCTCCTCAACGATCCGGAAACGGGCTTGCGGCGATGGCGTCCCCTCCTTGGAACGCCATCGCCACCCGTCCTCCGGGAAAACTTACACGGCCTGCTTGAGCGCCGCTTTCTCGGCACGAAGTTCTTCGATCGAGCGGACGTTGCGGCGGGCAGCACCTGCCCATTCGCGGGTCTTCACAGTCGATTTCGCCAGGCGCTCCTTGGCGGCCGGAACTGCATCCGCATATTGCGGCAGCCAGCGGGCCTGGGCGACAACCATCTCGTCAACCATCTGCCAGACCTCTTCCGGCGTTGCGACGGCACCAACCAGCGGGTCGTGCAGTACGGCAAGCTTCAGGAGGTCGATATCGCCGCTGACGGCTGCATGAACCGACATGCGCTGGACGTTGATGGACGCCATGCAGGTCGCAGCACAGGCTTCCGGAATGGTGACGCCAGAGACCATGTTGATGCCGAAGCGGTCGACGAAACCGGGCGACTCAATGATCGCGTCAGCAGGCAGGTTGGTGATCACGCCGTTGTTCTTGACGTTGAAGTGGCCGCGATAGACACGCCCCGTTTCCAGCGCTTCCAGGATATGGCTGGCATGCTCGTTCGAACGCTTGGACGGATCGATCGGTTTCTCCGCGGAGGCGAGGAACTGCGGGAACTCCGTCTCGAACCAGTTGCGGGTTTCCGTGGAGTGACGGAGATAGCCACCGGTTTCGCCGTGGATCCAGTCGGACATGTCGATCCACTTGGTGATCTCGTCCGGCCGCTTGCGGTACCATGGCAGGTATTCCGACAGATGGCCGTTGCTCTCCGTCGAATAGACGCCGAAGCGCTTCAGGACGTCGATGCGCAGCTTTTCCTGCCGCGAGAAGACTGGATGCGCCTCGAAAGCGGCAACCAGCTCGTCCTTGCCGATCTTGCGACCGTTGAGCTTGAGATCGACGAACCAAGTCTGGTGGTTGATGCCCGAGCAGATGTAGTCGAGTTCCGACGGTGACTTCGCGCCGAGTACCTCGGCGATCTGTTCGGCGCCGTGCTGCACGCCGTGGCAGAGACCGACCGTGTCGACCTTGCCATATTCGATCGCAGCCCAGGTGTTCATTGCCATCGGGTTTGCGTAGTTCAGGAACTTCGCGCCCGGCTCGGCGACTTCGCGGATGTCCTTGCAGAAGTCGAGGATGACAGGAATGTTGCGCTGACCGTAGAGAATGCCGCCGGCGCAGATCGTGTCACCGACGCACTGGTCGATGCCGTACTTCAGCGGAATGCGGATGTCGTCGGCATAGGCTTCGAGGCCGCCGACGCGTACGCAGCTGATGATGTAACGCGCGCCGGTCAGCGCCTCGCGGCGGTTCGTCGTCGCCGTTACCTTGGTGGGCAGCTTGTTGGACGACACGATGGTGTCGAGGATCTGCTTGATCATCTGCAGATTGTGTTCGCTCATGTCTGTGAGCGCGAACTCGATGTCCCGGAATTCCGGTACGCACAGGATGTCGGTGAACAGCTTTTTGGTGAAGCCGACGCTGCCAGCGCCGATGATAGCGATTTTGAAACTCATGATCCTAACCTCGATGCGATCAAAATACCGGCATTGGACAACGAGAAGAAGAATAGGACACGGGCTTGCGCTCCCTATCAAAAAAGGCCAGAAATCCGGCTTATTCTCCTCCCCGCCACTCCTCGATGCTGGCGGTGTGCTCTCTCTTGGAGGCGGATTATGCGCAATTTCGGCGGGCCCGCCAGAGAAGGATTATGCTTTCATGGGTAATTCTGTGCTCCACAAACTGATTGAGAACGGCCCGGTCATGCGCACTGTTTCACTGCCGCGCGGGCGACAGAGCCTGCACACCATGCCGACTAGCACCGGATACGAAATCCGCGAGGATGCGACCTATGACTGGGATGGCCGCAAACGCGGCCAGACGCCGTTCACCGTGCTTCAGCACACGATCAGCGGCTCCGGGAACTTGCGATACGAAAATCGCGAACTGCGGGTGAAGGAGGGCGAAACCTTGCTGGTCCTCGTGCCCCACAATCACCGCTACTGGCTGGATGATGGGGATCGCTGGGAATTTTTCTGGATCTCGATGAATGGGGAAGAGGCGCTACGCATCCATCGTTCGATCCTTGCCGTGACCGGTCCGATTCTCAAGCTGCAACAGGAGACGATCGAGCATCTGGCCGATTGCAGCCTGCGCCTGATAAACGGCGCGGAGACGCCGGGGCTGGCATCGGCGATTGCTTACGAGGCGGCAATGGCGCTCTATGACGACGTGTTCGGCTCGCACCCGGTGTTCAGCGAGGAATACCGGACGATGCAGCATGTGATCGACTATATCATGAACAATCTCGAGCGTCCGCTGCCCGTGGAGGACCTCGCCCGGGTCGCTGGTCTCAGTCGCGCGCATTTCTCGCGCATGTTTGCGGCAAACGAGGGTTTGCCGCCCGCGGAATTCGTTCTGCAGAAACGCCTGAAGCGCGCCGTCAAGCTACTGACGAAAACCGCTAACATGCCGGTCAAGGAGGTCGCGATCCGCTCGGGCTTCGAGGATGCGAATTATTTCTCCAAGGTTTTCCGTCGTGTTTACGGCACCAACCCGACGGAATTCCGCACGACCGGCATGTATGCCAGCGTCGGCAGGCAGCGCTGAAGCGCTGCCTCGAAGTATGGGGATGCTATGGCGCGGTGCCGTAAGACAATTTGGGATACCAGGTCGGTGGACGTCCTTCCGGCGTGGTGTCGAGCACCGTCCATAACGGCATGAAATCGGGCGCGCCGCGCGGATCCTGCCCCGGGTCTGAGGTCTCCGGTCCCATTTCCTGGCTCCAGAAGTGGCGGATCGATCCGTCCTTGCGGGTAAAGACGTTGTAGCCCGCGTCATCGCTGCCGCCTTCACCGATTGCGTGGTAGTCGCGGCTGTACTCGTCGCTGGTGTCGGAGTAGAGCGGCAGATGATGCCAGCCACGTTCCTTCTTGAAGGCAAGCAGCCGTTCGATCGGAGAGCGCGCGACGACAGCGAAGGCGGCCTGCTGGCTGATGTCGGGAACTTCGCCGTCCAGCGCCGATAGCATCGACGTGCACATCGGGCATGGGCGTTCACGCTCCGGACCGAACATGTAGCTATAGATGACCAGCGTGTCCTTGTTCCCGAATAGCTCCTTGAGACTAACCGGTCCGTCAGGGCCTTGGAATTGGTAGGCCTTCGTCACCTCGCCGCCCGGCGGCAAGGCACGCCGCATTTCCGCGACACGCTCGATATGTCGCCGCAACTCGATCTCTTCTGCGAGCAGCGCTTCGCGGGCGCGGCGGTAATCCGTGCTTTCATTGGGAATGCGCACGCCATTGCGTCTTGCAAGTTCCATCGCGGAAACAAGGCTGGGGGCATCCATGGCAAGTCCTCCTTCTTGATTCGTCAGTTCCAGCAGACATGACCGCCCCTACCCGGCGCGGCATGTTCCTCTAGAACGTTTGGGAAGCGAGAAAATCGACAGGGCCCGCGAAAAAAGCAGGGCTCGATGCCGGGCGCAACCTTGAGGACTGTCCTGCTACAGTGAGACGCCAGCCGTTGCCGGTTGCCTTTTTCGGCCGCGGCTGGCGTTGCCGGGCGATAATCGTCGCCCGGTATGCATACTGTGGTCGGAACGTTAAAAGTTCATGAGTCGTCCCTAATTGTCAAAGATGGAATAAAGAATGCGCCCATCGCCCACCACTTTGTGCAAGGCGATGCTTTGTCCTGCGGTTTGATGGGCATGGAGTTGTGCATAGACGATGGGGCGTACCGCCTCATGATTGGGTGACGTGGTTGCCTCGATACTAGGTCGACTGCTCGCGCCATTCGTCAATGGCCGAGGCAAGATCAGCCGCATTTCTGATGCGCCAGACACGTATTCCCTGGGCCGCAGCAAGTTGCGCGGAAATGGTCTCTTGGAACCTGTGCCGATTCGTCAGACTGCGTATGGCGAATTTGTACTGTTCCCATGGCCAATCGACGTTGCCTTCGGGAAGTTCGGGGCGCGTTCGTCCCATGTTGCGCAACGGCCTGATGGCTAGGCGCCAGGCTCTTAGCCATTCCGGGGGTCCAGCCACATAACGCTATCGGCATGCCGGATCGCGTGAGGAAGCAGGCTTGGACCGCCCTCCAGAATCCAGCTGTCTTTTTGGATGGCTTGCGACAAATCGGCGTCGACCTCGGATCGAGGACGCGGCTTCCAATTGCTGGTAAGTTTCATCGCGTCGAAGGAGACAACCGGCACCGCCGGGCGTGTCGCCATTAGCCGCGCAGCCAAGTGGCTTTTGCCGGCCCCGTTCGGGCCGGTAATGATCAACTTCCGCAGCATTGCTGTCCTATTCAGGGATCGGGCGGGCCATGAACTCCATCGGGTAGCAGCAGGCTACGCGCTTCTTGTGAAGCTGTAATAACTGCAAGTGGCGCGTTTCGCTGCGCCCCAATCCAGAAGCTAGGTCGTTCGTGCCTGCTGCTGCACATCGATGCTCTGGTCACTATTCTCTCCGGTCAGTTCCCAGATGCCGACTTGTTCCGCACGTCCCTTGAGGTGAACCAGTCCCAATGGCCTGAGATCGAAGTGATCTGCTACGGCATCGCGGACGGCTTCGCTGACGAGGATCGAAGTCTGGTAGTCCTTGTTCAATCCCTCCAGCCGCGAGGCGACGTTGATCGTATCGCCCATCGCCGTGTATTGCTGCCGCGAGATTGCTCCGAAACTACCGACGACCGCCGGCCCGCTGTGCAATCCAAACCGGGTGAACAGTTCCGGGCGGCCATCCTTTCGATTGGCGTCGTTCAAGTCATCGATCGCCTCTTTCATCGCAAGCGCACATCGACAGCCGTGTTCGGCATGGCGGGGGTCTTGAACAGGGGCATTCCACATGACGAAAATGGAATCGCCGAGATATTGGACGACTGTGCCGCCGTGCCGCTCGGCAATCGTGTTCAGCAGCTCAAAATAGGCCGACAGGATATCGACCACTTCTTCCGGCGAGTGCTGCTCGGATATGGTCGTGAAGTCGCGAATGTCGGTGAAGAGCACGGTTACATCCTGCCGCTTCGCCTTTACGAAAGCCCCGCCATCAGGATTGACGATCCGGCGAACAACTTCGCGCGGGACATAGAGCGCGAACTGACCGATCGCACGGCGACTTGCCGCCAGCGCACCCGCCAGTGTGTTGATCTCGGTGATCCAGGAATGCGAGACGGGTTTCTCGGTGATATCGAGATCACCGATCCTACGCGCTTCGTCCGCCAGCCGGTTGAGAGAGCGACTGACCATGCGGGACAACAAGACAGATGCGGCGACGCCTGCAACCAGCAATGCGGCTGCAATGAGAAGGTTGTGAACGAGCAGGCGATTGGCCTGCGCCACGAGATCCTCGAGCGGGACGACGATTGCGGCCACATTTCCCTTGAACAGGCCTGACACATCGACGGGCGCAATCTGGACGAGGTAATTTTCACCATCAAACTGGAGCCGTGCCAACCCGCCGCTTGCAAAGGCGGGATCTCGCCTCAGCCTGGCCACGGTTTCGAGGCTCGTATCGAGATTGCCTGCCTTGGTATCGACCGGGCCGGCACTTCGTGACCAGATATCGAGGAGCTTGGCCATGATGGTCGGATCGGAGTGGGCGACGAGATTGTCGGCGTCATCCATGAGGTAGGCGCGCGCACGCGGCGAAATCCCCTGCGCGTCCAACAGGCGGCCGATGGTCCGCAGGTGGATGTTGATACCGACGACGACCTTACCATTGTCCTTCATCGGTGCGGCGACCGTCAGCGTGGGGACCTTGAGCGTGCCGGTGACATAGGGGCCAACCGAAACCGCTGCGCCTTCGCGTATAACGGATTGATACCAGGGTCTCTGCCGGGGATCGAATGAGCCATTTTCGACGTTCCGCTCCTCTATCAGTCTCGTCCGGCTATCGAGAAAACCAAGCGTAGAGATAGCGTCTGCGCTTTGTGGCCGCGCGATGGTTCTGATGGCGACGGCCGTGCCATCGGGTGCCGCGAGCGTTTGGCGAACGTCCCGCCTGGCGGCATTGATGACCTGCAGGTATGAGCCATCGGGATAGCCCGCGTAGATGCTCGTCGCATCGGGGAGGCTTCGCAGCACTTCCAGAAAGAAATTCTGCTTTGCCTGCAGATCCTGTGGTGGCGGGGACGTAAGCTGCGGCAAAGTGGCTGCCAACGCCACCGCTTCGGTGCCACCTTGCAGCGTGTTGCGGTACCCCTCGATCAGCCGCAGGCTCATTTCGCGCATCTGCTGGACGCCTGCGCTTACTGCGGCCTCCCGCCCGTGGCTGAATGCCATCCAGATGATCGGCATCGATGTGCACAATAGCGACGCGACAATCAGAACGCCGAGATGCAATCTTAGGGGCTTCGACCAATGCACGGGGTTTGCCTCGAATGCGAACGCTTCACTACGCGGCCATCTCAACACTTGGCGTGCCAAGCAGACACGGGGGTAACAGTGGCGGCAGCTAAGTGCTTTTTGAGAAATTACACAAGATGGGGGTGTGATTGCCCCGAACTTTAGGCATGACTTGCCGGCGGACGCCGCGATTGGTCGCGAGCAGCGGGCCGACCGAAGTCGCTTGGGCTCCGGTCTCGACCTGTCGTTGCTAGTCCGACCCGAGATCGTAGATTGTTCCCGTCAGCCATTCTGGCCAGTCGCGTTCGAAGAAGGCCTTCGCGGTTTCGTCGAATTTCCGGTTCGGGCGTGTATCGACCGACATGCGCTCGCCATCCAGGCGGACGACGATCTGTTCCTCGCGGTGAGCGTCCCTTTCCTTGCGGAAACGGAACGCCTCGAGTGGACCCGTGCTCGATTGTGGAAGGGATTCACCCGCCGCATCGCAGATGACACGGGCGCCGCGACTGCCGCCACCGTTGCGGATGAAATAGTCCAGCGCCTCAAGGACGGCCTCGGATGCGAGTGCCATTTGTTGCCATTGAAGCGCGCGGCCAGCTTCTGCCATACGATCGTATGCAATACCGTGGTGGCGGATCTGAGCATTCAGGCGCCTAGCTTCCGCCAGGGCCGCCGACACGCTCTCTGCATCGCAGATGAGGCCGGCCTTGTCGCTCATGCGGGCCTGAACATCTGATCTGATGGCCTTCACGGTCAAGGGACTGTCGGTCTTGAGAAGCACGAGCAGTTTGAGCACGCCGTCACTCGCCGCAGCACGAAGGTCTCGCCGCGAGGCGACTTTCGCCCGTCCGCTCGCGCCGATGTGTTCGCCGACGCGGGTGCCGAACACCTGGCCCGCATTCAGCGCCGCGCCGCCGGGACGCGTGACACCGTGCGTCCCCGCAGCCTCGCCGATCGCGTAGCAGCCGGCGACGCTGCTACGCCCCCACGTGTCGACCATGATGCCGCCGTTCATGTGCTGGTTGTTGACGGCGAATTCCAGCGGTTCCGCGGCAATATCCACCTTGTAGCGTCGGTAAAGCTCGATCGCGAGCGGGTTCATGTGGCGCAGTCGTCGGATCGGGAGCGCCTGCCCCGCCCCGGCATTGGCAAGGTAGTGCTTCACGTCGTCATCAAGCCGTTCAAGATCGAAAGGTAAGTCACCAGGCACCGCCAAGGGATTGCGGTTGAAGTCCATGAACACGCGCCGGCCCGCCGCGCTCTCGCGGAAGATCGCCAGGTCCACCAGGCTCGATCCGAAGTCGAGCATCCGTGTCGAGTGAAACGGCCACTGGTAGCCTTTGCGAAAGACGTTCGACGCCATCTCCTGAGTAGTACGGTAATAGGCGGCGAGGAAATGATGCTCTCTTCCGTCGGCGTCGAGCGAATAGATATGCGGGATCGCCTGGACATAGGTTCCGGAAAGATTCCAGGGAAACCCTTCCCTGCGCGTTCCGATGCCAAACTGGCTTTCCGTCAGGTTCACGAGCTCGACACCGGCCGCAAGCGCGAGACCGAGTGATCCGAAGCAGCCGTTGGGATAGACACTGTCACGATAGAGTTCGCCCGGGCCACCTGCTGCAAGTACGAGTACCTCGCAGGCGAAGAGCGCGAGGCCAAACTCGTTGGTCTCTGTGCGATCACTCGCTCGGATCGCAAGGACGCCGACAATGCGGCGACGCGCACCGTCGCCCTCGGTCAGGATCTTGACGGCGGTGGTGTGGTTGAAGAAAGGGATGCCAAGCCGGATCGCCTCTTCCGCCAGCACCTTCACCATAAGGCGGGATGTGCGCGGTCCGCAGCTCGTCGCCCGTCCGACCTCGTCATGGTCGGTCTGGTAGCGAAGCGTGCCACCGAGACTGTCTTGAGGGAGCGGCAAGCCGAGAAACTGCAGGGAGGCCATCATGCGGGCCGAACCAACCGCCTCCACGTAGGCGGTGTCTTCATCCATGGCGCCGCCGGCGCGTATCGCACGCGCCATCGCCTTGAAGTTATCGCCCTGATCGGCGGTGTTCGCCGTATGCAGGGTCTGCTTGTCCGAGCCAGAACATGCCGAGGTTCCACCCCAGGCGCTCTGGCTCATCACCACCACGTCGTCGCCTCGACGCTTCAATTCCACGGCCGCGCGCAACCCTGCCGCACCGGAGCCGACGACGACACAGCCAGCCCGGTAGATGGGCAGGTCGATGTCCGCCACCCGGATCGTCTCCGAAGATGCCGTCTCCGGAGACAGCCTTGGCATATCGACATCGGTCAGGGCGTCGAGGATATGTTGCGGGACATCGATGGTCATTGGTCCGGGTCCTTGGGCGTCGTTGTCAGGCGAGCGGAATGTCGACCCAGCGCTTGGCGCGCGAGGATTCCATGCAGGCATCGACGATCTGGCAGATGTGGTGGCCATTCTCGAAAGTCGGCCACATCGGTGTGTTGGTGGTGATCGACTTGATGACTTCCGCTGCCTCGATGATCTTGCTTTCATTGTAGCCGAGCGCGAAGTTCGGCAGCGGCAGGAAAGCTCTGAACGTCGGGTTCTCCGGCCCCACATCGATTTCGCGGAAGCCGGCACGGCCAGTCCGGTCGTCGTTCGTGTAGAAGCGAAGGCGGTTCACCTCGTCGTAGCTGTAGACGATGCTGCCCTTGGTACCGTAGATCTCATAGGTCTGCATGAATTTGCGACCGGTCGCCACGCGGCTGAAGTCGACGATCCCCGCCGCGCCATTCTCGAAGCGGCACAGCAGGTTCGTGGCGTCGGGATTGGTGATCTCCGCCCACGTCTCGTCGCCCTTCAAGGCGACCTTTTCCCCGTAGCCAAGCCCGTCGACGACGGGGCGGCTGGAAGTGATAATCAGGTTGTCCGCAATCAGCGAGCTGACCCGTCCGACGAGAAACTCCATGAAGCTGAAGATGTGCGAACCGGTATCTCCGACAATGCCGGTCGGGGCGAGCTTGCCGTCGGCGCGCCACATGTAGGGAGCCATCGGATCGCCGTACATGTCGATGTGTTGGCAGCCCTTGAACATCTTGATCTCGCCGATCTCGCCGGCGTCGATGATCTCCTTGGCGAGGTCGTGAACCGGGTTGCGGGGGAACGCATGCCCGACCCTCGTGATGACGCCTTTTTCCCTGGCGATGTCTGCCAGTTCACGGGCTTCCGCCGCGGTGTTCGCGAGCGGCTTTTCGCAATAGACGTGCTTTCCGGCGAGCAGCGCGGCTTTCGCCACCTCGTAGTGCAGGCTGTCGGGCAGGCAGATGTCCACCAGATCGACGTCGGGATCATTGACTGCCAGCTTCCAGTCTTGAACGATCTTCGCGCCCGCAGCGCGTCGAGCCAGATCCTCCGCCACTCCAGGATTCGGGTCAGAGATCGCGACGACCCGCGCGGTTCCCCCGGAGGTGCCGAGGAAATGCGGGAATGTCTGGTAAGCCATGGTGTGCACCTTGCCCATCCAGCCCGAGCCGCCAAGAACAGCAACCTTTACTTCGGTCATTATCATAGCCCCTTTGGAATTCGGCCCTCCTGGGACCGATGACATGTCGTCGCTTATCGGATGTCGGCCCGCGCTCTCGGCCGGGTGTCGTTTCGTTCGTAGGAGAAGATTGCCGACGGCAGCGGCGGAAGGCCTCGAATGATGTCGGCACCTTTTTCTCCGACCATGATCGTCGGGGCATTGGTATTGCTGGATGGAACGCGTGGCATGATCGAGGAATCGCAGACACGCAGCCCCTCGAGGCCATGAACCCTCAGGTCGAGACCAACCACTGCCTCGGGGCCGCTTCCCATCTTGCAGGTGCCGACGGGATGGTGATCGGTCTTTGCGTTGGCGCACCCGTACTCGAAAAGCTCCTCGTCCGATATCACCTTCGGGCCGGGAAGCCGCTCGGCGAGAACGAACGGCTTCAGCGCCGCCTGCTGCATGATCTCGCGAGCGATCTTCAGCCCCTCGAGGGACATCGTCTTGTCATGCGGATCGGACCAGTAGTTCGGATCGATCAGGGGAGCGGCGGAAGGATCCGACGACGACAGCCGCACCGTCCCTCGCGATCTCGGATGCAGATAGGCGGAGTTCAGGGTGACGCCTGCATTTTTCAGGCGTTCGACACCGGCCTCGATGCCCGAGCCCAGGCCCAGGTGGAACTGGATGTCGGGTGACCTCGCCTGCGGATCCGCGTACCAGAAGCCGCCGGTTTCAAACAGTGAGGATGCGACCGGCCCGGATCGGAAAAGGACGTACTGCAGCCCAGCCCAAAGGGTGCGATGAAGTTTCGCGACGCCGTCATAGGTGTGGTCTCCAGTGCATTCGGCGATCACGAAGAGATCGAGGTGATCCTGAAGATTGCCGCCCACGCCGGGCAGATCGTGCAGGACCTTGACGCCGACGGACCGAAGATGATCGCCCGGCCCGATACCCGATTGCAGGAGAAGCTTGGGCGAGCCGATGGCGCCTGACGAAACGAGGACCTCCCGCTCGGCCCTGACAATTTCCAGGCCATTCTTGCCGACGATTTCAACACCGACGGCGCGATTGCCTTCGAGGACGATGCGCGAGACGCGCGCGTTCATGCGAACCGTCAGGTTCTTCCGATCCCTGATCGACGACAGATATGCGAGTGACGCGGACGAGCGGCGACGGTTGCGCTGCGTGAGCTGATAGAAGCCGACGCCCGCCTGCTGCCGGCCATTGAAGTCGTGGTTAAACGGGATGCCGAGCTCCTGACCGGCCCGGATGTAAGCGTCGCAAATGGGGAGCGCTGAGACCGGCATCGATACGCCGAGCGGTCCGCCGTAGGAGTGGTAGTCGTCGGCGAAACGCTGGTTGTCCTCCGCGCGCTTGAAGTAGGGAAGGATGGAGCGATAATCCCAGCCGTCGCATCCGTCCTCGCTCGCCCACATGTCGTAGTCGGCCGCATTGCCGCGTGCGTAGAGCTGGGCGTTGATGGACGAGCCTCCGCCGATCACCTTTGCCTGGGTATAGCGAAGGACCCTGCCTTTCATGTGCTTCTGCGGGACGGTCGACCAGCCCCAGCTGGCAACGCCCTTCGTCATCTTCGCAAAGCCTGCGGGCATATGGAACAACGGGTTCCAGTCCCCGCCGCCCGCTTCGAGAAGCAGGACTTTGACTTCAGGATCTTCGCTCAATCGGTTCGCGAGCACGCATCCGGCCGGACCGGCACCTGTGATGATGTAGTCGAAACGCATTTTGCTATCCTGTCGAGGCAATGAACCATTGGAATGAAGAGAGCCGCTCATGATCGCAGGTCCGTGGATGCGATATGGTCAGCCACGCGAAGAGCCTGGCTGGCCACCGTGAGGGCGGGATTGACCGCCGCCGACGTCGGCAGGAAACTGGCATCCACGACGAAGAGATTGCGGTGCTCATACGAGCGGCAAAACGTATCGAGCGGCGCTGTCGCGGCGTCGTTGCCGATGCGAATCGTCCCGCACTGGTGCGAGGGCGTACGTTTGTCGAAGGCTCTTGCCAGGACGATCGGGAAGCCGATGGACTTCAGAATCTCCTTCAGCTTGGCGACCAATGCCAGATGCGCCGCCCAGTTGGTGCGCTGCCATTGCAAGATGATCCTGTCGCCATCCACCCTCACACGGCTCTCGGGATTGGGGATGTCCTCGCTCATGGCGTAGAAATCGATCGCGTGGCCGGTAACGAGGTCGAGCATCCACTCGGGGACCTGCGGAAGCGAACCCTTGAGGATCCGGGCGGAGACGCGTCCAAGAAGCTGGACGTTGCCAAGCGGCGGTCCGCCCTTGCCGTCGGACAGGTAGAAGTCGTTGAATGCAAATGTCTTCTGGTAGATCGCACTGTTCTTGAACCTCGGCGAGACACCGATCACGGCCGTGGCGTTGTGGTTCATGAAGTTTCGCCCGACCTGGTCGGAAGCGTTTGCAAGACCGGTCTTGAAGCGATCATTCGCCGACCGCAGCAACAGCACCGACGACTGAACGGCCCCGGCGGACAGAATGACGATCTTCGGGGAAACCGACCGCGTCTCGCCATCCTTGATATAGACGACCTTCGCCACCTCGCCCTTCGATCCCGTCTCGAGCCTGACGACACGGGCATTCGGCTCGAGGATGACATTTGGGTGCTTCATTGCGGATGAAAGGGCCGCCGTTTCGGCATCCATCTTGCCGTCGTTGGAATTCGGATGGGCGTCCCACGGGGTTTTCGCCTTGGCGAGCCAGGCGTCGATATCGATACCCAGTGGCAGCGACGCCGGGTGGAGCCCCTTCCTCTTGAGCCGCTCGCGCACGGCAGCGATCGGCGCTTCGTCTGGGACCGGAGGATACTCGTAGCCCATCGAGTGAAATGGCTCGGTCGGGTCTTCGCCGAGCGTCCCGCGCACGTTGAAAAGCCGTTCCGCCCGACTGTACCACGGCTCGAGCACCTCGTAGGCGAACGGCCAGGCCGGCGAGACGCCTTCCTGGTGCTCGATCACATCGAAGTCTTCCTTGCGATATCGCGACAGCACCGCACCGTAGAACTTCGAATTTCCTCCCACATTGTAGTAGTTGCCAGGGTTGAAGCCGTTGCCGTTGGCGTCGTACCAAGTCTCTTTCGGTCGGAAATGTCCCTTCTGAAAGATCGCGCGCTGATCGCGATTGATCGGAAGGTCGGCGATATGATCGCCGGCCTCCAGGATCAGGATCCGTGCGCCGGTCGAAGCCAGCCCCGCGGCAACCGACGAGCCGCCAATACCAGATCCGATAATCACGATGTCAGGTGTGACGCTCATGTCTGTCATGCCTCAAGCAATCCGGACCTGGGTCTGGGGATCGAAGAAGACCGCCTTGTCGAGGTTGAAAGCGAGTCGTGCGTTCTCGCCCGCCCTGATGCGCGCATCGGCCCGAAGCCGCGCCACGACTTCCTTTCCGCCGAGCTTCGTTACCGCGAAGGTGTCAGATCCTGCCGGTTCGACGACCTCGATCAGGCAATCGTTCTCGGAAAGGGAACGGGCGTTGCGGTCCGCTCCCTCGGGGTCCGTCAGCGCTTCCGGGCGAATGCCGAAGACGACATTGCGGTCCGCATATCCCGCAAGCGAGGCCATGCTCGGTGCGACCGGGAGGTTCAAGATTTCGCCGCCTGCACGTTCTAGCGCCACGTTGAGGCCGCTGCCGTTTCTGGTGATCCTTCCTGAGAGCAGGTTCATGGCGGGAGATCCCATGAAGTCCGCGACGAACATGTTCGCCGGATTGTTGTAGATCTCGGCCGGCGTGCCGAACTGCTGAACGATGCCATCCCTCATGACTGCGATCTTGGTGGCGAGCGTCATCGCTTCGATCTGGTCATGCGTGACGTAGACGATCGTCTTGCCGGTGGTCTGGTGCAGGCGCTTGATTTCCGTGCGCATATCGACGCGCAGCTTGGCATCGAGGTTGGACAGCGGCTCGTCGAACAGGAAGAGTTTCGGATCGCGCACCAGCGCCCGGCCCATGGCGACGCGCTGGCGCTGGCCGCCGGACAACTGGCTGGGCTTGCGGTCA
The DNA here is from genome assembly GCA_900489925.1 of Hyphomicrobiales bacterium. GTDB lineage: Bacteria > Pseudomonadota > Alphaproteobacteria > Rhizobiales > Rhizobiaceae > Rhizobium. The sequence goes on along the minus strand of UEHQ01000027.1, from coordinate 2,377 downwards.
AGAAGGTGGCCGATCTGCAGGACCTTGGCGACCTTGTCGATTGCCGTCTTGCGCTCATCGGCCGGCACGCCGCGCATTTCCATGCCGAAGGCGATGTTGCCTGCCACCGTCATGTTCGGATAAAGCGCGTAGCTCTGGAACACCATGGCAATGTCGCGCTTCGAAGGATGCAGGTCGGCGATGCTGCGATCGTCGACGCGGATGTCGCCCTCGGTGATCGACTCGAGCCCGGCGATCGTGTTGAGCAAGGTGGATTTGCCGCAGCCGGATGGACCAACAAGCACGAGAAAGCCGCCCTTTTCCAGCTCGAGATCGATGCCCTTGAGAATTTCGAGGGCGCCGTAGCGCTTTCTGAGACCTGAGATGTTGAGAAAGGCCATTTGATCTATCCTTTGACAGCGCCCGCCATCAGTCCGCGCACGAAGTAGCGGCCGGCGAGAATGTAGACGAGGAGTGTGGGCGTGGCGGCGATCATCGCGGCCGCCATGTTGACGTTGTATTCGACGACACCGGTCGAGGTATTGACGACGTTGTTCAGCGCCACCGTCATCGGCATGGATTCCCCCGAGCCCGCGTATGCAGAGGCGAAGAGGAAGTCGTTCCAGATGTTGGTGAACTGGTAGATGACCGTCACAACGATGATCGGCAGCGAGTTCGGCAGCATGATGCGGCGGAAGATCTGGAAGAAGCTTGCGCCGTCGACCTGTGCGGCCCGTACCAGTTCGTTCGGGAAAGCCTCGTAGTAGTTCCGGAAGAACAGGGTGGTGAAGCCCAGGCCATAGATCACGTGGACGATCACCAGGTTGACCGTGGAGTTACCGAAACCAAGCGAGACGCCGATCTCATTGCGAAGCGTGTTGCCGAACCGGCCCAGGCTTCCAAGGATCGTCGCCATCGGCAGCAGCACCGACTGGAATGGAATGAAGCAGGCAAAGAGCATCAGGCCGAACACCAGCGTGTGGCCGGGGAAGCGCCATTTTGTCAGCACGTAGCCGTTGAGCGCGCCGAGAATGGTCGAGATCACAACAGCCGGAACCACCATCTTGATCGAATTCCAGAAGTAGCCCTTGATCCCGGCACAGGTCAGGCCGACGCAGGCCTCACCCCAGGCCTTGAACCAGGGCTCGATCGTCGGCGATTGCGGCAGCGACAGCATGTTACCGTTCTGGATCTCATCCATGGTCTTGAACGAGGTGACCAGCATAACGAAGAGTGGCATCAGGTAAACGATCGCGAAGAATACGAGCAGGCCGTAGATGATGGTGCGGCCGATCCAGCGCGAGTTTGCGCTACCTTTGGAAGGCGCGATCGAGGCGGAGATAGAGGTCATCGCGCCTTCTCCTTCAGTTCAGAATAGAGATAGGGAACGATGATGGCGGAGATCGTCATCAGCATGATGATCGCGCTGGCCGATCCGACGGCCATCTCGTTGCGCTTGAAGGTGTACTCGTACATGAAGTTCGACGGCAGCCAGGCTGAACCGCCGGGACCGCCGGAGGTCAAGGCGACGACAAGGTCGTAGGACTTGATCGCCATGTGCGCGAGCACGATGAAGGCCGAGAGAAATACCGGGCGCAAGAGTGGAATGATAATGCGCCGATAAAGTTGGCCCGTGGTCGCGCCGTCGATCTGCGCGGCCTTCATGATCTCGCCGTCGATACCCCGTAGCCCCGCCAGAAACATCGCCATGACGAAGCCGGAGGCCTGCCAGACACCGGCGATGACCACCGTGTAGATGACGAAATCCTTGTTCTTGATCCAGTCGAAGTGGAAGCTCGTCCATCCCCACTGGTGCAGCGTCTGCTCAAGCCCGAGGCCCGGGTCGAGGAACCATTTCCAGGCGACGCCCGTGACGATGAAGGAAAGCGCCATCGGGTAAAGGTAGATCGGTCGCAAAAGCCCCTCGCCGCGGATCTTCTGGTCGAGCAGAATGGCCAGGAACAGGCCGAGCGCCAGGCAGATGCCGATGTAGAGGAAGCCGAAGATCCCCATGTTGGTGATCGAGGTGTACCAGCTCGATGGCGGATCGTTCTCGAAGGTCCAGTGCCACAGACGCTGGTAGGCACGGGCTCCCGTGAGGGTGTAAGACGGGAACGTCTTGGAATTGGTAAAGGACAGATAGGCCGTCCAGACGATGAAGCCGTACACGAAGATGATCGTGATGGCGAAGCTTGGCGCCAGCACGATTTGTGGCAATGCGTTCTGCAAACGTGTGCGCATCGGCACCGATTTCGCGGGCGTAAGAATGGGTTCGCTGGTAGCGACACTGCTCATGGTCGAGGTCCCTTCGAGGGAAGTAATCGATCGGGAGTCTTCCCCGCCAATGCCGCGGGGAAGACTGTCATCCGGTCTTAACGTGCGTCGTCGATTGCCTTGA
>UEHQ01000017.1 GCA_900489925.1 Hyphomicrobiales bacterium | reverse complement strand
GTGATCGTCGGCAAGCAGGCGATCGATGACGACTCGAACCAGACCGGCCAGATGCTGGCAGCACTGCTGGGCTCCGCCCAGGCCACCTTCGCCTCGAAGATCGAGATCGGGGACGGCAAGGCTCAGGTGACCCGCGAAGTTGACGGCGGCCTGCAGACGATCGAGATCAAGCTTCCGGCTGTCGTCACCACGGATCTCCGCCTCAACGAGCCGCGCTATGCCTCGCTGCCGAACATCATGAAGGCGAAGAAGAAGCCGCTCGACAAGAAGAGCCCGGCTGATTTCGGCGTCTCCACCACTCCGCGCCTGAAGGTGCTGAAGACCGAGGAGCCGTCCGGCCGCAAGGCTGGCGTCAAGGTCGCCTCGGTCGCCGAGCTCGTCGAGAAGCTCAAGTCCGAAGCCGGCGTCCTCTAAGGTTCGAGAAAGGAAACATCACCATGGCAATTCTTCTTCTGGCTGACCACGACAATGCCAGCCTTTCCGACCAGACCGCAAAGGCACTGACGGCCGCTTCCAGGATCGGGGGCGATGTCACCGTGCTCGTCGCCGGCAAGGGCGCCAAGGCTGCCGCCGATGCCGCCGCCAAGCTCTCGGGCGTTTCCAAGGTGCTGCTTGCCGAAAGCGATGAGCTTGCCAACAATCTGGCGGAGCCGCTGGCCGACCTGATCGTCTCGCTGGCTGCCGGCTATGACACGATCATCGCCGCCGCCACCTCGACCGGCAAGAACGTACTGCCGCGCGTCGCAGCACTGCTCGACGTCGCGCAGATCTCCGAGATTATCGAGGTTGTCTCCGCAGACACCTTCAAGCGTCCGATCTATGCCGGCAACGCCATCCAGACGGTGCAGTCGACCGATGCCAGACAAGTCATCACCGTGCGTACGGCTTCGTTCTCCCAGGCCTCCCAAGGCCCTGCTGCTGCCGTCGAGGTTATCTCGACGGCAGCCCTTTCTTCTTCTCTCTCCACCTTCGTCAAGGATGCGCTGTCGGCCTCCGACCGTCCGGAACTGACGTCGGCGAAGATCATCATCTCTGGTGGTCGCGCGCTCGGCTCGGCCGAGAAGTTCCAGGAAGTCATCCTGCCGGTGGCCGACAAGCTCGGTGCAGCCGTTGGTGCAAGCCGCGCCGCCGTCGATGCCGGCTATGCCCCGAACGATTGGCAGGTCGGCCAGACCGGCAAGGTGGTTGCTCCCGATCTCTATATCGCCTGCGGCATCTCCGGTGCGATCCAGCATCTTGCCGGCATGAAAGACTCGAAGGTCATCGTCGCCATCAACAAGGACGAGGAGGCACCGATCTTCCAGGTCGCCGACTACGGACTGGTGGCCGATCTCTTTGACGTCCTGCCGGAATTGCAGAAGGGGTCGTGATCACCGTTCCACCCGACCTAGGCGAACGGGAAGGCATGGTGTTCGATGTTATGATCGTCTGTGGAGGTCCCGCTGGCCCATCGGCCGCGGCCCGAGTGTGCTGCAGCTTGGCCGAAGCATTCCGCTTCTGCCCAGGAGGGAAGGAAAAGACCCATGAGTAGCATCAATATCCATCCCGTCGTGGATTCTGGCTATCAGGCCACGGACGCCCGTTTTGCGGGCGGGACGCTTGTGTGCAATTGTAAAAGCAATCCCGTGAAGATCCAGATCAAAGGCGACATTGCGCACAATCACGCGTGCGGCTGCACAAAGTGCTGGAAGCCTGCGGGCGCCGTCTTTTCTGTCGTGGCGGTCGCGCCGACAGACACCGTGGAGGTCGTCGAAAATGGCAATAAACTGGCCGTCGTCGACCCCTCGGCTCTGATCCAGCGGCACGCCTGCAAGGAATGCGGTGTTCACATGTACGGGCCAGTTGTACGGGAGCATCCGTTCCAGGGCTTGTCCTTTGTCCACCCTGAGCGTTTCGAGACCAAGGGTTGGGCCGGACCTGGCTTTGCCGCATTCGTATCGTCGATCATCGAAAGCGGCTTCGATCCTTCGAAGATGGATCAGGTTCGCTCGACGCTAAGGTCATCCGGCCTTGAGCCGTACGACTGCCTGTCTCCGGGTCTGATGGATTACATCGCGACCTGGACAGCAAAGAAAAGCGGCGCGCTGCCGGCCTAGGAGAACGGCGACGTCAGTTCGAGGGAAGTCGTTCTGGCGTCGCCTAGGCATCTTCCTGCGGCCGTTCTCCGCGTTTGTTTCTTGCCGATACGCCGCGGCCAAGCCGAGCGGAAAATCTCCTAGATTTCCTCCCAAGGGAAGCTGTCGAGGCGTTCTGCGCCGAGCGGGGTGATGAGGGCCTGCGTCTCAAGCTTGATGCTCTCGGATCCGTCCTCGGCAATGAGGCTTTCGATATTCAGGACCATGCCTTCCTCGATGCAGCCGCTAAACCCCTCGTCATAGTCGGGGTGCAGGAGGATCCCCGGCCACTCGTCAGCCATGCCGGTTCCATGCGCAGCCAGGGTGTAGCGATAGGGAATGTACCTCTCGGGAATACGCCAACTCTTCGCGTTGAATTCGCCGAACGTCATGCCCGGTCGGATGATCGCAAGGTTATGATCGATCTGATCCCGCGCGGCCGAGTAGAGTTCCCTCTGCTTGGCGTTCATCGCAACGTGCCCGCAGGTCCATGAGCGCGACAGGTCGGCGCAGTAGCCGTACGGCCCGATCATGTCGGTGTCAAAGGAGATCATGTCACCGCGCCGGATGACGTAGTCGGAACATTCCTGGTACCAGGGGTTGGTGCGTGGGCCTGCGGTCAGGAGCTTGGTCTCCAGCCATTCCCCACCGCTTCGGGCATTCTCGAAGTGGAGTTCGGCCCAGATCTCACGCTCGGTGCGATCGGGTTCGGACGCCTCATACATCCGCGCCATCCCGGCTTCGCAAACGCGGATCGTCCAGCGCATCAACTCGATTTCTTCGGCGCTTTTGATGGAACGTGCGCGTTCCGCCAACTCCTGTCCATCGAGCAACGTAAAGCCCCGGATCTGAAGTTCATGGGCCGGTGCCGGCTCAAGCCGGTCTACGGCAATCCGGCCGCTGCGACAGTGAGTTTTTACGATGTCAGCAATCTCGTCGGCCCAAGCCGTCATCCTGTTTTCGACCAGATTTCCCGCAGTGAAGAACAGGAAAGACTTCGATGTTCGAACCTCATCGATTCCGGGCAGTCCATCGTTGACGTGCTCCGATCCTTCGAACTCGAACATGATCGCTGGTCCATCCGCGAGGATCAGCGCGTATCGCGACGGATTGTGCATCGTCCAGATGCTCATATTCGAACAGTCGAACGCGTAGCGGATATTGACCGGATCGTAGAGCAGCAGTGCCGGGCAGTCCCACTCCTTCATCTTCGAACGCAGGCGCCCGAGACGATAGCGTCGCGCAATGTCGAGCGTGGACGAGGCGATGGCGCTGATCAGGGGACGATCAGCGCCATCAGGATTCAGATAGGCCTGCTTGCGATCATCCTTGAACACGGGAGCAGTTGATGATGTCGATGAACTGTCTTCGCTACGCAGCATTCGATTGATCCTTCATCAGGGAACGCAGGCAGTGGTCAGCGGTCGATGACAAGATCGCTGAGCGGCTTTGAACAGCAGGGGAGGAACATTCCGGCGTCGATCTCGCGCTGGCGAATGCCGCCATTGTGGTTCATCTCGACGGAACCCGACACGAGCTTGGACTTGCAGGTGCCGCACACGCCGTTGGAGCAGGAGGACGGCAGCCGGACACTGCCCTTCTTCGCGGCGGCGAGTACGGTCTGTTCGGACAAGACTTCCAATGTTCGTTTCTGTTTCGAGAATTCGACTTGATACGTCCTAGTCGACGGCCGCGCCTCGACGTCGAGGCCGGGTTCGTCGATCACGGCCGCATCGAAGCTTTCCTCGATATAGTTCGAGGCTGGAACGCCGAGAGCCGCCGTGATCGAACGGGCGGCCGCCATGAACGGTGCAGGCCCGCAGCACATGACGACACGATCCGCGATATCTGGAACGGCCAACTTGAGGAATTCAGGCGAGATGCGGCCGGTCAATCCGTGCCAGTCAAGCTCGCCGACGACCGTTTCAGGCAGGAAGTGCAGTCGCAGGCCCTTCATCCGGCGGGCGAGGCAGGAAAGCTCGTCTCGGAAAATGAGATCGAGAGGCGTGCGTGACGCGTGCAGGAACACGATATCGGCCCGTTCGCAGCTATCCGCGAGATCGCGGGCGATCGACATCACCGGCGTGATGCCCGATCCTCCCGACAGCAGCAGCAGCTTCGTCGGCGCAGGCCTTGGGCGCACGAAATGGCCGAGCGGACCCTGGCCCTTGACCGTCATGCCGGCGGCCATGTTGTCGTGTAGCCAGTTCGATACCTTGCCGCCGGGCACGCGTTTGACCGTCACGGTGAAGGCGTTGCCACGGTGGGGCGACGAGGAGATGCTGTAACAGCGAGCCTCGCCCTCCGAGCCGGTCGGGAAGTCGAAGAGGAAGTACTGGCCGGCGTCGAAGTTGAACCGTTTGCCCTCAGGGGACGCGAAGGTGAAGCTCTTCACGTCGTGCGTCTCCTGGTGCACGTCGAGACAGACGAGCGTTTCGTCGTGTTCCGGATCCCAGGTGGCAGCAAGGTTACGCTGCATTTGTGTGAACTCAATACCCATGAGCGCGCATCCGATCGATGTACCAGGACGCAAACTTGTCGAGGTTGGTCTCCGAAAAGCGGGAGTAGGGGCCGGGCTGATAGGCCGGATCGAGGGCGCCTGCATGCGAACGGGCAACGAGGTCGGCGTCCTGGTCCGTGGTGGCAATCCAGACATCGGTCAGCTTGTCGAGGTCATAGTCCTTGCCCTCAACGGCGTCCTTGTGGACCAACCACTTCGTTCTGACGAGGGTCTTTCCGGCCGAAAGCGGGATGACGACTGCAACGACGGCATGGTCACCCATGAAGTGGTTCCAGGAATTGTGGCCCCAGAGATGTGTATCGCCGAGATCCTTGCGCGTCATCTCACCGAGCAGCTTGGAGGACGCGGCGGTCGCATCATGGGTCTGGGATTCGCCGGCGCCGGCAATGATCAGGCGCTGTGTGCGAAAATTCGTTGCGCAATCAGCCAGTTGTTCGACCGCGGCCGACGGAAAACCATCGGCTTCCCAGGCCTTTGTCCGCTCGTCGTAGAGGCGAAAGTGTTCTGCGGCTTGCTCACGATCTTCAGGGCTTAAGGTCTCAGGATCGAAGCCGAAGTCGAGGTCGACGAAAGACACGCAGAGTTCCGGATGGTTGGCGGAGCAGTGGTAGCACTCGCGATTGTTTTCCATCGTGAGCTTCCAGTTGCCGTCCTCGATCACATCCGTCTGATGCGCGACCTTGGCATTGCGGATGTCATAGGGCGCAAGCCGCTCGACCATCGCCCGTTCCAGGTTTGCGATGTCTTCCGGTGGGTTATCGGAGAGACAGACATAGATCAGCCCGCCGATCGACTTGAAGTGCACCGGCTTCAGGCTATGACACTGCTTGTCCAGGTCGCTGCCCATGTGCGGGGCATAGGCCAGCTCGCCGGTGAGTTCGTAGGTCCAGGTGTGGTAGGGACAGACCAGCTTCGAGACGATCGTCTTGCCGGCATCGAGGAGGCGCGAGCCGCGATGGCGGCAGACATTGTGAAGGACGCGGATCTCTCCGTCATCGTCGCGCAGAAGGATCAGGCTGGTCTTGCCGATATCGATGACGGTTGCGTCTCCCGGCTCCGGAACATCGCAATCCAGTCCGACGCAGATCCAGTGCTTGTGAAAGAAGACGTCGATATCGGCGTCAAAGACATCCTCTCGGGTATAGAGGCCAGCCGGCAGGGAATAACCGTTGGCGCGCGCTTCAAGCAGGGCGGATATGGAAGACGGAAGTTTGTTGAGCATGAGATCCCCTTATGTTTTGATGACCCAGTTTGTGCTTGCTTATCCGATCCTTCAACGGCATTAATTTTTAGGGATACATAATATTATGTAATGGGAAGGAGGGCGGATGAACTTCAGACGACGCATTCCCTCGCTAACAGCGCTGATGACGCTGGAGGCAGTTTTGCGGCATCGCAGCTTCACCGCAGCCGCAGGTGAACTCGGTGTCACGCAAGCGGCCGTCAGCCGCCAGATCGCGCTTCTTGAGGACGAACTGGGTGTGCCGATGTTCGTGCGCAGGCACCGTGCCATCGAGCCGACAGCCGCAAGCCTTGCCCTTGGAGCCACCCTTGCACAGAGCTTTGCCAACATCGCCGACACCGTCGATGCCATCAGGGTGTCGCAGACCGATGTCGTGACGATCGGTGCGACGGTTGCTTTTTCGTCGTTTTGGCTCTTGCCGCGGTTGGCAGAGTTTCGACGGGAAAATTCGGGCGTGCAGATAAGGGTCATCTCTCAGGATGCCAGGATCGATCTGGATGCCGGCGGCGTGGACATCGCCATCCGCTACGGTATCCCGCCATTTGCCGATGCGAAGGTTGTCGCCTCCCAGACGGACGCCGTTCTTCCCGTATGTTCACCGGACTATCTTCGGCGTCGGCCCACGACAGAGCTATCCGAAAGGGATGATTTCATCGAAACCGATGTGCAGGATCGGTCCTGGCTGTCATGGTCGCAATGGTCGGATGAGACCGGCAGGCACCTCAGGATAAAGCCTCAGCTTCGCTTCAGCCACTATACCGAGACGATTGCGGCCGCTCGCGCCGGGCAGGGCCTCGCACTCGGCTGGCGCCTGCTCGTCCAGACGTTTCTCGACGACGGGACACTGGTTGCCCTTGCCGAAGGCGAGATGCCAACGGTCGAACAGTATTGCATTGTTCTGCCGAACAGACGCCGCCGTTCGCTTGCCTCGGAACATGCGGCAAGCTGGCTCGCCAACGCACTAACGCGGCCGCTTTAAATGCAGCCGTCGGAGGGGCTTCTCGTTGCCGAAACCGTTGCTGGATACCCCGACGTCAAGAACCATGACGTCCATCGGCCTCCTCTGCGTCATCCTTGGTCAAGGTTGACGAGATCCCCCACTTTCAAGACACCGCCTTTGGCCGGCGCGCAGTAAACGCCCATGTTGCGACCGCCGAACCTCATGATGTTTCTCAAGATCTCGGGATCGTTTGGCAGGCCGTCCTGCTCGATGATGGTAAAGCCGCAACGTTTTGTGGGGGCAATCACCGTGCCCTCCACTTCACCGAGCCGGACGCCCATGTCGATCCAGTCGAGCTCTGCAAATCCCGTTATGTCGTTCGATGTCTCGACCACGATGTTGGGTCGAAACCGTCGGCGATCGGGATCGCCAGCCGGATGGATCGACTTCAGGTGATCAATCGAAGCGCTGGTGAGAAGATGCAGGGGGGAGACTTGGTAGCGATCTTTTGCGACCTCGACGTCCGATGTTCCTGCCCGCGCCCGCTCGTACGGACGAAGCGCAACATCGAAGCCGAAGAAATCCGTCAACTCCAACGCAAGATGCGGATCATTCACGCCACGCCAATCGTGGTCGGGGACCTTTACCTCGACCGTGCCTGCCGATGTCGTGCGGGATTTCACGAAGACACACTTCTGCCATTGCCGGTCCCGCTCCGGATGCGCGACGATGCCGCTTGACACCTCGACAAGGGCAAAGCGCCGGTCACCAGCCAGCCCGTCTGCCGAGACCTCGGCCCGCTCAAGCAATTCTCCCGTCACGGAGCTTACGGGATAGCGCCAAAGCTCCGTGATTTTGCCGACTTGTCGCATGCTAGTGGATCTCCGCCGGTGATGCCCGCACCTGTGACGGGGTGGCGCCGAAGGTGCGCTTGAAGGCGCGCGTGAAGTGCGAAGCGTTTTCAAAGCCGACATCAAGCGCGATCTCGATCATCGACAGTTTAGGGTTGGCTAGCAGGGCTCTTGCTCTTTTCAGACGCACCAGCTTGTAAGCTTGCGCCGGCGACATTCCTGCCTTCTCCATGAAGACGCGTTCGAGTTGGCGGCGAGACAAGCCGACGGCGGAGGCGAGTTGGGGGATCGAGAGACCGTATTCCATGTTCTGTTCCATCAGGATCATCGCAGCCCTGACGCGATCATCCTCGTAGTTCTCATAGAGCGGCCTGTGCGGCTGCACATCTCCGGGAGATCTCGCCTTCTCGATCTGCAGGACCTCGAGTGCATTTCGTTCTGCCTCGTGGCTGATGCAACGGCGAACAATAAGGGCAGCCATGTCGGCAGCACTGGTTCCACCCGCACACGAACCGCGCTGGTTGTCGAGATTGAAGAGCCTGTCCGAGCGAGCCGACAAGGTCGGAAACCGCTCCCTGTAATCCTGGGCATGGAGCCAACTGACGCAGGCGTTGTGATTTGCCATCAAACCGGCCTCGGCAAGGATGAAGGTCCCGGTGCAGAGACCGATCAAGGGAACGCGTTGTGCGGCTGCACGCTTCAGGAATGCGACGGTTTCGTCGTCCACCGGCCGGTCGACGGTCAGCAGACCGCCGACGACCACGATGTAGTCAAATCGAGACGGATCGATGAAGTCGGAGGTCGGCGCGACCTGGACGCCGCAGCTTGAGGTGACGAGATGACGCGTGCTTCCCAGAACCTGCCAATCGGCCCGCACCCTTCCGGAGCGATCGAATTGATCGCTCGCGAGACGCAAGGTGTCGACGAAAAGGGCGAATGCCGACAGCGTGAATGTCCGCGCAAGCACGAAGCCAACCTTGAGCTGCTTGGTTGCGACTGCATTCTCCCCGGTTCGAAAATCCTCGGGTCTCATCGGTCATGCCTCCTGTTTCGAAAGCCCATTATCAAGCGATCTTAGAATCCGTACGCGAGTGGATCCCGCTCGTCCACGACCATGGCGTTGCGACCAACGACGCAGGCGCAACGCCCCGATGCAGAAGAGCGTGTCCCCCCATCACTTGGGAGCAGAAGAAGGGCGGTTGCGATCAAGCAGCCCTCGGCTCAGGCGATCGAGCAGGAGGGCGACGGCGACGATTGCCAGCCCGGCCCGCAACCCGAGGCCCATTTCCATTCGCGTCAGTCCACGTGTTACCTCCGCGCCCAAACCGCCGGCGCCCACGAGGCCAGCCAGGACAACCATCGCCAGAGACAGCAGGATGCACTGGTTGAGGCCGACAAGCAGCGTCTGCTTTGCGAGCGGAATTTCAATCTTCCAAAGCACCGACCGCGGATGCGCCCCAATCGCACTGCCGAGCTCGATGTATTCGCGCGGTATCTGTTTGAACGCCAGCGTGGTCAGACGCAGCATCGGAGGGATCCCATAGACGATCGTCGCAATGATCGCCGGCACGCGCCCGAGGCTGAAGACCATGACAGCCGGAATGAGATAAACCCATGGCGGCACGGTCTGCATGACGTCCAGAACAGGCCGGACGGCGGCTTCCAGGGGCCGATAGCGGGCACATAACACGCCGATCGGGAACGCAATGAGCACGGAGATCAATACCGCGACGGTCACAAGCGCGACCGTCTGCATCGACGCCGTCCAGAAGCCGACGATGAGGCAAAAGCCGAGGCAAAGCCCGGCAAGGACAGCGCCACGAAGATTGACGGCGAAAAACGCTGCGACGACGACGATCGCGATCATGGCAGGTGGAGGCAGCACGAGAAGGGCTGCCTCGATCGCGGACAGGACCGTTTCAACGATAGTGCTGATGGCAGAAAACAATGGGTGGAGATTGGTATTCAGCCAGTCGACAGCGGGCGCCAGGAAAGCGCCCGGCGAGAACTGCAAAAGCGAAGTATTCATGACGTCCTCCCTGTGCCGAGACGTGCGGCGCTCTGTGTTATGCGATCAAGCACCATCGTCAGCACCACGATCGCGATCGCACCGTTGATCGATGTGGCGATATCGAGGGTGCGGATCGCGCCGTAAATGGTTTCGCCAAGCCCACCGGAACCGACGATGCCGGCGATAACCACCATGCCGAATGCCATCATCAGGCTTTGATTGATGCCGGCCATGATGCTTGGAAGTGCGAATGGCAGGCGGATCTTGAAGAACATCTGGGCCGGAGTGATCCCGCTCGCCTCGCCAAGTTCGATAAATTCCCGCGGCGTCATGCGAATGCCGAGGGATGTGAGCCTGATCGTCGGCGGCACGGCGACGATGATGGTTGCGATCAGCGCAGTGGCCGGACCATAGCCGAGCAGTGCAATCGCCGGTAGCAGGTAGATATACGGCGGCAGTGTCTGGATCAGGTCGAGGCCCGGCTCCATGAACTTGTTGAGCGCTTTTGAGAAGCCGGCGGCTATTCCGACCGGAATGCCGATGGCCAATGCAAGGACAGTGGCGGTCAGAACGAGCGCCAGAGTGCTCATCGTCTGCGGCCAAAGGCCCATCGAGAAGCAGAGCGCCAGCGCCAGGGCGCTGAGGATCGCGAACCACTTGTTGACGAGCCGCCAACCGATCACCGCAACCACGATTGCGATCACATAGAAGGGGGGAAGCTCAAGCAGCGAAAGGATGCTGTTATAGAGCCCTTCCAGCAACCATCTGATGAACTCGAACACGGACTCGCCATTGTCGCCCAACCATCCGAGCGCCGTGTCGGTCCATTCGTCGAAGGTATCTGTGAAGCTTGAAATGTCCATGTCATTCAGCTCCTGCCGGCACTCAAGCGGCCGCGCGATCGTGACTTGAAGTTCCCTTCACTCCCATCAGGAGGCTTCGGGGGGTGACGACGCCGACCACCTGGTCATTATCGACCACCGCGATCGCATCGCGGTCCGTCTGCATGGTCAGGGTGATCAATTCGTCGATATCTGCGTCCGGCGTGGTGCGCGCCAGCGACGAGATGTCTGCATTCGGTGCTGCTCGCTGGAACTCGCTTACGCTATGCATCACCGAATGCGCCTTGATCAGATGCAGGCGCGAGATGCCTGCCACGAACTCGGCAACGTAATCATCGGCCGGATTGAGGATGATGTCCTCGGCCGTGCCTGTTTGAATGATAACGCCGTCCTTCATGATGGCGATACGGTCGCCAATCCGGATGGCCTCGTCGAGATCGTGCGTGATGAAGACCGCCGACTTGCCAAGGGACTTGGTGAGCTGCCGGAACTCGTCCTGGAGCTGGCGGCGGATCAAGGGGTCGAGGGCGCTGAAAGGCTCGTCCATCAGGATGATTTCAGGATCGGAGGCGAGTGCTCGGGCAAGGCCGACGCGCTGCTGCATGCCGCCGGACAACTCTGTGGGATAGCGGTCTATCCAGTCGGCCAACCCGACGGTTTCCAGGGCCGCCTTCGCAGTGTTGTTGCGCTCGGCCTTCTGTATGCCTTGAACTTCGAGCCCGAAGGCCGCGTTCTCCAGAACGGTACGGTGCGGAAGCAATGCGACGCTCTGGAACACCATGCCGATGTTCTTCGCTCGCATCTGCCTGAGATCGACCGGCGAGAGCGCCGCAATGTCCTTGCCCTTTACCAGCACGTTCCCGGCGCTTGGTGTTATCAGCTTGTTCAGCAGCCGGATCAGAGTCGATTTCCCGCTGCCCGACAGGCCCATGATGCAGAATATCTCGCCCCGCCTGACTTGCAGACTGGCGTTCGACACGCCGACGACGCAGTTGAATTCCTTGAGTACTTCCTTCTTTCCAAGGCCGCGCTCGGCGATGGATTTCATCGCGGCGGCGGACTTGTCGCCAAAGACCTTCCACAGGGATTGGCAGTCAATCAGGACTTCATTGGTATCGGTATTTGCGGCTTTCATAGCGATCCCCTTGAGCCAATTGGTGCTGGCTTCTGTCTTTGGGCTTGAAGTGGCCGTCCGGCGCCCGGACGGCCGTGGCGACATTAATCCTTCTTGATGTTTTCCCAGCGCTTGATCAGGTCGGCATGCGCGCCGACCCAATCCTGGACGGCTTGGTCCATGGTCTTGCCCTCGTTGACCGCACCGTTGATGGCGGTGATGTCGGCAAGCGGGACGTAGACGCTGGCCATGACTTCGCGGGCGTGCGGATTGTCTGCCGAGAAGCCCTTATGGCCGATCCAGTAGTAGCTTTGCGGCGGCGGGAAGACGCCCTTCGGATCCTTGAGGTACTTGATCGGGAACTTCTGGACCATCCACGACGGTTCCCAGATCGTCACAGCCGTCCATTCCTGCCGGTCGTATGCCGATTTGAGCGCAGCCGTCATTGCCGCGGTGCTGCCTTCGACGAGTTGCAGCTTGAGGCCATAGTCCTTGACGGCGTTCGATGCGTCCCGCATCAGGCCCGAGCCCGGCTCGATGCCGATGATCTTGCCGCCGAACTTGTCGGCGTTCTCGTTGAGCTGTTCGAGAGAGTCGATCGGGACATATTTCGGCACGGCAATGCCCTGGTAGAGGCCATGCGAGACCGGCGAGATCTTCTCGAGCCGGCTCTTGTTCTTGTTCCAGTAGTCCTGGGCAACATAGTCGGTCTGAGAGGCGAGAACCTGGATATCGCCCTTGGCGAGAGCGGCGTAGGCAATGCCCCATTCAGAGAACTGAGTGACCTTGACGGTATAGCCGGCGTCTTCGAGGACCTTCTTGGTGATGCCGGTGATCGGCGTCAGGTCTTCCCAGGACAGCGTGCCCATGTTGATGGTCTTTTCTTCTGCACGGGCGGGGAGCATGCTGATCCCGACCATCGCAGCAGCGCAAAGCGCCTTCCACAATGTCTTCATTGTTCTTACTCCTAGTTCTTCGTTCCCATTATCGTTGAAGCCCTGCGAGCGGCGGTGACTTCATATTGCGCGGCCAGGGATCATCCCTCGCGACCTGCACGCAATTCCTGCAAGCGGATCACCGAGTTGATCCCGAGCCACGCGAACGGCTCGGGCGGCAGCCTGGTCGGCGCCGGGTGGTCCATGTACCGAGTGAGTTCCTGGGATGGGGTCGACGTGGCGAGCTCAGCCGCCATCATTCCGGCCAGCGTGCTCTTCACGGTTCCGAGGCCGTTTTCGCAACATGCCGAAAACAGGCCTTCCTCGACCTCGCCGAATGCCGGCGAATGATTGCGACTGAGACACAGTCGCCCCGCCCAGCTGTGTTCGAAGGGAAGTCCGGCAAGTTCCGGAAACCGTGCATCAAACGAGCGACGATGTTCGGCAGCCATCTTCGCCATGCGTTGCTCGCTCACGGCGACCTTGGTGTCGTAGGTGTATCGCGTGCGGATGACGATGCGCGAAAGCCCGTTGGACGTGATCTTGCGGATCGTCGCCCCCATCGCGTCTGCCGGCAGGAGAGCCCATCGTTCCTTGCCCGCGATCGCAGAGGTCGCCGGAAAGGGAGCGGTCATCGATGCATAGGCGAAGATGTGCATCAGCCGACCACCGAAATGACCGAAATCATCGATGTGTCCGTTGACGCCGAGGATGACTTTCGGCGCCGTGACTGTTCCGGACGGACAGGTCGCGGTCCAATCGCGACCATGCCTTGCCAAAGCGGTGACGGGCGAGCGCTCGAAGATGTCGACGGTGCTTGTCAGTCCCGCCGCAAACTGCCGTACGTAATCGGCAGGCTGGATCAACACCGTGCCAGGCGTATAAAGCCCGCCGAGGTAATAGTTCGATCCTGTTAGGTCCCGCATTTCCCGGGCGTTCAGAAACAGGTGCTTTTCGCCAGCAGCTCCCAGGGAGTGCCCGAAGTTCGCATTGAGCTTCATGCCCCGCGCTGTTGCCGCGGCATTGATCTTGCCGGCCGGGTCGAAGGTTTCGCGAGACATTCCGAACTCGTCCGCGGCCTCCCGCGCAAAGGCGATGGCGGAGCGGTTCTGCGCCATCTCGATCCGTGTCGCTTCGTCGCCTCCGCTTGAATATTCGCTGGCCGAGAGATTGTGCGGCACGTCGATCATGAAGCCGGAATTCCGCCCCGACGTGCCTTTTCCGATCTCGCCGGCGTCCAGCAGGACGATCTTTTCACCCGGGCGCAGTGTCCGGAGGCGTCGGGCAGCCGAGAGCCCGGCAAATCCGGCGCCGATGACCAACCAGTCGGCAGACACGTTGCCGTCGAGTTTTCTTAAAGGAAAGAGGCGCTGACTGATGGCCTCCCAGCCAGAGACCCCGTTCTCAACCGGCAGCCGTCTGACAGGGTTGCTGGTCATCGGACGCTCTCGTCGATTGACCGTTCGGAAATGTCGATCCAGATGGTCTTCAGTTCGCAATAATTGTCATGGGCGAATGCCGACTTGTCGCGACCGCCGAAGCCCGATTCCTTGTAGCCGCCAAACGGCGTGGTTGCGTCGCCTTCGCCGAAGCAATTGACCGTGACCACACCGGCGCGGATCTCTCGCGAGAGCCGGATCGCGTTGCGGAGGCTGCCGGTGTAAACGGACGCCGTCAGGCCATAATTGGTATCGTTCGCGAGCGCGACCGCTTCGGCGAGCGTATTGAAGGTGGTCACTGACAGCACCGGTCCAAATATCTCCTCCTTGAAGAGGCGGCTCGATGACGTCACGCCATCAACGACCGTCGGTTCCACAAAGATGCCGTCATGCGTGTCGCCGCCATAGGCAACCGACAGCTTCTCCTTTTTCGCATCGTCAAGGAAGGATGTGACTTTCTCGAAATGCGCCTTGTTGACCAGGGCGCCGATGCGGTTGTCTGGATCGAGCGGATCGCCGGTTCTCCATTCCCTCATGTAGGCGCCGATCCGCTTCAGCAGATCGTCCTTCACATTGGCGTGGACGATAAGGCGCGACGTGGCCGAGCAGTTCTCGCCCATATTCCAGAAGGCACCGTTGACGACCTGTTCTGCAACAAGATCGAGATCCTCGGCATCATCGAGAACGACGGCGGGGTTCTTGCCGCCGCATTCGAGCACGACCTTCTTGAGATTGGAATCTGCGGCGTAGCGCAGGAACCGGCGCCCGGTCGGCGTCGATCCGGTAAAGGCGATCATGTCCACGTCCATGTGCAGGCCGAGCGGTTCGCCGACCTCCTTGCCGCTGCCGGTAACGACGTTGAAGACGCCCGCGGGGATACCGGCTTCGTGCGCGAGTTCGGCGACCCGAAGCGTTGTCAGTGTCGTGTCCTCGGCGGGCTTGACGACGACGGAGCAGCCGGCGGCCAATGCCGGGCCGATCTTCCAGGCAAGCATCAAGAGGGGAAAGTTCCAGGGAAGGACGCAACCGACGACGCCGATCGGCTCGCGGACGATCATCGTCAGCGCATTCGATCCGACAGGCGCGGTATTGTCGTAGAGCTTGTCGATCAACTCGGCATGCCAGCGCAGCGTATGAATGGTGTCTGGAATGTCGACCGTCTGGCACTCGCGGACCGGCTTGCCGCTGTCGAGACTTTCCATGACCGCAAGTTCGTGACGATTGCGCTCGATGAGCTTGGCGAGTTCCAGGAGAACCTGCTTGCGCTCGCCGGGCGAGCGCAGACGCCAGCGACCATCATCAAAAGCCGCGCGGGCTTTCGCCACCGCATGGTCGACGTCGGTGCTGTCGCAGGCCGCGACTTTGGCGAGCGTATCGCCGGTCGCCGGGTTCTTCGCCTTGAAGGTCTTGCCCGAGCTTGCAGGCCGGAAGGCGCCGTCGATGAAGGCATTCGTCGGGAATTGAAGGTCGGCTGCAATCGCCTTGTATTCGGCGGCGGTCAAGGGCTCATGCATGACGATTGGCTCCCGATGTGATCTGGCCGACCGTGCGCTTCAGCGTCGAAACGACGGTCTCAAGTGTTCGCTTTTCTTCGGAGTTGAGAGGACGCAGCGGAGCGCGCACGGATCCGGTCTTCAGCCCGATGATCTCGCAGCCGTGCTTGATCGACTGGACGAACTTGCCACACTCGAGGAAATCCATGAGTGGCAGCATCGCGGTCATGATGGCGCGGCCCTTGTCGAAGTTCTTCTCGATGACGCAGGCCTCATAGAGCGCGACGTGCTCTCTGGGCAGGAAGTTCGAGCCCGCGCAGACCCAGCTTCTCGCGCCCCAGGCAAAGAACTCGAGCGCCTGGTCGTCCCAACCGCACGAGAGGGCGATGTGCGGGAACTTGCGGGCAAGCAGATGCAGGTTGCCCATGTCGCCGGAGCTTTCCTTGATGGCGACGACGTTCTTGGATTTTCCGACGCGAGAGAAATACTCCTCGCCCATCATCACGCCCATCCGGGCCGGATAGTTGTAGAGCATGATCGGCATGTTGGCCGCGCGATCGACGGTCATTGCATGAACGGCGTTCTCGCGCTCGGTCGGCAGGGCGTAGGGTGGCGTCGACACGAGAATTGCATCGGCGCCGATCTCTTTCGCCGCCTTGGCGTACTCGACCGAATCTTCGGTGCGGGTGGCGCCGGTTCCGATGATCAGCGCCAGTCGGTTGCCGATCACATCCTTGGCGTAGGCACCAAGATCGAAACGCTCCTGGCTCGTCTGCGCGTAGTATTCGCCTGTCGAACCGCCGACGATGATGCCGTGGACCCCCGCTTCGATGAGCGATTCCAGGACAGCCGCGAACGCCTTCCGGTCGATCTGCCCGCTCTCGTCTAGCGGGGTCACGGCCGGGGTGTAAATCCCCTCGAATTTCACGATGACTTCTCCAGTGATTAAGTGGCCGGAGTGCCGACCAGGGCGTCCGCCTTGAGGCCCTGTGGCGCGATGAACATCTCCATGTTTTCGCGCGACAGCTCCCAGTGTTCGAAGACGAGATCGACAACCGCATCCTCGTCATGCGCGCTCAGTGCCTCGATGAAGGCATCGTGGTGCTCGACCGCGACCTGCAGGCGACGCTTCATGTCGTCGTTGCGAGGGCGAAAGAAGGTGTGGCCGATACGGGCGTGATCGATCAGCAATCGGCCCAGGCTTGGCTGCAGGTAGGCGTTGGCCGACATCTCGCCGAAAATCTCATGGAAGCGATTGTTTTCGAGAACCATGGCAAGCGGATCCATGTTCACGCTCGCCGTACGGAACCGTTCCTGGGTCTGCTGGAGATCCGCCAGCTGCGTCGACTTGAAATTCTGCACCGCCAGCCGCCCGATCGCTGCGTAGATCATTGGCGCGACCAGGAAGAAGTTTCGCAGGGTAACGTGGTTCATCGGGATGACCCGCGCTCCACGGTTCTCGCGGATGTCGATGTATCCCTCGCCTGCGAGGCGACGAAAGATGTCGCGGACCGGTGTCCGCGAGAGCCCGTAACGCTCGCTGAGGCTGCCCTCGTCAAGATCGGTGTCGGGATCAAGTTCCATCGTCAGGATCTGACGCTTCAGGTCCTCGTAGAGATTGCTTTTGATCGCTTTCGCCATTTTGGGGCCAACTCCTCGTTCCTCGACATGCAAACCATACACCTTCGAGAATGAGAGTCAACGGATTGTGTACTTTGTGTACACAATATATGTAAAAGTAAAATACAAATGGACGCGAGTGCGAAAAAAGCCGTGTCGATACATGAGGTTGTCGAGGGTGCCTAGGAGTTAGTCGCGGCGGCCGAGCACGCGATGTTGCTGCACGCAAGGTGCTCATGCCGGAGGTCGGGGTTCTCTGACGGGCAGCAAGCCGCATGCTGGCGCGTCTGTCGTCACGGTCAGGTCGGCCAAGTGATTGTTGACGAGCCGCGGGGCAGGTCCGCGAACGGCCACCCGGGAGATGGCGCACTGTGCCGCTTGCTCAGACTGAAGGCCCGATTAGCCGCCCCAGATAACCGCTTCCTCGTGGCGCTTGATGAGATGGCGAAGCGTCTGGAAACCGGAGCGGATGTGATTGGCGAATTGTTCGACAGCCGGCGCGCGCGGGCCGTCGACGCGCTTCAGGATGGCGAGGGCTCGTTCGGGGTGGGGGATGTTGATCGGAAGAGCGGTGATCGACCTCTCCTTGCGCTGGGCAAAGACGACACTATGCGGCATGACGGTAAGCGCGTCGGAGACCTTCAGGTAGTTGATCACTCCCATCAGGGATCCCCCTGAGTAGCGCACCTTTATCTCCGTGCCACCGAACGACAGCAGCAAGGCGCGAAGGTCCGCCAGCAGCGGGCTTCCCGGCGGCGGTGCAACCCAAGGATAATTCAGAAGCTGGCTTGGCTGTGGTTTCCTCTTCAGGAGGAGAGGATGTGTAACACCGCAGGCGATGACGTTCCGGCCGGGAAGAATCTGCTGGAATTCCAGACCCGACCCTTCGTCAAGGATGTCGATAGGACAGATTGCGATGTCGATCTGGTCGGCTTTCAGCCCGGCGCGCAGATCCGGGAAGTACCCATAGCTCTGATCGATGCGCACATCAGGATGTGTGACCTGAAATTCCGCGCACAGCCCCGCGATCAATGAGTCCATGAAAAAGGGCGTTCCACCCACCCGCACCACGCCGCTGGTGCCGATCCGAAAGCTCTCCACTAGGTCGGAGGCCTTTCGGGATGCCGCAAGCATGACGAAACCGTGCTCGGCGAGGGCCAAGCCGAAGGATGTCGGCTGAAGCGGGCGCCTGCCCTTGATGAACAGGGGCTCGCCGACCCGGCGCTCAAGCATGGAGAGGGTTCGCGAGACCGCGGATTGCGCCAGTCCAAGCAAGGCCGCGCCCTCGGTCACACCGCCGGTCTTTACCACCGCGGCCAGCTGTATGAGATGGCGTTCGTCAATCTTCATAACAATCTGGTATATTGATTGGCAATAAAATCATCAATGCCTCGCAACGTCGTTGATAAGGTACTTTCTACCGGCAGGCGATTTTGGGAGGACGACGATGGCGGGCGGTGTTCCGACGGTCACATTCAGCGAGGCGACCTCATCGGAGGTGTTTGCCGAGCGTCTCGCCGGCCAGAAGAATGCTGACGTGGCATGCCTGATCGCCGCAGCAGTTACCCATGTTCACGACCTCATCAAGCAGTTCCGCCCAACGCAGGAGGACTGGCGCAAGGTCATCGCTTTCCTGACCGAGGTCGGCCATGCTTCCGACGACAAACGTCAGGAATGGGTGCTGCTTTCCGATCTGACAGGGGCCTCGGCTCTCGTCGAGGAGATCAATTCCCGACGGCCGAAGGGGGCTACGCCCAACACCATCCGTGGGCCGTTCTTCAGAGGCGACGCTCCGGCGCGTAAGCCGGGCGCGTCGATATCATTGGACGGGATCGGCGAACCTTTGGCGGTGTCCGTTAGGGTTCAGGACCTCGATGGCTTGCCGATCAAGGACGCGGAGGTTGTGACCTGGCAAGCGAACGCACAGGGGTTCTATGAGAACCAGCAGCCTGATTTGCAGCCGGAGCACAATCTGCGTGGCCTTTTCCGCACCGATGCCGACGGCAGAGTCCGGTATCGCTCGATCGTTCCTTCCGGCTACGGCGTGCCGGGTGACGGACCCGTGGGACGGTTGCTATCGGCGGCCGGGCTGCCGCTTCACCGCCCGGCAAATCTGCATTTCCAGGTACGGGCCGAGGGTTTCGAACCGATTACCACGCACATTTACGATGCGAGCGATCCCATTCTTTCAGAAGACGCGCTCTTCGGCGTTCGCCCCGAGCTTGTCCATCGCTTCGAGCCTGTGGAACTTGGCGACGGAGGAGGAAAGGCGGTGGCAATCACCTTCACCATGGTTCGTTCGAAACCGGGGAAAACGATATGAGCGTCGAGTTTTCATACGCGGGCAGTCCTGCCCGTATCATCTTCGGAAACGGCGCGAGGAAGAGCCTGTCGGAATGGATTGCTAAGTCGGGCGCCAGGCGCGCGCTTGTCCTCTCCACTCCCCACCAGAAGGCCGATGCCGAGGCGCTGGCTCGGGAGATCGGCGACCTTGCTTGTGGCGTCTTTTCCGGCGCGGTCATGCACACGCCCGTGGATGTCACCGAGGCTGCGATGAAGGTCGTTGCGGAGACGCGGGCCGACTGCGTCATCTCACTTGGCGGCGGATCGACGACGGGCCTCGGCAAGGCGATCGCCTATCGGACCGACCTTCTCCAGATCGTCGTGCCGACGACATATGCGGGTTCCGAGGTCACCCCCATTCTTGGTCAAACCGAGGGCGGGCGAAAAACGACGGTGAAGGATGCGAAGATTCTCCCGGAAGTCGTTGTCTACGATCCGCTCCTGACCTATGGGCTGCCGGTTTCAATGAGTGTGACGAGCGGTCTGAACGCCATGGCCCACGCCGTCGAAGGGCTCTACGCGCAGGATCGCAATCCGATCTCGACCTTGATGGCAATCGAGGGGCTTCGCGCCTTCGCCCGCAGCTTGCCGGCGATCGTGAAGACACCCGACGACGCGGAGGCGCGCAGTGACGCCTTCTATGGTGCCTGGTTGTGCGGCACCGTTCTCGGAACCGTCGGCATGGCGCTCCATCACAAGATTTGTCACACGCTCGGCGGTTCCTTCGATACACCGCACGCCGAAACGCATGCGGTCATGCTGCCACACACGGCCGGCTTCAATGCGAAGGCGGCGGCAAGAGAGCTTGCGCCGGTCGCGGAAATATTCGGCGGATCGGTTGGAGGCGGTCTCTGGGACTTCGCGAAGGCAATTGGCGCGCCGCTGTCACTTCGCGATTTCGGTCTGACCGAAGCGGATCTCGACAAGGCGGCGGGCATTGCTGTGGAGAACCCTTACTGGAACCCGCAGCCGATCGACCGCCAATCCATCCGGCAGCTTCTGCAAAATGCATGGGAGGGCCGCCGGCCATCTGAATGAATTTTTGACGCGCTGTTGAGCGCGCTCTTTGGGAGGAGAGAGAATGATGGGAGGACACATGTTTACGAGACGCGATTTTCTGAAGACGACCGCAGCCGGTGGGGCTGTCATCGCCGCATCAGGCTTGGCTGCGCCGGCGATTGCCCAGGATAAGGCGATCAAGCTCGGCTATGTGAGCCCGCAGACGGGACCACTGGCAGCGTTCGGTGAGGCTGACAAGTTCGTCATCGACGCCTTTCTGGCCACCACGAAAAAGCTTGGTCTGAATTACGAGGTCGTCGTCAAGGATAGTCAGTCCAATCCCAACCGCGCCGCGGAAGTTGCCAAGGAGCTGATCGTCACCGACGAGATCAATCTGATGCTCGTTTCGTCGACGCCGGAGACGACCAATCCGGTCTCGACGACCTGCGAAGGCGAGCAGATGCCATGTATCTCGACCGTGGCTCCCTGGCAGCCATGGTTCATCGGGCAGCAGGGCAATCCCGGCGATCCGGCTTCGTGGAAGCCGTTCGACTACGCCTACCATTTTTTCTGGGGCCTCGAGGACATCATTGCGGTCTTCACCGGAATGTGGGGGCAGATCGACACGAACAAGAAGGTCGGTGGGCTGTTCCCCAACGATGGCGATGGCAACGCCTGGGGCGACAAGGTCGTCGGCTTCCCACCGGTCCTTGAGAAGCTGGGCTATTCGCTAACCGACACGGGCCGCTACCAGAACCTGACCGACGATTTTTCGGCTCAGATCAATGCCTTCAAACAGGCAAACGTGGACATTTTGACCGGCGTGATGATCCCCCCGGACCTCACGACCTTCTGGAACCAGGCAAAGCAGCAGGGCCTGAAGCCGAAGATCGCATCGATCGGCAAGGCACTTCTATTTCCGCAGACCGTCGAGGCGCTTGGCGACGCCGGGCACAACCTCTCCACTGAAGTCTGGTGGACCCCGAGCCATCCCTTCAAGTCCTCCCTTACCGGAGAGACCACCGCAGCCGTTGCAGATGCCTTTACGAAGAGTACCGGTCGTCCCTGGACGCAGCCAATCGGCTTTGCCCATGCGCTGTTCGAACTTGCCGTCGACGTCATGAAGCGCGCCGGCGACGCGGGTGACGGCGATGCGGTTGCCAAGGCGATTGGCGAGACCAAGCTCGACACGCTTGTCGGCCCAATTGCCTGGGGCAACGAAAAGCTACCGCCTTTCGCCCAGAAGAACGTGGCCAAGACGCCACTGGTCGGTGGTCAATGGCGCCTCAAGTCAGGCGGTGGCTACGATCTTGTCGTCGTGGAAAACGGGCTGGCACCGAACGTGCCGCTCGGCGGAAAACTCGAAGCGCTGGCTTGAACCGGCAACCGCCCGGCAACATTGCCGGGCGGCTCCGGTGCGGAGACGATCCATGCCCATGTTGCAGCTCAACAATGTCTCGAAGTCGTTCGGCGCGCTCGTCGTTGCCGATGCGATCAGCCTTTCGGTGGAGTCGGGCGAGGCGCTCGGCGTGATCGGGCCGAACGGCGCCGGAAAATCGACGCTGTTCAACCTGATCAACGGCAATCTTTCGGTCGCGAGCGGTTCCGTCAGCTTCGATGGCAAGGACGTGACCTCTATTTCCCCAATGCAACGCTGTCTGGCGGGCATGGGGCGAACCTTCCAGATTCCGCAGCCGTTCGAACGGCTCACCGTCTATGAGAATCTTTTGGTCGCCGGTGCGTTCGGTTCGCAGGCGAGCGAAAACGACGTGGCGGGCATTTGCGCCGATATCCTCGTGGAAACGGGCCTCATCGCCAAGGCCAATGTGCAGGCATCGTCGCTGACACTCCTCGAACGCAAGCGTCTCGAACTCGCTCGCGCACTCGCGACCCAGCCAAAACTTCTGCTGCTTGACGAGATCGCCGGCGGCCTAACCGAAGGAGAGTGTCAGCAACTGGTGGCCACAATCAAGAGAGTGCATGCCCGAGGCGTGGCGATCATCTGGATCGAGCATGTCCTTCATGCACTGACGGCGGTGGTCGAGCGGATACTCGTCTTGAATTTCGGACGGGTCATTGGAGTCGGCACACCGCAGACCATCATGTCGTCGCAAGAAGTTCGCGAGATCTATCTGGGGATGGAGGTCTGATGCCGAGCCTTCTTGAAACACGCGCGCTCACCGCGTTCTACGGCGATTTTCAGGCTATCTTCGGTGTCGACATGGCGCTTGACGCCGGAGAGACGATCGCCGTCATCGGCGCCAATGGAGCCGGGAAGTCGACGCTCATGCGATCAATCGCCGGAATTCTTGCCAACCGCCCAGACATGATCCTCCATCGTGGCGAGCCGATCGGGGCGGAAGACGCCGCCGACGTGGTGCGGCGAGGCATCGCGCTCGTCCCCGAAGGACGGAAGCTATTTCCTTCGCTGAGCGTGGAAGAGAACCTCCAGATCGGCGCCTACGGACGCAAGACACAAGGCCCCTGGTCGCTCGATACCGTCTATGCCCTGTTTCCCATACTCAAGGAACGTCGGCGAAACCCAGCGACGGCGCTTTCGGGCGGGCAGCAGCAGATGGTGGCGATCGGACGGGCGCTGATGTCCAATCCCGAAGTGCTTCTTTGTGACGAGTTGAGCCTAGGGCTGGCTCCTGTCGTGATCAAGGACATTTACAGCGCCTTCTCGAAGATCCGCGCGGCGGGTGCTGCGATCGTGATCGTCGAACAGGACATCGGCCAGGCGCTGAAGGTCGCGGATCGTGTCTATTGCATGATGGAGGGCAGGATCACGTTGAGCGGCCGTCCGTCAGAGCTCGACCGCGTCGATATTCACGCGGCCTATTTCGGAGCAGGCACTCATGAACTGGCTTGATACACTTCTGCAAGGCGTTCTGCTCGGCGGGCTTTACGCCTTGTTCGCGGCTGGCCTCAGCCTCGTCTTCGGTATCATGCGTCTTGTCAATCTCACCCATGGCGACCTCATCGTCCTCGCGGCCTTCCTGATCCTTCTCATCGTATCGACGCTGGGCTTGAATCCGTTTCTCGCGGCGATGCTCGCCGCGCCACTCATGTTCGCGCTAGGCTGGCTGCTACAGTATCATCTTCTCAACAGAACGCTGGGCAAGGACATTCTGCCACCACTTCTGGTCACCTTCGGCCTGTCGATCGTGATCCAGAACGGACTGCTCGAAACATTCACCGCTGACAGCAAGCGCGTCTCCGCCGGCGCCCTGGAAACGGCATCGGTGCAGTTGGTAGGGGTAACGGCTGGTCTGATGCCGCTGATCACCTTCGCGTCAGCTATCGTCGTCGTCGTGGCGCTCAACCAGCTTATCTATCGGACCGCGCTCGGGCGGGCCTTCAGAGCGACATCGGATGACCTCGTCACAGCGCGGCTTATGGGAATACGCCCGGATTCGATCTTCGCGATCGCTACGGGGATCGCGATGGTGATCGTCACGGTGGCGGCGCTATACCTCGGAACACGGGCGAATTTCGATCCAACCTCGGGTCCCGCCCGGCTTATCTATGCCTTCGAGGCGGTCATCATCGGTGGGCTTGGCTCGCTCTGGGGAACGCTTGCCGGCGGCGTGATCCTGGGCGTGGCGCAAACAGTCGGCGCCTCGATCAATCCGGAATGGCAGATTCTGTCGGGCCATATCGCGTTTCTCCTCGTGCTTCTGTTTCGGCCACGAGGTCTCTTCCCCAGGGCCGTGGATTGAGGTGCATCATGACGACCGGTTTCGAGACCATGACCAAGGACATTGACATGCAAGGCGGGTGGAAGATCGAGACGCGGACCACCTTGTCCGGCATCTTCTCGATCGTCTCCCTTGTGGCGGTCGTCGCGATGGCGGCAGCGCCGTTTGCCGTTTCTCGCGGGGTCGTGCAGGATCTGTTCTTCATCCTCACCATGCTGACATTGGCGCAGAGCTGGAATCTTCTTGCCGGCTATGCCGGGCTGATCTCCGTTGGACAGCAGCTCTTCGTAGGCTGCGGTGCATATGCCCTGTTTGCCGCCGTGATCCTGGCAGGCTGGGATCCGCTGCTAGCCATCCCCGTCGCCGGTCTGTTTTCCGCGTTGATCGCCATCCCGACGGCCTTCTTCGTTTTTCGACTCTACGGTCCATATTTTGCGATCGGCACCTGGGTCATCGCGGAGGTCGGCCGGCTTGTGCTTGCGCAATGGAAAGCCTTGGGTGGCGGTACCGGCACCTCGCTGCCGCGTAACGCGACGCGCGAGATGGTCGGAATTTCCGGCCTTGGAGATTGGTTTGGCATGCGGCCGTCGGCGGCTGCTGATGCGTTGGCTTACTGGCTAGCGCTGGCGGTGGCAGTGGCGACGATCGCGCTTGTCTATAAACTCCTGCGCAGCAAGCACGGCCTCGGGCTTGCGGCCGTGCGCGACAACGAGACGGCGGCCCGAGCCCTGGGCGTCGATGCCCGTCGGTTGAAGACAGCGATCTATTTGCTGACTGCCTTCGTGACCGGCGTGGTCGGCGCGCTCATCTACCTGCAGAAGGGGCGAATCTCCCCCGATGCGGCGTTCTCGCTGACGGATTGGACGGCCTATGTGGTCTTCATCGTGGTGATCGGCGGCATTGGCACGATCGAAGGTCCTATCCTCGGTGTGTTGGTCTTCTTCCTGCTGCAGAACGCCTTTTCGAGCTACGGATCCTGGTATCTGCTGGCGCTCGGGGCGCTGGCGATCGTCACGATGCTCTTCGCGCCCCAGGGGCTCTGGGGTCTGATCTCCCACCGCACGGGATGGGAACTCTTTCCGGTCCGCCGACGCCTGAGGGGCGGATCTGCTTCATATTCTGAAAAGGGAGGGCCGAATGGCTGACATCACCACCGACGTATTGATTATCGGAACGGGGCCCGCAGGGTCTGCGACGGCGGCGCTTCTTGCGAGTTACGGCCTTGAACCGCTTGTCATCAACCGCTACCGCTGGCTCGCGAATACGCCACGTGCCCACATCACCAACCAGAGAACGATGGAGGTTCTGCGCGATCTGGGCCGCGATGTGGAGGACGAGGCCTATATGTTCGCCGTCGAGCAGGATCTGATGGGGCAGAACGTGTTCTGTACGGCTGTCGCAGGCGAAGAGATCGGCCGGATGCAAAGCTGGGGTAATCACCCGCTGTCGAGGGCCGAGCACCTCCTGTCTTCACCCAGCCGGATGAACGACCTGCCGCAGACCTTCATGGAGCCGCTGCTCTTCAAGACCGCATGTTCGCGTGGTGCTCAATCGCGCATGTCGACCGAGTATGTCAGCCATGTTCAAGACGGTGAAGGGGTGACGACCACGTGCCTTGATCGTCTGACGGGCAAGGAATTGACGATACGGTCTAGGTTTCTGATCGGAGCAGACGGAGGAAACTCCAAGGTCGCCGAGCACGCCGGGTTGGCCTTCGAAGGCAAGATGGGCGTTGCCGGATCGATGAACATCCTTTTCGAAGCCGATCTGTCGAGATATGTGGCCCACCGGCCGTCGGTTCTCTACTGGGTGCTACAACCGGGCGCCGATGTCGGCGGTATCGGCATGGGTCTCGTGCGCATGGTGCGGCCATGGAACGAATGGTTGATCGTCTGGGGCTATGACATCAATCAACCAGCCCCGCAGGTTGACGATGCATTCGCGACCAAGGTCGTCAGGGAGCTCGTCGGCGTTCCGGATCTGAAACCAAAGATCAAGTCCGTGTCTACCTGGACCGTCAACAACATGTATGCGACCACACTCTCAAAGGGCCGCGTGTTCTGCATGGGTGACGCCATTCATCGGCATCCGCCATCCAACGGCCTCGGATCGAACACCTCCATTCAGGACGCATTCAATCTCGCCTGGAAGCTGGCCATGGTGCTCAAGGGACAGGCAGGCGAGGGTCTGCTCGACAGCTACCAGGCCGAGCGCGCACCGATCGCCAAGCAAATCGTAACCCGTGCCAACAAATCGATCGAGGAATTCGGACCGATCTTCAAGTCGCTGGGTCTGCTGGATTCGGTCGATCCGGTGAAAATGCAGCAGAACATGGACGCGCGATGCAACGACACGGCTGACGCCGAGCATCAGCGAGAGGCCATTCGCAACGCGATTGCCAGCAAGGTCTACGAGTTCGACGCGCACGGTGTCGAGATGAACCACCGCTACAATTCGCAGGCAGTGGTCAAGGACGGACAGCCGGAACCGAAATTTGAGAGGGATGCCGAGCTTCATTTCCAGCCGACGTCATGGCCGGGCGCACGCTTGCCGCATGTCTGGCTGTTTGGTCAGGACGGCGAAAAGGTCTCCAGTCTTGATCTGACTGGCCATGGGGTCTTCACGATCCTGACGGGTATCGGCGGCGATGCGTGGGTCGCCGCTGCGAAGGCTATTTCCAAGGAGTTGGGAATCCAGATTAGCGTACACAAGGTCGGACCGCGACAGGTCTGGCAGGACTTGAGCGGCGATTGGGCGCGGGCCCATGAAATCCGTGATTCCGGCGCATTGCTTGTGCGTCCCGATCACCACATCGCATGGCGTGCCGAGGCGGTGGTGGCCAACGCCGAAGGCGAATTGCGCCGCGTCATGAAAGCTGTCCTGGATCGGTGAGATGAAGATGAGTAGCGAAGAAAAAGGATACTTCACTGAGGCAAGCTCGGTCGAAGTCGTCACGAGCCGAAACGTCAACGCAAAGGACGAGCGGCTGAAGCAGGTGATGGAGGTCGTGACGCGAAAGCTGCACGAAGCCGTCAAGGAACTGGAGCCGACCCAGGACGAGTGGATGCAGGCGATCATGTTTCTCACGCGTACGGGGCACACCTGCACCGACTGGCGGCAGGAGTTCATTCTCTTGTCGGACGTGTTGGGCGTATCGATGCTTGTGGACGCAATCAATAATCGAAAGCCCTCAGGAGCTTCGGAGAGCACCGTACTCGGGCCATTCCACGTCGCCGACGCACCGGAGCTGCCGATGGGTGCCAATATCTGCCTCGACCAGAAAGGCGAGGATATGGTGATCAGCGGACGTATCCTCGACACGGAGGGTGCCCCGATCGCGGACGCTGTCATCGATGTCTGGCAGGCCAACGACGAAGGCTTCTACGACGTCCAGCAAAAGGGCATTCAGCCGGACTTCAACTTGCGTGGAATCTTCCGCACAGGCGCTGACGGACAGTATTGGTTCCGCGCGGTGAAGCCGAAGTTCTACCCGATACCAGATGACGGCCCCGTCGGGCAATTGCTCGGTCAGCTTGGTCGACATCCCTATCGCCCAGCTCACCTTCACTACATCATCAAGGCGAATGGGTTCGAGACGCTGACGACGCATATTTTCGATCCCGACGATCCCTACATTCGTTCCGACGCGGTGTTCGGAGTCAAGGAAAGCCTGCTCGCCAAGTTTCGCCTGACGAATGACGCCCAACGCGCCAAGGAGCTCGGCTTCTCGGAAAGGTTTTGGGAGGTGGAGCATAACTTCGTGCTCGCGCGTGGCACCTAGGCGGCTTGTATCGGCGTGGTGGATCAGCTGCAGGATTGGTGGGCATCGCTCACCAACTCAGCAACCTGGAACCGTGGTATATCCCATTGACATATCCCGCGTGCGAAACTAAATGGGATATGCTATTTGTATATCCATGGAGCTGAAGATGGAGCAGGGAGCCGTGTTTCAAAGCAATCGTAGCCAGGCCGTTCGGTTGCCGAAGGCTGTTGCCCTGCCTGATGACGTGAAGCGCGTTGACATCGTTGCTGTCGGGCGCACGAGGATTATTGCCCCTGCCGGAGAAGTTTGGGACAGTTGGTTCGAAGGTGAAGCAGTAACATCCGATTTCATGAACGAGCGCGACCAGCCAGCCTTGCAGGAGCGCGAGGCATTCTAATGCTGAAGTACATGCTGGATACCAACATCTGCATTTTCACGGTGAAGAACAGGCCACAGCAAGTACGAGAGGCTTTCAACCGTCACCATGGCCAGCTGTGCATTAGCTCGGTCACCTTGATGGAGTTAGTCTACGGCGCCGAAAAATCAGCAATTCCAGAAAGAAACTTATCTGTCGTCGAAGGCTTTGCGGCGCGGCTCGAGGTGCTTGCCTACGACCAAATGGCAGCAAGCCACACAGGCCAATTGCGGGCCGAACTCGCACGGAGCGGAACACCGATTGGACCTTATGATCAGCTAATTGCCGGTCATGCTCGCTCACGGGGCCTGATACTGGTCACGAACAATCGGCGTGAGTTTGATCGCGTTCCCGGTTTGCGTGTAGAGGACTGGACAGCTTAGCTGCCTCTGGTTGATAGACGACCGTTGGCCGCAGGCCCGGAACGACCAGCAACGATTTTCTCCCGTCACAGATAGTCCACCAAACTCAAACTTTGCAGCTTCGAGACAAGCGTGTAAGCGGTTTCGAGCTGCGTCTGAAGCGTGTTGATCAATGTCGATGCTTCGTAGGTATCAACACCCTGCAGTTCGGTAAGGCGTGTCGTCAGGAGAGACGATTGTGCGTCCAGAGCGTCGTTGGCCTTTTCGATGCGCTCCTGCGAAAGCCCGAGGACGCTCTGTTGGGTAACCAACGCCGAGCTGGCCTGCGATGCATAGCTTATTGCCGATGATGTCACCGCGCTTAGAGCATCGGCACTGATGTCCTGCGATCCGATCGCCGAGATAACGGTCGCCGCTAGGGCGAGATAACGCATTCCTTCCGAGTTGGCATTGGTTGAGGATGTGACGGTCTCGGACGTACTGATCCGGCTGGTCATGTTCGTGCTGGAGGCACTCGACCACCCACTGGTGGAATCTGTCCAGGCGGCTTCGGAGAACATCGGCTCGACGGTGTCGGAGATGAATGTCGTCATTTCATCTCCCGTCAGTTCGTTCACCGATTTGCCAAGGCCACTCGCATAGTCTGCAAGCGCACTCGAGATGGCGGATGTCATAGCCGCGCTCTGGTCCGAAAGCGGGGCCACGTCGACATTGATCCCGGCAAAAATGTACTCGCCGTTCACCATCGTATTGGCGCTGGATATCAGCTGGGAGATTGTGTCACTTGCCGATTGCTGTGCGATCGTCAGGCTTGTCGGATCCTGGCTGCCTTGAAGGGCTGTCAAATTCGATACGAGTGAGTCCGCAACATCCTGGAGGCTGGAAAGTGTGGTCTGGGAGGCGTCGAGACGAACACTCGTGACGGAGTTGTTTGCCTTCAGCGACGCGGCCTGATCTATCGCGGTGCGCAGATCGATGCTCGTTGCCGTGCCCGATCCCAGCGATTCTCCGAGGTCGGCATAGGTTCCGGTGGTCGCTTCCGTTGACGCGGTGATCAGGCGCGTTTGGGTTTGGCTGATGGTTTGGCGAAGGCTTGTAGCGAGAGCCGTGCTGGAAACGAAAGACAATTTCATGATTCAGGTCCCCAGATCGAGCAGCGATTGCAGCATCTCGTTGATTGTGTTGAGCAGCTTGGTCGCTGCCTTGTAGGATTGCTCAATGTCGAGAAGCAGGGTGAGCTCTTCGTCCAAGTTGACCCCCGTCTCGTTGGAGTACGCTTCACTGGTGCGAGATAAGGCGGCGGAAGTGTTCTCGGCAGCGGATGTTGCGCCGCTCCGATACTCTTCGAGCCAACCAATCGATGCCGATGCATAGGACATAATGCTGGCGTTCGACGAAAGCCCGGCATCCGAAGAGAAGCTGCGGGTAGCATCCAGAACGGAGTAAAGCGCGTTCAGATTGTCGGAAAAACCGCTATTGTCGTCACTGTTCAGATCCGTGATGCCGCTGACGGATCCGTCGCGGAGGTTCATCGGGTCGCCGCCCTCAGTGGTGATGACGCTGGAGTTTACCGTGATCGTCGCTGCAATGCCGTTGATCACATCGTCCGTTGTCGGCGTCTCTCCGTCGGCACCGGTTGAGGTTGTCCACACGAATAGGCCCGGCACGGTCGTCGTGCCGTCCGTTTCCGAAAAGGCGGAAACCAAAGCTTTTGCGATTTCGTCAAGTTGGGTCTGAAATGCGGGCGCAACCTCGTCGCGGATCTGGAGCAGAGCCTGCAGGCTGCCGTCTGCTGAAGTCGTCGAGCCTTCCCCAGCATTCAAGGCCACGCCGTCGACATAGACGGCGTTGCCTTCAGTTCCGGCCACAAAGGTGGAGGTCGCCTCGAAAGTGACGCTGCGGGCGGTCGTCTCAAACAGCGTGGTCCCGTCACTCGTGTACAGCGCCATGTCGTTGTTATCGCGGGTCACCGTGGTAACCCCGATGATCGACGATATCTGCTTGAGCAGCGCATCCCGCTGGTCAAGCGCGCTCGACGTATCCGCGCCGGTTGCGGTTGCGACCTTGACCGCATCATTTGCCGTTTGGAACTGCGCCAGAAGGCTGTTCAGCGTGTCGACCTGGGTCGCAATTTCCGCATCGGCGTCCTCTCGAAGAGATTGAACGCTGTCGCTAGCATCGTTGAGCGAGTTCGCCAGATCCTGCGCCGCGGTTACTGCCGCCTGACCGGCGACAGAGCTGCTCGGTGATGTTGCAAAGGTCTGTAGTGCCTCCTGAAAAGCGGCGAGATATGTGCTTGGGGACGTTTCGTAATCGTTGCCCCCAAGGATCGATTTCAGTTGCTCCAATCCGTCGAGCAAGGTCTGCTGTCCGCTATCGCTCGCATTCGCCTGCAAATATTGCGTCAGCAGTGCATCTTCCTGCGCGCGGGAGACGGCAACGACCTGTGCTCCATCAAGTGAGGTCGTGACCGATGCTTCCCTGCGGACATAGTCGGTGTTGCTTGAGTTGGCGATATTGTTGGCGACAACACTGCTTTGGTAGGTCGTCGTGCTGAATATGCTTTTGGTCGTATTGAGCGCGGCGGACAATGACATCGTCGGCTGTCCTTATCGCTTCAGGTTGACGAGAACGTCCATGATGTCCGAGCCGGTTTGGAAGACCTTGGAGTTGGCGGTGTACGAACGCTGAGCCTCGATCATCTCAGTCAGTTCGCCGGCCAGATCGACGTTGGAGCTTTCCAATGCGCCCGACTGGATGGAACCAAGCCCGTTCGATTGCGGAAAGCCCGTGACCGTGACGCCCGACGCGCCGTTTGCGCTGTAGACGTTTCCGCTGAGCAAGGTGAGATTGTCAGGACTTGCAACGGTCGCGAGCGGGATCTGATAGAGCGATTTTGTCGTTCCGTTCGAATAGGAAACCGACACGACGCCGTCGGTCCCGATGCTGACGGAACTGACCGTGCTTGCGGCCTGACCGTCGGCGGATCCGGTGGCCGCGAAATCAGATGCGAGCTGCGTAAAGTCCGAGTAGTCCATCGTGATCGTCCCGGCCGTTACCGGGTCGACGATGTCCGTATCGGTGGCCGATGCGAGTTGCCCATTCGCATCGAAGTTCAGCGTGGCAACGCTGACGGCGCTGGACGAATAGGGGAAAGAGGTGGTACCGCCTGTCGTGGCGTCGGCATTGCGATAGACCGCCACCTCCCAGGTCGAGCCCGTTACGGCGCCGTTCGCATCGGTAATTTCGCCGGTCTTGGTGAAGTAGTAGTCGTACTGCACCGTGTTGCCGAGGGTGTCATAGGCCACCAGCGACATCTTCTTGGTGTCGTCGGTGATTGTCGTTGCGTCGTTGGCGCTCGGCAATGTGCTGGTGTCTGAAACAACTTCCGCGCTCGCATCCAGATTGCCGCTGAAATAGGCTGACGTGGAAGCCACGGCGCTAAGGCCCGACTGGCTGACATTGATCGGAACAAGGCCATCAAAGCCGTTCACGACGACGGCGGGAGCGCCGGAATCATAGGAGTAGCCCATCAACGTGTAGCCGGCACTGTTGACGAGATTGCCGCTGGAATCGACGGAGAAATCGCCTGCGCGCGTCAAGACCGGCGTACCGTCTGCGCCAGTGACGATGAAGAAGCCGTCCCCTGAGATCGCGAGATTATAGGCCGACGTCGTATAAGAGATATCACCCTGTTCGGCGACGGCCTGGCGCACCGTTGTTTGCACGCCGCCTGAGCTGTAGTTGCCAGTCGTGGACGGCAATACGAGGGAGGAAAACGCAGTGGAAACCGACTTGTAACCCGTCGTATTGGAGTTGGCGATGTTATCGGCGACCGTGCTCAAGCGATTTGCCTGCGCCGCCATTCCAGATACCGCTGTTTTCATACTGCCGAAGATGCTCATAGCGCTTCCCTTGTCTTGATTTTGGAGACATGCCGCCGCCAACTCGAGCCACAGCAACGACCGCACGGAAGACGTGTGTCGACCGTGTTGTCTGGCGGGAAGTTGGGATTGGCTTCAGTCGTGCGGATCATCCCCACACGCCCGCTGACGCTTGCTCAGGCCGGTCAGCGGTGAATCATTAAAGTACTTTGTAGTACCGTAAATATAAAGCTGACTTCCGCAACCCGATAAATGACCTGCGATTTTTTGTCTTGAGGGGGATTAGAGGCGGCCATCAAAAGACATCTGGCAGCCGAGCACGGTGTGTCCGCGCGTCGCTTATTTAGGCGTAAGCGGTTGAGCGGTCGCGAGATGCCGATGAACTTGTTGCCGGATCAGGGGAGTTCGCGGAGGTCCTCGTCGTGAACCTGAAAGCCTCGTTTTGGATGGCTGGTTTCTCGTCGGGCAGCCCTGGAGCGACTGACAACACAATTGGTTTTGGCTGGCGGGCGTTTGCTCTACGAGCCTACGCGCGAAAAAAGACGACGTTGCTCTGGGGCGCAAGCTGGAGACTGACCTCATCAAAGAAGATGTCAATCATTCGTAGGAAGTCGCTGCGCGCGTCCGCGATCGCGCCTTGAGATCGGGGCTGACGTCCGAAAGTACCCAACGCCCGCAAAAGCGTGTTCATCGAGACGCTGATAGCAGGAAGGCAATCGACAACATAAGCACATGTCGGTGCTGCATCGAGGACTTCCACGATCAGGCTGTGTGTTGCTTTTGGGAGCTGCGTCGCGGTGGTTGCGTCGCAGCAACTGATCTGTGTGCGAAGCTCGCACAGCTTCTGGATTGTCTCTGACATCTGTCTTTCCGTTCCAATATCGCTCGTAGCAAAGAGATCGATCGCTCGACGTTTTTGGCCGAGCGATCGAGGGCCTATCCGGGCCCATCGCCGTTTTCCTTGAGGGGTTGGAAGGGCGATACTCATGACCCGGCTCTTGGACGGGTCAATTAAAAATCATCAACATAAGTCCGGCAAAACCTGCCTTACGCAACTGTCAGACTGGCATCTCTCGTGCCCACCTGTTGCGTTGCGATGTGCAAGCATTTGACCACGAAGCGTGACCTCGGTGTGGCCGCAGTGTTTCAAATGATTGCTGAGCTGAAAGGATTTGTAATGATGGGCGAGCGACGCATCCACTCATCTTGATCGCGCTCTGGTGGCCACAATGCGCTCGCGGGCAGTCTAGTGCGACAGCTTTGTATCGACTGCGTTTCCGTCATCGTTCCATGACAAGCCGTGTGTATTGATCCGCCCCAACTGATCTTCCGAGAAGAGGGCGACGATCGATGGCGACTCTGAAACAGGTTGCATTGCGGGCGGGATGCTCGTCAGCGACCGCGAGCCGGGTCCTGAACTTGAGCGGACCCGTCAGCCAGGCGACCGCGCTCCGGGTGCGGCGGGCGGCAGCGGAGATCGGTTATGGGTTCGGCGCTCCCTTCACGCGCAATACCCGACGCCCCGTTATCGGTGTCCTGGTGCCGAGCGTTACCAATCCGGTCTTCGCCTCCTCGCTCTCAGGCATACAGAATCGCATGCTGGCCGCCGGCCATAGCGTTTTGATTGCCCAGTCGAACTATGATCCGGACCAGGAAGCGCATGCTGTCGCCAGTTTGCTGGGCGAGCGTCCGACCGGTCTCATCCTCACGGTCTGCGACGGTGGCACCAGTCTTGCGGCCGAACGCGACTTGCCGCCGACCGTGCTTCTCGGCAGTTCGCCAAGCGAGCGCTTTCCCGCAGCGGTGACCGTCAACAACTACAGGGCAGGGCACCGGCTGACCGAATTCCTGCTGTCGAAGGGGCACAGCAGGATTCTCTTCGTCTCCGGCAATTTCGCCGCCTCGGACCGGGCG
Source organism: Hyphomicrobiales bacterium (assembly GCA_900489925.1). Taxonomy (GTDB): domain Bacteria; phylum Pseudomonadota; class Alphaproteobacteria; order Rhizobiales; family Rhizobiaceae; genus Rhizobium. The sequence continues at coordinate 294,637 of UEHQ01000017.1, read as the reverse complement.
CTATTGCGCTATCACGGATATCGGAAGGCGATGGAGGAGGCGGCAGTAGCGCCGCTCGATGCGATCGAGACGTCCTTCGTCAGCGGCTACGACCAACTGGATCTCGGTCGTGCCCTGCAGGCTCATCGCCCCACGGCGATCATCGGCTCGAACGATCTGATCGCGCTTAGCGTCATCGGCGCGGTACGGCGCGAAGGGCTTTCCGTTCCCGGTGATGTGTCTGTCGCTGGCTTCGACGGTATCGCGATCGGCAAGCTCATCGACCCGCCCCTGACGACCATCGAGATGCCGGATGCCATCATGGGGACGACGGCCGCCTCGCTGCTGCTCGATATCGCCGAGAACAATGCGCCGCGCCGGCATCTCGAGCTCTCCTATGCTTTGCGTGAAGGAGGCACCGTGCGAACCCTTGAACAAAGCGAAACCGCCGCAACCCTCAGGCGCGGCGGTTCCAGTATCATGCGTGATGGGTCTTAGCTGCGCGGCAGCATGCCTTCGACATCGGCAGCTGCGTCGTCAAGCGCTTCCTTCGGTTCGGCGGAGCCGTCGACGATACGCGACAGATTGTCGACGATGGTCTGGGTAACCTTGACGCCGTTCGATCCCGGGAAAGCATACCACGGAACCATCAGGGGCATCTGGCTGAGGCCGGCCTGGAAGAGCGGGTTCTTCTTGTAGAAGTCACCGAGATACTCAGCCGACTTGGCGGCGAGTTCGTTGTTCGGGACGTAGCCGGTGCCGGGTACCACAACCGAAGCGCCGTAAGGACCGGCGGCGAACTTCGCGAACTTCCAGGCGGCTTCCTGCTTTGCGGTGTCATGGGTCAGGATGACGACGGCGTTGCCGCCCGTCGGCAGGTGGCCCTTCTCAGGATCGATCAGCGGGATCTTCGCCGTGCGCAGATCGAACTTCTTGCCGACATTCTTGATCGTGTTGACGAGCGCGCCAGTTGTCTGGAACTCGAAACCGACCTTACCGGCGGCAAAAGCCTGCTCGCCAGCTGGCTTCGTGAACACCGGCATTCCGCCTTCCTTGACCATGCGGGCGATCAGGTCGACGGCCTTCTGGCCTTCGGGACCGTTGAAGGCGACGTTCTGTTCGTCCGGGCTCAGCATCGATCCGCCGGCGCCGAAGAGCAGTGCCGAGAACATCCAGTCGTCACCCTGCCAACGGAAGTCGATGCCGTCGACGCCATTGCCGAGTGCCTTGATCTTGCCACCGAGCGCGATGACTTCGTCCCAGGTCTTGGGCGGGTTGTCAGGGTCGCCACCGGCAGCCTTCACCAGATCGGCGTTGTAATACATGATCGGGTTCGAAGTCGCGAAGGCGAGGCCAACTTGCTTGCCGTTGACCTGAGCGAGCTTGAGAATGGTGTCGGAGAAGCCCTGCTCGGCCATGTTGCCCTCTTTCTGGACAATTGGCGTCAGGTCGACAGCGACATTGCGCGCGTCGAGCATGCGAAGGCGGTTCAGGCCGATGAAGGTGAGGTCGGGCATTTCCGAGGTGCCGGCCTGGCGCAGGATGAGCTGGATGCCATCCTCATAGGTCGCGGACGGGGCGGCGAACTGGATCTTGATGTCCGGGTTTTCTTCCATGAACTTCTTCGAGACCGTGTCCATCACGTCCTTGAAGAAACCTGGCATGGGATAGTGCACGGTCAGCGTTGTTTCGGCATAGGCCGGCAGGGCCGCAGCCATCGACAGCGTCGCCGCTGCGAGGAACTTGGTGAAATGCTTCATCGCTGGTTCTCCTGGGTTCGACCGGTCAGCCTTTGAGACCGGTCATGGTTATGCCTTCGACGAAGCGCTTCTGGGCGAACAGGTAGGCTGCGACGAGAGGGATGGTGATGATGATGGTGGCCGCCATCAGCGCCCCGTAGTCGTCACCGGCTTCCGCGGCGCGGAAGTTCATGAGACCAAGCGGCGGCGTGGCGAATTGCGGCTTGCTGATCACGATCAGCGGCCAATAGAGATCGTTCCAGTGCGCGACGACCGAGAAGATCGCGAATGCGGTGACCGCCGGCCATGCGTTAGGCACGATCACGCGGGAGATGATGCCGAGTTCCGACATGCCATCGAGCCGCGCGGCATTGATGAGATCGTCAGGCATGGCGCGGAAGAACTGCAGGAACAGGAAGATCGCGAAAACCGAAATGGTGAACGGCGCGACCAACGCGGTATAGCTGTTGAGCAGCGAGAGCTTGTCGAAGCCGACATAGAGCGGTAGCGCCGTGGCGTGGATCGGCACAAGCAGCCCCAGCATGACGAGCGCCATCATGGTGCGCGCGGCGCGGAAGCGTAGCTTGGCCATGGCGTAGGCACACGGAATGGCGACGACCACCTGGAAGAAGAAGATCAGCGCACAGACGAGAACACCGTTCCACAAGAGCCGGCCCATATCGACCTTCTCGAGCGCCTTGCTGAAATTCTCCAGGTAACGGAACTGCTGCGGGATAAGCGACAGGGCCGCAGTGAAGATATCATCCTGCGCCTTTCCGGCCGTGGAGATCATGAAGATGTAGGGCGCGAGGAAGATGACAGCGCCGAGGATCAGGAGCGCCAGGCGCAACACGCGACCGGGCGTCAGACGAGACTGTGTTCTCATGTGTAGTGCACCCGCCGGTCGAGGATACGGTACTGAAGGAACATCAGCACGACGAGAATGGCGAGGAAGACCATGGTCATGGCGGAGGCATAGCCGACCTTCATGTACACGAAGCCTTCCTGGTAGATAGTGAAGAGCAGCACCTCCGAGGCATGGTTCGGACCGCCATCCGTCAATGTCTTCACGGTCTCGAAAGTCTTCACGGCATTAGTGATGCTGATGATGACGACGAAGAGCGTCGTCGGCCCGAGCATCGGCCAAGTCACGAGCCGGAAGCGATCGAGCGACGATTTCGCGCCGTCGATCTCGGCCGCGGCATAGAGCTCGCGCGGGATCGCCGTCAATCCGGCAAGAAACAGCACCATGTTGAAGCCGACCGACTGCCAGATGCCGATGATGGCAAGGCTGTAGAGCGCGGTGGATGAACTGCCGAGCCAGTTAAGCTTGGGGAGGCCGACGAGGCCGGCCAACGCGTTGATTGGACCGATGGTCGGATGAAACAGATACTGCCACACGGTTGCCATCGCGACGATCAGGGAAACGACCGGCAGGAAATAGGCCGTACGGAAGAAGCTCTTCCCCCAGCCTTCGCTTTCAATCAGCATCGCGACGCCAAGGCCGAGCAGGATCGAAACGGGTGCGACGATTCCAGTGTAGAGCGTCGTGTTCCAGAGCGCCTTGCGGAAGATGCGGTCGCTGAAGAGATGGGCATAGTTCTCGAAGCCGACGAAGCGGATGTTGCCGACGCCGAGTTCGAAATCCGTAAAGCCGAGGATCAGCACGGCAACAACGGGAAGCAGCACGAAAAGGACAAGGAGCACGATTGCGGGCGCCGCCAGCAACCAGGCGGTGCGCGCCTCGCTGCGCTCGTGCTGGACAGCGGTCGAAACCGAACCCGCGTGACTGATGGCGATGCTAGCCATGGGCTTTCTCCCTGGAGGCATCGACCGTCAACGGCAGTGTGCGTAGCCGGCGGCCATCTTCGGCGAAGACCAGTGCCTTGTCCGAGGCGAGCGAAAGGCCGATCTGCATGCCGGTGGAAAGGCCTGCGGCTTCGGCCGGTGCGAGCTTGGCGACGATTGCTTCCCCGATTGCATCCAGGCGGCAAAAGAGGAGGACTTCGGAACCGAGAAACTCCATGCGCTCGATCCGCGATGACAGCGCTCCCTGCCGATCACCCGCTAGGTGCACGAATTCCGGACGAATGCCGAGCGTCACCTCGGAGCCGGGGAAGCCTCCGTCATCTAGCGCCAGCCTGATATCGCCGAAAGCGACCGTGCCGTTCTCGATGCGAGCCGGAAGCAGGTTGATGCGCGGCTGGCCGACGAAGCGGGCCACCTCGACATGGGCCGGATCGTCGTAGATCGTCTGCGGTGCTGCAAGTTGCAGCAATTCTCCGCCGATCATAACCGCGACGCGGTCGGCCATCGAAAGCGCCTCGGCTTGGTCGTGCGTGACATAAACGGTCGGCACGCCGGCGCGGCGGTGAAGCTCCACGATCTCGCCGCGGGCGTGGACACGCAGATTGGCATCGAGGTTGGAGAGCGGTTCGTCCATCAGAAAGACACTCGGATGGCGTACCATTGCGCGGGCCAATGCGACACGCTGGCGCTGGCCGCCTGACATCTGCGCCGGTTTGCGATCGAGCAGATGATCGATCTTCAGCGCCTTTGCCGTTTCCTTGACATCGCGGGCGATGCCGGAACGGATCGCGCGGTGGCCGGGCATGAGCGGTCCGACAAACGGAAACCGCTGTGTCCGGCTAAGCCGGCGCATCGCGAGCGGCACGGCGATGTTCTGACCCGCCGTCAGGTGGGGGTAGAGCGCGTAGGACTGGAAGACCATGGCGATGTTGCGGTCTGCCGCGGCGACGCCCGACATTTCGCGGCCGTCGATGCTGATCTCGCCGCTATCAGCATGGTCGAGGCCGGCGAGAATGCGAAGGAGTGTGCTCTTTCCGCAGCCCGAGGGGCCGACGAGCGCGATGAATTCGCCCGGCTGCACATCCAGGCTGACGCCCTTGAGGATGGCGTTGTCGCCGTAGGATTTCGCAATACCCTTGAGGGAGAGAGCGCTCATTGCGCCGGCTCCGTCTGGACCTTGTGAGCCTCGTGCGGGTAGACCTCGGCAACGATGTCGTCGAGCACATGCGCCACCATGCCGGGAACGGCGACGATCTGGCTGGTTACGCTCTGATCGAGATCGTGAACTACAGCACCGATGAGCTTTTCGCCCGGCATGTCGCGTTCCATGCCGCCGAGAATGAAGGCGGCGGAGGGGCCCCATATGAGGGAGGTGTCGAGATGGCGCCCGGCCCATGCCCAGTGCAGGTGGCCACTGGCGAACAGCGCGACATCGTTGGCGGCGATCAGATCGAAGAGCCTGCGACGTTGTGCGGGACGAACGCTCCAGTAGCCCGTGTCGCCCTCATCGGGCGCGTCGACGAAAAGCGGCTTGTGGGCGAACATCGCGACGCGCCGGCCGGAGCGCTCGGCGAGCGTCTTTTCCAGCCATTCGAACTGCGCTTCTTCTTCGGCGTCCTCGAAGCCGAGGAGCAGGCTGTCGATGCCGATCAACCGCCAGTCGGCGACATCCTCGGCCCAATAGTCCGCGCCGACTACGCTGCGCCAGCGTCCGAGCCGGACTTGGTCGACCGGCTGCAGGGAGCCCGGAAGATGACCGACGTCATGATTGCCCGGCACGAGCAGCATGGGAATGGAAACCTGGCGCATCAGATCCATGCAGAAGCGCAGATCTTCTTCCTTGTCGGCTCCATCGACGGAGAGATCGCCGGTATGAACGATCAGGTCCGCACCGCTCTTCTCGAGCCATTCCTTCAGAGGCTGCCAGTTGCCGTTGAAATGCGGCTTTGACGGGCTGAAATGGGTATCGGTGATCTGAACAATCTTCACGGCGGCGCTCTCCAGTTCGATGCGCCCGCGCCGGAAAACCGGCGTCGGGCTCTAAGCTGCCGCCTCTTTAGTGCCTCCGAATGTCAGGCCGGTAACAACCGTTTCCACCGTTCTTCCAATTGCGTCACCGGATCGTCACATGCGTTGCCGCCGAAGCCTACCCTTTGCTTGATGCCGAGGGATTGGGTCTGACTGGCGCTCATTCCTGCCTCAAGCGTACGGCCGCATGAGCGCTTCCTCGTGTCGGGGGGGCGCTGTCGCCCTCCCGAAGATTTTTCCAGGTGTCGATCGAGAAGCGCGCGATATCTGTCATCGTCGTTCTCCTCGACGTCCAGTTGATCAGATCTGAACCTGACCGCCGTCGACAAACAGCTCGACGCCGTTGACGAACGAGGCCTCGTCGGAGGCAAGGAACAGCACCGCCTTGGCGATCTCTTCCGGCTTGCCGATGCGGCCGGCCGGGATAAGGCCGGCGAGGTAGTTCTTGGTGTTCTCGGCGCTGTCGCCATCACCAAAGAGTTCGTTGAGGCCAGCCGTATCGGTCACGCCGGGGCTGACAACATTGACGCGGATATGGCGATCCTTGAGATCCAGGATCCAGTTGCGGGCGAAGTTGCGGACGGCCGCCTTGGTCGCGGAGTAGACGCTGAATGCCGGCGTGCCAGAGACGCTGGTGGTCGACGAGGTCAGGACGACGGAGCCGCCATCGCGAAGCAGCGGAAGCGCCTTCTGGACGGTGAACAGTACGCCCTTGACGTTGGTATCAAAGGTCTTCTGGTAGTGCTCTTCCGTGATTGCCCCAAGCGGTGCGAACTCACCCCCACCGGCATTGGCGAAAACCGTGTCGATATGGGAGTGCTTCTGCTGGACGGCGTCGTAGAGACGGTCGATGTCGACGAGGTTGCTCATGTCGCCCTGGACGCCCGTGACGCGACCGCCGATTTCCCTCACTGCAGCATCAAGCGCTTCCTTGCGGCGACCGGTGATGAATACCGAAGCGCCTTCCTCGGAGAAGGCCTTTGCCGTGGCAAGCCCGATGCCGCTCGTGCCTCCGGTGACAACCACTACCTTGTTTTCGAACTTCTTGGTCATTGCTTAGCTCCTTGTGTTGCGGCCCCTTGCCGTTGAGAAGGAACATGCCAGCAGAACGCTGATGCAAATAGTCGGCAATAATGTTACTTAGCGTTCTATATGGAGAACGATGATGCGATCTGACCTGAACGACCTGGTGTACTTTGCGGAGGTGGTGTCACATGGCGGGTTCGCGGCCGCGGGGCGGGCGCTACGCGAACCGAAGTCGAAGCTCAGCCGTCGTATCGCCGGTCTCGAGGCTCGGCTTGGCGTCCGACTGATCGAACGTTCGAGCAGACGCTTTCGAGTGACCGATGTCGGGCAGACCTTCTACGAACGTTGCAAGGCGATGGTCGCGGAGGCGGAGCAGGCCGAAGCGCTGGTGGCAGAAGCGCGCTCGGAGCCACATGGGTTGATCCGGATGAGCTGCCCGACGGGCCTGGTCGAGTTGGTCTCCAGACTGGTGACGCAGTTTCTCGAGCGCTATCCGAAAGTGCGCCTGCAACTCGTCGCGATCGATCGCCCCGTCGATCTGATCGAGGAGCGGATCGACGTCGCACTCCGGGTTCGAACCTCTCTTGATGGCGACGCTTCTCTGACTATGCGCTCCCTGGGAAATTCGGTGCGGATCCTCGTCGCCAGCCCGCAGATTGCCAGCCGGGTCACCGGCATTGAGGATCTTGGCAACCATCCGACTCTTTCGACGAGCGACGATCAGGGTGACGTGGACTGGTATCTCGAAACGAATGATGGCCGACAACATATTCTGAGCCATACGCCACGGATGGGTTGCGCCGACTTTGCGGCTCTTCGCGCCGCCGCCGTGGCGGGCCTCGGCATCGCATTGCTTCCAGACCACACGTGTCGCGAGGCGCTTGATGAAGGCAGGCTCGTACGGGTTCTTCCGGGGTGGAGCGGCATGCAGGGGCTGGTGCATCTCGTGTTCACCACCCGCCACGGCCTGCCGCCCGGCGTCCGCAAATTCATCGACAGCATCGCCGCAGGTTTTCCAAAGGATGCGTTGGGGCACTGAATATGTCTTGTCATGACGAAGACGGTGCGGCCGTAGTCGCCTTCGCCAGGCGCTTCAGTGTCTCAGTATCGATTTCCTGCATCGGCGCGACGGGATAAATGGCACGACATTGCCGCTGTTCACGGGCCGAAACACCACTCTGACGCGGTGAGCCAGCGCTCACCTCCGCGATCCATCATGCCGGCATAGCGCCGCACTAACACAGGTGAACCGCCCGGTTGGTGCCTTTCGCCTTTAGTGGACGACGGTGATCACCGGGATGCCAGCTTCCTCGGCGGCTCGAATGAGGGCGATGCGCGCTTCCTTCGCCGGGACCCTGCCGTGAATCGCTTCCAGGCAAGCCTTGATGGCTCCCATGTATTCCTCACCGTCATCCGAGGGCCACGCGATGATTAGCGCTTCTGCGACATCACGCAGTGATCCGATATGCCTGTATTTATCTCGTCCACCCATCACCAACAACAATGGCAGGAAGTCTTCATTTCTGTCCCAATTCACTACAACTGCACCTCGATCGGTTCACAGATTGCTAACCTTGCAAGTTTCGTTCCGCGGAGGCTTCGGATGAACGTACATCAAATCCTGTTCGCAATTGCGGTAATTGTCATATAATTAGATGTTCTAAAATCATCGGAAAATCAGTTGCTTGAGGCGTTCATCTGGGCTAGGTTTTTGCCCAAGGCGGTGGTGTACTTCACCCTGCATATATGTTCGGATTGCATCTGGTTGGTGATGCCTGGAGGAGGGACGATGAGCCAATCTTTTCGACTGCCCGCCTCCATGGTGGCGGAGCGGATGTGTTGCGCCGGACGGATGCGATACCGGCTTGCGAGCCCCTGAGGGCGTCGCAAATCTTTCATTCATTGTTGCTAATAGTGCGCACGGTTGTGCGGGGGCGGAGGTTTGGCATGCGCAAGCAAGCTGTCATCTTTAATGGTCAGGAAGTCGGGATCGCTGTTCCGGTCGATAACCGTCTGCGGTTCATCGCTGTCCGGTTCCACGTTATAGACCTCGATAATCGTGTGTTCGATACGGTGACAGACATCAGGCGTGCAATTGCTGAGCATATCACTGCTACCACCTCCGGGAGGCTGGTGCTTTCCAACTGATTCCCTCGTGCCGGAAATGAGTGGAGGGACGCACTTCGGTGTGATCCTCGTACTGGAGATGTTACGGAATACTACGGGCTCGCACTGGCATGGGATGCTAATTTTTCCTCGGCTAGTTGAGCGATGAGGGCGAATTGCGCTCGACGGGGGCGGGGCACAACGGTGTGGTGGTTGACCCCGCGATCCATTGGTCCGACGCCAAGCGATCGGTCACCACGCGCATCAGACAATTACTACGATCAAGGTGAAGGACCATGGCGCAACGATAGTGCGGCTTGCGATCTTAGTCTCCATTTTGACGTGCATTTAGCCGGTTGCGCTCGCACGCGCTAATGTTAGTTTATAAGTGGGTGCCGATGGACTGGCGATCTGTCGGAGGCCTTTTTCGCCGTGAGGGGGGCACACATCGTGTCGGCGCAAGGATCACAATAGATAAAGGGAAGATCTGGAGGACGTCTCGCCGCCTTTTCTGGTTGGTGCTGCTGTTGTGCCTCACCAAAGGTGTTGGGGGAGCTGAAGAGCCGCAACGGGTGCTGTTGCTGCATTCGTTCGGCGCGCGTTTTTCCCCGTTCAACGCCTTCTCGAGCGCCTTTCGCGTTGATCTCATTAGTCGTTCTCCAAAGCCGATCGATATCTACGAGGCATCGCTTGAAACCGCGCGGTTTTCTGTCGACCAGCAGAACGACCCGTTCGTGGACTACCTCACCGCTCTGGTCAGGGCGCGGCCGCCAAAGCTTGTTGTCGCTATCGGGGGCGCTGCCACGCGATTTGCCCAGGCTCACCGCAGCGAATTGTTTCCCTCGACGCCTATGCTTTTCACGGCTCTGGACGAGCGCGTGTTGAAGGCCAGCTCTCTGACCGCCAATGACGCCGCGGTCACGGTCAGTCTCGACCTGCCGGCAATGGTCGAAAACATACTGCAGGTGCGACCCGAGACGAAAAAGATCTTTGTCGTGATCGGCAGCTCTCCGCTTGAACGGTTCTGGGCACAGGAAGCCGAGGCCGCTTTCAAGCCCTTTCAGGATCGGGTTGCCTTCGAATTTTCCAGCTCGATGTCGTTCGACCAGATCGTTTCCCGCGTTGCGGCGTTGCCTCCCAGCACGGCTGTCTTGTCGGGCCTGATGGTCGTCGATGCAGCAGGGATACCTTACGAAGAGGATCGGGTCATCGCCCGACTGCATGAGGCCGCCAGCGCTCCGTTGTTCGGCCTGTTTGACAGTCAACTCGGCAAGGGCATCGTTGGTGGGCCTCTGTTGGCAATTGACGATCTTGCCAGCGACGCCGCCAATGCCTCCTTGCGAATGCTCGCCGGCGATGCGCCAGCCGATATCCACGTACCTCCCCGCGGCCCCAGCGCGCCGACCTTCGATGAGCGGGAGCTCGCTCGGTGGGGAATACCCGAAAGTCGTCTGCCAGCAAACAGCGTCGCGCTGTTCAGGGAGCCGACCTTCTACGAAACCTATCGATGGCAAATCCTCGGTGTTTTGGCTCTTCTGCTGATCGAAACGATCTTTGTCGTTGCGCTGCTCGAACATCGCAGGCGATTGAGACGGACCAAGCAAGAGTTGAGTGTCAGCGAGGAGCGTCTGAGCACGGCCGCGATTGCCGCCGACGTTGGCCTATGGGTCTGGGATATCCAAAAGAACGACATCTGGGTGTCGGAGAGTGGGCGACAACTGTTCGGCCTCGGCGTCGAGGGGACGACGTTCGAGCACTTGGTCAAAGTTGTCCATCCCGATGATCGCAGGCCGTTCTGGCGCGCCGTTGGCGAGGCGCTTACCCAGAGAGGGGAGTTCGAGCCACGATTTCGCCTGACTGTGCCGGGCCGTGGTCTTCGCTGGGTCTCCTCACGCGGACGAGTGGAATTCGATACCGCGGGCAAGCCCAGCCGCATGCGCGGCGTGGCTGTCGACATCACCGGCCGGCAGGCAGCGGAGGAGGAGGCGAGAGAACTGAGCGGCCGGCTCATTCATGCTCACGAAGACGAGCGGGCGCGGCTTGCGCGCGAGTTGCACGACGATGTCACGCAGAGGCTTGCGGTCCTCGCCATCAATGCGGGGCGCGCCGAGCGAAGCGCCGACAGCCCCGCCGATAGTGCCGCGATGTACGAGATGCGTGAGGAGTTGGTTCGGCTGAGCGAGGATGTGCATTCGCTGTCTTATCGACTTCATCCATCGATCCTGGAAGATCTTGGACTGGAAGAAGCATTGCGGGCCGAGTGTGATCGTTTTGCCGCCTTGGAGCGGACGATCATCAATCTGGATACCGAGAGCTCCACCACGAACATATCGCCGGATATCGCCTTGTGCCTGTTCCGCATCGCCCAGGAGGCACTCCGCAACGTCGGCCGCCATGCAGACGCTAGCCGAGTGCGGGTATCTCTGGTCCGGAAGGGTGACAAGCTGAACCTGACTATCCAGGACAATGGCAAAGGCTACAATTCTCTGGCTGTAACGGGGAAGGCGAGCCTCGGTCTTGCCAGCATGCGACAGCGCGCCAGATTGGTCGGCGGGACAATCGAGATCGAAAGCGCCACGGGAACCGGGACCACCGTGTTCGCGTCGGTTCCACTGCAGGAGAAGGACGATGGAACGGCTACGGTTGCTGCTGGCAGATGACCACGTAATGATCGCGGAGGGCCTGAAGCGTATTCTTGCGGACGATTTCGAGCTGATTGGCGTGGTGGAAGACGGCCGTACGCTCGTGGATACCGCAAGGAGGCTTAAACCCGACGTCGTGGTCACCGATATTTCAATGCCCAACCTCAACGGCATCGAGGCTATCTACCACCTGAAGCGCGACAACCCGGCCGTCAAGATCGTCATCCTGACGATGCACCAGACGGCGGCCTACGCGCGGCGCGCGATCGAAGCCGGCGCCTCCGCGTTTGTGGTGAAGCACGCGGCACCGGCCGAGCTAGTGATGGCCATCCACGCCGCAGCCAAGGGGAAGACCTTTATTGCTCCCTCAATGACCGCAGAGGTGCTGACGGATATTGAGCGCGACCCCAAACATGATGCCGAGCCCGGCCACGCGGTTCTCACCCAGCGCCAGCGCGAAATACTGCAATTGCTGACTGAGGGACGCTCCGCCAAGGAGATTGCGGCGGCGCTCTCGATATCACCGAGGACCGTGGAATTCCATAAATACCAGATGATGGACACACACCGCCTACGCAACAGCGCCGAGCTCCTCCACTTCGCGATCAAGAACGGCATCGTCACGGTCTGAACGCTTGAGGCCCCCGTAAATTTTCGGGCTGAGAACCCGTATTTTTGCGAGGTGACATTTCAGTTCCCTCAACCGATTTTTTAGGCTGTCCGCCTAAGGGAGGGTACGATTAGCCAGTCACCTCGTTGCGCTCTGCTAGCCGACCGCCACCTGGCCTTGAGCGACGGCATTCGCGGTCTATTGGAGACGACGTTTGCCGTTGTCGTGATGGTCGCGGACGAGCCGTCGTTGTTTACGACCATCGACCGCATGCGCGTGGAGCTTGCTATTGTGGACATATCGATTTCGCATGGCAACGGCTCGAACATCATCAGCCGCCTGCGCGAACAGTTTTGCGACCTCAAGCTGATCGCCATCAGCGTTCACGACGAGCCGAGTGTCCGCCGCGCAGTCTTGCGGGCGGGAGCGGATGCGTTCGTGCTCAAGCGAGCGATTGCAACAGACCTCATCCCCGCGCTGGATGCGGCGCTCCTAGGTACTGCTGAGCGGTGACGGGCACTTGAACAGTCAGTTCCGCCGCAGCAACACGAGTGCTGAGACAAGAATTATCAATAGAAATCGTGAGGTTATGGACGGATCAACCTCCGAGGGCGGGCCTTCGAGAAGGCTTTGACCGATGAGGCGAGCGCGCACCTCGTAAATTTTCCACCCGGGAACTCGTAATATTACGAGGTGATTTTTGGCCTCGTTTTAAGCAACCTAACGTTGGGGTCAGCGCTAGGCGGGCGTCTGACTGGCATCGACGTCCATCCTGCGGCGCCTACCGTACTCGCCTTCTCATTGAGGCAACTGAGCAAGTCGCAGAATACCGAGAAATTGTTGAGGGGAAGCGCATGCAGAAACGATCTCGCATTTTCAGTTGCGCGCTTTTCGCGACGTTGGTTGCCGCCAGCGTCGTCCGCGCGGAGACGATCAGCTTTGCAGATGCCGTATCGACGCTCGCCCAGGCCTGTAGCGCCGACATCAAGAAGCACTGCAAGGGCGTGAACCTCGCCAACAACAGCATTCAACAATGCCTGCAGCAGCATGAGGCCGAGGTTTCCCCGACCTGCACCACGACGCTCGGTGAGGTGACGAATTCGATCCAGCAGCGTCTGGAGGCACAGGCCAGCGTTACCAAGATTTGCCGCGAGGATGCGGCGCGGGTCTGCCACGGCGTGGCACCCGGCGAGGCGAACCTTGTCAATTGTCTGGCCAGGGCGACAGAGGTCGTCGGCAAGAAGTGTAGCCAGGTCATAACGGATGCCGGTTGGCGATAACCTTGGCTGGGAGGGGCAAATGCGGATTTCAGAATTTCGGTTCATGCTCACACTGGTTGGTCTGGTCGCAGCGGGTGCTGCGAGCGCAGAAACGTTCACCAACCAGCAGCTGATCGCGACCCTCGGCCAAGTCTCCGAGGGAGCGCCATCGATCGACGCGGCGCTGCTTATCGAGGAGGTCGCTGCAAATGTCGGCAAGGGAAGCGATGCGCTGCCGACGTGGTCCCGGCTCGCAGCGATGCCACAGATCAACGTCGATATCGAGTTTGAACTCGACTCGGTGGCGATCGCACCGGAGTCGTATCGAAATGTCGGCGTGATTGCTGATGCGCTCCATGATCCGAGATTGCTCGGCCACAAGATCTTGATCGTTGGTCACACCGATTCGACCGGCGACGCGAAAGACAATCTCAAACTCAGCGCGGCCCGCGCCGATGCGATCCGGGACGCTTTGAGTACGACATTCGCCGTCGCACCCGACCGGCTGTTCGCGGTTGGTGTCGGTGAGGAAATGCCATTGAACGTCGCCGATCCGAAGGCCGCCGCAAATCGGAGGGTCCAGCTGATCAACGTCGGATTGCTCAAGTAGCACTGTCTGGAAGGAGCTCATGATGAATATCACCCGTCGAACCCTGACTTTCGCTGGCCTCAGCCTTCTCGCTGGAACCGCAATCTCTCCTGCCTATGCCGAGTTCGGCGAAGGAGGATTGCAGCTCGGTGCGGACCTTGAGGATTTCTGGATTGCCACCGATGCTTACATCTATGGCTACCCGTTGGTGACCATGGAGATGACACGCCGCATCATGACCAACGTGGCGGAACTCAAGGGCACCCGCGGCCCAATGGGGCATATCATCAAGCTGCGCCAGTATCCGGATGCATCCTTCAAGGATGTCACCGCGCCGAACGCAGATACGCTCTACACGACCGCCTGGCTTGATGTCGGCAAGGAGCCATACGTGCTCAGCGTGCCCGACATGAAAGACCGGTATTTCCTGCTGCCGATGCTCGATGGCTGGACAAACGTCTTTCAGGTGCCGGGCAAGCGGACGACGGGGACGGGGGCGCAGACATATGCGATCACGGCCCCCGGCTGGAGTGGCAAGCTTCCGGACGGCGTCACGAAATACGAGTCCCCGACCAATATCGTCTGGCTGCTTGGCCGAATTTACTGCACAGGAACGCCCGAGGACTACGCCGCGGTCCATAAGTTGCAGGACGAGTTCAAGCTGGTCCCGCTCAGCGCCTATGGCAAGGACTACACGCCGCCTGCCGGCAAGGTCGATCCTTCAATCGACATGAAAACGGCCGTGCGCGACCAGGTGAACCGTCTGACTGCCGTCGAGTATTTCACGCTGCTTGCGGAGCTCATGAAGACCAACCCGCCATCAGACGCAGATGCGCCCGCACTGGAACGGTTTGAGCGCATAGGATTGGTCGCGGGCAAAGATTTTGACGCCAGCAAGCTGAAGGCTGACTTCCAGAAGCGGATCCCGACGGTCGGGTTTGATCGGATCATGCTGCAGTTCAAGGTCAACAGCCAGGTCAAGAATATTAACGGCTGGGCATTTACGACCAAGACCGGGCTTTACGGCACCGACTATCTCATGCGGGCTCTCATCACTGCCATTGGTCTCGGTGCCAATCGCCCCCAGGACGCGGTCTATCCGACGTCCCAAAAGGACGCCCACGAGCGGGCTTATGACGGCCGGAAGAATTACGTCATCCACTTCGACAAGGGCAAGGCGCCACCGGTCTCCGGCTTTTGGTCGATCACCATGTATGACGAGAACTACTTCTTCGTCGTCAACCCCATCAATCGCTACTCCATCAGCCCCCGACAGGACCTGAAGTACAATGCCGATGGGTCGTTAGACCTTTTCCTGCAGCACGAGTCTCCGGGTGCAGGCAAGGAGTCGAACTGGCTGCCTGCACCGGCCGGCAAGTTCCTCCTGATGCTCAGAATGTATTGGCCGAACGAGAACGACCCCTCGATCATCGATGCGACCTGGACGATCCCGCCCGTCGAGGTGCGCAGCTAGTGCGCCGGCCCGTCGTCTCCAACGGGGGACGACGGGCCGGATCGTTCTCATCATTCGAAGGAGAAATATCATGACCTTCAGAAGAACTGCATTGACGATTGCAGCCTTGGCGGGGATTGCCCTGTGCGCCGGCGCCGCGCTGGCACAGGACGCGATTTCGGCTCCCGCAGCGAAGTCCATCGGCGCGCCGAGCAATCAGAAGACCGAGCTGGTCCCCTCGCTGATCGTGATGAATTCCGGCGGTGCGACATTGAAGGGCGATACTCTCACCCTGACGAGCATTTCCGGCAACTCGATCCTGTTCGCCGATCGGCCGGTTCGCTCCGCCGGCCATGCCTTGACCAAACACCTGCTGGAAGAATGGGCACAGGGCGGCAGCTTTGAAAAGGATCCGCCGAACGCTACCATCTCGGTGCTCAACAAGGATGCATCAGGCGTCGAAGACGCTGTCGTCGTGCTGAAGGAACCAAAGCTCGAAGGTATGAACCTGTCATTCAAGGTGGATGTGCTGGAGGGCAGTCTTTCCAAGGCCGATGGCCCGGCATCGATCTTTATCGACATCATTGGCATGCCGAGAACACCGATGTCCTTTGCAGGAGTGGCACGCCGCACTGCATTTCGGGGAGCATGGTATGCCGGAGCAGCAGCGGGAGCGGCGGCGGCCTACGGCCGGCCGGCTTGCGGCTTCTATCCGTATCCTCCCTGCTACTAGCACTCGAGATTTTCAATGCGGCTGAAATTCTGGACGATGTCATTGAGTGCGGCGCTGTTGCTCAACAGCGTCGCACTCGCCGCCGATATGGCACGCACGGTCACTCCTGACGCCAAGAAGATCGAAACGGAGAGTGGCTGGACCTTTGTCTTCGCACCCTATTTCTGGGGCGCGGGGCTATCCGGTGACGTTGCCCAGTTCGGCCTGCCGGCGGTTCTCGTGGATACCTCCTTCAGTGAAATCTGGGACCATCTCGACTTTGGCGCCATGGCCATAGGAGAGGCTCGTTACGACCGATACTCTATTTTCGGCGACGTTCTCTACACGAAAATATCCGGCAGCAAGGCAACACCCTTTGGCGTTCTGGCCGATGACGGGAAGCTCGAAACTGAAGTTTTCAGCGGGCTCATTGGCGGTGGGTATTCGGTGCTGGAAGATGCAACCGGCCAGCTTGACGTTGTTGGCGGCGCGCGGATCTGGTCGGTCGACACGACGATTTCGTTGCAGGGCGGCATTCTCGACGGCAGATCGAGGAGCGACGGCGACACCTGGGTCGATGCCGTCGGCGGCCTCAAGGGAAGCTATTCGCTGACCCCGAATGTCTACCTCAGCGGATGGGGTCTTGTCGGGGGCGGTGGCGCAGACCTCGACTGGGACGTTGCTGCAACCTTAGGCTACAAATTCAACGAGACTTTCTCAGCTTTGGTCGGATATCGTGCCATCGGCGTCGATTTTGAAAACGACGGCTTCGAATTCGATGTCGTCCAACAGGGGCCCATCCTCGGCTTGGTCGTTCATTTCTAGTTCGAAGCCACACGGGGGATTGGGTTTGGCTAATTTTTTCCAGAGTTCCTACAGTGTCGTTCGATGCTCGCTCGGCTTTCTTAGCGCAGCGGTGATCTTGACCTTGCTCTGCGGTTGCGCTAGCCGCCCCACCGGCGTGCTCCAGCCCGTAGCAGCTAATGCTTCGGCAAGCCAGGTCGAGATGCTTGTTGCCACGACCCGTGCGAAGTCACCTAATCCCGGCGAGATGTTCAGCGGCGAGCGCGCTCGCGCGGCGAACTATGCCGATATTACTGTATCGATTCCGCCGGCCAAGGCTCGAAAAGTCGGCGACGTCGCCTGGCCGCGACGGTTGCCGCCAAATCCGGCGACGGACTTTGCGACGCTGAAGGCCGATGAAATCGACCGCCGCACGGCCGAACAATGGCTGAACAGCCACGTCCGCAAAACGTCGGACGGCAGTGTTCTGGTCTTCATACATGGGTTCAATAACCAGTTCGACGATGCCGTCTTTCGTTTCGCGCAGATCGTGCATGATTCAGGTGCCCACAGCGTGCCGGTGCTCGCGACATGGCCATCGCGCGGCAAGCTGCTGGACTACGGCTATGATCGCGAAAGCACCAACTACACGAGAAACGCTGTAGAGAATCTGTTTCAATATCTCGCCCGCGATCCCGAGGTGAAGGAAGTGTCGATCCTGGCCCACTCGATGGGCAATTGGCTGGCGTTGGAATCCTTGCGGCAAATGGCCATTCGCAACGGAGGCCTTCCAGCCAAGTTCAAGAACGTCATGTTGGCGTCGCCGGACGTCGATGTCGACGTTTTCGGCTCACAGATCGCCGACATGGGCAAACAGCGGCCGCACTTCACGCTCTTCGTCTCTCGCGACGACCGCGCGCTCGCTCTCTCCCGCCGCGTCTGGGGCAACGTCCCCCGATTGGGAGCGATCAATCCTGATCAGTCGCCTTATCGGGAGGAATTGGAAGCGAACAAGATCACCGTTATCGATCTTACCAAGCTCAAGGAGGGCGACAGCCTTCATCACACCAAGTTCGCCGAGTCGCCGGAGATCGTGCAACTGATCGGCAAGCGCCTGTCCGACGGGCAAACCTTGACCGACAACAGGCTGGGGCTTGGCGATGATATCGTGGTGGCGACGACTGGCGCTGCGCAGACCGTCGGGACCGCTGCTGGTTTGATCGTCTCTGCTCCGGTCGCCATCGTCGATCAGAACACGCGGCAGAACTACAGCCACTACGCCGAGACGCTTGTCGCGTCTGGCGGTGAAACGAAGCCGCCGATGGCCAAAAGCAGGTGTGAAACCACGAGCCCGGCAGAAGCCAAAAACTGCGATCGGTAATCTGTTGCAACATTGGCTTGCGCTTGGATGAAAACTCATCCCCTCTGTCCTTGGTAAGCGGCTTGGCGATAGTCCGCGACGTCACCGTTGGGGCCAGGAACACAAACGCTGCTGAGCCACGAGGCCACCCTCGTGCTCAACCTGACAAGGTGCGCTCAAGATTGGAGATGTCATGCTGAACGACGTTACAACCGCTGAACAGATCTCTCGCGTGATTTCGCAAGCGACGGCGCCGGCCTTTCTATTGGGTGCGGTCGCGGCATTCATCTCGGTTCTGATCACACGCATGAACCGGATCGCGGATCGCAGCAATGTTTTAAGCGCCTTTCCCGAGGGCGACTTGAGCCGCAGCCACCTTCAGATCGTTCTTCCAAGATTGAAGCGGCGTGCGAGACTGCTCAACAAGGCCATCGAGTTTGCCGTGATGAGCGGAATATGCACGACCGCGCTTGTCATACTGGCTTTTGCCAGCTCTCTTCTCAACCTTAAGCATGAATACGGCGCGGCAATCATGTTCTCGATCGCGCTTCTCTTCTTCGCCGCCTCTCTGGTTACACTGCTTTTGGAGGTGCGCGCCGCGCTCCACGACCTCGATTTCTATGTGTAGGCGGCGTTGGACGACGTAACAACCTGCGGGCTCCTGAAGACGGTCAGTCGAGGGCTGTTGAAGAGTCGGTTTTCATGCGGTGCACCCAAAGCGCGGACATTCCGTGAACCCAGCCGTCGACGCCGACAGAGCCAGGAAACCACGGCTGGCGCCACATTGATGGACGCTCAAGGGTTGTGATATCACCGGTCTGATCAAAGGGCAGGTTGGGAGACCTTCATGTCGACAGCAATTGCCGTTCTTGGCGGAGTTGGGCTGTTCCTTCTCGGTATGACCGTCATGACTGATGGGCTGAAGGCGATGGCGGGGTCGGCTCTGCGCGTCGTGCTTGGCAAGGCTGCGGCCACGCCGCTGTCGGGTGCATTTTGGGGCGCCCTCGTCACGCTGCTCGTCCAGTCATCGAGCGCAGTAACAATGACAACGATTGGCCTTGTGAGCGCTGGCCTTTTGACATTTCCGCAAGGCCTTGGCCTCGTTTTCGGTGCGAATGTCGGCACAACGGGCACCGGCTGGCTGGTAGCATGGATCGGCGTGCGGGTGTCGCTGTCGACCTACGCGCTGCCGCTGATATTCATCGGGGCGTTGGCTAGGCTGGTTGGCGGCGGGCGGATTGCCGCAGCTGGCGGCGCGCTAGCCGGCTTCGCACTGGTGCTCTACGGTCTGACAACCCTTCAACAGGGTATGGGTGGCCTTGCCGAAACGCTGCATCCCTCTGATCTCCCTACGGTACTCGGAACGCCCGGCATCAGTGTGGGCGAAGGAACTATTGGACTGCTGACCTTAATCGTCGTCGGGCTTGCCATGACTGCCGTTATGCAATCCTCGACGGCCTCCATCGCTGTAACAATCTCGGCCTTCTTTGCGGGAGCCGTGAACTTGGAACAGGGTGCGGCACTTATCATTGGCCAGAACATCGGAACAGCGACAAGTTCGGCGCTGGCAGCGATAGGCGCGAGTACCACTGCCAAACGCCTTGCATTGGCCTATGTGCTGTTCAAACTGGTGGCGGCCGTCATCGCGATCTTCGCCTTTCCTTTTACTGCGACGCTGATGAAGTCACTGTCGTCGTCCGTAGATGGAATGACACTACTTGCGGCCTACCATACTGCCTACAACGTGGTCGGGGTCGCGGTGCTGCTTCCGGCCACGCAGTGGTTCACCCGCGTCGTCGAATGGCTGCTGCCGTCAAGGCAAACTCCGCTTCAGCGTGCGCTCGATCCGAGCGCGCGCGCCAGTCCGGTGATCGCGATCGAGACAGCGCGCCGTGTAATCGCCGACGTCCTGACGACCGCGTCAACATCGGTTTCTACTTGTCTTTCCACTGACGTCAGTCCCCCAACGCAGGGCGCGACATCAGCTTCGACACTCGAGCAGGTGCGAGACTTCCTGTTAGAGTTGAAGGAGCCTCCGGAGACAGAGGGCGAGCGGCTACGAATGATGAGCACATTGCATGCGTTAGATCACACCGCACGCCTAGCCGAAATACTGACGGAGGGCGGTCTGCTGAAAGCCTCGCAAGGTGCGGCTTGGGACGGTCGCCTCACCGAACTCGGTGTGAATGCCATGCGGGCCGCAGGGGAGATTGGCAACTCTATCACGTCTGAAAGCGCCCTCAGTCCAAAGGCGCCACCTATCGGTTGGAAGGTCTCATCGGAAATTGCCACGGCGCTGACGGAGATTCACGATGCGGCCTCGGAACTTGACGCCCTCCAGCGCGACTACCGCGCTACAACGATTGGGGCTGTGGCATCAGGCGAGTTGACTGCGGCAGATGCCTTCACGCTGATGGAGACCGCTCGGCGGCTCGACGTTATCGTTCATCACGCATGGCAAGCCTCTGCACATCTTCTCGGGCACGGCGACGCCCCCTAACGACCTAAATTCCCGCAGGGCGATGCGCAATTGCGCAACAGTTGCTGCCTAGTTGTCGATATTCGCTCGGCGGCGCTCGCTCTGATACGCGCGGCAGTTCTGCAAACCCAAATAGTTGCTAGGTTGCTTTCCCCCTACTGGATCACCAAGCCATATTCAGCCGCCGTTGTCGCTGATCGTGATTGGACTTCTGTCTTTTGCGGGGTAACCATTTCCGTAGGGACCGCGAGGAATGGGCACAGCAACCAACGTCTGAACGGAGTCCAAGATGAAACATCTTACCCTCGATGAATTGCGCACCGTCGCAGAGGTCGAACCCTACAGCGTCCGACCAATGTCCTGGAGCGAGCGGCTTGACCGCTGGGCTGAACTCCTGGAGCGAAATCCGCACTGGCGCCTATCGACATTCAACCAGACCGAATATCAAACACCGGACGTCCGGGCCGCCATGCGCAGCGACGGCTCGCCGCTTTCAGTTGCTTTCAGCGATCCTGTCCTCCGCGCCGTTGGCCTGAACAACGACACCTATGGCGAAGCAAAGCGGTTCTTCGACCTAGAAGACGGTCAGCTTCATGAGATCATTTGCTATTGCCACTTTGGAGCGACCGTTCCTGCAGCATCCGCAGCCCGCCAAATCCGCGCCATCTTGGCGCCACCGCCGATCGGCTTCTTTGCAAGGCTGCGGCAGATAGTGTTCGGTTAGGATTGAATGCTGGTCGGCATCATTGCAGTGGGTGTCGCATATGCAAGTGATGCCGACCTCCAAAAGCGACCCGCGCTTTGATGGCGGATGCTCACAGCTAGGGCCGCGCGACCATTGCCGGCGCGGTTTGGCGCTCCCTAGGCCTTGCTCCGACAGTGGACCGCGGCCGGAATGCAAGATCAATCCGCGTCATGCTCGACCAGAGCCGTGCGCGGCGTAAAGGCATCGTCAAGCGTTCATGCGGCCTGCGTGATCAACAGCTGACGCACTGTTGCCTAGAAGTGTCCTGCACCTGTGCCTTCGGGCTATCAACGCCCCGTCTCAAGCCAATCGAGCGCCTGCTCTGTTTCGTCGAGGTCGAAAACCTTGATCTTGGGGTGAACGAAATAACCGGCCAAGCCCGGGACGAGCTTCAGGAAGCTGCTGTCTGTCGCGACTGCGATTCGCTCGATCAATCGGTGGTGGCCGGCGACAAACCTCAGGTGGCTGGCGATCGCCTCGAAGTTTTCCCAACCGGGAAAGGACTTCATCTTGATCATGAGACCGGTCACCTTGCCGCTCGAGGCGATGGCTTGGTCGAATTCTTTCCCGATCGTCGCGAAATCCTCTCGCTCGAGCGGGCCTTGCGGTGTGATGATCAGGATACTGCCGTTGCCTGTTGTCTCAACGCTTATCATTTACCTCGCTCCCTTCTAGCTCTGATCCGATCGGCCGGGGGAAAACGCGTTTAGGCGCTGCAGCGGCAAGCGGGTGCTGCAGCGATCATCGATCCCGGATGCTGAAAACGCAAAAACTCTTTTCCAAAGCGCCGAATGATATGAACGGCTGGGCGGAGCCAGGTGAAAATCATGCCCCATCAAGAAATGTGGCAGTAAGGTTGTATTCCGGTTCGCGCGGATGCGGCTACCGCGATAGTCTAGTCAGTAGAGGTTCCGGCAAGGATCAAGCCCGACGTCCGGCCGAATTGCCCTGTTACCGTCTCCCACCACCGCCACGACCGCCACCACCACCACGACCACCGCCGCCGCGCATAACTGCGCCGCCGCCGCGTCCGCCGCCTCCCTGGAAACTGCGGCCGCCGCCACCGCCTCCACCGTGGAAACTGCCGCCGCGGTCGAAGTTGTGGAAGTTGCCCCCTGTTTGCGGCAAGCTCCTGCCATAGGCGCGGTTCAGTTCGTTGCGGTTGCCTAATTGCCGTCCATCCATATCGAAGGAGAGATGAGAGGGCACCCGGTCGAGAGAACGCTGCGGGGTGTGGCGCGGGGTCGCCGGGCGTTGTCCCGCGGGGCGTTGCGAGGCCCTTGGTCTATTTGCCGCCGGACGCTGCTCTGGTCGCTTGAGGTCTCCGCGTTCCGGCGGCCCAACCGGCTGCCAGCCGTCCGACGAATGCTTCTGCCACTGGCCATCCTGGCGTCGATAGACGTTACCGTCGCGGCCGGCATAGACATCGCCGCCCTTGCTCCCGACGATGAAGCCCTTGTCTCCTTCCGAATTGCGCCAGCGCAGGCCGCCGGCACTTCCGGTCGATCCCCCACTGATGCGGGCGAATTCACCGCCATGCTTGACGGAGACGCTTCCCCAGGAGCCGTAGACATTCTGCCCACCGCGCGCGACAAGAGCATTGCCTGTGCGCGGATTGTAGGCCGCGATAAAGCCCCTCTCACCGTTCGGTCCCGCCGCTACGCCGGCCCTGATATGGGTTCCTGTCCTCGGGTTGTATGCGGCGCCGACGACCAAGCCACGGTTCGGCCCATAGGCATAGCCGTAGCGGCCGAAGGCGCCGTAAGCCGGATTGTAGAATGCGCCGACACCGTAGGTTATCGGCGGCGGATAGTAGGGCAGGTCTGGATCGTCGTAGTCCCAATAGGGCGGGTAATACCAGCCCGAACCCCACACCAGCGTGTCCCATGCCAGGTAGGCGCCGAGATAGCCGAGTGTGTAGCCATACCAGACGGCATCATCCTCGGTTTCATAGATGCGAACGTAGGTGGCGTTATAGACGGACGAAGAAGGGGGGATCGTGTAGATTTCATCGGCGACCGCACGTGCGACGGCAAAGGGGCCGGTCGGCGTGTCGCCAACGAACCAGATACCGTCTTTGAGCACAAAATACTTGTCACCGACCTTGATCACCTGCTCGTTGGCATTGACCGCGTAGAACATGGACGTGCCTTCGATAGGCTCGAACTTCGGCTCGCCACTGTAGCTGACCTCCACGGTCACGGTGCCATCGGTCGAGACGCGGGCCATCTTCGGAATGCTTGCCTTCAGGCGCGCTTCCGCACTTTCGGAGGTGCCGGGAATGGACGCGCGCACGGCCGCATAGGGCGCATCATCGGGCACGCGCAGGAAATCCTTTGGCAGGCTGGTGGTGGCGAAGGTCCATGGACCGTTGAGCGACGTCGACGAGAACCAGCGTCCCGAAAGAAGCGTGTACCACGCCTTGGTCGGCTTGTAATAGAAGACAGCGCCCGTCGTGTTCGACACCCAGTCGAGAGCCGTTCCGGGCACCGGCTCGAACGCCGGTTTGCCTTCGAAGATCATCAGCTCCGCCGGCTTGTCCGAATAGAAGACCTTCGGGATGGGCTTTCCGGCAAAAGGAGCCGGCGGAAGTGCCGCCTTCGCATCCTTCCAGTTGTCATCGTCGGGCAGGCTGGAAATGACGTCCGGGACGGTGTCCGCGGCCACCCAGCCGGATTCCAGCGTCTTCGACGTCAGCCAGCTCTTGTCGTCCCTGAGATAATAGGCGTTTGTCGCGTCGACCTTCAGAAGATCCCAGTTCGTGTTGGCCACAAAGGAAAGACCCTGCACGCCTTTTACGGGCGCGGACACGGCTTTTCCGTTCGTCTGGACGAGGATTGCCGGCGCTTCGCTCGTGAAGATCGGTGGCGGATCGGCCTTGACGTCGGTGACGTCGACGAGCCGCTTGTAGTCGGCGAGACTCGCCGTCAGCCGGTCCTCTGAGACAACGATGGGGTCGGTCGGCATGAGCTTGCCGACCTCTAGCGACAGATCCGACAATTGCTGCCGGTCAAGCGTCGAAAATTCCACGCGCGTGGCCTTGACCTCCGTCAGCGTGACATTCTCGTTTTCATCGTCGGCGACTGTCTTGGCCGACACGCCGATGATGCCATAGAGCGGCTTGGCGTCGGTCGGAAGCTTCAGCTCTGTAGCGATCAGCGCGTCAAGTTGCTTGAAGTCCGTCCAATCGGTTATCTGCGGCTGAAAGAGCGTAATGGTCGCACCGCTCTCGGTGTTGAAGACCCTTGGCCAGGCAGGGGCGCTGGTATTGGACTGATTGAGGTATTTTCCGGCGACGAAGCCATTGGTTCCCGCATAGCTCACGGCGCACCAGGCCGCACCGGCGTCGCATTCCTTGATATCGACCTCTTCCCCCTGCGGGACGACGCGCATGGACTCGAAGCCGGTGCCCGGGCCTGTCCTGAAATTCACGTTTGCCGTCAGGACGGCGGGATCGGCGAAGGCGGATGTCGAGAAGAATGAAGCAATCGTCAAATAGGCACATATTTTGCGCATGATACCATCCCCCCGATTGCGTCACGCCGACCTAGCCCAAGTCCGAAATGGAATGTATGTCGGCATCCAATGTTCGTCTAGTACAACCTAATATGGAATATTCCGCGCAATGGGCCGATGTCTAAGGTCCCGCCAATCGGGCAGGCGATAGCTATCGTTCGGGCCTGGGGTGCCCATGAGGCTCATCATTTCAGTATCGATCATGTGCAATGATCAGATCGATCGCGTGGGCTATTATGTGTGCGTAGCAATCTCGTTCTGGGAGGTCGAGACATGAAACGTCTGGCAATTGTCCTTGGAATAGCCATGCTGGCCGTGGCCGGCAATAATCCTCTTCAGGCCCAGCAAGACCGGCGCGAGTACCGCAGGATGAACTGGAGCGACAGCCTGCCCGAAGCCGTACGCACCTATCACGGCAAGCGGCTTTCTGTCGTCAGCTATAGGATCGCTGATTTCGCAGAGACCGGTGCGCACCCTTCGCCGGGAAGTGCGGCGCATGTCGAGGCCATCAGAGCAGCGGCTCGATCGAACAAGTGGCTGGTTCAGCAACTCAAGGCGAAGAAGCTGACGCCGAATGATATTGAGTGGGTGATGCGCGCGCGTAACGGGAACATGGTCTTTTACGTCAAGTGACAGATCACGCTTGAAGTCAAGAGCAGGAAGATGAACCGGGTCGAGGATGCGAGTACGGCGCTGTCCTCGATCTTCAGATGTATGATCTTTCTAAGCGGTTAGCTCCGATGATACCTATTCATTTGCGGTCTACGCCGACCGCGGCATCGGTTTTGCGCGAACGGACGATGAGCATTCCCAACTCAACTTGGTCTTGAAGGTGTGGCTAGGACGCGAACGAATTGGGCGAAGAGCCGATCCCAAGATATGCAGTCCCTCGTCAAGCTAATGCCGCAGAGCCCCGCTCGGTTGGCCGGCGGGGCGTTTCACTAGATATCTCCGCTCCCTAGCCGTCGCTTTCGTCGCCGGAAGAGGAGCGCTCCGACCTTCTTGAATGCTACCTCTCTTCTCCGAGGGACCAAGCATATCGACATGTGGTGCTCCGGTAAATCTATGCAGGTATCTAGCGGCGATTTCTCTGCGGCAGGTTGGGGCACCTACCCGAAACGATTTGACCTTCGACCACGTTTTCCGGTGTCGATCGCCAGCAGGGCGCCTTCGAGCGGATTTTGCCTTAGCTCTTCATCCGTCATCGAAAAGCGGGCGGAGGTGACGAAAAGCGTTGATAGGTCCTCGCCACCGAAAGCGCAGCTTGTCGGCTGGGAAACCGGCAGGTCAATCACTTGGTCCAGGCGTCCCTTTGGATCGAAGCGGACGATGCAGCCGCCGCGGGCGACGCGGCAGTTCCAGATGAACCCTTCGTCGTCGAGGCAGGAGCCATCCGGAAGGCCCCGATCGAAACCGGCAAATACCGGAACGCGGTTGCGGAGCGTGGAGCCGGCGATCTCATAGGAATAGATCGTGTTTTGAAGCGTGTCCGCCGTCAGTACCTTGCCGTCGCCCGGCCAGACCAAGGTGTTGGTGATGCCGAACAGGTCATCCGTCAGCGGCAGCACCTTGCCGTCGGGGGTATAGCGGTAGAGCCGACCCCTTTCGCCGCTCATCGCCAAGGGCGTCCCGTCCGCGGCGATGTTGTTCTGCATCGTGCCGACCCAAAAGGCGCCATCCGGGCCGACGACACCTTCGTTCAACCGGTTGCCGGTCGTTCCGGGCTCAACCGTCGCAACAGTATGAAACGTATCCCCATAGTCCCACAGCGCAATTGTGGTGGCGAGGCCGACAATCGCTCCGCCGTCTTGCCTCAGCCCGATCGAGGTTGGCATATCCGGCGCCGGCCAACGTTGGTGGTCACCCGTGGCCGGTGCGAAGGCATGGATGGCTCTCCCAACAATATCGACCCACAGCAGACGCTCCCTGCGGTCATCCCACACAACGCTCTCCCCGACGACATTGGCCGCCGCCTGAGCAACCTCGATATTTATTCCCACAGAAACCCCCGGTCTGAAATTGGCTGTTGACAGACAGGGTAATCATAAAATACGCATAAATCAATAAAAGCTGTCATACAGGTTTTGAACTTTTGAACGGAGTTACACATGGCGACTTTTCCGGAGGTCGGAAACGCGGGGCTGGTCAGCAATGCGATTGGGGCGATCACCGCTCATATCCGCATGAACGAACTCGGACCTGGTGATCGCCTGCCGAGCGAGGCGGCTCTGTCGAAGGAGCTCAGTGTATCAAGGACGGTGGTTCGCGAGGCCTTTCGGTCGCTCGCGGCGATGCGACTGATCGACCTGAGCGTCGGCAAGCGGGCGACGGTCGCGCAACTGGATCACGGTGCCATGTCGCTGATGATCGAACACGGTATCGACACCGAGCAGATCAATGTCCAGCAGATCTACGATGTCCGCCGTACGATCGAAGTGCGCACAGCTACCCTTGCTGCCCTGCGCCGCTCCAATGATGAGGCCCGTGCGATCCTCGAGCACGCCGAGGCGATGCGGACAAATTTCGATGCGCCGGAACGCGTCATGGAGAGCGACCTGGCATTTCATCTTGAGATTGCCCGCGCCTCGAAGAACCCGATCTTCGCGATGATTGTCGGCGCGTTTCAGGGCGTCTCGCGACAGACATGGCCAATCGGCTGGCGCAGTCGATCATCCGACAATGAGCGGCATGCCATGAACGACCTGCATGTTGCGATCGCCGAGGCGATTGTTGCGGGGGATCCTCAGGCCTCAAGCCAATTGATGGCCCAGCATTTTGACGAAAGCGTGAAAGCGTTGCTGGCAGCCGGCGTCGCATAGGGAAGCATCTTATGAAAATCACGAAACTAGAGACCGTGCGTGTCGCGGAACGCCAGAACTTGCTCTGGGTATTGGTCCATACGGACGAAGGCATCACCGGTCTCGGGGAGACGTTCTTCGGTGCGCAGACCGTCGAAACCTACATTCATGAATACGTAGCGCCACGCGTTATGGGACGCGATCCGCTGCAGATCGATCTCCTGGCCGCCGATCTCGTCGGCTATCTCGGATTTCGGTCGTCAGGAGCTGAGGTACGGGGCAATTCGGCATTCGACATTGCGCTCTGGGATATCTTCGGGAAGGCAACGGGGCAGCCGATCGCACAGCTCTTGGGTGGGTTTAGCCGCCGCGAAATCCGCACCTACAACACCTGCGCGGGTACGGAATACATCAAGAAGGCAACTGGTCAGACGACTGCCAACTACGATCTGTCGGCATCAGCGACCAACGCCTATGACGATCTGAACGGCTTCCTCCTCAACGCGGACGAGCTCGCCCACTCCCTGCTCGAAGAAGGGATAACGGCCATGAAGATATGGCCCTTCGATATCGCGGCCGAGAAGACCCGGGGCCAGTACATCTCATCACCGGATCTCCGGCGCGCGCTGGAGCCGTTTGAAAAAATCCGTTCGGCTGTGGGCGACAAGATGGACATCATGGTCGAGTTCCACTCGATGTGGCAACTCTTGCCTGCCATTCAGATCGCAAAGGCGCTGACGCCCTACCAGACATTCTGGCATGAAGATCCGATCAAGATGGACAGCCTCTCCAGCCTCGGACGCTACGCTGCCGCATCACCGGCACCGATTTCGGCATCGGAGACGCTCGGCTCGCGCTGGGCCTTCCGTGATCTGTTGGAGACGGGGGCGGCTGGCGTGGTGATGCTCGACATCAGCTGGTGTGGCGGACTGTCGGAAGCACGCAAGATCGCTGCGATGGCGGAAGCCTGGCATCTGCCGGTCGCGCCCCATGATTGCACCGGGCCCGTCGTGCTCTGCGCTTCGACGCATCTGTCGCTCAACGCACCCAATGCGCTTGTCCAGGAGAGTGTCCGGGCCTTCTACAAGACCTGGTATCGCGATCTCGTCACCGCGTTGCCGGAGGTGAAAAACGGAATGATCACCGTACCGCCTGGTGCCGGATTAGGCATGGAGCTGCATCCGGATCTCGAGAAGGCATTCACGGTGTCCCGCCGCGTATCGGACGCCGCAAGCATCTGACTTTGGAACTGAAGTAAACCTGGGAGGAAAAGGCATGAGAAAGAGCATTATCTGCGGTGCATGGGGACTTGCCCTCATGGCCACCACGAGCGTCGCACAGGCGGAGCCGCTGAACATCGTGTTCGCGCACCATTCTTCGGCGTCGAACACCTTCTGGCAGGCGGTCAAGAAGGGCTTCGACGACGCCTGCGAGAAGATCGGCGCCAACTGCCAGATGGTCTTCACTCAGACCGAAGGATCCGTCGAGCAACAGCTGTCGAATATTGAAGCAGCACTTGCGCGCAAACCTGACGCGCTATTGACCTCGATCGTCGACGACCAGGCGCTCGACGACGTGATTGATCGTGCGGTCAAGGACGGCGTCGTTGTCATTGGCGTCAACGTTGATGACAGCAAGGGGGCCGATGGCAACAAGCGCGCGGCGTTCGTCGGTCAGGGCTTCCGGCCGGCTGGTCATTCGCTCGGCAAGGCGATCTCGGAGAGTTTTCCGAAGGATGGGCCGGTCAAGGTTCTTGTTGGCGTCTCTGCGCCCGGACAGAACTGGTCGGAGGCCCGCGGGCAGGGCGTTATCGACTTTCTTGAAGAATACAAGGCCGCCAACCCGACGCGGGATATTTCCTGGGAACGCATCGATAGCGGGACCGACCTTGCTGTGACGGCAGACCGTGTCGGCGCCTATCTCAACGCCCACCCGGATACCACCGCCTATCTCGACACCGGTTTCTGGCATGCGTCGGTGGCGCGTGTCCTGAAGGATCGCGGCATTGCCCCCGGCAAGGTTCTGCTCGGCGGTTTCGACCTCGTTCCTGAAGTGGTCCAGCAGATGCAGGCCGGCTATGTGCAGGCCGAGGTCGACCAACAGCCGTATATGCAAGGTTTCATGCCTGTCATGGAAGTTTACCTCGCCAAGAAGCTCGGTCTCGCGCCGTCGAACATCGATACGGGTCAAGGCATCGTGCGTCCGGCGGATGCAGACATGATCATGGATCTGTCCGCTAAGGGCCTGCGCTAAGGCGCGGCAGGAAGGGGGTCACTCAAGAGCCCCTTCCACTCTGGAGATTGCTTAATGAAAAGACTTCTGAAGATTTACATGGAGAAGCCGGAGCTAGCCGCTCTCCTTCTCCTGGTCGTTCTGATCGTCCTGTTCCAGAGCCGGTCAGGAGGGATATTCCTTACCGCCGGCAATCTGAGGGGCGTGTTCGGAATCCTGCCCGAGATGGCCCTGGTAGCCATCGGCGTGACGGTCTTGATGATATGCGGCGAGTTCGATCTCTCCGTCGGTGCGGTGTTCGCGTTGATGCCGATGACGATCGCGGTCCTGATGACTCATGATGTCTCCTTTCCCGTGGCGCTGGTGGCAGGGTTGCTGGTGTGCGTTGCGATCGGCTTCCTAAACGGTTTCCTGACGATCCAGTTCGCCATCCCAAGCTTCATCACAACGCTCGGGATGATGTTCGTGGCGCGTTCGCTGACGGTCGTGGTCTCCGGCGGGTTCCCGCCGTTGCTGTCACCTGACCTGCCGACGTGGCTGTTTACCAGTTTCGTTGGGCCGGGCGAGCTTTTCCGCATGTCCTTTATCTGGTTCGTCGTTGTCGCCATCCTGGTGTCCCTGCTACTCAGCCGAACGAATTTCGGCAATTGGGTGCGCGCAACCGGTGGCTTCCTTCCTGCCGCAAATGCGATGGGCATCCCCACGGCCCGCGTCAAAATCGCCTGCTTCATCCTTTGCTCGGTACTGAGTGGATTTGCCGGGTTGATTCAGGTCTTACGCCTCGGTTCTCCGCTGCCATCGATCGGCGAAGGCATGGAATTGCAGGCCGTCGCGGCTGCCGTCATTGGTGGAACTGCACTCACAGGCGGTATCGGCGCTGTTCTTGGGGGCATCATCGGTGTGGCGCTGATCCGCGTCATCGACAATGGCCTGATCCTGAGCCAGGTCGACGCCAACTGGTTCAAGTTCGCTATCGGATCGCTGACGATCTTCGCGGTTATTGCAAATTCCTGGCTGCGCAAACGCGCCAAGGCGATCAAGGTGGAGGTGTAAGCCATGAACGAACCCATCGTTTCGGTTAAGAACCTGCACAAGTGGTACTCCGGTGTTCATGCCGTCAAAGGTGTTTCGATCGATTTCGCCAGGAACGAAGCTGTCGGACTGATCGGCGACAACGGTGCCGGAAAGTCCACCCTGATCAATATCCTGTCAGGCGTTCAGCGACAGGACGAAGGCGAGATCTTTGTGGAGGGCAAGAAGGTCGCCATTTCCGGCCCCCGCGATTCAATGCGGCTCGGCATCGAAACCATCTATCAATACAATTCGATGGTCCCGACCATGTCGATCGCGCGCAACCTCTTCATCGGCCGCGAGCCGATGCGGTTTTCGATTGCAGGCGTCGGCGTCATGGACATGCGCAAGATGCGTGAGGAAAGCGTGAGGGCAATCAGCAATGTGGATCTGCATCTGAGATCGCCGGACGCACTTGTCGGCGAGCTTTCGGGCGGACAGCGGCAGGGCGTCGCCATCGCGCGCGCCATGCATTTCAAGTCGAAGGTGATGATCCTTGATGAGCCGACCAATCACCTTTCGGTCAAGGAAACCAACAAAGTCATCGGTTTCGTTCGTTCCCTGAAAGAGCAGAACGTCACCGGCATCTTCATCAGTCACAACATGCACCATGTCTTCGAATGCTGTGATCGGGTTGTCGCCATGGCTCGTGGCCAGGTCGTGCTCGACAAGCGGATCGGCGACACGACGATCGAAGAAGTTCAGTCGGTGCTCTGAGGAAACGCCAATGGGAATGCTAGAAGGAAAAACGGCCTTAATAACTGGGGGCCTCGGAACTCTGGGAAGGGCTCAGGTGCTCCGGCTTCACGCCGAAGGCGCCTCCGTGATCGTTCTGGATCGGCCAGACATCGAAGACGGCGGGCAAAAATCGGCAGCACTTGGAGCCGGCGTTCGGTTCCTCGGTTGCGATCTCAACCAGCTGCAGGCCACGGAGGAAATTGTCAGCGAGGAAGCGACAGCTTCAGGTGGCATCGACATCCTCATCAACAATGCCGCCCTGATCATCAACAGGCCGTTCGAGGCGTTCAGCCTTGAGGAGTATGAGGATCAGATTCGGGTCAATTCATCCGCCGCCTTCGCAATGGTGCGGGCCGTCGCACCGTTCATGAAACCGAAGCGAAGCGGAAAGATCGTCAATTTCACGTCAATCACCATGAACGGGCAGTGGGACGGTTATGTGCCTTATGTCGCGTCAAAAGGCGCGATGCTCGGTCTGACCAAGGGGCTTGCGCGTGAACTCGGTCCGCACGGCATCAACGTCAATGCGGTCTCGCCAGGCGCAGTGGTTTCAGAAGCCGAGGAGCGTGTGTTCGGGGATCGGCTGCAGCAATACAGCGACTGGGTTCTGGATCGTCAGTGCCTGAAGAAGCGGATCGAGCCCGACCATGTCGCGAGCCTCGTTCTCTTTCTCGTGTCGCCGGCGTCCGATATGATCTCGGGCCAGAATTTTGCCATCGACGGAGGCTGGTAATTGCATTCGCAGGAGATCGTTCTGGAGAACGACGGAGCCCGCGTCGCCGTTGTTCCCAGCCTGGGCGGCGGTCTGGCGCGGCTTGACGTTCGTGACGCCGAAGGCAGGTATCGGCCTCTCTTGCGGCCGTGGAGCGGGCGGATCACTGATGGTCCCTTCGCTCTGGGCTGTAATGTTCTGCTTCCCTTTTCCAACCGGATATCACAGGGAGGTTTTGTATTCGGCGAGCACTTCCACCGCATCGATCCCAATCTGGAGGGTCAAGAGCTTCCGATTCACGGAGATGCGTTCATGCGGGAGTGGCTGATCTCGGGGCGGGATGCATCGACGATCACGCTGCATTGTCCCCACGGCAATATCGGTCCGTTCCTGTACGATGCAAAGCAGACCCTGATCTTGTCGCAAAGCCGGCTGGTTGTGCATCTGGAGGTGATGTCGGCATCACCAACAGCCTTGCCCTTTGGCATCGGGTTTCATCCGTGGTTTCCACGAAGCCCACAGACACGGGTTCGCTTTTCAGCGGACAAAGTCTGGTTGGAGAATGAAAAACATCTGCCGCTGGAACTGGTCGATATCGATGCCGAAGGTCGTTGGAATTTTTCGACTCCGACCGCTTTGCCAAGCAGCTGGATCAACAACGCGTTCACTACTTGGCTCGGCTCCTGCGACGTCGAGCAAGGCCCTGGTGCCGTTTCCTTCCGCTTGAGCGCATCTGACAATCTCGACGTGGCTGTCCTCTATTCGCCCGGGCCGGATGCGGATTTCTTTTGCTTCGAGCCCGTCTCCCACCCAGTGGATGCGTACAATCTTCCCGGTATGCCGGGGCTGGCGATTCTTCAGCCCGGCGAAACCCTCAGAAGTTCGATGACTTTGGACTGGAGTTCTTCATGGCACTGAATTCGTTCGCCCGCGGCACGTTCGTAGGCCGGATATTCCGCTCCGAGCTTGGCGGTCCGTCCGTGGTCGTCGTCCGCGATGGAATGGTGTTCGACATCACCTGTGCCGAGGTGCCGACGATGCGCGACCTGCTGGAGAAAGACGATCCGGTCTCGTTCGTTCGCGCGCAACCCGGCGAAATTGTCGCGCCGCTGGGAGCGATCATGGATCCGGATCTGCCCGACCATGCCCCATATTCGATGCTCGCACCCTGCGACCTGCAGGCGGTGAAGGCGTGTGGTGTCACCTTCGCGCGCTCGATGCTCGAGCGGGTCATCGAAGAAAGGGCTGCCGGAAACCCCGACATGGCGCGCTCAATACGCGAACGTGTGACAGCGGTTATCGGGGATAGCTTGCGCGACCTGCTTGCCGGATCGGAGGAAGCTGCAAAGGTCAAGGAGGCATTGATCGAGCTCGGCCTCTGGTCGCAGTATCTGGAAGTGGGCATCGGACCGGACGCGGAGGTCTTCACCAAGGCGCAGGTGCTGTCCTCCGTTGGCTGGGGAGCGTCCGTTGGGCTTCATCCGGTGTCGAGCTGGAACAATCCCGAGCCCGAGATCGTGCTGGCTGTCGACAGCCGGGCGCGCGTGAAGGGAGCGACACTCGGTAAC
Organism: Hyphomicrobiales bacterium; assembly: GCA_900489925.1. GTDB lineage: Bacteria > Pseudomonadota > Alphaproteobacteria > Rhizobiales > Rhizobiaceae > Rhizobium. The sequence continues at coordinate 260,683 of UEHQ01000017.1, read as the reverse complement.
GATGTCAACCTGCGCGATGTCGAGGGGCGTTCGGCGCTTCTTCTCGGCAAGGCAAAGGACAACAACGCCTCTTGCTCCATCGGGCCGTTCATTCGCCTGTTTGACGAGACTTACTCGATCGATGACGTGCGCAATGCCGAACTGGAGCTACGGATTGAGGGCAGGGACGGCTTCGTCCTCAACGGCAGCAGCTCGATGAAGGAGATCAGCCGCGATCCGCTCGATCTCGTCGCTCAGACGATCGGCCGACACCATCAATATCCCGATGGCCTCATGCTGTTCATGGGGACACTTTTTGCGCCGGTCGAGGACCGCGATACGCCCGGCCAGGGCTTTACACACAAGATCGGTGACATGGTAACGATTTCGAATGCCGAATTGGGGAGCCTGATCAATACGGTGGCCTTGTCGACCGAATGCCCGCCCTGGACCTTCGGGACCGCCGCGCTCATGCGCAAGCTTGCTTTGCGCGGCCTGCTTGACTAGGGTAGGGCAATCCTTGGCCAACGCCGATGGTGGCACGGACCGCGTAGTCGCCCACATAGACTAGGCTTCGGCGAGAGGGATTGGCCGGAGCCAAGGTGTCAGATTAAGCCGACGTGTCACGAAATTTCGGAGCAATGAGCGACTGAAGGTTCGTCAGTTCAGTGCCGTTGGCAGCAGAGATGATGGTGCGAGCCAATTCGTTTCCGGCCCCACGAATATCCTCGTTTATGGCGATAATCTCAGGCCTGATCCACTCGGTGAAACGCGTCGGCTCTTTCGCAACCATGTCAAAATCGATTTTGATGCGGGCGCCGACGCTTTCAAGGCCGGCAAGGAGAGCGACGCCAGTGCTTGCGCTGCCGGCGACAAAGCCGTCAACCGAACCGCTCTCGAATGGCCAGCGCGTCCCCTCCTTGAAAATATCCTCCAGGGGGCTGTCGAGATCGACGTTGCCAAAAGGTACTTCCACGTATCCGAAGTCACGGACGCCTCGACGGAATCCGTCCGACATATGCTTGCAGAACATGAGATGCGACGGTGGCGCCAGAAGCGCGAGATTTCGCCGCCCCTTGTCCGCAAGCCGTCGAACGCTCTCATAAGCGAAGGTCTCATTGTCAAAATCCACGGAGGCGTGGACTGTTCGCAGCTGCGTCCGGCCGAACGTGACGAAAGGAAACTCTTCGTTCGTCAGAAAAATAACGCGCTGATCCATCGGTTGGGTACGGGTAATGATCAGCCCATCGGCCATGCCGCTGTCGAGAACCTCTCCGACCGCCTTCAACGGGTCCTCATGCGGGCTATCCGGCACCACCACCATGCCATAACCTGAACGAGAGAGCACCTCGGCGACGCCGTTGATAAGCGGCCCGGCAATGCCAAGGATCTCATCTTCCATGTTCAGCACCAAGGCGATCACGCGTGACTTGCCGGTACGAAGTCTGAACCCTGCGCGGTCGGGGCGATAGCCTATCTGGCGTGCCGCGAGTCTCACGCGTTCTTTCGTCGATGCGCTAATATCGTCGGCGTCGTTGAGGGCACGGGAGACGGTCGCTGGAGCAAGCCCAGTAAGCTGCGCGATCGTCTTGAGCGTCGGTTTGGGCTGGCGATCAACGCGACCACGATTGCCGCTCATGGAATTCTCCGAAAACGATATAGAAAATCACCCTTAGTTCTCTCGGCCGATAGTGTCAAACATATCTGATTTCGAGCCACTTGTAGGACTGGATCATTTCGTGTATTGGCGCTCCGTAATCGATTTCGGAGGTGTGCTTTGGTCGATTTGGCGAATGATGCAATGGGGCTTTTTCCTCAGGGAGGCTTGGCACTCGGATGCAACTACTGGGCATCCCATGCGGGAACGAACATGTGGCAGGATTGGCAGCCGTCCGTCGTCGATGCCGACATGGCTTCTCTGGCTAAGCATGGGGTCCGCTGGTTGCGTGTCTTCCCGCTGTGGCCCGACTTTCAGCCGATCAAGCTGCTGCGAACACACTCCGCCGCCCCCTACGAATATCGGCTAGGCGAAGAGCCTCTCGGAGCCGATGCCCTCGGCCAAGCCGGACTGTCCTCGACAATGGTCGGCCGGTTTCGGGAAATGTGCGCTCTCGCTGAGAAGCACGATCTCAAACTGGTTGTCGGCCTGATCACGGGATGGATGAGCGGCCGCCTGTTTGTTCCGCCGGCGCTCGAGGGCATGGATCCCATCAGCGACGCGAGGAGCATTGCCTGGCAGATACGATTTGTCCGGGAATTCGTGAGTGCTCTGAAGGACGAGGGCTCGATCGCCGCATGGGATCTCGGAAACGAATGCAATTGCATGGGCGTCGCAGACAATCCGGACGTCGCCTATACGTGGACCGCGGCCATTTCGAGTGCCATCAAGCGTGCCGATCCGTCGCGCTCGGTCGTCTCCGGCATGCATACCCTTTCTTCGCGGTTGAAAGGCCACAAGAACCCGTGGCTTATCGAAGATCAGGGCGAGTTGACTGATATCCTGACGACGCATCCATATCCGTATTGGGTTCGCCACGCTGAACTCGGCCATGTCGATGACTTCAGGACGACGTTCCACGCGACGGCAGAAACCAGCCTCTATCGCGATATCAGCGGCAAGCCCTGTATCGTCGAGGAAGTCGGGACAATGGGTCCGATGATCGCGAGCGATGAAGTTTCGGCGAAGTTCGCTCGGGTCAACATGTGGTCTCTGTGGGCCAACGATTGCCGAGCCTTTGGATGGTGGTGCGCCTATGATCAGACTGGTCTCGATCATGCTCCGTATGACTGGTTTGCAGTGGAAACCGAGCTCGGATTGGTGAAGGCCGACCACACCGCGAAACCCGTTTTGGAAGAGTTCGCAAAATTCCAGCAGGTGATGGAGCGTGTTCCAAACGGCATGCTGCCTGCCCCGGCGATCGATGCGGTCTGCATCCTGTCGGATAATCAGGACGATTGGGCCGCCGCCTACGGATCATTCATCCTTGCCAAGCAAGCAAAGCTGCAGCTCGCCTATTGTCACGTTCATCAAGTGATCCCCGAAGCTGATATCTACATCCTGCCTTCGTTGACTGGTCCGAACTGCATACCGAAACGGGTATGGCTGGAACTGCTGCGGCGGGCCATGGAAGGAGCGACGCTTTACGTGTCCTTCAAGGACGGCATCGTGCCGCATTTCGTGAAAACATTTGGTGCCGAGATAGTATCGCGATCAAAATCACCGATGGCGGTGTCGGCAACGATCCTGGATGGCGGTCATCAGATCGACATCCTTGCCGCCGGCGAGACACGGGTGAAATTGACGTCAGGCGAAGCCATTGCAACGAGGGACGATACTGGCCATCCTGTCTTCTGGCTCAATCGTCTCGGCAAGGGCAGTGTTTACGCTTTGGCCTTTCCAGTCGAGGTCGAATTTGCCGCAACCTTGCTTGGCGAGGACAATCCCTATTGGCGCCTCTATGCGCAGTTCTCGAAGGCAAACGGAAAATCGCGCCTGATAGAGGTTGCCGATCCAGCCATTGCCGTGACCGAGCACGAATTTTCACCCGAACTTCGGTTCGTCGTCATGATCAATCATAGCCGCGAAGCTCGACGGGTCGAGTTTTCAGTGTCCGGCGAATGGGAAGTCACGGACATCTGCAAGGACGACGAACGCATCGACGGGCGGAAGGGGATCGAAATACCGGGCCTGGATGCTGTCATACTTCGAATGCGGTCGAAGCACTAAGACACCGCAGGCGCAGCCTTGCCGGTTCGGTCAGTACGCGCGCCTCGCGGCTACGCCATCTCTGTGCAACAGTGCTAGTGTCATTGGCGCGGCTGCCAAGCGCTGGACTCACGCCCGGGCGACGCCCAGGGTTGTTGCGCGTCACGTGAGCCTGATGGGCCCGACGGACAATCGTTCGATCAGACTTGTCGCGACAGAGGCGGAAGTTTGTTCGGTGGACGGAGACGTCGACTTCTCGATCAAACGCATCACCTCCTCGCCGATGGCGTGATAGGGCTGGGCGATGGAGGTCAATGGTGGCGCCAGAAGGCGGGCTATGCTGTCGTCGTAACCGATCACGGAGATATCGTCGGGCACTCGCAAGCCGCGTTCATAGATGGCTTGCAATACGCCGGCGGCCAGTATGTCCGAGCCGGTCAGGATGGCCGTCGGTCCTCCGCTCTTCAGTAGTTCTTTTCCGATCACGTAGCCGGGTGGGCCGCCGCCTGTGTGGGAGGGGTTGTAGTCGCCGAGCATGACCGGGCAATCGTCGAGCGCAAGTCCCGATGCCGTGATCGCATTGCGAAATGCGTCCGCGCGCAGGGCTTCCGCCGCGACGGGTGTGCTGAAGACGAGGTCATCGGGGATCTTGCCGCCCACGAAAGCGATCTTCCGGTGGCCTTGTCGATAGAGTGTCTCCACAGCCTCGATCATGCCCGTATGCGGGTCAATCTCGATGACGCTTGATCCGTCGATGATATGCCGCTCAATCTCGATGACGGGCAGTGCCGCCGCCTTGATCGGTTCGAAGTTTTTCGGGTCCAGGCCGTGGCAGAGGACGACAGCATCGACACCGTGTTCGAGGAACTGGCTCACGCCGGTCGCCTCGGCGTCGCTCGAATATCCGTGATTGACTGTGAGCATCGAGTAGCCGCGGTTCATGGCCGACGTGCGGATCGCGTGCGAAATATGGGTGAAGAAGGGGTTTTCCCGTGCCGAGGATAACACCAGCCCTACCGAGTAGCTTCGTTGCATGCGCAGGGAGCGAGCCTGAAGGTTCGGGCGATACCCTATCGCCTCGACGGCATCGAGAACGCGTTTTCGGTTCTCTTCCGATACGTAGCCATTGTTATGGATCACGCGTGATGCCGTGGCGGGCGATACCTTCGCCATCCGCGCCACATCGGCCATTGTCGCCTTTACGTTCATGAATCCTCTCTGCTGCTTCGCCAAATCTCTCTTGCACCATCATTATAGATATGCAATGTGGTGACGTCACCATAAATGTGTGGTGACGTCATCATATTCGACGTGCACCCTGGGAGGGGTGTTGTCCTTTGAGGGAGGAAGAGCCTTTGGCATTTCGCAAATTGAAACTGGTCGCAACGGCTGCAGCCATGCTTTGCAGCGTCGGAGCCTCGGCCCAGGCGCAGGTCAACATCGACTTCTGGGATCAGGTATGGGGGCCGCAGCCCTATGCGCAGCGCGCCCAGCAGCTCGTTGACGAGTTCAACAGGAGCCAGTCCGAGATCCACGTCAACTATCGCTCTGTCCCTTGGGCGAACTGGTACGAAACCTATGTCACGGCGATCGCCTCCGGCTCTGCGCCTGACATCTCGACAGGGGCGGGGTTCCAGGCCGTCCAGTTCTACAGTCTCGATGCGATCTATCCGCTCGACGACTTCGTCGCCAAGATGGAGGCCGATGGCACAGCGAAAGACTTCACGCCCGGTTCACTGGATGCCGTGAAATACGACGGCCACTACGTGGCGCTTCCGTGGGGCATCGACATTCGTGCGATGTTCTACCGCAAGGATGTGCTCGAGGCGGCGGGTATCAAGCCGCCCACCACCTGGGACGAATTCCGCAAGGCGAGCAAGGCTGTAACCCACGACGGCGTGTATGGCGTGGCCGCATCCGGAGACTCGGGCGGCATGCACTGGATTCTCGGGCTGATGCTGAACAACGGCGGAGGTCTCTTCGACAAGGACGGCAAGCCGGACCTGACCGGCGAAAAGTCGATGGCGGCCGTCTCGTTCCTCTCTGACCTCGTTGCTGATGGTTCGGTAAACCCGTCGTCGGCCGGCTACAAGAGCGATGATGCACGGGGCAGCTTCTATGCCGGCAAGTCGGCATTCTACTACTCCAATCCGACGGCCGCGGATGGGGCCGGAGCCGAAAAGGACAAGATCGGCGTCCTTCCCCCGATGGCATCCTCCTCGGGCGAAAAGGGCACCATCAACTGGGTCAACAACATCATGATCTACAAGCAGTCGAAGCACCCTGAGGAGGCGATGACCTTCCTCCGCTGGTGGTCCGATCACCAGCTTGTCCTATGGAGCGAAGGCAAGGCGGGCGGCATTCCCGCGCGCGCTTCCTTCCAGAAGGATCCCTTCTTCGTCGAGAATGAACAGGTCAAGTTCGTGATCGAAAACTACCTGCCGATCGCAAAGCCGATGTCCGCATCGAAGGGCGGTACCTTTCCCCAGCTGAACGAGGTCGATGGTGACGGCTTCCTGATGAGTCTCGTGCAGAAGATCTGGCAGGGCCAGCCCGCACAGGAAGCGGTGCAGGCTGCGCAGGACCACCTGCAGGAAATCATGGATCAATGACCATGCAGGCTTCATCATCAACGGCAACGGTCTGGCGAGGTTTCGCCAGACCGCTCCTGAGCCCTGACGTGCGCACGACCGCGATCCTGCTAGCGCCGTCGATCCTTCTGATTGCAGTCGTCATCGCCTATCCGATGACGCAGGGACTGCTTTACAGCTTCACCAATGGCTCGCTGTTGAAGCCCGGCAAGTTCGTCGGATTTCAGAACTACGCGAAGCTGCTGAGCGAGCCCAGCTTCTGGCATTCGCTCCGGTTCTCGCTGCTGTTTGCGATCGCCAATATCGCCGGCTGCTACACACTGGGGCTCGGTCTCGCGCTGCTTTTGCAAAGGGATTTCCCCCTGCGCGGCCTGTTTCGCGTCCTGCTTCTTCTGCCGTGGATCGTGCCATCGCTTGTCGCCATCGTCTCCTGGCGCTGGCTGATGAATGACGAACACGCCTTGTTCAACCAGATCATTACCGCATTCGGCGGCGATCCGGTCTTCTTCCTGTCGAACTCCAACTGGGCGATCGTCATGGTCATCCTGATCAAGATCTGGCGCTCCTTTCCATTCATGCTCCTGTCGCTGCTGGCCGCACTTCAGACGATCGACAGGACGCTCTATGAGGCAGCCGAGATCGACGGGGCAACGCGATGGCAGAGCTTCTGGTATGTGACCATGCCTGCTATCCGGGGGATCTCTATCGTCCTCTGCCTGTTGATGACGATCTGGACCGTGAACGACTTCGATACGCCCTGGCTTCTCGCTCAAGGCGGTCCGGCCAACGCGACTGAAAACCTCGTCGTGCTCGCCTATCGCTACACGTTCGCTCGCAACGATGTCGGCATGGGCGCCACCGTCTCATTTGTCACGCTGGGAATGCTGCTGGTGATCTTCGCTGTCATCCTGCGGCTGCAAAGGGAGAAGCGAGGATGAGAAACAGAACTCCGCTCGCCGGCTGGGGACTGACCGCATTCGTCGGTGTCGTCGTCGTCGTGATCAACCTGCCGATCATCGTGATGGTCCTGAATTCGTTGCAGACGAACGAGGAGATCCTCGCGCGTGCAACGCTCCTTCCGAGCCACCCCTCGCTTCAGAACTACCGGTTCCTGATGGCGGAAACGCCGTTCCTGACATACCTCAGGAACTCCGTGCTGACGGCCCTGGGAGCAACCTGCTTTTCGCTCGCCTGCGCCGTTCTCGCCGGCTACGCCTTGTCGCGCTTCCGAAACCGGCTTCTCGACGCCTATGGAACGGCCTTGTTCGCCGTCCAGATGTTCCCAATCATCCTGGCCCTGATACCGCTGTTCCTCCTGTTTCGGCCGCTCGGGCTCATCGACAATCCGCTCTCGGTCATCATTGTGTACGGCATGATCAATCTGCCGTTCGTCACATGGATGGCGCGCAGCTACTTCGACACGATCCCGCGGGAACTTGAAGAGGCAGCGTTGATCGACGGATGCGGTCACTTCGGTGCCTTCTTCCGGATCGTGCTGCCGCTGTCGGGACCGGGTCTGGCGGCTGTGGCAATCTTTGCCTTCCTGCTCGCCTATAACGAGTTCTTCGTCGCCAATGTCTTCCTGCGTACGCAGCAGGCGATGACGCTGCCTGTCGGCATCCAGATGTTTCTTCAACAGTTCGCGACGGATTGGGGCAGCCTCACGGCCGCGGCTTCGGTGACGATGCTTCCCACGCTCATCCTGTTTCTCTTCGTTCAAAAATTCATCACGCATGGTGCCATTGCAGGCGGCGTGAAAGGCTAATCGGAGCACATAATGTCCAAGATTATCAATGTTGGTGTCGTCGGTTGCGGCGAGGCCGCACAGATCCTTCACATCCCGACACTGCGCGAACTTAGCGATCGTTTCGCAATCACCGCGCTCTGCGACGCATCGAAAACAGTCGTCGATGCCGTCGGTCTGGGGTTGCCTCAAGCCGCCCGTTATACCGACAGTTCAGCTCTCCTGGACGACCCGAATGTCGATGCGGTCGTGATTGCCAATCCGAACACCTACCACGCGCCGACCGCCGTCGAGGCGATGCGCAAGGGCAAGCATGTCCTGATCGAAAAGCCGATGTGCATCACGCTTTCGGAGGCGGACGAACTGGAGGAGACGCAGGCGAAGACCGGGATGACCGTGCAGATCGGCTACATGCGACGCTATGCTCCGGCGTTCGAAGAGGCCGCGCGCCTTGTTGCCCAAGTTCGTGGCGACATCAATTTTGCGCGCGTTCATGCGGTCATCGGACCGAACAGCGCCTTCATCGGCGCGACCTCCCCGGTAGCAAGGCCAAACGATATCCCGCAGAGCGTGATCGACCGGACGAAGGCGGAGACCGATGCAAAGCTGATCCAGGCCATCGGAACAGCCGAGGATCCGCGAGCCGGCGTCTATTCCCTGCTTCTCGGACTGTCCTCCCACGATATCTCGGCGATGAGAGAGCTCATCGGCATGCCGAAGGGCGTCATCCATGCGGCCCATCGGCGAAACGGCCGGTTCCTGACGGCGGCCTTCGACTACGGCGATTTCATCTGCCAGTTTGAGACCGGCATCGATGCAATCGCCCGCTTCGACGCGCACCTGGAAGTCTACACGCCGCAGCAGGTCATCCGCGTGGAGTACGACACTCCCTACATCCGCCATCAGCCGGCGCGCCTTTCGCTGACATCGGCCAATACGCCGCATGGGGTGATGGAAAACAGGGGCCACATCACGCGTGGTGACGCCTTCGTTGCCGAGTGGAAGCGGTTTCACGACGCCATTGTGGAGCGAAAAACGCCGAAGACGACGATCGCCGACGCCCGCAAGGACCTCGAGATCTTCGCGCAGATGATGAGCAACATGAGGGGAGCGTGACGATGGCACCAGTTCAGATCGCCAATGTAACCAAGAGCTACGGCGCGATAAGTGTCATGAACGGCGTCTCGCTTGATATCGCGGAAGGCGACTTCGTCATCCTCGTGGGTCCCTCGGGATGCGGCAAGTCGACCCTTCTGCGTATGATCGCCGGGCTGGAGAGCATTTCCGGCGGAACGATCGCGATTGGTGGTCGACGGGTAAACGACGTCGCCCCGAAGGACCGCGACATTGCGATGGTGTTCCAGTCTTACGCGCTCTACCCGCACAAGACGGTTGCCCAGAACATGGGCTTCGCGCTGAAGCTTGCCGGACGACCGCAGGCGGAAATCGAAGCCAAGGTGAAAGCTGCAGGCGACATCCTGGCGCTCGGCCCGCTGATGGACCGATACCCGAAGCAGTTGTCGGGCGGGCAGCGGCAGCGCGTGGCCATGGGACGCGCGATCGTGCGCGAGCCGGAGGTGTTCCTGTTCGACGAGCCGCTGAGCAACCTCGACGCCAAGCTGCGTGTCCAGATGCGCACCGAGATCAAGGCTCTGCATCAACGGCTGAAGACGACGACGATCTATGTCACGCATGATCAGATCGAAGCGATGACGATGGCTGACCGGATCGTCGTCATGAACGGCGGCAGGATCGAACAGGCCGGCCGTCCGCTCGACCTGTACGACCGCCCGGCGAACCTGTTCGTCGCCGGGTTCCTGGGATCGCCGCCAATGAACTTCCTCAACGGCCGTATCGAGGGCGACGCTTTCAGGGCAAACGGAGGAACGATCCTGCGGCTCACGCCCGACCTGGCAAAGGCGGCCGGCGGTCGCGAGCTCGTTGCCGGCATCCGGCCGGAACATGTCGTCCTTGCGAATGGCGAAGGCCACCTGACCGGAACAGTGATCGTTGACGAGCCAACAGGCGCCGAAACGCAGATCGCGCTGCGCATCGGCAGTGACGAAATCCTCGCGAACTTCCGCGAACGCGTGCCGGTGCGAGCAGGGGACAAGCTCTCCATTCAACTTCCGTCCGATAAAATCCACCTTTTCGACAAATCGACCGGCCAGCGCCTGGCTCTTGGAGACACACAATGAAAACCCTCGTCCAACTTTTCTCCGCCCGTGATTTTCAGCCCTGGGATAGCGTTCTGGACAAGGTTCAGCAGGCCGGTTTCGACGGCGTCGAAGGCTTCTCGGCCAACTATGTCGCCCCTGCTGCGTTCCGCGCCCTTCTCGATGAACGCGGGCTGGTCATGCCGCAGGGACACTTCGGGCTCGATCTGCTCGAGGGTAACTTTGCCGAAGCGGTCCGCGCGGCGCGAACACTTGGCGTCGACACGGTGATCGCCCCCTACTTGCAGCCGGCCGATCGTCCTGTCGACAGGGACGGCTGGGTTGCCCTCGGAAGAAGGCTCGACCTGCTTGATCGGAAGTGTCGAGACGAAGGCTTCGGTTTCGCTTGGCATAACCACGATTTCGAAGTGGTGTTGCTGGAAACCGGCGATACCCCCATGGACGTCCTTCTGGACACCGCGCCGACCATGAATTGGGAGGCAGACCTCGGGTGGATTCTTCGCGCCGGCGCGAATCCGATTGAATGGCTCTCAAAGCGAGCAGATCGGATCGTCTCAGTGCACCTGAAAGATATCCAGCCCAATCACGAGACAGCGACCGAGGGCGGCTGGGCCGATCTCGGCCACGGCATCAACGAGTGGGAAGGCATCTTCGAGCACTTGGCCGGGCTTCCGAATCTCAAGGCCGAGGTGGCTGAACATGACAATCCGAGCGATCTGACGCGTTTCCTGGGACGGTGGATGTCCAGCTTCCGGCGGTTGTCGGGGCACTAGGTGCCGATTTCCCGCTAGGCTTTGTCGAGCGGCGTAAGGTTCTGTCATGAACCTTACGCCGCAAATTTTTGACAAGATCATAGGCTTATCAAACGTCGGACCCGTGCCGACGGTGGGTGCGAATTTACATTTCTCTTGCGCAGACCACTCAACTGGCCATTCGGAGGGTAGCACAGCGAGAAGAGTTAAGCCTGGGGGACGGCTGCGAGAACACAACGCCCTCTCATCTACATCTATCCGCTCAAGTGCCTCATCTCAAAAACACCAGAAAAAACAGCGTGCCGCTATGGCATCGACGCCTGCTCGACCATACCTATAGCGCTCGTTTGTGGTTCCACGATGCGTGTGTTTCTGAGCAAGGACAGATACTGATGACCGAGAAGTCCCCCGCCGATAACTTCCCCGCCGGATACGAGCTGCCCAAGGTCTGGACCTGGGAGAAGGGGAATGGCGGCCAGTTCGCCAATATCAACCGCCCGATCGCAGGCGCGACACACGACAAGGAGCTCCCGGTCGGAAAGCATCCTTTGCAGCTCTATTCGCTGGCGACGCCCAATGGCGTCAAGATCGGTATCATGCTCGAAGAGCTGCTGGCAGCGGGCCATGCCGGCGCGGAATATGATGCCTGGCTGATCAAGATCGGCGAAGGCGAGCAGTTCGGCTCGGGTTTTGTCGGCGCCAATCCGAATTCGAAGATTCCCGCGCTGGTGGACCATTCGACGGCTGAGCCGACCCGGGTGTTCGAGAGTGGCTCGATTCTTCTCTACCTTGCCAACAAGTTCGACGCGTTCCTGCCGACGGACCACAAGGCCCGGACCGAGACCATGAACTGGCTCTTCTGGCAGATGGCTTCGGCGCCATATCTCGGCGGCGGCTTCGGTCATTTCTATGCCTATGCGCCGATGCTCATCCAGTACGCGGTCGATCGCTTCTCGATGGAGGTCAAGCGCCAGCTCGACGTTCTTGACCGGCATCTGGCCGATCATCGCTATATGGCTGGCAGCGAGTATACCATTGCCGATATCGCCATCTGGCCCTGGTACGGCGCGCTCGCACAGGGCAAGACTTATGGAGATGCGGGCAACTTCCTCGATGTTCAGAGCTATAGCAACCTCCAGCGCTGGACCGCCGAGATCGCGGAACGGCCGGCGGTGAAGCGTGGACGCATGGTCAACCGGATGTCCGGCGACCCGTCCGAGCAGCTGCACGAGCGCCATGACGCTTCCGACTTTGATACCAAGACGCAGGACAAGATCGGCCAAGCCTGATCGCCGGCGCCCGTAGTCGACGATAATCAAGAGACCGATTTGCGGCTCCGCGCTCGATAAGGGCTTCGGGGCCGCAAGTGCGTTTACGATCGTGTTGTCCCGGAGCTCGGACCGCCTTCGGCCAGCAAGCCGATTTCTAGGTTTGAGAGATTGCTGAGTGCAAATTCGACGCTCATTTGTGGCGCCCTTGGAGGCAACTCGCGGGATCAGCAGTCGAAGTAAACCCGACTACAGATATATCACTGTCCTGATGTCACTACTTTAGCACAAAATAAAATCGATTGAAGAAACCTAATATCGATTAGATTCCTCGACTTAGGCTGCTCATGCACTGGACAAGAACGCCGCGGCTTGATCCTTGATCGCCCCAATTTGAAACTTGTTTCGTCTTTGGAGCAGAGGGGCCGGGCGACCGGAAGATTGAATGGTGTTGAGAATTGGCTCTCCCAGGGAGATTGCCCTGGCGGAAGCGCGCGTCGCGATGACGCCAGACAGTGCACAACAACTTCAGAAGTTGGGATACCAGTGCTTGCTGGAAGCCGGGGCGGGGAGGGCCGCCGGCTTCACGGATGATGCTTATCGCGCCGTCGGAGTCGTTGTCGTCGAGACCGCCGACGAGCTCTTCGACAAAGCCGATATCGTTGCGAAAGTCCGTCCTCCAGAAGCGACGGAACTGAAAGTGCTTCGGCAGGGTCAGACCCTGATTTCATTCTTCTATCCGGCGCAAAACAGCGAGGGTTTGGGGCTGGCCCGAGACCAGGGTGCCAATGTCATCGCCATGGACATGGTTCCGCGAATTTCGCGTGCCCAGAAGATGGATGCGCTATCGTCGATGGCCAACATTGCCGGCTATCGCGCCGTCATCGAGGCGGGCAACAATTTCGGTCGGTTCTTCACCGGCCAGGTTACGGCCGCGGGCAAGGTCCCTCCGGCAAAGGTTCTGGTTATCGGTGCTGGCGTCGCTGGCCTTGCCGCAATCGGAACGGCGACGTCGCTCGGTGCTATCACATATGCCTTCGATGTTCGTCCTGAAGTGGCAGAGCAGATCGAGTCCATGGGCGCGGAATTCGTGTTCCTGGATTTTGCCGAGGGACAGCAGGACGGAGCTGCGACCGGCGGCTATGCAGCGCCTTCGTCGCCTGAATTCCGGGAGACGCAACTCGCGAAGTTTCGGGAACTGGCGCCAGAGATCGATATCGTCATCACGACGGCACTGATCCCGGGTCGCGATGCGCCAAAACTTTGGTTGGCCGACATGGTTGCGATGATGAAACCGGGCTCGGTCATCGTCGATCTTGCGGCCGAACGCGGCGGCAATTGCGATCTCACCATTCCCGATCAGCGCACTGTCTCGGAAAACGGTGTGGTGATCATTGGGTACACCGACTTCCCAAGTCGCATGGCGGCGCAGGCTTCGACGCTGTACTCGACGAACATCCGCCACATGGTCGCGGACCTGACACCCGGCAAGGACGGGGTGCTCGTTCACAACATGGAGGACGACGTCATCCGTGGGGCGACGGTCGCGTTTGGAGGTGCGATCACTTATCCGCCGCCACCACCGAAAGTGCAGGCGATCGCCGCTCAGAAGCCGAAGGAGAAGGCAAAGGAACTGACGGCTGATGAAAAGCGGGCGCTGGAACTCGCTGCTTTCAGGAAGCAGACCAAGAACCTGGGCTTTCTCCTGGTCTTCGGCACGGCGCTGCTTCTGCTGGTCGGCGCATATGCTCCGGCAAGCTTCATGAGCCATTTCGTGGTTTTTGTCCTGGCGTGCTTCGTTGGCTTCCAGGTGATCTGGAACGTATCGCACTCGCTGCATACGCCGCTCATGGCTGTGACGAACGCGATCTCCGGTATCGTCATCCTCGGAGCGCTTCTGCAGATCGGCTCCAGCAGCCAACTCGTCATGTCACTTGCCGCCCTGTCCGTCTTGGTGGCCACAATCAACATTGTCGGCGGTTTTCTCGTGACACGGCGCATGCTCGCCATGTTCCAGAAGTCCTGATCGGTAGGGGGATCATATGACCATTGGTATCGTTTCCGCTGCCTATATCTCGGCGGCTGTTCTCTTCATTCTGTCGCTCGGCGGTCTTTCCGGGCAGGAAAGCGCAAAGCGTGCCGTCTGGTACGGCATCGTCGGCATGGCCTTGGCCGTTGTTGCGACGGTCTTCGGGCCAGGCGTTGGCAACTGGTTCGTCATCGTCTTGATGATCGGTGGAGGCGCGGTTCTCGGGCACTACGTGGCAAGCCGGGTGCAGATGACCGAGATGCCCCAGCTTGTGGCGGCGCTCCACTCCTTCGTGGGACTGGCGGCGGTCTTCATCGGCTTTAACGCCCATCTCGAGGCTCAAAGTGTGGCAGGCCTCGACGAGGCTGCACGGGCGGTACTCAGTGGCTTTGCCGGCATTCTTGCACATAAGACACCCGTCGAGCTTTCCATCATGAAGGTTGAGGTATTCCTCGGCGTCTTCATCGGTGCCGTGACCTTCACCGGTTCGGTTGTCGCTTTCGGCAAGCTGGCAGGAAAGGTCGACGGCAAGGCAAAGAAGCTTCCCGGCGGCCACTTCCTGAACGCTGGCGCAGCAATCCTCTCCGTCATGCTTCTGCTGATGTATGTGAATGGCGCGGACGCCTGGACGCTCGTCGTCATGACGCTCGCCGCCTTCTTCATTGGCTATCATCTCATCATGGGGATTGGCGGCGCCGACATGCCGGTGGTGGTTTCGATGCTGAACAGCTACTCCGGATGGGCCGCCGCCGCGATCGGCTTCACGCTCGGAAACGACCTCCTGATCGTCACCGGTGCACTGGTCGGCTCCTCGGGCGCCATCCTCTCCTACATCATGTGCAAGGCGATGAACCGTTCCTTCGTCTCTGTCATCCTTGGCGGCTTTGGCGCCACTACAGGACCGGCAATGGAGATCGAAGGCGAACAGGTCGCAATCGATGCGGAAGGCGTGGCGTCCGCACTTAACGACGCCGACAGCATCGTAATCGTGCCGGGCTACGGCATGGCCGTGGCTCAGGCCCAACAAGCCGTCTCCGAGCTGACCCGCAAACTTCGGGCTGCCGGCAAGGAGGTTCGCTTCGCCATTCATCCGGTGGCAGGCCGTCTTCCGGGCCATATGAATGTGCTGTTGGCCGAGGCGAAGGTTCCCTACGATATCGTTCTCGAGATGGACGAGATCAACGAGGATTTCCCTGAAACTGACGTTGCGATCGTCATCGGCTCGAACGACATCGTAAATCCCGCTGCGCAGGAAGATCCGAACTCTCCGATCGCTGGCATGCCAGTGCTCGAGGTTTGGAAGGCAAAGCAGGTGGTTGTCTCAAAGCGCGGCCAGGGGACTGGTTATTCGGGCATCGAGAACCCGCTGTTCTTCAAGGAAAATACCCGCATGTTTTACGGCGATGCGAAAAAGTCCGTCGGAGATCTGATCCCCAAGATTGCGTAGTGTAGAGTTTCCAGATACGAGGGCCGACGCTCATCAGCGTGAGCGGCGGCTCTCTTTCACTTTGACCGGGATCGCCAGTGGCGCTTCAGCGCGGTGCAGCCGACTGCCCACCCTGACGAACTGCCCTAACCGGCGCAGCTAAGCCACCGGCTTTCTTAGCGCGGTCAGCAGATCCTGTACCGGCGCCCTCAAGGGTTCGTTGCGCCGGTGAAACGCTATGATGGATACGTTGGGAATATCCATGATCGGTCTGGAAACAAGGCCCTGCATCACGTAGTCCCGCACGGTCATCGCATCGACAATTCCCACTCCACCGCAGGCGCGCACCATGCTGCAAACATTGGCGCAGAATGGAACCACGCACGCCGGATCGTAGCTGAGCCCCTGGGCCGTAAAGGCCGCGCGAATCGTGCCGCCCATCGGGGACCAGTCCGCGTTGTAGCAGACCAACGGATGCGTTGAGACTGCCGCGCATGTGAGTTCCTTCATCTGCGCCAGGGGATGATCCTTGCGCAGGACAGCGACAAGCGGAATGTGGCCGATCTTATAGGCCTGGAACTCGGCCTTGGGTGGCAGAGCCATCTGCAAACCAATGTCTGCTTCTCCGCTGCGCAAGTCATCCTCCGGAGAGTGGACCCTGAGCACGATCCGCTTTTTCCAATTGCGATATCCGGCGCGGATCAGGATCGGGCCGATGAACCCTTCGACGAGCGCCGGGGTGGCGGAGACCGAGACCGGGCGGGACGCCAGATTGCGCAACGCCGGCAGTTTGGAGCGGATGAGCGCGTGCGTGTTGAAGATGGGCACGGCCAGCGCAAAGAGCTCATTCGCCTCATGGGTCGGTTCGAGCCGGTTTCCGGTGCGGTGAAACAGTGAAACTCCGAGCCGGCTTTCCAGCCGCTTCAACTGTCCGCTGACGCCGGGCTGCGATATCCCCAGCAGCCGGGCGGTTTCGGTTGTGGTTCCAACCCGCATCAGGGTTCCGAAGAGTTCAAGTTCGCGAAGATCCATTATCAACCTGCTGATAGGTGGCCAGTTATTTATTATTATTCGTGTAGGGGGCGCTTGTCTAACATCCATCTCAACCCGCGGCGACTGCGCGATCGCCCGGGAGCGATTCAAAAGAACGCGTCCTCCACGAAAGGTTAGGAACCTCTTTCATGATCCAGAGATTTAATTTGAAATGTTTGCTTCTGGCTTCGGCGTTTGCGTTCGCCGGGGCGGCAGCTCATGCGCAGACTTTGCACGTCGCGATGGGCTATGATCCGGTCAGCCTCGATCCGATCGCTTCGAGCGACAACGGCTCGATCTGGACGCAATTGCTGATCTTCGACACCCTCATTCGCCCCGACAAGACAGGCGAGGGGCTGGAGCCGGGATTGGCCGAAAGCTGGACCATCTCGGACGACGGGCTGACGCTGAATTTCAAGCTCCGCGATGCAAAGTTCTCGGACGGCACACCCGTCACGGCGGAAGATGTCAAGTTTTCGATCGAGCGTGCAGCCTCTGAAGCTTCGGGCTGGGGACGCTTCTATCGTCCGATTACCAGCTTCGAGATCCGGAACGAGCACGAGATCACGATGAAGCTGGCCCAGCCATTTACCCCTGCTTTCAACAACCTGGCGCTCTTTGCCGCCGCGGTCCTCCCCAAGGCTCAGGTTGAAGCAAAAGGCGATGCCTTCTTCGAAGCCCCGGTTGGTTCCGGTCCCTTCATGCTGAAGTCACGGGTGCGCGGTTCACGCGTGGACCTGGTCAAGAATCCGAACTACTGGCAGGCAGGAAAGCCGTACGTCAACGAAGCCGTGCTGGAAGTCGTCACCGAGCCATCTGCCCGCGTGATGAAACTGGAAGCCGGCGAAGTGGACGTGGCGCTCGATCCGCCGCTGAACCAGCTCAAGGATCTGGATGGCAAGGACGGCATCACCGTCGGTCAGACCATCCCTTACCGCGCCGACTTCGTGCAGCTGAACACCACGCGCAAGCCTTTCGACGATGTCCGGGTGCGCCAGGCTCTGAACTACGCCGTTGATAAGGACGCGCTGGTAAAGGGCGTGCTTTACGGCGCCGGCAAACCTGCGGCTTCCGCCATGCCGGTCATGGCCTTTGCCGATGCTGGCCTCCAGCCTTACGCCTATGACCCCGCAAAGGCCAAGCAGCTGCTTGCCGAGGCAGGCTATGCGGACGGATTTGAGGCGCAGGTCGTCGTCGATTCCGGTGCCGCGACCAGCCGCAACGCGGCGATCGCGCTGCAGGCGATGCTGCAGCAGGTCGGCGTGAAGCTGAAGGTGCAGATGCTGGAGGGCGGCACGCAGTGGGAAACCACCAAGGCCGGTAACTACGATATGTCGGTCTCCTACACGACATCGGACACGATCGACCCAGACCAGATCATCGGCTTCGTCGGGGTCAACCCGGAACGCGCGAACGCCTACCACACGCAGTGGAAGGACGATCACCTGAACGCGCTCTACGCCGATGAGCGCAAGACCGTGAACGGCCCGGAACGCGGGGCAATGTTCAAGCAGATGATCCAGATTCTGCATGACGGCGCGCCCTATGTCTTCCTCTATCATCCCGCCTCTGCCTGGGCCGTCCAGGACAAGGTCAAGGGTTTCGAGATCCTGCCAACCTCGAATTTCCGGCTTGAAGACGTGAAGATCGCCAACTGATACGCGTGCCCCCGCCTGATAGCGGCGGGGGCATCTGCCAGCCTTAGCGTGCCCCCCTTGCCAGCGGAAGACCATGATACTCGCCATTCTCAAACGTCTGCTCATGCTGATACCCGTGTTGATCGGGATCACGCTGGCCAGCTTCCTCCTTCTCCAGATCATGCCGGGCGACCCTGCGTCACGTGCCATGGGCACAAGAGCCAGCCCTGAAGAGCTGCAGGCGATGCGGGAGCTTTGGGGTCTCGGCAAGCCGCTCTGGGTTCAATACCTGTATTTTCTCCACGATTGCCTGACCGGCAGCTTCGGCATCTCGATCTTCCATAAGCAGCCGATCATCACTCTTGTGGCCGAACGCCTGCCGTACACGCTCGCCATCGTCGGATATTCCACGGTCATCGCGCTGCTGATCGCGTTGCCTTTCGCCATTCTGGCGGCTGCAAACCGCGGTCGGTTGATCGACAATGTGATCCGCCAGATCTTCGTCGTGCTGATTGCGATGCCGCCGTTCTGGCTCTGCTACGTGCTGATCATCTGGCTTGCTCTCGGGATGGGGTGGTTTTCGACCGGTGGCGTTGGCGATGGTTTCCTCGCCAATCTGCATCGACTGTTTCTGCCCTCGCTGGTGGTGGGCCTGTCCACGGCGGCGCTGATCCAGCAGAGCCTGCGTGCCGCCCTCATCGACACGATGAAGGCCGACTATGTCGATACCGCACGGTCCAAGGGGCTGCGTGGGTATGAAGTCTTCCTGCACCATGTCCTGCCGAACAGCCTGATCTCCACCATCTCGATCATCGGGGTGCGGGTAAGCTGGATCGTCGGCGGCACCGTTGTGGTCGAGAAGATCTTCTCGGTACCCGGCCTCGGAAGCCTGCTGATTGACGCCATCGTTTCGCGTGATCTGCCGGTGATCAGGGGCCTGACGGTGTTCTTTGCCATCCTGGTCGTCCTCGTCAACCTCATCACCGACATCTGCTACGCGCTGGCAGATCCACGCGTCCGGCTGGATTGAACAATGCACATCCTTCGCAAATTTCTGAGCACCCCTGCCGGTGCCATTGGACTGCTGATGCTGGTGGTGACCGTCGCTACGACGGTCCTCACCCCGATGCTTTCCCCGTACGATCCCTTCGCACTTGATTTCGGCAACGCAATGCAGCCGCCGTCAGCCGCGCATTGGTTCGGCACCGACAATTTCGGCCGGGACATCTTCACGCGGATCATGGCCGGCGCGCTCTTCGACCTCAGGCTGGCGTTGATCTGCGTCTTCGGGCCGATGGTCATGGGCATCATGATCGGGCTTGTCGCCGGCTTCTTCGGCGGTAACGTCGATGCCGCGCTGATGCGCCTCACCGACATCGTATGGGCCTTTCCCTTCTACGTGTTGATCCTGGCGATCGTCGGCGTGCTGGGCCCAAGCGAGAGCAATCTCTACATCGCCTTCTTTATCGTCAACTGGATCGGGTATGCCCGCATCGTGCGCGGCGAGACGCTCCTAGTTTCGCGGCTGGAATTCATCGAGGCGACGCGTGTCCTGCGCTTCGGCAAGCCGCGCGTCATGCTGCGCCACATTCTGCCGAACACGGTTACGCCCGCTCTGGTCTACTCGATGTCTGACGTGGTTCTGACCGTACAAGCGGTCGCCGCCATGTCCTTCTTCGGGCTTGGCGTACAGCCGCCAGCGCCGGAGTGGGGCCTGCTGATCGTCGAGAGCATCGACTACATGCGCGAAGCCCCGTGGATGACCATCTTTCCGGGTCTCGCCATCGTCTGGATCGGCATTGCTTTCTCGCTTTCGGGCGAGGGACTTGCCGCAGCACTCAAGCCGAAGGGATAAGTCATGAGCCTTCTGACCATCCGCGACCTTGTTACCGAGTTCCGGAGCCCGTCCGGTATTGCCCGGGCGGTGGACGGGGTAAGCTTCGATGTCCATCCCGGTGAGATCTTCGGCATCGTCGGTGAATCCGGCTGTGGCAAGTCGGCGACCTGTCGCTCGATCGTGCGCCTGTTCGGCGGCGCCTCGGCTCGGATCGCAGGCGGCGAAATATGTCTCGAAGGGGCCGGCGATCTGGCACGCATGAGCGAGAGCCAACTGGCGAAGGTGCGCGGGCGCGACGTCGCGTTCATCTTCCAGGACCCGCTGACGGCGCTGAACCCGACCATGCGCGTCGGAAACCAGATTGCAGAAGTGATCCGGCGTCATCGCAAGGTCACGCGCGCGCAGGCCCGGGAAGCCGCGCTGCAGCTTCTTCGCGATGTGCATGTCACGTCGCCGGAGCGACGGCTTGACGCTTATCCGCATGAGCTTTCGGGCGGGTTGCGGCAGCGGGTCGTGATCGCCATGGCGCTGGCTCTGCGCCCGCGCCTGATCATTGCCGACGAACCGACGACCGCGCTCGACGTAACAGTGCAGGACCAGATCCTGCGGCTGCTGAAGGAGCGGCGCGACAGCCTGGGCACCTCGATCATCCTGATCACGCATGACCTGGGCGTGGTCTCCCAGATCTGCGACCGGATGGCGGTGATGTATGCCGGACGCGTGGTCGAGACGGGCAGGGTACGCGAAGTGCTCGATGCGCCCTCGCATCCCTATACCCGCGCCCTGTTGGCCGCACTGCCGGGACAGGTCAGCCGGGAGAGCGAACTGGTTCCGATCAAGGGTGCTCCTCCCAGCCTGATCTCTCCGCCTGAAGGCTGTCGCTTCGCTCCGCGCTGCACGTACGTTCGGCCGGAGTGCGTGGTCGGGACGGCGCCGGCGCTGCATCCGCGTCCCGGTGCCGCCGAGGGTCATCTCGATGCCTGCATTCTGAATGAGGTCTCTCATGTCGCTGCTTGATTTTCAAAAGGTCGAGAGACGCTTTCCGGTCAAGTGGGGTCTTCTGGACATGCTTGCCGGGCGCGAAAAGGTCTATCTCCACGCCGTCCGTGGCGTCGATCTGGGCGTCGAACCCGGTGAAATACTGGGCATCGTCGGCGAATCCGGCTGCGGCAAGAGCACGCTGGCGCGCATCGGCGTGGGGCTGCAGGCCAGCGATGGTGGGCGTGTCGTGTTCGACGGCAAACCATTGGGCGGCCCTGATCGCGACGGCCGCCTGCAGATGGTGTTCCAAGATCCGTATTCATCGCTCAATCCGCGCATCACGATCGGCGCTCAGCTCGAGGAGGTGATCGCTCACTATCACCCCGGCTCGACGCGCAGTGAACGCCGCGCCAATGTCCAGCGGGTCCTGGAAGAGGTCAGCCTCGTCCCCGAAACTGCGCTGAAGTTTCCACACGCTCTCTCCGGCGGCCAGCGCCAGCGCGTTTCGATCGCGCGTGCTCTGTGCGCCGATCCGCAGGTACTCGTTGCCGATGAACCGGTCTCGGCGCTCGATGCTTCGGTGCAGGCGCAGATCATCAATCTGCTGAAGCGCCTGAACCGTGAGAAAGGGCTGACGATCATTTTTATCTCGCACGATATGAATGTCGTCCGTTATCTCTGCGATCGTGTCGCCGTGATGTATCTGGGCGAGATCGTCGAACTGCAGGACAGTGCAAGTCTGTTTGCCGCGCCCCGGCATCCCTATACGCAAGCCCTTATCGCGGCCGTGCCGGATGTGCGGCGTTCGCAATCTGTGCGTGAGCCGATCGCAGGCGAGATTCCCGACCCCTTCGCGGTCCTGCCCGGTTGCCGCTTTGCTCCGCGCTGTTCGCTGGCGGAAGCGGGCTGCCAATCGCCGCAGGCCATGCAGTCTGTCGGTGAGGGCGGCCTCGTCCGTTGCTGGAAATCCGCCCGCGCAGCCGGGTGACCCATTTTTCTATCAGAAGGTATTCTTGATGTTTTTCAAATCCGACGCCGATTGGTCCGGCCGCTGTGAACGCGTTACCGCGGAGCTCCTCCAGCGCTTTGCAGACAGGGGTCTTACGGCCGACAATTTCGGCTATGTCGCGTTGCGCGAAAACGGTCCGGGCAACACGCCCGACGGATATTCCTATCGCGGTGACTGGCGTTGCTATCCCTGCAGCCTGGTCAAGGCCTTTCATCTAGTGCATGTGCTGCACGCAATCGACTCCGGCCGGGTGAGCGATCACGAGGAGCTCTCGCGTGCCATGCGCGACATGATCCTGTGGTCATCGAACACGGGGACGAACTACGTGATCGATCTGATCACCGGGTCGACAGGCGACACACTGCTGGAAGGTCCGGAGTTCGATACATGGCGCCAGAAGCGTGAGCGGTTGAACCAGTTTTTCCACGAACTTGGCTGGCCGGAATTCGAGAACTGCAACATTACCCAGAAGCTCATGGACGATATCCGCTACGGCCGCGAGGCTCAGTATGCTGGCCGCTCGGGCGAATATCTGAACGCGCTGACCCCGCTTGCAGCCGCACGACTGTTCCTTGAGATCTTCGCCGGCACGGTTCCGCTCTCCGACAGCGCGCGCGAAAGGGCACAGGCGATCCTCCTGCGCGATCGCGCCAGCATGGAAGCAAAGCAACCGCATTTCCAGGTCGCGGAGTTCCTCGGAGGCGGCGTGCCCGCTGATGCCCGGTTGTGGAGCAAAGCTGGGCAGAATTCGTGGACGGGCGATCCGCGGGCTTCGTACTACAAACACGATCTGATACGTGTTGCTCTCGAAGGAAAGGCCCCGATCATCGTTTGCCTGATGACGCAGGGCAAGGGGATATGCGAGGACTATCCGAATGTGCTGCCGGAGATGGGGACCATCTTCTGCGACATGCTGTTGAACTGACGCTTGGCGAGGCAACGCGCCTGATCCGATCTACCAGACACCCGGAGTGAGTGCTGTACACATGAGCCGAATTGTCTATCTGAATGGGGAATACCTGCCCGAAGACGAAGCGAAGATCTCGATCTTTGATCGCGGGTTCGTTTTTGCAGACGCCGTCTACGAGGTGACCTCGGTGGTCGACGGCAAGCTTCTGGATTTCGGCGGCCACGTCGCGCGGCTGGAACGCTCGCTGGCGGAATTGGGCATTCGCCACCCGCTGTCGTCGGATGCGTTGCTTGCCATACACCGGGAACTCGTCGCGAGAAACGACCTGAACGAGGGTGTCGTCTATCTGCAGATTTCGCGCGGCAACCCGGGCGATCGCGATTTTGCGTTCCCGTCCGACGACGTCGAGCCGACCGTCGTCGTCTTCACGCAATCGGTTCCCACTCTTGTGAACGCGCCGAAGGCGAAGACCGGTATCAAGGTGATCGCGATCCCCGACATTCGCTGGGGCCGCCGCGATATCAAGACGGTACAGCTTCTCTACCCATCGATGGCCAAGATGATGGCAAAGAAGGCTGGCGCTGACGACGGATGGTTCGTGCAGGACGGCTATGTGACCGAGGGCACCGCGAACAACGCTTATATCGTCAAGGGCCGCAAGATCATCACTCGCGCGCTGTCAAACGACATCTTGCACGGCATCACCCGCGCCAGTCTCCTGCGCTACGCAAAGGAAGCGCAAATGGAGGTCATCGAACGAAACTTCACCATCGAAGAAGCTCAGGGCGCCGACGAAGCCTTCATCACCGGCGCATCGACCTTCGTAATGCCGGTGGTCGAGATCGACGGCGCCACGATCGGCACGGGCGCGCCCGGCCAGATCGCGACTCGCCTCCGGGAGATCTATCTCGACGAGGCGCGCAAGAGTGCGGTGTGAGGCTGACAGCGATCGGAAATAGGATTTTACCCGCCTATCGTCTTGGCTGCCGCCAACAGTCTAAAACCAGCTGACGCCCATCAATGCGTGTTGGGCGTCAGCTGTGCCGCTGAATGCGAGTGCTGGCAATGGCGCACACCGCTCATGGTTTTCGCCAGTAAGCAACCACGCTGTGATTTTCGCGCGCGAGCCGCCAATCCTTACGGGCGAGGCGACGGATTTCCATGTAGTCGTCGAACTCGCAGCCGGCCCATAGATAGGCGCTGGGATGGCAAGGCGTCGTGAATTGTCTCATTGCCTCGGGCAGCAGGCCGACCGTGCCGGGCTTCCGGCCACGGCGATAGAGATAGGTGAGTTCGATATTGGCCGCACTGGGTAAATCGTAGTGGTCGGCGGGGCTGTCGACTTCGGCGAAGGCTGATACCCGGGACGTAGCCGGCAGGTCTTCGAGTATGCGCGCCATGGCTGGGAGGCCGGTTTCGTCGGCAAACAGCAGCAGGGATTGCGCTTTCGGAATTTCGTTGCCTCCCGGCGCGAAGATGCCGACAACCTGACCCGGAGCCGCGTCGGCGCCAAAGTCGGCACCCGGTGCGGCGACGCCGTCCTCGTGATCATGCAGGACGAAATCGATCTCGATCTCGTTTGCTTCCAGGTTGATCGAGCGAATGGTATAGACCCTGGCCGCCAGCGTGTCCGGCCCCGACGGCCATTGGATCCGTCCGTCTGCGCTGAGCGACGGCCAGACAGGCTTGCGGCCCGCAGGCGGAAAGATCAGGCGGACGTGAATACCTCCCGCGGCATAGCTGCCGAAACCGTCGCTACGAAAGGTGACGCGCTTTATGTGCGGCGTGACCATGCGAGAGGAGACGACCTCGATGGTTTGGAAGAAAGGCGGCGCTTCGCCCAATGCGCCGGTCCACTCAATCTTTTCCGTGCTGGTGAGCGGGTGGGTGGCGAGGTGCTCGGCCACGGCCATCTTCACGTAGGAGAGCCGGATGTCGTCCTCGGCTTCGGCGCTGAACTCGACCCGATCGCCAGCCACGGTCAGCGTGGCCAGCCCGTAGCGTAACGGGAGAAAGCATGAGTCGCCCTCTCGCCGTATGTTTACATGCTCGTGGAAGGCCTCGAAGAAGCCGTCCACGATCGCACCGGCATCGCAGTTCGACAGGGTTGAGTAGGATTTCACTGGTTTTTCCTGAGCAGAACCATGATCGGGAGCACGACGGCAAGGCAGATTGTGCTGGCGCCGCCGAAGATCGTGACGTAGCCCATCCGTTCGGCGATCCAGCCGGCGCCGATGCCGCCGATGATGCTGACGATGCCGTCCATGCATTGGAAGACCGTGAAGTCCACGCCTGCCTGCTTCGGATCCGACCAGTCCATGAACTGCGCATAGAGCGCAACGAAGCCGATCGACATGACGCCGGAGGAGCTGGCGATGGCAATGGCGAATACAGCGGAGGCAGGTATGGCGCCACCGAGGCCGATATAGGCGAGGCAGAGAAGCAGGAAGGCCTGTGTCACCAAAGCGCCCACGAGAACCGTGCGGACGCCGAAAAGCCGCACGAGGCCGCCGCCGAGGAGCGCGCCGCCTAGGCCGATGAACATGCTTCCCGCGCCATTCAGGGCGCCGATGGTCGCGAGGTCAAAACCCTTGTCGATCAGGAAGGGGCCGAGCATGCCGAGTCCCCATTTCTGCCCGGCGACAAAGAGGGCGGTCGCGAGCAGGCCGCGCCTGATTTCCGGGCGCTTGATCGCAGCAGCAAGCGAGGGCGTGTGGCTTCGCTCGACCTCGTCGACATTCGCCGCCGGCCCAAGGGAAAACGGCAGGCCGAGCGCGATGATCAGGGCCGCCATGATGAAGCAGCCGTATTCCCATCCGATCTTGTCGACGAGCACGAGGAAAAGCCCTCCGCCGATTGCAGAGCCGAGATAGGAACCGCCGACCTGCGCGGCGTTACCCCAGCCGTGGTGCTGTTTTGCCAGCGCCTCGACGGCATAGCCGTCACAGGCGATATCGACGGTGGCTGCAACGAAGGCGACCAGCGCCAGGCAGACGATCACGGGCAGCAGCAGCGCCGGTTGTAGTATGCCGGTGAGTACGATCCCGCCGGCGCAAAGGAGGTTGCCGCTAAGCACGATGATGTTCGAGCGATTCCGGCCGAACATCGGCAGGCGGAACCGTTCGATCTGCGGCGACCACAGGAATTTCAGAGCCCAGGGCAACACCGTCAAATAGAGGAGCCCGATCTGGTCCAGCGGCAGTCCCTGCGCCCGCAGCACCGCTGGCAGACCGAGCATGGTCAGTCCGCCGATGACGCTCTGCGCGATGTAGACGCCACCGACCGCGATGAAGACCGCGACCGGTGAGGGAAGGGGAGAAGTGGCTTCGGCCGAACTCATCAGAAGCGATACCGTACGGTGGCCACCACCTTGCGGCCTTCGTCATAATAGCAGAAGCCCGTGGTGCAGACCTGGTTGACCTCGTTGAGAAGGTTGGTGGCGTTAACCTGCAGCCGCACACCCTTCATTGCCGGATTGATGTTTTCCAAGTCGTAGCGGATCGCGGCATCGACGAAGGTGCGGGCACCGTTGCTGAGAACGGGCGTGTGCTGATTGTCGCCGAAGCTCGAGCCGACATAACGTACGCCTGCGCCAAGGCCCAAGCCTTCCAGCACGCCGGCCTGCACCTGGTAATCCGCCCACAGCGAGAACATGTGATACGGGGACGAGTTCAGCTGGTTTCCGATCGTCTCGGGCGTGAGCTTGGTGATCTTCACGTCGTTGTAGGAATAGCCGCCGGTGAAGCTGAGGCCGTTGTCGAGCGATGCGGTAGCCTCGAATTCGAAACCGCGGGAGCGCAGGTCAAGCTGCCTGAGCAGGTTCACGCCGGAGGAGGTCTCGTAGACCGAGGCGTTTTCCTGGTCGATGTTGAAAACGGCCGCCGAGAGGAGGATGTTCTGGTTGGGAACCTCATACTTCATGCCGATTTCGTACTGCCGACCGAGCGTGGGGTTGGCCTGGTGCGTGCCGCCGCCCGACACAATGACCACGCCGGGATTGGCCACATAAGACGTGCCGTAGCTTACGTAGGGCATGATGTTCCACGGCGTCACGTAACCGACCGAGGCGCGCCCGGTGGTCTCGCTGTCGGTGCGGGAATAATCGGCACCGCCCGGCGTGTAGGTGCTTGTATGCCAGTCATGACGCAGGCCGCCGGCAATGCGCCAGGCGTCTATCTCGATCTGGTCCTGTACATAGACGCCGATAGAGTTCTGCCGTTGCTTTTCGTAATAGGTGATCTCGGGCACGTAGGTGTAGCTGTCCGTAAAGAGATCCGGACCGCTGCCCTGGCGGGCCTCATATTCCATGAAGCTGTAGTCGACGCCGGCAATCAGTTTGTGCTGCGCGGCGCCGGTCTGAAATTCGCTTTCGAGATAGGTGTCGGTGGCGACACCCTGGTTGTCCTCGTAGCCGATGCCCGGATAGTCCTGGAACACCCATTCCTGGCGGTTCGACAGGTTCGAATAGCGCAGCTTGTGGTGCAGCGTTACACCTTCACTAAGTTCGTGGTCCAGCTCGTAGCCGATGCGCCACTGCTTCTGCGTGAAATCGTTGAAGCGAGCATCGCCGCCGTAGACCGGTGTTGCGCCGATCGAAGTTCCGGTTGGTCCGTAGTTGTTGATGTAGCCCCAAGTGCCGCCGGTGGTCGAATCCATGTATTCACCTAGAGCGGTGAAATGCGTAGCGTCGTCGGGTTGCCATGTCAGCGCCGGCGCGATCATTATACGGTCGTCCTTGATGGCCTCCACTTCGTTGCGTGCGTCGCGGGCCAGACCGGTCAGGCGATACAGAAAGACGTTGTCGTCGGTCACGGGACCCGAAAGATCGAATGCGCCCTGGACGCGGCCGTAGGAGCCATACTGCAACTCGACCTCACGAAGCGTCTCCTCGGTTGGCCGCTTGGAGATGATGTCGACGATGCCGCCGGAGCTGCTAGCGCCGTAGATCGAAGCGGCTGGTCCCCGAAGGACCGTCAGCGCCTCGACACCGTAAGGCTCGATGCGGAAGAGGCCATTGGGGCTGCTGATCTGGCGAAGGCCGTCGCGGAAGATGCCGGTATAGGTGAGGTCGATGCCGCGGATCTTGAACGCATCGTAACGCGGTTCCGCGCCATATTGGCCTGCCCGCACGCCCGGCGTATAGCTCAGCGCCTCGCCGACATTCTGCGGCTGGCGATCGTCCAATTCCTTGCGGCTGACCACTGAGACGGACTGAGCGGTCTGCGCGATCGGGGTGTTGGTTTTGGTTGCGGTGCGACCGGATTTCGGCACATAACCATCGGTTTCAACGACGTTGCGAACGCCTTCCTCGGCGCCCTCGACGACGATCGGCGCCAGTTTGGTCGCATTCTCGCTTGGCTTACTCTCGGTCGCGGCGCCGCTTACCGTTTGCGCATTGGCAGCAACAGCAAATCCCGCTCCGATGACAGCGATGGTCGGTAGCAGCCCGAGTTTGCGTTGGTGAAATGACATCCTAGTATCCCCCTAAATGCCTGCCCAAATGAACTGCGACAAACATGATAAAAAAAATCCAGTTTGCTGTTAGTCAAACCTGCTGAATGGCGCAAGGCATATGCCAGCAGGGAATCCCCGTGTTGGGGTCGGGGGGGAGCGGGACAATCATTGCGGTAGAATTTGCAGCGCTTGGGCGCGGTTTTGTCGTTTTCAGAGTGCAATTATCTATGTGAATTCACAGGGTTAAAGTGCTTCAAGCGATTGGTCTCTCTACATCTCAACAATGGCCGATTGACCAAGGTTATTGCGATAACGGCAACTATAGAGAGTAAATCGGCAAAAGGTGACTATTAAAATCCAGATTTATTCCGCGCTTGTTGCGATTCTGCCACAAGCGCCTACGGAGTCGGGGCTTAGTTTGCGGACATACTCAGTATAAGCGTATCGCGTAACGAGAGCCGATTTTGGTGTCTTGAGAAGACCGGCCGAGGTCTCTGAAATGTTCCATAATGCTGATTATGCCGCCAATCAGCGGGCCCGCAGCCAAGTCTCCTGCGCGCACGTCGAGACGAAGACGCTTTGCGGATCCTGATCTGATCTGATGGGACAATCCGCTGGAGCGTAAGCACGTTCCGTCACCATCGCTACCCATCGCTACTCATCGCTGGATGCAGGTCCTCCTGAGATCTGATTTTCGGTCCGCATATCGCAGGAACGCAACACGATCGCCAAGAGCAACCAAGCGAAAGCCAGATTTGTGACGATTGCGGAACATACACCCACCAGTGCCCCGCCAAGAACAGCCCCGAGGGGCCGGGATCCAATCAGAACGACAACCATGCCAATGGCAATGGGGAAAAAAGTCCTAAGCTTGCCGTTCAGCAAAAATACGGTCGCGATCGCGACCGTAATTGCAACCGAATTCACGACAGGAAGCGCCGACGCCGCAATGAATGCGATCGAAGCGGAAATGGTAGCCATAAGAGGGATATGCGGGCCGTAATCTTTCCTCCTCCCAACCCACCAAAGGATCAAAGTTTGACCGATGAAAAGCGCGGTTGCCGCTGCAGCAGTCAATGTTGCAACCCGATCGATATAGTCTGCCCAATTCGGTAAATCATACATAACAAGTCCCAACGCCGTTCATCCGTGGAACACTTGCCGTTGGAAGCTGACACTACCCTGAAAATTCCTTGGAGAGGGCAAGCCAGCCCCCTCGTCTCATGAAACGCCCAACACCAAAATAATAGATCTGACTTTCATATCCCTGGGAGGTCGGGGATGAAAGCTGACTACCGATGGATTGGGAGCAAGCTAAGGCGATTGTGCATCTAGGTCGGGCCTTCAGCGTCGATGCCAGATGAACACATGACTGGTGCCTAATTCGCCGGTGCGGGTCAGGACTCCTAGAAACGCGTCACCAGATTCAGTTGCGCGGCACTGGAGCGCAGGCCTTTGCCAAACTCGCCGGAATAGCTCAGCGTCAGACGAGCCGACTTCGAGATTTTTGCGGAAACGCCAAGCTGAGCCACCAGAGAATCTCCTGGAATTTCAACGCCTTCAATGATGAAAGGCGAGCCGCCCGAAAAAGCTAGACTGGAATAGGGTGTCGCGTCACCTGCGACATGCTGCCAACCCAGCATGCCCGAGACCATGACCGGCACGTCGTTTTCGGGCCAGTCCATAGACCAGCGCAGCCCAATCGTGGACGCGGCGATCGCGTCGTTGCTGCCTGCCGCCGACAAGGCGGCATCCCCGCCGCCCTCCTGGAAAGCGTCGGTCTTGAGGTTGACGTAGGCGAGATTGGCGAATGGCTGGAACCTGACGGCATCCCACTCGTGCGTCCAAGACAGATCCGCGAAAACCTGACTGGTGGCGCTCACGTAGTTCGCGCTCAGCCGATCGGAAAACGTGCCAAACGAGATGTCACGCCGGGTTGATGCTTCGTTGTGTGAGTAGATAGCGCCGCCAACGAGGGTCACGGGCCCGAAGTCGCCCGTGGCGTAGAGGCCGGCGTGATAGGAATTTGTGCTCGCCTGATCGAACGAGTCCTGACTGTAACCCGCGATCGCGCCGAGCCGCCATTGATCGGAGATCGGAGCGTCTGCTCCAAACACAACACCGGCAAAACTTGTATCGATCCCGGCTGCATTTCCATTGCTCGACCACCGGTTGGAGGACATATAGCCGGACGTCCAGAACGTCGCCTCGTCCTTTCGCCTATCGGTGTCGAAGGCGATCTCGTCGAGGATCGCCTCGCGCGTAAAGCGGCTCTCCCACAGAAGCGCGCTTTTGAGCGAGGCGTGAACCTCGCCACTCAATTGTGAAAAGGCGTCGTTCGCGGTGGTGGCATTCAGCGACAAGACTGCGTCGTACACCGCGTTTCCCGAACCCAATGCTTCGACCGCCGCAGCCGTTGCCCTGCCGTTTGCGGTATCGGCGACATCGGCGAATTGGACGCTGTTGCGATCGAGCTGCATATCGATTTCGGTGGCGTCGTAGATCAACGTCGGTGACAGAAAGGCAAAGTCGCTGGAAACCGTGTCGAAGGCGCCGGTGATGCTCCCGGCAGTCAGGATCGTATAGCTGGTCGTCGTATTGTAGTTGCCGGCGGCTGCGGTGATATCCAGCGTGCCGCCCAGAATGGAAACGGTTCCCGTTGCAGCGACGCTGTCGGAATGGCCGTTGGCGTCGATGTCCACCTGATAGGTTGAGCTGGCAGCGAACGTCACGTCACCGTTGACACCGAGCGTTGCGATGCCCGGCCCCGGCGCCAATATGCCGCCGGCGTTCACGACGAGGCCGCCGACGACACCGCTGCCCGACAAGAGCCCGCCGTCATCGACGGCGACCGCTCCTGCAATGGTTCCATCGTTGATCAGCGAGCCACCCGAAACCGTTGCCGTTCCAGCGATCGTGCCGGTGTTGGAAAATGTGCCGCCAACGTTATCCAGGGTCGCGACGGTTCCGTCGTTTGTGGCGGTTCCAGCATTCGTCACTGCACCCGCCACTGCGCCGCTGTTGTTGACGAAGGTGCCCGCGCTACCGACCTCGACATCAGCCAATGTCGCATTGTTGACGACACTGCCTCCGGTCACGGTCGTCGTCCCCCTCACCGAGCCGCCAGCGTTGTTGGTGAACGTACCGGCGTCGTTCTCGATGGAGGCGATCGTGCCGGCGTTTATGACGGTACCGGAATTCCTGATCGCGCCGGCCGTCGCACCGCTGTTGTTGACGAATGTCGCGACTGCTGCCACGTCGGCGTCGGTGATGACGAAGTTGTTGGTGACTGTTCCGCCTGAGACTGTCGTCGTTCCCGTTACCGTCCCGCCGGCATTGTTGGTGAAGGTGCCTGCCGTGTTTGTCAGGCCGGCGATGGTCCCCGCATTGGATGACGTTCCTGCGTTGGTCACGGCACCCGCCGTGGCGCCACTCGTGTTTGTGAATGTACCGGCGGTACCGACATTGACGTCGTTCAGGGTGGCGTTGTTTGTCATACTGCCGCCACTGATGTTGGTACTGCCGGTGACGATGCCTCCTGCGTTGTTGGTGAACGTTCCGGCGTCGTTCTGAACGGAGGCGATCGTACCTGCGTTCGCGACAGTGCCGGAATTCCTGATGGCACCGGCCGTGGCGCCGCTGTTGTTGACGAAGGTCGCGACCGCCGCAACGTCGGCGTCGGTAATGACGAAGTTGTTGGTGACGGTTCCGCCCGAGACTGTCGTCGTTCCCGTCACCGTCCCACCGGCATTGTTGGTGAAGGTGCCTGCCGTGTTGGTCAGGCTGGCGATCGTCCCTGCATTGGATGCCGTGCCGGCGTTGGTCACGGCACCGGCGGTGGCGCCGCTGGCATTTGTGAACGTCCCGGCTGCCCCGACATTGACGTCGTTGAGGGTGGCGTTGTTCGTCACGCTGCCACCAATGACATTGGTGCTGCCGGTGACGATGCCGCCTGCATTGTTGGTGAACGTGCCGCCATCGTTCTGGACGGAGGCGATCGTGCCTGCGTTCGTGACAGTGCCGGAATTCCTGATGGCACCGGCCGTGGCGCCGCTGTTGTTGACGAAGGTCGCGACTGCGGCCACGTCGGCGTCGGTAATGACGAAGTTGTTGGTGACGGTACCGCCCGAAACCGTCGTCGTTCCCGTTATCGTGCCGCCGGTGTTATTGGTAAAGGTGCCTGCCGTGTTGGTGAGGCTGCCGACCGTTCCGGCGTTGGATGTGGTGCCGGCGTTGGTGACCGCGTCAACTGTCGCGCCGCTGTTGTTGACGAAGGTGCCGCCTGTGGACACATCCACCGCGCCGGTGGAGCCATTGTTGGAAAGCGCGGTGCCGGCTCCCACTTCGGCGCTGCCGAGGGTGCCGTTAACGGTGACATTGCCGTTGTTGAGCTCCAGACGGCCATTGAGATCACCGTCAACGGAGAGGCTGCCGCCGTCGAGGCTGACATCCGAGTTCACCACCCCGCCGGCATTGATGCTGAGACTGCCCGAACTGATGGTGGTGCCCGACGTCGTGTTCAATGTACCGGTGTTGGTGACTGTGACGTTTCCACCGTCCACATCCAGACTGCCGACTGTCGCATCGGTTGTAACCTGTGGAGACCCGGTATCGACACTCGCCGCATCGCCTGCCCCGGGTGCTGACGGAGTCCAGTTCGATGAATTGCTGAACTCGTTGTCTGTGCTGCCGGTCCATGCGGATTGGGCGAAGCCATGCGCGGGCATCACGGCAGCCGTCAATGCCGTGAACAAGCCGAGGCGGCGGGAGAATGCCGGGAGCAGTGGTTTCATATGGATCGACCGACGCTAGCGGGCACCGCCATACATCGGCGGGACGGTTAACGATTCCTATCCAAGCCTGGTTAACAAATTATTACTCGTGCACATAGAAGATATCGCCGGGGCAGAGCTTTAGTTGTCTACTTAGATGAACGAGTTCGTATCGGCCGGATCTGAAATCTCATTCCGGAATCTCTTTCCAGTGAGTGGAGCCCCTTCGCCGGGACGCTGCACCATCATTCAGGTGAGGCGCGCCGAGAGGGAATCAGATATTTCCTCACTTATTGAACGTGCCGTGCGAGCTTGAGATATGCCAGCCCCTATTGAACCCATCGCCGACCTCGGCCTGATCAACTCGGCGCTCAAGATCCTTTGCCGCGAAGCTGGGATCGAGCGGGATCGGCGCGAGGTCCTGCAGGTGGCGACCTTGCTGATGTCTCTGTGGAAGCAAGGCGTTCGAGACCAGGAAACCATTGTCGAGCTTGCCAGAAGTACCCTGGCCGAAGCGGCGTCGCTTCGCCGGAACGCGTGATGGCGAAGCGAATGACGGGCAATTGCCGGATTAGGACCTAGATCCTCGCCTTGCCGCGCAGATGGTCCGTCGGAAGCGCCGTGGTGTACTTGATCTGCCCGAGTGCGAAGCTCGATCGAATGCTCGCAACACCCTCGATGATCGTCAGACGGTCGATCACCAGGGACTGGTACTTCCTGAGATCCTCGACAACCACGCGCAGCAGGTAATCAGATTCACCGGTCATCAGATAGCACTCCATGACCTCGGGCATCGAGCGGACCGCTTGGTCAAAAACCTCAAGCGAAGCTCGGTCCTGCTGCTTCAGGGAAATATGAACGAAGACGTTGACGGCAAGTCCAAGGGCTTGGGCGTCGACCAATGCCACCGTCCCCTTGATGACGCCATTCTCCTTCAGGTCGTTGACGCGCCGCCAGCACGGTGAGGCCGAAAGACCGGCGGCGGCCGCGAGTTCGGCCGTGCTCAGGTCCGCATTTTGCTGAAGGAGATCCAGGATCTTGAGCGTTGCCGCGTCAAACGCAATATCAGGCATGGAATACCTCTCTGAGCCGCCATTGGGGTCAAAGTGACCGAGAAGATGGCTTTTCTCAAGTGACAAAGACCAAAGTTTCCCCGGTCGCTATGCTAGCTTTCCGTCATTGTTCTGGAGGAGGAGCATCAATGACGAGTGCCGTGTCGCGGGAAGACCTGCGTGTCCTGAAAGATCTTGAACAGCAGGTCCTGTGGCATGCCTGCTGGATGATCCATAACGCCAATCACATTCGCGAAAAGGGCGAGGTGAAGGTTGGTGGGCATCAGGCGTCGTGCGCCTCGCTGGTATCGATCATGACAGCGCTCTATTTCCATACGCTGAAGCCGCAGGACCGGGTTGCGGTGAAGCCGCATGCCTCGCCGGTATTCCACGCTATCCAGTATCTGATGGGCAACCAGACACGCGAGCAGCTGGTCAATTTTCGCGGCTTCGGTGGAGCGCAGTCGTACCCGAGCCGCACCAAGGACATTGACGACGTGGATTTCTCCACCGGTTCTGTCGGTCTCGGTGTCGCGATCACCGCCTTTGCCTCGATCATTCAGGATTACATTGCCACCAAGGCTTTCGCCACGACACGCCCGAACGGGAGAATGGTCGCGCTGGTTGGCGATGCCGAACTTGACGAGGGCAATATCTACGAATGCCTACAGGAAGGCTGGAAGCACGACCTGCGCAACACCTGGTGGATCATCGACTACAATCGCCAAAGCCTTGATGGCATTGTGCATGAAGGATTGTGGAAGCGGATCGAGACGATTTTCAAGGCCTTCGACTGGGACGTGAAAGTTCTGCGGTACGGCGCAATGCAGGAGGCGGCGTTCCGCGAGCCCGGCGGGGAGGCCTTGCGCGACTGGATCGACCGCTGCCCGAACCAACTCTATTCAGCGCTCGCCTTTCAAGGTGGCGCGGCATGGCGCAAGCGTCTCAATGACGAGATCGGCGATCAGGGAGATGTCAGCCGTCTTCTCAGCGCGCGGACCGACGATGAGCTCTCCGCGCTGATGAGCAACCTTGGGGGCCATTGCCTCGATACCCTGGTCCGCACCTTCGCGGAGATCGATCACGATCGCCCGACCGTGTTTCTTGCCTATACCATCAAGGGCTGGGGCACCCCGCTCGCCGGCCATAAGGACAACCACGCCGGCTTGATGACGAAAGCACAGATGGAACACTTCCAGGAGCGTGTCGGTGTGGCGCCGGGACGCGAATGGGAGCTGTTCGGGGCGATCGACAATCCGGCCCCCGTGAAGTCCTACCTGGAGTCGGTGCCGTTTTTCGCCCAAGGCCCGCGGCGCTACGCCTCGGCCAAGATTGGTTCGCAGGGCCCGGTCTTCCTTGATGACCGTGAGCTGTCGACGCAGGCGGGGTTCGGAAAGATCCTCGACACCATGGCGCGACGCGACGATGATCTCTCGAACCGGATCGTGACCACAGCCCCCGATGTCACCGTTTCGACCAATCTCGGTCCGTGGGTCAACCGCCGGGGGCTTTTCGCGCGTGCCCCGCGAGCCGACACCTTCCAGGACGAGAAGGTGCCATCGACGCAGAAGTGGGCTTTCGGACCCAGCGGACAGCACATCGAACTTGGGATCGCCGAGATGAATTTGTTCCTGCTGCTCGCTGCTGCGGGGCTCTCGCATTCGCTGTTCGGAGAGCGATTGATCCCGATTGGCACGGTCTACGATCCCTTCATCGCACGCGGGCTCGATGCGCTGAACTACGGCTGCTACCAGGATGCGCGCTTCATGATCGTCGGCACACCTTCGGGGGTCACGCTGGCGCCGGAGGGCGGCGCCCACCAGTCCATCGGGCAGCAGTTGATCGGGATGAGCCAGGATGGACTGGCAAGTTTCGAGCCGGCCTTCCTCGATGAGCTGTCGATCATCATGGACTGGTCTTTCGACTATATGCAGCGCGAGGGAAAGAACGATCACGACCCACACACGTGGTTGCGCGACGAGGCCGGAGGTTCTGTCTATCTTCGGCTGACAACCCGCCCGCTCGAACAGCCGCTGCGACGGGACGGGGCGCAGTTCCGCAGAGGTGTCGTCGACGGAGCCTACTGGCTTCGCGAACCGAGTTACAATACGCGGCTCGTGATCGCCTATCAGGGCTGCGTGGCGCCGGAAGTCCTGATGGCGGCGGGCCGGCTTGCGGAGCGACATCGTGACGTTGCGGTGCTGGCGGTGACGTCGGCCGACCGGCTGAATGCCGGCTGGACTGCGGCGCAGCGGGCCCGTCGGCACGGCTTCGATCAGGCCCAGAGTCACGCCGAACGGTTGTTGGCGCAGGTTCCCGAGCATGCGCACCTGATCACGGTGACGGACGGGCATCCCGCCACGCTCGGTTGGCTCGGTTCGGTGCACGGGCATGCCACGACCAGCCTTGGGGTCGAGCATTTCGGACAAACCGGTACGATCGCCGATCTCTACGCGCATTTCGGGATAGACGCGGCTTCCATCATGGATGCTGCTGATGCAAGCGTACGTGGCCGGCGTTTGCCGACAGCTGTATAGGTAAGCTGACTTGGGTTCAGCATGGACGAGGGGTCGGCGAGGCTGCTCGTTCATGGATCACGCCAATTCCCGTGGAAGTCTCTCATTCCGGGGTGGCCAGGAGCGCCGGTTGCCATTCCAGCGAGCTTTTCGATGTAGTGTGGGTGACATGGGGTCGCAGCGGCTAAAAGATTTGGCCAACCGATCCCCGTCTTGCTAAGCGGTCTGATGCCGGTAACGTTGGGGGCGGATCAGATGTCTGAGAATTTCAATTCAGAGCTACACGCTCGACCGTCGATCTATTTCAATGGTCCGGCGCTCGTCGAGCACATTGCGCTCATGCCGATCGAGCGATCGGGTCTGCATCAAACGGCAAACCCGGTCGCATCCACAGTTGGCCAAAGCGAAAAAATCCACAGGCAGATCGAGTATCATACGGAGTTTGTTACCCTCACCGTTGTCAGGGAGCTCGACACGGAAACCACCGAGTGGCCCGGTAAAAGCCTTTCGCTGTCAGAGGCGCAGCAGCTCGCCGGCGCGCCAGGGGCCGACCTGGTCTGCAGGACGTCAATTCTCGTCGCCGGTCCGGCGCCTTCGAACCTCGGGCAGACTCTGAAGGCCTTTGAGTTTGGAGATACCGCCGCCTCGTCTGTCGGCGGCGGAGCTGCGCAGATCTGCTCCGACTTTCGCGTGCGCGCCGATCAAGCGAGCCGCGTTATCCTGTTCAACAAGGACTTGAACGCCTATCGGCTAGGCAGGATGGTCCGGCGGATCTATGAAATCGAAACCTACCGCTCGATGGCGCTGCTTGGACTGCCCGAAGCGCGCCGGCTTGCGCCGCGGCTCGACCGGTTCGATTCGAAGCTTGTGGAACTGACAGATCGCAATCTGGCCACGCCCTCGTCCGAGCACAAGGCGCTGCTGGATGAAATCACCGCGCTCTCGTCGCAGATCATTTCGGCGACAGCAGCAACAAGAAATCGCTTTGGCGCAACGGCTGCCTATGCGCAGATCGTCGAAGAGCGCATTGCGGAATTGCGCGAAACGCATGTTGAAGGGTTTCAGCGGTTCGGGACATTCGTCGCACGCCGGTTCAAGCCCGCAGTTCGCACATGCGCCGCCACGGCAGTGCGTCTCGACAAGCTATCCCACGCGACCATGCATCTGATCGATCTCCTGCAGACGCGGATACAAGTGGAGATCGAATACCAGAACGCCGTTCAGATCCAGGCCATGGCCGATCGCGCAGCGACGCAGGTGAAGATTCAAAGGGCGGTCGAGGGCTTTTCGATCATCGCAATCAGCTACTACCTCCTCAGCCTGCTGAAGACCGGCTTTGAGACGTTGGACCACGCCGGCTATCACCTCAGCCCGCTGATCATGCTGGTGTCGATCCCGATCGTGATCTGCGCCGTGTTCATCGCGGTGTGGCGGGTCAAGCATGCCCTCAAACGGCGTAGGGGCTCGGGGGCGCTTCGTCGAAACCGGCGCGATTGATCGTCCGCAGATGCCGTCGGCGGCGAAACGTCAGTATTTCACCGCCTCTGTTCGCCCGCCACGTCAGAACCGTTTGCTTGCGCCGACCCGAGCGCCTGCGGATTTTTCGCCGTCACCCTCGATATCGAAAAGCAGGCTCGCCTCAAGCATCCACATGTCCATGGTCTGTAGAGTCAGACCGGCGGTGGCGGACCCGAACGCGCCGGAACCGTCGAGCCCGGAGAAGCCTCCGGTCAGGCCGAGCTTTGGCGTCAGCGTGGCCCCGCTTTCGAGTGTGAAGGATCGCGCGATTTCTGCTCCGAGGCTGAGGCGGAACTGTTCCTCGTCAAAGCCGTCAATCGTGAGCACGTCACCGCCGCTGTTCCTGACGGTGTAATCATCCACCTTTTCGGAGAAGTAGACGGCCCGAAGCTTCGGCGTCAGTACGGTATCCTCATCAAGGGTCCACTGTCCCTCAAGCGAAGTATCAATCATCCAGCGCTTCGTGTCGAAGGTGCCGTCCCAGAACGCCGTGTCGATATCGTTGGAGGAGCCACCGTAGAGCAGGCTGGCATTCCAGAAGACGTTCTTGCCCAGTTCGAGCGAGGCATAGGGACCCGCGAGCCACCCGTTGCCGGTCAGTTCGGCGTCTTCGTCCGTTGGGTCCGTCGTTCGGTCGTAATGGAAGGACAGTCCGACCAGCGCCTTTTCTGATAGCAGGTAGTCCGCTCCGAGGTTGAGGAGGGCGAAACTGCCCCATTTGCTATCGCTTCCCTCCCCGCCGCTGTGCGCGAGAAACGCACCGTCGATCCAGATATTGAGCGGAGCCGCAGCATCCGGATCGCCGCCGGTGGCCCTCAGCTGCGCGAGACTGGTCGAGAAGCCGACGGTCAGGCCGCTTTCCGAGGGCATCATGCGGGCGCTGACCGGATCCGTTGCCTGTTCCATCTGTCGGCGTTCCAGCAGGCCGGGAACCTTGATTGAGGAAGAGATCATGTTCTGGCGCGCCCGCACGAAGTCATGCACGAGCTGATCGATCTCCGACGCGACCTCGGCGGGATCATAGCTGAGATTGTAGGTCACGAATCCTGAACTGGAAGCGCCGGAGGCATTGGTCAGGGTATAGCGAACGCGGACCTGTCCGGAATAGGCGGGGTTGGGCGTGAACTGGAGATACCAGCCGACCGGCGTAACCGGCCCGGCCTGGGCAACAACGCCGCGAACAATGGCCGTGGTGCCAGCATTGGCTGGTTCGACCGAATTCACATTTGCGGAGACGAACGGGCCGCCCGTCGCACCGTGGTTGAGATAGACATCAGGGGGCGTTGATCCGGCTGGGACGTTCACGACCTTGTCTGGCGCGCTGACCTCGTTGGGCTTCACCTTCAGAGTGTAGCTCGCGACCGCGATGGCGCCGGTATTGTCCCTCGCCTGGATGATAAAGGAGTAATCTCCTTCGCTGCCGGCTGCCAGCGGTCCTGTGAGCGTTCCGGTGGAGATGTTCAGCGTCAGGCCGTCCGGCAAGGCTCCGGATGCAAGGCTGTAGATCACCGGCGCTACGCCGCCTGTCGTCGTGATCGGCTGGCTATAGTCTTCACCGGCCATCGCCTCGGTCAGCGCTCCGCCCGCAGGCGACAAGGTTATCGCCGGGGCGGAGACGGTAATCGTCACCGTCGCCGGTGCGGATGTGCCGGTGGCATTCGTTGCATGGTAGGTGAAGCTGTCCGAACCGGAGTAGCCGGTCGTCGGCGTATAGGCGATCGTGGTTCCAGACACGCTCGTCGTGCCGTGCGATGGACCTGATGCAATGGCAACGGATGTGGCTGCGCCGCCCGAAAGATTGAGGGCGATCGGGTTGGCAGTCGAATTGGCTACGACCGTGGCGTTGACGTTGCCCGCCAAGGGCGCGGCCAGATTGGACGGCGTGACCGAGTTTGATGCCGCCGACGCTGCGCCCATGCCGGTGCTGTTGCTGGCTGTCACGGTAAAACTATAGCTGGTGCCGTTTGCGAGCCCCGCCACAGTGATCGGGCTTGCCACGCCGTAACCCGTGATGCCGTCCGGGTTGGACGTGACCGTGTACCCGGTGATCGTCGCGCCGCCATTGCTTGCCGGCGCGGTGAAGCTCACGGACGCCTGCATGTCGCCGGCGGTCGCGGTGCCAATCGCCGGGGCGCCGGGACCTATGGCATTAACCGTGAAGCTGCGCGATACCGTGGTCGCTGCGAGATAGACGGAGTTACCGACTTGATCTGCATTGATCGTGCAAGTGCCGGCCGAAACAAAGGTCAGCACTCCACCAGATGTGACCGTGCAGACACCGGTGGTAGAGGACGTGAAGGTTGGTGTCAGGCTGGAGCTGGAGGTTGCAGTAAGCGTTGGAGTCGTGCCGAAAGTCTGTGCTCCGGGGTTGCCGAAGGTGATGGTCTGGTTGGCCCTCGGCGTGACGGAGTTGGACGCCGATGAGGCCGCACTGGTGCCGATACCGTTGGTAGCCGTCACGGTAAAGGTGTAGGCGGTGCCGTTGACAAGGCCGGTCACGGTGATCGGACTTGCCGAGCCTGTGCCTGTGCTGCCACCCGGGTTGGCCGTGACTTGGTAGCTGGTGATCGCCGAACCGCCGTTGGTTGCCGGCGCCGTGAAGGTAACGGAGGCTTGTCCATCGCCGGCCGTAGCCGTGCCGGTCGTCGGCGCGCCGGGCACTGTGGGAGCGCTAAAGGTGTAGCCGTTGCTAAGTGTCGCACTGCCACCCGGTGTGGTGACGGCGACATCGACAGCACCAGCTGCGTGGGCGGGCGTCGTTGCCGTAATCAGCGTAGGGCTGTTGACCGTGTAGCTGGTTGCTGCGGTTCCGCCGAAGGTCACGGCGGTTGCGGCCGATAAGCTGGTGCCGATGATCGTAACCGACGTGTTTCCCGCCGTGGTGCCGGAGGCCGGAGAAATGCTGCTCACTGTTGGAGTTGCAGGAATGACTGTGATGGTGACCGTGGCGGCGGTAGACGTGCCGAACTCATTGGTCGCTGTGTAGCTGAAGCTGTCCGGGCCGGAGTAGCCGGGCGCCGGGGTATATGTGATCGTGGTTCCGGATGCAGTTGCCGTGCCGTGGCTTGCGGCCGACGCCACAGATACAGAGATCGCCGTCCCGCCCGAGAGGCTCAACGTGATCGGCGTGGCCGCGTTCGCCGGGACCGTCGCGGTGACGTTCGAGGCGACGGGCGGCCCGAGGTAGGTGAACCCACTCGTCAGTGTCCCGCTGCCAGCTGGCGTGACGACGACAATGTCCACGGAGCCGGCCGCATGGGTCGGTGTTGTTGCGGTGATCTGTGTGGCGCTATCAACTGTGTAGCTTGTGGCCGCGGTTCCGCCGAAAGTGACAGCTGTCGCGCCAGAAAGATGATTGCCGGTTATGGTTACCGACGTGCCGCCGGCCTCATTACCAGTAGCTGGTGTAATTCCGCTCAAGGTTGGTCCAGGGGCGGCGGCGCATGTGGCCGTCAAGGTGACCGTGGCGCCGCTAGATCCGGACCACGGGTAAATATTGTAGTAGTTTCCTGCCGGTTCCGGAACAGTATAGGATTGCGATAGCGAGATCTCACGACCCGCCCCGGCATATTCCTCATAGATTATGGTGTGTTCGCTGTCTTTGTAGATGGCGAATCCACCGCCCATGTATTTGTTCGAGCTGTAATCGTTCGTGCTCCCCAAGGTTTGCACGTTGTAGCTGATGACGTCGCCTGGCGCGAAGTCCATGTTCTGCCAGAACTCGAGCTCGTTCTCGTACGTGACGCCCGACGACCAAAGACTGTTGACGGCGTCACAACCGGAAGACGCCAGTGCCAGGCCCGGCGCGACCAATGACGTCAGTACGAATACCGTGGCGGTCCGGCTAATTTGCCCGACTGCGCTGGCCCAGCGAGATAATGTTTGTCGAGCTAGCAGTCCCCAATGAGCACCCTGCCCGGCGCGCGGGGACCTTGCTTGAGCTGACCGGAATGGCGACGCCCCCATGGCGCTGATGATCGCAAGGAACGTGAAGGCGGCACGGGTTTCTCTTGGCAACATCTTAATATCTATCACTTTTATATCAAAATTGACTATCGGTACCTAAAATATCGGCGGGGATATGTGCTTGCTGCGCAACGCTCACATTGCGATTAAACGACGCTTTGTCGGATCGTATGGATCCGTCTCCAGCGTCATCCCCCTTGAGTGCCGCTCCCCCGAATCTTTAATCAGGTCGACAGAGCAAAATATCCACTAAATTCGCGCTATGCGCGAGATATTCCGTCACGTCCTTGATTTGATGTTACTCCAAAGACGCATTTT
This sequence comes from Hyphomicrobiales bacterium, assembly GCA_900489925.1. Taxonomy (GTDB): domain Bacteria; phylum Pseudomonadota; class Alphaproteobacteria; order Rhizobiales; family Rhizobiaceae; genus Rhizobium. The sequence goes on along the minus strand of UEHQ01000017.1, from coordinate 218,009 downwards.
TTTACCAAGGGAACATGTCTGTTGGGCAACGCGGCCCCTGAAATCTACGTGCGTAGCGTCTCAATTGCCTGCGGGCCCTGTAGGGAAGCGCTCAACCGGGGATGGGCGCTGCTGCCCAGTTGTTTGTGGCAGCGCTCGGCTTCCCAGGCCGGCGGGCCTAAGGCGTCACATTCAGTTGTCCGTCAGCAAGAGCCGCTAGATCGCGGATCGGGCTGGCATTTAAAGGATCAACGGTATGTCATTTCGTCGAAATACGCTGACTGCGCTTGCTCTGATTTCTCTTGTTTCTCCGTCATTTGCTGCGACCTCTACGATCAAGGTGATGGAGAACGGCGAAGGCGGTGGACCCATGACAATCTCGCTGGACCAGCCGACCGTGAAGGCCGGCGACGTTGTTTTCTCTGTTCACAACGATGCTATGACAGAGGAGCACGAAATGGTGCTGGTCAAGCTCAAGTCCGCGGACCAGACGATCCCGGTTGTTCAGTCGAAGCATCGCATTGACGAGAAGAAGCTGAAGAGCCTCGGTGAAGTGTCGGACCTGAAGCCTGGCGCGGATGGCACGCTGAAAGCCAAGCTGAAGCCCGGCTCCTATCTCCTGTTCTGCAATATCAAGGGCCATTACGAGGCCGGCATGCATGCCGCTCTGACGGTCACGGAATAAGCCAGCTGTAAAAATGCGCACGGCAAGGCTCCGCGGCCCTTAAAGGCAGCGGAGCCTTTCTCACAGCGGTTACACCCTTGATGCTCCTGATCTAATCATGCTTGCCGCCCAGCAGCAAAGGCTGGCTAACCCTCACAATGGCATCGATGGCCACGCGCAGGCGCGGCGGCATGACTGCCGACGCCGTCCAGATCACATGCACGGGACGGTGACCGGCGATGTGATCGTCAAGGACCGATACAAGCCGCCCGGTGTCGAGATCGTCCCGGACCAGCCAGCGTGGCAAGAGGCCAAGCCCGTGTCCGCCCCGGATCGCTGAAAGCGCCAACAGGCTGCCGTCAAGCAGCAGTCTTGCCTTCGGCTCCCAGCTTACGAGCTTGCCGTCGGGGTGACGGAATTGCCATGGAGCGGGCCTTTCGTTCCCCGGCGCGCCAATGATCTCGTGACCCGACAGATCGCCGGGATCGACAGGCCGCTCGCGCTCTTCGAAATATGTCGAGGAGCCGCACAGGACGATATCCTGCGTGCCAAGTCGTCGCGCCATCAAGCCGGTCACATCGGGAAGTTCGCCGATCCTCACGGCGAGGTCGACCCCCTCCCTCGGGAGATCGACCGCCTCTGTCGAGGTGGAGATTTCCAACTCCAGACCAGGGTACTGCCTGCACAACTCATAGAGCGCCGGGGCAACGACCTCAGCACCAAACAAAGGCGGAAGCGTAACATGGAGCTTGCCGGCCGGCTCGCGGCCAAGCCCAGAGATCGTCGCCTCGGCCTGCTCGATATCAAGGCGCGCGCGGCTGCAGACATCCCGGTAGATCCGGCCTTCTTCGGTCAGGCTCACGCGGCGCGTCGTGCGCTGGAAAAGCCTCGTGCCCAATCTGTCCTCTAGGCGGGCGATGGCCTTCGCCACTGCCGATGAGGTAAGCCTGAGCCGAATGGAGGCAGAGACAAAACTTCCCGCCTCGCAGACGGCCAGGAATACGCGGATGTCATCGCCGGGTTGGTGTCGCATGGCCCCTATTAGCGAAAATACGTCATCAATTGAAGGAATATTTGGTGTTTTTGCGGAAGCCTTGGCCTTGTTAGGTTGAGAGCATGAACGACAATCGCACCTATGCCATCATCGGGGGAACGTCCGGTATCGGATTTGCCCTCGCCCGCAATCTTGTCGATCGAGGCGATCGCGTCATCCTCGGCGGACGTTCGCCCGAGCGCCTCGGTCAGGCGCTGACGGCGCTGGGGCCGAACGCTTCCGGCGCCACCGTCGACATCACCGACCGTTCATCGCTGCAGCGCTTCTTCGCCGAAGTGCCAGCTCTGACTGGCCTTTTCACCCCGGCCGCGTCCTATGCGACTGGCAGCTTCGCTGACGGTGACTTGGAAACAAGTGAAGGGTTGTTCAAGGCGAAGTTCTGGGGCCAGTACTGGGCGTTGCACGCAGCCCTTCGGCATCTCCTGCCGGAGGCATCGGTCGTCCTCATGTCTGGTGCTGCCTCCGTTCGGCCGATCGGCGCACCGGCCTACGCGGCCTGCAACTCGGCGCTGGAAGGACTTGCGCGGGGTCTTGCAGTCGAGCTCAACCCGATCAGGGTCAATTGCCTTTCCCCGGGGACCACGGACAGCGAGCTCTGGCGCAATCGGCCCGATAGCGTCCGCGAACCGGCATATGACTACTGGAAGAAGCTTTGTATCGTCGGGCGACCGGCGACGTCGGAAGAACAGGCGCACGCCGCGCTGTTCCTTCTCGACAATACCAACGTCACCGGCAGCACGCTCTTCTGCGACGGCGGTTATACCTTCCGCTAACGCTGCGTCGGCGGCGTCAACTCACTTTTCTGAAATGACCGCTGCCCGCTTGGCGGGCATCGGTCCTAAGCCGATTCGCGCAGGATGATCTCTGCGTTCAGCAAAACCTGCTCATCGAGCGTCGAGCCGCTGGTTTCATCATCCTCTTCACCAAGCTTCCGCAAGAGCAGCTGCATGGCGATGCGGCCGATCTCATTGTAGCTCTGGGCGACGGTGGTGATCGGCGGGCAGGCATAGCGCGACAATGGGTGATCGTCGTGCCCAGCGATGCGCAACTGGCTGCCGCTCGTCCGGCCCACCTTTATCCCGGCATGATAGGCTGCCGAAATGGCTCCGAAGGCGATACGATCGTTTGCGCACAACACCGTCGACGTCGGGAACCCGCCGCCCTGGAGGATGCGGGTCGTCTCCTCGTAGCCGAATTTCTCGAAGTCCCAGTCTGTCGGTTTGCCGATCGGAAGCACGATCGGCTCCATTCGCAGCTGCGACATGGCCTCGACATAGGCCGAGGCGCGCGTGACGGCATTGGTGTTTACCGGTGGCATGCCGAGATAACAGGGAGGTTCGCCCGAGCGACACAGGTAGTCGACGATCAGCTGAAAACTCTGGCGGTTGTTGGTGCCGACAAAGGGCGAAACATCATCCAGGGGTGAATCGACGAAGATGAGCGGGATCGAAGCCGAAAGCGACAGCAGCGTCTTGTGCTGGGATTGCACGCCCAGCGGGGCAATGATGGCACCGGCGACGTTCATCGACTTCAGCGTCTCGATGGCTCGCGCCTCCATGTCCGCATTTCCGTCGGAAGACAGCACGAAGGCGAGGAAACCGGCGGCATTCGCAATCAGCTCCACACGCCGGGTCAGGGCCATGTAGAATGGATCGGTCGAGTTCGGGATGATGATCCCGATGATGTTGCTGCGCCTGCGGTTAAGGTTTACCGCGAAGAGGTTGGGCCGAAACCCACTCTGCTTGAGTGCAGCCTCGATGATGTCACGGGTCTTCCGCCGTACAGACGCCGGATCGCTGAAGTACTTCGAGACCGTCGGGCGCGACAAGCCCACAAACTCGGAGAAGTCTTCCATAGTTCTGATGGGTTTATCTGACAAATTCGCGTCCACCCCCGTGTCAATCGATTTAAACTATTCGAGTTATCAACCAAAACTTCTGGCAAGGCGCAAGCCGCGTCCGATCAGGCGCGGCAGGCTGTGAAGTAGTCTTCGAGGACGCGGTCGACGGCGGCGAGCGCCAGATCCTGGGCCTGCGGCTTCACCCGGCCGTCCCGCACGGCGGGATAGTTGCCCTGCAGGTACTGGCTGATCAAGGTTTCGGGGATCTCGACGCCATCAAGAATGGCGAGAAGTTCGCTGACAGCGGCGTTGATTTCCGGGTGCGGCCAGTAATAGCGGATACGGTCGCTGTAGCTGAAATGGCGCTGCAGGTGCTGTTCATCCATGGAGCCGTGATAGTATTTCTGCCAATTCCCCGGTTCCTGCGTCAACACGCGCTCGATGATCGAAACGAGTGTCTCCTTGCGCTTTCCAGGGAACAGGAACGCGGCGATCTGATCGAGGCCGTAAAGCGCCTCGCGAAGGGCAAACGTGAGGCCGGGTCCGACCTTGAGGATGGCAAAGCCGTCGAGCACGAGCTGGCGCAGCGCTTCCTGCGTCTGATAGTCGGTCGAATGCGCTTCGAATACCAATCCTGGCACATCTGACAGCGTCGCGCTGAGTGCGCGGGCCGCTTCCGGCTCATAGGCGATGACGTTCTCGTTGCCGAATTCGACACCCGGCTGGACGACCGCCGCGACGACGCGCGAGAATGCCGATCCGACGCCGGCAGCTTCGAATGCCTTGCGGTGCACGGCAATGGTTTCGCGTGCCGCGTCCGGCTTGGTGACTTCGAGAACCTCGAGTTCTTCCATGGCACCGCCCGGGATCGGTACCTCGGTGCCGACGATGTAGACCGGCTTGATGCCGGCAGAGCCGTCAAGCGCGGCTTCGGCAACAGCAGCGAGGCTGGCTGCGCGTTCGGCGGTCAGGACATCCGGAAGGGCGACCGGCTCACCGGCGCATCCCATGCTGGTATCGAGATGGAGTTTTGTGAAGCCGGCTTCGGCATAGGCCTTGATCATCACCTTGGCCTTTTCCATCGCTTCGCTTGCGGGCAGGCTCTTCCACGGGTTGGGGCCAAGATGGTCGCCGCCAAGGATAAGCTTCTCAAGCGGAAAGCCGGTCTTGGCCGCGATCTTCTCAACGAACGCGCGGAAATCGGCTGGCGTCATGCCGGTATAGCCACCGTCCTGGTTGACCTGGTTGCAAGTCGCTTCGACGAGGAGATATTCGCCCCGGCGCAATGCGTGCAACATCGACGCTTCGATCACAACAGGATGCGCCGAGCAGATCGACGGAATTCCCTTTGAGCCGGCGCGCTGGCGCCACGATGCGATGTCCGAGAGATAGCTCTGTTGCATGTCAGGCCTTACCTTGCAGTTTGATCAGGGAATCGAGTTCCGCCTTGGTGGACGCGCCTTCCATCGGCCCGGCCCTGGTGACGGCACGGGCGCCCGAGGCGTTGGCGTAGAGAAGCGCATCGGCCGGGCTCGCTCCGCGCAGCCAGAAGGTGACGAAGGTTGCACCGAAGCAGTCTCCTGCTCCTGTCGGATCGACCTCTTCGACTTCGAAGCCATCAAGGCTCAATGTCGTCTTGCTGTCGAAGTAGGTGGCACCCTTGGCGCCGCGCTTGACGACGATCGCCTTGATCCCCTTGGCAAGGAGTTCGGCAACGGCATCCGCCTCGGTCTTTGCCTCGGCAAACAGGAATAGCTCCTCGCCGCTCGGCATGAAGAGGTCGGTCTTCGACAGAACGGTCTGCAGGGCCTCGCGCATGCCGGGGCTGTCGAGGATCTCCGGCCGCAGGTTCGGATCGAAGGACACGGTGCCACCGGCACCCTTGATGCGCTCGACGGCGGTCAGGATGCTTGCGACAACGCTTGGGGCATAAAGCGCCGTCCCCATGACGTGCATGTGCGTACAGCTGTCTATGAGTGCGAGCATCTTGTCCGAGAGATCGATCACCCCACAGGCGCTGTGACGGATATTGAAGACGAAGGCGCGACTTCCGTCTTGGCGGTATCGCACGAAGGCGCTGCCGGTCGTGCCCTGCGGCACAACGTCGATGCCGGAGACATCGACACCATCGGCGGTCAGGCGGTCGATATTCACCCAGCCGAAATCATCGTCGCCGACGCGCGAGATGATGGCGCAGTCCTGTCCAAGCTTGCCGACCTGATCGATGAAGATCGCCGGCGCGCCAGACGGAAAGGGACCGATCAGCGGGACGGCTTCGCGAAAGCCGTTGCCGCGGTTCGTGGCGATGATCTCGACGAGGATCTCGCCGATGGTCAGGATTTTCGACATGGAAATACCGCTTGGATTGAAATTACTGCTTGGCCCGCTTGGCGCGGACGTCGAGCCCGACGGCAATGAGGATGACCACGCCCTTGACGATGAGCTGGTAGAAATACGGCACTGACAGCATGTTCATGCCGTTGTTGAGTACGCCGATGATCAGTGCGCCGATCAGGGTGCCGATCATCGTGCCGACGCCACCCGAAAGGCTTGTGCCGCCGAGGACCGCCGCGGCGATTGCGTCCAGTTCGTAGCTCATGCCGGCATTGGTCTGAGCGGAGAACAGGCGCGATGACAGGAGGATGCCGCTGATGGCAGCCATGACGCCGGAAATCATGAAGATGATGATCTTCAGGCGGTCGACCTTGATACCGGAGTAGAGCGCGGCCTCGCGGTTGCCACCGGTGAGGTAGGCACGGCGACCGAAGGTCGTTTTGCTCAGCAGCACGTGGTTGAAGACAAACAAGACGGCCACGAACCAGATGACGATCGGGATGCCGACAAAGCTCTGCGTGCCGATTGCCGTCCACGTTGCATCGGTGATCATCGCAGGCGCACCGTTGGTCGGCAGGCTAACGAGACCACGATAGATGCCCATCGTCGCCACCGTGACGATAAATGAGGGCAGCAGGAACTTTGCGGTCAGCACACCATTGGCCAGACCGAGAACGGCTCCGGCGATGAGGGTCAGCACGAACGTCGGCAGGAAGCCTAGCCCGAAGGCGAAACATTGGGCTGCGACCATGCCGGCGAGCGCGATGATCGAGCCGATCGACAGGTCGATTTCGCCAAGCAGGATCACCCAGGTCATGCCGAAAGCGGCAATGGCGATGACAGCTACCTGCTGCAGCACGTTGAGGAAATTGGCAACCGACATGAACCTCGGGTTCATGACGGAGAAGATGATGCACAGGACAATCAGCGACAGGAATATGCCGCCATACTGCTTCATCACTTTCACAAAGGCAGCGTTGGCTGCAGTCTTCTCGCTCATGATACAACTCCCGTCGCAAAGCTCATGATGGTCTCCGGAGAAATCTGGTCGCGCGACATTGTTGCCGTCGTGCGCCCCTCGCTCATGACGACGACGCGGTCACTCATGCCGATGATCTCAGGAAGTTCGGAGGAAATGAGCACGATCGCGGTGCCCTGCGCCGCCAGTTGGCGAATGATCTTGTAGATTTCGAATTTCGCCCCGACATCGACGCCGCGCGTCGGTTCGTCGAGGATCAGAATCTTGGGTTTCGTGAGCAGCCACTTGGCCAGCACGATCTTCTGCTGATTGCCGCCGGAAAGGGATCCTGCGGCGGTGTCGAGCGAAGCTGTCTTGATCGCCAGGCGCTTCACCTCGTCCAGAGCCGCGTTGCGTTCGCTTCTCCGCTTGAGGAAGCCAAGGGGGTTCGCATAGCGCTTCAGTGCCACCATCGAGATGTTGGCCTCAACGCTGTGGCTGAGGACCAGCCCCTCTTCCTTGCGGTTTTCGGTCACGAAGCCGATGCCGCGATTGATCGCCGCGACGGGCGAGCCAATATCCAACTCAACGCCGTCGATAGCGACGGATCCACCGGAAATCTGCTTCATGCCGAAGATGGCGTTCATGACCTCGGAGCGGCCAGATCCGATCAGGCCGAAGAAGCCGACGATCTCCCCGGCTCGCACGTCGAACGAAATGTTTTCGAATTCTTCCGCGCGCGACAGGTTCTTGACCGCAAGGACGGCCGGCGCGGTCCGCTCCGGCGCGGGCACGTCGCGAGGCGGGTAGATCTCGTTCATGTCGCGACCGACCATCATCGCAATCAGCGCCTCGATGGTTGCGTCTTTCTTTTCGCGCGTCGTGATGTAGCTGCCATCGCGAACGACGGTGATGTCATCGCTTAGCCGCATGATTTCTTCCATGCGGTGCGAGATGTAGATGATCGCCACGCCGCGCGCTTTCAGCCGCGCGATGATGTCGAACAGGATCTCGGCTTCGCTGTCGCTCAATGATGACGTGGGCTCGTCGAGAATGACGACCTTGGCATCGACGCTGAGACCCTTGGCGATTTCTACAAGCTGTCTTTGGGCAATCGAGAGATCCCCCACCTTGTCGCCGACCGAGACGGGCAGCTTGAGGTCCGCAACGATCGCTGCGGCTCTGCGTGCCAGTGCCTTGTCGTTGATGAAGCCAGCCTTGGAAGGCTCGCGTGTCGCCAGGATGTTCTCGGCAACCGTCAGGTTGTTGCACAGGCTGAGTTCCTGGAACACGATCGTGAGGCCGGCTTTTGCGGCGTCCTGGGGGTTGGCCGGCGCATAGGGCTTGCCATCAAGCCTGATGTCGCCCGTAGTCGGCTGGTAGACACCTGCAAGGATCTTCATCAGGGTCGACTTGCCGGCGCCGTTTTCGCCGAGAATCGTATGAACGCGTCCGGGCCGAACCGTCAGCTGCATGTTTTTCAGCGCAGTCACCGCGCCGAAGACTTTCGTTACATTCTTGATCTCAAGAATGGCGGCATCGCCGGTATTATCCATGTCATCACCTTTCACCTGCTTCCCGGCGGCTTGGCTCGGGTGAACAAAGCCGCCGGGGCAAGCAGTCCTTGCCCTTGAGCAAGGCGCCTTGGGAGGGCGTTTAAACGACAGACTTACTTCTTGGTGTAGACACCTGGGACAATCGGCTGCTCGGCAGGAACCGTCTCGCCAGCCGAAACCTTGATCGCGGTGTCAACAGCCAGCTTGCCCATCTGATCGGGGAACTGCTGGATGACGCCGACCATGTCGGGATCCTTGTCCACGGCGCCCAGCGCTTCAGGCATGCCATCGAAGCCGATGACCTTTACCTTGCCCGACAGGTTGGCGGACTTGACTGCGACAGCGGCGGCAAGCGCTGCGTCGTCGCCAAAGCCGAAGATGCCGTTGATGTCGGGATTTGCCTGCAGCATGTTCTGTGCGACGGCAAGCGCTTCAGCGCGCGTGATGCCGGTCTGGATCGACACGATCTTCATGTCGGGGTGCTTGGCAATGGCTTCCTTGAAGCCGTTGACGCGGTTGACGACGGACTGGACCAGCGGGTAGTCGATGATCGCGACGTTGCCCTTGTTGCCGAGCTGCTCGGCCATCAGTTCGCCAGCCTTCACGCCACCTGCATAGTTGTCGGTGCCGATGTAGGACGCAACCTGGGCGCCTTCGACCGGAACATCGACGGTGATAACCTTGATCCCAGCGGCCTGTGCGCGCATGACGGCAGCGAGCGCGCCCTTGCTGTCAACCGGAGACATGACGATGACGTCGACGCCCTTGACGATGAAGTCTTCGATGTCGGCGAGCTGCTTGTTGAGATCCTGATTGGCGATCGAGATTTCGAGCGGAACGTTCTTGGCTTTCGCTTCTGCCGTCATCGCCTTGGCGAGTTCGTTGTAGAACGGATGCTGCTGCGTCAACAGGGACGCGCCGATGCCTTCGGCATGGGCGCCGGCGGCAGCAATCACGAATGCGGCGGATACCAAAAGCGACTTTGCGAAACGAGAAATTAGCAAGATTTCCTCCCGGAACTTTGAGTGAGGCCAGTTGGCAGACCGTCGACATTGGCGGCCTCCTCGCCAACCGACGTCGCCTATTCATCACCAAACTTTGCGCGCGTCAACTTTAAAATATTTGCGCGTAAAAATATTTGTGGTTAGGTCAACTTTCAATCGGCGCCAGGCCGTGGTCGCGGCATGGCTCAAGAATCAAGCAGTGAAAGGGCTTTTCGCTCGTGGCACCGGGTTCGTGCTCATGGCATCAGCGACGCCGCATAGCCTTGTGAACTGCGCATTGGATTGGGGCAATTGATGGCCCAGCGCCTCGCAATGTTCGCACAAGCTTGCGTCGTGATTAATTACAGTACTGATGGTTCTCGTAAATACTTAAGCGTTCACCGATGAATTGGTGCTGTTGTCGCGTCGGCGAACCATTCGACGCATGTCCTTCTCACGCCTTTGCCGGAGCGCCCCCCGTGACAAGCATCTCATCCGTATCAAGTAGCAGTTACCGCCAGTACCTGACGACGTCCACGAGTTCGACCGATAGTTCCGATTCCGTCTCGTCGCTGTTGTCGTCGAATACCGGTTGCAGCAGTTCGACATCCTCGAGCACCGATGACAGCGATACCGATTATTCCAATGCCGCCGCGACACTGATTTCGCAGCTGATGTCGCTCATTCTCAACCTGCAGAGCGGTGGATCGACCGACACCAGCAATTCCGAGAGCAATCCTCAACAGGACATGATCTCTTCAATGGATACTGACGGTGACGGCAGCATCACCGCGGCGGAATTCGTCGCGGCGCGGCCGTCTGATGTCAGCGAAGAGCAGGCGTCCGCACTGTTCTCGAGTTTTGACACGGAAGGCACCGGATCGCTGTCGACCGACGCCTTGGCCGAGCTCATGCAACGCCCTTCGCAGCCGCCTCCGCCGCCGCCGATGCCAAGCGACGATGACCTGTCGGAGGCGTTTTCAGCGCTTGACACCGATGGCGACGGTACGGTCAGCGAAGCTGAGTTCGTTGCTGCGCGGCCTGATGACATGAGTGAGCCGCAGGCGTCCGACTTGTTCGAAAGCCTCGACACCGAGAGCAGCGGATCGCTGACGGAAGAGCAGTTCACCTCGGCCATTCAAAAGGCATTGGCTTCGCCATTCAGCTATGCCGACGATTATACCGGCAGCACGACCGAGGAACTCCTCAGCATATGACGCAGAACAGGCCAGTTCGCGCTAGCGTGAACTGGCCTGCCCATCGCTTGAAAAGGGTACCGGCCGCGGCGCCTTAGGCGAAATCGAACGGCTTGTAGTCGATGTCGTAGCCGAAGTAGCGTGGCCCGACGAGCGCAATACCTTCGGGCGTACGCCACTGCTCGTTGCATGGGAAGGCCAGCGCCACCAACCTCAGCCCATATTTCAAGGCATCGGCCGTGACAGGATTACCGCTGTCTGCCTCGAGAAGTGTGATGAGTTCCGGCGTTGTCACTAGGATCTCTCCATCACGCTCGGCCATCAGAAACTCGTTCTGGAAGTCGAGCTTGAAGCTGTGGCCACGCCAATCCTCCACGCCGTCGAACCGAGCCGATCCACGCGCGAAGCCCCCTACTGTTCGACGATCGATGTCGCGCACGCGGCCATGGAAGATCACTTTCGCGCCCAGCATCTCGACGATGGCATCGACCGGGTCGGCATGCTGCGCGCGTGCTTGGCGAAGCGTCAGGCCAAGATTGGCACAAAGGGTGAGCGTGCCGCGCACGACCGCCTTCTTCGCGACCGCTCCGCTCATCGGATAGAAGGCCAGCAGCGCCGATCCGCCCATTTCGACCGTCGCCGCGCGGGCGAGCCTCTCGGTCCAGGCGTTGCTGACGGTCTCGAGCACGATCGAGTTGCCCTTGTCGTCGCAAAGCACCATGGGCGTGGCCGAAACGCCGTGCATGGTGAAGGTCACCATCTGGAGTTCCGGGTAGGCGCGGCCCATGCCATCTCCATCGACCAGCGGCAGACCGGTCATCGCCGCCACGACGAACGGCGTCGTGGAATTGACGCCACCGGCCTCGCCGCACAGGACCGCGTCGATCTTCCGGCCCATCAACTGCTCAAGCTGGCGGAACGCATTGATGAGTTCTTCGCCCTGGGGCAGCTTTTCGGTCATGACCGTCGGTGCGCCCATCATGCAGACGGGAACGACGAGCGCATCGTTCGGCAGCTCCTCGACATCAACGATCTTTACCGGTCCATGCTGACGGATTGCCTGTTGTGCCATCAGCTTGCCGACATAGGGGTCGCCGCCGCCACCGGTGCCGAGAATGGCGCCGCCGATGGCGATGTCTTCTAAGTCCTCTGCGTAGACTGTGCGCAGGATCTTCATAGCTCTCTCCCCTGTCAGAGCGGTTTGAAGGTGAGGTCTGGATAGCCGAAGGCCTTGGGACCAACAATTTCAAGCGCTCTTGGCGTCTTCATGAGATCGTGGACCGGCAACCCGATGACCGCGACACGCTGCCCGTAGCGCAGCATCTCGGTGGTAATCGGTTCGCCCGTTTCCAGTTCGAGGTTCATGATCAGGTCGGGAACCATGATGACGGGAACGCCATCTACCCACAGCACGAGGTTCTCGTTCTGGATCGCGATCTCAGCCTCCGAACCAGCCCAGTCGCCTATCCCCGAAATCTTCGCCTTGCCGCGCGAAAAGCCGCCGGAGAGCGAGCGTTCGATGTCGGAGATCTTGCCCGTGAAGAACAGCTTGGCGCCGGTCTCTTCAACGATCTTCTCGACGACGTTCTGATGCTTTGCGCGTGCGCGCAGCACCGTGTTGCCGATATTGATCGCCTGCGTGACCGTTCCGGGTACCGCGGTCCTGCGAACAAAGTCGCCGCGCATCGGTGCCGTTGCAAAGCCGGCCCCTGCCCCCATGTCGACGGAGACGTCACGAGCAAATTTTTCCAGCCAGAACATGTCGATGACATGCCGGAAGACGACGACATTGCCCTTCTCGTCGGCAATCGCTGCCGGCGATGGTTCGGCCCCGTAGATGAAGAACGTGGTCATCTGCACTTCGGGGAACGCACGGCCCATGCCGTCGCCGTCCACCACCGGGATGCCGGCTAGGCCGGCGACGATGATCGGCTCCATCGAATTGGCGCCACCGATTTCAGCCGAGATCACCGCCGAGCACTTGATGCCCATGGTTTCCTCAACGGCCATAACGGCACGGTGGCACTCGCCGCCCTCCTCGATCTTCTCGACGCCCACGACAGGCGCGCCGATGCCGCCGCACTCCGCAACCCAGGCATCATCGGGCAAGGCTTCGAGCGGCATGATCTCGATCTTGGCGCCCTTGCGCAGCAGTTCCCGCGTCCGCAGCATTCCAACATAGGGATTGCCGCCACCGCCGGTTCCCAGCAGTGCTGCCCCCAGGGCAAGCGGCATCAGGTCGGCTTCTTCAAGTCGCTTGAAATCAGACATGGAGTTCACCCACAGCCTTGACGCGTACGCGCGTTGCGTTGCCCGGAAGATAGGCGAGCGGCACATCCTCCACATCGACGATCTCGACACTGTCGCGCGCGGCACCCGCGGCCACTGCGGCATCGACGGCGCGTGCCTTGGCGTCGCTAAGCGCCTGCTCACGGCCGATTTCGGCCAGCGCGTAGACGCGATCGATTTCGCCGGAGACCTGGGCAATCGCCGCCCCAACGGCATTGGCGACGCCGAAGTGGCTCGGCTTGATGATGTCCAGCCCACCGATCGGACCGTTGACCAGGATGGAGCCGCCGCCCACCACGATGACCGGCAAGGGTTCCGGCGACAGGCGTGACCGCTCGACGCAATCCTCGAGCATTTCGATCATCCTGCTTTGCGCGCGTTCCAGCAGTTGCTCGGAAAGGCCCGAGACCTTGCTCTTGTCGCCAAGGTCGGCATGGCCGGCGGCAACGGCGATATCCGTCGTCGTCAGCGTGTCGCCGCCGAAAATCAGGGCTTCCGTCTTGATCCGGTAGCCGACCGAGGTGGGGCCGATCTTCAGCCCCGCTGCGTCTTCGACGACCAACGAACCACCGCCAAGACCGATCGAGAAGACGTCGGGCATCCGGAAGTTGGTGCGAACGCCACCCACTTCCACGGCGACGGTTGCCTGGCGCGGGAAGCCCTTCTGCAGCGAGCCGACATCCGATGTCGTGCCGCCGATATCGACGACGATCGCGTCGTGGACGCCCGACAGGAAGGCGGCGCCGCGCATGGAGTTCGTCGGGCCTGATGCAAAAGTGAGGACCGGGAACTTTTCGGCGAAGGCGGCATCCATCAGCGTGCCGTCGTTCTGCGTCAGGAAGAAGCGGCCCTTGATGCCGGCTTCGGTAATGGCATTGCGGAACGCGTCGATGACGTGTGCCGAAAGATCACGCAGGCAGGCATTCATGATCGCGGCGTTTTCGCGCTCCAGCAGGCCGATGCGGCCGATTTCGCTGGACAGCGTAATGTGTGCATCGGGCATTGCGCTGGCGAAGATCTCGCCGGCCCGCTTCTCGAATTCGTTGGAAACCGGCGAGAAGACCGAGGTGATCGCGATCGAATTGATGCCCTTGGCCTTGATGTCGGCCGCGATGCCGAGGAGTTCTTCCTCGTTGAGCGGCGAGATCACGCGCCCGTCGAATTCGTTGCCACCATGGGCGAGATAGGCATGGTTGCCGATCGCGGTCTTGAGATCCTCGGGCCAGTCGACCATCGGTGGCAGCGACGAGGTCGCGGGCAGGCCGAGACGCACGGCCGCGGTCTGCGCAAGGTCGCGACGCTGGACGACGGCGTTGGTGAAATGCGTGGTGCCGATCATCACGACGTCGACAGCGCTGGCCGCCATGCCCGATGCCGCCAGCACGTCCCTCAGCGCATTGACCACGCCGCTCATGACATCGGCCGTCGTTGCGGACTTCACGCCGGCCACCACCTGCGTGCCGTCCATGATGACGGCGTCGGTATTGGTGCCGCCGACATCGATCCCAATTCTAATCATCTTGGTTGTTCCTCATTGAAACCTTGTTTGGTATTCGACGTCTGACCTGCTGCCTGGTGGCCACCAGACCGCAATTCGATGAGCTTCTCGGCCGTTGGAATCTCACCATCGATCAGCGGAATCTTGGGGCGCATCGCCTCCTCCTCGGCCGAGATCACCGGCACGGAGGACAGAAGCAATTGCGTGTAGACATGTTGCGGGTTGCCGAAGACATCGGCCGTGGAGCCGGTCTCGACGAGCTTGCCGCGATAAAGGACGCCGACCTCGCTGGCGAAATTGCGCATCAGGCTGAGATCGTGTGAAATGAAGAGGAAGGTCAGATCGAGCTGTCGACCGAGATCGACAAGAAGGTCGATCACCCTCGCCTGAACCGACACGTCGAGCGCCGAGGTTGGCTCGTCCAGAACCACAAGCCGAGGCACGACGGCGAGCGCACGCGCAATTGCCACACGCTGCTTCTGGCCGCCGGAAAGCTCGTGGGGGAAACGCTCGGCAAAATTGGCAGGAAGCTGGACCATCTCGAGCAATTCGCCGATACGCCTGCGGCGATCGGACGACGGGTGCCCGTGCGCGTCAAGCGGCACGGCAATCGACTGGCCGACAGTACGGCGCGGATTGAGCGACGAACCAGGGTTCTGGAAAACCATCTGCACTTTCTTGCCGTGCGTCCTCGCGCCATGGCCGGCTTGCACAGGTTCGCCATCGATCAGGATCTGGCCCGATGTCGGCTGCGCAAGGCCCATGATCATGCGAGCGATCGTCGATTTGCCCGAGCCGCTTTCACCGGCAAGGCCATAGACCGAGCCACGCGGAACGAAGAAGGAAACGTCGTCGACGGCGCGGACCTCGCTGACCTGGCGGCCAAACGCGTTGCGAACCGGAAAGAACTTGGAGAGGTTGCGGACTTCGAGCATCGGGGTCATGCGCCAAGCTCCCGTGCGCCGAACGAGGTTCCGCCTGTCAGGCGCGGCACCGCGGCGATCAGGCCGCGTGTGTATTCATCCCTCGGTGCGTCGAAGATGGCGCTCGTTGGTCCCTGCTCGACCACGACCCCCTTGTTCATGACATAGACGTGTTGCGAGGTCTCGCGGACGACGCCGAGGTTGTGGGTGATCATCAGCAGTGCCAGCCCCCGCTCCTCCACGAGATCCTTCAGAAGTTTGAGAATCTGAGCCTGCGTCGTGACGTCGAGCGCCGTGCCCGGTTCATCGGCGATCAGGAGCTTCGGCTCGCTGAGCAGCGCCATGGCGATCAGGATGCGTTGGCGCATGCCGCCGGAGAGCTGGATCGGATAAGATGCCGAAATTCGTTCCGGGTCGCGCATGCGCACCTGCGTCAGGACCTCGTGCACCCGCGCCATTCGCTCGCGGCCGGAACGGCTGCGCCCGAGGCGTCTGTCGGCATATTTCAGAATCGTCCCCATCTGGTCGGCGATGGTGAAAACAGGATTGAGCGAACTCATCGGGTCCTGGAAGACCATCGACATCGCCGTGCCGCGCAGCTTCAACCGTTCGGCGGCCGGCATCGTCAAAAGATCTGCACCGTCATAGAGGATGCGACCGCCGGTGATCCGCGCGGGTGGCTCACGCAGCAAACCCATGATCGCCTTCATCGTCACCGTTTTGCCCGAGCCGCTTTCGCCGACCAGCGCCACCTGCGAACGGGCAGGCACGTCGAGAGAGACATTGTGGAGCACCTTGTTGGTGCGGCCATAGGTCGAGAATTCGACGGAGAGATCGCGAACGGAAAGAAGCGCATCCATCACTTGATCTCCTGAACATCGAAAAGATCGCGCAGACCGTCGCCTAGAAGGTTGAAGCCCAAGGCGATGAACAGGATCGCGCAGCCGGGCATGATCGATTCCCACCAGTAGTCGGGCAGGAAGGCGGATCCTTGCGAAACCATCGTGCCGAGATCGGGCGTTGGCGGCTGGATGCCGAGACCGAGGAAGGAAAGCGAGGCGCCGACGAGAATGACAAAGCCGCAATCGAGTGATGTCTTCACGGCGAGTGCCGAGACACAGTTGGGCAGGATTTCCCGGAACAGGATGTGGAACTTCGATGCTCCGAGTGTTTCTGCTGCTTCAACGAATTCCTGCGTCCGGAGCTGGCGCGTGATCGAATAGATCAGACGTGTATGCCAGGTCCACCAGAGGGCTGCGATCGCCAGCATGGAATTGATGAGGTCCGGCGAGAGCACTGCCGCGACTGCGAGCGCCATGACCAGTGGCGGAATGGCAAGCGCGATGTCGGTGAGACGCATGATCACGGTTTCGACCCAGCCGCCGAAGTAGCCGGCCAGAAGGCCCATGATCGTGCCGAAGGGAACGGCGGTGCCCAGCACGACAAGCGCCAGAAGCAGGGATATGCGCATTCCGAAGATCACGCGGGTAAAGATGTCGCGCCCGACATTGTCGGTCCCAAACCAGTATTCAGTTGATGGCGGCAGGTGCCGGGCCCGGAAATTGACCACCGCGCCGACATGCTCGGGATGAGGCGTGATGTAGGGCGCGAAGATGGCCGCGAGGATCGAGACGATGACGATCGCTGCGCCGATCACGGCCGTGGGATTGCGCGAGAAGCGGTACCAGTTCTGATAGGCATTCGACAGGCGCGCCGGCTCGGCGACAAAGGTCTCAAGCTTGGCCATCAGCGATGCCCCCGGATGCGGACGCGGGGATCGACGAAGCCGACCAGAACGTCGATGATGAGATTGACGACGACGAAGAATACGCCGGAGACGATGACCACGCCCATGACGGCATTCAGGTCTTTCTGGATGATAGTCCTGACGCCATAGGCAGCCATGCCCGGCCAGGAGAAGACCAGCTCGACGACAAAGGCGTTGCCGATCATGGAGGCGAATTCCAGGCCCATGATCGTCATGGGCGGCACGAAACTCGGCCGCAGCATGTATTTGAAGACCCGGATCCGTTCCGGCACGCCAAAGGCACGGGCTGCCTCGATGTAATCCTGGCTCGATACGTCGATCATCGACGCGCGGGTGATGCGGGCGATCTGGCCCATTGTCGCCGCCGCGAGCGCAATTGACGGCAGGAGCAGATAACGGATCGCCTCACCGAATACGTCGAACCGTCCCTTGAGGATGGAATCGATGGTGATCAGGCCGGTTATGTCAGGTGAAAACACCATGTTCGGCGGCAGGCGACCGGTGGTTGGCAGGATATGCAGCACGTAGCCGGCAAGGATCTGCAGCAGCAACGCCAGGAAGAAGCTCGGCATCACGGCGGACACAATGGCGACTATCCGCACCAGATTGTCCGGCCACCTGTCCTTCCACCGAGCCGCGACGACGCCAAGCGGCACGCCGACAACGAAGGCGATCGTGATGGTGAAGAGGACGAGTTCGAAGGTCGCCGCGAACGTGTCGCGGATGTCGTCGTTGACAGGGCGCTCGGTCAGCAGGGATTTGCCCAGGTCGCCCTTGGCCAGTCCCGTGACGAACAATCCATACTGCTCGTAGAGCGGCCGATCGAGGCCGAGGCTGTGGGAGAGCTGATCCACCTGCTCCTGCGTGGCGCGGGGTCCAAGGGCGAGCCGAGCCGGATCGCCGGGCATGCCGCGCGCAATGGCAAAGATCACCACTGACAGTCCGACTAGGACCAGAAGCGACCATGCCACGCGCCGAAGGAGGAAGAGAAGGAACTCCAACTGACCGACCTCTTGTTGTTGGATGCCTGCGAAATCGGCCATAGCATTGCCTGGCGTTGCCGCCGCAAACTGTTGGCCTTTACCTTGCTGTTGCCCGCCCGATCCCGGCTTCGGTTATGGATGCGAAGCCGGGATCCGTCGTTCCTGTTACTTGCAAGTCCAGTGATAGCGCGTGAAGTCATAGTCGAAGGACTGCATGGGCACGGCGTTGAAGCCGGTCAGGCACTTGTCCATCGCATGCTGCACGTTCTGGGTCAGCAGGAACACGTCGGGCTGGATCTCGACGATCTTGTGCTGCAGGTCCTTATAGATCTCGGCCTGCTTCTTGCTGTCGCCGGTCTCGCGGGCTTCGTCGATCAGCTTGTCGATTGCCTGATCCTGCAGCCACTCCATCGACATCCAGGTGCCGGCCGACTTGGAGTGGTACTGTGCGTAGAACATGGAGTCCGGTGAGGGATAGGTCGGGCCAAAGAAGATCTGGTTGACCGCTGGCGTCGTCTCGACCTTCGAGGCGATTTCCGTGACGCGGTTCCAGGGATCGGCCTGCTGGGTGACCTTGAAGCCGAGCTGCTCGAGATTGGCCTGCATCAGCAGGCTGATTTCTTCTTCGAACTTGGTTCCGGCGACATAGCCGAGTGTGATCGGAATTTCCTGGCCGGCATATTTCGACTGCGCGATCTCCGCCTTCGCTGCCTCCAGGTCATACTTCTGTTCCGGCAGATCCGAGGCATAGAAATCCGCAAAGCCCGACGGAAGCGGACCATTCATCTCTCCACCGGGAAAGACCACTTCGCGGATCGTCTTGTAGTCCGTCGCGAGCGCAATCGCGCGGCGGATGTGGACGTCGTCGGTCGGCGGAGCCTTGGTGTTCAGCTTGAGGTAGAAGGCCGTGGTGGTCGGCTGTGTCACGACGTTGAAGCGCCCCATGCCTTCGAGCGCCTTGTAGGTCTCGGGCGACTGGAACTGGCTCGACATGGTCAGCTCGCCGGATGCCGCGAGCGAGCGCACCGTTGCCTCGTCATTGGTGACGATCCAGCGCACCTCGTCGATCGGACCTTCGCCGAAGCCCTTGTAGTAGTTCTTGTCGCGAACGATCGTCATCTTCGCGCCGCGATCCCAGTCCTTCAGCGTATATGCACCGGCACCCGCGACATGCGAGGCGAAATAGGTCTGGCCGTCGTCACTACCCTCGTTGGCCTTGGCGATCTTCGAATTGACGATGAAGATGGCCGGAACCGTGGTCAGGAACGGCGAGAACGTCTTTTCCAGCGTGAACTTGACCGTCTTGTCATCGACCGCAACGACGGAGCCCGGTTTCAGAATGCCCTCGAAAAGGGTCGCCGGCCCCTGGTTGATCCGCAGCGTACGATCAACGGAATAGACGACGTCGGCGGCCGTTACAGGCGAGCCGTCGCTGAAATGGGCGTCCGCGCGTAGCTTGAAGGTCACCTCTTTGGCGTCGGGCGAAACCGTCCAGCTCTCCGCCAACTCAGGCAGCAGGTTGCCCTTTGAGTCGACTGTGATCAGCCCGTCATAGAGGTTCACGGCGGCCATGTAGTCGGTGTAGTCGGAGATCTTTGCCGGATCGATGGTGCCGAAAATCTGCACCGTATTCATCGTCACAACCGTTTCGGCCCGTGCGGCGCTGAAACCTGCGGTGCCGGCTATCATCGTCGTGGCCAAGGCGGTGGCTGCGAGAATCCTGAGCTTGCTCATCTTGTCTCCCGATTGGTTGGGTTCCCAGTGCGACCCTGGACGGGCCGTCGTGCTTGGTCGCTTGCGGGACCATAGCCCTTCAAGTCTCGGGGAGATTGCACGCGGTTTTTCGTCATGACAACGCCATGAAGGTCTAGGTTTTTGTGTAAATGGTATAGGTTTTGAAAGAGAGTTTAGAGAGAACTGGACCCTGCGTCCCTCCATTGGTGGCGGATCAACCGACGATGCCTGCTGCGCGTGCCGTACTGATCGCCTCCTGGCGTGTCCTGCAGTTGAGCTTTCGATAGACGTTGCCGAGGTGAAACTTCACCGTTGCCTCGCTGACGCCGAGCATGGCGGCAATCGCCTTATTGGCCGCGCCTTCTGATATCATCACCAGTATCTTGTTCTCACGCCGTGACAGTTCGCTGCGCACACCAGACGCAGGGGCAAGATGGCCGCTGTCGCGCAACTTCCGGATCACCTGCCGGGCTGGGGACGAAGCCGAGAGAAACTCGCTGATCCGCTTGTTGTCGAGCAATTCGGCAAGGAACACTTTTTCCTCGGCCAATGGCGCAATCGAGCCGAGCCTTGCTGCGTCCTCGAATAGCCTCAGGAGGACCGCGCGGGCTTTGGTCAGGTCCTGCCGACGCTTGTGGAGGTTTGCCAGCCAGATCGCGATGCACAATCGCTGCCGGTCGGTGATGTTCAGGTTCCCCATGGCGGCCTCGAGGAGGTCGTGCAACTGCGGCATATCAGGTTGCTCGTGGAGCATCTGACGCAGCCATGCCAGCGCCAGACCGATTTCGTCGCGGTCGCGAAGGCGTGAAAGTGCATCCGGATTGGCCGCCATCCGCTCACGATTGATCGGCAGTTCCACGGTTTTCAGCATTACGGCGGCTTCCGTCCACCGGTTGGCATTCTGAAGAACGATTGCCTCGCGTATGCTGACCATCGATTGAAAGGCCTGGTTGGAAAGCTGGTAGACCCGCCACCGCTCCAGAAAGCCGCGCGCTGCCGTCAGCGAGAAATGCGTCGCCATGGCTTGGCTACCGTAGAGCAGCGTGAATTCCATCAGGCTCGGCCAGATCTCGCCATGGGAGAAATCATCGATCTCGATGTTCAGGAAGCGCGCCAGCGGCTCGGCGCGGCCGCCTTCATATTCGATGCACGCTTCCAGCAGCGTCTGCAGGCGTACGTCGTTTGGAGTGTCGAACGGCACTTCGGACAGGCTTTTCGCGCCAAGTCCGGCGTGCTTGCGGGCGGTGACCGTATCTCCCTTCATCAAGGCCATCATCGCCTGATGCAAGCTGATATAGAAGCAGAGCATCGGTGCCTTGGCCGACTCGTAGTGGTACATCGCGCGCTGTGCCACCTCCTCTGCCTCGGCAAACTGCCGTCGTCTTATGTAGAACTCGAGAACCGAATTGTAGAAACTGCCTCGGAACAGATGTGCGTCGCCCGGAAACTCCGCATTGATCGCAAAGAGCGCCTTCAGCATCTCCTCGGTAAACTGGTAGTCCTCGTAGATCAGCATCAGGAAGCGGAATTCCCGGAACTCGCGTGAGAAGATCGAGCGCGGGCTGAAGACCGCCTCGAAATCATTGGCGAAGTCGCCGAACCGGTCGACCAGCAGCCGTCGGGCACGGGAGATGTCGCCACGCTTCAACGCCTGCAGGGCGAGCGACAAGACCAGCACCTCGCTTTGATGCGCATATAGCGAAGGGAAGCCGCTGAGCACCCGGTCGAACGCGTCCGGGCCGTGGTAGTAGAGAAAGAACAGCCCGCCAGCCTGATGGAAATGCTGGTAGGCCTTATCGTGAAAACCCACCTGCTGGTAGGTGACGATCGCATCCACCGGTTTGCCGTGGGTCGCGTAGGTTTCCGCAATGGCGTTTGCCCCGGCAGGGGTGAGCAGGCGTTGGGCGATTGCAGCGTTGACCGCTGATGTCAGGTGGTCGCCAAGTCCGCGTGCGCGCAATCGCAGCCTGCGCTTCTCACCAATAGACGCGATTGGAAAGAGCCGGTTGGCAATTGGGATCGGCAAGTCCGAGCCGCCCGCAAGCAGCTTGAGATCGACAAGTTGCTCATCCGGCAAGGTTTCCAGGAATTCGGACTGCAGGAACACCGAGAGATTGCCCGAACCGAGGCCGCGAAATGCGACCAGCGGCCAGCCACCGGAAGCCTCCATGATGCCTGCGGCATTGTCCGCTCCGAAGAACTCGGCTGCCTCCTCATCGCAGAGGAGCAATTGCTCCGGCTCGAGGACATAGGCTGCGCCATAGGCAAGCGCTCGCGAGAGGCCGGGCAATTTCGTCTCAGGCCGCTTCGCTATGATGATGCGGCACTCGCCCGAAACCAACAATTCGGGCAATGCGCCCGCGCTCGCGTGGGGCGGGATGTCCCATAACACCGTCTTGCCGAGGCGAAGGTCCGGGGCGTCTGCGGCGGCGTGCAGCTTGAACCGCTTTTGCTGAGCGATCTGGCGCAGGACAACAGACTTGCCCATGCCTGCCGGAGCCTCGATAACAACGATCGGCTCAGGGCGGCCCAGAATATGGTCGACAATTTTCGCGCGCGAAAAGACTGAATTCATGACGCTTGTTATCGTCCGATTTGCGGGGGCGGCGCAACCACGAGCAACGGCGATTACGCTGCGCTGCGATGTGCTCGTTCATTGCCGCCACAGCGTCAGCCGCCCCGGATCGAGCTTCGCCAGACCAACTCTGCTTTCAGCTTGATGGAATGTTCTCCGGCATCCTCTTGAGGCCGGCTCAGCCATTCGACGGTGTGGGCTGCAATCTGCGAGACCGGTTGTGCAAAGGTCGTCAGGTTATAGGAAGACCATGAGGCCTGTTCGATGTCGTCGAAGCCCGCGATACATAGTTGCTCCGGGATCGAGAGGCCGAATTGGTGGCGCGCGGCGTCCATGAAGCCGCAGGCCAGAAGATCAGTGGCGCAGAAGACTGCATCCGGCCGATCGCTGCGCGTCAGCATGCGTTGCGCCAGCACCTTGCCGGCTTCATACCCTGTCCAGCCATAGCGCTCGACGATGACGTTCATGCCGAGCTCGGCAGCCATGGCAAGGAAGCCCCGCTCCCGTCCCATCAGGCTCGGTGTTCCCGCCTCGGAATTGGCAAAGGCGAGTTTTCGGCAGCCGGCCCGGACAAAGGCTGTCGCGATCCTGCCGCCCGACTCGTCGTCATCGAGGTTTATTTTCAACGGACCCAGCTGGTCGTCATCGCGATTGATCAGGACAAGCCGTTGGCCGTTTCGAAGGCATAGCTGGGTGATCGATTTGTCAGGATGGCCGGAGAGAATAACCGATGCGTCGGCCCTGTATCGGATCGCCTGCTGCAACGCCCGATCGACGCTGCCATCCGAACGGTCGGTATTGATCAGCATTGCGATCTTGCCGGCATTCTGAAGCTGCTGCGTCAGTTCGCGCAGCAGAGCCGACCGGTAAGGCGTCGCGACATCCGAGATGATGAGGCAGACGATGCCGCTCTCGTTGCGCATCAGTCCGCGGGCGAGATGGTTGACGTGGTAGCCTAGCTCTTCGGCCGCCTCGAGCACCCGTTTGCGCGTACTGGCGGACACGCTTGCACCCGGCGTGAACGTTCGCGATACCGCCGATCGTGAGACGCCGGCCCTTTCGGCAACTTCCTGTGCGCTAACGAACACTTTGGACGACATGATCGTTCTCCCGTTGCACGACATCTGAACGATTCTGCACGTGTGTGCAATGACCGACGTGGGCGGTCGCTGCATGCAGGTTTGAAGAGGTTGACATATGGTGCGCCGCTCGGCAGGCTTGCACGCGTTTGCAATGCCGATGCAGCATTCGGCAAGACGCTAAGCTCGCGCTCGCCAGCCGCCGAAGGCATGCCAATTTTCTATCACAGAAATCATAGAGGAAGCATCGAAATGACGACACATGTGGTTCCAGGGCTTGAAGCCCGCCTTGCGCTGGCCAGCGCCGTCGCCCGGGAAGCCGGCGCAATCGCGCTCGACTACTTCAAGCGCCGCGAAACGCTTGTCGTCGAGACCAAGAGGGATCCGCAGGATGTGGTGTCGATCGCCGACCGTGAGGTTGAAGCGATGATTCGGGCGCGGTTGCACGAGGCTTATCCGACCGACGGCATCCTGGGCGAGGAATACGGGCTGGAAAGCGGGACCTCAGGGTTTACCTGGGTCATCGATCCGATCGACGGGACGAGCCCGTTCGTCAACGGCATGCCGAACTGGTGCATCTCGATCGGCCTGCTGCACAATTCTACGCCTGTTGTGGGTGTGATTTTCGCGCCATGCCATGACGAACTCTACGCCGGCGCTTTCGAAATGGGAGCAACCTTGAACGGCAAGAAACTTGTGCTCGACCCGGCGCGCACCATCGTCAACGCCGTGACCGGCATTGGCGCGAACTCGCATGTCACGCCGGCTGTGGTCGCCAAGATAGTCGAGGATCTGTTGAGTGCGGGAGGCAACTTCATCCGCAATGGCTCCGGCGCCCTCATGCTCGCCTATGTGGCGGCTGGTCGGCTGGTCGGTTACTACGAGCCCTACATGCATGCTTGGGATTGCATCGCCGGTTATTGCCTCGTCAAGGAAGCCGGCGGCTGGTTCCATCCGTTTCCGACCGAGGGTGAAAGGCTAACCAAGGGTTCGCCTGTCGTTGCCGCGTCACCGGGCGCGATTGACGATCTGCGCAGGATTGCCGGCGTCTGATCCGGGACTTGGGAGGCTGTAAAGCCTCCTGCCTTGGCTTGGGTAAAGTTTCCCAAAACGAAAAAGCCTGCCGCGGGAGGAGGTGCGGCAGGCTTTCCGAAAATAACCGAATAGCAGCTGGGAGGAGGAGTGCTGCTATTCCCGCAGGCGCCCTTGGGAGGAGGATAGGTCGCCTGCAAACACGAAGCTCTGCGGGAGGAGGTGCATCACTTCGATGACTCTGAAGATACAGCATGCTCGCTCAAATGATAGGCATAAATATGCAAGGCAGCCATGCGCTATGCGCTTGGCGCGTAGCTGAGCGCTTTGATGCCTGCTTTTTCGCGTCGGAACGGCATGCAAGCGGCCAGCGGCGCAGTGCGAACGCCTTTCCGGGCGACACTTTGGAAAGCGGCGATTTTCTGCTAGGACGCGGCCAACAATGAAAAGGACGTGTCCATGACCGCGGCATTCTACCGAGATTACGTCGTCGATCTGAAGGCCAGGATCGATGCACTCCACGCAGACCCCGAAGCATTTCAGACCTATGATCTGACGATGGAGATTCTCGCCCGCAAGAGCCTGGTCAGCTATTCCTGGAAGCGGCAGAAAGGGCAAACAGATAGCCTCTTCTACCGTCGCGACACGGCAACCGGCCAAGGTGCGCAGATGCAGCAGCAGACGGCCTATGCTGTTTTTGCAGGCTTCTTCGGATTGGGGCAATTCCTGGCGGCCACTGGTCGCACGGCTGGTCTGGCCGAGGAGCAGTTCGCCGAGGCGCTCACGGTGGGCTGGGAATACCCGACATGCGCGGTGCATTTCGCCTATCGCAAGAGAGGCCAGCCCAAGGCTGCGTCGATGAAGATGCTGTTCATCGGGCTCAACGGCGATGCCGATGCTGCAACCTATGAACAGGCGCTTGCGCTCGACGATCTTCTGGTAACCGCTCGCCCGTTTTCCTCGTCCGTTTTATGGGAATGGAAATGACCTGCGGCATCGCCGGCCGCTAGACGCCGATTCGCCCTGACGTATCGACAAGCAGTTGTTGCGAGACGTCTCGCAAAAGCGCAGCAATTTCCTTCAGGAAATCGCCCATCGCAGAGCCGCTGCGCCAGCATAGTCCAATCCGGCGGCTCGGCGCCGATCCGTCGAAGCGCAGCAGGCGGATGTTGCCGGAAATCGGATGTTGCGTTGCAAGCTCCGGCAGCAAGGTGATCCCTACCTCGGCACCGACCATCTGACGAAGGGTCTCGAGGCTTGTCGCCCGGAATGACGCACGCTCGCTGGCGCCTGACAGGCGGCACACCTCAAGCGCCTGATCGCGGAGGCAGTGGCCTTCCTCGAGCAGCATGAGATCGTAGCCGCTGATTTCACCGAGCCGGATCGACTCGCGCCGCGCCAACGCATGGCTGGGCGGCACGGCGAGCAGGAACTGTTCCGCAAACAGCGTCTCGGTCTTCAGGTGATCGCCATTAACGGGAAGTGCAAGGATTGCGGCATCCAGATTGCCGCTGCGCAAGCGTGCAAGCAGGCCATCGCTCTTTTCCTCGATTAGCAGAGTTTCGAGCTCAGGATATCGTTCGCGTATTCTCGGCACCACGTGCGGTAGGAGATAAGGACCCAGCGTCGGGAAAATCCCGAGGCGCAGCGTGCCGGCCTCGGGATTGCGGCTGCGCAGCGCCGCGGCCTTCATTTCCTGCACCTCGGCCATGATGCGGCGCGCACGTTCGACCGCCTCCTGGCCGAACGGCGTCAGCATGACTGAACGCGGCGTCCGCTCGATCAGCGGCGCGCCGAGATGTTCTTCAAGCTTCCTGATCTGCATTGACAGCGTGGGCTGGGTGACGAGACACACCTCGGCGGCCCGCCCGAAATGCCGGTGGTCCGCCAGGGCGATCAGGTATTCCAGTTCACGCAGTGTCATGCGGCGATCAAGCCGCCTTCACCGCGTCTGCGTCAGGCACGGAATTGCGGATCAGGTGATCGAATGCCGCAAGCGAGGCCTTTGCGCCCTCGCCCACTGCGATGACGATCTGCTTGTAGGGAACGGTCGTG
The DNA here is from genome assembly GCA_900489925.1 of Hyphomicrobiales bacterium. Taxonomy (GTDB): domain Bacteria; phylum Pseudomonadota; class Alphaproteobacteria; order Rhizobiales; family Rhizobiaceae; genus Rhizobium. The sequence continues at coordinate 191,509 of UEHQ01000017.1, read as the reverse complement.
CAGTCGCCTGCAGCAAAAACGCCGGGAACCGAGGTCTGCCCGTGATGATCGACGACGATTTCGCCACGTAGGGAAAGCTCGACCGCGCCCTTCAGCCATTCCGTGTTCGGCAGCAGGCCGATCTGCACGAAGATACCGTCGAGCGAAAGCGTATGGCGCTGTCCGGCGACGCGGTTCTCGTAGACGAGACCGGTCACCTTTTGCCCGTCTCCCAGAACCTCCGTCGTCTTGGCCGACAACAGGACATCGACGTTCGGGAGGCTCAGAAGCTTGCGTTGCAAGACGTCGTCGGCACGCAGCTTGTTGTCGAATTCGATCAGCGTGACATGGCTGACGATGTTGGCGAGATCGATTGCCGCTTCGACGCCGGAGTTGCCGCCGCCGATCACGGCCACGCGCTTGCCCTTGAACAGCGGGCCATCGCAATGCGGGCAATAGGCTACACCCTTGTTGCGGTACTGCTCTTCGCCCGGAACGTCCATCTGACGCCAGCGCGCGCCGGTCGACAGGATGACCGTCTTTGAGCGCAGCGTGGCACCATTTGCGAGCTCAACGGCAATCTCGCCTTTTCCAGGAATGAGCTTTTCGGCGCGCTGCAAGTTCATGACGTCGACGTCATATTCCTTGACGTGTTCTTCCAGGGCGGCGGCGAAGTGCGGCCCCTCTGTATGGCGCACCGAGATGAAGTTCTCGATTGCCATGGTATCGAGGACCTGCCCGCCGAAACGTTCGGCGGCAACGCCAGTGCGGATGCCCTTGCGCGCGGCGTAGATGGCTGCGGCTGCGCCGGCTGGTCCGCCGCCGATCACCAGCACGTCGTAGGCCTCACGCTTGTTCAGCCGTTCTGCGGCGCGGGCGGCGGAATTGGTGTCGAGCTTGGCGACGATCTCTTCGATCTCCATGCGACCCTGCGCAAATATCTGGCCGTTCAGGTAGACGGTCGGGACCGACATGACCTGGCGGCTTTCGACCTCGAACGGAAAGACACCGCCGTCGATGGCCACGTGACGTATGCGAGGATTGAGGACCGTCATCAGGTTGAGGGCCTGCACGACATCAGGGCAATTCTGGCAGGAAAGGGAGAAATAGGTCTCGAAGGTCAGGTCGCTGTCGAGGTCCTTGATCTGGTCGATGATCGCCTGTTCGGTACGGGGCGGATGGCCGCCCACCTGAAGAAGCGCCAGGACCAGCGATGTAAACTCGTGGCCCATCGGAATGCCGGCGAAACGCAGGTGGATGTCGTGGCCGGGGCTGTTCAATGCGAAGGAAGGTGCGCGCTCGCCGTCATCGCGCCGCTCGACCACGGAGATCTTGTCGCAAAGCTCGACGATCTCACGAAGCAGCCCCGACATTTCCTGCGACTTCGCGCTGTCATCCACCGAGGCGGTGATCTCAATCGGGCGTACGACCCGCTCCAGATAACTCTTGAGCTGGGACTTGAGGTTTTCGTCGAGCATCGGGCACTCCGCTAAAATGAAATGTCAGTCACCGCATCCGGCGCTGTCGCAATGGCAACGACCGCCCTCTCCGTGGAGAGGGCGGCTTTTTCAAACGAGGTGTCAGATCTTGCCGACGAGATGCAGCGACGGCGCGAGCGTCTTTTCGCCTTCTTCCCACTTGGCAGGGCAAACTTCGCCCGGATGCGCGCGAACATACTGGGCGGCCTTGATCCGGCGCAGCAGGTCGACGGCGTTGCGGCCGATGCCTTCAGCGGTGACTTCCATCGCCTGGATGACGCCGTCCGGATCGACGATGAAGGTGCCGCGATCCGCAAGACCTTCGGCTTCGCGCATGACTTCGAAGTTGCGGGTGATCGTGCCGGTCGGGTCGCCGATCATCGTGTACTGGATCTTGCCGATGGTCTCGGAGCTGTCGTGCCAGGCCTTGTGGGTGAAGTGGGTGTCGGTGGAGACCGAGTAGACTTCCACGCCAAGGCGCTGGAGTTCGGCATAATGGTCAGCGACATCGCCGAGTTCGGTCGGGCAAACGAACGTGAAATCAGCGGGATAGAAGAAGAAGACTGCCCATTTTCCCTTGGTGTCGGCGTCGGTGACTTCAACGAACTTGCCCTGCTTGAAGGCTTGCGCCTTGAAGGGCTTGATGGAGGTATTGATAAGGGACATGGGGACTCCTGTGGGAATTGCTGCGAAGCGAGATAACGCTTTCGCGCCGCAACATAAATAGGCGTCCCCCATAAATGAAATAGATAAACTATTATTTTTCGATAGATTTTCTCGATCGGCGATCGTGGCGCTATCACACGCGCAAACGGCTGCTTCCGTCCCTCGCCGAGAGACGGAAGCAGCCGTTTTTCGTTCGTGATTTTCTAGACGGAACGGCCAAGGCCGCCGTCGACGCGGATGTTCTGGCCGGTGATATAGCCGGCCCCGTCCGAAGCCAGGAAGGCGATCGTCGCGGCAATCTCTTCGCTCTTGCCGTAGCGCTTCATCGGGACGGCTTCGCGGCGGTCGTCCGTGGCCGGCAAGCTGTCGATCCAACCCGGCAGGACATTGTTCATGCGGATATTGTCGGCGGCGAAGGTGTCGGCAAAGATCTTCGTATAGGAGGCGAGACCGGCGCGGAACACGGCCGATGTCGGGAACATGGCGGATGGCTCGAAGGCCCAGGCGGTGGAAATGTTGACGATAACCCCTGATTTCTGCGCCTGCATGATCGGCGTCACCAGTCTTGTCGGGCGGATGACGTTCATCAGGTAGACATCAAGGCCCTTGTGCCAGTCCTCGTCAGTGATCTCGAGGATGGGTGCGCGCGGACCGTGGCCGGCGCTGTTGACCAGCACGTCGATGCGCCCCCATTTTTCCATCGCAACGTCGACCAGGCGTTGAAGGTCGGCGTTCGACTGGTTGGAGCCGGTGACCCCAAGCCCGTTCAGTTCGCCAGCAAGCGCCTCGCCCTTCCCGGACGAAGACAAGATCGCGACCTTGAAGCCATCTGCTGCCAAGCGGCGCGCCGCGTCGGCTCCCATGCCGCTGCCGCCGGCCGTTACCAGTGCTACTTTTTCTACTGCCATGATCGTTGCCTTTCCCTGTGACGTGCGCGACGCCTAGTTTCGCCTTTGTAATCGCCATGCTAACATCGTCCCGTGGGCTATTCGAGCCAATTTGATTGCGACGTGACAGTAGAAAATCTATCGAATGGCAGAGCCGCTTCATCGCCTCCCCTCCCTCAATGGCCTGCGCGCCTTTGAAGTTGCCGCGCGCCATCTCAATTTCAGGATTGCAGCCGAAGAGCTTGGTGTCACGCAGGGTGCCGTTGCCCAGCAGGTTCGCGGGCTTGAAGCGGAGCTTGGCATCAGGCTGTTCGACCGCTTGCCGCGCACCCTGGCGCTCACGGAGGCGGGCCGGGCCTATGCGATCCACATACGTCGTGCCTTCGATCTGGTTGCCGAGGCGACGGCGACCATCCGTCCCGAACCGCTTCACCTCACCATCAGCGTGACGCCGAGCTTTGCCTCCAAATGGTTGATTCCGCGTTTGCCGGATTTCCTGGCGGCTCATCCGGAGTTGGACATGCGGATTCTTGCCAGCGAAAGGATCTCGAATTTTCAGTCAGACGCAGTCGATATCGCGGTGCGTCTCGGGCACCCGCCATTTGGCACCGGTCTGGTCGCCGACCTCCTGTTCGAACAGGAACTCGTTGCCGTGTGTAGCCCGGCCCTGCTTCCGGGCGGCCAACTTCTGACGTCGGCCGACCTCGCACGCTTTGTCCTGCTCCACGATACGCACAATCAGTGGCCGGAGTTCGTTGAAAAGCTCGACGGCGGCGCGCCTGCGGCCGCATCGAAGAGTGTCCGGTTCAACCATACCTCTCATGCGATCGAGGCGGCCATCGCGGGTCAGGGAATGGCGCTGGCAAGCAGCATATTCGTTCGCGAGGACATCGCCGCCGGGCGGCTCGTGCAAGCGTTTTCCGAAACGATGCGCGCGACCTCGGATTTCTACGTGGTGTCCCCTCGCCGGCCGCAGCATGCTCAGCCTGTCGCCAACGTGCGGGACTGGCTTCTGCGTCATGCTGCGATTGGCGATGGATCCGGAGCTCAGATGACCGCGCAGACAGTCTTGAGCTCGAGGTAGTTCTCCAGCCCCGGAGCACCGTTCTCGTAGCCCCAACCCGATTGCTTGTGTCCGCCCTTGGGGAGTTCCGGTGAGAAGTAGGAGTGGCAGTTGATCCAGACCGTGCCGGAACGGACGCGGGCGGAAAGCCGATGCGCGGAGCTGAGGTCGGCGGTCCAGACGCTGGCAGCAAGTCCATAGGGTGAATCGTTGGCGTAGCTGATCGCCTCATCGACATCATCGAACGGCGTGACCGCGACGACCGGCCCGAAGATTTCCTCCTGCATCATCCGCATGTCCTGGCGCACGCCTGTTACGACAGTCGGTCGATAAAAGGTCTGTTCTTCGCCCGCCTGCGCGCCGCCGGCGATAATCTCCACGCCCTGGGTCGTCGCTTCGCTGATGAAGCCCGCAACACGATCGGCCTGCTTGCGGTTGACCAGCGGGCCTAGGTCCGTCTGCGGATCGAGACCGTGCCCAAGCCTCAGTTTCTCGGCCTCTCGCGCAAGCCCTTCGACCAGGCGTTCGTAGACGGCGCGATGCGCATAGACCCTTGAGCCGGCGACGCAGACCTGGCCGGCATTGGCAAAGATGCCTCGCGCGATGCCGGGTATGGCAAGGTCCATATCCGCATCAGGCATGACGATCGCCGGAGATTTACCACCGAGCTCAAGCGTCAGCTTCTTGAGGTTGCCCCGCGCCGCGCCGACGATCAGCTTGCCGACCTCGGTCGAGCCGGTGAAGGCCACCTTGTCGACGTCGGGATGGCCTGTGAGTGCCGCACCTGCCGTTTCGCCAAGGCCGGTAACGATGTTGACAACGCCGGCCGGCAATCCGGCCTCCATCATCAGTTCGCCGAGCCTCAGAGCCGTCAGCGACGTCTCCTCGGCGGGCTTGAGAACGACCGTGCAACCAGCCGCCAGTGCCGGGGCAAGCTTCATCGCCGCCATCAGCATCGGCGAATTCCACGGCGTGATCGCCGCGACCACGCCGATCGGTTCCCGCGTCGTATAGGCGAATATCTTCTTGCCGGCAGGCTGATAGCCGATCGACGTCGGGATGGTCGTACCGAGGATCTTGGTTGCAAATCCGGCAAAGTAGCGGAACTGCTCGGCCGACGCCGGGATTTCGCCGAAGCGACCGGTTTTCAGGGACTTGCCCTGATCAAGCGTCTCGAGTTCGGCAAGTTCGTCCACATGCGCATCGATGAGATCGGCGATCCGCCACAGCAATTTGCCGCGGGCCGAGGGGGTAAGCCCGCGCCAGGCATCGCTTTCAAAAGCGCACCGGGCAGCGGCAACGGCGGCATCAACATCCGCCTCGTTTGCTGCTGCCAGCTCCGCCAGCAGGCGACCGTTGGCGGGGTCGTATGTCGGAAAGGTCTGGCCAGACGACGCGTCGACCCATGCGCCGTCGATCAGAAGCGTCTTGCGCTGTTTGGAGAGGAAAGCTCGAGCACCTTGGGTCGAGGGTTCGAGGGAGGGGATTGACAAGGTCATGATTGATAATCTCCGGTGCCTTCGACCGATCGGGCGGCACGAAGTCTTTCTGCGGCGTTGAGCGCGCCGCGTATGATGGAATGATAGCCGGTGCAGCGACAGATGTTGCCTTCCAGCGCCGTCAAGATCTCCGGCTCTGCCGCCTGAGGGTTTGCGATGAAGAGTGCGGTCAGCGCCATCACGAAACCGGGCGCGCAATAGCCGCATTGAAATGCATTTTCCTCGGCCAGTGCGGCCATGACGATGGTGGCGGTCTCGAGGTCATGCAGCCCTTCGGGGCTGGTAATCTCGGCCCCTTGCAACTGCCAGGCCATGACCAGGCAGCCGTTGACGGCTTGCCCGTTCATCAACAGGGTACAGGCACCGCAACGCCCTATGCCGCAGCCGATCTTGCTGGCTGTCAGCCCCATTTCCTCGCGCAGGATATCCGAAAGCCGCATGTCGGGCGCAACGTTGATGACGCGGTCGTGTCCGTTAAGCCGGAACGACACCGGCGTGGTGAGCATCATGTTCATTTGCGCTCCCTCATGGCGTCGAGGACCGCTTCGGGCGAGAACGGTATTGTCTGGGGCCGAAAACCGATGGCGTCGGCAACCGCATTGGCGATCGCCGGGGTGATGGCCCCGATGCCCAATTCACCGGCGCCGCGCGGTCCCAGCTCGTCCCCTTCGTCTAGATACTCAAGCGCAAAGACCGACATGCTTGCCGCGGTGTCGCGTATTCCCGGCAGCATGTAGGTGTCGAGATTTGTCGTGAGGTAGCGGCCGTCGTCCATGATCGCATTCTCCGTCAGGGTGAAGCCTAGGCCCTGGATCGCTCCCCCTTCCATCTGCCCGAGATAGGCCGCGAGATCGATGATCGGACCGGCTGCCGTGTGCTGGTGGATATCGAGCATGCGGACCGCACCGGTGATGCGGTTGACGGCGACACGGGCGAGACAGGCCCCGAAGGCGAAGATGTATCGCGCGTTTCCGGCGGTGTAGTCCGTTTTCGGAAAATCGAAGGCCACCGTGGCTTCTGGCAAGTCGCTTGGCGCAAGCGACCGTGCGAGATCCCGGTAGCTCAACAGCAGATCGCCACTGTTGCTGCCGACGTCCATGAAACCGCCAGGTCCCAGCCTCAAGCTTTCGGCCGGGCGTCCAAGGAGGCGAGATGCGGCAGCCAGTAGGTCGGGGACGAAGCGCTTTGACGCGGCCTTCGCAACTTGCCAGACGACGTAGCCGCCACGCGATGCCGTGGTCGAACCGGAATCGGGGGCCAGCTTGGTGTCGCCGATCAACGGTTCCACGTCATCCCGGTGGCAGCCAAGCTCGGTGGCGACCGCAGCCTTGATCGAGGTCAGCAACCCCTGCCCCATTTCGTCGAGGCCATAGGCTGCTTCGATTGTGCCTCTCTCGGTCAATCTCAAGCGCCCGCCCGCCGGGTCTGGTAAGACCGAGCCGAGACCATTCCCCTGATAGTTCAGTGCCATACCGACACCTAGGATTTCGTCGGGATCGTCATGGTCGATCGCTGCGCTCCAGAGTGGGCTTCCCGCGGCGGCATCGAGCATCTCGGCTAGGCGTTCGGAAGGTGCGACCACCTGGCCAAGATAACCAGGCGTTCCTGCTTGCCGAAGATTCCGTCGGCGGATTTCTAGCGGCGTAAGACCGCATCGCTCGGCGAGCAGGTCCATCTGGCACTCGATGGCATAGGTCATCTGGTTGGCGCCGAAGCCGCGAAAGGCACCGCACAGGCCATTGTTGGTGTATGCCAGCCGGCCACGGGTCGTGACATTCTCCACGACGTAGGGCCCCGCCGAATGTTCGAGTGCCGTTTCGAGTACGCCGGGTCCAAGCGAGGCGTAGGCACCCGCGTCGGCAAGCACGTCCACCTCTTGCGCGACGAGCCGACCGTTGGCATCGCATCCGGTCCGCATTCTAATCGTCATTGGATGACGCCGGATGCCGGCGACGATGGATTCGGTGCGGGAAAGCTGGATGCGCACGGGACGGCCCGACTTCATCGCCAGAAGCGCGAGCGCCGGCTGGACCGTCAGCTCGTCCTTGCCGCCGAAGGCTCCGCCTGTCGGGCTCGTGACGACGCGGATCCTGTCTTCCGGCATTGCGAGGATGCGCGACAATTGCAGCCGGTCGCGGGCGCCATGCTGGCCGCCGGCGAAAACGGCAAGGGTTCCATCCGTCTCGAGCTGCGCATAGCCGCCTTCCGTCTCCATGAAGCCGTGCATCTGGCGCGACGTCACATAGGTGCGCTCGATGATGTGAGTGGCTTTTTCGAAGCCGGTTGCGGCACTACCGCGGGAGAAATGCAGGATAGTCTGCAGGTTGCCGCCAGCATGCACCGTCGGCGCGTCTTCGGCTAGGGCTGCCTCCGGGTCGGCCACGGTGGGAAGCGGTTCGTATTCGACCTTGATCAACGCCAGAGCCGCCTCGGCGGTTTGGGCATCAAGGGCCGCGACGGCAGCAACGATATCGCCGGCATGGCGCACCTTGTCGAAGCAAAATGCGGGCTGATCCTGCACGACGATACCGAAGGCGTTTTCGCCGGGGATATCGCGATGGGTCACCACGGCGATGACGCCGCCAAGCGCCTCGGCGGCGCTGGTATCGATCGAGATGATGTGGGCGTGTGGGAGGCCTGCACGGAGGATGCGTCCGACCAGCATGTCGGGGGAGCGCTTATCCGTCAGGTATGGCATCTGGCCCGAAATCTTTGGCGCGACATCGGGGCGCCGGTGCCAACGATGCGGCTGGCCGGCGCGGCTGAGGCGGATCTCGCCTGCAATGCGCGTGCCTTCGGCTACCGTGTTTAATGGCGGGCGCTTTTGCGCGGCCGGTCGCAGCCCCCGGGTCAAGGCGTTGGCCGCAACCAAGCGCCGATAGCGCGCAGATCGAAACGCGTCGCCGGGTGCGGAAACCTCTTCGAATAGATTTGCGTTGAGCCGATCCCAGTCGATGTCGCTCCAGGATGCGCCAATGACCAGTGTCTCGGCCAGACGCAAACGCGCCGGCGGCACGATGCCGCCGCCGACAGCGAAGCGCGCCGTACAGACGTGGTCTCCATCCAGCTCGATCAGGCCGGCAACGCCGATCATGTTTGGCGTGAACGCTGCCCGCAATCCTGTCTTGCGCTGGGTCCAGCGACACCCCGTCGCCATCGACGAGAGGTAAATGGCTTCCACAACCTCGTCCTGACGAACCGGAAGCGACAACCAATGCAGCAGGCTTTCGTGCGCCCTGCCACTGGGCCTTGAGACCTCGAGAAATGCATCGAGTGCAAGCAGGGCCGGCAAAAGGCACCCTGCTCTGCCCGCGATGTTGCCGCCGACGGTCCCGAGATTGCGCACGCCGGGTGCGGCGACCGTTCGTGCTGCCGCCGCCAGCATCGGCAGGTCGGCGTTGATGATGGCATCGGAGCAGAGCGTCGACAGGGGTGTCAGCGCTCCGATGCGGATGGTGCCGCCGCATGTCGAGACACCCGTCAGACCGGTGATGTCGCCGAGGCTGATCATCGTCGGTGGTTTCGGCAACCCTTTCGCCCATTCCAGTTGCAGGGCGGTTCCCCCGGCAACGAAACGGGCACGCTCGTGTTCCAGCATCATTTGCAGCGATTGCCGCAAGGATGTCGGACGAAGCACGGAGAGTTGGCCCGCTGTCATGCTCAGGGCGCTCCCGCCGTCGTGCCGAAGCGCACGCCCTTTTCCTTCAGCCAGCGCCTGTAGGCGACGGACGAACTGTCCGCGCGTGTCGGGATTTCCTGCCGCGGTTCGAGCGGCAGAAGCAGCGGGCGCTGGTTTTCGACGATGATGCGATCCTGAAGGAAGATGACCTGCTCGAAATTGAGCAGAGCCGTCTGCGTCGAGCTGCTGTCGACGAGATACATCACCGGCTGCGCGCGACAGAGGTCTTCTTCGATCGGGTGGATGAAGAGCGCGATCGCGTCGAGCCGGTCGGGTGCGGTCGGACATACCCGATAGAGCATGACGACGAAGGGCGTGGGCACGCGATACGTAAGCTGCACGAAAGCGCCCTCGCTTTCAGTTGCGGCAATGCGCGGCTGGAAGAACGTGCAGTTCGTCGCCCACACCTCATCAACATCGCGACGGATTTCGCTGAGATAGCCCGGCACCTCGGTATGCGGCTCGGACCCCAGAATATCCGCGTGCACGAAGGGAAAATGCGCCATGTCGAGGAAATTCTCGACGACCCTCAGCCCCGAGGCGCGCATCTTCACCCAGCCGCACGGCACGAAACGCCGGTCGCTTTCGAAGGCTTCGGCAATGTCGAAGACCTGCTTGTTGGGTTGCCCGAGCGTCGTCCAGACGCAACCATATTTCTCGCGCACCGGGAGTGCCGGACCGGAAGGCCAGCCCGCATCGACCTCGCGAATGACCACCTCACCGCTTTCGCGGCGGAAGAGCTCGATGTCCTGTCCCAGCAGGCGCGTGCGGATCGGCCTTGTAGTCAGGTCCGTCGAGGTTTCGACGGCGTACCATTCGTTCAGTGCCGCGCGGTCGGTCGTTTTCGCCACGGTCGCCTCCTCAGCTCGCCTTGGTCCATTGCGCGGTACCGTCGCGGTTCTCGGCCAGCCATGCGGCGCGGCGGGCAAAATGCGGCGGTGCAATGCGGTGGATCTCGGCGATGATCTCCTTGAGGTCGCCGGTCTTCAGCTGACCGTCTTCCACGAGAACTTTGCCGTCGACCATGGTGAGGTTGACGTCGCCGCCGCGCACGGCATGGACGAGATTGTGCTGCAGGTTGAAATACGGTCCCTCGCCGAAAAGCGGCGTCATGCGCGGCGTGTCGGTGCGCACGGCGATCAGATCGGCGCGCTTGCCCGGCTCGAGCGAACCGATCTCGTGGTCGAGGCCGATCGCCTTGGCGCCGGTTATGGTGGCCATGCGAAGCACATCCCAGCTATCCATGGCGGCGGCGTCGAGGTCTTTCAGCTTGCCGAGCAGGGAAGCAACCTTCATCTCCTCGAACATGTCGAAGTTGTTGTTTTCCTTCTCGCCATCCGTGCCGATACCAACAGGAACGCCGGCGGCAAGCATCTCTCCCACGAGGGCGATGCCGCTGGCGAGTTTCATGTTACTGACGGGGTTGTGGGCGATCGACACGTTGTATTTCGAGATGAATTCGACTTCGGCGGAATTCAGCCAGACGCCATGAGCGATCATTGTGCGCGGTGCCTCGAAGAAGCCGAGGTCCGCCAGCGCGTACATCGGCCGCTTGCCGTAGCGCTTGTCGAATTCGGCCAGTTCGATCTCTGCTTCGCTGCAGTGGGTATGGAAACCGGTGTTATGGGTCTTGGCGAGCTGGATCGCGCGCTGCTGGCCCGCCTCGTCGGCGTAGAACAGGTGCTCCAATCCCACCCAGACATTCACGCGTCCATCAGCCTTGCGGTGCCATGCCTCAATCATTGCCTCGTTCATGTCGAGCGTATCGAAGTAGTTATATTCCGGATGTTCGCCGACGTAAGGAACGGCCACAAGGCGGTTGCCGATTGCGCTGGCGGCCTTGGCGCTGCCGTCCATGAACCGCCACATGTCGACAATGGTCGTCGTGCCGGCGAGGACGGATTCGGCGTAGCAGAGCCAAGACGCGGCCTCGGCTTCATGCGGCTGAAGGGCCCGATGCATCGGGTTGATATGCAGCGTCAGCCAGTCCCACACCGGCAGGTGTTCCGCCGTGCCCCGCAGAAAACCTGAATGCGCATGGGCATTGACGAGGCCGGGCATGATTACGGAGTTTGCGATTTTCCGGACGGGGACGTCGGGATTGGCCGCGACAAGCTCGCCAAGGGGGGCAACTGCTTCGATGACGCCGCCATCGATCAGGACCGCGCCATCAGACACGACGCGGTTTTCAGCGTCCATCGTCAAAAGGTAGTCGCCGGCGACAATCTGCTTATCCGTGGTCATGCCATCATCCAGTTCGTTTCGGGTTCATGCGGTGCATGCAAGTTTCAGGCCTCCTCTAGAACGAAGTCGGCGGCGCGTTCGCCGATCATCGTCACCGGCGCATGGGTATGGCAGGTGGGAATGATCGGGATGACGGAGGCATCGGCGATGCTCAGCCCATCGATGCCGCGCACCCGCAGCCTGTTGTCGACGACGGCCGCCTCGCTGCTGCCCATCGCGCAGGTGCCGCTGACATGGAAAAAGGTCGAGCAGGCGTTCCTGATGTAGTCGACGATTTCCGCCCGGGAGAGCCGCCGCGAGGGCGCCGCGTAACCGCCGAACCAATCGGCATAGGTCCGCGTTGCTGCGAGCTCCATCATGGTTTCGACAGCGGTTACCAGCGCATCGAGGTCACCGGGTTCTGCGAGATAGTTTGGCTGGATCTCGACCGCACCGCCGGGTGCCGCAGACAGCAACCGCATGTAGCCGACGCTCTTCGAGTGCATGAGCCCGCAGCCGATCGAGAAAACATCGCCGGAGAGGTCGTAGAGTTCGCGAATGCGCGGTTCGGCACTGTTGCCTTGCACCGGAAAGGCATGGAGGTCAGGCTGGGCCAGGGCTGCAGACGATTTCCAGTTGATGACGGCGCCGCCGCCATTGTCGCGCACCGGACCGAGCGGCTGTTTGGCGCGGAACACACAGGCCTGCACCAGCGGGTGATCCTGGAGGTTCTGGCCGACGCCGGGAAGAGCAGCACGGACATCGACGCCGAGCCGCTTCAGCTCCGTGGGATCGCCGATGCCCGACATCATGAGGAGCCGCGGCGTATCAACCGCGCCAAGCGCCAGGATGACATGCGTGGTCGCCCTCACCTCCCGCACCTCTCCCGCGTGGAGGTATTTGACCGAGACACAGCGGCCATTTTCGGCGCCGAGACCGATCGCCAGCGCATTGGTCAGGACCGTCAGGCGTTCATTGTCGAAGATCGGCCAGAGGTAGCCTCTTGCTGAACTCCAGCGTTCGCCCGCCGCCATGTTGAGGTTGGCAAGCGCTGCCCCTTCGTTGGACGGGCCGTTGGGGTCGTCTATGACGGGTATGCCGAGCTCTGCTGAGCCACCGAGCATGGCTTCCGCGACGGGATGAGGCGCCTTGCTGCGCTCGATGCGGAGAGGGCCGCCGGCGCCGCGCAGGTCGGACGCTCCGCCTTCCCAGTCCTCGGCACGCTTGAAATAGGAAAGGACGTCCTTGAACGACCAGCCTTGCGCGCCGGCCGCTTCCCATCCGTCATAGTCGCGCGGGTCTCCGCGATACCACATCATTGCGTTGATGCTGCTCGAACCGCCAAGCACCTTGCCGCGCGGAATACCTATGGTTCGATCATTGACGCGCGGGTTCGGTGCGTAGTCGTACCCCCAGTCATAGCTGCTGCGCCCGAGCGGCACCCAGGACGCCGGATTGTCGATTTCGGCAATGCCGATGCCGGGGCCGCCTGCTTCGATCAGCAGGACGGTGGCATCGCTGCCGTCGATCAGTCGACGCGCAACCGCGCAACCGCCCGAGCCGGCGCCGACGACAATATAGTCGTAGGCTGCCGCAACGGGCTTTGTCGGGATGGTCGGAGCAGGCATTGGATGCGACATTCCTTACTTCGCTGGGCCTCAGTTATGTTCGCTGGGACCCATGATGACGATGCCTTCGGTCGCCTCGACATGGCGCACGAAGATGTACTTGTCCTCGCGACCGTCGCTGTGCTTGCGCTTGATATTCGGCTGGACCGTGCCAGCGACCTTGGCGACGACGACGTAGGGAACGTCGGCCTTGAGGCCCGCTTCGCAATGCGCCTCGAATTCGTCCAGCGTTCGAGCGGTATGGGCCTGTTCGACCCCTGCCCCGCGCGCGATGGCGGCGATGTCGACGCGGCCGGAGGCCGTGTGGGTCGGCGGTCCGCCGATCGACTGGTAACACTCGTTGTCCCATACGACGACGAAGAGGTTCTTCGGCTGCTCGTTGCCGAGCGTGGCCAGGATGCCGAGATTGAACATCATGCCGCCATCGGTATCGAGAGAGACGATGCGGCGATGCGGCAGGCCGGCTGCCAGGCCAAAGGCCTGCGGCGTGACGCAGCCGAGCTGCTGCTGGAACAGGCTTGCCTCGCGCATGTGCGGCGCGGCGTTGTACCATTCGTCGACGCTGGCGCCGAGCGAGAGGATGACCAGTTCGTCCTTCAGCCGGGCCGCAAGGAGCGTCATGCAATCGAAGCGCTTCATCGAACGATCTCCCCGCCCAGAGCCACGGCCGAATGGTAGTAGGCGGCGTAGGACCATTCATACGCGTCGGCGATCGCGCGCTCGATGCGTTCTTCCTCTCGCACCACCTGATAGGGAATGCGCAGCGCGTTGAGCACCGGCTCCATGGTGATGCCGTGAGGAATGGCCCACCAGTTGTTCTCACCCATCTCGCCGCGATAGCTCATCAGCATGACGACGGGGATGCCCGCGCCGAGACCCATGCGGGCGAGCGGCTCGACCGACGCCCGCAGCCCGGAGTTCTCCATGATCAGCGCTGCGCGCTTTCCGGACAGGAAAACACCGCCACAGATGGCCGCGCCCTCACCCTCATTGGTGACCCGGATGGTGCGAATATCAGGATCGGCGTCGAGGGCTGGATACAACTCCTTGAAGAGGGAATCGGGAAGGTAACAAACGATGCTCACGCCGGCCTTCTTCAGGCCCCGGATGACGGCATCAACTGCAGATTTTTTCATTGTGCGTCCTCATTTCGGGGCGAAGGTCGCAGACTGAAGATGTTCCGAATAGTCTGTAATTTCTGATCGAAGTGATGCGCTGAACGCAACAACTCATGACGCCTGCTCGCCGGAGCGCTCGATCGCCTGTGACAGCAGCTTACCGAGAGCAGAGGCGGCGTCGGACATCTCCTTTTCGGAGCGCGACAACAGCATCAGCTTGCGCGGGCTGAGCTTGGGATCGCGCAGCGGTATGAATGTCAGCGTTCCGTCGGCGATCTCCTGCTCGATCCCGACGCGTGTCTGCAGCACCGTGCCGAGATTGCGCTTGGCCAGATCCACCATCAGGCCGATCGAATTCGTGCGGCTGCGTTGTGTGATGTCCACCAGCGAGCGGCTGAAGGCTTCCTCGAGCCAGGCGCCGAGCGTCAGGCTGGAATCCGACAGGATGACGCGTTCGCCGGCAAGATCGAACAGTCGCAGCTCCTTCTTCTCGGCAAAGCGGCTGTCTGGCAAGGCGAGAACGCCGAGCGGCAACGACACTGTTGCGATCCGTCGAACATTGCGGGGCACCTTGATATCGAACACGACGGCGAGGTCGCACTCACCCTCGGCCACCGCATTGACAGCCTGCTGGGAGCCCATGACGCGGACGTTCACGGTGATGCCGGGGTGGCGCTGCCAGAACTCCTCAAGCGCATCCGGCATCAGGCCCCGCGACACGCTCTCGATCACGGCGACGGAGACGGTTCCGCGATGCAGGCCATGCAGATCGGTGATTTCGCTGCAGGCGCGGTTCAGTTCGGAGAGGCTGAGACGGGCGCGATAGAGCATGAGCTCACCGGCGCTCGTCAGCTTGAGGCGTTGGCGCACGCGCTCAAACAGGGAGGTGCCGAGCTCGTCCTCCAACTGCCGCAGGATGCGGCTGACGGAGGACGGCGCGACGTTGAGGGCCTGGGCTGCCTGGCGGATCGAGCCAAGCCTTGCAACCAGCTGGAAGTAGTGGATGCGGGTGGCAACAAGGCCCAGGCGGTATGGATCCATCAGATCGTCTCGAAGAGTGGTTGGATCGCCATTTCGGGCACCAGCACGAGACCCTTGTCAGTGATGCGGATCTCGGGGATGACCGACAGGGGGATCAGGTTGAAGCCCATGTAGGCGATCGTGCACTCCGCCTTTTCCCATTCGATCTTGAGCGCTTTGACCTCTTCTGCGACTTCGTGCACGCGTTTGTCGGAGAGAAGTCCCGCGATGGGCAATGGCACCATGGCGGTGACCTTGCCATCCATGACGACGCAGACCCCGCCCTGCTTTTCCTCGATCGCCTGCAGGGCGACCTGCATGTCAGCCTCGTTGGTGCCCGCCACGATGATGTTATGGCTGTCGTGTCCCACAGACGAGGCCACCGCGCCCCTCTTGAGCCCGAAACTGTGCAGCAGGCCGTGAGCGACGTTGCCTGGGGATTTGCCGTGGCGCTCGACGACGGTGACGAAGCAGAGGCCGTGGCGATCGAAATGGGTCTGCCAGTCGTTGGCCGGCTCAAGCGTGAGCTTGGAATGGCCAAGCGTGATGCCGGGCAGTTCGGTCTTGATCGTGTGGGCAATGACCGTTTCGGTCGGCAGGTCGGGGGTGAGCTTCAGGTTCTTGGGCAGTTTGACCGTGTGATAGGCAGCGTCGGGATAGCGATAGGGCTTGGAGAGCGTCTCCTCGAGGATAGGCGTGACCTTGCGGTCTTCGACGGCCAGTTCGCCGCCATACCAGGTGTTCACGGGCTTCAGGTCGTCGGTGAGCAGGACGAGATCGGCGCGCCGACCGCCGCCAAGGCCACCGATCTCGTTTTCCATGCCGAAGCGCGTTGCGCCGTGCAGTGAGCCCATGGCCCAAGCCTGTTCCGGCGTCATGCCCGCCTTGACAGCTTCGCGCGTCACCCAGTCGAGGCCAAAGAGCAGCAGGTCGTCGGCATCCCGGTCGTCGGTGCAGACCGCAATCCGCTTGTGCGAAGCGCCAAGTTCGGTGATCGTCTTGATGGCGTGCGGCAGGCTGTGCCACGGCGTCGTCGGCGGGCCGCCGCGCAGGAACAGCCATATGCCGGCTTCCAGCAGGTCGTCTGCAATGTCGCGATCGATCGCCTCGTGTGTGTCCGTCACGCCGGCTGCGGCGTAGGCCGACACGAACTCGCGACCGTAGACATGGCCGGAGACCGGGCGGCCGCGTTGGAGCGCCGCGGCTAGGATCGCGTGGCTGCGCTCGTCGCCCATCGCCACCTGTACAAAATCCATCTTCTCGCCGAGCGCCACGGCTTCCGGCCACCTGTCGAACAAGGCGGCGATCTTGTCAGGCGTCAGATCGCCACCGGCAGTCTCAAGCTGCGGGGATGTTGCCGGCACGGTACTCGGGACCGTGAGGAAGATCGACAAGGGCGCATGGCGCGCATCTTCGAGCATCGCCTCGACGCCGGCGACGTCCATGACGTTGCCAATCTCGTGGCTGTCGCAGAAGATCGTGGTTGTGCCGTTGAGAAGTGCCGCCTCCGCGTAGGCGCAGGCGGTCACCATGCTGGATTCGATGTGGATATGCGGATCGACCAGACCCGGCGCGATGATGCCGCCGCGCGCGTCATAGAGCTTGGCCGCCCCGCCGCGGTAGGTGCCCGAGGGCTTCACCGCCGCGATACGGCCATTCGAGACCCAGATTTCCTTGTCGCCGAGGATGCGCTCGGAATAAGTCGACAGGACGCGGGCTCCCTGGATGACCAAGTCCGGATCCGACCGCCCGAAGGCGACGTCGGCCAAGGCGCGTGTCAGTGTCGACAGCGGCTTCACGGAAAAACGGGTCAAAGGGCTCATGAAAACTCCGATCTGAAAATCAATGGTAGTCAGGAATGCCAGGCATCGTGTGGAAGCCCTTCAATGCGCGGAAGCGGCGGATCCAGCGGCGAAGAGCCGGATATTCGTCGTGGTCGACACCATAGTCGCGGCTGAGCGCGAAGGAGGGAAAGAGCGCCAGATCCGCAAGCGTCGGTGCGTCGCCGACGAACCATTCCTTGCCGTCGAAGTGACGCGCGGTCATGTGGTCGTCCATGATGCGAAACGCCTTGCGGGCGGCCTGCCGCAGTGTAGTTGCATCGCCTGATGTGTCGAACAGCGCCTGCAGTCGGGCTTCGATAGCCGGTGCGATGGCTGTCTCGCTGAAGCCAAGCCACTTCGCCACGGCGCCGAAGGACGCAGGTTCTTCAGGCAGCCATTTTCCAGCCGGATCATAAGCCTTGGCGAGATAGAGGAGGATTGCTGCGGTGCCATGCAGCACAAGGTCGCCATCGCGAACGACGGGGAGCGTGCCTAGCGGGTTCAGCGCCAGCATCGCGGGCTTTTTCTGCTCCGCGCCGGGGAACATGTCGACTGCAATTGTCGTCCACTCGAGGCCCAGCATCGAAAGCGCGAGACGCGCACGATAGCTCTGTTCGTCGAGTTCGTAGTTGTAGAGCGTGATCCCAGACATCAGGCGACCTCCGCCACGCGTTGCGCGGCCTCGAGCTCGAACCGCAGTCCCTCGGCCCATTGCGCGTAGTGTTTCTGTTTCGCGCCGCCATAAACCGCGGCAGAGCCGAAAAGGACGATATGCGCGGCAGTCCTGGCTTCGGTGGTTGCCTGAAATGCGACAAACACGACATCGTCGCCATTGACGAATTTGCCGGCATTGATGCCAAGGCTTGTCATTCCGGCCGCGGTGAACGCAGCAACGACGTCATCGATCGGTCGATCGACATAGAGGCTGCGCACCGGCGTGATCTGCGTCGCATCGGCATCCGGGATTGCCGCATCCTCTGCTGTCGTCGTCCAGATGATGCCGTACTTTTCCTCGACCCGGTAGATCGGAACCTTGATCGTCTGCGGGACGTCGAGCGTTGGGTGGGCCGGGATGTAGCGGCACTGTCCTGCCGTATCGTACTGCCAGCCATGATAGAGGCAGGCGATGTGATCGCCACGGACGAAGCCGAAGCTCAGGCGCATGCCGCGGTGCGGACAGCGGTCCTCCCAGGCATGTGCATTGCCGCTGTTGTCGCGCCAGACGACGATTTCGCTGCCCTCGATCGTCGCGCCTGCCGATGTTCCGGCTTCGATCGACGAGGACAGCCCGACTGGCACCCATCCCTCATTCAGTTTCATAGTCCACTCCTGTTCACGCGGTTGCGCGCTCGATATCGAGAATGATGCAATCATAGGGGCCGAGGCTGCAGGCCATTTCGAACGCGTCGACCAGATCTTCCTGTCCGCTGACCGACAGGGTGGCCGACGCCGTGTCGCAAGCGCCCATGCTGATCTCCAAATCAAGCCGTCGGGCGCGGTGAAGCGCGAACTCGGTGAAGCTCTCGCACACCATCTGTCCCCGGAAGGTAAAATGTGCGCCTTGAATTATACCGGACATTGCTCGCCCATCGTCTGCACTCTGCCTCATCTTGCGCTCAAAATTAGTGCGTAATGCATAAAAATTAATCATGCTTTACTTTTGGGCATTTTAGGCATTGTCTGGAACGAAATTCAAGCCACTTTCCGTTCCGGCTTGTTGCCTTTTGCGCATCGGCATCATCAGAAAATTCGCTCTATTCGGAACATTGGCGATTTGTCAGTCTCGCCCCGTCTCGACGTTTCCGGCCTGAAAAGGCCTTGAGCAAAGGACATTTCGTAACGTCGCCGTCCAGATGCAAGTAGCGTCCGGCCGAGCCCGGAAAGCCACTCTTTGGGCTTTGCGCGGGACGAGTCGGTTGGTGTGCGGGAACTGGCATAATTGTTGCGTGGAAGACAACAGGGCCGAACGGTCACAATCATAAGCGCGGTCGTCCGCGTCAAAACCAGAAGGGGATCACATGATTGACTTGCGTACGCTTTCCCGCCGCGGATTTCTGAACATGAGTGCTGCCGGTGCAGCGGCAATGATGCTTCCGGCCGGCCTCGCCCGCCAGGCTCTTGCCGCCTCGCCGCTGCCTGCGATCAAGGAAGAAGACGCCGTCATCGGCTTCGGGCACGTCGGGCCGATCTCCGACGAAGGCTGGACATGGGCGCACCATCAGGGCCTGCTGGCCGTCAAGGAAGCCTATCCGAAGCTCAAGAAGATCCTCGAAGTCGAAAACATCCCCTACTCGGCCGACGCGACGCGCACCTATCGCCAGTTCGTCTCCGAAGGCGCGAACATGATCTTCGACACGTCCTCGAACGGCGACTTCCTGCATGAGGTGGTCAAGCGCGCGACGGATGTGGCCTTCATGGAGTGCAACGGCCACATCACGATGGACAATCTCGGCTGGTACTACCTTGCCCACTGGTATCCGACCTATGTCCTCGGTGTTGCCGCTGGCCATCTGTCGAAGACCGGCAAGCTTGGCTATGTCGCCTCCTTCCCGGTTGCCTCGGTTTACGCGTCGACCAATGCCTTCCTGATGGGCGCGCGCACCGTCAACCCGAATGCAACGGTTCAGACGATCGTCATCAACTCCTGGTTCGACCCGCAGGCGGCAACGCAGGCCGGTACGGCGCTGATCGACAATGGCTGCGACTTCCTCTTCGGCATCATGGACGAAGCCGGCTACCTGCAGGTCGCAGAAAAGCGCGGGGTCTGGGCAGCCATGTGGAACACCGACATCCGTCGCTACGGTCCGAACTCCTACGTCTCGTCGATCCTGATCGACTTCACCAAGTTCTACGTCGATCAGGTCGGCAAGCGTCTTGCCGGCACCTGGGCGCCGAGCGAGCAGCTGTTTGCGATGGGCGCCGGCGTTGATCGTGACAAGTGGGGCGAGAAGGTTCCGGCAGACGTCGCCGCAGCGGCCGATGCCGTGCGTGAAAAGATCATGGGCGGCTGGTCGCCGTTCACCGGCGAGCTGAAGGATTCCACCGGCAAGGTGCGTGTCGCTGCCGGACAGACGATGACCGAACTCGAGCTCTATAACTGGGATTGGTCGGTCGAGGGTGTCACCGGCCTTACCTCCTGATCCGGCCTCCCAAGCCAAGAGCCCGGCCGTTCTAGCCGGCCGGGCTCCCCGCCTTCAAGCTCCGGTGCCATTCCATGACTGAAAATGCGACCCGTTACACGCCCCCTGCGGGGACCCCGCCTCTCGTCCAGCTGAAGGGCATCGCGAAGTACTTTCCAGGCGTCATCGCCAACGAGAATGTCGATCTGGACGTCATGCCCGGCGAAATCCACGCCCTGCTCGGCGAGAACGGTGCCGGCAAATCGACGCTGATGAACATCCTGACCGGCATCTACCAGCCGGACGCCGGCGAGATCATCATCGACGGCTATGCCAAGGAATTTGCAACGCCGCTGCAGGCAATCGCATCAGGCATCGGCATGGTGCATCAGCATTTCAAGCTGGTTCAGGCCTTCACGGTCGCCGAGAATATCCATCTTGGCTGGTCGCAAACGCCGCGCCGCGCCTCCGCGCAGGTGCTGGAGCAGCGCACCGCCGCCCTGGCCGAGAAATTCAATCTGAAGACCCATCCGGGCGCCCGGGTCAGCGATCTGTCGACCGGCGAGCAGCAGCGCGTCGAGATCCTGCGCGTTCTCGCCAGACAGGCGCGCGTTCTCATCCTCGACGAGCCGACAGCCGTCTTGACGCCGGCCGAAGCGCGCGAACTGTTCAAGGCGCTGCGCGAGTTCGTGGCCGCCGGCAATGCCGTCATCTTCATCAGCCACAAGCTTGACGAAGTGCTAGAGATTTCCGACCGCATCAGCATTTTACGCGGCGGGCGCAAGATCGCCACGGAAAACACGGCCGATTGCAATCCGCGCATGCTTGCCAAGCTCATGGTTGGCCGCGACATCGTGCTGGCCGACATGCGCCAGCGTCCGGTCGGCGCTGCCCCTATGTCGGCGGAGCCTGTGCTGTCACTCGAAAATGTCTCGGCGATCGGCGACGGCGGCAACGAAGCGCTACACGGTATCTCGCTCGATGTTCGCGCCGGCGAGATCGTCGGCGTCGCGGGTGTCGCCGGCAACGGTCAGCGCGAGCTCAGCCAGGTCCTGACCGGCATCCGCCCGGTGAGCCGCGGCAGGATCCTGATTGCCGGTAAGCCGGTGGACAAGAGCAATGCCGCCGCCTTTGCCGAAAGCGGGATCGGCCATATTCCCGAAGACCGTCTGCACAGCGGCCTCGCACCGGCGCTCAGCATCACCGTCAATGCCGTGATGCGCGAATACAAGAAGCCGCCGGTTTCATCAGGCGGAAGCTACAAGCCGGGTGCTGCGACCGCACTCGCCAAGGAGATCGCCTCGGCAGCCGAGGTCGCCATTCCCGATTTCGCCATGCCGATCCGGAATCTATCCGGGGGCAACCAGCAGCGCCTTGTCGCCCGGCGCGAGATGCGCATTGCCGACAAGGTTCTGATCGCCGCCTATCCGAGCCGTGGTCTCGACGTCGGCGCCATCAACACGATGCTGCGCTACATCGTCGAGCTGCGCGATGCCGGCGCCGGCATCATTCTGATTTCCGAGGAGCTCGAAGAGCTGCTCAACCTCTCCGACCGCATTGCCGTGCTTTATGAAGGGAAGATCATGGGGATCGTCGACAACGACAAGACCGACATCGACGAAATCGGCCTGCTGATGGGCGGCCGTACCCAGGTCCGTGAGGTCGCATAGCATGGCCGGTTCCTTCCGTTTGCAGCGCCTGCCATCCGCCTCGCCCGGCATCGCGCTGGCTGCCCGCGCCGCCGCCATCGTTCTGGCGCTCGTCTTTGCCGGCATCATTCTGGCGATGACCGGCGCCAATCCGGTTGAACTCGCCTCCGAGGTCGTCGACGCCAGTTTCGGCTCCAGCTTCGGCATGGAAGACCTGGGCGTCCTCGTCATTCCGCTGATCCTGACTGGCCTGTCGGTGGCTGTCGCACAGCAGATCGGTGCCTGGAATATCGGCGCGGAGGGTCAGTTCTATGCCGGCGCCTTTGCCGCTGCGGCCGTCGGCCTCTTTGTGCCCGGCCCGCCGGCACTCATTCTTGTGCTGATGTTCGTCGCCGGTCTGATTGGCGGCGCGGTCTGGATCCTCGTGCCGACGCTTGCGCGCGCCTATGCCAACGTCAACGAACTGATCACCACGCTGCTGTTGAACTTCGTGGCGATCCTGCTCGTCTATTTCGTCTCCACCAACGCGTGGCGGGACAAGATGGCAAATTCGGCGACGCCGCGCCTTTCCGCCGAAATCCCGGAATTCTGGGGTTCGATCCACTGGGGTCTGCCGATCGCAATTCTTGTGGCCCTGCTTGTCGCCGGCCTGCTTGCCTTCTCCCGCTGGGGCTATGAAGTGCGGCTCGTCGGCTCCAACCCGTCGGCGGCCAAATATGCGGGCATGCCGGTGCGCCGCCACCTGATCACCGTCATGCTGCTTTCGGGCGCGATCGCCGGTCTTGCGGGGATGCTCGAGATTGCCGGTACGGTGCACCGTCTGCAGGGCGGCATCTCCAACAATTACGGCTACCTCGGTATCATGGTGGCTGTTCTCGCCAGAAGCTCCGCGGTCGGCGTGATCTTCTCGGCGGCTCTCATGGCCTTCATCCTGAACTCCGGCATCATCCTGCAGACGCAGGGCCTGACGACGTCCACGGTTCTGGCAATCACCGGCCTCATTCTGTTTCTGACGGCAATTGGCGACGAGCTCGCCCATTACCGCATCGCGCGCGACAAGGCTTGAGGAGAGCGACATGGATCTTTTGACCGGCCTCTTCACCACGGCCTTCCTGGCAGGCGGCGTCCTGGCGCTTGCGGCGCTCGGCGAGGTTCTTGCCGAACGCGTCGGCGTCGTCAATCTGGGCGTCGAAGGCCTGATGGCGATGGGCGCGCTGACGGCGATCGCAACCGTTGCCGCGACACCGTCACCCACGATCGGCTTCCTCTCCGCTCTCGCGGTCGGCGCCCTGTTCGGCGCACTGTTTGCGTTCGCAACCGTAATCCTGCGCGCCAATCAGGTGCTTTGTGGCCTGGCGCTGACGCTGATGGGCAGCGGCATAGCCTCCACCATTGGCCGCGCCTATTCCGGCATGCCTGCTCGCGCAACGTTTGCGCCGATCGAGGTACCGCTCCTGAGCAAGATCCCGGTCATCGGCCCGGCCTTCTTCTCGCAGAATATCCTGCTCTATCTGATCTTCATCATCCTGCCGGTCGGCTTAAGCTATCTCATGTTCCGCACCCGCCACGGTCTCAACCTGCGGGCCGTCGGCGAAAACCCGGCTGCGGCGGATGCCGCGGGCATCCCGGTCAATCTCATCCGCTTCGCTTATGTGACGGCCGGCTCGGCGCTGGCGGCGGGCGCAGGTGCCTACCTGACACTCACCTTCGTGCCATCATGGTCGGATGGTGTCGTCGCAGGTCGTGGCTGGATCGCCGTTGCGCTCGTCATCTTCGCCGGATACCGGCCGATCCCAGCGGTCCTCTCCGGCCTGCTTTTCGGCTTTATCACCGCACTCGGCTTCGTCGGCCAGGCGCGCGGCTGGCCGGTTGCGCCGGCCTTCCTTTCCATGCTGCCGTACCTCGGCACCATGGCCTTCATTATCGTGCCGGTCCTCGCCTGGCAGCGTATGCGTCGGATCATGGCGGCTCCCGCGGCGATCGGCGTGCCCTACTATCGCGATGTCCGCTAAAATACCGGGAATACCATGACCACGCTGCTCATTAAAAACATCGCCTATCTCGCAACCTTCGATGATGAGGCGCGCGAGATAAAGGACGGCGCGCTGCTGGTGCGTGACAACGTCATCGAGGCTGTCGGCACCATGGCAGAACTCGAAGGTGCCGTGGCCGATCGCGTGCTGGATCTTTCCGGGCATATCGTGATGCCGGGCATGGTCAACATTCACCATCACATGTACCAGAACCTCACCCGGGTCATGGTTCAGGACGACGAACTTCTGGTCTGGCTGAAGACGCTCTACCCGATCTGGTCGGCGCTTGATGATCACGCGATCGGCGTATCGGCCCGCGTGGCCATGGCCGAGCTGATCGCATCCGGTTGCACGACGAGCTCCGATCATCTCTATATCCTGCCGAACAACTGCACGCTGGATGCGACGATCGACGCGGCGAGCGACCTCGGCCTGCGCTTCCACGCCGCGCGCGGCGCCATGTCGCGCGGCCAGAGCCAGGGTGGCCTGCCGCCGGACAATTGCGTCGAGAAGGAAGAGGATATCCTCAAGGACGCGGAGCGACTGATCCATAGCTACCACGACAATACGCGCCATTCGATGAGCCGCATCATCCTGGCGCCCTGCTCGCCGTTTTCGGTCACGCCCGGCTTGATGAAGGATGCAGCAGCGCTTGCCCGCAGCCACAAGGGCGTCCATCTGCATTCGCATCTGGCCGAAGACCTCTTCGAAGAGGATTACTGCCATGACGTCTACGGAATGCGCTCGGTGGGCTTTGCGGAATCCGTCGGCTGGCTCGGGCCGGATGTCTGGTTCGCGCATTCGATCTTCATGACATCGGACGAGATCAGGCTGTTTGCGGATTCCGGCACCGGTGTCGCCCATTGCCCATCGGCCAACATGCGCTGTGGACAAGGCATCGCCAAGATCCGGGAAATGCTCGATCTCGGCGTCAATGTCGGCTTGGGTGTTGACGGGTCTGCTTCCAACGACACCTCGAACATGTTCATGGAAGCCCGCCTTGCCATGATGCTGCAGCGTGTCGCGCCCAACAAGTATCTCTCGGAGACACCAGGCGGACGCGGTGGCTTTGGCGGCACGCCGAAGGCATTGTCCGCCCGCGAGGCGCTGACGATGGCAACGCGCGGCGGCGCAAAAATCCTCGGCCGCGACGATATCGGCTATCTCGCTCCCGGGATGAGCGCCGACTTCATCGCCGTGAAGCTGAACCAGCTCGGCCTCTCCGGCACGCAGCGCGATCCTTTGGCGGCCCTCGTCATGTGTGGCCCGTTCAAGGTCGACTATTCCTTCATCAACGGCCGCGAAATCATCGCCGACGGCCAGTTTCGTCATTTGGATGTGGACGGATTGCTGGCGAGCCACCAAACTGTGATGGACCGTATCTATGACCAATGAAAGTGAGCGTCCCATGAGCCAATGTTCGGACAAGGCTGCCCTCGACCAGTGGTATCCGCTCGGCACCGAGACGGAGATTGTATACGGCCGCTCCAGCACGCGCCTGCTCGGAACCGATCTCTCCCTGGAGAGATTGCCGGACGGAGCGGTGACCGTGACGGCGGAAGGCCGCGCTTCACCTCTTCCAATCATCAAGCGCTTCGGCCTTGTCTGGGCAACGCTTGGCGAACCCAAGAGCGGCCTTTTCGCGCTGCCGGAGGCCGATGAAGACGACCGGCGCGTGGTCAATTGCGGTGCGGTCATGGTGCGCGCGTCAGGACTTCGCATCATCGAGAACTTCCTCGACATGGCGCATTTCCCGTTCGTCCATACGGACATCCTGGGGGCAGAGCCGCATACGGAAGTCATGCACTACAATGCCGAGATCCGTCGCGACGTCGACGAGGTCTGGGCAACCAACTGCCAGTTCTTCCAGCCGCAGGCAGCCCTTTCGGCAACTGACGGGATCATGACCGACTACATCTACCGGGTCATGACACCGTTCACCACGCTGCTCTATAAGACCTGCCCGAACTCCGCCAATCGCTGGGATGTGATTTGCCTGTTCGTGCAGCCGCTCGACCCCGACCGTTGCATCGCCCATCCGGTGATGTTCCTGATCGATGACGTTTCGACCACGACAGAGCTCGTGCATTTCCAGCAGCTGATCTTCCTGCAGGACCGTATCATCCTCGAAAATCAGCGTCCGTCGCTGCTGCCGATGGAAGCCCGCGCGGAAATCCCGACCCGCGCCGACGCAAGCTCGATCGCCTATCGCCGCTGGCTGAAGGAGAAGGGCATCACCTACGGCACCACCGCGATGGCAGCCTGACAGCATGCTCCATCCCGATATCGCCATTATCAACGCCACCATCCTGCCGATGGGCGGCGCGGAGAAGATTACCAACGGCAGCCTGACGATCACGGGCGACAGCATCACTGCGGTGGGGCCGACTGGTTCTGTGCCGACGGGCGGTGCAAGGAAAGTGATCGACGCAAGGGGCCGCGTTGTCATGCCGGGCTTCGTCAATTGCCACACCCACATCGCCTCCAACATGCTGCTGCGTGGCCTGTTGGAGGACGTGCAGCTCTTCGAGTGGCTGCAGACGATGTGGCAGCTCAAGCGCAATTTCGATGAAGAGACGCTTTACTGGGCGAGCCTCATGGGTCTCGTCGAAATGGCCAAGGCCGGCATCACGACCTTCAACGAGCATTTCGACGCCTATCGGGTGGCACCTCAGATTGCCGCGCTCGGCAAGCTGCCATTGCGGGCCACGCTCGGCTACGGCTTTGCCGATCGCGGTCTTTACGCGCCGATCACCGACTGGTCGTGGAAGGCGCTCCACGGCTTTGGCGATACGGTCGCCCGGCACCACAGGAGCGGCAACGACCGCATCCACGTCGCTCTGTCGCCGCATTCGCCGTACTCATGCGGCGCGGAGATGTTCAAGGTTGTCCGCGAGGTCGCTGATGCCCAGAAAGTGGTGATCCATACCCATCTGGCCGAGGGGCCGCAGGAGGTGGCGTATGTGAAGGAGACCTATGGCACAACGCCCATGCAATGGGTGCATTCGCTGGGGTTCCTTGGGCCTGACGTTACGGCTGCTCATTGCACCCAACTCACCGACGACGATATTCGCATCATGGCGCAAACGGGCACAAAGATTGCGCATTGCCCGTGCTGCAATGCCAAGCTCAACTCGGGTACGCTGCGTTTGCGCGCCGTGCGCGAGGCCGGGGTGACGGTGGGGCTGGCGACGGATGGCCCGGCCAGCCACAACTCCTTGGACATGTTCCAGGAGATGAAATTTGCCGGTATGATCCACAAGGACAAGACCGGCGACGTGGAGTTCCTGAAGACGACCGAACTACTGGAAATGGCGACAACAGGAGCCGCAGCGGCGATGAACCGCCCGGAAACAGGCCGGCTGGCGCCGGGCATGAAGGCTGATGTGATCATTGTTGATCTTGACCGGCCCCATTGCCTGCCCGTCTATGACGAGGCGGCCGCGCTTGTCTACTCGGCCCGCGCCGACGATGTGGTGACGACCATATGCGACGGCCGGATTGTGATGGAAGACCATGTGCTTCCTGGTATAGACGAGGCGGAAATCCGACATAGATTTCGTGAGGGCGCGCTCGCGCTCAGACATCGAAGCTTGGACTGAATTTAAGGACATTGCTGTGGATTTGCGTAACAAGACGCTCTGCGCCTCCGGCTTTCACGCCCCGGAACGCGGACATATCGACATATTGGAAGACGTTCTCATCGATATCGGCGCCGATGGCGCGATCAAGGCCATCCACCGGCCGGGCGAGCCGAACTATCGCAGCATTCGCGATGCGCGCGAGGAGACTGGCGAGCTGGTTGTGCTGCCCTCCGGCTCCTATCTCCTGCCTGGTTTTGTCGATCTTCACGTGCACGCGCCGCAATACCCGCAGCTGGGAAGCGCGCTCGACGTGCCGTTGGAAGTCTGGCTGCAGCAGTACACCTTTCCGCTGGAAGCAAAGTACCAGGATCTGGCCTTCGCAAAGCGAAGCTATGGGCTTCTTGTCGACGACCTTCTGGCGAGTGGCACCACGACAGCGCTTTATTTCGCCACTATTCATCAGGAAGCGACCCGTGCCCTCGTGGATGTCTGCCTCGAGAAAGGTCAGCGGGCGCTGATCGGCAAGGTGGCGATGGATAACGCCGATGAATGCCCGGAGTACTATCGCGATGCCTCTCCGCAGGCTGCCGTCGAGGGGACGCGTCAGTTGATCGACTATGTTCGCGCGCATCCTGATAATGGCGAGGGGCGCGTGCTGCCTGTGGTGACACCGCGGTTCATTCCATCCTGTACCGATGCCACGCTCGAGGGCCTGGGGGAACTGGTGAAGGAATGCGGTTGCCACGTGCAGACGCATTGCTCGGAAAGCGACTGGGCGCATGGCTACGTCCTCTCCCGCTATGGCGTAACGGATGCCGAAACGCTCGATCGCTTCGGCCTGCTCGGCCGTCGCAGCGTGCTTGCGCACGCGAACTTCCTGACCGCCGAAGACATGGAGCGGGTCCGCATGCGCGAAGCCGCGGTCGCGCATTGCCCGCTGTCGAACGTCTATTTCGCCAACGCCGTTTTTCCGCTGCGCGCTGCGCTCGACAAGGGCATGCATGTGGGTCTCGGAACCGATATTTCGGGTGGCCCGAGTGCGTCGATGCTCGAGAACTGCCGTGGTGCGATCTTGATGTCGCGAGCATTGGAAACAGGTGTCGATCCGCGTCTCGACGCGACGACGCGTTCGACCTTCGGTCCCGCGCAGATCGATTTTCGCGATGCCTTCCATATCGCCACCGCCGGCGGCGGCATTGCGCTCGACCTGCCTGTGGGCCAGTTCAAGCCCGGCTACCTCTTCGACGCGATCGTTATCGACACGAAGGCGGAAAAGGGATCGGTGCGGCTGTTTGACGAACTGGATGCCGGCGAACAGATCCTGCAGAAGATCATCTACACCGCCTCCAAGCCGAATATCGCGTCCACTTGGGTTGGCGGGCTACATGTCAGGCTGCCCTGAGCGGATCGTCAGCCGCGCAGCATCTCGATGATGGCTGAAAAGTCGCGGTCGGCGTTCCCTTGCTTTGCGAAAAGCGCATAGAGCTGGGCCGCCTCGGCTCCGAGTGGCGTCGAGGCTCCCGTCGACAAGGCCGCCTCCTGCGACAGGCGCAGGTCCTTCAACATCAGCGCGGCGGCAAAGCCCGGTTTGTAGTCGTTGTTGGCGGGCGATGTCGGCACCGGGCCGGGGACAGGGCAATAGGTGCTGATCGACCAGCATTGGCCCGAAGAGGTCGAGGCGACATCGAAGAGCGCCTGGCTCGAAAGGCCGAGCTTTTCGCCGAGCGCAAAGGCTTCACAGACGCCGATCATCGAGATGCCGAGGATCATGTTGTTGCAGATCTTGGCCGCCTGCCCGGCGCCGGCTTCTCCGCAATGAACGATCTTCTTGCCCATCGCCTCAAGGATCGGTTTTGCCCTGGCAAAGCTTTCCTGTAGGCCGCCGGCCATGAAGGTCAGTGTGCCGGCGGCAGCACCGCTGGTGCCGCCGGAAACGGGCGCATCGAGCGAGAGACAACCGACAGCCGCTGCCATCTCATGCGCCTTGCGAGCACTGTCGACGTCGATCGTCGAGCAGTCGATCACCAGCGTTCCCTTCGGGATGGCGCGCAGGATATCCGTCCAGGCGCTCAGCACGTGCTTGCCTTGCGGCAGCATGGTGATGATGGTCTGTGCGTCGGCAACCGCCTGGCTGATATGGCTTGCCGGCCGGACGCCGTTGGCTTCGGCAGCCTGCAACATGGGCGCCGCGAGATCGAAGCCCATTACCGCATGTCCTGCCTTGACGAGGTTTGCCGCCATGGGCCTGCCCATGTTGCCGAGGCCGATAAACGCGATCGTTGCCATGCCATTCTCCTGTCTGTCGTCGGCGGCCCCGAATGCTGCCATGTGGTCTGTGCAGATTGAGAATTAGGGCGAACCAGGACGTTGGGCAGGTGACGCGCCGCGAGAAAACGCGCCCCATCCACAAGCATAGCCGCGGCGCCGGCGTGTGTTGACGCGTCCTTTCCGCAGGGCTATGCCGGATGGACGTCGGCGTTGCCCGACCAAGTGCGGAGGAGGATGAAATATGAAGCATACCCGCGAGATTTTCGATTGGGCCGACCCCTTCCGACTTGTCGAGCAATTGACCGATGAAGAGCGCATGGTGCTCGACACGGCGCATGGCTATGCGCAAGAGAAGCTTGCTCCCCGCGTGCTCGAGGCTTTCCGACATGAGAAGACAGACCCGACGATCTTTCGCGAGATGGGCGAACTCGGCTTGCTCGGGCCAACGATCGCACCGGAATATGGCGGGGCGGGCCTTGGCTATGTCGCCTATGGTCTGATCGCCCGCGAGGTCGAGCGTGTCGACAGCGGCTACCGTTCGATGATGAGCGTTCAGTCCTCCCTCGTCATGGTGCCGATCGATGCCTTTGGCTCGGAAGCGCAGAAGCAGAAATACCTGCCGAAACTCGCGACCGGCGAATGGATCGGCTGCTTTGGACTGACCGAACCGAACCATGGCTCCGATCCGGGTTCGATGGTGACGCGTGCCCGCAAGGTCGATGGCGGCTACAGCCTGACGGGCGCCAAGACATGGATCTCCAACGCGCCGATCGCCGATGTCTTCGTCGTCTGGGCTAAGACCGAGGACGGCGTGATCCGCGGCTTCATTCTCGAGAAGGGCTGGAAGGGGCTGACGGCTCCCGCGATCCACGGCAAGGTGGGGCTGCGCGCCTCGATTACCGGCGAGGTGGTGATGGATGGGGTCTTCGTTCCCGAAGAGAACCTGCTGCCCGATGTCACCGGCCTGAAGGGGCCGTTCACCTGCCTGAACTCCGCCCGCTTCGGCATTGCCTGGGGTGCGCTCGGCGCTGCCGAGGACTGCTATGCCAAGGCCCGTCAGTACACGCTGGACCGCAAGCAATTCGATCGTCCACTGGCCGCCAACCAGCTGATCCAGAAGAAACTTGCGGACATGGCCACCGAAATCACGCTCGGGCTTCAGGGTTGCCTGCGGCTCGGCCGCATGAAGGAGGATGGGCATCCGCCGGTCGAGCTGACCTCGATCGTCAAGCGCAACAGCTGCGGCAAGGCGCTGGAAATTGCGCGGCTTGCTCGCGACATGCTCGGCGGTAACGGGATTTCCGACGAGTTCGGCGTGGCGCGTCATCTCGTCAATCTCGAGGTGGTCAACACCTACGAAGGAACCCATGACATCCATGCGCTGATCCTCGGCCGGGCCATCACCGGCATTGCCGCCTTCGCGAATTAAGGCGCAATCGTCACCGGGAAAATTGAATCCTGCGGGACAATGTGCAAGCTTCTCCTGACCACGTGCGATCGTGGCGTGGCAGGGGGAAATTGCACATGCTTCTGGCCTTCGCATTTCTGATCGGTATCGTCGCCGGCCTTCGGGCCATGACCGCTCCCGCCGCTGTTGCCTGGGGCGCCGCACTCGGGTGGTTCGACGTCTCGCAGACGTCGCTGGCCTTCATGGGCTTCAAGTGGACCCCGTGGGTCTTCACCTTGCTCGCGATCGTGGAACTGATCACCGACCAGCTGCCGTCGACGCCATCGCGCAAGGTGCCGGTACAGTTCAGCGCCCGGATCGTCATGGGGGCGCTCACCGGCGCCACGATCGGCGCATCCGGCGGCTTGCTGGTTGGCGGCCTGATTGCCGGCGTCATAGGCGCCATCGTCGGTACGCTTGCCGGGGCGGCGGCGCGCGGCAGGCTGGCTGCCGCCTTCGGCAAGGACGCACCAGCTGCGATCACCGAGGATATCATTGCCGTTGTCGGCGCTCTTTTGATCGTGGGGGCCGTCTGATGCCTGGTTTCGACGCCATCGTCATCGGTGCCGGGCAATCCGGACCGTTCCTTGCCGCGCGCATGGTCGAAAGGGGCATGAAGGTGGCCCTGATCGAGCGCAAGTTTCTCGGCGGGACCTGCGTCAATGCCGGCTGCATGCCGACAAAGACGCTGGTGGCGAGCGCCCGGGCCGCCCATGTCGCCCGGCGGGCCGCCGACTACGGCGTGACGGTCCCCGGCGAAATCGGCATCGATATGAGCGTCGTGCGCAAGCGGGCGGAGACGGTCACGATGAACGCCCGCAACGGGCTGATCAGCTGGTTCGACGCCATGGAGGGCATGACCGTCATATATGGCCAAGCTCGTTTCGAGGATGCGAGGACCGTTGCCGTCAATGGCGAAAGGTTGACGGCGCCGCGCATCTTCCTCAATGTCGGCGCTCGGCCGACCATCCCCGACATGCCGGGGCTTTCCGATATCAGCTATCTGACCAGCACCTCGATCATCCATCTCGACGTGTTGCCCAGGCATCTGGCGGTGATTGGCGGCAGCTATATCGGCCTCGAGTTCGCGCAGATGTATCGCCGCTTCGGGGCCGAGGTGACTGTTATCGAGCGCGGACCGAAGCTTGCGCCGCGCGAGGATGAGGATGTCTCCGACGCGATAGCCGACATCCTGCGTGACGAGGGAATTAGCGTCCACACGAATGCCGATGGTATTGCCTTTGCGAGGGCAAGCGACGGAATTTCGGTCAAGGTCGGCGCCGGTGTCCCCGACATTGAAGTAAGCCATGTGCTGATCGCCACCGGACGCACGCCGAACACCGACGACCTCGGCCTGGATCGAGCCGGGGTCGCGACCGACAAGCGCGGCTACATCACCGTTGATGACACGCTTGCCACCAATGTCGACGGCATTTGGGCTCTCGGTGATTGCAACGGCCACGGCGCCTTCACGCATACGTCCTATAACGACTTCGAGATCGCCGCGGCCAATCTGCTGGACGGCGAGAGCAGGAAGCTCAGCGACCGGATCCTGGCCTATGCGCTCTACATCGATCCGCCGCTCGGCCGCGTCGGGATGACGGAAAAGCAGGCTCGCGCCTCCGGTCGCAGGATCATGATCTCCACCCGGCCCATGAGCCGCGTCGGCCGAGCCAATGAACGCGGCGAGACCAAGGGCTTCATGAAGGTGATCGCGGACGCCGACAGCCAGCAGATTCTCGGCGCGGCCATTCTCGGCATCGAGGGTGACGAGGCGATCCATGGGTTTATCGACGCGATGAACGCAAAGGCGCCCTACCCGGTCCTCAAATGGGCCGTCCCGATCCATCCGACAGTCTCGGAAATCATTCCAACCTTGCTGGGAGACCTGAAGATCGTGCAGTGACCGGCAGCTCGCCGAGCACGCTGTGGCGATCACGCGCCTCAAGGAGCCCGTGGCTTGAGCATGGCATTCACTCGGACGGGGCGTTGGAAATTGCCGCGTTGGAGTAAACAAGAATGGCGCCTTCCAGCGCCCGTTCGGCGGTTTTTGCGCGCAACTCCGGCTCCTCTGCATTTCTTCGGGAAAGTGTCACTTGCCCTTGGAACCTTGTGTGCCACACAGGCACGTCCGACGCGAAACTCGGGCTGCGTTGCCGCAA
This sequence comes from Hyphomicrobiales bacterium, assembly GCA_900489925.1. Lineage (GTDB taxonomy): Bacteria > Pseudomonadota > Alphaproteobacteria > Rhizobiales > Rhizobiaceae > Rhizobium. Next base: position 158,184 of record UEHQ01000017.1, on the reverse strand, counting down.
CACGCCGTCGCCGGAGGGGAGCCATTTTCTGCGTACCCCTGACGAAGAAGCTTGCGTCTTCCTTCCTCGTCCGGCGCCGGTCCCGTTTCGCCGCAACGCCTTGCGGGGTATCCGACAACAGGACAGAGCAACAATCGCACGACGTGCGGCCGCGAGGACGCAGAAGAGGAGAATTGTCACTCAACTGATTGACTTAATTGAATTGTTACTCCCGCCTCGTCCCCGCTCTCCAGGCCGCAACGTTGTGCATTTGGCTACTTGTACCTTGGCATGGTATGACGGCACATCATTTCGCGGTCAGGGGAGCATGGCATGATTTCCATCTCCAATGCGAAGCATCGGCGGGATTTCGAGATCGCCGGGGCATTTTGCCGAACATTTGCCGAATGGGATGCGCTCCAGAGCGAGGCGCATGGTCTCTCGCCGGATCTCGTGCTCGGCATGTATCATACAGATACCAGCGAAACCCTGGCGGCGAAATTCATGGCGGCCGATGCGGCCCTATTCATCGCGACCTGGAATGGGATGCCCGCTGGATGTCTCGCCTTTTCACCCTTTGACGACCACGCCACCGAACTCCACAAGTTCTACGTAGATCCCGCATATCGCGGCAAGGGCATCGGCCGCGCGCTCATGCGCACGGTCATGGGCGAGATCGAAAAGGGACAGCGGCGAACGGTCCTGCTTGCCACCACGGTTTACATGAAGGAGGCGGTTGCGCTCTACGAGTCCTTCGCGTTTGCGCGCTGCCAGCCGTTCTACCCGATCCCTGACAGCATGAAACACACCGAGGTCTTCATGATGAGGACCATCTGATCTCGCGGCAGCGTGAGGAAGCGGCTGCCAAAAGGCAGCCACCTCAGGCCTATTCCATCACGATCTGCAGTTTCACGTCGCTGGGGCGCGCTTCGACCGCACGATCAAACGCCTTGATCGATTCTTCGAAGCGGAAGGTCGCGGAGATCAGCGGCTTCAGGTCGACACGACCGGAGCCGAGCAGCGCGATCGAGCGTTCGTACTGGTGTGCGTAGCGAAACACCGTCTCGATGCGGATTTCCTTGGTGGATGCGGTCGATACGTCGAAGCCGATCGGATTGACCGGCAATCCCACAGCGACGATGACCCCGCCGGGCCGCGGCAGTTCCATGATCGTCTCCCAGGCTTTGGGCGAGCCGGAGCACTCGAAGACGACATCCGCGCCCCAGCCGTCGGTCAGGCGGGCCACTTCCTTGCTCAGGTTCGTCTCGCGGATGTTGACCGGAATGACGCCCTGATATTTCGCGGCGATATCGAGCTTGGGCTGTGCGAGGTCGGCAACGATGACCCGGGCGCAGCCGCCGGCAAGCGCCGCGATGGCGACCATGGTTCCGATCGGGCCGGCGCCAAGCACGACAGCGGTGTCGCCGGGGACAATCTTGGCCTTTGTTGCAGCCTGCATGCCTACGGCGAAGGGCTCGACCATCGCGCCCTCGGCGAAGCTGACATTGTCGGGGAGTTTGAAGGTGTAGTTGGCCGGATGCACGACCTCGGGCGTCAGGACGCCGTGGATCGGCGGGGTTGCCCAGAACGTCACCGCCGGGTCGATGTTATACATGCCGAGGCGGCTGGCCTTCGAGTTCGGATCGGGAATGCCCGGCTCCATGCACACGCGATCGCCGATCTTGAGGTGTGTGACGCCGGCGCCGACCTCGATGATGGTGCCTGCCGCCTCGTGTCCAAGGACCATCGGCTCGTTGACGACGAAGGGGCCGATCTTGCCGTGCGTGTAGTAGTGAACGTCGGACCCGCAAACGCCGACCGTGTGGATCTTGATCTTCACCTGCCCCGGGCCTGTTTCCAGCGGCAGGTCGATGTCGCGCAAGGCGAGTTCATGCTGGCGTTCTAGCACCAGCGCACGGACTTTGGTCATGCTGTTTCCTCCCATGGCGCCGGCTCGAGTCGAGCGGCATGTGGGAAGGGTTATAGGACGCAACCTCGGCCAGGTTCAATTCTGAATCGGGGGCTTTTGCCCGGGCGTTGGTAAAATGCTCAGAAATGGATCGGCAGCACCACGCGGGTTCAAGCGTGGCGCTGCCGGTCTTTGGGGTGTTTAGAAATCGCGCTGGAAACGGAGGAAGCCTTCGACCTGATCCTCGCCTTCTTCCTCGTCGTGATACTGGAGGCTCAGACGCGTCGCGAGGTTTTCAACGATCTTGTAGTTCACCGTTATGCCGCCGGTCCACGCATTGCCGCCGCTGAAGCCGTCGCCATCGGCGTCGAGCGCAATGTTCTCGAAAAACTGCGCGCCGGGAATGAGGGTCAGCTTGTCGTTGACCTTGTATTCGTACTGCGCGCCGACCGTCCACTCCGATTCCTCGTAGTAGTAGTTGGCGCCGCTTGCCCATACGCCGTAGAGGCCAAGCTGGCCCGGGCCAAGCTCGGCATAGAGAATGGCGCGGATCGCTCCCTCGCTCGTATCCGTATCGTAACCGCCGAGCAGGTAGCCCTGAAAGCCGCCGGCCTTGAACGAGACCTGCGCGGCGATGCCGAGATCGTTCGGTCCCTCGCCGGGCTTGGTGGCATATTCGTCTTCGAGTTCGTCGAGCGAAACGCCCGCGGTGAAGACGCTGCCTTCGTACTGATAGCGGATCGAATTGTGGTTGGTTTCGTTGCTGGCAACGACGTCGGTTTCGCCGCTCGGGTCGTCATCCCACCAGCTGTACTGCATTCCGAACCGGAAACCGGCGATGTCGATATAACCTTCGTCGAGCGTCGGGTCGAAGTCCGAGGCGTTCTCGGCCTCGTTGCGCAGGGTGATCAGGCCGGTGAGCGTTCCCCATTCGGTATCGCTCTTCGAGCTGAACGTGACCTGGGCGCGCGTCCAGGACGACCAGTCCGACGGTTCGGATTCATCGCGGCCGAAACGCTCCTCGACGCGAATGTAGCCTTCCATGCGCAGGCAAGTCTCCGTGCCTGGAATGTAGAAATAGCCTGTCCCGTAAGCATCGCAGACGCGAATGTATTCGACCGGTTCCGGCTCTGCGGCAACAACGGCGTCGGCGGCTTGCGCCGTGGAGATGGCTGCCAGGGCAGCGGCGGATGCGAGAATGGCGGCTTTCAAAGACATGCGATGACCCATTGGTTTCAAGAGTGGGCGCTATCTAATCCAGACGCGTGCAAGCGCTGCGCACTTTATAAGTGAAACCGAATGATTCGGCTGTATGCAAAATGTGACAGGTGCGTGTTTGGGCTGGGCGACAGCCCTGGCTAGCGGGCTGGCCGTGGCGGACGCCGGAAGAATCATTCCGAAAGACCATTTGAAATGGGACTCAATTCTAGGGGCCCCGCGCGGAACAGAAACAATCTTCGTTTCATTATACGACCAAGTTGGTAGAGTTTGGGTACAAACGAAGGAGGTTTCCATGCAGTCAATACGGATCACCCGGCTCCTCGCAGCCGCGGTTCTGGCAGGTAGTGTCGCGATCGGGGCCGTCGCGCCCGCATTCGCCGACCAGACGCTTCTCAATGTATCCTACGATCCGACGAGAGAGCTGTATAAGGATTTCAACGCCGCCTTCGCTGCGAAATGGGAAAAGGACACCGGTGAGAAGGTGACGATACAGGCCTCGCACGGCGGTTCCGGCGCCCAGGCCCGCTCGGTCATCGACGGTCTGGATGCCGACGTGGTGACGCTAGCGCTTGAAGGCGACATCGATGCCATCGCCAAGAAAACCGGCAAGATCCCGGCTGACTGGAAGACCAAGTTCCCGAACAATTCGACGCCCTACACCTCCACGATCGTCTTCCTCGTCCGCAAGGGCAATCCGAAGGGGATCAAGGACTGGGCCGATCTGGTGAAGGATGACGTTCAGGTCATCACGCCGAACCCGAAGACCTCCGGCGGCGCCCGCTGGAATTTCCTGGCGGCCTGGGCCTGGGCCAAGCAGGCCAATGGCGGCGACGACGCCAAGGCGCAGGAATATGTCACCAAGCTGCTGCAGCACGTTCCGGTTCTCGATACCGGTGCCCGCGGCGCGACCACGACCTTCGTTCAGCGCGGCCTCGGCGACGTCCTGCTGGCCTGGGAAAACGAAGCCTATCTCTCGCTTGAAGAGCTTGGCCCCGACCAGTTCGAGATCGTAACCCCGAACTTCTCGATCCGCGCCGATCCGCCGGTCGCCATCGTTGACGGCAATGTCGACAAGAAGGGCACGCGCAAGGTCGCCGAAGCCTATCTCAACTACCTCTATGCCGATGAAGGCCAGAAGATTGCTGCCAAGCACTTCTATCGCCCGATCAAGCCGGAAGCGGCTGACCCGGCCGATATCGCCCGGTTCCCCAAGCTGACGCTTGCGACCATCGACGACTTCGGTGGCTGGAAGGAAGCCCAGCCGAAGTTCTTCGGAGACGGCGGCGTATTTGACCAAATCTACAAGCCGGCCCAATAATACGCAGCATGAGAGCACATAGCCCCACGCGGTGGCGGTTCAGACGGCCGAGCGTCATTCCAGGATTTGGAATGGCGCTCGGTCTTACGTTGACCTGGCTCACCCTGCTTATCCTCATCCCGCTGTCTGGCCTTGCCTGGCGGTCGAGCGAACTCGGCTGGGAGAAATTCCTGGCGATTGCGCTTGATCCGCGAACGCTGAACGCGCTGCGTATCAGCTTCGGCACCGCCTTTGCCGCAGCCTGTGTCAACGCCGTGTTCGGCATCGTTCTGGCCTGGGTCCTTGTGCGCTACCGCTTCCCCGGCAAGCGCGTGATCGACGCCATGGTCGATCTGCCCTTTGCCCTGCCGACCGCGGTTGCCGGTATTGCACTTGCAACCCTTTACGCCCCAAACGGATGGATCGGGCAGTTCCTGACGCCGCTTGGCATCAAGATCGCCTTCACGCCGGTCGGCATTGTCGTCGCCCTTGTCTTCGTCGGCCTGCCCTTCGTCGTGAGAACCGTGCAGCCGGTCATGGAGGAGATCGACAAGGAAGTGGAGGAAGCCGCCGCCACGCTGGGTGCCAATCGTCTGCAGACGATCTTCCGGGTTCTGTTGCCCGGGCTTGCGCCGGCGGTGCTCACCGGTTTCGCGCTCGCCTTTGCGCGTGGCGTTGGCGAGTATGGCTCGGTCATCTTCATTGCCGGCAACCTGCCGTTCAAATCGGAGATCGCGCCGCTGCTCATCGTCATCAAGCTGGAGGAATACAACTACGCGGCCGCAACAGGGATTGCAGCCGTCATGCTGGTTCTGTCCTTCGTGATGTTGCTTGTCATCAACCTCATCCAGAGCTGCAGCAGGCGGAGGTATGGTTATGGCGCTTGATACTGGCCTTGCGCCAGCTGCAAAGGTTCGCTCGGTGGTGACCGAGCACAAGGTTGCACGCTGGACGCTCATCCTCGTTTCGCTGGTCTTTCTGACGCTGATCCTGCTGCTGCCGCTAGCAGCGGTCTTCGTGGAGGCCTTTCGCAAAGGTCTAGGAGCGTTTCTCACGGCGCTGCAGGATGCCGAGACCTTCTCGGCGATCCGGCTGACGCTGATCGTTGCCGGTATCAGCGTGCCTTTGAACCTTGTCTTCGGGGTTGCCGCCGCCTGGGCGATCGCCAAGTTCGAGTTCAAGGGCAAGGCGTTTCTGACGACCCTGATCGACCTGCCATTTTCGGTGTCTCCGGTTATCTCGGGTCTGGTCTTCGTCCTGCTGCTCGGCGCCAACACCCATCTCGGGCAGTGGCTTAGCGCGCATGACATCAAGATCCTCTTCGCGGTGCCGGGCCTCGTTCTGGCAACGATGTTCGTCACCTTTCCCTTTGTCGCGCGCGAACTGATCCCGCTGATGCAGGAACAGGGGACGGGCGACGAAGAAGCGGCGATCTCGCTCGGCGCCAGCGGCTGGCAAACCTTCTGGCATGTGACGCTGCCCAACATCAAATGGGGCCTGCTTTACGGCGTTCTGCTCTGCAACGCCCGCGCCATGGGCGAGTTCGGTGCTGTCTCGGTGGTTTCAGGCCACATCCGGGGACAGACCAACACGATGCCGCTGCAGGTGGAAATCCTCTACAACGAGTATAATTTCACCGGAGCCTTCGCCGTCGCCACCTTGCTTGCGTTGCTGGCGCTTGTAACCCTTGTTCTGAAGACGCTGCTCGAAATGCGATACAGCGACGAAATCGCCGCCAGCCGGCGGCACTGAAGGATCTAGAATGGAAGTTCGCGTTCAACACCTGCGCAAGGAATTCGAGCGGTTTCCGGCTCTGCATGACGTGTCGCTCGATATCCGCTCCGGCGAGCTGATCGCGCTGCTCGGGCCGTCCGGCTCGGGCAAGACGACCTTGCTGCGCCTGATTGCGGGTCTCGAGAGCCCGACGGAGGGCCTGATCTACTTCGGCGACGAGGATGCTTCGAAAAAGACCGTGCAGGAACGGAATATCGGTTTCGTGTTCCAGCACTATGCCCTGTTTCGCCACATGACCGTGCTCGACAACGTGGCCTTCGGCCTGAAGGTGCGCCATGCCTCCCGCCGGCCATCAAAGGCGGAGATCCGCCGGCGCGCCCTTGAACTCATCGAGCTCGTGCAGCTTGGCGGCCTCGAGAAGCGCTATCCGACACAGCTGTCCGGCGGCCAACGGCAACGCGTCGCCCTTGCGCGCGCGATGGCCGTTGAGCCCAATGTGCTGTTGCTCGACGAGCCCTTTGGGGCGCTCGACGCGCAGGTTCGCAAGGATCTGCGCAAATGGCTGCGCGAAATCCACGACCGGACCGGACACACGACGGTTTTCGTCACGCACGACCAGGACGAGGCGATGGAACTCGCCGACCGCGTCGTGGTCATGAGCCAGGGCGCGATCGAGCAGGTCGGCACGCCTGACGAGGTGTACGACAATCCGAATTCACCCTTTGTGTTCGGCTTCGTCGGTCAGTCGAACTGTCTGCAGGTCAAGATTACCGGTGGGGAGATCTGGTTCGAGGATCGTCCGCTCGGCTTGAAGGCAGAGGGTCAGCCGGATGGCGAGGCCCAGCTCTACTTCCGTCCTCATGACATCGAGTTGCGTGACGGCTGTGGCGGCTGCATCGCCGGGCTTTTGACCAGCAGCCGTCGTGTCGCCGGCACGCGGCATATCGAGGTCAATATCGGCAGGGATCATCCGCCGATCGAGATCGAGCTGCCGCCAACGCAGGCGGATGGTCTCGACCGCAATCGCATCGCCTTCCGCCCGACCCGCTGGAAGCTCTTTCGGAGCGCTTGAGCGGGCGGCAGGAACCTGCCGCCATAACTTTGTCTCCAAACTGCGATTTACGAATCAGCCTTAAAAGCCGATGAGTTAGCGGACGGATGCACGGACGCGGACCGTGCATCCAATGCCGATTGCAGCGAGAGACATGACCTGATGACAAGCATTGCCTCCGATCTCGACATTTTCGATCTGGCGCCAATCGCCATGTGGCTCGAGGATTTCAGCGGGGTAAAGGAGCAGCTTGAACGCTGGCGGGCCGACGGTGTCGAGGATATCAGGGCGTTCCTGAGGGAAGACGTCAGTCGCGTCGCGGCATGTTCCCGGCAGATTCGTGTTCTCAAGGTCAACCGCAAGACGCTCAACCTGTTTGAAGCGGACGATGTCAACCATCTGACGGCAAACCTATCCAGCGTCTTTCGCGACGAAATGCTGGAAAGCCATGTCAACGAACTGGCCGCACTTTTTGAGGGAAAGACCGAGTTCAGCGGCAGTGCCGTCAACTATACGCTTTCCGGTCGGCGGCTGGATATTCAGCTGCGCGGCGCAGTGCTGCCGGGCTATGAACACACCCTTGGCAAGTTGCTCCTCACAACCGAGGATGTGACGGATCGCGAAGAGGCACGACGCGCCGAACGTGAGAACCGGCGCTATGCCGAAGGCATATTTGAGCATTCGCCGGTGTCGCTCTGGGTCGAGGACTTCAGTCATATCAAGGCGTTGCTGACCGATGTGCGCAATCGCGGCATCGTCGATTTTCGTGTCTTCACGGACGTTCATCCGGAGTTCGTGCGCCAGTGCATGAGCGAGATCAGGGTTGTCGATATCAACCAGGCGACGCTCGGGCTTTTCTGTGCCCCGGACCGGCATACACTGTTCCAGCGCATTGGGGATATCTTCCGCGACGACATGGAAAAGCACTTTCGCGAGCAGCTGATCGAGCTCTGGAATGGAAACCTCTTCCACCAACGCGAAGTGATCAATTACGCGCTGGATGGTTCCGAGCGCTTCGTTTTGCTGCAGTTTTCCGTTCTGCCGGGGCATGAAGACGACTGGTCACTCGTGCAGGTCGCGCTGACGGATATCACCGCGCGCAAGAAGGCTGAGGCCTATCTCGAGTATCTGGGCAAGCACGACGTCCTGACCAAGCTGCACAACCGCGCCTTCTACATGGACGAACTGAACAGGCTTGAGCGGAAGTCGCTCCGCCCGGTTTCGGCCGTCATTATCGATCTGAACGGGCTGAAGGCCACCAATGATCAGCTCGGTCACGACGCTGGGGATGCATTGCTTCGCCGTTTTGGCGAAGTGTTGAATGGTGTCGTGACTGCGCCTGACCATGCCGCGCGCATCGGCGGCGACGAATTTGCCATTCTCATGCCCGGCGCGGACAAGCAGGCGGCCACCGCCATGGTCGAAACCATTCACGAGCTCCTGAAGATCAACAACCAGTTTTACTCCAATGCGCCGCTCAGCATTTCCGTAGGGGCGGCGACGAGCGAGAGCGGTGAAACGATCGAGGCGATGGTCCGCCGGGCCGATCTCGCCATGTACGAGCAGAAGCGGTCCTATCGCACCAGCCATCAAGCCGATGGTGCCGTCGACGAGCCGGGAACACCGTTGAAGGTGAGCGCAAGCCGTCTCGGTGGGTAGTGGCAGGCTCCAGTCGCAGGGCAAGGTCAATTGCCCTGCCCTTGCTTGCGTGTCGTACATCCAATAGTCGTGGGAAAGTTTGGAACGGCATCCCTATCGTTGCGTTAGTCTCGCGAGAGGTATGCGCTATGGATACGAAAAAGTGGAGCCGACCGATTTCCTACACGTCACCGCAAACCGGTGCCTTCGAGACGATCGGTAGTACGAGTGAGGCGATGGCCGTCCTGCGTGGGCAATGGCCGGTGGTTGCGGGCAAGCAATTGCGCGATGCTCGGAAGATCTGCCTGGAGGTTCTGGAAGGAAAGCGCCCTGCCGTCGAGGCAAGGCGTGCGTTTATCGCCGCGGCGGTTGAGGCCAACGTTTTCGTCAAGGAAAAATGATGGTCGTCAAAGCTTGAGCTTCAGTCCCCCTCGCCTCTTATGACGAAAACGCCCGCCAGCGCTGCGAGGACAATGCACTGCATGATGAACATTGGCCATTCGGGTGACATGTTCGTTCCTCCCGATAGCGATATAGGGCGGCACAGAAAAATCACAGGAAAAATCGGCGTGATTAGCCGCGCGCTTGCTGCTCAACGACAGGCAGTTCTGCTCTCGTAAAACGAAGAGAACGCCCTCCGTTGAGGGCGTTCTTGTTGGATGTGCTTGGGGCGGATCAGGCCTTGAAGAAGGCGAGGAGGTCGGCGTTGATGACGTCGGCGTGGGTGGTCGCCATGCCATGGGGGAAGCCCTTGTAGACTTTCAGCGTGCCGTTCTTCAGCAGCTTGGCCGACAGCAGGGCTGAATCGGCGATCGGTACGATCTGATCGTCGTCGCCATGCATCACCAAGACCGGCACTTCGATCTTCTTCAGGTCTTCGGTGAAGTCTGTTTCGGAGAAGGCCTTGATGCAGTCGTAATGCGCTTTCGCGCCGCCCATCATGCCCTGGCGCCACCAATTGTTGATGATCCCCTGCGAGACCTTCGCATCCGGGCGATTGAAGCCGTAGAACGGGCCGGCCGGTATGTCATAGAAGAACTGGGCGCGGTTTGCTGCGAGCGCCGTGCGGAAGCCATCGAAGACTTCGATCGGCAGGCCGCCCGGGTTGGCGGCGGACTTGACCATCACGGGCGGAACGGCGCCGATGAGCACTGCCTTGGCCACCCTGCCCTTACCGCCATACTGGGCGACGTAGCGCGCAACTTCACCGCCGCCTGTGGAGTGGCCGACGTGGATGGCATCCTTGAGATCGAGATGCGCAACGAGCGCTGCGACATCGGCCGCATAGGTATCCATCTCGTTGCCCGAAGCCGTCTGGCTGGACCGGCCATGGCCACGGCGGTCATGGGCGATCACCCGATAGCCCTGGTTCAGGAAGAACAGCATCTGGGCATCCCAGTCGTCGGCGCTCAAAGGCCAGCCGTGATGGAATACGACAGGCTGACCGGTTCCCCAGTCCTTGTAGAAAATCTCGGTGCCGTCCTTGGTCCTGATCGTGCCGCTGCTCATGGTTTCCTTGGCTTTCGCGTGCTGTTTCGTCGCCGCCTGGGCGGTCGAGGCAAGCGGTGCCGCGACCGCGGCAGCGGCAATGCCGAGGCCGGCGGTCATGACGGTGCGGCGGGTAGCTTCGGTGTTCGACTGGCTCATCGTGATCTCCATCCGATTTGTGCCGCGATAGTTGTTATCGCGATAACGAGACAGGTAGCGGGTTTTCCCGGACCTGTCCATAGAAAAGATTATCGCGATATCATTTTTCGTGGTATTAATATAAAGGATGAAACATCAGGAGGCCGTTCATGGCCCACTCAAAGACCGTCCCGCTGGACGACCAGTTGTGCTTTTCGCTGTATGCCGCAAGCATTGCGATCAACCGCACCTACAAGCCGATGCTCGATAAAATGGGTATCACCTACCCGCAGTATCTGGTTCTCAGTGTGCTTGGAGAAAACGATGGCATGACCGTTGGAGCTATCGCCGATCGCCTGTCTTTGGAATCGAGCACGATCACGCCGCCGGTGAAGCGCATGGAACAGGCAGGTCTCGTCGAACGTCGCCGCAGCACCACCGACGAGCGTCAGGTTCACGTGTGGTTGACGGCCGCCGGCCGCGACCTTCTGGTCAGAAGCAACTGCCTGGGCGAGACGCTGGTTGCGCGTGCGGGGATGACGCCGGCTCAGTTCGAGGCGCTGAACCGACAGGTGCAGGCGCTACGGTCTGCACTCGCAGAAGAGATATAGCCTGCGCCGATACCCCGGCGCAGGCCTGGCAAGCCTCAGCCGACTCGCTTGCCGCTGTCGTCGAAGACGTGCAGATGCTGGGCAGGGAAAGTGACGGTGACCTGCGGTCCGGCCGACAACGCCTCACGATTCTGCGTGAAGATTTTGAACGGCAGGCCATGCAGCGACAGATGCAGGATGATCCCGAAGCCCGTCGGCTCGATGAGTTCGACGCCGGCCTGGATGCCGTTACCATCTGCGTTTAGCTGCACATGCTCCGGCCGAATGCCGAGCGTCACCTTGGCGCCTTCAGCGAGAGACAGCGGTGCGGGCAAGGCAATAACCGTTCCATCCTTCAACTTGACAGCGCCAGCGGTGTAAGTCGCTTCCATGAAGTTCATGCCGGGCGAGCCGATGAAGCCAGCCACGAAGAGGTTGGCAGGACGATCGTAGAGCTCCAGCGGGCTGCCGACCTGCTGGACCACGCCGCCATGCATGGCGACGATACGGTCGGCCAGCGTCATGGCTTCGATCTGGTCATGGGTCACGTAAATCGAAGTCGCCTTCAGGTCGCCGTGCAGCTTCTTGATCTCGGCGCGCATCTGCTCGCGCAGGCGGGCGTCGAGGTTCGACAGCGGCTCATCGAAGAGGAAGGCCTTGGGCTGGCGCACGATGGCGCGACCCATGGCGACGCGCTGGCGCTGGCCGCCGGAGAGCGCCTTCGGGCGACGTTCCAGCAAGGGGTCAAGGCCGAGCTTTGAGGCTGCCGCACCAACGGCGCTCGCGATCTTGTCCTTTGCCGTTTTGCGCAGCTTGAGGCTGTAGCTCATGTTGCCCGCGACATTCATGTGCGGGTAGAGCGCGTAGGACTGGAACACCATGGCGATGTCGCGGTCCTTCGGGTGCAACTCGTTGACGCGGTTTCCGGCAATGCGGATCTCGCCCGATGTCACTTCCTCGAGGCCGGCGATCATGCGCAGCAGCGTGGACTTGCCGCAGCCGGAGGGGCCGACCAGAACGACGAACTCGCCGTCCTGAATCTTGAGGTCCACATCTTGCAGGACCTGCACGTGGCCGTAGGCCTTCTTGACGTTCTGGATGTCGATCGATGCCATGTGATTAACCCTTGACCGCGCCGGCCGTCAGGCCCTGGACGAGATAGCGCTGGATGAGAAGGAAGAAGAGACCGGCCGGGATGAGTGCGAGAACGCCCGCTGCCATCATCTGTCCGAAGTCGACCGAGAATTTCGAGACGAAGGTCAGAAGTCCGACCGGGAAGGTTGCTGCGTCGTTGCCGTTGATCAGCATCAGCGCGAAGAGTAGTTCGCTCCATGCGGCCGTGAAGACGAAACCGAGCGTCGCGGCGATCCCTGGCAGGGTCAGCGGCAGGATGATCTGCCGGAAGGCCGTGAATTGCGTGGCGCCGTCGATCATCGCCGCTTCCTCCAGATCCTTCGGAATGCCATCGAAGAACGACTGCATGAGGAAGGTCGCGAAAGGCACGTTGAAGGCGGTGTAGACGACCACAAGGCCCGTCAGGCTGTTTGTCAGGTGCAGCGGCGTCAGGATCTTGAAGATCGGCGCCACCAGCATGACGAGCGGGAACATCTGCGTGAGCAGCATCAGCGCCACGATCCAGTATTTCGCCCGGAAATTGAAGCGAGACAGGGCGTAGCCCGACAGCGATGCGCAGATGGTGACGACGACCGCGGTCGAGGCCGATACGATCAGGCTGTTCTTGAAGAAGGTCGGAAATGAGCTGTGCTGGATGACGAAGGAGTAGTGTTCCCAGGTCGTCCGCGATGGCCACATGCGCACGCCTTCCGAATAAAGAAGGTCGTTCGGCGTGACCGAAACCTTGAGCAGCCAGAACAGCGGGAACAGCGCGAAGACGATGTAGCAGAGGATCGCCAGGCGGTGCGCGATTGTAGGAAGGATGCGTCTCATGGCTTCAATCCTTGTTCAGCAGGGTCTGCCGCAGCAGGATGATCAGCATGGAATAGGCAAGCAGCAGCGCCAGCAGCACCAGCGCGATGGCCGAGGCGTAGCCGAAGTCGAGCCGCTTGAAGGCCTGGGTGAAGATATAGCTGGCGACGATCTGCGTCCGATCCGCCGGGCCGCCGCCGGTCATGACGACAATCAGGTCGGCGAAATTGGAAACCCAGACGGTGCGAAGCAGGACGGTAATCGCGATCGTCGGCGCCAGGAACGGCAGGGTGATCGAGCGGAAACGCTGGAACCAGGTGGCGCCGTCAATCGAGGCCGCTTCGTAGAGATCGCGCGGGATCGCCTGCAGGGCCGCGAGCAGCGTGATGGCGAAGAACGGAATGCCCCACCAGACGTTGGCGATGATCGGGCCCCACATCGCATAGTGCGGATCCGACAGGATATTGCCCGGCTCGCTCATCAGGCCCAGGGCGTAAAGCCAATGCGGAATTGGCCCGATAACGGGATTGAACAGCCACGCCCAGTTGAGGCCGGCGAGGAACGACGGCACGGCCCAGGGAAGAAACACCAGCGCCTGCACGAGACCGCGGCCCCAGAACGGCTTGTCGAGGAGCAAGGCCAGGATCAGGCCGAAGACGAACTGGAGCACCACGGAGGCGCCGGTCCACCAGAGCGTATTTTTCAAGGCGCCGTAAAAAGCCGCATCCTGAGACAATGCGCGAAAATGATCGAGGCCGATGAAGCCGCCGGAGAAAGGATTGAGAAGCTGAATGTCGCGGAACGCGTAGGACACACCGATCGTCAATGGCACCAGCATCACGGCAATGATGAGGATCAGCGACGGCGCGCTGTAGAGATAGGGTTCCGAGGCATCGGCGACGCGCTTCAGCCACGGCCTGCGGTCGCGGCGACTGTCGAGCGTATCGGCGGTCATGGTCATCGGGCAAAAATTCCGGTTTCGCAGCGTTTGCGCTGTGGTCACTGATGGTCGGGGCGGCGGATGATGCCGCCGCCCCGGGAGGTCAGATTACTTCTTGGCGAGGTACTTCTGCTGTGCCTTGGTCAGGTAGTCTGCCCACTGGTCAGCCAGTTCCTTCGGCGTGATGTCGCCGAGAAGCGCCTGCTGCGTCGTCTTGATGGCAAGCGAATCCTTGAAGAAGGCAAATTCCTCGAGGTAGGTCGGCATGACCGTCGGCACGATGTTCGCGTCGGCCAGTTCGTCGAACCAGCCCTTGAACTGCTCGCTCGCGTAGAAGGGGTCCTTTGCCGCGGCGGTGTGAACCGGCAGCGCGCCTGTACGCTTGTTCCACTCGATGTTGCCTTCCGGCGATTCGAGCGTTTCGATCAGCTTCCAGGACAGGTCCTTGTTCTGGCTGGTGGAGAACATCGACCAACCGGCGAAGCCGATCGTCGTGAAGCCCTTGCCGCTCGGACCGACCGGCATCGTGGTGACGCCGAAATCCTCGGGCTTCATGCGCTGGGCAACCGCGATCAGAGCGTCCGGATCCTGGTCGAGCATCGCGCAGGTGCCGGAATAGAAACCGGCGACGGTTTCGTTGAAGCCCCAGTTGACGCTGTCCTTTGGTGCCAGGCCCTTCTTGTAGAGGTCGACCACCCACTCCAGACCCTTGGCCCAGCCTTCGCTGTTCATGGTCGAGGTGCCGTCTTCGTTGAAGAACTTGTTGGAGCCAGCCATCGTGGCACCGAACATCACCCAGCCGTTCAGGCCGCCCGGACCGCCGCGCAGGCAGTAGCCGGATTTGCCCGGAAGCTTGGAGACCTTTTCGGAGGCCGCGACGAATTCGTCCATCGTCTTCGGCGGCTCGGACACGCCGGCTTCCTTGAACAGGTTCTTGTTGTAGAACAGGGCGCGCAGATAGAAGCCGTAGGGCAGCATGTAAGCGGTGTTCTTGACGTCGCGGCCGAGTTCGAGTGCACGCGGCGTCAGACCGGCGGTGTACTCCCACTTCGCGAGGTAAGGCTCGAGGCTTTCCAGCATGCCGTTGTTGGCATAGAGCGACAGCCAGGTGTCGGGCATTTCCATGACGTCAGGCGTGTCGCCGGCCGATACCATTGTCGCGAACTTCTGGAACGCTTCGTTCCAGGGCAGCGAAATGATGTCGACCTTGGTGCCGGGATTGGCGGCTTCGAACTTGCCGACGATCGACTTCAGCGTCTCGGTGCGCTCCGGGCTGGTGATGACTTCGACGAGCTTCAGCGTGGTATCGGCAAACGCCGTACCGGCCATCATCGTGGCGAATAGCGTTGCGGTGATCAGTCTTTTCATGCTTGGTTCCCCCTTCCAGGTTTTTCCTCGGGTTGTAGGCGTCACGAAGCGACGGCGAGCGCCTCTTCGATATCCCTCCACAGCGCCTCGGTTCCTTCGAGGCCGACATGGAGGCGTACGGACCGCGCATGGATCCCGAAGGTATGCGCGGAGTTTGGCTGTGCCTTCTGTTGAAGGACCACCTCGCCTGGTACGATCAGGCTTTCGTGTCCACCCCAGCTCACTCCCAGTTTGAAGAGCTTGAGATGATCGGCGAAGGCGCGGATATCGACGCCTTCCCGGAAAATGAACGAGAACAGGCCGGACGTGCCGTTCAGGCCCGCCGGCAGGCGGTTGGCGAGACCCGGATGGCAGACGGTCTCCACCACATCCAGTTCCTGCAGGCGCTTTGCGATGGTCATGCCCGCCGCCTCGTGCGCCTTCATGCGGATCGGCAGCGTGCGCATGCCGCGGATGAGAAGCCATGCATCGAATGGCGAGAGCTTGCCGCCGAGATAGGGATAGGACTCAGCCTTGACCCGCGCGATCATCTCTTTCGATCCGGCAACGACGCCGGCGACGACGTCGCTATGGCCGCCGAGATATTTGGAGGCGGAATGGATGACGAGGTCGACGCCGAGGGTGATCGGCCGCTGGAAGACCGGGCTCGCCCAGCTGTTGTCGATCATCGAGACCACGCCATGCTGCTTGGCCAGCGCTGCAAGCGCGCCGACATCATGGGCTTCCATCACCCAGCTGGTCGGGCTTTCCATGTAGAACAGCTTGGCGCCAGGGAGTGCCTTGGCGACGGCTTCCTCGTCACGACCGTCGACATAGGTGACCTCGACCTGCATGCGCTTCAGGATCGTGCCGAACAGGCGGAAGGCATCCGGATAGACGTGCTTGACGGCGACGATGCGGTCGCCCGGCTCGACAAAGGCCAGCACCGACGACGAGATGGCCGCCATGCCGCTTGCAAAGCCGAGAGCATCTTCGGCACCCTCGAGCTTGGCCAGCATTTCCTCGAACATGCGGACCGTGGGATTGAGGCCACGCGTATAGATCGGCCGGACCTTCTCGCCACGGTAGGACGCGATCATGTCGTCATAGTCGGAGAAGGTAAAAAGCGATGTCTGAAAAATCGGCGGCACCACAGCTTCGGCGAAGTTTCCTTCGTCGTGCGCCGTGATGAGGGAGGCAATTTCGAACGGGTCTGCGCCGTTGCTCATTTGGACATTTCCTTGATGTCTTCCTCGACAACTTCGAGGATTTTCAGTGTCTCTTCGCGCGCTGCCTCGGGATTGCGGGCGGCGATTGCGTTGAAGAGGGTGCGGTGGAATGGAAAGGAGCGGCGGGCAAAATCCTGCCGCTCGAACGGGTGTTGCCAGAACTGCCAGAAGGTCTCGCGCATCTGCTCGAGAAGCTGGCGAAACAGTGGGTTATGGGTCGCGTCGTAGATGGCCAGGTGGAAGGCAAGGTCTTCCGGTCCCGACGTGCCTTCCTTGATGTGGACCCGCTCCATCTCGTTGAGCTTTTCCTCGATCACGACGAGGTCCCGTGGCGTGCGCTTCAGGGAAGCCACCATGCCGGCTTCGCATTCGATGCCGCGTCGAACTTCAAGCGTCTGCAGCAGCGCGTCGCGCAGATGCGTCGTGTCGAGCGACAGCGGCATATGGATCGTCGCCTTGGAGACGGGCTTCAGCAGATAGGTACCGCTTCCCTTCCGGGTCTCGATGACGCCGAGCGCCTGGAAGTGGCGGATCGCCTCGCGGATGGTGGAGCGCCCGACCTGGAGTGCCGCCATCAGCTCACGTTCCGCCGGCAGGCGGTCGCCCGCCTCCAGCGCTGCGTCCTTTACGTAGTCCGCCAGCGCGTCGGTGACCTGACGCGCGCGATCCATCGTCGGAAGCGGCCGAATGATCGGCCTCTGGCTGATTGGTGCCTTCATGGTTCCCCAAATTCTTATAGGCAGCCGACCTTATAAATTGGTCTGACATCTTAGCATTTCTCAAAGATTTCGACGCGTCAAGCCGTCTTCTAAGTTGTGTGATTTTGCGTGGAATGGTTCGGCCATCCGGCGCCAGATCCTGGAACTAAATCTGGCTAACGCAACCTGCAGGCAGTGGAGGTTGCCGTCCTAAGGTGCTGTTTTAAATGATTTATACTGAAGAATGAAATTCGCCCCGAAGCCATCTCTCGCAAGGTTGGCGCTATGCCAGTGACGCGCGAATTTGTTGAGGCGGCTCAGGTTCTTGTGAGGCTTAAACGCGGCGAACCCCGCGCGATATCCACAGCGCAGGAGCGCTCTATTCGGGATGCTCTGACAGCGCGAATCTCATCCGAGAGCGGGGGCGCGCTCAACCCAAGGACAGCCGGATGTTCTCGGCAGCTTCCTGCAGCAGCGGGAGGAACAGGCTGACCATCTGCTCGGGCGAGACGTGTGCTGCGGGCGCGCCAACATTCAAGGCTGCGATGGTGGCACCTCTTCTGTTGCGAAGAGGAACAGCGATCGAGCACAAGCCCAGCTCGAGTTCCTGATTGATGACCGCATAGCCCTGCTCCCGCACGCGCCGGATCTCTGCCATCAACTGGTCGATGTCGACGATCGTGCGATCGGTGTTGGCCTTCAGTTCCGTTCTCGACAGGGCGCTGCGGATGTCATCTTCAGGAAGCGCCGAAAGAAGAACGCGCCCCATGGAGGAGCAGTAGGCCGGCAATCGGCTGCCGGGGTTGAGGTTGATCGACATGACCCGCCGTTGCGATGCGCGCGCGATGTAGACGATCTCGGTATCGTCGAGAACGGAGGCGGATGAACTCTGGCCGGTCTTGTCGGAAAGCAGATCCAAATGGGGCTGCAGCAGCAAGGGCAGCGGCGTCGCCGACAGGTAGGAATGCCCCAGCCTCAGGATGCGCGACGTCAGGGTGAAGAATTTCCCGTCGTAGTCGGCATAGCCGAGCTCGACCAATGTCAGCAGCGAGCGCCTGACCGTTGCCCGGTCAAGTTCCGTCTTCCTGGCAACGTCGCTGATGGAGAGGCGCCGGTCTTGTTCTCCGAAGGACTCGATCACGCGCAGGCCCTTTGCGAAGCCGCTGACAAAATCGGTTTCCTTCAACGTGGCGCGCATTTCATTCTTCGTCACTGGGGCGGCCTTTGTGCGCTATATGAACAAATATCAATTATCGCACATTCGGTATTGCTGCAACTCACCCCTTGGATTTATTTAAAGGCCAGGAGGCGCGGCCGGCATAAGGTGCGTGCATCGGCAAGGAGACATCTATGGACAAGACTATTGGGAGCGCGGCGGAAGCCGTCTCTGCAATTGGCGATGGTGCGACTGTGATGATCGGTGGCTTCGGTGGTTCGGGCGCGCCGATCGAGCTCATCCACGCACTGATCGACAAGGGGCCGAAAAACCTCACGGTCATCAACAACAACGCCGGTAACGGACGGATCGGCATCGCCGCCATGATCGATGCGGGCATGGTCAAGAAGATGATCTGCTCGTTTCCGCGCTCTTCAGATCCCCGCGCCTTTACCGAAAAGTACCTCGCCGGTGAAATCGAGCTTGAACTCGTTCCGCAAGGAACGCTGGCCGAACGCATCCGTGCAGGTGGGGCCGGCATCCCGGCGTTCTACACGCCGACCAGCTTTGGCACCGAACTTGCGGTCGGCAAGCCGGTCGCCGAGTTCGACGGCCGCCAATATGTTCAGGAACGTTGGTTGAAAGCCGATTTTGCGATCGTCAAAGCCCACGTCGCCGACATTCACGGCAACCTCACCTACAACAAGGCTGCCCGCAACTTTAATCCGCTGATGTGCATGGCGGCCGCAAAGACGATCGTGCAGGCCTCGAAGATCGTGCCTCTGGGTGGCATCGATCCGGAGCACGTTGTGACGCCCGGCATCTTTGTCGACAAGGTTGTCGAAGTCAGCGACCCGAAACAGGAAGAAGATCTTATTCGCGCAGGAGTGGCCTACGTATGACCGTCGATACTCGTGAAGACATCAAGCTGACGAATTCGCAGATCGCCTGGCGTGCGGCACAGGACATTGAGGATGGCGCCTACGTCAATCTCGGTATCGGCTTTCCCGAGATGGTCGCGAAATATCAGCCTCCAGGCCGACACGCGATCTTTCATACGGAGAACGGCATCCTCGATTTCGGCGAGGCTCCGCCTGCAGGCGAAGAAGACTGGGACCTGATCAACGCAGGCAAGAAGGCGGTTACCCTTAAGCCAGGTTCAGCCTTCTTCCATCATGCCGACAGCTTTGCCATGGTCCGCGGCGGGCATCTGGATGTGGCGATCCTCGGTGCCTATCAGGTCGCGCAGAACGGTGACCTTGCGAACTGGCGGGTCGGCAGCAAGGGTGTTCCGGCAGTCGGTGGCGCGATGGATCTCGTCCATGGGGCCAAGCAGGTCTTCGTCATTACCGAGCATGTCACCAAGAACGGCGAGCCGAAGCTCGTCGACCGGTGCACGTTCCCGCTCACAGGGGTCGGCTGCATCACCCGCATCTATACCAGCCACGCCGTAATCGATGTCGTCAACGGGCGCTTCGTGGTGCGGGAAAAGCTCTCGGCAATGACGGTCGAGGAACTCCAGGCGATGACCGGCGCTCCGTTGATCGTCGATGGTCCAATCGGCGACCTCGTCGTCCCGGAACTTTAAGGAAACGACCGATGACTGATGCATTTATTTGCGACTACATTCGCACGCCGATCGGGCGTTACGCAGGCGCTCTTTCGGCTGTGCGCCCCGATGATCTGGGTGCGATTCCCCTCAAGGCTCTAATGGAGCGCAACGCGGGCGTCGACTGGGAAGCCGTCGCGGATGTTATCTACGGCTGTGCTAACCAGGCCGGCGAAGACAACCGCAACGTTGCTCGAATGTCATCACTGCTCGCGGGTCTCCCGGTCTCCGTTCCGGGTACGACCATGAACCGGCTTTGCGGTTCTGGCATGGATGCCGTGATCACCGCAGCGCGCGCCATCAAGGCAGGCGAAGCCGAGTTGATGATCGCCGGCGGGGTCGAAAGCATGAGCCGTGCGCCCTTCATCGTTCCCAAGGCGGATTGGGCCTTTTCCCGCAATGCGGAAATCTATGACACGACCATCGGCTGGCGTTTCATCAATCCGTTGATGAAGCAGCAGTACGGCGTCGATTCAATGCCCGAGACCGGCGACAACGTGGCGATCGACTTCAACGTCTCGCGAGAGGATCAGGACGCGTTTGCCGTCCGCTCCCAGGAGAAGGCGGCCGCTGCACAGGCGAACGGACGCCTTTCGAAGGAAATCACCCCCGTCACCATCAAGCAGCGCAAGGGTGATCCCATCATCGTGTCTAGGGATGAGCATCCGCGTGCGACGAGCATGGAAGCGCTCGCAAAGCTTAACCCGGTGAACAAGCGCGAAGGCGCCACGGTGACCGCGGGCAATGCGTCGGGCGTCAATGACGGCGCGGCCGCTCTCATCATCGCATCCGAGGCCGCCGCCAAGAAGTATGGCTTGACCCCGATCGCTCGTATCATGGGTGGCGCAACGGCCGGCGTTGCACCCCGGATCATGGGCTTTGGTCCTGCTCCGGCGACCAGAAAGCTCTGCGCCCTCGTTGGCCTTTCTCCGGCGGACTTTGACGTTATCGAACTCAACGAGGCTTTCGCCTCACAAGGCATCGCCGTCCTTCGCGATCTCGGACTGGCGGAAGGCGCCGATCACGTGAACCCGAATGGTGGCGCCATTGCGCTGGGCCATCCTCTTGGAATGTCGGGTGCCCGTATCTCGGGAACCGCGGCGCTCGAACTTTCCCTGCATGGCGGTAAATATGCGCTGGCAACGATGTGCATCGGGGTCGGTCAAGGTATCGCGATTGCGCTCGAGCGCGTTTAGTCGCCTTTGATACCAAAGACGAGGCGCTCGACGGAGCGCCTCGGTAAAGTCAACGCCGGGTTATGGCTCATGGCCGGCGTTTAGATCAGAACCGTGCGTCATCCAGTCCGCAGAATGGATCGACGGGGTTGTTGCGGTTCCATGGTACCCGGCCCATGAGCGCATCGACGACCGCGCGCTGCATCGTCTCGGTTGTCGAGTAGGCGTTGATGTAGGTCGGTACGCGCGGCGCATCGTAAAGCAGATACGGATATCCGAACGATATCATCACCGTCGGAACTTCGTGCCAGCTCCGGTGCATGGCATTGCCGAAACTGCCGGTAAGTTGCAGCCAGTCCAGGAATACGCGTCCGCGTGTCAGAAGCGTCTCGTCTCCGAGAAGATAGAGAACCAGATCGAAATTTCGGGGATCGAGGTCGCTGTCGGCCGTGTGCACCGTCACCTCAAACCCTTCCTGGCGCAACATATCGGGCAGCGCGAACTGCAATGGTTCGCGGAGGAACGGAATGACGATGTCGCCGGAGAAGACCAGAACTCGCCGGTGATCCCTCACATTGAGCGGCAGGGTTTCGGCGACGTCCTTGACCAAGGTCGGGATGCGTCGGGCAAGCGCTTCGCCGAACGCGTTGTTGCGAGCCTTGTCGATCGTCGGTGCGGTCTGGGGTCGGTCCAGGCCAAGCGCAGCCTTCAGGCCAAGTTGCCGGACGAGCGCTTCTTCGATCCGCGCCGCGGTCAGGCGGCCATCGGCAAGTGCCGCCTTCAGATAGCCGATATCCGCCTCCCAATCGTCTGAGAAGAGAATGACATCGCAGCCGGATGCAATGATTTCAGGCAGGTGCTCGGAACGCTTCGACCATGACCCGAGGCCGGCCATCGGCGTGGCGTCGGAGACGATCACGCCGTTAAAGCCCAGCCGCTTGCGCAACAGGTCCTCGTTGAGCAGCCGGCTGATCGATGCCGGGCGATAGGCCTCCAGCCCTGCGTCCGGTACGAGCGAACGGATGAACGCGGGGAACGCGATGTGCGCGGACATGACCGACAACACGCCGGAATCGATTGCCCGTCGGTAGAGCCTGCCGAAGCTTTCCTCCCAACGTTTCAGATCGAGCGGATTAACCGTCGTCAGGAGATGCTGGTCACGGTCGTCGAACCCCTCGCCGGGCCAATGCTTGACGGCGGAGGCGACGCCATGCCTCTGAAATACCTCCATCTGCTTGATGGCATGCCGCTCGATGGTATTGATGTCCGAGCCGAAACCGCGGGTCGCCACGATCGAGCTTCGGAAGGCCGCATTGATGTCGAGCACCGGCGTGAACGACCAATTGATGCCGGCAGCGCGCGCTTCCTGCGCCATGATGCTGCTGACTTCCTCGGTTGCTTCGACGTCGTCGAGCGCGGCGAGCCCCAGCGGGTTGGGCATCTCGGCGGCGCCCGCCAGGCTGAGCCTGCTTCCCTCGAGATCGGCGGAGACGAGGAGCGGCACCGGGAGCGCCTCGTTCAGCATCGCGATCAGGGCCCGCTCCGTGGTGGCGTCGGCACCGCCGAAACGGGTAATGCTTCCTGGCCGGAAGTTCTTGATGCGCTCCACCTCATCCGGATCGTTGCCGAAAAGCACGAGGTTGAAGAGCTGGGATAGCCGGTCGTCGTTGGAGAGACGTGAAAGAGCGTCCTTCACCCAGCCGATCCGCTGACTGTCGAGGTTGTAGGGTGGCTTGGCGAGATCGTCGAACGTCATGAGCTTCTCCCTGTCATCAGTTACCTCTTTCTTCGGGCAACCGTCGTGCTGTTGTAGGCGGCTTAAGTGTTGCGGGCGAGCACGAAGTTGCCCGCCCGAACTGTCGTGTCGTGAAATGGAACGCTTCAGCGTGACAGCCGCTTGACCACATGATCGAGCAGGGCGCGCAGGCGCGGGGAACGGCGCAGGTCCTTGTGGTAGCCGAGATAGGTGTCCCGGCTTGGTGGTGTACGATCGAACGGGAGGCGCTTGAGATCCGCACGCGCGTCGCCCAGCGGGCGCGGCAGGATGGCGATGCCGGCACCATGGGCGCAAAGGCTCGCCTGAACGTCCCTGTTGTTGCTGCGCGCAACGATCTGCGCATTCGGCAGGACTTCGCGTGCCCACTCGACGTCGGGCATGCCGCCAAAGGCTTCATCCATGGTGACGAGCCGGTGTCCGGATCCGTCACCGAGATCGCCGACCTCGTCGCCGGCGCGTGCATAAAGGCCATAGTCGATGCGAAGGAGACGCCTGGAGATGACGTCAGCCTCGCTGAACGGCCGGATGCGAAAGACGACATCGGCTTCACGACGCGCGAGACTGAGGAGCCGCGAGTCGGTCACCAGTTCCACAATGATCCGGGGGAATGCCAGCGAGAATGACGCCAGGACCGGAGACAGGACGTGTACGCCGAACCAATCCGACGACGAGACCCGGATCAGCCCGCTGAGGTCCCTGGCCTTGCCGCTGACCTCGCGCTGCAGGGAAAGGGCTTCCTCCTCCATCCGCTCCGCGTGAGGAAGAACCGCGGCGCCCTGCTCTGTCAGGACGAAACCCTCGGAGGTGCGATGGAACAAGGTCGTTCCCATCGCTTCCTCCAATGCTTTCAGGCGCCGGCCCATCGTGGGCTGGGTCTGTCCCGTTCTTCGCGCTGCCCCGCCCAGGGTGCCTTCGCGGGCGATGGCGAGAAAGACGCGCAGGTCACTCCACTCCATGACGGCTCCAAACATTTTTGCATAGTCATATGTCAATTTATTTCATTTCCAAACGGAAGTGAAATGCCCATCTTCTAGCCATCGGAACAAGGAGAACAACAGATGGCGTCGCATGAGACCATGAAGGCTCTGCTACTCGAGAGCTTTGGCACCCCCTTTCGTCTTGCCGAGATCGAAAGGCCGATGCCGGCGGCGGGACAGGTTTTGGTGCGCGTAAAGGCAAGCGCAATCAACCCGCTCGACACGAAGATCCGCATCGGGGGCGCCGCGCACGCCAATCATCCCCTCCCCGCCATCCTCGGTGTCGACATGGCAGGAACCGTCGAGGCGGTGGGCTCCGGCGTGTCCGATTTTCGGCCGGGTGACGACGTTTACGGCATGACGGGCGGCGTTGGTGGCAATCAGGGGTCGCTTGCCGAGTACGCGGCCGTCGACGCATCGCTCCTTGCTCGCAAGCCCGGCAATATCAGCATGCGGGATGCCGCCGCTCTTCCTCTAGCCTTCGTCACGGCATGGGAAGGGCTGGTGGATCGGGCAAAGGTCTCGGCGGATCAGACCGTTCTGGTGATCGGCGCAGCTGGCGGCGTTGGTCACGTGGTCGTGCAGATTGCCAGAGCCAGGGGAGCCAAGGTCTTTGCAGTCGATCACGGTCGGCGGGCGGAATATCTTGCTTCCCTCGGAGCAACGGCGATTGATCGCGATAAGGAAGATGTGGAGGCCTACGTCGATCGCCTCACCGCGGGCCGAGGGTTCGATATCGTTTATGACACCATCGGCGGGGTCGGGCTCGACATGGCATTCAAGGCCGTCAGGCGGTTCGGACATGTCGTCAGCTGTCTCGGTTGGGGCGCCCACGTGCTCGCCCCGTTATCATTCAAGGCAGCAACCTATTCCGGCGTCTTCACGCTGCTTCCGCTGCTGACAGGCGAAGGTCGGGATCATCACGGGGATATCATGCGGGAGGCTACCAAGCTTGTCGAAGCCGGACAGATTGTTCCCAGGCTCGACGGTCGCCGCTTCACGTTGGAAACAACGCAGCAGGCCTATGCGCTGATTGAGGGCCGACAGTCGGACGGCAAGATCGTCATCGATGTCTGAGGCGAGGTCGCCCGTGCCCGCTCCCGGGCGACCATTCTCTTTGTGGCCTAGCGCTCTCGCGCAGCCTCTACCTGACCAGCGATCACGCAAAGCAACTCGAACATGATCGTCGCGCCGGCAATCGCGGTGATGCCGCCGACGTCGAATGGTGGGGACACTTCCACGACGTCGGCGCCGACGATCCTCACGCCATCGAGGAGCCGCACCATCTGCTGCGCTTCGCGCGTGCTGAACCCTCCAATTTCAGGGGTACCGGTCCCTGGGGCCATCGACGGATCGATGCTGTCGATATCGAACGAGACATAGGCCGGAGCACTTCCAACGATGCTGCGCGCCTCCTCCATGACAGCCACCGCGCCGCGCTCGACGAATTCTTCCATGTAGATGACGCGTACGCCCTGGGCTCTTGCCCAATCGTGCTCGCCCGGCTCGTAGACCGAGCCGCGGATGCCGATCTGCACGATGCGCTTGGGGTCCAGTAGTCCCTCTTCGATCGCCCTGCGGAACGGGGTGCCATGCGTATAGGGATTGTCACCGAAATAGGTGTCGTTCGTATCTGAATGCGCGTCGAAATGGATGAGGCCGACCGGGCCTTTCCTGGCGACCGCGCGCAGGACGGGAAGCGTCGTGAGGTGATCGCCCCCGACCGACAGCGGGATGGCTCCTTCGCCGACAATCGCGGCCATGCCGGCTTCGATGCGCTTCAGTGCATCCTGGAGATCGATGGGATTGACGGAAAGGTCTCCGACGTCTGCGACATTGGCCGCGCTGAAGGGTTCGATACCCGACACATGATGCGCCCGTCGCATCAGGCTCGACTGGCTGCGGACTTCTCTCGGCCCATGGCGTGCGCCGGCGCGATTGGTCGTCCCGCCATCCCACGGAATGCCGACCAGTGCGATGTCCAGGCCCTTGGCTGACGCGACGGCGGGGAGCCTCATGAAGGTCGTATGCCCGGCAAAGCGGGGCACCTCGGCTGCATCGACCGGCTGGTGGAACTCGGCAGTCATCGGCTCATCCTTGAAAATCATCGGCACGGGTGTTTACCGCTGCTCTTCAGCAGCAATCTCGTCAACAGAGCTGCAATGCTCAAGGAGGTCAAGCGTTCTGGCTACCATCGGATCATTGAAATTTCGATGTAATCCAGGTCGAGAACAGCCGGGCGGGATCCGTCAGTTGATCGAAGCGACGGGCCACGAGGAAGTAGGCGCCGTGGGGAATGGCGAGATCGAAAACGCAGGCCAACCGGCCCGCCCGAATTTCGTCCTCGGCAAATATCCGGTCCACGAGACCAATCCCCTGGCCCCGCAGGACGGCCTGCAGAACCAGACCGCCGTCTGCATAGACGACCCCACGGACAGCCTCTGACGGCGTGACGCCTGCTGCCTCGAACCACCGGTTCCAGACGTCACGGTTTTCTTCGTGCAGCAGCGGGAAACGGAGCAAGTCACCGGGCGCGCGGATTGCCGACTGCGTGAGCACGGCCGGCGCAGCGACCGGGATCATCCAGACATCTGCCAGATGCCTGCTCTGGCTCCTCGGCCAGGATGTGTCCGTGGCGCTGTGGCGAATGGCGATCTGCGCCTCACCGCTTCGAAACTCCGCCAGTCGCGAATCTGAATCGACGGTGACATCGATATCAGCGTGTAGCGCCTGAAAGTCCGGTAGTTGCGGCACCAGCCAGGAGGCTGCGAAGGAGGGTTCCGAACTGATCGACAGCCTATTTTGTTTTCGGCTGCTGCGTATCCCGTCTAGGCAATCGCCAATCTTATCGAACGACGTCGTAAGAATAGCGAGCAACCTATGGCCAGCCTCGGTCAGGTGGACGCTGCGGTGACGGCGTTCGAAGAGTGCCTCACCGAGTGTCGTTTCCAGATCTCTGATCTGCCGGCTGACGGCTGCCTGCGAAATGAAAAGCTCGTCGGCCGCGCGTGTGAAACTGCCGAGACGTCCCGCCACCTCGAAGCTTCGTAGTGCCGTCAAAGGCAGATGTCCACGCTTCATCGCATAACCTCAAGTCATTCGAAGACGACGATAAGCTCGTTTGAAGACGGAGGGCAAGAGCGGTCAAGATGGCGTCGAAGGAGAGTTGTCATGTGGACGCATCTATTGATGATCATCGACGACGTCATGCGCATCGCGACCTTTCAGCCACGGCGCAAGGACAATCGGCGCCGGGACTGATCTCGGCGGGAGGCGGGCTGTCATTCCTTCGGCTTGTCGGCGAAGTGCTGTATCGCGTATTCGGCCATGTTCTGGTTGGAGCGCCGCGCATCGTCGATCCAGAAGGGAAACAGCTGCCACTGGTGGATCATGCCCGGCCAGACCTCGGCCGTCACGTCGACCCCGGCCTTGCGGGCCTTGTCGGCAAGCCGCAACGTGTCATCCAGCAGGGCTTCGCTCGAGCCCACCTGCATCAGGATCGGGGGAAAACCCGTCATGTCGGCATAGAGCGGCGAGGCGCGCGGATCGGTTGGCGCACGACTGCCGAGATAGGCCTTTCGCGCCGCCTCCATCTGCGTGGCGTTCAACAGCGGGTCGCTCTTGATATTGGCTGCAAATGAGTTGCCTGTCCCGGCAAGATCAGTGATCGGGCTGACCGCGATGACGGCGGCGGGCAGCGGCCCCTTGAGCTGCATCTGTCTCAGCGTTGCCTCGATGGCGAGGTTTCCACCGGCGGCATCTCCCGCGATGACCACGTTGTCGTTGTCGTAGCCGGATTCGAGCAGCCACTGGTATGCCGTCAGCGTATCGTCGATCGGTGCCGGAAACGGATAATCCGGCGCAAGCCGGTAATTGATCAGCAGGACATCAGACGAAGATGCCTTGGCAAGCGCGGCCGCGAAGGCCCTGTGGGTTTGCAGCGATCCGCCATAGAAGCCACCACCGTGAACGTAAAGGATGGCGCGCCGGCCGAGGGGATGATGCAGGCGAGCCGGCCAGATAAGTTCCGCGTCCACGCCGCCGGCATCGACATGCCTGATCTGGACGCGAGACGGTCCCGGTGTCGACGCCATCAGCTCTTCGAAGGCCGAGCGGCGTTCCATCAGGCTATCTGCACCGGCAAAGTGTTGCTGCAACATGCCCGAGAGCTTCTCGATCTGAGCCTTCGACGCCTGACTCTGGGATGCCGGATCAAGGGCCGAAACGGTGTCGAACGGCAGCGCGGACGGGCCTGCCGCGATCATCAGCAGCAGACAGATCCGCCTGACGATTTGCGCAGTGGAAGCTGCGTGCGGCTGCCTGTTGCCTCGCGACCGCACCACCCACGCCCTCAACATGCTGCTATTCTCCCCGATAGGCGTCCGCCTCGCTCTTCTCAGAACGTGCCATGACGGCCTGTGGAGTCAAGCGCTGTGCCTTCCCTTTTTCGGCACAGGTTCCTGGTTGTCCGCAGTCTCCAAGTTGAGGAGCGCCTTGATCGGCAGATGGTCGGAAGCGATGCGGGCGAGCGGCGTGTCGTGCGCCTCGACGCGCGTCAGCACACCGTTGCGATTGGCCATGATGCGATCCAGCGCAAGAACCGGCAGGCGCGCCGGGAAGCTTGGGACGGCGGCCGGCTGCGGTCCGAACGCGGACTGGAACGTGTGCAGCGATGAGCGGTCGCCGAGCCGCCACTCGTTGAGGTCACCCAGGAGGATGGTCGGTGTCTCGACTTTTTCGGCCATCAGCTCGACGAGCATTTGGGCCTGCTGGGCGCGGGAGTGCCGCAAGAGGCCGAAATGCGCGGCAATGATGCGCAACGCTCCGCCCTGCTCCAGTTCGAGTTCCGCGACTAGAGCGCCCCGCGGCTCCAGCCCCGGCAAGTTGATCTGGTGGACGTCGCGTACCAGGCCCTTCTTGAACAACACGACATTGCCGTGCCAACCGTGCGCCTTGGCCATGCCACTGACAGGTACGGGAAGCAGCCCGGTTTCCCGCTCCAGCCTCGCGAGGTCCAGGATCCCGGTTCTCTCGCCGAAGCGGGTGTCGGCCTCTTGCAGGGCGATTACGTCGGCGTCGATCTCGTGAATGACACGACTGGTGCGCTCCGGGTCAAAGCGCCTGTCGTTTCCAACGCACTTGTGGACGTTATAGGACGCAATCAGCGTGCCCGCGCCCCTTGGTGGCGCTTCCGCATGCGCCGCAGTCAAGCGTCTCTTGCGGTTCCTGATGGAGGCAAGGATGCTCGCGGGCAGGCTGGCTTTCTTGGCATGCATCGGGATTTGCCGGGCGTTCCGTGGATCGAAGGTGCTCTGCTGAGCAGTATAGGCAATGGACGCAAAGTTTAAAGATATGGCGAGCCAAGCCAGAAGATCTTGTCGAAGAGCCGCACGGCAAACGGCCGGCCCCGCAGGCTCTGCAGCGTGACCGGTGACGCGCCCTTGATCGCCTCTTCGATATGCTCGTCGATCTCTGCTGCAAATCCTTCATTTAAGACTTCGAGGTCAATCTCGAAGTTCAGTCGCAGCGAGCGAGGGTCGAGATTGGACGAGCCGACGTATGACCATGCGCCGTCGATGGATAGAAGCTTGGAGTGACTAAAGGTGCCGCTGGAGCGCCAGATACGGCAGTAGTTGCTGACGATCTGATCGAACTGTGCCGTCATCGCGCGATCCACGAGGACGAGGTTGTTGACAGCCGGCACCACGATATCGACCTCGACCCCGCGTCGTGCGGCCGTGGCCAGCGCACTGATCAGCTCGCGGTCCGGCAGGAAGTAGGGTGACATGATCCGAATGGATTTGCGGGCGACCGAAAACGCCCCCATCAGCATCTTGTGGCTCGTCTCGATGCTCCTGTCGGGGCCGGATGCAATCACGCGCATGAATACGGGGTCGCCAGGCTGCCTTTCGGGCATTGCCGTTTTCCAGGCTTCGCCAGTGAGGATCTCGCCGGTAGTAAACCGCCAATCCTCGGCGGCGACATTGAAGAGATCGGCGATAACAGGGCCGGTCACCACGAAATGCGTGTCTCTGGCGAAGTTCTCGCCCGCAACTTCCCGGGTGAAGCCCTCTCTGATGTTCATGCCGCCGGTCAGCGCTGTATGGCCGTCGACAATCAGGATCTTCCTGTGGGTGCGTAGGTTCGCATAGGGCAGACGCAGGCCCATGATGACGTTGCCGTTGAATACGGCGACGTTGACGCCCCCATTGCTGAGATAGCGAAGGATGCTCGGAACCGAATAGCGGGCACCGACGGCATCGATCAGGACGCGAACCTCGATCCCGCGCTTGACTGCCGCGATCAGCGAATCCGCGATCCGCAGGCCGATGCGATCTCGGTCGAAGATGTAGGTCTCGAGAAGCACGCTGCGTTCGGCGCCGTCGATCGCGGCCTTCATTGTCGCGTAGCAGTCATCGCCGGTTTCCAGAATGTCGATGGTGTTGCCGGTGGCGATGGGATTTCGAGCGACCCGATCGCCAAGTGTCTGCAGGGCCGAGAACCGTCGGCCGAATCCAGTGATGATGATCTCGGGATCGGCGTCGAACCGCTCCAGCTCGTCAAGATCGGCCTCGGGGATCAACGCGTCACGGCGCAGGCTGAGCGATGCCCGGCGAATGCGGTTTATGCCGGCAATCGCGTAGACGACGGCTCCGACGATCGGCGACAGCAGGATCACACCGACCCAGCCGGTGGCGGCCCGCACCTCCTCCTTGGTCATG
This sequence comes from Hyphomicrobiales bacterium, assembly GCA_900489925.1. Lineage (GTDB taxonomy): Bacteria > Pseudomonadota > Alphaproteobacteria > Rhizobiales > Rhizobiaceae > Rhizobium. The sequence goes on along the minus strand of UEHQ01000017.1, from coordinate 127,583 downwards.
GTGGCATGGATCGCCGCCGCCGTTCCCATGACCAATGAGACAACGAATAGAATATGAGGCCAATAGGTCGATAAGAGATAAAACATGCACGGCGAATATAGCGGTAAAATGGTGCCGTTCAATCGTGCTTCGCAACGCGCGGCTGAAAGCAAAGGGGCGCTTCTCGTTGCTGCAAACGATGCCCCTGAAGGTGGAAATGTCGCAAAATGCTGCGCTGCGACAAATATTTTTGCAGTGTGTCAGAAAATACTTGAAACGTGACGCATCGTCTGGAACTCTGCTCTCAGTATCGCGTTAGCACTGCGGCAGCTTGTGACTGGAGATCGGCGATGACGGAAACTCAGGAAGAGTGGATCAAGAAGCGTGCCTATGCGCTTTGGGAGGAGGAAGGTCGACCGGCAGGGAGAGATTCCGCCCACTGGCATCAGGCCTTGAAAGAGCGCGAGGCGCTTGAAGGCTCTGCGGCATCGCTCGATGGCAAGGAAGTCAAGACGCGGACCAAGCGGGCGGTTGCGGCTCCCAAGGCCAATGGCGCTGCGAAGGCGGCCGCGCGCAAGACCACCGCAAAGAAGTCTGCTGCGGTCAGCAAGCCGGTCTGAAATCCCCATCACGACAAGCGTGTTTGCCAGAGGCGCTCGCAGGCGTAGCTGCGCGCGTCATACGCTTGAATTAATTGTGGTCTATTCCTTTAGCCGTGCGGATGTTCGTTGAGCATGCGGATCGGTGTTCTTGAAAAATCCAGCGACGACTGCCCTGCGATGGGAACAAAAGTCGGGTCGCGACGTTTTGCAAGAGGAGGAGATGCGCCATGAACAGAAGTTACTTCGATGCAATTCTCGTTTCGCTGATCGTTACAGGCTGCTACCTGTTTATCGCTCCTATGTGAGAGGCCATGTCCCTTCTGATTTTTGCCGCGGTGGCCTATCTGGCGCTTGCTCTGATCGTTGTCGTTGCCGTCGACAATGTCGTTGCACTGTTTTTCCGCGACACGCGCCCGTCTCTCGACCTCCGCGCCACGACCTTTGACAAGGTCATCGCAATATCCCGACGGTATTACCGCAAGTAAGCACCACGGTCCGTGGCGCCAATTCTCCTCAGCAAAGTGTGAACAGCCCGAGTGAGAGGGAACAATGGTCTACGAGCTTTATTATTGGGACGGTATCCAAGGGCGGGGCGAGTTCGTGCGCCTCGCACTTGAAGAGGCCGGTGCCGACTATGTCGATGTCGCTCGCCAACCGGGGCGAGGAACAGCGGCCATGCTGAAGATCATGGATGACAGGGGCGCGGCCTGCCCACCATTTGTGCCGCCGTTTCTCAAGGTCGGCGACGTCATCATCCCCCACGTCGCAAACATCCTTTTCTATCTCGGGCCGAAACTGGGATTGGCACCGCAGGACGAAGTGCTGCGATATGTGGCGAACGGCTTGCAGTTGACGATCACCGATTTCGTCGCCGAGGTGCACGACACGCATCATCCAATTGCGACGTCGCTCTACTACGAGGACCAGAAGGAAGCGGCGAAGGCCCGCTCGGCCGCCTTTATCGCGGATCGAGTACCGAAATTTCTGGGCTACTTCGAACGCGTCCTGCAGCAAAATTCCGATGGCCGCGGGCATATCGTCGGAACGGCTCTTTCCTATGTCGATCTGTCGTTGTTTCAAGTCATCGAAGGGTTGTCGTACGCCTTTCCGGTTGCCATGCGCGGCTACGCGAAACGCTATCCCGGACTTGCGGCACTCCATGAGTCGGTGCGGCAAAGGCCGAATATTGCGGCTTATCTGGCTTCCCCGCGACGCCTTGCCTTCAACGAGGACGGGATCTTTCGGCACTATCCGGAGCTCGATTCTGCAGACTGAGCAGAAAGGATTGCGCAACCGCGACGGGCGCTGCTAGGGTCGCCACCCTACCCGCTCGAAGCTACCATTCATTCGTTGGAGATCATTGCTGCCATGGCAAACCTTGCTCAAATGCTGACCTCAATCAAGATTCCGGATCTGGCCGGCAAGGCTGTGTTGATTACTGGTGCGTCGACCGGGATCGGGGCGGCGCTCGCGCGCGCCTTTGCGGCGCAGGGCATGAAGGTCGGCATCCACTACAATTCGAGCCGCGACGCGGCCGAGGCACTGGCGGCAGAGATCCGGGCTGAAGGCGGTACAGTGCATCTTGTACACGGCGACGTCTCCCGCGAAGGCGAAAGCGAGCGGGTGGTCGAGGAAACCGCGAAGACCTTTGGTCATCTGGATGGGCTCGTCAACAACGCGGGTGGCATGCTGGGTCGAAAGCCGACGTCGGAATATACCGATGAGCACTACGCCAAGGTAATGGATCTCAATGCGCGCTCTGTCCTTGCCGCCACGCGCGCGGCGCATCCGTGGCTGAAAAAGCAGGGCGGCTTCATCATCAACACCACGTCGATTGCCGCGCGCAACGGCGGCGGCAACGGCGCCATCCTCTATGCGGCGTCGAAGGGCTTCGTCTCGACGATTACCCATGGGCACGCCAAGGAGTTCGTGGCGGATCGCATTCGCGTCAATGCCGTGGCGCCCGGTGTTATCGCCACGCCATTTCATGAGCGCTACACCAATGACGAGCAGATGGAACTGCAGCGAAAGTCGATTCCAATGGGATTTGTGGGCACGCCTGAAGATTGCGTCGGCGCCTACCTGTTCCTCGCCTCTCCCACCTTGTCAGGTTACGTCACGGGTCAGATCATCGAGGTCAACGGCGGGCAATTGATGCCCTGACCGGGCTTGCAACACGTCTGATCAGCGCGGCAGCTCGGTGTCGTGCTGCAATAACGATCGGCTCAGGCCGCAAGCTTGGCGCGCTCCGCCATGCGCCAAGCTCGCGGTGTCTGCCCCGTCTGCCGGTGGAAGAAACGGGAGAAATAGGCGGGGTCGGAAAAGCCCAGGCGGTAGCCGATCTCCTGTACGCTGCCGAAGGTGAAGACCAGCTCGCGCTTTGCCTCGTCGATCAATTTCCGGGCGATGAGATCATGGGTACCGTGCCCGGACTTCGCCCGTACGATGCGGTTGAGATGTGTCGGCGAAATGCCGAGCGCGGCGGCGTAGAAGGCGGCGGGTTGATGCGACCGGAAGTGGCGCTGAATTAGATCGTTCAGGGTTTCCATCCGGCGCTCGTTTTCATCCGCGGCACTCCCCTCCTCGCCTTCGTCGGATGACAGTCGCACGATCAGCTGCAGAGCGGCAGTCAGATATGCCTCGAGCAGATCGCTGCGGCCGGCGCGACGCACGGCAAATTCCTGTCCCAGGCGGCGCAGAGACCCAGCGACATAGGCCGCGTCTTCATTCGTCATGTCGAGTGCCGTCAGGTGCGGACTGGCCAGCCACTCTCCAAGGCGGCTGCGATCGCCCGGCATGGCCTTCAGATGCGACGCCAGGACTGTGATGACAAAGCCGTCGACGTCCTTCGAAAAGCGAAATCCGTGATCGAGGCCGGGCGGCACGGTGACAACCGCAGGCGCTAACATCTGGTGCCAGCTGCCCTCGAACAGAGCTTCGCCCGACCCGCTATCTATGTACAATATCTGAAAGAAACTGTCGTGCCGGTGCGGACGGATCTCCCAGTGGTGCAGACTGCTGCGAGATGGAATCGTCTCGGAATGAAGCCAGAAGTCCGGTTTCTTGCCGGTTTTCTCGCCATAGAGTTCGTAGGTTGGAACAGTTTTTGCCATCGTCGTCTGCCGATCTGATGTTCGATTAGTGCAATTTCCTGACCGAAATGTCCATTGCTGCAACGTTCACCTCCCGGCACAATTTAGCAAAAGACAAGTGCGGGAGGATACAAATGCGCACCCAAGTCGCCATTATCGGCTCCGGACCCTCGGGATTGCTGCTGGGTCAGTTGCTGACCGAAGCTGGCATCGACAACGTCATCATCGATCGGGTCGGGAAGGATTACATTCTCGGACGTGTGCGCGCAGGTGTTCTCGAAGAGGGTACCGTCGCCCTCATGGATCAGGCGAAGGCTGGTGCCCGGATGCACGCCGAGGGCTTGCCGCACGACGGCATCTCGCTCGCCTTTGATGGCCGCGATCACCGCATCGACCTCTTCGGTCTGACCGGCGGAAAACGGGTTCTGGTATATGGCCAGACGGAACTGACCCGCGATCTGATGGAGCATCGAGAGATGCGCGGCGCCCAGACCATTTATGACGCTGCAAACGTTCAGCCACACGCCTTCGACGGTGCGACGCCCTATGTTACCTATGAAAAGGATGGCGTTTCACAGCGTATCGATTGCGACTTCATCGCAGGCTGTGACGGGTTCCACGGGCCGAGCCGCAAGGCCGTTCCCGAGAAGGCGATACGGACGTTCGAGAAGGTCTACCCTTTCGGCTGGCTCGGCATTCTGGCCGAAGTGGCGCCTGTCAGCCATGAACTGATCTATGCCAACCATCCCCGTGGTTTTGCGCTCTGTTCCATGCGTTCGGAGCACCGCAGCCGTTACTATCTGCAATGTCCCGTGGACGAGAAGATCGAAGACTGGAGCGATGACCGCTTCTGGGATGAGCTGCGGCGCCGGCTGCCGGTTCAGCACGCCGAGGCATTGATTACCGCACCGTCCTTCGAAAAATCGATCGCGCCGCTTCGTTCCTTCGTGGCCGAGCCGATGCGTTTTGGTCGGATGTTTCTGGTTGGGGATGCAGCGCACATTGTTCCGCCGACGGGCGCAAAGGGCCTTAATCTTGCCGCGAGTGATGTACATTACCTGTTCTCGGGCCTCGCGGAATACTATCAGGACGGCTCGAACGCTGGCATCGATGCCTATTCGCAACGTGCGCTCGCACGAGTGTGGAAAGCGGTTCGTTTCTCCTGGTGGATGACGACGATGTTGCATCGGTTCCCCGATACCGGCGATTTCGACCAGAAGATCCAGGAAGCCGAGCTCGATTATCTCACGCACTCGCGAGCTGCATCGACCGCCCTTGCGGAGAATTACGTAGGTCTGCCCTACTAGAGATCCCTTCCGCCATCCACGGAAGGGCGATGGGGAGCGGTGGTGGTTCATGCGTCACACCACCGCTCGCCCGACTTCTGGTCGCTTGCCAGACGTCAGGAGGACGGTTTGGTCTCGGCGTCGACCGCCGCAATCGCCTCCGCCAGTGCCGCCCGCACCCGCGCACGTTCCTCCGGGTCCAGCTGTGCCATATCCAGGTGCAGATCGAGGCCGGCGAAATGTTCGCTCATCACACGAAGGTTCCGATCCGCTCCCAGGAGACCGTTGACGGCATAGGGGACGATCTCGCGCTGGATGCCCTTCATGGTGATCGGTGGGAGGGGCGTTGCGTCGACGATGTCTTTCACCAGCGCGTATGTTTCGTAGCTGATGACGATCTTGCCGCCCTCGGCAATGGACTGCAGGCGCGCGGCCAGATTGGCCTCGGCGCCGATGATCGTGTAGTCCATCCGGTCATTGCTGCCGAAATTGCCGACGTTGCAATATCCTGAATTGATGCCCATCCGGACGACGAACGGCTCTTCCGTGCCGTCCAAGCGCCATTTCTCCTTCAGTTCGCCAAGACGCCGCTGCATGTCGACGGCCATGCGCAGGCAGGCTTTCGCGTCTTCGACGGATCCATTGGTCTCCGGATCGCCGAAAAACACGAGAACCGCATCGCCAATGAACTTGTCGAGCGTGCCGCCGTGCTTGAGCGCGATCGCCGACATCTCGGTGAGGTACTCGTTCAGCATCTCCGTCAGTGCTTCCGGCTGCAGCCGCTCCGTCGTCGCGGTGAAGTCCTTGATGTCGGAGAAGAAGATCGTCAGCCGCTTGCGTTCCGTCTGGATGACGACATCCTTTTGGCCGCTGAAGATGCTCTTGTAGACCTGAGGTGACAGATAGCGCGAGATCTTCATGGAGATGCTTGCCAGGAACTCGTTCGTCGATTCCAGTTCATGGTTGAAGCCCTCGATCAGGGCGGTTTGGCGTTGCTGGAAGGCGACGAAGCCGATGCCGAGGGCTGCCATGCACCCGAAATAGGCCAGCAGGTATTTGAAGGCGAAGACGTTGCGGGCAAACGGCTGGCTGATGATCACCTCCTGGATTCCGCGCACATCTCCGACCTTCCAGTCGGTTTTCGGGCTCTCCGGATGCGTGTTGTGGCAGGCGACGCAGGCCTTGCCCATGATGACGGGGGTGACGAGGCGAAACGTGTTGGTGAAACCGCTACGACTGATCTCGGTTGGCGTCTGCTTGGGGTCTTGCCGAAGTTCAGTGAGCGCTTGCGTTTCGAAAGGGTCGAGAGGATGGGGTGGACGTCGCTTGAATGGCAGGTCGGAGAGGAACCGATAGGTGATGTTGGCCTGCTGCTGGCGGATCACGTCCCCGAGCTCGAGCGAAAGCGTGGCAGGAATCGGGATTGCGCCCGGAATGTCGGCATACTCGTGCGTGACAACGGTGCCCGCGTCACCTCCGGCGGCGTGGGCCGCGAGGATGCGTCCGACGACATTGCTGGCATAGTAGGAGCGGATGCTTGTGATCAGCGAGCTCATGTCCTCGGCCTGGCGTTTCAGCGCGCCTTGCGAAAGGGTGCTGACATCCATCCAGACGGCAATCGGCAGACCAGCCAGCATCGCCAGGATCATGAAGCTGATGAAGTATCCGGTCTTTCGCGCGGTTCGCCCGCGATCGGCCCCATATGCCACGACAAGCCTCGCCAAGATTAATCCGTGCCGACGCGCAAGCACTGGCGACGCGACGTTGCCGTTGCATGCTATCGGCTGTGCCGACCAATTCCGTCGCCTTGCGGAGACGGCGTGCTCACAAAATCATGCCGATAGCAGGAGCATGCGCCCATCTTTGCAGTCAACCGGGCGCTCCTGACCAATTTTGGAGGCACCTTGCATCGCGCGCAGGCGGCCATCGCGACCGTGCGTTCTCATGGCGCCCGGGATCAGACCTTGCGGAACTCGATCCGGTAGGTGACTTCCTCCCCTGTCGTCGGATCGACCCCTGGAGCACCACTGATGACCAGCTTGTCGCCGTCGATCGAGAAGGGACGGATCAGATCGGTCACGCCCCAGGCCGGGTTCCAGCTGGCGTCTACGTGATGGACGACCCTGCCGTTTTCGAAGGTGTAGGATCCGGCATAGGCAAGCATTGTGTCGAACAGCTCGATCTTTTCTGCATCCGTCGGCAGCCGGCCCTTCGATGACGGGCGATGTCGGTTGACCACCACCGCCATCATGCGTCCGTCGGGCTGATAAGACAGATATCCCACCGGATCGGGGCCCATGGCATCGGTCACAGTACCGGATGCCACCGCTTTGCGTGTCCATGAGATCATTCGCCAGGTTCCATGCAGTCCGGCCGTATTTCCCATCGATCCCCCCTGTAAAGGTTCGCGGGGGCATTCTAGCAAAAGGCGGCTGCGAGCGACAGGGTTGCCGTCACCCGCTGTGCGGGTCGAACTCTATCTCTTTCAATCGAATGGCGATCGTGCGAGCATCCCTTCCATGACACAACTCACAGAACCCTTGATCGAGGTTATCGCCTCCGATCCCAGCCGCGAAGACCGTGACGCCATTGTCAGGGCACTCGACGCATACAACATGGCCAATATCGGCGACATCGAAGACAAGCCCGATTTCGCTGTCCTCGTCCGCGATCGCGCGGGCGGCGACGTCATCGGCGGCCTTTATGCCATGGATGGATATGGCTGGGCCTTCATCAAATTTCTCGTCGTGCCGGAAGGCTATCGTGGCGCCGGGCTTGGAACGCGGCTGATGGCCGAAGCGGAAGCGATCGCCCGCCAGCGCGGCTATCTCGGCGTCTGGCTCGACACATTCGAGTTTCAGGCCAAGCCGTTCTACGAAAAGCTTGGCTATGAAGTCTTCGGGCAACTCGAGGGCGGACCGGGCGCGTTTGCCAGGTATTTTTTCAAGAAACGTTTTGCCTGATCCGGGTGCGGAGCCAACTGTGAACGTGGAACTGATAAGTCCGGAGTTCGGTAAGTTGCCGGCGTATGAAGCCGCGCTCGGCTGTGGCTGGTCGCCGGATCCGCGCCGAACCGACGAAGCGTTTGCGGCTATGCTGCTCGCCGAACTCCGGCGCGATCGCCGGGGCTTCTTCGATGAATTGATCCGGACGGACGACCTAGTCACGCTTGCCGACGGGCGGACAGTGCCTCGCCTGCCGACCTGCTTCTTCTGGATTTGGGACGGCACCTTCTGTGGAACGGTCGAACTGCGTTTCCAGCCCGGCACTGACGATCTTCCGCCTTACGTGGCGGGGCATGTCGGTTACTCGGTCGTGCCGTGGAAACAGCAGCGTGGCTACGCGACGATGGCGCTCGGGCAACTTCTGCCAGTCGCGGCAGGAAAGGGATTGAGCAGGATTACTGTACTCTGCAACGAGGACAATCTTGGCTCAAGGCGTGTCATCGAACGCAACGGGGGCATGCTCGTCAAGGTAGGCCCGCATCCGTCGGATGCACCGGAGCGGATCAAGCTGCATTTCGATATCAGTGTCCTGCCGTTATCCTGAAACGCCCTCGGCGGCCTCGCGGATCGTCTGCATCAGGATCGATAAGGGCAGCGAGGGAATCGCGTCGGTTCGCATTGTCAGGCCGACCGGACCCTTGGTTTCGCTGGTATCGATCGGCAGGAAAGCGAGCAGACCGTCGGCGACGTCCATGGCGACAACCCCTGACGATATGATCCACACGGCATCGCTGGCGCGGACAAAGGCACGTCCAAAGGAATCCGACACGGTCTCGATCTGGTTCGGCAGGCTCGCGACGCCGTTGGCGATCAGGAAGCTTTCGACGAAGGGGCGAATGATCGAGGCGCGCGTCGGCATGAGCACTGTGTACTGGCCAAGATTTGAAAACAGGGAGCCCTTTGTCTTGGTCAATGGGTGCCCGGCGCGCACCACGAAGACGACCTGTTCGGAATAGAGGTGCTCGAAGGAGAAGCCCGCCATCTTTTCCGCGCTCGCGAGGCGGCCAACGACGAGGTCGAGATCGCCGACGCGCAACTGCTCCATCAGGACCGAGTTTTCGCCTGTCACGATCTTGATCCGGCTCCAGGTGTTTTCCTTGAGAAATAGCTCCATCGCGCGTGGCATGATCCTCGTCGACACGGTGGGCAATGCCCCGATGCGAATCGGGGGAGCCTCACCGAAGCGCTCCTGCGACACGGAATCGAGACCCTGCCGCAGCGCGGTCAACGCCGCGCCGGCGTGCCGCAGGAAGACTTCACCATAACGGGTGATCTTGATGCCGCGCCCGTCACGCTCGAAGACGTCGACACCCAGCACTTCCTCGAGTTCGCGGATCGTCTTGGTGACGGCCGGCTGGCTGACATTCAGCAGCCCTGCTGCCTTCATCACGCTTTTCTGGCGCGCGACCTCGACAAACGTCTGCAGATGGCGAAACTTCACACGGCTGTCGATCATGAAGGTTCATAACTCCAGAGTTATCGAAACGGCACAAAATATCATTTTACCTAACCAAATTAAACATCCAATTTGACCCTGGATCTGCGCAGCAGCCTGTTCGCGATACAATTGCGATGAAGGACCCGTACGCAGGGAGGAGAGTTTAGTGCAGTTTGCCCGCATCAACGACGTCACGATTCACTATCAGCTTATCAGCGGTCCTGCCGATAAGCCGGTCATTGTCTTCGCCAACTCATTGGGCACGGATTTCCGCATCTGGCGGGACGTCATCGTTCGGCTCGCCGGCGATTATGCAATCATCCTGTACGACAAGCGCGGCCACGGACTGTCGGATGTCGGTCAGGTGCCCTATTCGATCGAAGATCATGCGTCCGATCTTGCGGGTCTCCTCGATCTGCTGGCGGTCAAGCAAGCTTTTGTCTGCGGTCTTTCTGTCGGCGGCCTGATCGCACAAGCGCTCTACCAGCGTCGCCCGGATCTCGTGCAGGGTCTCATCCTTTGTGACACAGCGCACAAGATTGGAACGGCGGAGAGTTGGAACACGCGCATTGCCACCATCGAGAAATCCGGTATCGGCAGTATCGTGGACGCCATCATGGAGCGTTGGTTCACACCCGCGTTCCGGCGCCCTGAGAACACTGCTTATGCCGGATACTGCAACATGCTGGTGCGCCAGCCGGTCGAAGGCTATGTCGCGACGTGCGCTGCCATCCGCGACGCTGACTATACCGAGGCTGCTGGCAAGATTGCGGTGCCGACCATCTGCATTGTCGGCGACCAGGACGGCTCGACACCCCCGGACCTGATGAAATCGACCGCGCAGCTTATTCCAAACGCACGCTTCGAAGTGATCCGCGATGCCGGCCATATCCCCTGCGTCGAGCAGCCGGAAGCGCTGACGGCGGTGATCCGCGCTTTCATCGATTTCGCATTGCATGGAGAAAAGAACCCATGAGTGACCCCCAACTGCCTTCCGCACGCTACAAGCAGGGGATGGCGACGCGTCGTTCGGTGCTCGGCGACGCCCATGTCGATCGCGCCGAAGCGAGCTCGACGCCCTTCGACAAGCCGTTTCAGGAGTTGATTACCGAGGCGGCCTGGGGGCACGTCTGGTCGCGGCCGGGCCTGACGCATCGCGAGCGATCGATCGTGACGATTGCGCTTCTCGCTGCCCTTGGCCAGGACGATGAAGTCGCAATGCACGTGCGAGCCACGGCCAATACGGGTGCGACCCGCGACGACGTTTGCGAAGCGCTTCTGCATGTGGCGATCTACGCCGGTGTGCCTGCCGCCAATCACGCCATCAAGATCGCCAAGCAGGTATTCGAACAGATGGACGCCGGCAAGGCGGCCTGAAAGGTAGACGATGTCCGACTTAACCAACCGCAAACCCGAAACCGGCGCCTTCTTTGCCCGTGACCGCGAGTGGCATGCGCCCGCGTTCACGCCGGGCTACAAGACTTCCGTTCTGCGTTCGCCACAGCGCGCCCTGCTTTCCCTCGACGGCACGATTTCGGAGATCACCGGACCGGTGTTCGGCCACTCGATGATCGGCGAACTCGACAATGACCTCATCCACAATTTCGCCAAGTCCGGCGAAAGCGCGATCGGTGAGCGCATCGTCGTTCACGGCCGCGTGCTGGACGAGCGCGGACGGCCCGTGCCGGGCGCGCTGGTCGAGTTCTGGCAGGCCAATGCCGGCGGTCGCTATCGCCACAAGAAGGAAACCTACCTCGCGGCGATCGATCCGAATTTCGGCGGCTGCGGACGGTGCATCACCGACGAGCATGGCCAGTATGCCTTCCGGACAGTCCGTCCGGGCGCCTATCCCTGGCCGAACGGTGTCAACGACTGGCGCCCTGCACACATTCACTTCTCGATCTTCGGCCATGGCTTTGCCCAGCGGCTGATCACGCAGATGTATTTCGAGGGAGATCCGATGATCTGGAAATGTCCGATCGTCGGCACGATCCCGGACAAGCGCGCCATCGGGCAGTTGATTGCGCCGCTGGACTGGGGCAACACCATTCCCATGGATGCCCGCGCCTACAAGTTCGACATCGTATTGCGTGGCCGCCGTTCGACCATGTTCGAAAACCGGATGGAGGGAAACTGAGATGGTTCAGGAACTCGGATACCTCAAGGAAACGCCGTCACAGACGGCCGGTCCTTATGTCCATATCGGTCTCACGCCGAACTTCTGCGACATCAACGGCGTCTATGAGGCCGACCTCGGCACGGCGATGGTCAACGACAAGACGCTTGGTGAGCGCATTACGGTAACGGGACGGGTTTTCGATGGCGCCGGTGCCTTTGTGCGCGATGCCGTTCTCGAGATCTGGCAGGCCGACAGTGCGGGCCTCTACAACAGCCCCTCGGAAATGCGCGGCACGGCCGATCCCAATTTCACCGGCTGGGGTCGTTGCGCGACTCGCGCGGAAGACGGCGTCTTCACGTTTGAAACCGTCAAGCCCGGCCAGGTTCCGTTCAAAGACGGCCGCAAGATGGCGCCGCATATCACAGTGTGGATCGTCGCGCGCGGCATCAACATCGGGCTTCACACCCGCATGTATTTCCCCGAGGAGACCGAGGCGAATGCGGCCGATCCGCTCCTCCTGCGCGTCGAACACCGGGAGCGTGTGGCCACGATGATCGCGTCGCGCGAAGGGTCGACATATACGTTCGACATTCGCCTGCAGGGCGATGGCGAAACGGTGTTTCTGGATATCTGAAGCGCGTTCGGTTAAGCCTGAATTGTGAAGCGGTTCCCCTCTCCTACCCTCTCCCCGAGGGAAAGGGGAACTCTCCGGTTCGCGCCGTCTCGAATGGGATGGCAGCGGCCCGGCCCGCAATGGGGAGATGGAACCGGATTGCATGACGACATCGGCCTTCGACCACCCCTTCCTGTCCGGCCTGCTCGGGGATAGCGAGGTCGGCGCGTACTTCTCCGTGGAGGCCGACGTCCGTGCGATGCTGGCGTTTGAGGTCGGGCTTGCCAAGGCCGAAGCGACCCACGGCGTGGTCCCCGCCGAAGCTGCCGAGCGCATCAGTGCCATCTGCGGCGAGTTTGCTCCCGATATTCTCTCGCTCAGGACCGCGACGGCTCGTGACGGCGTTGTCGTTGCCGACCTTGTCAGGCAGTTACGGGATGCCGTCGGCGGCGACTTTGCAAAATCGGTCCACGTCGGCGCGACCAGCCAGGACGTCATCGACACCAGCCTGATGCTGCGACTGAAAGCCGTGGCGCTTGTCTTTTCGACGCGTCTATCGGTCGTCGTCGATCTTTTCGATCAGCTCGATCACTCGTTCGGCACGGGCGCGTTGATGGGGCGCACACGCATGCAAGCCGCCATTCCGATCACCGTTTCCGATCGTCTGCGTGCCTGGAGTGCGCCTCTGCAGGCCTATATCGACAGGCTGAGGGAACAGCGCTTTCCGCTGCAGTTCGGTGGCGCGGCGGGGACACTGGAAAAGCTGGGAGACAAGGCGGACGAGGTCCGCGCCGGTCTCGCGCAGGAACTGGGCCTCGCCGACGAACAGCAATGGCAGAGCCAGCGCGAGCCCGTTGCCGACTTCGCCAATCTCTTGTCGCTGATATCGGGAAGCCTCGGCAAATTCGGGCAGGATATTGCACTGCTCGCACAAGCCGGGGAGGAGATCGAGCTTGCGGGCGGCGGCGGCTCGTCGGCCATGGCGCACAAGCAAAATCCCGTGGCTGCGGAAGCCCTTGTGGCACTTGCGCGCTTCAACGCGACGCAGCTTGCCGGCATCCATCAGTCGCTGGTGCATGAGCAGGAGCGTTCCGGCGCGGCATGGACGCTGGAATGGCTCATTCTGCCGCAAATGGTTATGGCAACGGCGGCCTCGCTCCGCCTTGCGCAGGAACTCGCAGCCAACATCCGTCGTATTGGCCGGAAACAATAACCAAAGCGATATGTATGTCGGCTGTTATTTCATTTTACATTACCGTTTTGGATAAGACATTATCCTGATGGTTCTAGCTGCGTGCTAACCTTGGTGTAGGAGTGCGCCATGTCTCTGGGAGGAATTATGAAACGGACTGTTCTCGCCGCCGTTGCGGCTGTTGTCATGAGCACGGCAGCCTATGCCGACACGATCAAGGTCGGGGTCGTCGGGCCATTCTCCGGTCCGTTCGCGCTGCAGGGCAAGAATTTCAAGGCCGGCATCGATGCCTACATGGCGCTTAACGGCGACAAGGTCGGCGACAACACGGTCGAGGTTATCTATCGCGATCTTCCTGCTGCCGACCCGGCGCAGTCGAAGGCCCTGGCGCAGGAACTGGTCGTCAAGGAAAAGGTGCAGTATCTCGCCGGCTTCTATTTCACGCCGGACGCGATGGCGGTGACGCCAATCCTCAAGCAGGCGAACACGCCGCTCGTGATCATGAATGCAGCGACATCCGCCATCGTGACGAAGAGCCCGCTCGTCGTGCGCACGTCGTTCACGACATGGCAGACATCGACGCCGATCGCCAAGGTCGCGCATGACGCCGGCGTTGCCAAGGTCATCTCCGTCGTCAGTGACTACGGCCCGGGTGTTGACGCTGAAAACGCATTCAAAGCCGGCTTCGAAAAGGAAGGCGGACAGATCGTCGAAGCGATCCGTATGCCGCTTTCGACCAATGATTTCAGCCCGATCATGCAGCGCATCAAGGATTCCGGCGCACAGGGCGTCTTCGCCTTCCTGCCGTCCGGCCCGACGACCCTCGGCTTCGTCAAGGCCTACAACGAGAATGGCCTGAAGGCGGCCGGCATCAAGTTCTTCGGTCCCGGTGACTTTACCCAGGAACCGGACCTTCCGGCACTCGGTGACGCGGCGCTGGGTATCCAGACGACGTTCCACTACTCGGTGTCGCACGACTCGCCGGAGAACAAGGCATTCGTCGAGGCTGCATCCAAGGCCATTGGCAACAAGGCCGAGCTGTCCTTCCCTGCGGTCGGCGCCTATGACGGCATGCATGTCATCTACAAGATGATCGAAGCGACCGGCGGCAAGCAGGATGCGGCAAAGGCAGTCGATGCCGTCAAGGGTCTCTCCTGGACCAGCCCGCGCGGCCCGGTCTCCATCGATCCGGAAACACGCCACATCACGCAGAACATCTATCTGCGCGAAGTCGCAAAGGCCGATGACGGCACCTACTACAACAAGGAAGTCCAGACTTTCGAAAAGCAGGGCGATCCGGGTCTGGCAGCTGCCAAGTAACCAAAGCGTGGCCATTCCTTGCTCCGTGCCGACTGGCGCCCGGAGCAAGGATAGCCAGAGCACGCCTCTCGGCGAGAGGACGGACGCGGCGGCTTGGCGAATGCCGGTAGCGGTCACCTTAGGGAAGGCCCCGCGAACCGCATCCCAATGATCGCAAGAGGCTCGCAGCAAACTTGAATGATATGATCTCCAAATGACGCGGCAGCCGGGCTTTGCCCATACGACAGCATAACCGCCGGGTTGCGCCGCAAATGCAGGGATCGACGACGATTGGATACATCAATCCAACGGCGCTGGAGTTTGGCCCACGCTCCTCTTTCGGGCGGGGAGAGCCGGCTAGTATCCATCCGATGCTTCTGGTTGAAGCATCAAACAACGCCCGAACTGAGAAACGGTAAGCGGAATCCAGTCATGCAAACAATATTCAGCATAGCAGTCGATGCGCTTGCCTACGGCATGGTGCTGTTCGTGATTTCAATCGGCCTGTCGATCACGATGGGATTGATGCGGGTGGTCAACCTCGCCCATGGCGCCTTCGCGATGATCGGCGGCTACATTGCATCTTATGCGGTTCGTGATCTTGGGCTGGGCTATGGCCTGGGTGTCCTTGCCGCCGTCGTCGGCACAGTCATCATTGCCGTGCCGATCGAACGCTTCCTTTACCGCAGGATCTACGGCGCGCCGGAACTGACGCAGGTGCTGATGACGATCGGCATTACCTTCTGCATCATCGGGATCGCCAACTACGTCTTCGGTCCGACCTTGAAGACCATCCCCCTCCCGACAGGTCTGCAGGGCTCTGCGGATCTTGGTTTCCGCACGATCCCCGTGCATCGGCTCTTTGCCATTCTTTGCGGCCTGGCTGTGGCGGGCGGGCTCTGGTACGCGATCGAGCGCACCAGTTTCGGCGTGAAGCTGCGTGCCTCTGTCGACAACGCCGCAATGGCCGCGGCGCTGGGTGTGCGTACCCAGATCATTTACGCGCTGAGCTTCGCGGTCGCCGTCGGACTTGCCGCTTTTGGCGGCGTCGTCGGCGCGGAGTTGCTGCCGGTCGAGCCTTACTACGCCCTGCGCTACATGGTGACCTTCCTTGTTGTCGTCTCGGTTGGCGGGGCGGGCTCTATCCCGGGCGCATTGATTGCCTGTCTTGTGCTTGGCGGTATCGACACGACAGGGCGTTACCTGATGCCGGAATTCGGCGAGTTCTTCTTCTACCTCGCGGTCATCGCCATCATCTGCGTTTTCCCACGCGGTCTCGCAGGAAGGACGAAATAGGATGTCTCACGTCTTGAACACCGACCTTGTTAAATCAGGTGCTGTACGGCCGTCGCGGACCTTCGGTCGCGATATTGCCGGCGTTGCCGCCATTCTTCTGGTTGCCGTCGTCGGCTATCTCCTGTTTCCCGACAATCTGGCGCTCCTCACCCGCATCATCGCCGTTGCGCTGTTCGTGCTCTCGCTCGACCTCGTGACCGGTTATTGCGGCGTGGCAACGCTCGGCCATGCCGCACTGTTCGGCTCCGGCGCCTATGCCGCCGGTATCGTCTCGGCTCACTACGGCATCAACGATCCGTTGCTGATGACGCTTGCCGGTATCGCGGGCGGTGCGGTCGCTGGGCTGATCAGCGGTGCCATCATTCTGCGCGGTCACGGCCTGCCGCAGCTCGTCCTTTCGATCGCGTTGATCAATCTTTTCCACGAGTTCGCCAACAAGGCGTCGAGCTGGACGGGTGGCAGCGA
Source organism: Hyphomicrobiales bacterium (assembly GCA_900489925.1). Classification (GTDB taxonomy): domain Bacteria; phylum Pseudomonadota; class Alphaproteobacteria; order Rhizobiales; family Rhizobiaceae; genus Rhizobium. The sequence continues at coordinate 111,197 of UEHQ01000017.1, read as the reverse complement.
CGGCCTTTCGGGAATTTCCTCCGATCCGATTTTCGGCGTGTTCGAGTTCGACCTCTATGGCCACACCGCCTATGTCTTTGGTGTCGTGTTGCTTGTGGTCGTTTTCGTTGCCCTGCGCTTTCTCGTTCGCTCGCCGTTCGGCATGCTGTGTCGCGGCATCAAGGAAGACCCGGTCCGTATCAAGGCGCTCGGAGCATCGCCGAAAGCTGCCCTGATCAAGATGTATGTCATTTCAGGTGCCGTCGCCGGCATTGGTGGCGCGCTCAACGCGATCACCACACAGGTGGTCGGCCTAGACAGCCTCTCCTTCACTATGTCCGCGGAATCGCTGGTCATGCTCGTGCTCGGGGGCACCGGTTCCCTGTTCGGCGCGCTGTCTGGCACGGTCGTCTTCATGCTCTTCGAAGACTATGTGTCGGCGGCCAATCCGTTCCATTGGCTGACCATGGTTGGCGCGCTGCTGATCGTCGTCGTCCTCTTCGCGCCGAAGGGCCTTTACGGCACCGCGGTCGATCTCTTGAACCGCAGGAAGGGTGCAGGCAAATGAGCGCCGTCTTCGAAGTCATCAATCTCAGAAAGAACTTTGGCGGCCTGGCGGTGACCAACGATGTGTCGTTGTCTATGGCGCCTGGTGATCGGGTCGCGCTGATCGGTCCGAACGGGGCCGGCAAGACAACCTTCGTCAACCTCGTGACCGGCAATCTGGCTCCCGATTCCGGTGATGTCCGGCTGGGCGGCGAGACCGTCACGAAGATCGGCGCGAACGGCCGTGTGAAGCGCGGGCTGGTCCGGTCCTTCCAGGTCACGCGGCTGTTCCATGACATGACGCCGGCCGAGCATGTCGGGCTCGCCATCCTTCAGCGTGAAGGCCGCACCGGCCGTATGTTCGGCAATTTCCTCGCCATGCCCGATGTCATGGCCGAGGTATCAGGACTGCTTGGAACGCTGGGCCTCGGCGAACTCATGCATCGCAAGGTCAACGAGATCGCCTACGGCCAGCAGCGTCTTCTCGAAATCGCCGTCGCCATGGCGCTGAAGCCCAAGGTGCTGCTGCTCGACGAGCCGGCCGCCGGCGTGCCGCAGAGCGACACGGGGCGCATCGAAAAGGCGCTCGCGGACCTGCCTTCCGATCTGGCGGTTCTGATGATCGAGCACGACATGGATCTCGTTTTCCGCTTCGCCACGCGCGTCGTGGTGCTGGCGGCAGGCACCATCATCTTCGACGGTTTGCCCGCCGATGTCACAAAGGATGCCCGCGTGCGCGAGGCCTATCTCGGGAGCTATGCTAATGCCAGCCACGCCGCTTGAAGTCGAAAACCTCTCCGCAGGATACGGCCCCACCCGGGTTCTCGAAGGCGTTTCGTTTTCCGTCCCTGCCGGTGCGCGGCTTGCCGTGCTCGGACGTAACGGCATGGGCAAGACGACGCTTCTTGCAACCCTTGCCGGACAGACCAAGCGCTACGACGGGACTATTCGCCTCGGAAGCGCGGACGTATCGTCGATGCCAAGCGCATCGCGGGCGCATCAGGGGCTGGGCTACGTTCCGCAGGCACGCTGCATCTTTCCGACGCTGACCGTCGAGGAAAACCTGTTCGTGGGCCTGAAGGGTCGGCCCAAGAGCGCTCTCGAGGAAGCCTATTCGATGTTTCCGCGTCTGAAGGAACGCCGCCGTAACCTTGGCAATCAGCTTTCCGGTGGCGAACAGCAGATGCTGTCGACGGCGCGCACTATTCTCGGACGCCCGACGGTCCTCTTGCTCGACGAGCCTCTGGAAGGGCTCGCGCCTGTCATCTGCGAGGAGCTGATGAGCGCCTTCGCTGAGCTGGCGAAGACCGGCGACATGACGATCCTGCTGGTCGAGCAGCGTATTCAAAGCGCGCTGGATTTTGCCGACCACGTCATTGTCTTGGAGCGTGGACGTCTTGCCTGGAGCGGGACGCCGAAGGCGCTCTCGGATGACCACGATGCCGTCGAGCGCTTGCTTGGCGTCGGCGGCCTACACTGAGGCGATCGCGCGGCAATGCAGCCGCGCGTCTGCCATCTGATACTTTCGGCGAATTTCGACGCAATTGTATTCTAGAGCGTGAATGACCATGTATTGAGGACGAAACACGGGATTTGCCGCTCCCGTTTCGTCGTGACTGCAGCCTCTTTACGGAATTCCAACCATAACCGGTTGCTTTCTGGTACAAAAACCGGTTGCTTAGGAAAATCTACGGTTTCTCCTGATAGCCGGTGGATGAGGTACCAAGGATACATGCGGCTCATGGAATACCACGCTTCGCTTCTGGCTCGAACAGTGATTGCGACAACGCGGTACGGTCGGCCATTTTGAAAACGCTATGAGTAAAGATCTCTTTCAAGTTAAATTCTGGGGCGTTCGCGGCAGCATTCCGGTTTCCGGCCCTGAATTCGATCGCTATGGCGGCAACACCTCCTGCATCGAAATTCGCTGCGGCGAGCATCGCATGATCTTCGACGCCGGTTCCGGCGTGCGCGAAGCAGGGCTCGCCATGCTCAATGACGAGGTGAAGGACGTCGACCTGTTCTTCAGCCACTGCCATTACGACCACATCATCGGCCTGCCCTTCTTCAAGGCGATCTACTATCCTTCGATCGATCTGCGCATCTGGTCTGGCCACCTCGACGGCAAGATGAGCACCCGCGAGATGATCGAACAGTTCATCAGCCCGCCATGGTTCCCGGTGAAGACAGACATCTGCCAGGCGACGATGAGCTTCCGTGATTTTCATGCTGGCCAGACGCTGGAGCCGCACCCCAGCATCAAGATCAAGACCTACATGCTCAATCATCCGGGCGGGGCGATCGGCTACCGTATCGAATACGAGGGGCGCTCTGTTTCGCTGATCTATGACATCGAGCATATCCCCGGAACCTACGATCCGGTGGCGCTGGAGATGATGAAAGACGCCGATCTCGCCGTCTACGATTGCACGTATAACGAAGACGAGATGCAGCGCTTCAAGGGCTTCGGCCATTCGACCTGGCAGCACGGTATCGAACTCGCCAAAATGGCCGGCACAAAGCAGTTTGCGCTGTTCCATCACGCGCCCTCGCGCACGGATGCGCAGCTGGAGGGGATGGAAAAGGACGCGCAGGCGGCCTTTGCGCAGTCCTTTGCCGCGCGCGATAACCAGGTGATCGAGCTCTAGGCTGCCAGCAGCTCCCGCGATGTCTTCCATCGGACTGCCGGATGCCCGGCGGTCTCGCTGGCAAGCCGCTCCAGGAAATCCCAGGCGATGCCATCGTGGACCAGATGATGCGTCAGAATGCCGATCGGTTCGGCGTTGCCGTCAAAACGGTCGCGTAGTTCCGCAACGAGCGCCGGGACGAGATCGGCGTGCGGCAGGCCGCCTCGCGTGCCATGCCAGTTCATGATGTCGACGTGGGTGTTGAGCAGCGGCATCGGGCCGCCGGGCTTCGCCCTGCCGTACACGGACAGGCTTTCGAAGCCGAGCGTCGGAAGCTGCGCGATCAGGGGTCGGCTGATCCTGTTCCATGGCGGCACCAGCATCGAGACGAACTTGTTCTCGTAACGCCGCCGCAGCTTGTCCAAGCCCTCACCCAGCTCGCCGAGCACGGCTCCAGCCGGCCTGTTATTGCCGAGTTCCTGCTTCTTTTCGTCCGGTCCGGCATGGTTGGTGTGGGACCAGCCGTGTGGTGCGACCAGCACATGGCTCTCATCCGCCAGCCTTTCTGCGAGCGCCGCACCGGTGGGCGCGGGTATGACAGCAAGCGTGACCGGAACCGAAGCCCGCCCTGTCAGCGCCAACAGCCTATCCAGTGCCTCTGTGGGCTCTGTGGCGTCGTCATCGCGAAGCCATAGCCGGGCGACGCGGTTGGCCGCCTGCCAGCGGTCGAGCTCGTGCCTCAGCGGGCTCCAAATCCGATCGTCCGTCATGCCGTTGCTCCTGCATATGCGCGTAAGATGCTGTCCAATGTTGCGGCCGCCCTTGTCAAGGATCGCTGCTCCAGCACGAAGTTGCGCGCCTGCTGCCCCATCTCCGACCTCTCGAGCGGATCGTCGAGCAGTGTGGCGATCGCGTTGGCATAAGCTCCGATATCGCCGTCCGGCGTCAGATAGCCGGTCGCGCCGTTCTGGACGACTTCGGGCACGCCTGCCGTATGTTGCGCCACAACCGGTAGCCCGGCGGCCTGGGCCTCCAGATAGGCTAGGCCATAGGCCTCACCGCACCCCGGCCAGACATAGATGCCCGAAGCAACAAACTCGGCCACAATCTCATCGGCGGAACGCTCCCCGAGCCACTCGATGCGCTCCGGTGCGAAGCCAGTAAACAGCTGTTCCACCTCGGCGCGCATCGGACCATCGCCTGCAATGGCCAATGTCCAGGGACGGTGTTCGATCAGCCGCAGGGAGTCTGCCAGCATGACATAGCTTTTCATCTTGTCGCCGGCGCGCATCATGGCGACGGTGATCAAACGGGTGGGAACCGGTCTCGCGACTGCCGCCTCAAATGGGGTCGTATCGATGAAGGGCGCAAGCGTTGCGAGGCGCGCCCGCGGGATCGCCTGCTCCAGTCCGGATCGATCGCGTTGGGTGAAGGCGATATTGACCGCCGCCCCTTCCACCTGCTCGGCGACAAGCCGCTGGAACGGCGCCCAGTCGGTGCCGTCGCGCTTCGGCGAATAGGAGGCTTCGGCCGTTATCCAGGGAATGCCGAATTCGGCGCAGATCGCGGGCCCGAAGGGATCCGTGGATTTATAGTAGGGATGGTAACAGAACCAAAGCTGCGGCCTGTCGATGTCGGCCCATTTCTTCCGCAGTCGCTTCAGCTCTTCGTCTGCTTCGCCGCGCAGTTGTTGTGCTGTCTCCGGCGATGGTACGAAATTGCGAAACTCGGAGACGACTTCGACGGAGTGGCCGGCCAATGTCAGCGCGCGGATGAGCAACCGGGCCATCAACCTGTCGCCTGAGGGCACAGGATGGTTCGGCGACTTCAGCGGAGCGTAAAACGCTATTCGCACCACATTGCTCCCGCTGAAACGGTCTGTTCACATCCCACGAGGGCGCCTGCCGGAAAAAACTCTGCTATTATGCACTTCCTTACAAGCTGCTGACGAATATGTGAAATGCTGTTGCCACGACAACGCGGCAATTCCACCTCAAGTGCGTCATCTCTATTGTATTTGTGATTTGGGTTTCAAGAACGGGATTGAATGGCGACCCTCGCAGTCAGCAGCATTTTTTCGGAACGCTCGATCAGGCGAGCCCGGCTCGGCTCGGGTCTGGTGATGTTCGTCTTCGCCACGTTGCATTTTTCCAACCATGCATTGGGACTGATCTCCGTTGACGCGGCCGACGATGGTCGGCGGCTGTTTATGGCCTTGTGGCGAAACCCGCTCGGCACGTTGCTGCTCTACGGGGCCATATTCACACATATCGGTCTGGTGCTCCGCTCGATCTATGTCCGTCGAAGTCTGGTCATGCCAAAGACCGAGATGGCCCAGATCGTGCTGGGTCTTGCGATACCGCTGCTGTTGATCGATCACGTGATCGGGACCCGGATCGCGCATTCCCTCTTTCACTTCCGCGATGACTACGAGGCGATCGTTCGCCTTCTCTGGATTACGGCGCCGGCAAATGCGGTCCGACAGATCACGGCACTTGTGGTGATCTGGATCCACGGCTGTATTGGCTTGCATTTCTGGCTGCGATACCGCGTCTGGTATGCGCAGATCGCAGCACCCCTGCTGGCGGTCGCGATCCTTGTTCCGGTCCTCGCCATTCTTGGCTTTATCGAAATGGGCCGCACGATCGCCGAGCCGGCCTATGAAGGTACCGTCGACAGGCGGCGCTACGAAGAAAACATCAACGCGCGCTACTACTCCGACCCCGAGGCCCAGAGGCAGATCGCCATGATCCGCGCCGGATTGTACGGGTCGTTTTCAGGGGCGCTGCTGATTGTCGTTGCCGCGCGAACCCGGCGCCGATGGAAGGAAAGGGTCGATCAGATCACGGTCCACTATCAAAGCGGAGAGTTGATCCAAGTCCCGCGCGGGTTCACAGTGCTTGAGGCTAGCCGGCTTGGCGGCGTCCCTCATTACTCGGTGTGTGGAGGAAAGGGGCAGTGCTCGACCTGTCGCGTGCAGGTTCTCAGCAACTACGAGAACCTGCCACCGCCCGACAAGCTGGAGCAGTCGACGCTGAAGCGCATCAATGCCGCCGCCGATGTGCGTCTTGCCTGTCAGCTCCACCCTATCGAGGACATCACGGTGGTTCCGCTGCTCGTTCCGGCCACCGAGACCTCTCTTCCCGCCAACAGCCAGGAAACCAGTCCGGGGCGCGAACGCGAAATAGCCGTCCTGTTCTGTGATATCCGCAATTTCACGACGCTGACGGAGACCCGTCTTCCCTTCGATATCGTCTTCCTGCTGAACCGGTATTTCGCACTGGTCGGCAATGCGGTGGAACAGGCCGGCGGACGCATCGACAAGTTCATTGGCGACGGCGCCATGGCCTTGTTCGGGATCGGCAATTCGCCCGAGGAAGCGTGCCGGCAGGCGTTGGCGGCAGCCGCGTCGATTGCCCGCGACATCGAGAAGCTGAGCGCTGAACTGTCGGACGAACTCTCCATTCCGCTTAGGATCGCAATCGGCATTCATACCGGTCCCGCTGTTGTCGGCACGCTGGGTTATGGTCGCGTCCGCAGCACGACCGCCATTGGCGATACTGTCAACGTGGCGAGCCGGCTTGAAACGGCTGCCAAGGAATTCGACGTTGCGCTTGTGATATCCGAACCGGTCGCGTTGCGCGCCGGCGCTGATGTAACCGGTGTCGAAAGTCGTGAAATCAGCGTGCGCGGTAGGGCCTTGCCCTTGAAAGTCTATGTGGTTTCGAGAGACAAGACGCTGGAACTGTTCACAGGGAAGAACTGATGCCCGGCTCCAGCTGGCTTGCCGCCAAATACTGGCAGAAACGCCTTCGCAAGATGCGAAACGCCGTTGCAAGCCGCCTCTTCGACACCAGAACCGGTCGTCGCCTGCTCATCGAAAATATCGGCCCGCGCGTCGTTTCCATGACGGTGGATGCCGGCGATCATCTGATGACGTTTTCGCCGGGCGATTACATTGGCCGCAAGGTCTTCCGAAAGGGGCATTTCGAACGCTACCATGTCGACCGTCTGCTGAAGGTTCTGGAAGCGCGAGGCTTGATGCGCAAGGCATCCACGCTCCTCGAGATTGGCGGCAACATCGGCACGCAGACGGTGTATTTCGCGCTCGCCAGGGCCTATGCGCATATCGTGAGCATGGAGCCTGATCCACGCAACTTTCCTCTCTTGCAGACGAACATAGGCCAGAACCGTCTCGAAGAGCGCGTCACGCTGGTCAACTGCGCGGCCGGCGAGACCGCGGGCGAGATCGATTTCTTCCTGAATGCGAACAACCACGGCAAGAGCAGCGCATTTCGCCAGAGCAAAAGCGACTTGAAAATCAGCGTGCCTGTGAAGCCAGTCACGCAGGTCCTTGCGGAACTTGCCATCGATCCGGCCGATATCGGCCTTGTGTGGATGGATATCGAAGGCTACGAGCCGCTTGCCTGCCGTTCCATGCTGCCTTTGATGTCTCGCCGCGTGCCGCTCTACATGGAGTTCACGCCGCTTTTTTACGGGCCGGCGCAGACGGCTGCTTTCATAAGCGATCTCGCAGCATTCTACGATAATTGCCTGGTTTTCTTCGAAGATCACGAGCAGGAAATGAAGGTCATCGATCTGCCGGGCGGCATCGATCAATATGACGTCCTGTTTCTTCCCTGATTATGTCTTCCGGTAAAGGTAGTACCGGCCTTCCTTGATGCCGGGCGGCAGCGGCAGAGGCTCGAGATCCGGCCGGTCGATCGGCAGGCCGCTGACGGCGATCCCGTTCGTGGCTAGAACGCCCGCCATCAGTTGCGGCAGCCAGGTCAACGTGATGGCGTCGATATCGTCATGTCCGGTGCCGATGTCAGCATGCGCGAGCGAGGCGCCGATCCCGAGATAGGCCTGGCCGGTCTCGCGAATGTCGCCGGTAACCATATCCGCCTGTGGCGGCGTCGACGCGGAATAGGAGCGGACCTCGCGATCGAACGCGATGATGCGTCGATCGGACAGATGCTCGCGCAGATGATCGTAGGTCCGGCCGTTGCCGAGGCCGAATTCGAGGACGGGTCCCTCGGTTTCTCTCACCAGGTCGAAGATCGAATTGAGAATATCGCGCTGAGCCGTCAGGCGGCGAATGAAGCTGTCGAGGCGGCTCATTTATGTCCTTGTCCGTTCTTTGTTTTCGACGTCGGTGCTATCACACCAAACCTTGGAAAGTCGATTGCCGTAAATGCAAAATGCCCTTGCGGCGGCGACATGGGTCTGTGCTAGGCTTCTTCATATGAACGATATTTCGAACGACAGATTCTTTGCCGGCGTGCCGGTGTTCACTGATTTCGAGGGTGTTGCGGACACCGGCAACTATCGTCCGCTGCCCGAGGGCTGGATCCTCGCGCTCGCCGACATTGTCGGATCGACGCAGGCGATCATGGACGGGCGCTACAAGGACGTGAACATGGCCGGCGCCAGTGTCATCTCCGCGGTGCTGAACGCGGTCGGCAAGGAGGACTACCCCTTTGTCTTTGGTGGCGATGGCGCATTGGTCGCGCTGCCGAGTTCGTTGGAGGCAACGGCCCGCCAGGCGCTCGCAGCGGCGCAGCGGTGGGTGGAAGAAGATCTGGGGCTGACGTTGCGGATCGCCGTCGTGCCGCTCGGGGACATCAGGAACGAGGGTCTTGATGTCCGCGTCGCACGCTATGCGGCCAGCCCGTTCGTTACCTACGCAATGTTTGCCGGCGGCGGGACCAGCTGGGCCGAACGCCAGATGAAACTTGGACGCTACGGCGTGGAACGTGCACCCGCCGGAACGCGCCCTGACCTCAGCGGCCTTTCCTGCCGGTGGGATCCCATTCAGGCGCAGAACGGCGAGATCGTGTCGATCATCGCGGTGCCTGGCAAGGGAGGCTCCGGCGCCGAGTTCCGCGACCTCGTCGGACAGATCGTGGCGATCTCGGCAGAGCAGAATCGCGGTGCTCACCCTGTTCCCGTCGATGGACCGGCGCTTGGCTTTTCTCTTCACGGCATCAATCGCGAGGCGCGGGCAACTGCCAAGGACGGGCGGCGCTGGAGGCAGAGATTTTCAATCATGCTGCAGATCGCGTTGACGGTCACGCTCCACACGCTGGGGATCAAGCTTGGTAGTTTCGATGCCCGGCGATACCGGCGGGATGTCTCGGAGAATTCGGACTTTCGCAAGTTCGACGACGGCTTGAAGATGACCATCGATGTCGACCGCGATCATCTCACGCGGATCCAGGCGCTGCTTCAAGAGGCGCAGGACAAGGGGATCGCTCGCTACGGTCTCCATCGTCAAAGCTCGGCGCTGATGACGTGCTTCGTCCCAACGCCGCTATCGCGCGATCACATGCACTTCATCGACGGCGCCAGCGGCGGTTACGCCGTCGCCGCCAGCCAGATCACGGGCAAGCAATTGTCGGGCGTGGAGGTCACGCCTTGACGATGTGATCGCCTTGAAGGCCCTGCCGCGCGAAGACGTTGCGGGTATCGATGATAAGAGGCGCGTTCTTGGCGAGTGCGCCGTAGTCGATCCCATCGTGGTCGGTGGCGATAAGCACGACGTCGTAGTCGGCGAGGTTTTCAAGGCTGACCGACTTGCGGCCCTTCAAAGCCTGGTACTCGCGGGTTGGCGGGATCTCCGCGACGTGGGGATCATGGTAATCCGCCTTGCCGCCGCGCTCTTCGATCAGTTCGATCAAACGGAGCGAAGGGCTTTCGCGGATGTCGGCGACGTTCTTCTTGTAGGCAAGGCCGAGAACGAGCACCCGCGAGCGGCTGAGCGCCTTGCCGGCGCGGATGTCGAGCGCCTCGGCAAGCTTCCCGACCACGTAGCGCGGCATGGCGGAGTTGATCTCGCCGGCGAGTTCGATGAAGCGGGTGGGCAATTCGTATTCGCGCGACTTCCAGGTCAGGTAGAACGGATCGATCGGGATGCAGTGTCCGCCGAGGCCCGGTCCCGGATAGAACGGCATGTAGCCGAACGGCTTTGTCTTGGCGGCGTCGATCACTTCCCAGACGTCGATGCCCATGGCGGCATAGACGGTCTTCAGCTCATTGACGAGCGCGATATTTACCGAGCGAAAGATGTTTTCGGTGAGCTTCACGGCCTCGGCCGTGGCATTCGAAGACACCGGAACGACGGTCTTTACGGCCGCGCCGTAGAAGCTCGTCATCAACGCCAGGGCCTCGGCACCGTCACCGGCGACGACCTTGGGGATGGTTGCCGTGTGAAAATGCTGATTGCCGGGGTCTTCCCGTTCCGGTGAAAAGCCGACGAAGAAGTCCTTGCCTGATTTGAGGCCGGTCTTCTCGAGAATGACTTTGACGATGTCGTCGGTGGTGCCTGGATAGGTGGTTGATTCAAGGACAATAAGCTGGCCGGCGCGCAGATGTGCGGCAATGGCGTGCGACGTTGCCTCGACGAAAGAGAGGTCGGGGTCGCGATGCTTTGTAAGCGGCGTCGGAACGCAGATGACAATGACGTCGCAGTCCTTCAGCGCGGCAAACTCCGTGGTGGCAGAAAAACGCCCGTCGTCGATTTGGGCGGCAAGGTCATGGCTGGTCACCGCGTCGATGTACGAGCGGCGCGCTTCGATGGAGACGATTTTCCCCGGATCGATGTCGAAACCTGTCACCGGGAAGCCGCTGCGGGCAATGGCCATGGCGAGCGGCAGGCCGACATAGCCGAGGCCGATAATGCCGGCGCGCGCGCTGCGGGCCTCGATCTTGGAGAGAAGTGCGTCGAAGGTAGGGGAGCTGGCCAAGGCAGGGTCTCATCTGGATTCCGGAAGATCGGCTTACGGTCTAATGGAAGTTCTGCGCGAATGAAACCCGCAAGAGATTGTGTGGGCGATCACAGCTTCGAGCAGCCTCTCCCGGCGTTGCGTGGTGTGGCGAAAATGGCTCGGATGCCTAAAGAGATGCCATTCGGAGGCCAGAAAATATGCAAGAGCCATTGTCTGGCGTTCGTGCCATGCCTATTTACGTTGGATAACAAACCACCAGAAAGGACTCCTATCCAGCCCGGAATATCAAGGGTTTGACAGGTGCCGCTGCCTCCCCCGGCAGATTGTTGACACAATAATACCGCTCGTCCATCCTGATTGTCCGCCTTGCGCATGACCATGCTGCATGACGGCCTGTCGACTCTTTGAGGGGGTGGCGTGCCTTATGAGGATATTACCGAGAATGGGCGCGATCGACCTCCGTGTTTCATCGATTTTGCTGGATCGGGTTGCTGAATGGCTGACGAATTCTTCGCTGGCCGGCGACGACCTTGAAAGTATCGTTCGCGGTTTCTGCGAACGCATAGCCGCCGCCGGTCTGCCGATCGCGCGGGTGCATCTCACCTTTTCCATGCTGCATCCGCTCTACGATGCGCTCAGCTTCACCTGGCGACGGGCAAGCGGGGTGACGATCGAAGGATACCGGCATGCGGCGGGACAGAAGCCGGACCGGTTTCTGCAAAGCCCCTACTACTATCTGCTGGACAACAATCTCCAGCACATCCGCCGCCGTATTCCGGCCGATGGTCCCGCGGAATTTCCGGTGTTTCAGGATTTGCGCGAGGAGAAGATCACCGACTACCTCGCCTTTGTGCAGCCGTTCGGCGACGGTTCCGTGCAGGGGATGATGGGGTCCTGGTCGACCGACAGCTATTCCGGCTTCTCCGACGACATGATCGATGCGTTGCTGCGCATGCAGAACCATCTGGCTGTTGCCGCGAAGATGGCTGTCCTCGGCAAGCTCGCCAACAATATGCTGACGACCTATCTCGGTGGCGATGCCGGAAAGCGCGTTCTCAACGGTCAGATCCGTCGTGGAGACGGTGAAACGATCCGTGCGGCACTTGTGATGGGAGACATGCGCCAGTCGACCATGTATGCGGAGAAGGAAGGCCGACAGACCTATATCGATACGCTGAACCAGTTCTTCGATGCCATCGCGGCCCCCTTCAACCGCAATGGCGGCGAGATCCTGAGCTTCATCGGCGATGGTTTTTTGGCTGTTTACCCGTGCGGTCGCCACAAGGACCCCTCCTCCATCGCCTGTCAGGCCGCGCTTTCGGCTGTGCATGTCGCGCAGACACACGTGGCGGAACTCAACAGGGAACGGCAGGACAAGGGGCTCAGCAAGATCTCCTACGGTATCGGCCTGCATGTCGGCAATGTGATGTTCGGGAATGTCGGCCTGAAGGACCGCCTGACATTTTCGGCATTCGGTTCTGCGGTTAATGAAGTCCAGCGGTTGCAGTCGCTGACCAAGAAGTATTCGCGTGAGGTTGTGGCAAGTCAGGCATTTGCCGGCTATTGCGGCGGCGAGTGGACGACCCTTGGCGAGGAAAAGCTGCGCGGCGTGCGTCAGAAAGTGACGGTGCTGCAGCCACGCGCGCCAGCGCCTCTGGTGCAGCTTGAGGATGGCTTCGACGAGGTGGCGCCAAGCGGTCTTTCGGAGGCAGAGCAGGTTATTCTTCTCCATCGCGACGCTCGCAAACAGGCCAAGGCGCCGATGGCAGAGAAGCTCATGTAGGCGGTACAAACCCCATTGGAATGGCCCGCCCTACCCCCTTGCCGGGGTGGGGCGTTGCCTGGTTTTTTGCGTGTGTGTCATCAACTGGACACCCCGTTTGCGGTACGCTAGTGTGCCCTCAACGGGAACGAAGAAAAACTGGGGAATTTCATTGGTATGGCGCCCGCCTCCGATCTGTTGCGCATTGAAAATCTCGACATTTCCTTCTCGATTTTCGGCGACCGTCTGCGCGCCGTAAAGAACGCCAATTTGCGCATTCTGCCGGGCAAGGTGACGGCCCTCGTCGGGGAGTCCGGTTCGGGCAAGTCCGTCATCAGCCAGGGCATCATGGGGATCTTGCCGACGCCCGCGCGGGCGGAGGGGCGCATCCTGTTTACCGACCCGCTGGACGGCAAGACGACAGACCTTTTGCAGTTCTCCCGAGACAGCGCGGAAATGCGCGATCTGCGCGGGCGTCGCATGGCGACGATCTTCCAGGAGCCGATGACATCCTTGTCGCCGCTGCACACGGTCGGCAACCAGATCAGCGAAGCGCTTCTCATCCACACCGATGCCGACAAGAAGCAGGCGCGGGAAAAGACCGAGGAAATGCTGGGTCTCGTGGGCTTTCCCAACCCGAAGCGTACTTTCGACATGTATCCCTTCGAACTCTCTGGCGGCATGCGCCAGCGTGCGATGATCGCGATGGCGCTGATCTGCAACCCCGCGCTCCTGATTGCCGATGAGCCGACAACGGCTCTCGACGTGACGATCCAGGCGCAGATCCTCGAACTGCTGCGTGATCTGCAACATAAGCTCGGCATGGCGATGTTGCTGATCACCCATGATCTGGGTGTCGTGGCGAACATGGCCGACGAGGTCGTGGTGATCTATCACGGCGAGATTCTGGAAGCCGGGCCGGTGGAATCGATCTTCCGCAACCCGCAGCACCCGTATCTCAAGGCCCTGATGGCAGCAGTGCCGCATTTCGACATGAGGGCGGGCGAGCGGCTGAAGGCGTTGCGTGATGTGCCCGTCAATCTGGAATCCCTGATCGGCAAGAAGAAGGTCGAGGTCGAAGGTCCGCCGGTGCTTTTGTCGGTCAAGAACCTGACGAAGACCTTCAAGAGCCGCAATCGCGGCCTGTTCGGCAGCCGTGAAACGGTTGCGTTCCGGGCTGTCGATGATGTCAGCTTCGATATCCGTCGCGGGGAATGCCTCGGGCTGGTCGGGGAATCCGGTTGCGGCAAGACGACCGTCAGCAAGATCCTGATGCGCGCAATCACGCCGGATAGCGGCTCGGTCGTGTTCAACGATGGCAAGGATGTGATTGACGTCCTGTCTGCGAGCGGCGACGAATTGCAGGAGCTGCGCACCAAGATCCAGATGGTGTTCCAGGATCCGGTGTCTTCGCTTTCCCCGCGCATGACGGTTCGCAACATTTTGAGCGAGCCTTTGGAAATTCACGATCGCGGCAACAGCGCGGATCGCAAGAAGAAGGTCGAGGCACTGATGGGAGCGATCGGCCTCGATCGTCGCCACCTGAACCGATACCCCCACAGCTTCTCGGGCGGCCAGCGCCAGCGCATCGGCATCGCACGGGCGCTGGCATTGGGACCCAAGCTGATCATTCTGGATGAGCCTGTTTCGGCGCTCGATGTTTCCGTCCAGGCTCAGATCCTCAACCTTCTCAAGGATTTGCAGCAAGAACTTGGGCTGACCTATCTGTTCATCTCCCACAATCTGGCGGTTGTCGATTATATGGCGGACCGTATCGCCGTCATGTGCAAGGGCCGCATCGTGGAGATCGCTCCGCGCGAGATCATTCTGCGCGATCCGGTGCATCCCTACACCAAGTCATTGTTGGCGGCCGTGCCGTTCCCGGATCTCGACCGACCGCTCGATTTCGAGGCGCTGCGAAAGAACGGCGCTGCCGACAAGCAGAACTGGGGCATAACCTTTACCGCCGAACACGACGACGCATCGGAGCTCGACTATGCCGATCTCGGCAACGGTCATTTCGTCCGCGCCCGCAAGGGTGCGGATACCAAGGAGCTACGGGCATGGTAAGTCGGCGCACTTTTTTGGGCGGCCTTGTGGGTTCAGTATTGGCGCCATCGATCGCCGGAGCGAACGGCGATCGCGACCGCGACATAGAGCCCGAATTCCTGACCGATTGGCTGCGCGCTGGCCGTATCCCGGCCATGGTCGATCGCCTTCCGACGCATCCGCGCATCGTCAACATGAAGAACATGGGGCGCGAGCCCGGCGTCTATGGTGGCACCGTGCGCACGATCATCGGTAGCGCGAAAGACATTCGGTACATGACCGTTAACGGCTATTCGCGCCTGGTCGGCTACGATACCCGTCTGCAGCTCCAGCCTGATATCGTGATGGGCTTTACGTCGGAGAACGATACCGTCTTTACCTTCCATCTTCGCGAGGGGCATCGCTGGTCGGACGGCGCACCATTTACGGCGGATGATTTCAGGTACTGGTGGGAAGACGTCATTCTCGACAAGGCGCTGACGCCAGGCGGCGGTGCGCTGGAGCTCAGGCCGCATGGCGACCTGCCGCGCTTCGAAATGCTCGATCCGCTGACCGTGCGCTACAGCTGGGACAAGCCCAATCCAAACTTCATGCCGGCGCTTGCGGGTCCCCTGCCGCTGGTGATCTATGGTCCCGGTCACTACCTCAAGCAGTTCCACAAGAAGTATCAGGATGATTTTCGCCTGTCGGCGTTGATGAAGGAGAACCGGGTCAAGAAGTGGGCCGACCTGCACATCAAGATGTCGCGCGCTTCGCGCCCCGAAAATCCGGAGCTTCCGACCCTCGATCCATGGCTGAACACGACCGCCCCGCCGGCCGATCAGTTCGTGTTCGTTCGCAACCCGTTTTTCCACCGCATCGATGAGAACGGTCTCCAGCTTCCGTATGTCGATCGCTTCGTGCTCAATGTCAGTTCGTCGTCGATCATTGCAGCCAAGGCGGGAGCAGGTGAATCCGACCTCCAGTCCACAGGCGTCGACTTCAACGACTACACCTTCCTGAAGGATGCCGAAAAGCGGTTCCCGGTGAAGGTCAACCTGTGGAAACAGATCCGCGGTTCGCGCGTGGCCCTGCTGCCGAACCTCAATTGTGCGGACGAGGTGTGGCGAGATCTGTTCCGGGATGTCCGGTTCCGCCGCGGGCTTTCTCTTGCCGTCGATCGGCACGAGATCAACATGGTCGCGTTTTACGGTCTTGGAAAGGCGAGCGCCGATACCGTGCTGCCAGAGAGCCCGCTCTACAAATCCGAATATGCCGATGCTTTCATCAACCACGACCCGGATGAGGCGAACCGCCTATTCGATGAGCTGGGCTTGTCCAAGCGCGATAGCGATGGCATCCGTTTCCTGCCGGACGGGCGCCGTGCTGAAATCACGGTCGAAACTGCCGGTGAGAGCACGCTTGATACCGATGTGCTCGAGCTTGTGCGCGACCATTGGCGCCAGGTTGGCCTCGCGCTCTATGTGAGGACCTCGCAGCGCGACGTGTTCCGCAACCGGGCGATGGGCGGTACGATCATGATGTCCATCTGGTTCGGGATCGACAACGGGGTCGCGACCGCTGACATGGTGCCGAACCAACTGGCGCCAACGTTCGACGATCAGCTGCAATGGCCGCTCTGGGGCATGCACTACCTGTCGGCCGGCCAGGAAGGCGCGGCACCGGATCTGCCGGAGGCAAAGCAGCTGGTTGACCTGCTCAACCAATGGGGCCTGACCGCACGGTTCGAGGAGCGCGAGGCGATTTGGCATCAGATGTTGTCGCTCTATACCCAGCAAGTGTTCTCGATCGGTTTGATCAACAGCACGCTGCAGCCGATATTGCACTCGGCAAAGCTTCAGAACGTGCCGGACCGCGCGCTCTATGGCTTCGATCCGACCTGCTTCCTTGGCATCTACATGCCTGACACCTTCTGGTTCAAGGAGGCCTGATCCATGCTGAGATACATCCTGTGGCGCATTGCAGCGATGGTGCCGACGCTCTTCGTCATTTCAGCACTGGTTTTCACGATCATCGAGCTGCCGCCGGGCGACTTCTTCGAGAGCCAGATCGCCGAGCTGCGGGCGCAGGGCGAAAACGCCAACCTTCAGGAAATCGAAGAGCTGCGCAAACAGTACGGTTTCGACAAGCCTGCGGTCGTGCGCTACTTCTACTGGGTCGGCGGAATGCTTCACGGTGATTTCGGCTATTCCTTCGAATATCAGCTGCCTGTGTCTGATGTTGTCGGCGATCGCCTATGGCTCACGATCCTGGTTTCCTTCTCCACGATCCTGCTGACCTGGCTGATCGCGTTTCCGATCGGCATCTATTCCGCCACGCATCAATACAGCTGGGGCGACTATGGGCTAACCTTCGTCGGCCTGCTCGGCATCGCTATCCCCAATTTCATGCTGGCATTGATCCTGATGTATTTTGCGAACATCTGGTTCGGCATTTCGATCGGGCATCTGATGGATCAGAAGTTCCTCTCGGAACCGATGAGCTGGGAAAAGGCGCGCTCGATCCTGTCGCACCTGTGGATCCCGGTCATCATCGTCGGTGCCGCCGGCACGGCAGGGATGATTCGCCGGTTGCGCGCGAACCTGCTTGACGAAATGCAGAAGCAGTATGTGATGACCGCGCGCGCAAAAGGCCTGCATCCGCTGCGCGCTTTGATCAAATACCCCTTGCGCATGGCGCTCAACTTCTTCGTGGCGGATATCGGGTCGATCCTTCCGTCGATCATATCCGGTGCCGAGATCGTGGCGATCGTTCTGTCGCTGGAGACAACCGGCCCCATGCTTATCAAGGCTCTGCAGAGCCAGGACATGTATCTCGCGGGCTCGTTCCTGATGTTCCTCGCTTTCTTGAATGTCATCGGCGTTCTCATTTCGGATATCGCACTCGGGTTTCTTGATCCGCGCATCCGTCTTCAAGGCAGGAGCACCAAATAATGTCGCCCTTGCCTCCGCCCGGCGCGCCGCTGCCGCACTACGTTTCCACCGCGCCCTTCGATCCCTTCGCAACGGAGACGGCGACCGCTGCTCAGTCGCGCATGCACCTAGCGTCGCAAAAGCGCCTGATGTGGTGGAAGTTCAAGCAACACCGGTTGGCACTCGCCTCAGGTATCTTCCTGATCGCGATCTACTTCATGATCATCATCGTCGAGTTTCTGGCGCCCTACGGGCTGCACACGCGAAATGTCGACTTCATCCATTCGCCGCCGCAGCGCGTTCATCTGTTCCACGAGGGGAAGTTCGTCGGTCCGTTCGTCTATGGTCGCAGCATGTCGCTCGATCTCGATACCCTGCACCGCCTCTATAGTGACAGGCCGAACGATGTGCAGCCGATCCGTTTCTTCTGCCGCGGGGACGGCTATAAATTCTGGGGTCTGGTAAGCTCGGACCTGCATCTGGTGTGCCCGGCCGTTGGTGGCCAGATGTTCCTTCTGGGAACAGATCGGCTGGGACGTGACGTGCTGTCGCGCATCATGTATGGCGCCCGCATTTCGCTCACCATCGGTTTGATCGGTATTGCGATCAGCTTTTGCCTCGGCATCGTGATCGGTGGTTTGGCCGGTTACTGGGGCGGCATTTTCGACCTGGTTGTTCAACGCCTGATCGAGGTGCTGCAGTCTTTGCCAAGCCTGCCGCTCTGGATGGCGCTGGCTGCCGTCATGCCGGTGACTTGGAGCCCGATCGTCATTTATTTCGGTATCACGGTCATCCTTGGCATCATCGACTGGACCGGTCTTGCGCGCGCTGTGCGCTCGAAGCTGCTGGCATTGCGCGAGGAGGACTACGTTCAGGCGGCGCAGCTCATGGGCGCCAGCACGGCCCGGGTGATCGGACGGCATCTCGTTCCGGGTTTCATGTCGCATCTGATCGCATCGGCGACGATTTCGATCCCGGGCATGATTCTCGGGGAGACGGCACTCAGCTTCCTCGGGCTCGGTCTGCGCCCGCCGATTACCAGTTGGGGTATCCTGCTCACCGAGGCGAAGAGCGTGAGCGTCATTGCATTCTATCCATGGTTGCTTTTTCCTATTATACCGGTCGTTCTGGTGATTTTGGCGTTCAACTTTCTGGGAGACGGCTTGCGTGACGCGGCAGATCCCTACAAATAGCGCGCAGTCGGACGGAGCGCTGCTCTGCCGCAACAGCACGCGGAAACCGGCGGTGCTAGGTGTTTAATAGCCCAGAAGGAATGCCCATGGCACGGCGCCTGGAAGATGCCCGTATCCTCATGTACAGCCACGATACCTTCGGACTCGGGCACTTGCGCCGCTGTCGGGCGATCGCGCATGCGCTGGTGGAGGACTACAGGGGGCTCAGTATCCTGATCGTCTCCGGAGCCACGATCGCCGGCGCGTTCGACTATCGCGCCCGCGTGGACTTCGTGAAGATTCCGAGCGTGATCAAGCTTCGCAACGGCGAATATACGTCGATGGCAAGCCATATCGATCTTCAGGAGACCCTGAAGATGCGGGAATCGATCATTCGGCACACGGCCGAGACATTTCAGCCCGACGTCTTCATCGTCGACAAGGAGCCGATGGGCCTGAAGGGCGAAGTGGAAGACACGCTCGCCTACCTGAAGGCGCAAGGGACGACGCTTGTGCTGGGGCTGCGCGAAATCATGGACGCTCCGCACCTTCTGGACGCGGAGTGGAAGAAGAACGGGATCATGCAGAAGATCGATCAGTATTACGACTCGATCTGGGTTTATGGCCCCCCGGATTTTTATGATCCGTTGGTTGGCCTCGATGTTCCGGTCAGTGTTCGACGGAAGATGGATTTCGTCGGCTTCCTGCAGCGCAGCGTTTCCACCAGCAAGACGTCGATCAACGCACGCAATGACAACTACATCCTGGTGACGACAGGCGGTGGCGGCGACGGCGCGGATCTCGTCGAAGACGTCATGAACGCCTACGAACATGATGCCAGCCTGCAGCAGAGAGCGCTGGTCGTGCTGGGGCCCTACATGCCCGCGGCCGAGCGCACCAAGCTCGTTCAAAAGGGCGCGAAGATCCCTTATGTCGAGGTCATCGAGTTCGACAACCACATGGAAGAACTGGTCGCAGGCGCCGTCGGCGTGGTCGCCATGGGTGGGTACAACACCTATTGCGAAATCCTGTCCTTCGACAAGCCGGCATTGATCGTTCCCCGCATCAAGCCACGCGAAGAGCAGTTGCTGCGCGCGCGGCGGGCGAGCGAACTGGGCCTGGTGGATGTTCTGTTGCCTGAGCAATCGGCCGATCCTGCTGTCATGGCTGCAGCATTGAAGCGCCTGCCGCAGCGGCTGCCGCCCTCGGAGAGTGGCTGCACGCTGCAGCTCGACGGCCTGAACCACATCTCGCAGACCGTTGGACACTGGCTGGACAGCCGCGGCCGCCATCTCTCCATTGTCAGTGCCGAGTGAAAGTCACCCTGTTGCCGCCCCGCCGGAAGATACTTGTCGTCCTGAAGGGCTACCCACGCCTTTCGGAAACCTTCATCGCGCAGGAATTGCTTGGTCTCGAAAAGGCCGGCTTCGATCTGACCTTGATCTCGATGCGTCGCCCGACCGACAAGAAGCGGCATCCGGTTCACGACGAGATAAAGGCCAAGGTCGTCTACCTGCCTGAATATCTGCATGAGGAACCCATCCGGGTTCTTAAGGGCCTGTTTCACAGCTTCACACGACCGGGCGCCAAGGCGCTTTGGAAGCGGTTCTTCAAGGACCTGCCTCGCGACATTTCCCGCAACCGCTTCCGGCGGCTGGGGCAGGCCTTCGTGCTTGCGCGTGAGTGGCCGGACAATGGTGCTTGGCTGCACGCGCATTTCATTCACACGCCTGCATCGGTCACCGAATATGCGAGCATTCTGACCGGCGTTCCCTGGACGTGTTCGGCTCACGCCAAGGACATCTGGACATCGCCGGATTGGGATCTCGGAGAGAAGCTGGACAGCGCACGCTGGACCGTCACCTGCACGCGCAACGGTTATGACCACATGCGCACGCTGACCGCCCGCACCGATGCCGTCTATCTCAGCTATCATGGTCTTGATCTCGGCCGCTTCGGTTCTTTCCCGGGCCAGCGATCGCACCGCGACGGTCGTGATCCGGCCGATCCCGTCCGCATTCTCTCCGTCGGTCGGGCGGTCGAGAAGAAGGGCTACGATACCCTGCTTGAAGCACTGGCGCTTTTGCCGGCGGACTTGAACTGGCGTTTTGAGCATATCGGCGGAGGCGACGAACTGACGAAGCTGAAGGCGATGGCAGTGAAGTTGGGCGTCGCGGAGCGGGTCACCTGGAAGGGCGCACTCGCACAGGAAGACGTGCTCGATCACTACCGCCGAGCCGATATCTTCGCGCTGGCCTGCCGGATCGCGGCAAACGGCGACCGCGACGGATTGCCCAACGTTCTGGTGGAAGCGTCGAGCCAGCGCTTGCCCTGCATCTCCACGTCGGTATCCGGTGTGCCGGAACTCCTTATCCATGGCGAAAATGGCCTGGTGGTTCCTCCCGAAAGCCCCGAGTCCCTGGCAAAGGCACTTCATATGGCGATTGCCGACCCGGCACTGCGTCTCAAGCTGGGCGAGGCAGCCGAAAAACGCGTGCGCGCGCATTTCGATTACCACTCAAGCATCGATCAGCTCAGCAAGCTCTTCGAGGAAGAATGGCGGAAGACTGCATGAGTGTACCGCGCATTTTCTTTTACGTTCAGCATCTGCTGGGCATCGGGCACATCGCGCGTGCCAGCCGTATCGCGAATGCGTTGGTGCGCAATGGTTTCGATGTAACGGTCGTAACCGGCGGATTGCCGGTTCCCGGCTTCCCGGGAGACGGGATCAAGACCGTGACCCTGCCACCTGTTGTGGCCAGCAATGTCGGGTTTTCCGGTCTTGCCGACGAAAATGGCATTGCTGCCGACGCGGCATTTCTGGAGCGGCGGCGCGATCTCCTGCTTGCCGCTTTTGAGGAAGCCAAGCCTGATGTTGTCATCATAGAGGCATTTCCGTTTGGTCGTCGCCAGATGCGCTTCGAGCTTCTGCCGCTTCTGGATGCCATCGAAAAGGCAAGCCCTCGGCCAAAACTGCTGAGTTCCGTGCGCGACATCCTGCAGGAAAACAGAAAGCCCGGCCGCGATGCCGAAACGGTTGATCTTGTTCGCAATCATTTCGATACGGTGCTTGTGCACGGCGATCCCGCCTTCGTTCGTCTCGAAGATACATTCCCGCTGACGTCGGAGATTGCCTCGAAAATCCGCTATACCGGCATCGTTGCGGCTGACCCGGCACCGGAACCAACCGAGCGCTTCGACATTATCGCATCGGCCGGCGGCGGGGCTGTCGGATCGGATCTTCTGCGTGCTGCAAACGGTGCGGCGGCTGATCTGCCGAAAGAGTTGCGGTGGCTGCTGATCAGCGGCCCCAATCTGCCCGAGGCGGATTTCGCTGCTCTTTCGCAGCAGGCGCCTGATAACGTGACGCTGGTGCGCTTCCGCAAAGATTTCCCGTCTCTGCTGCGCGGTGCGCGTGTTTCGATTTCGCAGGCCGGCTACAACACGGTCGGAGACCTCTTGCAAACCGATTGCCGTGCGATCCTCATCCCCTTCGTGGCCGGGGGCGAGACCGAGCAAACCGTGCGGGCCGACCGCCTCCAGATGTTGGGGCTGGCGGACGTTCTGCCGGAAGGCGGCCTGACGGCGAAGATGGTGGCCGAGGTGGTCGAGACTGCGCTCGCGCACCCCCGTAATGTCTCGGTGTCCTTGGATCTTGATGGTGCAAACACAACAGCCCAGATCATTCGCGCAATGACCGGCTGAAACGCTCGCACTTTATCAAATTCCTATGATATAAAAAGAATCCCAACGGGAATCGGCGCGATCAACGCACGTCGCTTCGCGTTGTTTTTGTTATTCTATCCGGTGGTCGACAGCATGATCCTGTTCTCGGCGTTCCTTCCCTGTTTCGCTACAGGATTGCGGCCCCGGCGTTTCCAGACAATTGACGGTTAACAATGGAAAAAAGCCTCGCGCGCTATATCTGGTCGAACACGCGGCTGCAGCAGCTCTGGATTCTGACTGTCGTAGCGTTGTCGATGATACCGTATTTCCTGTCATTCGACCTCCCGAAGCAGATCGTCAACGGCCCAATCCAGGGCTCGGGCTTCGAAGGTGAAGGCGCGACCCAAACCTTCTTTCATCTGTCCTACACCTTTCCTGTTATCGGCAAGGTCGAGTTCTTCCAAGGCGTTCAGCTCGACCGTCTTCAGATGCTGATGGCTCTCAGCCTGGTTTTCCTTGCGCTGGTCGTGCTCAACGGATTGTTCAAGTTCTACATCAACACCTACAAGGGCCGATTGGGCGAACGGATGCTCCGGCGCATTCGCTTCGAATTGATCGACCGGGTGCTGCGCTTTCCGCCCAGTCAGTTCAAGCGGGTAAAATCCGCCGAAATTGCCACGATGATCAAGGACGAGGTGGAGCCGATGGGCGGCTTCACCGGCGACGCCTTCGTTTCGCCAGCCCTTCTCGGTGGGCAGGCACTCACCGCGCTGGCTTTCATCATCATCCAGAATTTCTGGCTCGGAATGATTGCCGCAGCGATCGTCGGTGTTCAGGCCGTCGTCATTCCCCGCATGAGAAAGCGGCTGCTTGAACTCGGTCGCCAGCGCCAGCTGACGGCGCGCGAGCTTTCCGGTCGCGTCGGCGAAATCGTTGAGGGTATCGGGACGATCCATAGCAACGACACCTCGAACCTAGAGCGCGCGGACATTGCGACGCGCCTCGGTTTGATCTTCTCGATCCGCTACGACCTCTATCAGTGGAAGTTCCTGGTCAAGTTCCTGAACAACTTCCTGGCCCAGGTCACGCCGTTTCTGTTCTATGCCATCGGTGGCTATCTGGCGCTGCAGGGACGCCTGGATATCGGGCAGCTGGTGGCGGTGATCAGCGCCTACAAGGATCTTCCCGGGCCGCTGAAGGAACTGATCGACTGGGATCAGATGCGCCAGGACGTGCAGGTCAAGTATCAGCAGGTCTACGAGCAGTTCAACATCGAGCCGCTTATCGACGGCAAGATCCAGGAGGTTCCGACCGAAGCAATCGGTCCTCTCGCCTATCCGCTTGTCGTGACGAACCTGACGGTTAGCGACGATAGCGGTGCGCGATTGGTCGACCACGTCTCGGTTGAGATCCGGCCGAATGAGACGGTCGCCGTCGTCGGGCCCAATGCGAGCGGCATCGAGGCCTTCGCCGAGGCGCTCGGGCGGCTGGTGTGGCCGGATACCGGGCGTATCACCATTGACGGTAGGGATCTGCTGGAGCTTCCGGAATCGATTACCGGGCGCCGGATCTCTTATGCATCGGCCGATACCTACTTCTTCCACGGCACGTTGCTGGACAACCTGCTCTACGGTTTGAAGCACGCGCCACTGACGACGCCCAGCTATGACGATCAGGCAGCGCTTGAAGCCAAGTGGTATGCGATCGAAGCGCAAAAGGCGGGCAACCCTGCGCTAGATCTGAATAGCGATTGGGTGGATTACCGCGCGGCCGGGGCCACGGGCCCGCAGGACATCCTGAAAACCATTCGGCCGGTGCTTGACGCCGTGCTGATGTCGGAAGGCGTTCTCGATCTAGCGCTTCGTTCGGTCGTCGACACAAGCATCCACGTGACTCTTGCAGATCACATCGTCGACCTGCGTGCCGCCTTGCGCAAGCGCATGGAGGAATCTGATCTCGGCAATATCGTCGTGCCGTTCGACTTCGATGCCTACAACTCGCAGGCGACGGTTGGCGAGAACCTGCTCTTCGGGTCGATGAAGCGGCCGATGATGAACAATCGACGGCTTGCGGCGCATCCCTACTTCCAGGCGCTCTTCCGCGAAACCGGCCTCAGCGATGACCTGTACGCCATGGGTCTCGAGATCGCCGAGAACGCGGTGGAACTCTTCCATGACCTGCCGCCGGACCATCCGTTCTTCCAACAGCTGACGTTCATGACGGCGGATGACATTCCCACCTATCAGGGACTGCTCCAGAAGCTGCAGAGCCGGCGATTCGATGATGCGACACCGGAGGAGCGTCAGGCGATCATCCGGCTGAGCTTTGCCTATATTGAGCCTCGTCACCGTTTCGGTCTGCTCACGGATGAGCTGATGGCCAAGATCGTCAGCGCCCGGAAACAATTCCATCAGAACATTCCAGACGATCTGGCCGCGCTCATCGAGCGTTACGATCCGGAACATTTCATTTCGTCGGCCAGCCTGATGGACAACGTGCTCTTCGGACGCATTGCCTACCAGCAGGCCGATGCCTCCGATCGCATCCGTGCCATTATGGGCGACCTGTTCGACTCGCTCGACCTGTTTGACGATGTGCTCTCCATCGGGTTGGAGTTCGACGTCGGATCCGGCGGCAAGCGTCTGACGATGGCCCAGCGCCAGAAGCTCAACCTCGCACGCGCGCTCATCCGGCGCTCCGATTATTTCGTGTTCAATCGTCCGCTTTCTGCGCTCGACCAGCGACTGCAGGACCAGATCACCCACAACATTGTCCGTGGTCTGCACAAGGAAGGCGAACGCCCCGGCATCATCTGGGTGCTTTCAAACGCGAAGCTCGCCGAGATCTTTGATCGAATTTTGCTGTTTGACCGGGGAACACTGGTTGAAGCTGGTAATTTTCCGGAACTTTCGGAACAAAACGGTATGTTCAAGGAACTGTTATCGTAATATCTTAATAGGGCGGCGTAAGAGCGCCCTACGAGGGGCGCAATGGAATTCTAGCAGGCGCACCTGATGATGTGCGGCAGGGGGTAAGTACGCTCATGCTGTTGAGAGACGAAGTCGAAATGCTGCGGCGGGTGCCGATCTTCTCGAGGATCGCGCCAGCCAAGCTCAAGCTTTTGGCCTTCACCTCGGATCGAATGACCTACAAGATAGGTCAAGATCTTTTCCACCAGGGCGACCCAGGCGATGCGGCCTATGTCGTTCTTTCCGGTACTGCCGACATTCTGGTGCATTCGCCGGCAGGCGACATCAAGGTTGCCGATGTCGATCCCAATTCCATCGTTGGCGAGATTGCCATCCTTTGCGACGTGTCGCGAACGGCGACTGTGCGCGCGACCTCCGCACTTGAAGTCCTTCGCATCAGCAAGGAGCATTTTTTGAAATTGCTGAGCGATTTTCCGGAGATGGCCGTCGAGATCATGCGCGTCCTGGCTGACCGCTTGAACCACACGACTGCGGAACTGACCGCGGCCAAGGCTGCGAAGCGTCCCCAGCCGGAAAACGCCTGACCGATCTTTCGAGAAACAAAAAAACCCGCCGGGAGCAATCCAGGCGGGCTTTTTCTTTGATACGTGCGATCAATCGCGCTGCTCGAGCGCCTTGCTGAATGCCAACGCTGCGAGCGTGCAGATGGCGCCGGACAGCAGGTAGTAGCCGACAAAGGTCAGACCGAAGCGGCTGGACAGGCTGAGCGCAACCAACGGCGCAAAGCCGGCGCCGACAAGCCAGGCAAGGTCAGACGTGAACGCGGCGCCCGTATAGCGGTAGCCACGGCCGAAGCGCGACGAGATCGAGCCGGTAGCCTGGCCGAAGGAAAGACCGAGAACGCCAAAGCCGATGATGACGAAGGCATCCTGTCCTTCTGATCCGGAACCAATCAGGATGGGGCCGATGAAGCTGAAGATTGCGATGAGGACGGCGCAGACTGCCAGCTGTCCACGGCGGCCGATACGGTCGGCGATCAGGCCGGACGCGATGATGGCGACGATGCCGACCATTGCCCCGATAATCTGGACGACCATGAAGGTGTCGATCGGCTGGTTGCCGTAAAGGCTCATCCAGCCGAGCGGGAAGATGGTCACCAGATGGAACATCGCAAAGCTTGCCAGCGGCACGAAGGCACCGATGAGAATGTCACGTCCATGGATGCGCAGCACGTCGCGAAGCGGTGCTGCTTCCAGCTCATGCTTTTCCAGGGCCGTGCCGAACTCGGTGGTCATGACGAGACGCAGACGCGCGAACAGCGCAACCACATTGATCGCGAAGGCGACAAAGAACGGATAGCGCCAGCCCCAGCTCAGAAAGTCCTCGTTGGAAAGGTTGGCGATGAAATAGCCGAACAGAATGCTTGCCAGCGCAAAGCCGATCGGCGCGCCGAGCTGCGGAATCATCGCGTACCAGCCGCGGCGATTTTGCGGAGCGTTCAGCGCCAGGAGCGACGCAAGGCCATCCCATGCGCCACCGAGCGCAAAGCCCTGCCCGAGCCGGAAGAGTGCCAGAAGCGCGATCGACCATGCGCCGATCTCGTTATATCCCGGCAGGAAGGCGATGGAGGCCGTAGAGCCACCAAGCAGGAAGAGTGCGATCGTGAGCTTGGTTCCGCGGCCGTAAAGCCGGTCGATGGTCATGAACACGACCGAACCGACGGGGCGCGCCAGGAAGGCCAGCGAGAAGATCGCGAAGGAATAAAGGGTGCCTGTCAGGCGATCCGGCGCGAAGGGGAATACGAGCTGCGGAAATACCAGGACCGAGGCGAGACCATAGACGAAGAAGTCGAAGAATTCCGACATGCGTCCAATGATGACACCGATCGCGATACTGCCGGGCGATACCGGCTTGTCCGCGTGAATTTGTCTTGCGTCGCGTTCCATCGACGTGGACGACGGTCCATAGTGTGATGCATTTGCCATTCAACGCCTCCCTCGTTAAGGCGCTTGCGGCAAAGCGCCTCATCGCGAGTCTTGAACAAACCCGCACGCTTATCAAGTCCGGGCGAAGTAAATAGTTCATCATCCGATCGCAAAATTAGGTGTGGATGAAAAATTACCGTCTGCTGGCCGTAAAACGCCGCGAAAAAGGTGGTCGGAGCGGTTCGCGCGGATATATTAGCGCTTCAAAAGTGCCTGGTTTGCGAAAAAATCCTTCCAGCCGATATCAGGATTTTGACATCGGGCGCAGCCTGTCTTATCCCGCAGTGCGGCAAATCTGCTGCACTGCGACCAAACACCTCATGTTGATATCAGATACAGTGCTTTAGTCGCGGTTTGGACGAAACAACAAGAGCATAGAGACGTGCAAAAACTGCCGAAGTTTTCCCGCCATCTCCTCATCCTGCCGCTGCTGCTGACGCTGGCGGGATGCAATTTGGTGGTCATGTCGCCGTCGGGCGACATAGCCATGCAACAGCGCGACCTTATCGTCGTATCGACCGTGCTGATGCTGCTGATCATTGTTCCGGTGATCTTCCTCACGCTGTTTTTCGCCTGGCGGTACCGTCGGTCGAACACCGCTGCGACCTATGATCCCGAGTGGCACCATTCGACGCGTCTGGAAGTGGTCATCTGGTCTGCTCCGCTGGCGATCATCATAGCGCTTGGCGCAATTACCTGGATCAGCACCCACAAGCTCGATCCGTTTCGTCCGCTGGATCGAATCGATGCGGAGCGGAGCATCCCTGCCGATACCAAGCCGCTGACCGTTCAGGTGGTCGCGCTCGACTGGAAGTGGCTGTTCTTCTATCCGGACCTCGGCATCGCGACGGTCAACGAACTGGCAGCGCCGGTTGATGTGCCGATCAATTTCGAGATCACGTCGTCGTCGGTCATGAACTCGTTCTATGTCCCGGCGCTCGCCGGGCAGATCTATGCGATGCCGGGCATGCAGACCAAGCTGCATGCAGTCATCAACAAGGAAGGCGTCTACGACGGCTTTTCCGCGAACTACAGCGGTGCGGGCTTCTCGCACATGCGCTTCAAGTTCCACGGCTTCAACCAGCAGGGCTTTGATGCCTGGGTTGCGCAGGTGAAGTCACAGGGCACGGCGCTGAACCGTGATACCTACCTTAAGCTTGAGCGTCCAAGTGAGCGCGAGCCGGTGCGCTACTTCGCGTCTGCCGACAAGGATCTCTTCAATGCGATCCTCAACATGTGCGCGGCACCGGGCAAGATGTGCATGAACGAGATGATGCACATCGACATGATGGGCGGCGGCGGCAAGGAAAGCGCTGAAAACCGCGAGAAGCTCAAATACGACGATCGCCATGCCGACGGCAACGAAGGCGCCCACGGCGCAGCTGCGCCGGCGAGCGAAGGTCAGGGCAACGCCGAAGCGGCACCCGCCGCCGGCAATGCCAGCGACGCCGGCCAGGCCGACGACATGCAGAACATGCCGGGAATGCAGCATGACGGGCACAGCATGCCCGGGATGAACCAGAGCACCGGCGAAACAACTCCTGCTCCGCAGACCAACAACTAGACCTGGCGCTTTGCGTCGATAAGACATCAATGAACGGGTTATTCCATGTTTTCCAATCCTGACCTTCTGAAGTTCATCTTCGGCCGGTTGACCCTAGAAGCGATCCCCTATCACGAGCCGATTCTGGTCGCGACGTTCACGGCGGTTGCGCTCGGCGGTATCGCTGTTCTGGGTCTCATTACCTACTTCAAGCTCTGGAGCTATCTCTGGAACGATTGGCTGACCAGCGTCGAT
Source organism: Hyphomicrobiales bacterium (assembly GCA_900489925.1). Taxonomy (GTDB): domain Bacteria; phylum Pseudomonadota; class Alphaproteobacteria; order Rhizobiales; family Rhizobiaceae; genus Rhizobium. The sequence goes on along the minus strand of UEHQ01000017.1, from coordinate 82,041 downwards.
CACAAGAAGATCGGCATCATGTACGTCATCCTGGCGCTCGTGATGCTGCTGCGCGGTTTCTCCGACGCCATCATGATGCGTCTGCAGCAGGCGCTGGCTTTCAACGGATCGGCCGGTTATCTGCCGCCGCACCATTACGACCAGGTGTTCACCGCGCACGGTGTCATCATGATCTTCTTCATGGCCATGCCGTTCGTCACGGGTCTGATGAACTTCGTGGTGCCGCTGCAGATCGGTGCGCGCGACGTTTCCTTCCCCTTCCTGAACAATTTCTCGTTCTGGATGACGACGGCAGGCGCGATCATCATCATGATTTCGCTCTTCGTCGGCGAATTCGCGCAGACCGGCTGGCTGGCCTATCCGCCGCTGTCGGGTTCCGATTACAGCCCCGGGGTTGGGGTCGACTATTATATCTGGGGCCTGCAGGTGGCGGGTATCGGTACGACGCTATCGGGGATCAACCTGATCGCAACGATCGTGAAGATGCGCGCTCCCGGCATGACCATGATGAAGATGCCTGTCTTCACCTGGACGTCGCTCTGCACCAACGTACTCATCGTCGCGACCTTCCCGGTTCTGACGGCAACGCTTGCGCTGCTGTCGCTTGACCGCTACGCCGGCACCAACTTCTTCACCAACGACCTTGGTGGCAATCCGATGATGTATGTGAACCTCATCTGGATCTGGGGTCACCCGGAAGTTTACATCCTGGTCCTGCCGGCTTTCGGTATCTTCTCGGAAGTCGTTGCGACCTTCTGCGGCAAGCGCCTCTTTGGTTATGCCTCGATGGTCTACGCAACCGTCGTCATCACCATCCTCTCCTACCTCGTGTGGCTGCACCACTTCTTCACGATGGGTTCCGGTGCAAGCGTCAACTCGTTCTTCGGCATCACCACGATGATCATTTCGATCCCCACCGGGGCGAAGATGTTCAACTGGCTGTTCACGATGTATCGCGGTCGTATCCGCTACGAAGTGCCGATGCTGTGGACGATCGGCTTCATGGTCACCTTCGTCATCGGTGGCATGACCGGCGTTCTCCTTGCTGTTCCGCCGGCAGACTTCGTGCTGCACAACTCGCTGTTCCTGATCGCCCACTTCCATAACGTCATCATCGGCGGCGTGGTGTTCGGTCTGATGGCAGGCGTGACCTACTGGTTCCCGAAGGCGTTCGGCTACAAGCTCGATCCGTTCTGGGGCAAGATGTCCTTCTGGTTCTGGCTGATCGGCTTCTACTTCGCCTTCATGCCGCTCTACGTGCTCGGCCTGATGGGCGTGACCCGTCGCGTGTCGCAGTTCGAGGATCCGTCGTTGCAGATCTGGTTCATCATCGCTGCTTTCGGTGCAGTGCTGATTGCGATCGGTATTGCTTCGTTCCTGATCCAGCTCGTCGTCAGCTACCTCAAGCGCGACCAGTTGCGCGACACCACGGGCGACCCGTGGGATGCGCGTACGCTTGAATGGTCGACGTCTTCGCCTCCGCCGGACTACAACTTCGCCTTCACGCCGGTCGTGCATGACCACGACAGCTGGTACGACATGAAGGGACGCGGCTACGCCCGCCCGCTGGAAGGCTTCAAGCCGATCCACATGCCGAAGAACACCGGCACCGGTGTCATCCTCGGCGGCATCAGCGTGGTCTTCGCCTTCGCGATGATCTGGTACATGTGGTGGCTCGTGGTACTTTCGTTCGTCGCAATGATTGCGATCTCGATCGGCCATACGTTCAACTACAAGCGTGACTTCTACATCCCCGCGGAAGAAGTCATCGAAACGGAAGGCAAGCGCACGACGCTGCTTGCCGAGCAGGTGTAAGACCATGAGCGATATTGCAATCGACGAGGCCGACAAGCCTGAATTCTACATGACGGAAGAGCACCATCCTGAAGGCAGCACCATGCTGGGCTTCTGGCTCTACCTGATGAGCGACTGCCTGATCTTTGCGGTGCTCTTTGCAACCTACGCCGTCCTCGGCCGCAATTATGCGGCCGGGCCGTCGCCGGCGGATCTGTTCGATCTGCCGCTGGTGGCAATCAATACCTCGATGCTGCTTTTGTCCTCCATCACCTATGGCTTCGCCATGCTGCAGATGGAGCGTCAGAAGAAGGCAGAGACCCTGTTCTGGCTGGCTGTTACCGGTCTCTTCGGTGCGGCCTTCCTCGGACTGGAACTCTATGAGTTCTCGCATCTGATCCACGAAGGTGCCGGCCCGTCGCGCAGTGCGTTCCTGTCATGCTTCTTCACGCTGGTGGGGACCCACGGCCTGCACGTCACCTTCGGTATCATCTGGCTCATCACGTTGATGGTGCAGGTTTCGATGCACGGTCTGATCCCGGAAAACCGTCGTCGCCTGATGTGCCTGTCGATGTTCTGGCACTTCCTTGACGTTGTCTGGATCGGCGTCTTTTCCTTCGTCTATCTTATGGGAGTACTCGGATGAGTTCGCACGCACCCGCACATGAGGATGCTCACGAAGCCCATCATGGTCACAGCCACGGACACGAGGCTGCCCACGGCACGCTGAAGAGCTATGTCATCGGCTTCGTGCTGTCGGTTATCCTGACGGCCATCCCGTTCTGGATGGTGATGGCTGATGTCTTCGACAACCATGCGGTCACAGCCGCCTGGATCATGGGCCTCGGCGCCATCCAGATCGTCGTGCACATGGTCTTCTTCCTGCACATGAATCCGCGTTCGGAAGGCGGCTGGACGATGATGGCGTTGATCTTCACACTTCTCCTCGTCGCGATCGCACTTTCGGGTTCGCTCTGGGTCATGCATCATTTGAATACCAACATGATGCCGATGAGCCCGGAAATGATGAAGAACATGCCGTAATGGCAGAAGCGGGCGGCGGAAACGCCGCCCGCTACGGTTTTGGATATGACCAATCCCACCTCCCCAAAAGCACAACAACAGCATTCGATCATCGGCCTGGCACTGTTTTGCGGCCTGATGGCGCTCTTGATCGGTGCCTTGCTCGGGCTGAGCTATTGGCAGGTGGAACGTCTGTCCTGGAAACAGGCGTTGATTGCGCGCGTCGACCAGCGAGTTCATGCAGAACCCGTCGATGCTCCCGCCCGCGCCCAATGGGACGGGGTCAACCGCGCTGACGACGAATATCGCCGCGTTGCCGCGCAGGGGACCTTCGCTCATGACAAGGAGACGCTGGTCTACGCGTCGACCGCTCTTGGGCCCGGCTATTGGGTCCTGACGCCGCTGGTGCTCGCCGACGGAACGTCAATCCTGATCAACCGCGGCTTCGTTCCAACGGAAAAACGCGATCCGGCATCGCGCGCTGAAGGCCAGGTATCCGGTCCGGTCAGGATCACGGGCCTGTTGCGGATCACCGAGCCTAAAGGGACGCTGATCAAGTCGAACGATCCGGCCAATGACCGCTGGTACGCGCGTGATGTGGCAGCGATTGCAGAACAACGGCATGTTTCCGACGTCGCGCCCTACTTCATCGATGCCGATGCAACGCCCAATCCCGGTGGTCTGCCGGTGGGTGGCCTGACGCAGATCTCATTCCCGAACAACCACCTCGTCTATGCGATCACCTGGTTCATTCTCGCGATCATGGCGGCAGGCCTGCTGGCTTTCGTGGTTCGCAGCGAACGACGCTCGCGTCGCACCTGATCAGACCACCTTGCTTCTCGGGTAGAACCTTTTCGCCATCGCTTCGGCAACGGCGTAGGCCTGGCTGACGATCTCCGGGACGAGGTCGATGTCAGGCAGGCTGCCAAGACCAAGTGGGCCGATTGCAAAGATCCCGTCCGTGATCGAGCCTCCCTCGAGACACAATTCGCCACGTTGATTGACCGCAAGGCCGAGTGAAAGCTCATCGCGCGCCGCCAGCCCTTCAGCCAACAGGCTGCGCAGCAGCGGCGAGTTCAGGTCGGGTGCCCGACACCGGCAGTCGATGATGCGCTCGGCGTGGATGACCTCTTCCGTTGAGGAGCCGGACGGGCGGAAGAACATGCCGCTCAGCCCTCTCCTGCCGGCGGTGCCGCGTCGAAGAACGGTATTGCCGTCGGCGAGTTCGCTGCGCAGCCGCGCATGCATGGCTTCCGGCAGGCGGTTGCGGTGGCTGTCGTAAATTGCGCGCAGGTGCCGGTTGAACTGGTGCTTCTGTCTGGCTGGCAGCGAGCGCCAGAGTGATCTTGCATGTTTGCGCAGGCCATTCATGACCGCCTGCCAGCTATGTCCCTCCTCTTCCGCCCGGCGACAGGCCGCGCGGATAAACCGAACGATGTCTGGCAGGTCCTGCGGCAGGTCGTCAGCGGGAAAGACCGGATCGGCCGAGTTGGGCGTATGGCTCTGCGGCAGGAAGCCGTGCTTCGAAATGATGGTGATCTGCCCGGTATAGCCGGCATCGCGCAACTGCAGCAATTGATCGACGACCCGGATGCCGCTGCCGCAAAGCACGGTGTGCGGCCGGGCAACGAGACGCTGGGCCCTGACGGGTGACTGCTCCGGCTCCGGCATATCGTTGGCCGGAAGGCCGTAGCCGGTAGCAAGGATCACAGTGTCGAACAGGGGATTTGCAGGGTTTGCGCTTTCGAGGAGAAACCGGTCTCCGTGGCTCCTGCGGATGGCTACGACAGGCTCGTGGCAGACCTGGACGGTAATGTCCTTGCGGGCTGACAGTGCATCGGCAAAGCGTTGATAGACGTAATCGCTGAAAAGCTGCTTGGGCACGAATATCTGGCGGAAGCCCGGGATCGCGGCAGGCACTGCAGCCCGGAACTCCGCGTTGGTACAGAGCCAGTCGTTGAAATCATCCGCATTACCTGTCGCCACCGACAGATCGCGCACGCGGGTGTTGAGGATGGTCGAGGACCGGGTCGATGCCAGCGCCTCGCCGCCGCTGACCGACGAATTGGGATCGAACAGCTGCAAGTGAAATGGCGTGCGCACCGACTTCATCAGTGCGATGGCCGCCATCATTCCCGAAAAGCCGCGACCGACGATGGCAATGCGCGGTAGGGAACTGATGCGTCCCGCCGCTTTCGACCTGGTAGAAAAAAGTCCCTGAACCGTCATCTCAACTCCCCTGCGGCTCATCCGCATCGTGTCTCGATCATGGGTTCAACGCGTCGCCATGCACGCGTCGAGAAAGTCTTCCGGCGCCCCAGCGCATCCTGCCGCTTGGCACTATCGGAGCCTTGTCAGCCAACGCTCAAACTATTGGCGGCAGTCCAATCGACGCAAAGTCTATTGAAATGGTAGTGTATGAAAGCTCGAAATCGGCGGGTTGGCAAGGCTTTTGTTCGGAGGGACGCTTCCAACCCTTGCAGCCGGGGGCTCGGGAGCCGCCGCATCCTCGTTCGCTCAGGCATCGGCGCGACACACTCACGATAAAATAACCAACTGGTGAATTGTTTACTTGAATGCCCGATTCGAATCGTCAAAAGTAAGTGCGCTAACCAATTGGTCCATGGATCTACTGCCGTTCAGGTCAGCGTCCGACCACACCTCTGTTTTGGAATCATACTGTGAGCAGCGATGCTTTAACACGCGTGACGAAGCCTTCGGCTTCGATGGCGAAAGCGACTGCGGCAGGCTGGGGCAAAGGCCTCTATACGCTTGTCCGCATAACGGTCATGGCTTTTCGCCACCCTTGGCAATCAGGTCTCGCCATTGGCGCGACCCTTATCGCATCCACCTTCCAGCTGATGATCCCTCGCCTGCTCGGACGCGCCGTGGACAATACGCAGGTCGCCATGGAGGGCGGCGCGGCAGGGCAGATCGCCCAGGACGCACTCTTGACGACAGCATTGCTGCTGCTTGGCGCAAGCGTGCTGCGCGGCCTCTTCACGATGGTCCAGAACTACTACAGCGAGAGCGTCGGCCACCATATGGGCTATGAGCTGCGCCTTGCCTGTTACGAGAAAATCCAGCGCCTTTCCTTCAGCTTCCACGACAGCGTCCACTCCGGCGACCTGATTACGGTGGGGCTGCTCGACCTGGAAGGCGTGCGCATGTATTTCTCGACGGCGCTGGTCCGCATGATTTTGCTCACCATGCTGATCGGCATCGGCGCCTACATGCTCTTGTCGACCGACGTGGTGCTGGGCCTGCTTGCCTTGAGTTTCGTGCCTTTCGTCGCCTGGCGCTCCTCCATAACGCAGCTTCGGCTGCGCGCGACCTGGCTCGATCTGCAGGAACGGCTCTCGGTGCTGACCCGCATCATGGAAGAAAACCTTGGCGGCATCCGCGTCGTCCGCGCTTTTGCGGCGCAGGCCTATGAGATGATGAAGTTCGAGGCGGCCTCGAAGAACGCGTTGACGCTCGCCCACCAGCGCGTCGGCATCCGCGTGGTCAACACCAGTGCCATGACCTTCTCGTTCTTTGCAGCCATGGGGTTGGTGCTATGGGTCGGCGGCGGAAAGGTGATGTCGGGGCAGATTACGGTCGGCACGCTTGCCTCGTTCCTGACCTTCATGACGATCCTGCAGATGCCGGTGCGCCAGCTCGGTCTGATGGTCAACGCCTTTGCCCGCGCATCCACCTGCGGCACCAGGCTGTTCAATCTGCTCGATCTTGAGATTGCGGTCCGCGACGAACCTGATGCAAAGGAGTTGGCGCTGACCGAAGGCACACTGCGCTTCGAAAACGTCGGATTTGCCTATCCGAGCTCGCCCGCCCACGACGTGCTTCGCGGCATTTCCTTCGAAGCAAAGCGCGGCCAGACGATCGGTATCGTCGGTCCTCCGGGGAGCGGAAAATCGACGCTCGCGCATCTCATTCCGCGCTTTTATGACGTAACGGCTGGCCGGATCACCATCGATGGTCAGGACATTCGCAAGGCGACACTCCAGTCGCTGCGCCGGGCGGTTGCCGTCGTCCAGCAGGATTCCTTCCTGTTCACGACGACGATCGAGAACAACATTGCCTATGGCGACCCATGGGCGAAGGAGGGGCGGATCGAGCGCGCCAGCGAAAGCGCGCAGCTTCACAACTACGTCCTCGGCCTGCCGACGGGCTACGGCACCGTCGTCGGCGAGCGTGGCGTGTCGCTGTCCGGCGGACAGCGTCAGCGCCTGTCGATAGCGCGCGCGCTGATGTTGAAGCCGGCCGTCATGGTGTTCGACGATTCGACCGCGGCGATCGACGCCGCAACGGAGCAGCGCATTCGCGCCGCCATGCGCAAATACGCGGCCGACCGCGTCACCATCATCGTCGCTCATCGCCTGAGTTCGCTGATGCACGCCGACCAGATCTTCTTCGTCGAGAACGGCGAGATTGTCGAGCGCGGCACCCACGAACAGCTTCTGTCCGCTGGGGGGCGGTACAAGGCACTTTATGATCTGCAGGTGCGACCGGGCGATGACGCCCTCAGCGCCTAGGGAGGAATAGAATGGCCGAGGAACTTGAAACCGAACGCTCCGACGTTCGCGACGATGGACGCCGCCCGCCGCGCGCGGTCGTCGGCTCGCAGCGCATCGAGGAGGAGATGTTCGGCAAGGCCTTTGATGGCAACATTATCAAACGCATATGGGCATTCGTTCATCCCTATAAGCGCCAGATCATGTGGTCGGTGGTGGCGGTGCTGACTTTTACCGCGATGCAGCTCCTGATCCCGTTGATCATTCGCTATGCCATCGACCATGGGATGCAGCGCGGTGGGAGCCATTCGGCGCTGACCTGGTCCATCATCCTTTTCCTCGTGGCCATTCTGATCAACTACGCGGCCAGCTACGCGCAGGAAACGCTGGTCGGGGGTGTCGCGGAAAACGTTCTGTTCGACATGCGCAAGGCGATGTTTTCGCATCTCCAGCGGGTGTCGCTCTCCTTCATGGACAAAACTGAAGTCGGCCGGTTGATGTCGCGCCTTCAGGGCGACGTCAATTCAATGCAGGAATTCCTTGAGACGTCAGTCCTGTCCGTCGGCGACATCGCGCTGTTGTTCGGCATCGTCTTCGTGATGCTTTCCCTGGATTTCAAGCTCGGTCTCCTGACCCTTTCGGCCTTGCCGATCCTGTTCATCGTGCGCCTCTTCTGGCTACCACTGGCGCGAAAGTCCTTCATGGCGGCGCACGAAACGAACTCTGTCGCGAACGGCGCCTTGGCCGAAGCGATCCATGGCGTGCGCGCGGTGCAGGGAATGGACCGGCAGCGGATCAACTTCACGCTCTACGATGACAAGGCGAAGGCCAATCTTCACACCCATCTGACGGCGGCACGCTATGCGCAGGTGATGGTCCCGATCGTCGATTCCCTCACGGGCATCGCCATGGCGCTGGTTATTGTCGTCGGCGGGGCTCGCGTGCTCAATCAGGCGCTCGACGTCGGTGTCCTCGTTGCCTTCCTGTTCTACATCCAGCGCTTCTTCGACCCGATCCGTTCGCTGACACTGCAGTATTCCGTGATGCAGCGCGCGATGGCGTCCGGCCAGCGGCTGACCGAGGTGCTCGATGTTCCCGTGGACATCAAGGATGCGCCTGACGCCGTCACGCTCTCGAAGGACATGGATGGCTCGGTCGAATTCAAGGATGTGGTCTTCGGTTATAATCCGCAGCACCCGGTGCTGAAGCACGTCAGCTTCAAGGTTAAGCCGGGGGAAACCGTAGCTCTTGTCGGCCCGACCGGATCGGGCAAGTCGAGCTGCATGTCGCTGATCCACCGCTTCTATGATGTCCAGCAGGGACAGGTTTTGGTTGGTGGCCACGACGTTCGCACGCTCACGCAGGATTCACTTGGCGACCAGATCGCCATGGTGCTGCAGGAGCCCTTCCTGTTCACCGGCACCGTGTTCGAGAACATCCGCTATCACAAGCTCGACGCAACCCGCGAACAGGTGATCGAGGCCGCCAAGGCCGTGGGCGCGCATGAGTTCATCATGCGCTTGCCGCAGGGCTATGACAGCATGCTGGGAGAGCGCGGCGGCAATCTCTCGCTCGGCCAGAGACAGTTGCTGTCCTTTGCCCGCGCGCTGGTCGCCGACGCGAAGATCCTGGTGCTGGACGAGGCAACCGCCAATATCGACAGCTATACGGAGATGCTGATCCAGAAGGCATTGGTGAAGCTCCTGGAAAACCGGACCGGCCTGGTGATCGCCCACCGGCTGGCGACGATCCGGGAGGCTGATCGCATCATCGTGCTACAGAATGGCGAACTGATCGAGAGCGGCAACCATCAGCAGCTGATGAAGAACCGCAAGCTCTATTCCCGCCTTTACAATCTCAATTACGCTTCGTTCGACGACATTCCGGATGAGGTTCTGGAGGAAACGACGACGAGTGGATCCGCGACCTGACGCTCAGCGTTGAGGGATGGTCGCAAGCTAGGAGGATGTTTCATGGATTATCGCAAGCTCGGCCCCAGCGGGGCAGTGGTCACGTCGTTTTGCCTGGGCACGATGACATTTGGCGCGGAGGCAAGCGAAGAGGACTCGCATAAGATCCTCGACGCCTATTTCGCCTGGGGCGGCAATTTCATCGACACCGCCGACGTTTATAGCGCCGGTGTATCGGAGGAGATCATCGGCCGCTGGCTTAAGGCGCGTCCGACGGAGGCGCGACAGGCGGTGATCGCCACCAAGGGGCGGTTTCCGATGGGGTCGGGACCCAACGATATCGGTCTGTCGCGGCGGCATCTCAACCAGGCGCTCGATGACTCGCTGAAGCGTCTCGGTGTCGATCACATCGATCTCTATCAGATGCATGCCTGGGATGCGCTAACCCCGATCGAGGAGACGTTGCGCTTCCTTGATGACGCGGTTTCGGCAGGCAAGATCGGCTATTACGGTTTTTCCAACTACGTTGGTTGGCATATCGCCAAGGCAGTCGAGATTGCCAAGGCGCGGAATTATACACGCCCCGTGACCTTGCAGCCGCAATACAGCCTGCTCGTACGCGATATCGAGCTGGAGATTGTGGCAGCTTGCCAGGATGCCGGAATGGGGCTTTTGCCGTGGTCGCCTCTGGGCGGCGGCTGGCTGACCGGGAAATACAAGCGCGACCAGATGCCGAAGGGAGCGACGCGTCTCGGCGAAAATCCCAGCCGCGGTATGGAATCCTATGCCCAGCGCAATGCGCAGGAGCGGACCTGGGCGATCATCGAAGCGGTGGAAGAGATCGCCAAGTCACGCGGCGTCAGCATGGCCCAGGTGGCGCTTGCATGGACGCTCGCTCGCCCGGCTGTCACGTCGGTGATCCTGGGGGCGCGCACCACGGAACAGCTGGCAGACAACCTCGGCGCCGGCAAGCTTGTGCTGTCCGACGAGGAAATGATGAAGCTAACAGACATCAGCGCGCCGCACCCCTACGACTACCCCTATGGTGCGGGGGGCATCAATCAGCGTCACCGCAAAATCGAAGGCGGACGCTGAACCCTGCAATGCGGCGGCCCGGATCGTGAGCCGCCGCCTGCGTGATGTCAGATGCGGATGCCGCTCGTCTCGTCGAAGAGATGGAGCTGAGCCGCATTGACGCTGATCCCGATGGTCTCGCCGGCGCGCGCATTGCCGCGCCCGGTCTCGACGATCGTCAATTCGGGGGTCGTTGCCGCCGTCACAAAGGTCGAGGATCCAGTCGATTCCACGACGCCGACGGGAACATCGAATGTCCCCTGCCCCGGCGAGGTGATGGTGATGTGCTCTGGGCGAACGCCGAGCGTGACCTTGCGACCCGGCTGCAGCTGGTGATCGACCGACAAGGTGTGTTTTACCGTGCCGAGATCGATCGTGACGCTGCTGCCATCTTCGGCAACAACCGCCGGAATGAAATTCATGGCCGGCGAGCCGATGAAGCCGGCGACGAACTTGTTGGCGGGCGTGTCATAAAGATCAAGCGGGCGGCCCTGCTGCTCGATGATGCCTTCGCGCATGACGACGACGTGATCGGCCATGGTCATGGCTTCGATCTGGTCATGGGTGACGTAGACCGAGGTTGCATTCAGGCGGTCGTGCAAGGCGCGGATTTCCTTGCGCATGTGAACACGCAGGGCTGCGTCGAGGTTCGACAGCGGCTCGTCAAAGAGAAACGCCTTGGGATGACGGATGATGGCACGGCTCATGGCGACACGCTGGCGCTGGCCGCCCGACAGTTCGCGCGGGTAGCGCTTCAACAGGTGCGACAGGCCGGTGGTCGCCGCGACCTCTTCCGCTGCCTTCTTGGCTTCCGCCTTGGCGACACCGCGGATGCGCAGGCTGTAGGTCAGGTTCTGCTCGACCGTCATGTGCGGGTAAAGGGCATAGGACTGGAAGACCATGGCGACGTCGCGCTTGCGCGGCGGCACGTTTGTCATCAGTTCGCCTGCAATCTTCAGCTCGCCTGCGGAAATGCTTTCAAGGCCTGCGAGAGAGCGCAGCAGGGTGGACTTGCCACAGCCTGACGGTCCGACGAGAGCGACGAACGTGCCCTTGGCGATGGAGAGGTTGATGTTCTTGAGAGCATGGAAGGCGCCGTAGTGCTTGTTAACGCCGCTGAGCTCGATCTGATTGGTCATTTGAGGGCTCCAGAGGTGAGGCCGGATACGATGCGGCGCTGCAAGAGAACGAAGATGGCAAGGATCGGTGTCACGTACATCGTGGCGTAAGCCATGATGTTGTTCCACTCGTTGGTGTTCGGTCCCATGAAGGAATTGAGACCGACGCTCGCCGGCTGAAGCTCGGCCGCCTGGATCATCGACTTCGAATAGACGAATTCGCCGAAGGCCTGCATGAAGATGAGAATGGCGCTGACGAGGATGCCGTTTCGGGCAAGCGGTAGCACGATGCTGAAGAAGGCGCCGACGCGAGAGTTGCCGTCGACCAAGGCTGCTTCCTCGAGTTCCATTGGCACCGCCATGAAGGTGGCGCGAACGAGGACGACGAAGAAGGGCATGCTCTTGGCCGCGATCGCGATAATGACGGCGATGCGTGGGTAGTTCAGCATGCCGAACTGCGAGAAGCCTACGAAGATAGGCGTGACCATGAGTGACGCCGGCAGGACCTGCAGCATCAGGATCAGGAACAGGCCGATATCCACCCAGACATTACGGTAGCGCGCCAGAACGTAGGCGCAGCCAACGCCGAGAACGGTAATGAGCGTCACCGAGCCGATCGCGATGACCAGGGAGTTCCACATGTAGCGGGCCATGCCGCGGCTTTCCCAGACTTCGCCGTAGGTACCCCACTGCGGCTGGTTCGGCCAGAAGCTCGGCGGCGTCGCAAACATCTCCGAACCGCTCTTCAGGGCCGTGATGTACATCCAGTAGAGCGGGAAGAGGTAGACCGCCGCCATGATGATGGCGATCACAAGCATCAGGCGATTGCGTGTCGTCTCGGTCATCCGCGCACCTCATGGCGTGTCGAACGGACATAGACGACCGAGGCGAACATGACGAAGACGATCATGATGACGGAGATCGTCGCACCCTTGGCGAAATCATATTGGCGGAAAGACAAATCCCAGGCCCAGTATTGCGTGACGTTGGATGAGTTGTTCGGCCCGCCCGAGGTGATCGCGGCAAAAAGGTCGAACTGTTGAAGGGTGAAGATCAGGCCGAGGGCGACGATGGCGCCGATGGTCGAGCGCATCATCGGCAGCGTGATCGTCCAGAAGCGCTGCCATGCGTTGGCACCGTCGAGTTCTGCCGCTTCATAGAGATCGCCCGGGATGCCGGACAGGCCGACCGAGAGCAGGATCATGTTGAAGGCCGTACCGAGCCAGACGTTTGCGATAATGACGGCATAGAGCGAGAAATGCGGATCCGAGCGCCAGAAGATGTTGCTGCTGATGATGCCGCTTTCCTTCAGGATGAAGTTGAGGACACCGAAGTCGCCCGACAGGATCCAGTTCCAGATGGCGCCGACGACGAGGCCGGGCATGACCCACGACACCAGGAACAGGCCGCGCAGCCATGAGGCGCCTGGAAAATTGACCCAGAAGAACAGCGCAAGACCAAAGCCGATCAGGAATTGGCCCGCAATCGAACCGACGACGAAGATCACCGTGTTGCGGAAGATGGGCCAGGTTTCAGGCTGTGCGAAAAGGTCGGTATAATTCTTGAAGCCGACGAAGGGACGCGAGAAGGTTCCAAGGCTGAACATGTCAACCTCCTGGAAGCTCATCACGACGTTGTAGATGAGCGGCAGACCTGCCATCACGAAGAGAAACAGGAGTGGAAAGGTAACAAGCGCGATATCGAAACCGCGGCCGTCCCTGACGCTGGAAAGAATCCTTTTCATCGGTCCTCCGATACTCCGAACGGGGCTGCCCTGCGCTCTCGCTTCAAGACAGCCCCTGCCGGGAGGAAATGGTGGGATGGCCCAGGGGCCATCCGGTTATGCGGGAGAGATTAGCCGAGCACGGCCTTGATCTTGTCGGCAGCCTGATCGAGCGCGTCCTTCGGGCTCATCTGGCCGGTCAGGGCAGCCTGGATAGCGTCCTGGATTGCCTTGGAGATCTTCGGCCACTGCGGATGCGGACCACGCGGCTTGGCGTACTTCAGCTGTTCGATGAACACCTGCAGCGCCTCGTCCTTAAGCTTTTCGCCGGTCGCCGGGATGGTGATGTCGGAACGGGCCGGCAGCTGGCCAAAGTTCTTGAACATCTTGTCGTCCTGCGAGGCGAAGAACTCGAGCGCCTTGAAGGCTTCAGCCGGGTGCTTGGTGCTGGAGAAGATCGCCCAGTTGAAATCACCCATTGCCGACGAGCGTTCTGCGCCCTCCTGCGGAACCGGAAGCAGGGCGACGCCCCAATCAAACTTGGCTTCCTTCATCATGCGGTCGAGTTCCCAAGGGCCGGAGATGGCCATCGCCGCATTGCCGGAGTTGAAGGTGCCGGTCGAATCCCACTGACCGCGGGTCAGCGTATCCGGCGAGGCAAGCTTCTCGTCCATGATGGTCTTCCAGGTCGTCAGCGCCTTGACTGCACCATCGGAGTTGATGTGCTCATAGCCGCCGCCGCCCATCTGCGCCCAGGGAAGGAACTGGAAGGTGCCTTCCTCGTTCGCCTTGGCGGAGAAGGCCAGGCCGTAGACGTTCTTGGCAGGATCCGTCAGCTTGCGCGCATCCTCGACGAGCTCGTCCCAGGTCTGCGGCGGCTTGTTCGGATCGAGACCCTTCGCCTTGAACATGTCCTTGTTGTAGTAGAGCGCGATCGTGTTGGTCGCCTTCGGGATACCGTAGTACTTGCCGTCCCACTCGACCGACTTCAGCGGGCCAGGGAAGTAGTTTTCGGGCTTGATGATCGACGATGCCTTGATCATGTCCGTCAAGTCGAGGAAGGCGCCGCGCGACGAAAACAGCGCGTGCTCCGGATTGTCGACCGCTATGATGTCGGGAGCCTGGCCGGTGGCATAGGCGCGCATCGCTTCGGTGACGACGTCATCGAACTGGATCAGGCGGTATTCGATCTTGATGCCGTTGTTCTGGGCATTGAATTCCTTGACGAGGTTCGGTGCCGGCTGGATGTCCTTGTCCAGCGACCAGACGGTCAGGGTGACATCTTCGGCCTTTGCCGCGAGACCGAAGAGCGAGACGCCTGCGAGCGCCAAGGCGCCGATCATTGCAAACTTGCGGATACCCATAGTTCTCCTCCTTTGTGGTTATCCCTGTCGAAGGCCGGCGATTCCTCCTCGCCGGCCGCGATACTATCAGACCGGATCGACGACGAAATCGCCGCCCCGGGCATGCTTCAAGTAATTCAGTGCATGAACCTGACCTGTCATCTCCAGCGCATCGCGGTAGACCGGATCGTGCCAGCCCTCGATGTCGATGGAACCGGACCAGCCGGCAAGGCGCAGTTCGGAAATGATGTCGGTCCAGTTGCTGTCGCCGAAGCCCGGCGTGCGCATGAACACGAACTTTTCCTTGCCGAAGATGCCATGCTCCTTGATGACGTCCCAGCGGATCGTCGCGTCCTTGCCGTGGACGTGGAAGATCTTCGAGGCCCATTTGCGGATCTGCGGCAGCGGATCGATCAAGTAGACCATCTGGTGGCAGGGTTCCCATTCGAGGCCGATATTGTCGTCCGGCGTCTCGTTGAACATCAGTTCCCAAGCATCCGGATTATGCGCGATGTTCCAGTCGCCGGTTGCCCAGTTGCCATCCATGGCGCAGTTTTCGAAGGCGATCTTGATGCCCTTGTCGGCGGCGCGCTTGGCAAGCTCGCTCCAGATCTCCTTGTAGCGCGGCAGGCTGTCGGTCAGCGGCTTGTTGCGGATACGGCCGGTAAAGCCGGCAACGCAGGTGGCGCCGAAGTGGTGCGCGTTGTCGATGCAATCCTTCCAGCCCTGCAGCGTATCCAGATCGATCGCCGTGGTCTCGAGTGGATTGCCGAACATGCCCAGCGTGGAGATGGTGATGTCGCGATCACCGATTGCTTCAAGCGAGCGCTTGCCGAGTTCGGCGAGATCCTGGCCGTTGGTGGTTTGCCAGAAGAAGGGTTCGAAGCTTTCGAAGCCCAGGTCGGCGATCTGGCCGATGCGCTTGTCGGCGCCGCCCTTGGAGGCGCTGACCATGGTGCCGACACGAATGGACTTGGCGGGGTTGCTCACAATCTCGATCCTTATGCTGAAATTTCGATACGCTTGCCGGTCTTGGCGCTTTCGATCGCGCCGAAGACCATGGCCAGGCTTCGGATGTTGTCTGAACTGACGGTTTCCGGCGTCTTGCCGGTCTTGATCGCTGCCACGAAGTCGGCAATGACGCTGGCATGGCCGTGCGTCTCTTCATCATGTGCGGGTGCCGGAACGTCGACTGGCGTGAAGCCGTGCAACAGGCCCGGTTCGGTGCCAGCAACGGCAGCGCGGAAGGTCTCTTCACCGTCCCAGCTGAGCATTCCCTTGGAGCCGACGAGACGCCATTGGCTCTCCCAGCTCGTGCGCTCGCCTTCGGCGCACCAAGAGCCGCGGTAGGTGAAGACCACGTCGTCGGCAAATTCGAAGGTCGCGTTGGCCGATGCACCATGCTGGTACCACGACCCCTTCGGATTGCGCTCGACGCAGTAGACCGCAAGCGGCTTCTTGTCGGCGACGTAGCGAGCCGCGTCGAAGGTGTGGATCGCCATGTCGAGCAGCAGCACATTCTGCATCTCTTCGCGGAAGCCGCCGAAATGCGGTGCAAGGAAGAAGTCGCAATGGATGGCCGTGATGTCCCCGATCACACCGCTCTCGACAAAGCGGCGCATGCGGCGCACGCCGGAGATGAAGCGGCGGTTCTGGATGATCGCGTGGATCTTGCCGGTCTCGGCAGCAAGGTCGATCAGCGCGGCGCCCTCGGCGAGCGATGTGGCCATCGGCTTTTCGCTGAGCACATGGCAACCCGCCTTCAGCGCGGTCGAAACGACGTTGAAGCGCGCGGTCGGGATGACCACGTCGAAGACGATATCGGCCTTGGATTTGGCAATGACGTCGGCAAGGTCGGTGCCGATCACGGCATCGGTCAGCCCGAATTCCTCGGCAAGCTTTTCAGCCGCCGCCGGGTTGACGTCAACGAGGCCCTTGACCTCGATTTCGGCTGCGAGAGCCGGGGTTTCCTTGATGGCGCGCAACCAGCCCTTGGACATGGCTCCGCAACCGCAGAGAACGGCATTCAATGTCACGATTTCCTCCGGTGGACAGTTTCCGGTTTTCCTCCCGAAACGTGTCCCGTAAACGTTTACGATACTAAGCGGAAACGTTTCTTGATGTCAATAGTGCGATCCGGCGGCATAAATGCTGCGGAAAACACGTGGAAATGCGGGCATTTAGGCTGGGTGTTATCGCAGCGCAGCATAAAAAATATCCGCGCGATTGAAGTCGAGAGTGGCGCACTTCTCACATGGGCGGGAGCGCCAAACTGGAATCGACAACGGGGTAAGGTCAGACGATCAATATGGCGCGAAAGTCGTTGACGTTGGTGCCCGTCGGACCGGTCTCAAAAAGATCACCGATCGCCGCAAAGCCGCTATAGCTGTCGTTGCCATCAAGCAGGCGCCTGGGATCAAGGCCAGCGTCGCGAAGACGCGTGACGGTCTGTCCGTCTGCGAACGCGCCCGCATTATTTTCGGAGCCGTCAATGCCGTCGGTATCGGCGGCGAGGAGGTGAAGATCGTGCCCATCGATCGCCAGGGCCATCGCAAGCGCAAACTCTCCGTTGCGGCCTCCCCTGCCCCCCTTGCCTCGCAGGGTGACCGTCGTTTCTCCACCTGACAGGATGACGGCGGGCTTTGCAAATGGCCTGTCCTTGCCGAGGACTTCCCTGGCGATCGCCGCATGAACCAGCGCGACATCGCGTGCCTCGCCCTCGATCGAATCGGAGAGGATGGCGGGCGTTATGCCGTGCGATCGCGCGACGGCGGCCGCCGCTTCGAGCGAGACACCGGCAGAGGCGATGACGTGGTGCTCGTTTCGGATAAAGCGAGGGTCATCGGGACGCGGCGCATCGGCCGCTGGCGACGAGAGATGCACGACCGCCGCTGGCGGCAGGGCGAGCTTGTACTGATTGACGATCGCCAGCGCATCGTGGCGGGTCGAGCCGTCCGGCACCGTCGGGCCCGATGCGACAAAGGCGGGATTGTCGCCTGGAATGTCTGACACGATGAGGCTGACGACGCGGGCCTTGGTTGCCGCGGCGAGCCGCCCACCCTTGATGGTGGACAGATGTTTTCGCACGACATTCATGCTCGAGATCGGCGCGCCGGAGGCGAGGAGCGCCTCGTTGACCGCGATCTCGTCCTCCAGCGTCATACCCTCTGGAGGTGCGGGCAGTAGCGCCGAGCCGCCACCACAGATCAGGGCAATAACGAGGTCGTCGGCGGTAAGATCACCGACGGCAGCTACCAAGCGTCGGGAGGCGACCAATCCTGCGGCGTCGGGAACCGGGTGCGACGCCTTGATGATTTCGATGTGTTTCGTCTCACAACCATAGCCGTATCGCGTCACGACAATGCCCTCGATCGGGCCATCCCAGACGGTCTCGAGCGCCCTGGCCATCTGCGCCGCGCCCTTGCCGGCACCAATGACGACGGTTTTTCCCTGTGGTTTCGCGGGAAGGTAAGCCCTGATTCCGGTCAAGGGATCGGCTGCCTGGACGGCGGCCGAAAACATGCTCTTCAAGAGATCGCGGGGCTGCATGGGCAGGTCTTTCACGCTTTGAGTATGAACGCGTCGCTTTCGCCGGGAACGAGCTCGAGCGGCCAGATGGTATTGCGGGCACTTGCCGGATAGTGCGCGGCATAGACTGGCATGGTCGCAAGAAGTGTCTCGGCAAGTTCGACTCCGAGATCGGCAAGCGACATGCGAAAGCGAGTCAGACTAGGCTGAAGAAACTTGGCGCGCGGTTCCTCACGAAAGCCGATGACGGCCACGTCGCGCCCGGGAAAGA
The DNA here is from genome assembly GCA_900489925.1 of Hyphomicrobiales bacterium. GTDB lineage: Bacteria > Pseudomonadota > Alphaproteobacteria > Rhizobiales > Rhizobiaceae > Rhizobium. The sequence continues at coordinate 63,743 of UEHQ01000017.1, read as the reverse complement.
TCCCCTCCTCCACCATGCGTCGGTAGAAGCCGATGGCCATCAGTTCGTAGATCAGGATGATCGCCGTCGGTCGATCCTCCAGGCGAAGCATCGTCTCGGCCGCCTGATAGCCACCATTCTCGCTCGATTGAACGCGGATCACTCGAGAGGGGTCGTATTCGATACCGTGTCGCTCCAGTGCGCGACGGTAGGCATCGACAAAGATATAGCCGAGGTTGATGTCGCTCGACGGAGCGGCGACCGCGATGCGCCTGTGCCCCTTGGAGACAAGCCGATCGACGGCTTTCGTCGCCACGCCCTCGAAGTCCAGGTCGATCCAGTTATAGTCGCCGCCTGATGAGCTGCGGCCCAATGCGACGAACGGGATCTGCGCCTTCACCAGTAGGTCGATACGCTTGTCGATCCGCTGCGTCGCCGAAATGATCATCGCATCCACGACCTGCCGCGCGACCATGCGCTTCATGTATTCGTACGGGTCTTCATCATTGGGGCATGGCAGCATGAACAGGTCGAGATTGTGCCGCGAAAGCACGCTTTGCACGCCACCCGTCACACCCAGGAAGAAGTTGTCGCTGTTTTCGACCGTTTCCTTGCTGGATTCCACCATCATGCCGATGGCGTTGGTCGTGCCTTGTCGCAGGCTGCGACCGGATTGGTTGGCCACGTAGCCCAGCTCTTCAGCTGCGGCAAGCACGCGCTTGCGCGTCTCCTCATTGACATCCGGCTTGCCATTCAGTGCGCGCGAAACCGTCCCGATGGAGATATCGAGGTGCTTGGCGAGTTGGCGAATTCCCCTCATCTGCGGCAATCTTCCTCCTCGATTGCAATAGGCTTATCCCTACTACTTGCCACATCAAAACGTTTCCGGAAAGCGTTTAGCGTGGGTGGCGAGGTCGTTGTGGGTCGAGATGGCAGATCTGCAATCTGGAGGAAGAGGGCCGGAGGGAGCTAGCCGAAAAGATCTGCCGCTTCGAGCGTTGGTGCGACCGCATCCTTTTGCGAAAGAACCGGCGGTGTGTCGCTCGGCCAGCGAATGCCCAGGGTCGGGTCGTTCCAGATCAGCGCACGCTCGTGCTCGGGCGAGTAGAAGTCCGTTGTCTTGTAGAGGAATTGCGCCGTGTCCGAGAGCACCAGAAAGCCATGCGCGAAGCCCTCGGGGACCCAAAGCTGGCGCTTGTTCTCGGCCGAAAGCAATGCGCTTGCCCACCTGCCGAAGGTGGGTGAGGATTTGCGGAGATCGACAGCGACATCGAAGACCTCGCCTTCAACCACGCGGACCAGTTTCGCTTGTGGCTGCCTGATCTGGTAGTGCAGACCGCGCAGGACGCCCTTGGAGGATTTCGAGTGATTGTCCTGCACGAAGGTAACGTTTCTGCCGACGGCTGCATCGAAGCGCGCCTGATTGAAGCTCTCGAAGAAGAAGCCTCTTTCGTCGCCATGGACGGTCGGCTCCACGAGCAACACGTCGGCAATATCCAGCGCTGTGACCTTCATCGACTACCTGCCTCCGCGAGCAGCTGCAGCAGGTATTTTCCGTAGCCACTTTTTGCAAGCGGGGTTGCAAGGCGTTCGAGTTGTGCCGCGTCGATCCAGCGGTTGCGGAAGGCAATTTCTTCAGGGCACGAGACCTTGAGACCCTGCCGGCGCTCGAGCGTGGAGATGAACTGGCCCGCATCGAGAAGGGAATCGTGGGTTCCCGTGTCCAGCCAGGCATAGCCGCGTCCCATGATCTCGACGGTCAGGCTCCCATCGTCGAGATAGCAACGGTTGAGATCGGTGATCTCCAACTCGCCGCGCGGCGAAGGCCGCAGTTGCTTGGCAAACTCCACCGCGCGCCCGTCATAGAAATAGAGCCCTGTTACCGCGTAGTTCGACTTCGGCTTGGCAGGCTTTTCCTCGATGGACAGAACCCGTGCGTCGCCGTTGAACTCGACGACACCATAACGCTCCGGATCCTGCACGTGGTAGGCAAAGACGGTGGCACCTGTCTCCCGCGCCATGCCGCTCTTTAGGAGTGGCGGAAGATCGTGGCCGTAAAAGATGTTGTCGCCAAGCACGAGGGCCGATGGCGCGCCGTCGAGAAATTGTTCGCCAATGACGAAAGCCTGCGCCAGGCCGTCCGGCGATGGTTGCGCGGCATAGGAGAAATTGATCCCCCAATCATGACCGCTGCCAAGCAGCTGCTCGAACCGCGGGATGTCCTGCGGCGTCGAGATAACGAGAATGTCCCTGATACCCGCCAGCATCAACGTGCTGAGGGGGTAATAGATCATGGGCTTGTCGAAGACTGGGAGCAATTGCTTGCTGATGGCAAGGGTCGCCGGGTGCAGGCGAGTGCCGGAACCTCCGGCCAGGATGATGCCTTTTCTTGTCACGATTGGAGTTCCCGTTTTCGCAATTGATCGAGTATCCGGTCCACATGCAAGGTCCAGTCCGGCAGTGAGATGCCGAGAGCGGAACGCAGTGCGCCCGTATCGAGGCAGGAGTTCTTCGGTCGTGTCGCGGGACGTGGAAATTCCTCGGTCGTAACCGGCTCGATGTCGTCGGGGCCTGCCTTCAGGACGAAGCCGAGCTCTCCTGCGCGCCGGACAACATAACGCGCCAGTTCATACCAGCTTGTCTTTCCGCTGGCCGTCAGATGGTAGATGCCACCTGCCAACTCGCCCCTGGAATCGCCTGCGACGGCAAGCGCCGTCACGTCGGCAATCAGCTCGGCTGCTGTCGGTGCGCCGAACTGGTCGGCAACGACCCGCAGGCTCGATCGTTCGGCGGCAAGTCGCAGCATTGTCTTGATAAAATTCGTTCCATCGGCGGAGAAGACCCAGCTCGTGCGAAACACGAGGTGGCGGCAGCCGGATGCCTCGATGGCGGCCTCGCTTGCCCGTTTCGACCGGCCGTAGACGTTCAGCGGATGTGTCTCGTCCGTTTCAACGTAGGCACCGTCTTTCTGGCCATCGAAGACATAATCCGTCGAATAGTGCACGAGCAGCGCACCATGATCGCGGGCGTAATCCGCCATGACCTTGACGGCTGCCTCGTTGACGCGGAATGCGGCGTCAACTTCGGTTTCCGCCAGGTCGACCTGGGTGTAGGCTGCGGCGTTGACGATCACGTCGGGGCTGAGCCGGGTGAGTTGTCCGGCAAGGCTATCTATAGCCGCGATGTCGACGGAATCCCGGCCGCAGGCAATCACCTCGCCGAGCGGCTGTAGCGACTGCTGAAGCGCCAGGCCAACCTGTCCATTCTTGCCGAGAAGCAGCAGCCTCATGCGTATTGCTTCTCGATCCAGTGGCGATAATTGCCTGACGTGACGTCCTTCACCCAGGCTTGATTTTCAAGATACCACTCGACGGTCTTGCGAATGCCGCTGTCGAAGGTTTCGGCAGGGCGCCAGCCGAGCTGTTCCTGGATCTTGCGAGCATCGATGGCGTATCGCCGGTCATGCCCCGGTCGGTCGGTGACGTAGTTGATCTGGCTGCTATAGGATGTCCCGTCGGCCTTTGGGCGGCGTTCGTCGAGGATGTCGCAAAGCAAGGTCACGACCTCCAGGTTGGTACGCTCGTTGAGGCCGCCGATATTGTATGTCTGGCCGGGCTCGCCCGCTTCCAGCACGCGCCGAACGGCGCTGCAATGGTCCCGGACATAGAGCCAGTCCCGGATTTGCTGCCCGTCGCCATAGATCGGCAAAGGGCGCCCTTGAAGCGCGTTGTGGATCACCAAGGGGATCAGCTTCTCAGGGAAGTGATAGGGTCCATAATTGTTCGAGCAGTTGGTCGTAAGGACCGGCATCCCGTAGGTGTGGTGGTAGGCGCGCACCAGGTGATCGCTTGCCGCCTTGCTGGCCGAATAGGGACTGTTGGGTTGGTATGGCGTCTGTTCGTCGAAAGCCGGATCCGCGGGAGAGAGCGTCCCGAAGACCTCGTCGGTGGATATGTGCAGGAACCGGAAAGCATTGCCGTTTGGGAGGCTGGACCAATAGGCCCTGGCGGCCTCCAGCAGTCGAAATGTCCCAAGGATGTTCGTTTGAATAAACTCCTCCGGGCCGTGGATCGAGCGATCAACATGGCTCTCGGCGGCGAAATTGATAATGGCCGTGGGGGCATGCCTCGACAGCAGGCCGGCCACCAACGAGGCGTCGGCAATATTGCCGTGGACGAAGGTGTAACGGGGATCGCCCTTGAGCGATGCCAGATTGTGCAGGTTTCCTGCATAGGTCAGGGCATCAAGGTTCAAGACCGGTTCGTCATTATGCGACAGCCAGTCCAGGATGAAGTTCGACCCGATAAAGCCGGCTCCGCCGGTTACAAGTATCATCGTCTACGCACCTTCTCATACCAACGCGAACACAAGGATAACGATGAGTCTTTAGTAAACGTCACTCCGATCTTTCAGTCCAAGTGCCGTTGACAGAACTATTCTGAGGTCGAGCCAGAGCGACCAGTTGTTTATATACCAGATGTCGTGACGCACCCGGTCGGCCATTTTCTCGATGGTCGGCGTTTCGCCTCGATGGCCGTTGATCTGTGCCCAGCCGGTGAGGCCAGGCTTCACGTGCCGGCGCGAAGCGTACTGGGCGATCAGCGCTCCGTAAAGATTGTCATGAGCCAATGCATGCGGACGGGGTCCGACAACGGACATGTCTCCCTTCAGCACATTCCAGAACTGCGGCAGCTCGTCGATGCTGGACGAACGAATGAACGCCCCTACTCTGGTTACGCGTGGGTCATTGCGTGTTGCCTGCCGGATATCAGCGGCATCTTCCATGACCGACATGCTGCGGAACTTCACGATGCGGAAGGAGCGGCCACTATACCCCTTGCGCGATTGCAGGAAGAAGACCGGTCCGGGGCTGTCCAGCTTGATCGCGATTGCGACGATGAGGCAAATCGGCAGCATCGCCGTCAATGCCGTGACAGAGAAAATGACATCGAAAGCCCGCTTGAGGCCGCGCTCATAGAGGCCCAAAGGGGGTCTGTGCGTCTGAAAACTGCGGCTCTCTCCGACAGCTTGCGGGAAGCCTTCGACGATGTCGCCCACTAGGCCGCCAAACATGACGCTGACAGGAACACAGAACTGCCTCAACGCGGAAAGGCATTCTTCCAGGGCCGGAAGGTTGCCATAGTCACCCCAGACGATGAGGACTTCGTCGACGTCATCAATTCCATGCTTTTCGTAGGCGTCGATCAACGCGCTTCGGCTCGTCTGCGTATCGCCAATATGCATGGTATGCTTGATCGATAGTCCACCAAGGGCGGATTTCCTGATGATCGGCTCCATGGGCGTTGCATCAGGGCAAATCAGCAAGGCGCGGCGCGTCGGAAAGGACGCGCGGGCGATCGCCTTCTTGAGATAGGCAGACCACAAAAGGCGTGAAGATACGAGGCCGGCGACAGAGAGCAGCGCCGTTGACAGGATCGCGCCGCGCGAAATCGTTTCGCCTATCTTTAGGAAGAAGACGATTGCCAGCATGAAGATGATAACTGCCGGCAGGACGGTGCAGATCGCGACCATCTGATTGCGGAGGGAGAAAACTTCCGAGGGACGATAGGCATGCATTCCGCCCATCGCCAATACGAACACCGTTGCAACGAGAAGGCCTATGCCAACGTATAGCGATGCGTCGGCGTAAGTCCCGAACGCTATTTTCTCGTAGATCGTGTGTCCCGCAGCGCTCGCTGCAAGCAAGATCAGGAAATCAAGCGTTGCCGCAACATAGGTTATTGCAACACTATTGAAGCCGAACCATTTGCGATTGTCTCTGATCGCACGGTAGGCGTTCCAGCTTTGTTCGACCGGCATGGCCATCATAAAAATCCTCAACCCGCCAGTCTAGTTAACATGGGATTAACGTGAGCAACAATTGCCCGAACGTACTCCTTATTAAGTAAATATTAAGTACGCCTCGAATGCATCGACCTTTAACGCGAAGTATAGCCGGAAAGTATTTGAAACAATCGTGGAGCGTGTACGCTCCTCGGGCGGTTCAAGCGGCCCCCGCTGCTGTGTGCTCAAGCTTTTCCAAAGTGGTATGGTTCGCCCTGGCGAGCGTTCGCTGCCCCGGGGGAGCGAAGGAGCTGCAGCTCTATGGGTATGGTGACGAACGGCGGATGCCGCGTCGAACAGTGCTTGTATGCCTGGAGCGGCATAGAGCGTCCGGCGTCGGGCCGGCGGAACGCTAGCGAGTATTCTTTTCGTTTTCGGAGTGATTGCTCACGCCATCAAGCATCTTCTGATGCGCCCGCGCACTCGCCACGGTCCTCACCAGCAGGACCCAATTCTGGATATGGTCCAGGCTCGACCCTCTTTGCAGCGGCATGAGCAAGGCCATGCAAGCGAAGACGTGCGCCCCAGAGCCGTTTAGGTCAAAACCCGCAACGTGCCCGCGTGGCACGCGCTTGCGAAATGTGAAACTTCGCTTCCGATCATTCCGCCACGCCATCGCCTCGACCCCCTGATTTGATGCTACGCCTACCTGATCGAATATTTGCGAGACGCTAGGGCGGATGAGCGGCCTGGCGTCGCTGGGGCGTTCCAATCAATTTCGATAACCAATGCATTTGCGCTGGCCTTGGAGCTCTCGGCGTGAACGGCTCGGCTATGCATCTTTTGTATTTTCATACTGATTACGCCCGTTCCGAAGACCTTGAGATGCGCACAGTTCACCCGACTGGGGAGGTGCGCCGCCAGCTTAAACATCCTTATTCGATGGAAACACATAACCAGGTGGTGGGTCACGTACGTCTTTGTTTCCGAATTCAAATATGCTAAGCGCAAATATTCGAGTATGCAATAGTCAAAAATAGCATGAAGCAAGGTTGTGTTCTGCTGAGTGGTAGAATGCGTAATATAGAATTCAATACGTCAAAGTCATTTTAGATTAAATCCATTCTTGTGTTGGTTTGTTGTCTTTTCATGTAATCGAAAAATATTTGGAGTGGTCGTTTCGTGCAATAATGGTGAGGTTTGCATTTACTATTTTCTGTACGTATTCGAGCGTAAGATGAGGGCTCGATCAAGATCAAACTCTGCCCTTGCCTTGATCGCTTGCCTCCACGCTCCGCTTATTTGTATTCGATAATGGTCTGTAAACGACCAATCAGCATGTTGAGATAGAACTTCGCGATCCCTTGCATTTCCGGGAATTTCGCCAGTCCATCGAACAGCGCGTTTCGCCAGCTCTCCGCCTTCCAGAAGCCATCGCGCAAGGCCAACCGCAGAATCTGCAGGGGGTAGAGCGCGAGCATGCTTGGGCTGTCGAAAACGACGATGATCAGCGGCAGGATAGCCGCCCAGAACACCGTTCGTGTCACATCGTGCTTCCAGATCGTAAAGGGCGAATTGCGATGGATAAAGGAGACCTCTGCGAAGGCGTAACCGCCACGCAATGCACGGCGCCACCATTGACGAAAACTCAGCATGTTGGCGTCGTGGCGGGACATATCACCAGCAATGCGCCAGATGCTCCACCCTTTTTCGCGTAGCCGGACGCAGAATTCCGGTTCTTCGCCAGCGATCACGGCGTCGGAGTAGCCCTCGGCCTCCCGAAATGCAGATACCCGCATCATGACATCGCCGCCACAACCGTCGACTTCACCCGGCCAGCCGCTCCAGTCGCGATCGCATAACGCGTTGAAGACCGTTCGATCCGGGAAGCGTTCGCGACGGTCGCCAAAGACGGCTGCGACTTTCTCGTTTTCAACGAGAAACGACCGCGCGCGTTCCAGCCATCCCTCATGGAGTTGGCAGTCGCCGTCGATGAATTGAACAAACTGGACATCGGGCCAACGCGCCGTCAGCGTCGCAAAACCCGTGTTTCGCCCGCGCGCGGCGGTGAAGGGAAGGCTGTTGTCCAGTGCCACCGACACGACGCCGAGGGACGTGGCGTGCTCGAGGCTGCCGTCCTTCGATCCTGAATCGACATAGACGACGCGCGCGGTTTGCGCTTTGACGGAAAGAAGGCAATCGATAAGCCGCTGACCTTCGTTTCGGCCAATCACAACGATCCCGACGTCGGTGTTCGGGCTGCCCTCGCGCTCTGCCACAAGCTCAAGAGCGGTGGTGTCGTATCCATTCTCTGAGGGCTGCGCACCACCAGACAGCGTACGGTCACCCAACGATGTTGAGTCCTCCCAATGAGGGCGATTGGACTGTTCCGGGCACGCCGTTGGAGTGGCCGTCGTTGATGCTCTTGCAATAGCCCGTCGGTACAACCTAAATTCCTCCAGGGTCAAAGTATAGTTTCAGTATAATATTTATCCATGTCGACAGTTACACCGCCTTTAGGGTGGTGCAATCTTACCCTTTTTGTATAGATTAGAATTGCCAGACGCGTTTGATATAGGTGCCTGTCTGGATCCTGTATTTGTAGAGTGGCCGGCGAGCAATTCATGAAGATTGCCTATTTCACGAACCAGTATCCCGCTCCGAGCCACACATTCATTCGTCGCGAAATTTCAGCGCTGGAAGAGCGCGGACATACAGTTCGCAGGTATGCCATACGGCCTTATTCTGCCGAACTTCGCGACGCAGATGATCTGGCTGAGTTTCAGAAAACCACCCACATCACGCGGTTCGGGGTTGCTCGCGTCCTGCTCGGCTGCATGTCGACCATGGTGCGGCGACCGCTGGGCAGCTGCAGAGCTTTGCGGCTGGCGTTTCGCTTTGCCTCGGCCGCACGTGGTGATGTCGTTCTCCACACGATCTATGTGGTAGAAGCGATGTTGCTTGCGAACTGGTGCCTGAAGGATGAAGTCGAGCACCTTCATGTCCACTTCGGGACGAATCCTGCCACCGTCGCTGCGCTTGCACATGAGATTTGCGGAATTCCTTACAGCATAACGGTGCATGGCCCGGAGGAGTTCGATCGTGCTTCGCTGCTGGGTCTTGGTCTCAAGGCAGGCACAGCCTCGTTTGTCGTGGCGGTCAGTTCGTTCGGTCGTAGCCAACTCATGCGATGGACCGATCCAGCGGACTGGCACAAGCTGCACGTCGTGCGTTGTGGAGTGGACGGTAGCTATCGCTCTGCCCCGGCGTTCGGCGTGTCGTCCGAGAAGCGCCTGGTTTGCATCGCGCGCCTCGGTGAGCAGAAAGGGCATCTGGTGCTCCTGCAGGCAGCAGCGAAACTTGCCCGCCAAGGCGTGGATTTTGAACTGGTGCTTGCGGGGGATGGGCCGCTCCGTGCCCAGATCGATGCGGAGATCGAGCGTCTTTCGCTTCAACGGGTCGTGTCGCTCATCGGTGCCGTCTCCCAGGAGCGAGTGATGGCCGAGATCAAGCGCGCACGTGCCATGGTTCTTGCCAGTTTTGCCGAAGGGCTACCGGTGGTGCTGATGGAGAGCATGGCCCTCCGACGCCCGGTCATTTCGACATATATTGCGGGTATCCCCGAATTGGTGACCGCAGATACCGGCTGGCTCGTTCCTGCTGGTGACGCCGACGCGCTTGCCGAGGCAATGCGGGCAGCTCTGTGCGAAAGCGCGGCACACCTTGAGACGATGGGGGAAAAGGCGCGCCAGCGCGCGCTGGCTCTGCACGACGTTTCCCAGTCGGCCGCCTTGCTGGAGGCATTGATGTTGCGGAGCGCTGGCGCAAAGCACGTCATTGCGTCATTGCGTCATTGAGCATTGACGGTAGCGGAGCGACGGAATGTTCCTGACGGGCCGATCCCGCGCAGCGCATGTTTGACGAAATCTCGCAGCAGATATGGCGGGTCGAAGTTCGGTTCGCGCTTCACTGCTCTGCGTACACGACCGAGGACGTGTCCCGCGACCCACGAGCAATTCGCAATCGCGGTGTAGAAGCTGCCGTGGTTCTTTATGTAATAGCGCTGTCGTGATTCAAACCAGTAGGCGGGAAGACGTTTGGGTCTGCCAGGAGCGCCGAGGCCGGTTGCCTGGCCGACCAGGTGCACCACGCGGCTTTCGGGCATATACCAGCACTCCCAGCCCGCGCGTGTCGCGCGCAGGCAAAGATCCACCTCTTCGTGGTAGAGGAAATAACCTTCATCCAGACTGCCGACGTCGTCGATAACCCTGTCGCGGATGATCATACTGGCACCACAGACCCAATCGACGAGAGCGGGCGCTTCGGCAAGCTTGGGCACGCCCGCCCATCGACCGAGGAGTTTGGTGAGCAATCCGAACTGTATGCCGGTTTCGAACTCGCCAATCACCGAAGGGAAGCGAAAGACGCAGGCCTGACGAGTGCCGTCAGGATCTTCGAGCTGGCTTCCGGCGATGCCGCATCGCGGGTGCCTTTCCATGAACTCGACAAGCGATGTGATGCTGCCCGGCCGGGCAATCGTATCGGGGTTCAGGAAATGCACATATTTAGGCTTTCCGTAGCGTTCTGCCAGAAATTCGATGCCGCGGTTGTTCCCATAGGAGAAGCCGCCGTTCACACCGAGTGCGAGAAAATCGACTCTCTCCTGCCAGCCGTTGCTGACAATCGCTGCCGGCAGTTTGACCGCTGAGCCGTCACCGGATGCTCCGTCGACCACAACAACACGTGTTCCCTTGGGAAGCATGTTCGGCTGCATCAACGAGGCCACACTATCGAGCGCCAGCTCCGCCGTGCGGTAGTTGACGATAACGATATGGAGGAGGTCCGCACGTTTCATTGTGCCGCATCCTCAAAAAAACGCCGCTCCAGTATCCCCTGATGCATGAAGGGGTTCTCGTCGGGCGCGAAGAGGCCGTGGCGCTTGCGATCCTCCAGAACACGCTTGACGATACTGGAGCTGACACGCTGCTTCATTTTGGCAAAGGCGTAGACGAGGCATCGATCAGCCAGAACATTGATCTGACGCGGGATGCCTTTCGAAGCCTCGTAGATCATGGTTTTCGCTGCCGGCGAAAACAATTGCTCCTGCCCACCTGCGACACGCACACGATGATCGATGTAGGAACGCGCCTCGGATCGCTGTAGCTCGGGCAATTGGAAGTCTGATGAAACGCGTTGCGCAAACTGCCTGAGTTCGGGCAGACGCAACGTCGTCCTCAATTCGTCCTGACCCACGAGGATCAACTGCATCAACATGGATTTGGTATTGATGTTGGACAGCATCCTCAATTCTTCCAGGCGGTCGGGCGCCAGATTCTGCGCCTCGTCGATGATGAGAACAACGCGTCCGCGGCGCTTCACCTCGTTCTCGACGAATTCGCAGAAACGCTTGTAGAGCCGCGGATAAGAGGCGTCTTCGAACCCCTGCTCGAACGCCATCAAAATCCACTCGAGCAGGTTGCCGCCAGCGCGCGTGGTGTGCGTAATCATTCCCACGCGGGTCGATTCCGGCATGCTGTTAAGGAAGTGCTGGACCAGCGTCGTTTTTCCCGAGCCCACCGCCCCGGTGATGACTGTGAAACCGGCTTGGTTCACCAAGCCGTATTCCAGCATCGAGAACGCCATGGAATGAGAAGGGCCGAAGTAGAGAAATTTCGGATCAGGCAGAATCGAGAACGGCTTTTCTGCTAGCCCGTAATATTTTTCGTACATTCACGAACTCCATACGCTCAGTGTTTGCTTCGGTCGATGGCTTGGCTCGCCTATGGCGATTGGCGCCTTTTCAGGCGGTCACAATCCATGCGCGCGGCATTTGTTCAGCACCACCTGGATGTTGACCTTGGCGCCCAGATAGGACTTACAAATCTCAAGCTCGGACAACTTGGATTGTCCGACCGACAACAACAACACGACAGCGTCGGCATTCGACGCAAGGGAAGCAGCCTCATCAGCGATCAACATTGGCGGCAGGTCGATGATGGTAACCGACGGACTTAGCGACCGCCGGATCGCATCCATTTGCCGCGAGAACTCGGTAACATCGAGCTTGCTCGGTGCTCTTCCGATGCGGTCGGTGGGGCAGAACACATGAAACTGTATCCCCGCGACATCTGCGAGCGCGAGTTCTTGGACTACATCCGTGTTCGACGTTGCTGTGGGCAGTCCGAGCATCGTGTGGATGCGGGGAGCTCGCAAGTTTGCATCGACCAGCAATACGCTGGTGCCACGGACACGGCTGAAGCTCAAAGCCAGATTGATAGCCGCTGTTGTAGTGCCACAGCCCGCAGTGGGCGCAGCAACCGCAATCAGGCTTGACCTGGTATCTTGAGTGATCGTTTGTAGCTGATTGCGAAGGACGTCATAGGATCGGGTCGTTTTGTGATTGCTGTCATAAGCGACCACCCGCTTGGACAAGAGGTCCCGCGGGGAAAGCTCGACTGTCATATCCTCGTCGATCGCGCCTGGGCCGTCGCGCAGCATCACGCTCCGGTCATTCGGCACTTCTTGAAACGAGGCGCGTGCCACATTGATTGGCGGTACCGACCTCGCTCGCTGCAAAGCTCTGGCAATGATTTCCATGACACTACCTCGTGTTTGGTTCGCTCACGCTTGGGACGTGTGTTACGCAGTCGATTTCTTTCCGAAGGAGATGCCCGCGAACATCCTTCTGAAAATTGCGCCCACCTTTGCCAACGACGATTCGTGCGTGGCGTCAGTGGGAGACCACTCCGGGATCACCACAAGGGTCTGGCCCCTGAGCGCCTCGGCGAGGTCAAAAGTTCCCCGTATGGTCGGGGTCAGAATATCGGAGGCTACCGCCGCAGCCGCGCCAGCGGCGAGCGCCAGACCGATGACGACCATCAGAAATAGTTTGCGCGACTGTGTCGGGTATTGAGGTACGACCGGCGTTTCGATAACCTGTATCTGCATTGCGGACTGGTCGTTCTCAAGGCGCTCGCCGATCCTTGCGGTTTCGAGCTTCACCTTCATGTCATCTAGGCTACGTTGAAGGCTTGCGCGCTCGGTTTCGATCGCACTCACCTGAGCCTCGATATCGGGACCGCGCCCAATCGCCGTCTTGAGGGTCGTGATCCTTGTCCGCATCTGGTCCCGTTGCTGCAGGAGGGACGTCTGGCGGCTCTTGGCGATCGTGATGCGCTGGGAAATCAGTGCGAGATCCGGCGTCAGATTGGCCGGAACGGCCGTCGTCGCTGCGGTGCTGTCGGCCGTTGCTGCGCTCGCGGCTTGCGCCGTCAGCAGATCTATTTTTTGCCGAAGAGCCCGGATCTGCGGATGTGAGTCCGAGTAGATCAGCCGCGCTTCATCCATCTGGTTTTGCAGCTGGTCAAGCTGGGCCCTGCGACGTCCAGCATCCGCCGAATTTTCAACGCCGAGGCGCAACTGAGCCTCCAGCAAGCTCACGTCTTCGTTCTGCGAGGCGATTACAGTTTCGAGCGCCGATAGGTCCCGTTCCTTTTCCTGCAGCTCCGTGTTCAGCTGAGGAATGCGGCTTGGCATCGAGTCCTTGTTTTCTTCGACGAAACGGTCCCGGAATGTTTCCTTCTCGCGCAGCTTTGCTTCGATATCATTTGCCTCGCGTGTCAGGAATTGCGCGGTCTCTGTGGCTCGCGACACCCGAAGGCGCTTCGTTTCGTTCATGAGCATGTCAACGAGTCCCGAAGTCACTGCCGCAGCGACATTCGGGTCTGAGTATTTGAAGCCGACATGGACAATGGAACTGGCCGCAGTCGCGTCCATTCCTTCGGGCGTTACAGCGGTAAACGTAATGCCGAGGCGAACCTGCGACGCTATCACGTCGTTGCTGACAACGCCGCGTAGGGCGGGATAGAGGTCGTAGCGTTGGGCCAGATCGATAAGACTGTCTCTTGCCAGCACGCGCTGTTCGAGCAGCTGCAACCTTTCATTGGTCACTGTCGCTGGTACGAGAGTAGAGGGGATCTGTTGCCCTTCGACGATGAGCAACGCTTCGGCATAGTAGCTTCGCGGCTGGCTGAAGACCAATATCGACCCGATAACCATTATAGCCAGCGACGGAATCAAGAAATAGATTTTCTGACGCCAAAGCAGCTGCAAATAATACTGGATATTCTGGACGATGAAATCTCTATTCACGGCCGCCCCCTTTTGGTGCGCTTACTCTGAAAAAACCGTCGGGTGGTTTGCAGCCCTGCTCTCAACGAACTGCTGATGCATCTGAACTAGCTATGTTGCTGGCAGGTTGCACTTCGGTATGAAGGCTCAGCTCAGCACCGGTATCCATTGTTTGATACATGACGCGGACCAGATCGCCGGGTTCCAACGGGGTCATTTCGTTGGCCTCGATCTCCTGCGGTTCGCCGTCGACGGTCCGGATGATCGTGAACACGGTCGTCCGCTGGTTGCTTTGCCGTGCCGCAGTCATGCCGTTTTCGTAGACTTGCATGACCTTTTGCGCATCGGCCAGGCTTTCGCGTGTGGCTTGCTGGTCGCGCTCAAGGTCTACGATATCCGAAAGCAGCTTCTCGCGTTGCGTCCGCAGGGCGGTGTCTATCACGGCGATTTCAGTGTTCATTGCTCGCTGTACGGTGGTCATTTCGGAATCGAGCTGGCTTCTGCCGCTCTGCAATTCGGCCAGTTCGTTTTCGCGGTCAAACTGCTGACCCGCCTGAAGGGCACCCTTTTCGACCAGAGCCGCAGTTGCGTCCCGTCGCTGTGTCGCGAAGACGATACGCCGTCCAAGAATGGCGATCTGCTCCTTGATGGAGTCGAGATTGCGGGCGCCCATGGTTTCGGCCTCGTGGCGGGCGGCCGTCTGTGCCGTTAGGCTCTGCCGGTAGGCGTCCAGCAACGTCTGTTCCTGTGCGATGAAACGATTGTTCTTGTCGTTTACCTCGACCGTTGCGCCGCCATTCAATTCGGCCTGGAATCGCGCGTAGCGGGCCGCCAGCTGTTCCAACTTGCTCTGAGCGGCTTCGATGGAACGTTTGACCACGATCGATCGGTCCTGATCCGCGGCAAGCATCTCGCTACGATGGAGGCCACCGGCAACGCTTACCCCATGCAGGACAGTCATGCCCTTTCGATAGGGAAACGATCCCGGGGTCGTGACCTCACCCGCCATGAACACGTTCGGCTGATGCAGCGGATCGGGGCGCAGCATGATCGTGAGGTTCGGGTTTTCCTTGAAGAAAGGGCGCAGCTTTTCGCTGAGCGCTGCCTCGACCTGGGTAACTGTCAGGCCTTCGGCCTTCAGGTGGCCTGCCAATGGGAAGGAGACCCAACCATCCGGTTCGACGACGACATTGCGGCGGAGGTCGTCTTCTTGAGCCACCCAAACTTCCAGGCTATCGCCGGGCTGCAGCAGATACTTTTCCTCGCCATGGGCGCTGCCCAGAAGCACGAGGTACAATAGTCCGGCTATGCCATATCTCATTCGCATGCTTCGCTCCAAGAGTTGGATCTTTCTCAAAGCGTCACCCCAATAGGCAACATTTCGCTGCATCTTACTGGCTGCGAGTGGTGGTGAGAATAACGCACAATGGAGTAAGTCTACGGGCTGGAAATTCTGTCTCCTGTGTCATCGGAGACAAAAATTTGACGAAGACGTGAAGATAGAAATCGGAGATGCTTGGCATCCGCCGTGGTGTAGGGTGGCACGATTTCAATTCGAAAAGTATAGAATGGGATTTGCAATGAAAGTATAAATATATACTTCAGAAGCTTGGTTGCGCTTGCTAAGTAAATGATTTTGAATGAATAGTTCTAATTTTTTTGTGAAGGAAGCTGATTCTTTTCCTTTTGCTAAATCGATATCCTTGTCGAGATGACCCCGAAATACCCGGATTATGCATGTATAGTTAATATGTATATCGAAATAATATCGAGCGCTATGCCCGGCGAAAGACCAGGCGCTTCAAGGAAGTCAAGCTTCTTTTGGCTGTGTCGAGATCATCCATTTGGATTATGATGTCGATGCCCTAAAAACACCCGCGATTGCTGGTCACGCCATGAGGCGTCTTGCGGCTAGGGCCTGGCGACGTTCCCACCAGACCAATGCGAGGCTGGATGTGACAATCAGCACGGCGCCGACGATTACGTTCATCGTGGGGATCTCATTCCAGATCATAAAGCCGTAGAGGAATGCCCAGACGAGGCCGCTATATTCCATGGGTGCCAATGTCGAGGCGGGGGCATATCGGAAGCCCTCATAGAGCAGATATTGCCCTGCGGCTGCGATCAAGCCCAGGCTGATCATCAAGATCCAGCCGAATAGGTCAGGCGTTTTCCATAGCCAGGGTAGCGTCGCACCACAGGCGATGACGAAGAGAAAGCTGGTGGCCATCATCTGGTTCGGGGTGCTTTCCGTGCGGCTGACGATCCGAATGAGCACCGTGCTCAAAGCCCAGCAGAAACCAGCAAACAGAACCATGCCCGCCGGCACCAGGCTGGGCGCTTGCGTCGGATTGGCTGCCAACAGGACACCGAGAAATCCGGCGATACAGGCGAGCCACCGGATCGGCCCCACATTCTCTTTCAAGATCAGGATGGAGAGGAACAGGACCATGACCGGCGCGGAGAAGTACATGGTTGTGATTTCGGCAAGTCCGAGATGTCGTGCGGCGGAGTAAAAGGACATCCATGCCGCAAACATCAGGCCAGCCCGCAGCAATAGCGAATTGCGGTGGGGGCTTTTGAAGATCGATGGATGCCGCAGCCGTCGAACCACAATACCAGCGACTACGGTCACCATGATGCTGCGCATGAAGAGGATCTGCGGAACCGAATAGTCGGCGACAAGCCATTTGACGATTGCGTCCTGGATGGCAAACAACGAGTAGCCGGAACAGGCAAGGCCAATTCCTGCAAGCGGACCGGGTTCGGCATGGGGAGATCGAGTGAGCATTGTGGCCTGCGGCGGGAATAGGAGTAGATGCCGGGGACTAGCAAGAAGGCTTGGCCAAGACAATTGCTAGATTTTGGATCGGACTGCCGATCACGATCCCGTTGCTGGCGTCTGTCGAGCAGCGGTCGGGCTTGTGTCTCGGCGTCAACTGAAGTCTATCATGGCGCAAACCGCAACTTCTCGAGGGGTGGCCGATGCGTGACGAGGAAAGATCGCCTCTGTATAAAACGCTCGCCTGGGTTCTTTGGCCGGGGCTTTTCGTCGCGGGCCTCACGGGTGCGGGTTTCGCATTCGAGACCAAAGCGCCCCTCTTGTGGTTCAACGTCGTCTACCTCGCCACCGTCGCCGTCATAGCAACGTTCGAACGTTTCATGCCCTATGAGCGGCAGTGGCTCGCCCGCGATGGCGAAACATTCAACGACATAGCGCACACGCTGCTCAATAAGGGCGGCGTTCAGATCGTTGCGGCAATCGGGGTTTCAGCCCCCATGGCGGTCGCCACTGTCGTGCAGCCGGCGGTACGGACGCCATGGCAGGTCTGGCCCGAAGGCTGGCCACTCATGCTTCAAGTCGCTTTGGGTTTGGTCATCGCGGAGTTCGGTCTCTATGTCGCGCATAGGGCGGCACACGAGATCTTGTCGCTTTGGCGCTTCCACGCCTTGCATCATAGCGTCGAGCGGCTTTGGGTCGTCAATACGGGCCGGTTCCATGTCGTCGACTCGCTTTTCAAGATCGCATTGAGCCAGGCTCCTCTTTATCTGATCGGAGCGCCTTTGCCGGTATTCCTATGGATCAGCGCGGTGACGGCCTTTGTCGGGCTGTTGACCCACTGCAACATCGATGTGCGGACCGGGCCTCTCGACCTGATCTTCAGCACCCCTCGCCTGCATCGATGGCATCATTCCAGGGTGCTGGCTGAAGGAAACACCAATTATGGTGAGAACCTGGTTCTGTGGGATCAGGTCTTTGGGACGTACTTCAACCCCGACCGTCGCCCGGCCGCCGATATCGGCATAAGCGGTCGTGTCGCCGAAGGGTTTCTGGCGCAGCTGTTGCAGCCGTTTACGAAAAGAGGGTTTCGCCAGATACTTGGCCGGAAGGCCATTAGCGAAAAGATTTCGGCGGATTCAAGTAAATCGACCTAAGGAGCGCTGACCCACAGCGCTCCGAAATCAAGTAAAGATGGTGGAATTACTCGGCTGGGATGTTCCATCTGGAATCGCTCTGGAATATATCGTTCAGCTTGTAAGCAACTTCGGTGCGATTGGTTGCCTTCAGCTTCTTCATGATATTCCGGATGTGAACCTTGACCGTGCTTTCGCGCAGATTGAGTTCATAAGCGATAATCTTGTTTGCCTTGCCTTTGCGGAGGGCCTGAACGACTTCCGCCTGACGCAAGGTAAACATGCGGGCCAGTTCACGAGCTTTCGGGTTGCGATCCATCGGGACCGGTGCCGAGAAGCTGTTGCTGGCGAGAATGAACGTTCCCCCCGCAATCGCAAGTGCGATCGCTTCAACGCAGACTTCGATGCCAACAGACGTCGGAATGAAGCCACGCGCACCATATTCGAGAACTTTCAACGTCTGGCTGAGGTCGTCGCCATCTGCAAGTATTACGACTGGAGCTGGCGCAAACTCGGCACTAATTGCAGCGATTTCGTCGGACAAAGCGCCATCATTGGCCTTTCGCCCGGCAATATTCAACAAAATGGCACTGACACGCTGCGTATTGTCTTTCCGGCGCTTCCATTCAGCGATCGATCCCACGGCGAACGCTTCCATGCCGAGGCCGTTTCTCGTCAATGTGGTCGCGAGGCACTCGCGTTCCAATGTCCGGCTGTCGATGATGAGCAAGCAGCGCTCCTCATCGAGGGTATCACGGTTATGCGCAAGGTCGCCGACTATCCGGGGCGACATTGCTGTGGCTCTAAGGTTACCAACTGGTTTTCCAGTGCTTTCAAATTCCGAAGGTACGTAATTCATACTAGCCTCATACTCAGTAGTGTTAGAGGTGACCATTCGCAACGAAATGCAATACTCTGTAGGCATCCATTGTTAGTGCGTAACTAAGTAGTTTCTTCGTCTTGCATCAGCGGTAAAAAATTGAGACGTTTGGTTTCTACTTGATTTAGAACCTACATACATAGGTACTAATAATCAATATAAAATATTTTTGTAAATATAAAGAAAAACTGCTCAGTATATAAAAATATACCAGCCAAGTCCGAAATGGGAAATTTATTTGCACTTGATTCGGAAAATGGCAGAAATGTGGGATCGCTTCCGCAATATGGCGAAATAATGTTCCTTAACGATAATGCGAATCAGTTGAGTTTCAGTCGATTTTACTGCTTTGAGCCGTATTATTTTGGGAAGATGCGTCAAGGGTTGTATTTGCAGCGAGCACCCTCAAAAGAACAGGCGCATGGCAAAACTGCTGTACCAATGTGGACGTAGTCACACTCTATTCTTTGCCCCGGAAGCGGCGCTGGTAGACGGGATCGTAAAGCGAGCTTTCGCGGAAATCATGGGCCTGCAGCGATCGCCCGACGAAGATGATGGCTGTTCGCTCGATCGGCTCGGCGGCCACCGTTGCCTCGATATCGGCAAGCGTGCTGCGCAGGATCCGTTCGTCCGGCCACGATGCCTTCACAACGATCGCGACGGGGCAGTCGGCGCCGTAGAGCGGCGTCAGCTCATCGACCACCTGTTTCAGGGCGTGGATAGCCAGATGGATCGCGAGCGTTGAGCCCGTCGCGCCGAACTTCGCCAGGGTCTCGTCGTTGGGCATGGGCGATGCGCGACCGGAGACGCGCGTCAGGACCAAGCTTTGAGCGACGGCCGGGATGGTGAGTTCGCGTCCGAGCGCCGAGGCGGCGGCAGCGAAGGCCGGAACGCCTGGTGTCATCGTATAGTTGATGCCAAGCCGTTCGAGCCGGCGAATCTGCTCGGCAACGGCGCTCCAGACGGAGAGATCGCCCGAATGCAGTCTTGCGACATCTTCTCCGGCGTTTGCGGCGCGAAGATATTCCGCCTCGATTGCGTCGAGAGACATTGGCGCCGTGTCGATGATGCGGGCGCCGGGCGGGCAATATTGAAGCAGTTCCGGCGACACGATCGAGCCCGCGTAGAGACAGACCGGGCATCTCGCGATCAGGTCGCGTCCGCGGACGGTAATCAGGTCTGCGGCGCCTGGGCCCGCGCCGATGAAATGAACAGTCATCTCTATACCTTTAATTCTTTGTCCAGCGCCATTGCGTGACCGGCATTGCCGGTCGCCACCCGGTCATGCCGCCGATCGCGGCCGCCCGGCTGATCTCGATGCGCGTCAGCGTTCCGCCGAGCTCAGCCTGAGTGGCAATGAGCTTTGCTTCCATTTCGAGAGTAACGGCGTTTGCAACAAGCCGCCCTCCCTTTCTCAAGGCGCTGATCGCTGCATTCAGCACGCCGGCTTCGCTGCCGCCACCGCCGACGAAGATGACGTCCGGAGTGGCGAGGTGCTCAAGCGCTGCGGGCGCACATCCCTCCACGACGGCGAGGCCGGGCACGCCGAAAGCCGCCGCGTTGCGTGCGATGCGTTGCGCGCGTTCGTCTGACTGCTCGACTGCAATCGCGCGGAGAGAGGGATCGCAAAGCATCCACTCAATGCCGATCGAGCCGGATCCGGCGCCGATGTCCCAGAGCAGTTCTCCGTGGCGTGGCGCCAATGCGGACAAGGTGACCGCACGGATCTCCTGTTTGGTGATCTGCCCGTCATGTTCGTAAAAAGCGTCGTCCAGCCCGGCGGAAAAGGCCAAGGTTCTGGCTCCGCCCGCGGCCACGACGTCGATGGCACAGACATTCAGAGGATCGATGTCGGCAAGATCGAAGTGATCAGCTTTGCAACGGCGCAACTGCTCTCGCGTGCCGCCAAGGGTCTCCAGGACAAGAAGCTCGGATTGTCCGAAACCCGAGGCTGACAGGAGATCGGCAAGCCGGCGCGGTGTGTCGGCATCAGACGTCAGTGCGATGATCCGCCGGCCATTGTGAAGATGCGGCCGGATCAGATCGATCGGGCGGCCATGCAGCGATATCGTCGTGGCGTCCTGGAGTGGCCAGCCGAGGCGCGAAGCGGCAAGGCTGAAGGAGGACGGGGCGGGAATGGTGTGCATCTCATCGGCATTGACATGCCGAGAGAGGGTCGCGCCGACGCCGTAAAGGAACGGATCTCCGGATGCCAGGACGACAACAGGAGAGCCGCGACGAGCGACGATCGCTTCGATGGATCGTTCGAAGGGGCTTTCCCAGCTCAGGCATTCTCCGACTGCGATTGGCGCGACCAGCGTATGGTGCCGTCTCCCGCCGAAGATAACAGTTGCGTTGGCGATCAGACGTTTTGCCTCGTCGCCGAGACCGTCTGGACCATCTTCGCCGATCCCGATAATAGTCAGCCAGCGTTTGTTGGAAGCGGAAGACATATCAGGCATGGGCAAGATCCGCATTCTGATGCTGGGCGGGACGACGGAGGCGCGGTCTCTCGCGCAAGCCTTGTCTGCCGACAACCGTTATGACGTCCTGCTTTCGTTGGCCGGACGTACGGAAAAGCCCTCCGCGCAGCCCGTGCCAGCGAGAACCGGTGGGTTTGGAGGGCGGCAAGGCCTTGCTGCTTTTCTGCGTGACGGGGGCTTCGATCTGTTGATCGACGCAACGCACCCCTTCGCGGCGAGGATTTCGCAGAATGCCCATGACGCCGCGGTCGATGTCGACATACCGGCGTTCGTGCTGCGCCGGGAGCAATGGACGGCTGAGCCGGGTGACCACTGGAAGCATGTTGCCAACATTCCGGAGGCGGTAGCGGCGCTCGGCATCTCGCCGCGGCGCGTGTTTCTGGCGATCGGACGGCAGGAAGCCCATTGTGCGCTGGCGGCCCCGCAGCATTTCTATCTCATTCGCAGCGTCGACCCCGTAGAGCCGCCTTTCCTGCTGCCGAACGCAGTGTGCATTCTCGATCGCGGTCCGTTCGAGATCGAACGCGAGAGCGCGCTGCTTGCCGCGCACGACATCGATGTCGTGATCGCCAAGAACAGCGGCGGTTCCGCGACCTATGCGAAGATTGCCGCCGCCAGGCGCCTTGGTCTGGAGGTGGTGATGGTCACGCGCGCGCCAGCGCCGGCCACGCAGACGGTCGCAACGGTCGAGGAGGCGTTGGCGGCAATCGCTCACCTGTTTCCCCCTGCGATGAAGCGCGGCGTGTAAACGAGATCAGGCTGGCCTTGCCTGGAAATAATTTTCGTTTCGACTGATCCGATGATGACGCATGTCGCCATGTCAGCAATGGTCGCGTCTGCCTCGCCGAGTTGCTGCACGGTCATGCGCTCGTCGGGCCGTCCGGCCGCTCGCCCGAAAATAACCGGCGTCGTTGGTGGCAAATGCCCACGCAGCAATTCGAACGCCTTGCCCAATTGCCAGGGCCTTGCCTTGCTGATCGGATTATAGAGCGCGATCACGAAACCGGCGGATGCTGCCGCCTGCAGGCGCGCTTCTATTATGTCCCAAGGTTTCAGATTGTCCGAGAGCGATATGGCACAAAAGTCATGGCCGAGTGGCGCGCCGATGCGCGCAGCAACGGCAAGCATGGCGGTGATACCCGGCAGGACGACGAGGTCGATATCGCGCCATTCGTCGGGTCCATTGTCGATCGCCTCGCAAACGGCCGCAGCCATCGCAAATACGCCCGGGTCGCCGCCGGAAACGACACACACGATTGATCCTGCGGATACCGCTTTCAGCGCCGCCGCTGCCCGGTCAAGTTCCTCCCTGTTATCGGAGGCCCGCCGCCGCTGGTCTTCCCTCAGGTTGAGCCGGTCAAGATAAGGTCCGTAGCCAAAGAAATCCGTGGCCTGTGATACCGCGGCGAGCGCCTGTGGGGTCATCTGATCCGGATTGCCTGGACCGGTCCCGATCACGAAGAGCTTGCCTGTCATCGGTTGCTCTCCCAACCCGGCACAAGCACCAGTGAGAAATAGGGAGCGTCGCCATCAGGCCGATCGGCGAGCTTGACCATGGCGGCATTGGCCATGGTGCCGCGTTCGACATAGACCGCTTCGGAGAGGCGTCCAGAGGCCGCGAGTGCCCGGCGGATTTTCGGAAGGTTGCGGCCGACCTTCATGATCACTGCCGCTTGCGTATCGACCAGTCTGCGCTGCAGTTCCGCTTCCGCCATGGTGCCGGGAAGGACGGACAGGACATCGTCTCCCTGAACGATCGGAATGCCGGCCACCGACCAGCATCCGGACATTGCGGTGATCCCGGGGATGACTTGGGTCGGATAACGATCGGCGAGCCTCACATGCAGGTGCATATAGGAGCCGTAGAACAGCGGATCGCCTTCGCTGAGAACCGCGACGGTTCGGCCGGCATCCAGATGGCCCGCGACGATCGCTGCCGACTGGTCGTAGAAGGCGGTTATCTGGCTGCGATACGCGGCCTCATTCTTGTCGATCTCGGTGGTAACAGGATAGTAGAGCGGTAGCATCGTGGTATCGCTGGTGAGCAGATGCTCGACGATCGCCTTTCCGTTTCCTCCCCGGCCCTGCTTTGCGAAATAAGCAACCACATCGGCGGTTTCGATCGCCTTGACGGCCTTGACCGTCAGGAGCTCGGGGTCGCCGGGGCCGGTGCCAACTCCGATCAGCTTGCCGCTGCCGCTCATAGGCCCGGCCTCGCCAATGCATTGACCGCAGCGGCGGTCATGGCGCTGCCACCGAGGCGACCGCGGACGATCGCGAAGGGTACGCCATAGGAGTTTTCCGCCAGCGCGTCCTTGGATTCGGCGGCGCCGACGAAGCCGACAGGCATGCCGATGATGGCGGCGGGCTTCGGTGCGCCGTCGCGCAGCAGTTCGAGGAGATGGAAGAGTGCCGTCGGCGCATTGCCGATCGCAACAACGCTGCCGGCAAGACGATCCAGCCACAGGTGGAGCGCCGCTGCCGAGCGTGTGTTGCCGGTTTGCTTTGCAAGTTCTGCCGTGCGGGGATCATGGAGTGTACAGATCACGTCGTTCTTCGCCGGCAGGCGGGTGCGCGTCACCCCGTGGGAGACCATTTCCGCGTCGCAGAAGATCGGAGCGCCCGCATGCAGCGCCGAACGGGCGGCGCTGACGAAGTGCGGAGCAAAGACGAAATGTTCGGCCGCCTCTACCAGTCCACAGGCATGGATCATGCGAACTGCAACATCGGCTTCCTCCGAGGAAAACCGGGACAGGTCGGCCTCGCTGCGGATGATCGCAAAGGACCGTTCATAAATCGCGTCGCCGCTGTGGATGTAGTCGTATTCTGGCATTCCTATTCCTGTCGCAGTGCCCGCATGGCGGTTCCTTTGCCCAGCCGTCTAAGGCAGGCACCAGCCGATTCGCCAGCGTGTCTCTCGGTTTTGATGAGGCGGGCGAGCCTCTGTATAGCGGAATCGATATCGCCGCTAGCGATCTGTGCGTCTGGCAGGCTCGAAGCGGTGCCATCGACGATGAGATGATAGCCGTCGGCTGTACCGGCCAGCGTCAATGCAGCTGGTCGTGGATGGGCGCAACCCTTGGCGCAACCTGAAAGGTGAATGTCCAGCGAGCCGTCCAGCAAGTCGGGAGCAGCAGTGGCAATCGTCTCGGCCAGCGTCTTGGTGGGATAAAAAGCGGATGCGCACGCCCCTGCCCCGGCGCAAACCGCGATGGAGCTATAGGGATCATCGTGATCTGCGGACAGATTGTAGGCAACGGCTGCGTTCTTGAGAGTGATCGCGGCTGTCTGGGTCAGCCCGGTCACGAAAAAGCAGCGCCCTGGCGCCGGCCTGATCTCCTGCGCGCCGGCGCGTTCTGCTAGGCCGAGGAAGTCAATGACGTCCGATGCAAGCAATTGCCCAAACCGAGGTCTGAGCCCGATAACGGCGGCATGCGCGGAAATCGCGTGAACGCCCGGCGTCGCAGTCTCCCCCCCGGGCAAGCTCCCAGGCGCGATTGGGGTCGCAGGCAAGTGTGCCGCGGACAAGTGTTCGACCGTGACATCCCGCGCCCGCTTATACCGCCCCATGGAAAGCAGGAGTTCCAGAATAGCGCCAACGGTGCGAATTGCCTCGGCGCTGCTTCCTGTCGCGACAGTACGGGCGGACTGCGCATCCCCGTCGATTGCGACGTGCCAAAGGTCTGACGAGACGGCACAGAGGCGAATGTCGGCGCTGACCGCGGCAAGCCCCCGGCGACCACCGCCATCGATGACGATCGAAAGCTTCGGTGCGAGCAAGGGCGATCCGAAGAGCATTGCGAGGTCGCGGCGAAGCTCCTGCTCCATCACGACCGCGTCGGCCATTTCGTCGTGAAAGATGCCGTGCAGCGGAGGTAACTCGATCACCGGTGCCGGAGGAATGACGATCCCCGCCGCGTCGATGTCCGAGGCCAGCATCGGCGCCGTGTCCGCCGTCAGGCCGCGTATCTGCACGCTCCCGCGCGCGGTAATCTCGATGATGCCGTTGCCGTGGCGCTGCGCCGCCTGCGCCAATTGCTTGAACTGACCAATGGTGAAGATACCTTGTTCGGGGCGCAAGCGGGCGAGCAATCCGTCGCCGGTTCGCATCGGTTCCATCAGGGTCGGGCAGGCACCACGTTGCGTTGCCGGTAGAGGGGCTTTCATATTCTCGGGTGCGATCTGCTCGGTGCGCGTCATTGTCCCAATTCCTTCATTCATGTCTTTATAGGATTGGGGGCTGTTGAGCAAAATGATGCTTGTCAAAGGTCGTCGAAGTCGTGGCCCTTGCGGAGCAGATAGATGTCCATGATCCAGCCATGGCGGGCGCGGGCTTCCGCGCGCGTCCTTGCGATATCGTCCGCGACTTCGCCCAATCGTCCCGAGCGGACGATTTCGTCTTCGGTTCCGAGGTAGGCGCCCCAGAAGATTTCGGCATCGGGGTCGTCGATCTTCGCAAATGCCTGTTCGCCGTCCAGCATGACGATCGTGGTCTCTGCTCGGTTGCCATGTTCGGCGAGCCGGCGACCCGTGGTCACTTCCAGAGGCTTGCCGACGAGATTGATCGGAATGCGATGGCTGGCCGCGAGTGCCTGGATGCTCGTGATCCCGGGGATGACGCTATAATCGAAGGCTGCGGTTCCGATCTGCATTGCCCGCTCGATAATGCGGATGGTGCTGTCATAGAGACTTGGATCGCCCCAGACCAGAAAGGCACCGATCCCATCGTCCGGCAGGTCGTCGATCAGGTGTACATAGGTTGTCGCGAGCTTGGCGTGCCATTCGTCGACACTTTCCACATATGTGCGATCTTGCATCGCCCGGGTGGGGACCGCGAACTCGATCAGGGATGTCTTCGGGTTCGTGACGTAGCGCTGGCAGATATCACGACGCACCGCAGCAAGGCCTTCCTTGCTTGCTCCCTTGGTCGGGATAAAGATAGCGGTCGCCGCATTCATGGCATTGATTGCCTGAATGGTGACATGCTCGGGATTTCCGGTTCCAATGCCGATGATGTAGATATGGCGCACGCGCTTTGCCTCGATCAGTTCCGGCCGTTTCTGGCGCAGACCAAGGGGTTTCGCAAGGCCCTGTCTCAGGCAGAATAGGCCAGACGGTGCTTTCGCGTGCGGTAGCGCGAACCGATCGTCTGGCTTTCTGCTCGCGAACGGATGAGGCCGCACAGCGGCCCCGTTGTGGCCGCTGTGCAAACGCAGCGATCAGTCGCGATACTCCGGCTCCTGCCGGTCGAGGACGCGCCGGATGCTTTCCAGATGCATCCGGGCACTTTCCGGATCCCCTTCCTTCATCTGCTTGGCCGCCTGGGCCGCGACTTCTGGCAAGACGGGAAGGAGCTTGCGACCGGATCCCATCGCCTTCAACTGTACCTCGGCAGCTCGCTCCAGATAGTAGAGATCATCCCAAGCCTCGGCGATATTCGGCGCGCACACCATTACGCCGTGGTTCCTCATGAACAATATGTCCTTGTCACCGAGAACCGAGGCGATCCGGTCGCCCTCGGTTTCATCTAGTGCGAGACCATTGTAGTTTTCATCGACGGCTACGCGGCCGTAGAATTTGAGCGCCGTCTGCCCTGCCCAGACCAGCGGTTCGCCTTCTACCATGCTAAGCGCGGTGGCGTTGGGCATATGAGTATGAAAAGCGGCTCCCACCCGCGGGGCCATCTTATGCAGGCGTGCATGAATGAAGAATGCCGTCGCTTCCGGTACGCCTTCGCCTGCAACGACGTTGCCTTCGAAGTCGCAGATCAGCAGCGATGAGGCGGTTGCTTCCTGAAAGGCCCAACCCAGACGGTTGACGATAAACAGATCCGGATGGCCGGGGACGACAGCTGAAAAGTGGTTGCAGATGCCCTCTTCAAGTCCATGGCGCGCTGCTGTTCGAAGGCAGGCGGCGAGATCGATCCTCGCCTGCCATATCTCATCGGTATCCAATGAAATATTGCGCCGAACACTGTGCTGCGCTTTCGAAATATTGAGTTCGTGGGCCATGCTCTCTCCTTCGAGACACTACTTCCATTCTGTCGCCGCGAGCACCGCGGGTACCTTGTCGAGCGTCGGGACAATCTCATTCGGGCGATAGTCCGGTAGCGGTTGTCGGCCCGTGCCGCGATCGACCCAGATCGTACGAAATCGGAGTTCACGCGCCGCCGCAAGGTCGAGATGCGGGCTGGCACAGATATGCACCAAATCGTTGATCCCGACGCCAAGGCTTTTCCAGGCGTGATGGAAGATCCGGGAAGAGGGCTTGTACGCCCCCGCCTGTTCCGCGGTGATGATACGATCGACATATCCACCAAGCTGGGTGACATTTCCGGCGATGATGGCATCATCGGTATTCGAGATGATCGCCAGGCGGAAACCGGCGGCCTTCAGGGCTTCGAGCGTTGCGACCACCTCTGGAAAGGGCGGCATCTTGCCGATCGACGACGTCAGGATCTCGGCATCCGCTGGATCGAAGGGCAGTCCGAAATCGACCACCGCCCGCTCTAGGGCTAGAGCGCTGACCTGCGCGAAGGTGCGATGGGGACGTTCTTCCTCCAGCGCATGTTCGTGACGGTCGTAGACCGCAATGAAGTTGCGCTGATCGATGTCGCCGCCCTTTGCGGACAGTATTTGTCCCATCGCGGCAAGCAGCCCTTCGTCCCATTGGATCAGGGTTCCATAGCAATCAAAAGTCAGCCACGTCGGCTTCGGTCCGGCAAGTGTCATGGGCTTTGTCTCCTTGAGCATGCCGAGGTTGACAAAAATATGCGATATTGAAAAATTAAATCTCCCAATGTTTGACATCGGAAAATCAAATGAGCTTTGGCTTTGATCTCGATCTGCTGAAAACCTTCGCGGCGGTTGTCGATTGTGGCGGGTTCACGAAAGCGGCGGAGCGGGTTCACCTGACCCAATCGACGGTGAGCCAGCAGATAAAGAAGCTGGAGGCCAATCTAGGCACTGTGCTGTTGCATAGGGACAAATCGGCAGGGACCGTCGAGACGACGGAGGCTGGCGAACTGCTGCTCAGCTACACGCGCAGGATACTCGCAACGGCAGCGGAGGCGGCAGAGGTAATGCGCAGGCCTTCGGCGCCGAGGACGGTCCGCCTCGGCGTGCCCGAGGACTTCGCCGGGCGGCGTCTCATCGATCTGCTGTCGGGTTTTTCCGCGGCATCCCCCCACATCCGGCTCGACACGGTGAGCGGTTGGAGCACCGAGCTGCGTCGATTGCTGGATGCAGGCGAGATCGACCTGGCGTTGATCAAGCGGGAGCCCGGGGACGGGGCATGTCTTGCGAGCTGGGCTGAGAAGTTGGTCTGGGTGACGAGCGCCGCGCGTGCTGTTGACGCGGATCCCGTTCCGCTAGCGGTCTTTCCCGTTGGATGCATCTATCGAGATCGCGCCATACAGGCGATTGAGCAAAGCGGGCGTCGCTGGAGGATCGCCTATACCAGCCAGGGCCTGATGGGAGTGCAGGCGGCGGTCGCCTCCGGTCTAGGCATCAGTCTCCTGCCGTCAGATGCAGTTCTTCCCGAACATCAAGAACTTGGTGCCGCAGAGGGTTTCGACGATCAGCCAGCTTCCGAGATGGCCTTGGTCAAAGGCAGGGCAAGCCTATCGGCGGAGGGAAAATCCCTTGGGCTTTTCCTGGCCGATAATCTGCAGTCTTGATCCGTCAGGGTAACCACGTCTCGACCGTGATATCGCCCGTCTCGACCAATTGCGTGCAGACGAAATGGGACAACTTGTCTTGTCGGATCACGGCGGCGCTGAGGCGCCCGGTTCGGTAGGCGGCGGTATCGACCGCGATGCGGTTGTCGTAGATTTCAGGACGCAAGGAGCTCGTGATCGTATGACCATGGACGACAACATGGTCGAACGCATCCGCATGGTCCAGAAAGCCTGCCCGGATCCATCGCAGGTCGTAGTCGGTCTGTGCCGTGAGCGGAAGCCCTGGGCGGATCCCCGCGTGAACGAAGCAGAAGCTTCCGATCTCCTTGTACGTCAGAGCGTTATCCAGCAAGGCGAAATGGTGTGGGAAGGCGTTGCGGATATCTGCGGCGATGCCCTTGAAATCGGGAACCGGTCGATCGGAATAGGCACTTACCGTTGCGACCCCGCCCCAATCCATCCAGTTGACGGCATCTTCGTATGTGAGCTCCTCGCGAAGCAGGGCGCGCAGATAGAAGTCGTGGTTGCCCAGCACCAGTTGCGAACCCGGATAGAGATTGAGGGTCGACGCCACCAGGTCGAGTACCTGCGGACTACGTGGTCCGCGATCGATCAGATCGCCCAGAAAGATCACGGTCGGCGGCGATCGGCGCTCGCTCGAGGCGGCTGCGATATGATCCAGCATGGCTTGTAGGAGATCGGCGCGTCCGTGAATGTCGGCGATTGCATAAATGTCGGACGGCACGTCGTCGGTCATATCTGTCATTCTCCTGCAGGCAGCATCGCCCGGTATCACTCTTGAGCGGATCTAGGGTTTACGTCAGCTATTGGTCTGTCCGCAAGGTGTCGCCAGCGCGCAGTTGAAGGAAGAAGAACGAAGCGGGTGGCCGTTGATCGGGATGCGGCGAGTTCCTAACTGACAGAAAGCGTGTCTCAAACAGCGGGAAAGCCCGAACATGACAAAGCAGCGTCAAATGCATCTTGGAGCATTCATGCGTCCCGTGAGTCTCCATACCGGCGCGTGGCGCTATCCCGGCTCCTTTGCGGACGCCAACTTCAATTTCTCGCATCTCAAATCGTTTATCCAGAAATTGGAAGCCGCGAAGTTCGACGCATTCTTCATGGCCGATCACCTCGCCGTCTTGAACATGCCGATCGAGGCCCTCAAGCGAAGCCAAACGGTAACGTCCTTTGAACCCTTCACGCTTCTGTCCGCACTCGCCGCGGTCACGGAAAGGATAGGTTTGGCGGCCACTGCGTCGACAACGTTCGATGCCCCATACCACGTTGCACGCCGCTTTGCGTCGCTCGACCATATCAGCAACGGCAGGGCCGCCTGGAACATCGTCACCACGGCAAATCCGGATGCTGCCCTGAACTTCGGCTTCGACGAGCACGTCGAGCATGGCGAACGCTACAAGCGGGCGCGCGAGTTCTATGATGTGGTGACGGGCCTATGGGACAGCTTTGCCGACGATGCTTTCATCCACGACCAGGAAAGCGGCATCTTCGTCGACCCGGAGAAAATGCATGTGCTCGATCACAAGGGAGAGGAGCTAAGTGTTCGCGGCCCATTGAACATCGCTCGACCTGTACAGGGCTGGCCGGTGATCGTGCAGGCCGGTCAGTCGGAGCCGGGGCGACAGCTGGCGGCGGAAACGGCCGAGGTCGTTTTCTGTGCTCCAAGGGACATCGATGCGGCAAAGGCACTCTATTCGGACATCAAGGGACGCATGAGCGATTTCGGCCGAAGCCGCGACCATCTGAAGATGCTGCCGGCGGCATTTGTCGTGCTGGGAGATAGCATTGAGGAGGCCAAGGCAAAGCGCGCCAAACTTGACAGCTTTGTCCACTACGACAGCGCGATCGCGTCTCTCTCGATCGCTCTTGGCCACGATGCGTCGGCTTTCGATCCTGATAAGCCGCTGCCCGATATACCGGAGACGAACGCCAGTAAGTCCGGTCAGGCGCAGGTGCTGAAACTGGCAAGGGAGGAGAATCTCACCGTCCGGCAACTTGCGCAGCGGTACGGCGGATATGCCGGGCTCGCATTTGTCGGGACGCCGGCGTCTGTCGCCGATGAGATGGAACGATGGATCGACGAGGAGGCTTCCGATGGCTTCAACATCGTATTCCCCTACCTGCCCCAGGGCCTGGATGACGTCGTGAACCTTCTTGTACCTGAGCTGCAGCGACGCGGCCGGTTCCGGAAGGAATACGACGGCGAGACATTGCGCGAGCACCTTGGACTACCTCGGCCGGCCAATCGCTTCTTTGAATAGGTGCATTGGGTCGGCAAGCGGCCCATTTGATGATGCCAAGCCGCTCTTGTTGTGTGAAGACAGGAGTACATATCTGCCTGAAGTCAATGCGAGCATTTCCACATGCGACCGAGGTTTGGCGTCACACTGGTTATCACCCTGCTTGCCACCGACGCGATGAGCGCCGACGCGGTGGTGGGGACCTGGAAGACGGAAGATGGCAAGATCTCCGTCATCGAGCGTTGCGGCGCGAGTTACTGCATTTTCGCCAAGTCTGGCGAGTATGCGGGACAGAAGATCGGTACCTTTTCCGGTGCTGCCGACAGTTACTCAGGACGGATCACGGATCCGAGGAACAAGGCCACCTACAGCGGAAAGCTGACGGTTCTCGGTGACAGTTTGAAACTTCGAGGCTGTGCCACCGATGTTCTTTGCAAGACACAGACATGGACCCGCGCGGACTAGAGCTCCCGGAAGGTGAGGCTCCGTCCATCCGAACTGGCGCTCATACGCAGTTTCGCTTGTCCTTTGCGCCATCGTCTTTCTCAGGGGAAGCAACGCTGACAGGATCATCCGGTGCAGGCACAACTTGATCCGTATCCGGCAGACGACCGCCAGCCTGGGGTTTGGCTTGGCTTCATTGCCATGTGCGTCGGCATGTTCATGGCAATCCTCGACGTGCAGGTCGTGGCGACGTCACTGCCGACAATCCAGTCAGCTCTGGATATCGATCCCGATCAGATGAGTTGGATCCAGACCGTCTATTTGATCGCCGAAGTCGTTGCGATCCCGCTGACGGGCTTCCTGACGCGCGTTCTGACGATGCGTTGGCTATTCGTGACGTCGCTATCCATGTTTGTGCTCGCCTCGGCAGGATGCGCGGCGAGCACCAGCTTCCCTCAACTGCTCTGTTGGCGGGTATTGCAGGGGTTTTCAGGCGGTACGCTCATACCGGCTGTCTTCTCCGCCGTCTTCCTGCTTTTCCCCGAAAGGCGTCAGGCGCTTGCCACGACCATTGCCGGTGTCCTAGCGGTGCTTGCGCCAACTGTCGGGCCGATCGTCGGTGGCTGGCTGACAAATAGCTATTCCTGGCACTGGCTCTTCCTGATCAACGTCGTCCCTGGGTCTCTTGCTGCATTGGTGGCGGCGCGGTCGCTTCCCCGTGAACAGGTCTCTCTGTTGCAGCTACGCCGTATCGATGCAGTGGGGCTGGTCTCCATGGCTCTGTCCCTCATCTCCCTGGAGATCGGACTGAAGGGCGCGCCGACCAGCGGATGGCTGTCGATCGACAGCCTTGCCCTGTTTGGTGTTTCCACCCTTGCTGGGACGCTGTTCATCAGCAGGACACTTTCTATTGCGAGTCCCCTGGTAAACCTTCGTAATTTTCAGGATTGGAACTTTCTCATTGGTTCGACCCTGAGTTTTGTTCTTGGCATCGGGCTGTTCGGCTCGGTCTACATGATGCCGGTCTTCCTGGCATTCGTGCGGGGGCATAACGCCCTGGAGATCGGATTGACGATGCTTGTCACGGGCATCGCGCAACTGTGCACGGCGCCGATTGCGGTTGCCCTCGAAAAAAGAACGGATCCTCGGCTATTGTCGGCGGCCGGCTTTATATTGTTCGCTGCCGGAATGGCCATGAGCGCTTGGCAGGATCCCCGGTCGGATTATGATGCGATGTTCTGGCCGCAGATTATCAGAGGCATCGCAATCATGTTTTGCCTCCTGCCCCCTACCCGGCTGGCCCTTGGCAATCTCTCGCCTGAACGTGTTCCTGACGCCAGTGGCCTCTTCAATCTCATGCGAAACCTGGGCGGCGCGATCGGCATAGCGCTGATCGACACGATCATCTACACGCGATCCGAACCGTTGACCCAACAGCTCTGGCAAAGCCTTCAAGACGGCAATCTCAAAACGGCCGAGTTCGTCGGGGCGCCGCTGGCGACGATAGAAGGCCACGCCGGCCCCTTTGATCCACAGACGGTGGCGAGCCTTGATGGTATGGTTCAAACCGCGGCGACCGTGCAAGCGCTAAACGAAGCGTGGATGATCGTCGCGATCATCACCTTCGTGGCCGTCGTATGTTTGCCGTTCGCGAAGCCGGCACCGCAAAACTCCGTCGCGGGCACACTCAGCTAAAGGCAAGTTGGAGCATGTCGTCCGTTTTTCCGAAAACGCGGACGCAATGACGGCCGGCATTCTTTGCATCATAGAGAGCGAGATCTGCCTCCTGCAGCAACCGGGTAACGCCGTCGGCCGATCGGTTGCCGGTGCAAACCGTGATACCCATACTCGCCGTTACGATCGCGTGCTCACTTTTCGCATGCTTGATCCCCATGCCAATCACCTTGGATTGGAGGTGTTCGGCAAAATCCATCGCGGCTGCTGCGTTCGTGTCCGGCAACACGACCATGAATTCCTCGCCGCCGAAACGCGCCATCATTTGATCCGGCCGCTGCCGGGCCTGGATGAGGCAGTGGGCCACCTGCTTGAGGCAATCATCTCCCATCAGGTGGCCGTAGTGATCGTTGTATGCTTTGAACCGATCGACATCGATCATGATGATCGAAAGCGGTCTCGCGACCGTTGCCCTGTCCAGTTCTGCGGCAAGGGCTTCGTCCAATGCACGACGATTGGCGAGCCCGGTGAGGCCGTCGGTCTCTGCCAGAAGCTGAAGTCTCTCTGCGAGAGAGCGGAACGCGAGTTCCGATTGCTTCAGTGCGGTCGTTTCCGTGACGACTGCAAGGGCCATGCGATTGCAGGTCACGCGCGTTCTTATTTGCAGCCAACGTCCTGCGTCGGTCTGGATGTCCTGATCGTGGTCGGCGAAGAGCCCACGTGCGATGTCCTCTATCCAGGTCGCTTTATCGAGAGGAAGATTGGTCTGCTCCTTGGAGGCGACCACGCCCTCGAGAATCGTGCGGATATGCGTGCCGGGAACGCGCAGATGGGCCGTTGCGGGAAAGAATTCACGATAGCGATCGTTGCAGAAGAGCAGAACGCCCGTCTCGCTGAATAGTGCCAGCCCATCCGACATGTCGCGCATCACCTGCTTCAGCAGGTCGCGGCTCTGCACGATTTCAGTCTCCAGGCGCTTACGCTCGGTTATATCGCGGGTGATCCCGGCAAGCCCGATCACATCACCTTCGCTATCGTGGACGGCAACCTTTGAGGTCAGGAACCAGCGTTCGCCGTTTTCCCCAGCGAGACATTCTTCGCGGTTAACCAGGGCACCTCCGGTCGCCATGATATGGCGTTCTTCATCGAAGAGTGCGGCCGCTCGCGACGTTTCCGCAATGTCAAAATCCGAAAGGCCGATCATGGCTGCCGGATCATCGAATTTGTTGAAACGCGCCACGGCCTCGTTGGCAAAGCGGAACCGGCTCTTGGTGTCTTTCACATAGTAGAAGTCTGGCGACTGCGCCAAAGCTGCCCTGAGAAGATCGCGTTCCATGGTTATCCGACGGAGCTTCAGGATGATGAAGCCGGACGCCAGAATGCAGACGAAATTCAATCCAACGGCGCCGCCCGCGACGGCAGTGCCGAGATGACGCAAGGGAGAAACTGAACTGTTTCCGATGAGGTAGGCCGCGCCACTCTGGAGTACCGCCAGAACTGCGACGTGCCGGAACAGAATTTTCGATCCAGCCGCCTCGCGCACTAGGAGCGATAAGACTGTGGCGGCGACAATTCCGGCAACGCCGATTGTTGCACCGGCGCCCGCCATCCAAAGCCTGAATATAACCGCCATGACGGTGGCGAAAACAGCTGCTACCGGCCCGCCGAAGAGTGCGGCTGACACCACCAATCCGGCGCGAAGGTCGAAATAGATGCCGGGTTTTATTTCGGCCGACATCGCCATCGATATTACGGCGCCGCCGCCCATCGCCATGCCGAAGAACGCTTCGCGCGATAGACCGAAACGTGGCCGGATGGATGGCGAAAGAAGCGCCCACGCTGTCATCATCAGCGCAACGGTCGCGAGATTGCCAAGAAGTGTCTGCCAGATATGTGCCATAGTCGATGCCGTGAGATCAGTACCGGCACTCCTAACGCTATGTAGTAAGAGTTTAATTAAGCGATTGCCGATTCGAACTCGTCGTGCCCATCTCGGCCATCGTTTTATTCGGTGATCTCACAAGGTCCGGGCCCTACTCTATCTGGGCATCAGCTGTCATCCGCACTAGACAAGGATCGTGTATCAAGGCGGAGAAGATTTAGTGTTTCGGTTCCAGCAAACTCCTGAGACTTTCCTCGGTATCCCAACGGCGGCAGATGCGGCGGGCGCCGATGTGGCGATCTTTGGCGCAGTTCATGGGACAGCCTATCCTCACGCCTCCTCGGCAACCGAAGAGACGATCGCGCCGGATGCTGTTCGCCGTGCGATTACTGCTGCGTCCGTCAACATCGACCACTGGGATTTCGATTTCGGTGGGCCGCTGCTGAACGATGGCGCCTTGACCGTCATCGATCTCGGAAACGTGCCCACCACATTTAATGCCAACGAGAAGAACCAAGAGGCGATTGGCGAGGCAACACGCAGCGTTCGAGCGCAGGGGGCTCTGCCGATCCTCATCGGCGGGGACGATTCGACAGCGATACCAGTCATTCGCTCGCTATCGGACCTGCCGGCTTTGCACATCCTGCAGATCGATGCCCACATCGACTGGCGCGATCGGATCGGGGACGAGCCCTTGGGGTACTCAAGCACGATGCGCCGCGCCTCGGAGGTTCCGTCTGTTCGCTCGATAACGCAGGTTGGGATCCGCGCAGTCGGTAGCGCGCGTCGCGAAGAAGTAGACACGGCGGTGTCATGGGGTGCACGAATTTTCACCGTTCAGCAGACACGCCGGAATGGGATGGCGGCCGTCGCGGACACCATTCCACGGGAGGGCGCGTTGTGGATCCACATTGATCTCGATGCACTGGACCCGTCGATCTGCCCCGGCGTCAACGCGCTGTCACCCGGCGGCCTGCGTCTCGACGAAGTCACCGAACTGATAGCCGAAGCAATGCAGGATCGAACGCTAGCAGGCTTTTCGATCGTTGAGCTCAATCCTGCGACGGACGTGAACGGAATGACGGCTACGGTTGCCGGGCGGCTGATCTGCCATGTGCTCGGTCACCTAGCACGCCGCGGACCATAATTCGTCAGATCTTGATCGGACGAAAACGAACCGATATGGCAGTAGGATCAAGGTGTAAGCAGTGTCGGAGACCTTGACCTCGGAGGGTCCAGCTTGACGTTTCTCTATTGCTATATGGCCGCTGTCTTTATCGTGCTGTTCCTTGCTGCGTGCATGGAGTGCCAAGCCCTGAAGAACGGGATTTCGGGGGCGAATGGCTTTGTCTGGGTGATGCTCAGCATGGTCATGTGCGCCGCCCTGTTTCCGGTGACGTTGCTTGCCTGGATCTTCGAGGATAGCAGGACGGCTTTTGCCACCTTTGTCTGCGGCGCTGGTTGGCTTGCGCTCGTGTTCACGCTGTCAAAGAAGATGATCCTAGCGACAGAGAGACAGAAATGACGTGGATCTTCGGGTTTCTTCGCATCGTCTTGCTGGCTGTTGTCCTGTCGTTGTGTCTCGCCTGGCTCAGGAAGGGAGACGGTGATCTGGCGCTGACGCTCTCTTGGACCCTGTACCCCGTGAGCGGGGGGAT
Source organism: Hyphomicrobiales bacterium (assembly GCA_900489925.1). Taxonomy (GTDB): domain Bacteria; phylum Pseudomonadota; class Alphaproteobacteria; order Rhizobiales; family Rhizobiaceae; genus Rhizobium. The sequence goes on along the minus strand of UEHQ01000017.1, from coordinate 26,975 downwards.
GGTCGCAGCACGAAGTCTGCTGGATTGGGAGGCGACGCGCCGGGACGCCCAGCTGTTAGCCGGAGTTCTTCGGGTCGCGGCGTTCTTTGCGGTCGTGGCCGTGGCGCAATGGGGATTTCCCGGCTCGCTTGCGGCGGTTAGCGTGGCTTTTGTCACGACCTTGACGCTCGCCTGCTACAGGGCTGAGACTTAGTCGCCGAACGCACGACCAGAAAAACGAAGCGCCCGTCATGAATGGACGAGCGCTCAAAAGCAGTCTGCGTAAATAGCTGCAGTCTTACAGAGCAGCGGCCTTCGCGATCCGTTCGATATCACCGCGGGCAATGCCGAGGTCGTTAAGTTCGCGAGTGCTCATGCGGCCGAGCTCGGAGACCGTCTGACGGTACTTGCGCCAATTGTTGAAAGTGCGTGCTACGTTCATGATAATCCCCTTTCCTTGGGCTTTCGAAAGCTAGCTGCCAGTCCTTGGCGCTTCGTTCCTTTCGATGACGCTGATATAAGCGGAGACGGCGTGACTGTGTAGCGCCAAGACGTGATCCCAGCCATGCCGCCGATGCATATCGCGTGACGCGGCCGCGTTCGACACCGGGCATCGATACGCCGACATGCCGCCAACTCATCTCGCTCTTCGCCACTGGCCGGACGTGTGATGTTGCCTACCTGTCTTGTGAGAGCAGAGGTTTCGACCACTGCGACAAAGGAAGGCTACTCGTTGCAGCGAAGGCTGGCAGCCATCCTGGTCGCCGACGTTGTCGGTTACTCAGGCCTCGTCGAAGCGGACGAAGGCAAGACGCTTTCGACGCTGATGACCTGCAGACGTCGATGTTCCGGCCGCTGATTGAGAAACATTCCGGCCGCTGGTGAAATTGATGGGCGACGGCTTGATTGCCGAGTTCACATCGGTCGTGGAGGCCGTGTCCTGTGCGATTGCCATGCAAACCGCTCTTTCGAGCGAAGGCGGCTATTGCCGCAGCCCGTCCTGGTACCGCTCTCAATATGAAACTTTCTGATTTTGAAGGCGTTATGCGCCTTATGTGGGACGTGAGGAAGAAGCCCGGATCGCTCGACGAAAACCGGGATTGCAACGACAAGTCGGACTCTGAATGCCAGCCTTCTCCCGAGGCCGAGCCGCCATCCTTTGATGAATCCGAGGACATGACGCCTGAGGAAATCGAGCAGGCTCGCAAGGCATATCTTCTCAAGCGGTTCTGGATCAGCGCACGCGGCTATTGGGGACGCAGTGGCGACAAACTTTCCTGGCCGCTCTCCATAGGGCTGCTTGTTCTGATCGGGATAAATGTAGGCTTCCAGTACGGTATCAACATCTGGAACCGTGGCATCTTTGATGCCATCGAGCAGCGCAATGCGCCTAACGTATATTTCCTTGGCGCCCTGTTTCCACCGCTGGTGCTTGGAAGCGTCGCGCTCGTGACCATACAGGTCTATGTCCGCATGAAGATGCAGCGACGGTGGCGTTCATGGTTGACGACCGCGCTCATCGGCCGCTGGCTTGCAAACGGCCGTTACTATCAGCTGAACCTCATCGGAGGGGATCACAAAAACCCCGAGGCTCGCCTCTCGGAGGACATGCGGATCGCAACCGAGTCCCCGGTTGATTTTGTCGCTGGCGTGATATCGGCATTTGTATCGGCTTCGACCTTCATCGTCGTGCTCTGGATGATCGGTGGTGCTCTCCAGCTTCCGATCGGTGGAGCAGTCATTACGATTCCCGGCTTTCTTGTCGTGACGGCTGTCCTTTACGCGATCATAACGTCCAGCTCGATAGCATTCATCGGGCGCCATTTCGTTCAGGTCTCCGAGGTCAAGAACCAGGTCGAAGCCGAATTCCGCTATACTCTGACACGCGTGCGGGAAAACGGCGAAAGCATAGCCCTGCTCGGCGGTGAGGAGGAGGAGCGTAACGACCTCGACAAGACCTTCGGAAATGTTCTGCACCAATGGGCGCTGCTCGCGCGTCAATACATGCGAACCACATTGGTCTCGCATGGTTCGATGCTGATCGCACCTGTCGTCCCGGTTCTGCTTTGCGCGCCGAAATTCCTTGATGGCAGCATGACGTTGGGCCAAGTCATGCAGGCAGCGTCCGCCTTCACGATCGTCCAGAGTGCGTTTGGGTGGCTGGTCGACAACTACCCACGCCTGGCCGACTGGAATGCCTGCGCCAGGCGCGTCGCCTCGCTGATGATGTCGATCGACGGCTTGGAGCGTGCCGAACAGAGTGACTCCCTTGGACGCATCAAGCGGGGCGAGACGCAAGGCGATACCGTGCTCAGCCTGAATGATCTCTCGGTTTCGCTTGGTGATGGCACGGCCGTGGTCAAGGAAACCCAGGTCGAAATCCAGCCGGGCGAACGCGTACTTGTGGCGGGAGAATCCGGTTCGGGGAAAAGCACGCTGGTCCGGGCGATCGCGGGCCTCTGGCCGTGGGGCGATGGCAGCGTCAACTTTCACGCCGATCGGCGGCTGTTCATGCTGCCACAGCGACCATACATCCCTTCGGGAACGCTACGCCGCGCCGTCACCTATCCCGCCGGCGCCGATAGCTGGGCGCCCGATGAGATCAAAGCCGCGCTCGAGAAGGTTGGCCTTGGCCATCTGAAGGAGCAGATCGACGAGGAGGCGCCTTGGGACCAAACCTTGTCTGGCGGCGAAAAGCAGCGGCTGGCCTTCGCGCGGCTTTTGCTGCACAACCCTGATATTATTGTCCTCGATGAAGCAACGTCGGCGCTTGATGAGAAAAGCCAAGACTACATCATGGAGATGCTTATACGCGAACTGCCGAAAGCCACCATCGTCAGCGTCGGACACAGAGCTGAATTGGAGGCATTTCACAGCCGCAAAATCACATTGGAACGCCGACAAGGGGGCGCGAGACTGGTGAGCGATGTCGATCTGGTCCCACATAAGAGGACGCGAAACATCCTGTCGCGCCTGACAAAGCACCGGCATCGATCGTCGTCAAGTTCTGCGATGTCGCCAGGAACTAGAGCCTGACGCAGCTAAACCATCAAGACAGAACGCGCAGGCGTTTGCAGGGTCAAGGCATGACGCCCGAGCTGCCTGCCGGGTTGTTCTTGGAATGTGCTCGCGGCTCGCGCCACATTGTAAACAGTCCGGCGCCTACGACGATTGCAGCGCCCAGCAGCATGTTCCAGGTGAGGGTTTCATCGAACACGAGCACGGCTATGACCGCACCCACCACGAGCTGGAGATAGGTCAGGGGCTGAACGTCCGATGCCTGCAGCGAGTCGTAAGCGCGGATCAGGCAATAGTGGCTAACCGCACCGCAGATCGCAAGCGCGGCGACGAACGGCCAATCCGACCGGGCAATGGGCATCCAATAAAAGGGACCGAGCAACGAAATGGCAACCGCACCGCCGACAGCCGTGTAAAACAGGCTCGTGAATGCCGGGTCCTGGCGGCTGACAGCTCTCGTTGCCACGCTGTAAGTGGCAAACATGAAAGCACAGCTCAACGGCAGCAGGAGATAGGCGTTAAACTCATGACCCACGGGGTTGATGATCAGCAACACTCCAAACAAGCCTGCCACGACCGCTAACCACCGCCTCCAGCCAACGTGCTCGCCGAGAAACGGGATCGACAAGACCGTGACGATCAGCGGCGAGGCCTGAAAGATCGCCTGGGTGACCGCGAGGCCCGTATGGGCCAGTCCATAAACAAATACGGCAATCTCGGCGACCAGAAGGACGCCACGCAGGATCTGGAGCGCGGCGTGTTTCGTAGCCGCAACCGCACGCAGACCGCCCGGTCGTCTGGAAGACAGCAGGATGACGAACGCCGCAAAGACCCAATAGCGGATCATTGTGATAAAGATGGGGGAGTACCGCTCGCCAAGGTATTTGGAGAAGCTGTCCTGTATCGCGAAAATGACGACCGCAAGCAGGGTGAATGCGTATCCGCTTGCCGCTTTGCTGTTCTTGAAGATCGACCTATCCTCCAGATCGCCATCGCAAGATCACGACGGACTGGGAGGACCTAGTTCAGCCGTTTAGTCGGCTCAAGCCCACTGAACTGCCCAGCCGTACGCTTGGCGTGTTTTTTAGGGATGGTGAATGCAGGCAACCAATTTGATCGGCTGCCTCAGCAAGCTGTAGCTACCGGCGGTCTCAATGTTTCGTATCAGACCGGCTTGGGTTTTCGGCACACAAGGGCTCCTGATATGCACTCCTGAGGGGAATTGTCTTCCGGTTGAACAAATCTGCGGGCGTCGAGCATACGTCTTTGGTTGGGCGCCCAGCGGTTGCAAGTTGTCGTGGTTGCGGCACGGCTTCAGGCACAGGTGACATGCATTTCATGGCCTTACCGAAGCGGATGTTTTCGCCACGACGTATGCGACGTACCGAAACGCCAGGGAGGCATCCTTTTTGCCGACAGAGCGATCGGAATATGCTGTGTTACGCTTCTGGCGTTGGACTGGCATCGTGACGTTAACAATCATCGCCGGTCCGGCAGCACCCCGCCGTGATCGACCGTCACGGCGGGTTTTTCATATTTGGTATCCTGCCCTGATGCGACTTTTCTGAGCGCATGCCAAGTGGCCGAAATGTGCTCGTCGTACCGCTGCCTCGCACATGAGGCAGATCAACCCAAAGTTGGCCTGAGCGATGGCGGAATATGCGTGGTAGGAGGCGGCGCCGCATCTGTTGGTGGCAACCACCTCTAAGGCTCGCCCGTTGGCGAGCCTCTTTTGTTTTGGCCAAGCGATGGGATTGGGTGAAGCGGCAAGGTTGCCGCTGTCACAGCGTTGGCTTTAGCGGCAGTTCATTCTTTGCCAGAGGCGGCTTATTGCCCCTTCAGATCGTTGGGAAGTGGCAAGCCACCTTCCGGTCCCCGGCGTACGAGGTAGGCTGCGGGCGCTCCGTGCGGCAGCGATCCTGGGCGATCGGGCAGCGCGGGTGGAAGCGACAGCCGGAGGGCGGGTTGAGTGGGCTTGGAACATCGCCGGTCAAAAGGATGCGTTTGCGCGTTCCGCCCGGTATCGTCTCGACCACGGGCACCGCGGAGATCAGCGCCTGGCTGTAGGGGTGCGCCGGTGCGGCAAACACCTCTTCCGCCGGCCCCTCCTCGACGACCGAGCCGAGATACATGACGGCGATGCGGGTCGAGACCTGACGAACGACCGAAAGGTCATGCGCGATGAAGACATAGGTGAGATTGAGCTTTTCCTGAAGGTCGGCGAGCAGGTTGACGATCTGCGCCTGCACCGACACGTCGAGGGCGGAGACGGGTTCGTCGAGCACGACGAGGTCAGGGTTCAGCGCAATTGCTCTCGCGATGCCGACGCGCTGGCGCTGTCCGCCGGAGAATTCGTGAGGGTAACGCCCGACATGATCCGGCAGGAGACCAACGATTTCGAAGAGCTCGGCGACACGCCGATTAATGTCGGCGGTGGAAAGCTTGGTGTGAATGCGCAGCGGTTCCGCGACCAGATCGCCCACGCGCCGACGCGGGTTAAGGGAGGCTGACGGATCCTGGAAGACCATCTGCAGGCGGCGGCGCAATGGCCGCAGCTGGTTCAGTGACTTGGCGGTGATATCCTCACCTTCGAAGATCAGTTCGCCTTCGCTGACGTCGTACAGCCGCACAAGACAGCGAGCGAGCGTGGACTTGCCGCAGCCGGATTCGCCGACCAACCCCAGGGTCTCTCCCCGTCTGACTGTCAGTGAGACGTTGTCGACCGCGTGGACCGTCCGCTTGCCTTCCGCTGAAAAGCGGGTGCCAATCGAGAAGCGTTTTCCGAGCGAACGGGTTTCGAGAATAGGCTGATCTGTCTGTGTCATCGCTTCGCTCATGCTTGCACCTCTCGAAGACAGGCGGCTGCGTGTTCGCCGGTGCCGAGGGCTGGCCTCTGGCTGGTGCATGGTTCATAACGCACGGGACAGCGCGGCCCGAAGGCACAGCCTGGTGGCAGTCGCAGCAGTGATGGCGGCGACCCCGGGATGGCTGGCAGGCGCGCCGGCTTTGCGCCGGTCAGAGGCGGGATCGAGCCCAGCAGGGCGCGGGTGTAAGGGTGACGCGGATCGGAGAAGAGCTCCGCGCGGCTGCCGCGCTCCACGACACCGCCCGCATACATCACCATCACCCGATCCGCGAGTTCGGAGACGACGCCCATGTCGTGGGTGATGAAGACGATCGCCGAGTTGTGGGTGGCGCGCAGCTTGCGAACGAGATCGAGAATGCCGGCCTGGACTGTCACGTCGAGCGCCGTTGTCGGTTCGTCGGCGACCAGCAGGGCCGGATTGCAGGACAATGCCATTGCGATAACGGCACGCTGGCGCATACCGCCCGAGAGTTGGTGCGGATAGCGTGACATTGCCTCGCGCGGATTGGGGAAATTGACCTCGGCCAATAGCTCCTCGACCCGTTCAAGCGCCTTCTTTCTGCTGATCTTCTGATGTGCGAGGATCTGTTCGGCGATCTGCCAGCCGATCGTATAGACGGGCGTCAGCGCGGTCATCGGATCCTGGAAGATCATGGCGATCTCGTTGCCGCGCAGGCGTCGCAGTTCGTGCGCCGGCAGACCTAGGAGTTCGCGGCCCTTATAACGGATAGAGCCTTCGATGATGGCGTTGGGGTCGGTGATCAGGCCCATGACCGCCAGTAGCGAAACGGTCTTGCCGGAGCCGGATTCACCGACAACACCGAGGATTTCGCCTTGGTCGAGATCGAAAGAGATGCCGTCGATGGCCCGGACAAGGCCATCTTCGGTGCGGAACGATACCCGCAGGTCGCGCACGGAGAGCATCATGAGGTCCTCACTCGCGGATCAAGAAGGATATAGACAAAGTCGACCACCGCATTGGCGATGACCACGAACATCGAGGCATACATGACCGTTGCCATGATCATCGGCAGATCGAGGTTCTGCATGGCGTCGTAGGTGAGCTTGCCAATGCCGTTCAGGCCGAAGACCACCTCGGTCAACAGGGCGGAGCCACCAACCAGCGCACCGAAATCGAGACCGAAGAGCGTCACGAAGGCTATGAGCGAGGTCCGCAGACCGTGGCGTAGCAGGATACGGGTTTCCGACAGGCCCTTGGCCCTCGCCGTGCGCACGAAATCTTCCTGCATCGACTCGATGATGGCGGCGCGCAGCACGCGCGCGTAGATGCCGATGTAGAGGACGGCAAGCGTGATCCACGGAATGACGAGGGTGAGGAACCATCCCTTGGGATCGCTCATCAGCGGCTTGTAGCCGAGCGGCGGTACCCAGGAGAACAGCCAGGTGTCGTGATAGCGGCTCTGGGTGAACAGGTTCATGACCTCGCCGAGCCAGTAGACCGGCATCGAGATGCCGAGCAGGCCGAGCGCCATCAGAAATTTATCCAGCCAGCTGTCGCGGGTCGCCGCTGCGACAATGCCGATGATCACGGACATCACTACCCACAGGACAGCCGCGCCGAAAACGAGCGACAGCGTAACGGGGATCGCGTCGAGGACGGCCGGAACCACCTTCCAGCCACGATTGACGAAGGAGGTGAGATCGCCGGTGATGAAGATCTTGTTGATCATCAGCGCGTATTGCACATAGAGCGGGCGGTCGAAGCCGAAGCTGTGACGGACGGCCTCAAGCACTTCGGGAGACGCATTGCGGCCTGCAATGCGGGCCGCTGGGTCTGAGCCCGGCGTGGCGAAGAAGATCAGGAAGACGATGACGGATATGCCGAACATCACGAACAGCATCTGACCGAAGCGGCGGAGGATGGCATAAATCATCAGCTTCGCCCCAGTTGAACCTTCGAACGCGGATCGAGCGCATCGCGCAAACCATCGCCGAAAACGTTGAGCGCCATAACGGAGAGGGAAATGGCCAAGCCCGGCGCGAGCGCGACGACCGGGCGCGTGTAGAGCAGCGCCTGCCCGTCCTGAATGATCGTGCCCCAGCTGGCCGCCGGTGGCTGTACGCCGATCGACAGGAAAGAAAGAGCAGATTCCGTCAGCATGTTCAGTGCCATCATCAGGGGCACGAAGACGATCAGCGTCGTGGTGATGTTCGGTTGGATATCGCGCAGGAGAATGCGCCAGCCCGGCACGCCGAGATTGATGGCGGCGAGCACGAATTCACTGTTGCGAAGCGACAGCACCTGACCACGGATCGGACGAGCCACGTATGGTACGTAGACGATGCCGATAATAATGACCGGCAGCCAGAGACTGCCGGATTCGATCTGGATCGGTCCGATCGCGATGCCCTTTGCGATCATCACGATGGAAAGCGATATCGCCAGCAGATAGATCGGAAACGCCCAAAGGACGTCGAGAAAACGAGAGAGCAGCGTATCGGTGACGCCGCCGAAATAGCCTGCTGTCAGCCCTGCCGCGGTGCCGAAGAACAGCGTGAAGATGGTGGCCGCGCCGGCGATCAGCAGCGAGTTGAGCCCGCCATAGAGTAGGCGTGCCATGACGTCCCTGCCCTGACTATCTGCGCCGAGGAAATAGTTGCCGAGCTGCCAGGTCGGGCCGATCGGCGTATAGCCAAGTCCAAGGCCCTCCGTTGAGGGCTCCATGACCGGGACCTCGGTGCCCCCGACCTGAATGACGGCATCAAGGGTCGATGTGAAAGGATCGACGCCGGCCCAGCGCGCATAAAGCGGCGCGCTGAGACAGGCCAGGACGATGATGAGGAAGATCGACAGGGACGCCATGGCGGCCCTGTTTCGTTTCAGCCTCACAAATGCGAGGGCCCATGGCCCCCGCGTCGCGCGTTGCGTTGCAACGGCTTCAGTTGACACGGTCATGTCTCCGTCTGGATATCACTGTACCCACGCCTGGGTAATCATCCAGTTGAACTGGCGGTTGAACATGAAGTTGCCGAGGCGCTTGCTGGTGAAGTCCAGGCGCTTGGGCGTGAACAGGCCAACAGCCGGAGCCTGATCGGTGACCTCGCGGTCGATCTCGGCCCACAATGCGTCCGCCGCCTTCTGGTCGGTCACGCCGAGATCAAGCGCCTTCTGCATCTTGGCGTCGATGCCTGCGTCGCAGAAACCGGAGATGTTGATCGAGGCGTCCGAGCCTTCACGGAAGGATGCGCAGCCGAACAGGATATGCAGGAAGTCGGAAGCCGCCGGATAATCCTTGTACCACTGGCTGACGGACATCTGCACCTTGTTGTTGGTGTTCTGGATGTAGGTGAACTGGATGTTGGTCGAGATCGGCTTGACGTCGGCAACATAGCCGATGCTGGTAAGCACGCTCTGGAGGTAGACACCGATCGAACGCGACACAGCGGTGTCTTCGACGATGATCGTCACTTTCTGGCCCTTGGTTCCAGATTCCTCGACGAGCTGCTTGGCCTTGTCGAGATCAGGAGCCGACCACTTTGCACCCGGGTTCTTGGTATAGGGGCAATAATCTTCGTGGCCGGGGAAATCCGGCGGCAGGACTTGGCAGACCGGCGAAGCCAGCACCTTGCCGCCAAACAGCTTGACCAGCGTGTTGCGATCGACGGCGAAGGCGACGGCCTGGCGCGCCTTCACATTGTCGAAGGGTGCAAGGCGTGTGTTGAGGGGAGCGTACCACCAGGCGGACAGCGGCGAGATGTGGAGCTGTTCCTTGAACTTAGTGCCGAGTTCGGCGAGGCGATCGCTCGGCAGCGCGTCGAACATCCAGTCGGCTTCGCCGTTCTGGATCGCTGTGACAGCCGCCTCTTCGGAAAGACCGAAGTCGTACTGAACAACGTCGGGATAGCCGTCCGGCTGGGCTTCCTCGCTCCACTGCTTGAAGTGCGGATTGCGAGAAACGGTCATGCCCTTGTTCGGGTCGAAGGCTGAAATCATGTAGGGGCCGGTGCTCGGAATCGGGACCGAGCCCATGTCTTCGGCCGGGGTATCAGCCGGCAGGACGACGGCGTGCGGCAAGGCGAGCTTGTAGAGGAACTCGGCATCCGGCTTGGCGAGATTGATGGTGATCGTGCCGGCTGCTTCGTCGCCCACCACGCCGCCCTCAAGCGTGCAGCTCTTGGCATCGGCAAGGCATTTGTCGGCGCCGTTGATGCCGGCATAGAAGGTTCCCGATGTCGGGCCGGAAACCTTGAAGATTCGCTGGAACGAGGCGACGACGTCCTTTACGCCGACGTCCTGGCCGGTCGAGAACTTGATGCCCTTGCGAAGCTTGAAGGTGAAGGTCGTGCCATTGTTGCTGACTTCAGGCAGCGCCTCGGCCAGATCCGGTACGATGGTGAAGCCGTCGACGCCCTCTGCCTTGCGGAAGGCGACGAGGCCGTCGTAGATCGGCTGATACATCTGCCAGCCCTGATCAGTGTAGTTGATATGCGGATCGAGCGTTCCGGCCGCGGAGCGCGCCAGCAGGCGCATGGTGCCGCCGCGATGTTCCGGATTGTAACCGGCCTGCGCCGGAGCCAGCCATCCGCCGCTGAGGAGCGCTACGGCCGTTGCCGTCATAAGCAGTTTCTTCATTCTCGATCCCCTTTTTTCTATTGATCGTATTGATTGAGAAAAGTTCCCACAACCCGCATGCAGGCTTCCTGCTCTTCGACATGCGGCATGTGGCTTGAATGCTCGAAAATCTCCCAGCGCGCACCCTTGATGCCGTCCATGAAGGGCTGCACGGTCGCCGGCGTGGCTTCGTCGTATCGTCCGGAGACGATCAGCGTCGGCACATTGATGGCCGGCAGGCGGTCGATGATGCTCCAGGTCTTCAGCGTGCCGATGACATGGAATTCGTTCGGCCCATTCATCAGGGTATAAACCGTCGGGTTTCTTGCCGCCTGCTCGAAACTTGCGGTTACCTCGGGTGGGAACGGGACGACGCGGCAGACATGGCGTTCGTAGAAGGCCATCGTAGCCTGCTGGTAGTCTTCATGATCCGTCGTGCCTGCGTTCTCATGCCGCGTCAGCGTATCCTGGATGTCTTGCGGGAGGTCGGCGCGCAGCCGGTTGGCCTCCTCGACCCACAATGTCATGGAGGCTGGGGAATTGGCGATGGTCAGCGATACAAGCCCTTTGGGGCGCAGTACCGCATATTCGGCGCCGAGCATCCCGCCCCAGCTCTGTCCCAGCACGTGGAATCCGTCGCGGATCCCGAGGTGGTCTACCAAGTTCTCCAGCTCGTCGATGAACAGCTGCGGCGTCCAGAAATCGGCGCCTTTTTCCGGGAGCAGCGTGGAGTTGCCGCATCCCAGCTGATCGTAGTGAATGACGGCCCGACCGTCGTTGGCAAGCAGCCTGTAGGCGTCGACATAATTGTGCGCGACGCCGGGCCCGCCGTGCAGGATCACCAGCGGAAGCTTGTCGCCACCGAGTTCACCGCTGATGCGATACCATGTTTCATAGCCCCTGAACGGTGCTCGGCCTTCTGTGCTGTTGATGGAAACTGACATATCCGCTTCTCCCGCGATCGAAGGCGCCTAGGCGCCCTTCCGGTTTGTCTGCACCCATTCCTCCAGCATCTGCACGCCGAAGGCCGTGGCGCCTTCCCGGCCAAGCGGACGATCCTCGGGGGCCAGTTCCTTGCCGGCGATGTCGAGATGCACCCACGGGCGATCCTCGGTGAAGTGACGAAGGAAGGCCGCTGCATAAGGGGAATCGCCATCCTCCATGTCTTTGGCATGGTGGCGAAGGTCCGCAAGAGGCGATTTCAGCCCTTCGTCATAGGCCCGGTCGAGCGGCAGGCGCCAGAAACGTTCGCCGACCTTTTCCCCGGCGGCGATCATCTCGTTCGCAATCGCGTCGTCCGTGCTGAACAGGCCCGCGAAGATCGATCCAAGGCCGCGCATCACCGAATAGGTTAGTGTTGCCAGGTCGACGATTACCGATGGCTCAAAGCGTGTCGCCGTATAGTGCAGGCAGTCGGCAAGGATCAGCCGGCCTTCCGCGTCGGTATCGAACACTTCGACCGTCTGGCCGGACGCGGTGGTGACGATGTCACGGGGCTTGAGGGAGGTGCCGGACGGGAGGTTTTCGGCAATGCCGAGGACGCCGACGGCATGCACGGGGCTCTTTTGACGTGCCAGCGACAGGAGGAGACCGACGACTGCCGCCGCCCCGGCCATGTCTGCCTTCATGTCAAACATCTGCATGCCGCCCTTGATGCAAAGGCCGCCGGAATCGAAACAGACGCCCTTGCCGACGAAGGCAAGGGGCTGTTCGCCCGAACCTTCGCCGCGATAGCGCAGAACGGCCAGCCGCGGCGGACGTACAGATCCTGCGCCGACAGCCAACAGGGCATTCATGCCAAGTTCCTTGAGCTCGGCGGCCTCGAGCACTTCGACCTCGATGCCGGCTTCCCGCAGCGGCGCGAGATGGGCCGCGAAACAATCGGGATGGAGGTAGTTCGGCGGCAGGTTGACCAGTGTACGGGCGTACTCGACCCCCTCGGCAACGGCGTTGGTGCGAGCAAGCGCTACGTCCAGCGCGTGCTTGTCAGCGCCGACCAGTTGCAGGTGCCAGGCTTTGTCGGCCTCAGCCACGGGGCGCTTGTTGCGCAGGTCAAAACGATAGCGGCGCAGCCGGATGCCGAGCGCCACGCGCGCCAGGATCTCAGCCTGCGAAAGGTTTGCTTCGGCAACGGCATCGAGAACGAGCGTGGCTTCTGTCTCGCCCAGATCCTCCAGGTGAGCGGCAAGGCTCCCGCCTGCTCGCGCAAGCGACAGCGCAGTCAACGCTTCCGGCTTCCCGAGGGACAAGATGAGAACGCGGCGCGTCGATACCGTCTGTGGCGGCACGAGCTCGATGCAGGCGCCGCTTTCGGCGAGCTTTTCAGAGGAACAGGCCCTGGTGATGATCCCGCTCATTGCGGCATCCAACTCAGCGGCGCGAGGGCCAAGAGCCTGTCCGGCGAGCTGGAGGATCACGATGATCGACGCTTCGGCGGAGATTGCATCCACCGCTTGAAAGACCGGAACGGGCGATTGGGGCATGAAGGTATGCTTCCTGTTACAGCTACGCGGAGGTGGCTGCCGCAGGCATGGGGCATCGATCCGGAGAACGGCATTTGCCGCCCGTCGAAGCGATGCTTCGTGCCGGAAGCCATCACCGATGGATGGATGCGTGCCAGAGACCGAATAATCGTGTTCTCATGGCGACTTAGAGGCTCGTCACAAATCGGTAACGCCGAACGGGACAGGCGTTCAAGCGCCAATTTCGCTCATATCGATTGACAAAAACTCAAGTGATAATTCATGGTCTGCGCATGGCTTTACCTTCACTCAACGGCATGCGCGCTTTCGAGGCGGCCGCACGCCTCGGCAGCATCAAGGACGCGGCGGAAGAGCTGCATCTGACGCCTTCCGCGGTCAGCAGGCATATCCGAACGCTGGAGAAAACCCTCGGCCAGGATCTGTTTGAACGCGGGTTTCGGCAGGTTACCCCGACGATGCGTGGATCCTACTATGCGCGCAGCCTTTCGGAGGCCTTCGAGGCGCTCTGGCGCGCGACGGAAGACGTCAGCCTTTACGAGAAGCCGCGCGGCGACAAGGCGCAACGGGTCAAGCTGATGTGCGAGCCGACCTTCCTCAACCTCTGGCTGGCCGATCGGCTGCCGAGCTTCCGTCGCCTGCATCCGACCGTCGATCTCGAAATATCGACATCAGGCAAGCGGGCCAGCGTCGATCTGGCGATCGTCGACGAGTTCGCCTACAAGGCCGGCCCGGCATTGACGATGATGGTTCCGCTTCTGCTCACGCCGGTTTGCGCCCCTTCCCTGCTGGAGGGCCCGATACCGCTCCGCTCACCGGCCGACCTTGTCCGGCATCACCTTATCCACGAATGCGAGACGACGCGCTGGAAGCAATGGTTGGAGCGTGAGTCCATTGCGTATGTGCCATCGCGCTCGAGTTCCATTCTTCACGACTGCACCCTCATCATGCGCGAGGCGATGAACGGCGCGGGGATCGCCCTTGCCGACACAATCATGGCACAGGATCTCCTGCGTCAGGGCAAGCTCGTCGCGCCGTTCGCCAATCGCCACGCCTACCCCGCCGGCTATTATCTGCAGCAACGGCGGAGTATCGGCAACAAGCCCGGGGCCGGCCTGTTTCAGGACTGGCTCTTGGCCGAGGTCGCCGAACACAAGAGAGCGATGGACATCGCATAGCACACCCGGCTGTCCGCTTGGCTTTTTGGCGACAGACCGCGTGTCCCACTTCAATGGAGCCAACTCAAGCATTGGCTGGGCGGTAAACACGAATTTGGGGAACCTTTTGTTGGGAACTGCATCCAACAGCTATTCGGGTGCTGAAGGCATCTGGACGTGCTCACGGACAACAGGAGACCAACATGTTCAAAAGATTTCTAACTGCCACGGCCATGGCGGTGGCGCTTTCATCGACCACGTTCGCGGCTGACAAGCCGACTGATCCACAGATCGCCCACATCGCCTACACGGCCGGCGAGATCGACATTGCCGCGGCCAAGCAGGCGCTCCAGAAAAGCAAGAACGCTGATGTCCGCGAATTCGCGACGACCATGGAGCGTGACCATAAGGCTGTGAACCAGCAGGCGCTGGCTCTTCTCAAAAAGCTCAAAGTTACGCCCGAAGACAATGATACCAGCAAGTCCCTGTCATCCGTCGCCAAAACGGAACTGGAGAAGCTCGACACGCTAAAAGGAGTGGCGTTCGATAAGGCCTATGTCGACAACGAAGTGGCCTACCACAAAGAGGTCAGTGGTGCACTTGAGACCGTGCTCATCCCATCTGCCGAGAATCCCGAACTGAAATCGCTGCTGCAAACTGGCCTTGCCCTTTTCAAGGAACACCAGATGCATGCCGAACACCTTGCTGCGATGGTCAAATAGGTTCGCCGATGCCTTGGCTATCGTGGATTTTTGCGACGGCAACCGTCGCTACGTTTGGGGTAGGCGGTCCGGCGGGAGCGGCTGCCGCCACTTACGAGATCACAATTGCGCAAATGCAATTCGGCACTGTGCCGGGATTGCATGTTGGCGACGTGATCACTTGGCGGAACAATGATATATTCCACCACACTGCGACTGCGCGTGACAAGAGCTTCGACGTGGATCTGCCGCCGAAATCGGAACGAAGCATGACGGTCAAACAACCGGGGACGGTGGATTTCTACTGCCGCTTTCACCCGGGGATGACAGGCACGCTTGGTGTTCAGCCTTAGCCTGGCTGCAGGCAGTGAAATATGATGGAGCGATCATGACTGGCAGTCCCAATACGGCGTCGCGGCTAGCACCTGAGATGGCCGCGCTTCAAGACAGTGATCTCGTCGTTTACGCGCGGCGCGGTGACGAGACGGCTATCCGTATCTTAGTGCAACGGCACAACCGTCGGCTCTTTCGATCCGCACGGGCGATTGTCCGCAACGATGCGGAGGCGGAGGACGTTGTGCAGGCGACCTACGTGCAAGCCTTCACGCACCTCGGCACCTTTCGTGGCGAGGCGCAACTGTCTAGCTGGCTCACCCGGATCGCTCTCAACGAGGCACTTGGGCGCGTGCGACGCCGTCGTCCGAGCGTCGGCTTGGAGGAGATCGATATGACAGCCGGATCGGGACGCGGCGAACTCCTTCAATTTCCGGCCTCGTGTTCGGTCGCCGACCCGGAGGCTGAGCTTTCGCGAGGCGAGACGCGTCGCCTACTGGAGCGCCTCGTCGACGAGCTGCCCGATCAGTTCCGCGCAATTTTTGTCCTCCGCGACGTTGAGGGGATGAGCACGGAAGAGGCCGCGCTACATCTTGGGATAAAGCCCGAGACGGCCAAGACACGCTTGCACCGGGCGCGGAAAATGCTGCGGCAGGCCATAGACGATCGCTTGGCTGGAGCATTCTCTTCTCTGTATCCATTCGATGGGCTGCGTTGTACCGCCATGGCTGATCGTGTGATCCGGCGGTTGCGTGCCACTGTGGAGAGGAGAAGCTGTGACACCGTCGCAGGAGCGGTTGCCGCGAAGTGAGTCGCAGTGATTCTGCTGGGTTCAGAGCAAAGAACGGCGTGAACGATGCCGCTTTTTGCCGCCGGTTTTCTTCTCACGAGCATTTTGTCTGCGAAGCCGGTGGATAGGCAGATTGAGCGCAACACCCTGCTGTGCTTGGCGTGTATGCAGTCAGAGTTGATTTGCCTTTAAGAACCAATAGGTTTGTCAGGAATTCGTTAACCTTAAAACGCTTGCGCCCGCGATAGAATCGGTTCTTATTCGTCGCGTGCGGAGTTTTGGCCTTTGCTGGGCATCTTCCGCATATGAGAGTTAACGGGCGAGAAGATGACGAAAACCGCAAAGGCCGTAGCTGGCCGAACATCACCACTCCGATCCAAAATCGCGGGCCATTCGGCATCACTTTCAGCCAAGCTGCAAGAGCATCAGACCAATATTTTCCAGCCGCATGCACGCAAGGGGATCCGTTCGTTCTCGCCGTCTGAGGCGGCCAAGCTTCTCGGCGTTGCCGAAGGTTATCTGCGCACCAGCGCCGTCGAGTTGGAGCGAAAGGCCGCAGAAGGCTCGGAACGCGAATTCAGCCCGGCGCTCGCGGGCGGTCGGCGCATGTATTCCGTCCAGGATATCGCGGCGATGCGCGCTTATCTGGACAAGCCGGCGCGATCCAACGGCCGCTACCTGCCGCACCGTCGCGAGGGTGAGGAGCTCCAGGTCATTTCGGTCATGAACTTCAAGGGCGGGTCAGGCAAGACGACGACGTCTGCGCACCTCGCGCAGTATCTCGCCTTGCGTGGCTATCGCGTGCTGGCCATCGACCTCGACCCGCAGGCAAGCCTTTCGTCGCTGTTCGGCAACCAGCCCGAACTCGACGTTGGGGTCAATGAAACGATCTATGGCGCCATTCGCTACGACGAGGAGCGCCGTCCGGTGCAGGAGATCATTCGAGGGACCTATATTCCCGACCTCCACCTCATCCCGGGCAACCTTGAACTCATGGAGTTCGAGCACGACACACCGAAGGCTCTGCTCCAGCGCAAGCCCGACGACATGCTGTTCTTTGCGCGGCTTCAGGCCGTCATCAGCGATGTCGAGGACGCTTACGACGTCGTCGTCATCGACTGCCCGCCCCAGCTCGGCTTCCTCACGCTGTCTGCGTTGACCGCAGCTACGTCAGTGCTGATCACCATTCATCCGCAGATGCTGGATGTCATGTCGATGAACCAGTTCCTCGCCATGACGAGCGCGCTTCTCGAAGAAATCGCCGAAGCAGGCGCTGAAGACCGCAACAACTGGATGCGGTATCTCGTCACCCGTTTCGAGCCCACCGACGGTCCCCAGAACCAGATGGTCGCATTCCTCCGCTCGATGTTCGGCGAGGATGTGCTTGTCAACCCAATGCTGAAGAGCACGGCCGTTTCCGACGCGGGGATAACAAATCAGACGCTCTTCGAGGTTGAACGCAGCCAGTTCACGCGTTCGACCTACGACCGGGCGCTCGAGTCGATGAACAACGTCAACGCCGAGATCGAGTCCTTGATCAAGGCGACATGGGGTAGATTATGAGCCGAAAGAACCTTCTCTCCTTGCTGCACAGTGAGGGAAAGCAGGATCAGCTTCCTGCGGCCCCGCCGCCACCCATCCGCCCGCTTATGGATGCGTCGAAATCAAAGCCGATGGCGGCTGTCAGCAAATCGCTCGGGGACCTGAACGATCGCAGCCGTCGTGCCAACGAGATCGAACGCAAACTGGCTGAAGGCCAGGCGGTAATCGAGCTGGATACAGCGAGCATCGAACCATCCTTCGTGCAGGATCGCATGGAAGGCGATATCGACGGTCTGCTTGCTTCGATCCGTGAGCAGGGCCAGCAGGTTCCGATCCTCGTGCGTCCTCACCCTGACCAGCCAGGTCAATACCAGGTTGCCTTCGGCCATCGTCGTCTTCGCGCCATCACGGAGTTGGGGCGCGAGGTCAAGGCCATCGTGCGTGACCTGACCGACGAGCAGCTGGTGATCGCGCAGGGTCAGGAAAACAACGAACGCGAGGACTTGAGCTTCATCGAGAAAGCCCGGTTCGCAGCTCGGCTGAAGGAACGTTTCTCGCGCGATGTGATCACAGCGGCGATGTCCGTCGACAAAAGCGATCTGACGCGGATGTTCAATATCGTCGATGCGTTGCCTGTGGAACTGATCGACGCGATCGGGCCGGCCCCGGGTGTCGGACGGCGGAGCTGGATCGAGCTGGTCGAGCTTCTCGAGAAGGCGCCGGCGCCACAGGAGGCAACCCAGTTCGCGCTTGGTCTTCGTGGCCTTGCCTCGCAGGATCGCTTCAAGGAAGTCGTTACTCACCTGAAACCGCGGCGTATTGTTGCGCGCGGCGTGCCCGACGTTCTCGCAGCGCCTGACGGCGCGCGGCTGGCGCAGGTCAAGCAGAGCAAGGCCAAGGTTGAAATCATGATCGACAGGAAGGCAACGCCAGACTTCGCGGCCTTCGTTCTGGAACACGTGCCGGCGCTCTATGCGGAGTACCGGGCCAAGCATCAACAAAAGAAGGAAGCGTAACCCGCAAAAGAAAAGAGCCCCCAAAACGTCGCCGTCTCGGAAGCCCCTATCTGTCTAAGCACCAGTAGAGTCGCATTTCCGGGAATCATCGTCAAGAGTCTTTGGCATCGTTTTGATGAGCGGATTTCTTTTGCCTGCTGAAAGGTGAAAGACGATGCAAACGGGAAGTGTGACGACGCCTTTCGGGCGGCGGCCGATATCGCTCGCCCTCGTGCGGCGCCAACAGGCGACCGCGGAGATCAAGGCGGGCAAATCGGCGGACAAATGGAAAGTCATGCGGGACGCTTCGGCGGCCATGGAACCGCTCGGGCTGCAGTCGAACAGCCTCGCGGTCCTCGACGCATTGTTGAGCTTTTATCCGGAAAACGAACTGCGCCAGGACGCGCAACTGATCGTCTTCCCATCGAACGTGCAGCTGTCGCTCAGAGCCCACAGCATGCCGGGATCCACGCTTCGGCGCCACCTGGCATCACTTGTCGACGCCGGATTGATCGTGCGAAAAGACAGCGCCAACGGCAAGCGCTTCGCCCGCAAGGATGACGCCGGCGATGTCGAGAGCGCTTTCGGCTTTGATCTTTCTCCGCTGCTTGCCCGTGCGGAAGAGCTGGCGGCGCTGGCTCAGCAGGTCGTCGCGACACGCGCAGCCTTCAGGAAGGCCAAGGAAAACCTGACGATCTGCCGTCGTGACGTACGCAAGCTGATAACGGCAGCGATGGAGGAGGGGGCTGACGGTGACTGGCAGGCTGTCGAAGCCATTTATATCGCGCTAATCGCCCGTCTCCCGCGCGCACCATCGATCGACGACGTGACGAGAATTCTCGATGAAATGGAAATGTTGAAGCAGGAGATCCTCAACAGGCTGGAAATTCAGGAAAAAACAGAAAATATCAGCACCAATGATGCTCATACTGAGCGGCATATACAGAATTCAAACCCCAATTTCTCAAATGAACTTGAACCACGCTCTGAAAAAGAGCTAGGGGCGAAATCGAGCCAAATGATCCGGTCGACCAGTGAGCCGCTGAAGGCTTTCCCGCTTGGGGTCGTGCTGAAGGCTTGCCCCCAAGTGTCTGATTACGGACCGGGCGGAGCAATTGCGAGTTGGCGCGATCTGATGTCGGCGGCCGTGGTGGTCCGATCGATGCTGGGGATCAGCCCGTCGGCTTATCAGGATGCTTGTGAAATCATGGGGCCGGAAAATGCGGCGGCGACGGTGGCCTGCATTCTGGAGCGGGCGAACATGATTAACTCCGCGGGTGCTTATCTCCGCGATCTGACCCGCCGGACGGAACGTGGCGAATTTTCGCTCGGGCCGATGATCATGGCGCTGCTGAAGGCAAACGGGGAAAGAGGATTGAAGGCAGGATAGCAGCAGGCGGATTGCGCACCCAGCGGAGTGCTGAAGGATGCCCTTTTCGCAACGACTGTTTGCTGGGGAGCGTAGTTCGCGAACCGGTCCGGCCGACGTTGGAATGATAGAGGAGCTGGCCGTGCTATTTCCCGGAAAAAGCCGCCTCCCCAGAATGGAGAGGCGGCTCCCCCGCCCTTTTCGCCTAGCGGCAAACGGTGCGGTATTTCGTTATCCGGTGATGGTGGCTCCACACATGGTACGGCTGTTTCCAGCAGTGGTCATATCGCACGTGATGTCGGTCGTGATGATAGCGGTCCTGGTAATATCTGTGGTCACTCCGACCCGGCTCGCCAATGCGGATGGTAACGCTGTCAGCGTAAGAAGGGGCTGCGGTTGCAGCAAGCGATGACATAGCAAGAACGGTCGCGACGATAAGTCTCTTCATTACATTCTCCATTGATTTCAGAGACATAAACGTTCGAGCCTTCTATTGGTTTCATCCAATTTCCGTCGAGACCAAAACACCACGCCGAATAGTCGGCGTCGTCGCCCTCTGACGACAGAGCATCGAGGATGGCGCGCGGGTGCGCATTTCTCGACGGGAAATGCCTGCCGCGTCGGAGCTAAAAGGGTTCGAAGAAAGGGAAGATTTCTATGAAAAGAGGCGCGTAAAGCAAATCTGTAGACAGTTGCTGGGCGCTGCATTCGTAGTCGTCTCGAAGCGAAAAACCTTGCCGCTTCGAGACGAGATTGTGCCTGGGGATCAGGCCGCTTTCACGGGCAAGGCGGCCGCTGTTCTGTAGGTGATCAGGTCTTCGATCGTGATCAGATGAAGGCCGTGGCGTTCTGCAAAGATCTCAAGGTCGGGAAGGCGTGCCATCGTGCCATCGTCCTTCGCGACTTCGCAAATGACGCCGGAAGCGGAAAGGCCGGCCAGCCGCGCAAGATCAACGGCCGCTTCGGTGTGACCCGGGCGAGACAGGACCCCATTCGGATGGGCGCGCAGGGGAAAGATGTGACCAGGCCGAGCGAATTCCTCGGGACGGGTTCCTTCCCGCACAAGCGCGCGGACGGTCGCTGCGCGGTCGGCGGCTGAAATGCCGGTGGTCGTTTCCGGGATGTAGTCGACAGAAACGGTGAATGCCGTCTTCAGAACTTCGGTGTTGCGGGGAACCATCAGCGGAATGTCGAGCTCATCGAGCCGCTCGCCTTCCATGGCGACGCAGATAAGACCACGAGCGTGGTTCATCATGAATGCAATCGCCTCAGGCGTGATAGCTTCCGAAGCGATTACCAGATCGCCTTCGTTTTCGCGGTCCCGGTCGTCGACAACCACAACGATTTCGCCACGGCCAATCGCGGCAACCGCGTCTTCAATCTTCGAAATAGTCATTCATCGTGCCTTTCAAGGGTTAGCCGTTTGACCGGCGTCATGGCCTTTAACAGCCATCATTATCCCTTGGGCGAACAAGCACACGACACGCCGCACCCAAGGCGGCGTTCGCTGCGTTGCTCTCTTCCATCCGGACTTTAACCGTCGGCTCCGGCATCTCACCGGATCTGCTGACCCTTCGCTTTCACGAAGGCGCTCGCGGGCTCCGAGTTTCCTCGATACCGCCGGTGGGGAATTGCACCCCGCCCTGAGAACAAATGTAACATAGACAATCGATAGCCGGTTCCGCAAGGGGGATCGGCGCGTTCAACCAATGAGAACTGGGTTCCATCGGTGAACACACTGTTCCCCGTCGCCGAATAGCGGCTACGACATGATCAAACCGCCATCGACGTTGATGGTTTGGCCGGTGATGTAGGCCGCGTCGTCACTGGCAAGGAAGGTGACCAGGCCGGCGACGTCTTCGCCCGATCCTGCGCGCTTCATCGGAATTCCCTCGACCCATTCCTTCATGAGTTCGCCGGGAGCGTAATTGCCTAGAAGCTTGCCCCATGCCTGATCGTTATAGGCCCACATGTCCGTTTCGATGATGCCGGGGCAGAACGCGTTGACGGTGATCTTTTGCGTCGCGACTTCCTTGGCAAGGCTTTGGGTGATGCCGACAACACCCATTTTCGAAGCCGCGTAGTGCGGGGTAAAGATGAAGCCGTCGCGTGCCTGGCCGGAGGCGGTATTGATGATGCGGCCACCACGTCCGTGCTTTCGCATCCGCAAGATTGCCTCCTGCGCGCAGAGGAAGACGCCCTTGGTGTTGACGGCCAGAACCTTGTCCCATTCGTTCTCGGTCATGTCCTCGATGCGGGCGATCGTGATCACGCCGGCATTCTGGATCGAGACGTCGACTGCACCGAATGCTGTTTCGGCGGCGTCGTAGAGAGCCTTGACGCTTGCCTTGTCGGTGACGTCGCCGACGAAGGAGATCGCCTTTCCACCGTCCGACTTGATCTGCTCGGCAACGGCGTGGACCGAATCTTCGTTTGCGGAGACGACCAGATTGGCGCCTTCCCTGGCAAAACGCTTGGCGATCGCCGCCCCAATCCCGCGGCTGGCACCCGTGATCACCACGGTCTTGTTGTCGAAGCGGCTCATGTTGTCATCCTTTCATGGTGTCAGCTAAGTTCAGCTGGCGGCTTGCGGAAGCCGCCGTCTTTCTGGTGGTGCCGGATCAACCGGCCGCCGAGATGATGCCTGCGAAATCTGTCGCCTTGAGCGATGCTCCGCCGACGAGGGCGCCGTCGACATTCGCGACGCTGAAGATCTCTCCCGCATTGCTTGCTTTCACCGATCCGCCGTAGAGGATGCGAACCGTCCGACCGTCGGCGCCCAATGCATCGACGAGGAGCCTTCGGATGGACAAGTGGACTTCGGCGATTTGTTCGAGCGTTGGAACGAGCCCGGTACCGATCGCCCAGACCGGTTCATAGGCGATCGCGGTGTTGCTTGCGGTGGCGCCGGCGGGAATTGAGCCACGCAGCTGCTCGCCGACGACTTCGATCGCCCTTCCCTCGTTGCGTTCGCTTTGTGTCTCGCCCACGCAAACAATCGCGATGAGCCCGGCTTGATGCACGGCGGCGGTCTTGGCCGCGACGATTTCATCGTCCTCGCCGTGAGCAAGGCGCCGCTCGGAGTGTCCGACAATGACGTATCGGGCGCCAGCATCCGCCAACATCTCAGCGGAGACGTCACCGGTGTAGGCGCCGGACACCTTCGCGTGGCAATCCTGCGCACCGATGATGATGTTCGTTTCCTTGACCTGGTCAACCGCCCGGTCGATCAGCGTGAAGGGCGGGCAGACGACGATATCGCACGCCGCACTGCCGGTTAGTCCCTTCAGCGCGACGATCTCAGCCAGGGAGGAAGCGAGACCGTTCATTTTCCAGTTGCCTGCGATCAGCTTTTTCATCGGATCACCAGCAGCAGAAGCCGCCATCGACGAGGAGGTCGACGCCCGTGACGAAACTTGCGGCGTTCGAGAGCAGGAACACGGCCGGTCCGACCATTTCATCGACTGATGCCATGCGCTGCATCGGTGTCTGCTCTTCGAAAAATTTGGTCTGGTGAACCATTTCGGGCCGGGTGTTCATCGGCGTCGCGGTATATCCAGGCGAGATCGTGTTGACACGGATGCCGCGGTCGACCCATTCCATCGCCATCGATTTTGACATGTGGATCACGCCCGCCTTGGACGCATTGTAGTGCGCCTGGCTCAGTCCGCGGTTGACGATAACGCCGGACATCGACGCGATGTTGACGATTGCGCCGCGTCCATTCTTGAGCATGGCGCGTGCTTCGGCCTGGCAGGAAAGGAAGATGCCCTTCAGGTTGATATCCATCAACGTCTGATACTGGTCTTCTTCCATCTCTTCGGCGGGATTGGCGTTTGCGATCCCGGCAGCGTTGACCGCAAGCGTCAGCGCGCCGAGGTCCGTCTCCGTCCGGGCGACGGCGTCGGCAAGTGAGGATTTGCTGGTGACGTCGGCGGCGATCTGGATCGAGCGGCGGCCGGCGGCCGCGATGTGCTTGGCGGTGTTTGCCATGCCATCGTCGGTGCGGCGATCAAGCAGTGCAACGTCCGCGCCGCACTGGGCGAGACCGATTGCAATTCGTTGACCGATACCGCTTCCGGCGCCGGTCACCATGGCGACCTGGCCGCTGAGATCGAAAAGCTTCGGCGCGTTCAGAGTGATGTCGGACACCGCTCTTCCTTTCTATGTTTTCCTAGATTGTTGCCAGTTCCATGACAGAGACGTCGTTTGCCTCTTCACGGGACAGAATGCCTGCCTGCGTGCCTTGAGCGAGCACGAGAATTCTGTTTGAGACGCCAAGAACCTCTTCGAGATCAGAGCTGACGACGATAACCGCGACGCCTTGTCGGGCGAGATTGGCGATGATGTCGTAAATGCCGGCTCGCGCACCGACATCGATCCCTCGTGTCGGTTCGTCGAGAACGACCACCTTGGGATCGCGCATCAGCCACTTGGCGATGACGACCTTTTGCTGGTTGCCGCCCGACAGGTCCGATGCGAGTTGCTCCGCCCGTCCCTTGACACCGAACTTGGCGACCGCCCTTTCAGCGAAGGAGCGCTTGACGCCAGCCGTGATCCAGCCGCTGCCGAGCTTGTCGAGGTTGGCGTAGATGATGTTTTCACCAATGCGATGGCCGACGACGAGCCCCTGTTCCTTTCGATCCTCGGGTACCATGACGATCCCCCTGGATATCGCGTCCGCCGGATCGCGAAGTTTGAGGTTCACACCTTCCAGTTTGATCGAACCAGCGCTGACGGGATCTGCCCCTGCGATCGCGCGAACAAGTTCGGTGCGGCCGGCACCGACGAGGCCGGCAATGCCGAGGATTTCGCCGGCATGAACGTCGAACGTGACGTCTCGGAACGAATCTTCCGGTGACGTAAGACCGGAGACCTGAAGAACCGGCCGGCTGGACGGTTCTGGAAGCGGTGGAAACATGCGATCGAGCGAACGGCCCACCATGCTCTCGACGATTGTCCGAACGGGCGTCGCGCTGTCTGCGAATTCGTGCACACGCTCGCCATCGCGCAGGACCACGATGCGGTCGGTGATCTTCTTGATCTCTTCCATGCGGTGGGAGATGTAAATGATACCCACGCCTTCGGAACGAAGCTTTCTGACCTGTTCGAACAGCGCCTCGGTTTCGGCACCGCCCAGTGCGGCAGTCGGCTCATCGAGGATCAAAAGCTTGGCGTTGAGAGCAAGCGCCTTGGCGATTTCGATCAGCTGCTGGTTGGCGGTGGAAAGACCAGCGACCTTTCGGGTCGCTGGAATATGCAGATTCAGTCGGGCGAGCTGCTCCTGGGCGCGGCGGACCATTTGCGCCCGGTCGACTACGCCGTTCTTCATCGGCCAACGGCCGATGAAGACATTCTCGGCAATGGACAAGTGCGGCAGAAGCTGCAGTTCCTGGTGGATCAGGACGACACCCTTGTCGATTGCGTCGCGCGGTGCGGTTGGGGCATAGGGCTGCCCCAACCATGTCATCGTGCCTTCGGATGGCGTGCGTGACCCGGCAATGATGCCCGAAAGCGTCGATTTGCCAGCGCCGTTCTCACCGAGAAGTGCGACCACTTCGCCGGGATAGACGTCCAGGTCCACGTTTTTCAGAACCTGGAGTGGTCCGTAGCGTTTGGATATGCCCCTCAGGGAAAGAACCGGCTCGGTCACAACACACCTCCTAGAGACTTAAGACTGCATTACGGATGGTTGGCGATAAAGCCTGCGACGTTTTCCTTGGTCGTCAAGGTTGCGTCCATGAGCTGCACCGGCGGTACCTTTTCACCAGCAACGAGCTTGATGGCGTTTGCAACTGCATCGCGGCCCATCTTCTGCGTCTGCTGGGTTGCGGTGACGTCGAAGACGCCCTTGCTCAGAGCCTCGAGTGCGGCGGTGTCACCGTCAAAGCCGCCGACAACGATCTTCTGAGACGGGTTTGCAACCTTGATTGCCTGAGCGGCGCCGAGTGCAAGGGCGTCAGCCTGGGCAAAGACGATCGAGACATCAGGGTTTGCCTGCAGCATGTTCTGCATGATCTGGAAACCTTCGTCCTGACCCCAGATGTTGGAATACTGCTCAGCAACGATCTTCACATCAGGATAGGCCTTGAGAGATTCAGCGCAGCCTTTCGAGCGGTCCTGTTCCGGCGTCGTGCCCTTCTGGCCGTGGATGATGACCATCTTGCCCTTGCCACCGGCTTCCTTGAGGATGTAGTCGCAAACTGCCTTGGCGGAAGCGACGGAATCCGTTGCAAGGAACGTATCGCCCGGTGCGCCTTCGGCGTTGCGGTCGACGTTCACAACAGGAACGCCGGCGCTCTTTGCAAGCTTCACCGGAACAGTCGCGGCGGCAGCACCTGCCGGAATATAGATCAGGGCGTCGATTTTCTGCGTGAGCAGGTCCTGGATCTGGTTGACCTGGGTCGGGCCGTCGCCCTTTGCATCGACGGTAACGACTTCGATGCCGCGTGTCTTGGCTTCGTCTTCGACGGCCTGCTTGATCTGGTTGAAGAAGTTTGCCTGCAGGTTCGCGACGGCGAGGCCGAGCTTCTTCACTTCGGCTGCGTGGGCAGAACCGAGGGTCAGACCGAGAATGGCTGCGGAAGCGAGCAGTGTGCGCGCAAAGTTCATGTTATTTCCTCCTTCGTTGATGAACCCTTGGGTATCCTCCCCCTCGGGCTGTAATCCGCTCCAAACCTTTCGGAGAGGAATTCTTGATGCCCGCCCGTGCGGCGGGCCGTCGGCTGCTAGGCAGCCCGCCGCTTACGGATGGTCTCGGCGCCAACTGCGAGAACGATGACGATGCCAATGATCACCTGCTGCAGGAATGGCGAGACATTGAGCAGATTGAGACCGTTGCGCAGGACGCCGATGATCAGCACGCCGATCAGCGTTCCACCGATGCCCCCTGCCCCGCCGGATAGAGACGTGCCACCGATCACGACGGCTGCGATGGTATCAAGTTCGTAGCCAAAGCCGCTCGACGGCTGAACGGAGTCGAGCCTTGCCGCCAGAACGATGCCAGCGAGACCTGCCAGGACGGCACTGATCACGTAGACGCCGATGGTTACGAGCTGAACATTGATACCGGCGAGACGGGCGACTTCAGGATTGCCGCCGACCGCGTAGAGCATCCGGCCTTCCGAACGGAAATGCAGGAAGATCCAGGCCACTAGAGCAGATCCTGCTTA
>UEHQ01000075.1 GCA_900489925.1 Hyphomicrobiales bacterium | reverse complement strand
CCGTCAATCTCACCATTGCCGCGTTCGGGATCGCCACCTATGCGGCGGGCAAGTATTTCAGCGAAACGGAAGACGGGGCGGACGCCAGCACGAAGGCGATCCAAGCGCAAAACCAGCAGCTCGGCGAAGTCGTCAACAAGTGGGGCGAAATGCTGCCGTTGCTGGCCAAGGTGAAGGCCGAGCAGGACGCCATAGCCGCAAGCGCCGATATCAAAACCGCCACGCAAAACCAGATCGCGGCGGGATACAAGGCGGCTAGCGACGAGGTGGCCAAGCTGTTGCCAGCCATTGAGGCCGTATCGTTCGCGCTTGGCCGTGCCAACGAGAACCCCAAGCAGGCCGAGGAGCTGGCGACGAGCTACGCCAACCTTGCCGACAAGATCAAGCTCGGCACCGCCACCGCCGAGGACTTGGCCCCGGTGCTCAAGATACTGGCCGATTACAGCGAACGGCATAAGAACGTTCTCGACGACCTGATTTCGCGCCTGTCCATGCAAGCCAACGGCCTGAACTCGGCAGCGCAGCAAGCCAAGGTTCTCACCGAACAGGAGAAGGCCGCGACGACGGCGCAATTGGAACTGAACAAGGCAATCGGTGCCATGGCCGATATTGCCAAGCTTCCGATCAGCGACATGGAAAAGCTGATCCAGCTTTATGACGAGGCGATCGGCAAGGCGTTGCAGCTCGACAATGCGGACGCCCGATCGGAAGCCGGACGCGCCGCCCTTGCCGCCTTCCGGGCCGGGTCCGATCGCATAAGCTGGACGCAGAGCGGGCCGACAGCGGCCAAGCAAAACCTAGCGGGCCTTGCCGCGTCGCCGAAGATCGCGGCGCAGGTCGATCGCCTGAACGACGAGTTTGCCGAACGGCTCGACGTGCTGTTGAAAGAGTTCCCCGGGGCCAAGATCGCCAGCGCCTATCGGTCGTTTGCGGAACAAGCGGCGATCTATGACTCGGGTGTGCGGCCTGCAGCCAAACCCGGCATGTCGTTGCACCAGTATGGCGCGGCGGCTGATCTCAGCGGCATAGCGCCTTCCGACTATGCCCGCTTGCACGCCCGGGCCAAGGAACTCGGCATAAACTTCGACGTCAAGAACGATCCGCTTCATGCGCAGCTCACCGGCTTCAAGGTGCCCGGAGCTGACAAGATCAAGGATCAGACGGGCGCACTTGACGAGTGGATAGCCAAGCAGAAAGAGGCCATGGACCTGCAGCGGCAGGAAATCGAAATCCGGGGCGACGCCACGAAGACGATCGATCAGCAGTCCGCCGCGATCGAAGAAAACCGGCTGTATCAGGAAGGCTTGGCCAACGCCGTCAAGCAATACGGCAGTGTCAGCGAAGCGCAGAAAGAGCAAATCCGGGCCGTGGCGCATGAGGCCGCACAGCTCGGCTTGTCCATGGACACGCTCAAACGCAAGCAGGACGAGGCCGCGCAGAAGGCCAAGGAAAACCGGGAAGCTTGGGAGCAATTTGGCCAGCAGCTCGGCGGCGTCGCGCAAAACGCCTTGTCCGGGCTCGTCAACGATTTGCGCAACGGTGTCAGTGCTGGCGACGCCTTCCGCAACATGCTTGACCGTGTCGTGGATTCGTTGCTGAACATGGTCATTCAGAGCCTCTTTGCAAAGAATGCGTTGGGTTCCGTCTTCTCCAATGTCTTCGGCGGCGGCGTCGGTGGCGGCGCGGTGGCGGTGGCGCATACGGGCGGCGTGGCAGGGTTTGCCAGCCAACGGCGCGGCGGTGTGTCACCGCTGGCCTTCATTGGTGCTCCCCGTTACCACAATGGCGGCATTGCCGGTTTGCGCCCGGGTGAAGTCCCCGCGATCCTGCAACGGGGTGAACTGATCGTCCCGCGCGTGGGTGCGGCAAAGGGCGGCTCGTCGACGAGCAACAGCGTTTCGTTCAGCGTGAATGCCGGGAACAACACCAGTCCGGGCGATCTCAAGGCGTTCGCCGAACTTACCCGCAAGCAGGTCGAGCAGTTGCTTGTGAGCGAGCAACGCCCCGGTGGCTTGCTGAACCGGAGGAAGTGACGTGACGCCGGAAGAGAAGGCCGAAGCTCTTGTTCGTTCCGACATGAAGCCCGACGAGGCAACGGCGCGCATGCTGGCATGGTGCAAGGATGGCGGACGCGAACACGTCAAGCGATCCATGACGATCTACATGGACACACGCAACCGGGTTCGATCGGAGAGGATACAGGCACATGAGAACCAAGCTCGGAACACAAAGCGTTCAGCGGATAAGCAACGCCGATAAGCGGGAACCGGAAAGCTTTGCCAGCATGCGACAAGCAGAGTTGCAGCGCGCCGTTCAGGCCGTGCTTGATCGCTTCCCGGATGACAAGGCAATGCAAGACACCGTGTTGCGCATGATGGCGCAGCGCGATTGCGTCGATCCCACGACGTTGCTCAATGCCCGCGACGTGCTGTTGAGCATGCGCAAGATGGCGATCAAGCCGATTGGCTACTACGTGAGCAAGCGCGGGTGACGCCGTCCGCGCTCTTTGTCGTGTTGACGCTTGCGATCGTCGTCGTGTCGATCACGATCATTCTCATAGCAAGGCCGTAGACGCGCGTGGATGCGTTGGCAGTGTCGAGCAAGGCCGAAGACGCGAACGCGCGCCCTTGGCTCGCCCTGCGTCAAGGGGCCGGGTGCGAAG
>UEHQ01000029.1 GCA_900489925.1 Hyphomicrobiales bacterium | reverse complement strand
AGCGGCTTCTTCTTCGCCTTCATAATGTTTGGCAGGGAAGCGTAACGGGGTTCATTGAGACGCAGATCGGCCGTTACAACGGCAGGAAGCTTCAATGAAATCGTTTGAAGGCCGCCATCTACCTCTCGGACGACAGTGATGCGGCCATCGGCAATTTCCACGTCGGAAGCGAAGGTGGCTTGGCCGACATTCAATAGGGCCGCCAGCATTTGACCAGTCTGATTTGAGTCATCGTCAATTGCCTGCTTTCCAAGGATAATGAGGCCAGGCAATTCAGCTTCGGCGACGCTCTTCAGAATCTTCGCGACAGCAAGCGGCTCTACCACGTCGTCCGTCTCGACCAAAATTGCCCTGTCCGCCCCCATTGCGAGCGCAGTGCGAAGTGTTTCCTCAGCTTTGGCCGGGCCAATCGAGACCACAATCACCTCGGCGGCCTCTCCGCCCTCCTTCAGCCGGAGAGCTTCCTCGACCGCGATCTCGTCGAAGGGGTTCATCGCCATCTTTACGTTGGCAAGCTCTACTCCGGAGCCGTCGGCTTTGACACGAACCTTTACGTTATAGTCTACGACCCTTTTTACGGGCACGAGAATTTTCATAGGTCCACCTCAGGAATTTGCTGCGCCACAAAGGCGCTTGAAATATTCGGGCGGAAGCTAACAAAACATACTCAAAAGTCAAATGAAACGACCGAGTGGTCAGATTTATTTTTTTTGATCCGCCTTTTGGCTTTCCTTGCGTCCTGGACGTATTGACCCATCGGCTTGAAGAGCGCTATCTGACGAGTGGGTCAGAAAATCAGAAAGAGCAGTCAGTATATCGCGTGAGGC
Source organism: Hyphomicrobiales bacterium (assembly GCA_900489925.1). GTDB lineage: Bacteria > Pseudomonadota > Alphaproteobacteria > Rhizobiales > Rhizobiaceae > Rhizobium. Next base: position 107,513 of record UEHQ01000029.1, on the reverse strand, counting down.
TTCTCTGTCAGAGATGAGGCAAGAGAGCGCGGACAGGAGAGGGTCGATTATGAGGATAATTTTGCTTGGGCCACCTGGCGCTGGTAAAGGGACACAGGCCCAATACCTCGTGGAGACATACGGCATCCCTCATCTCTCTACCGGAGACATGTTGCGTTCGGCCGTCGCTGCCCAGACTGAGATAGGCAAGAAAGCCGAGGCTCTGATGACCGCCGGTCAATTGGTGCCCGATGACGTCGTAGCTGGAATTGTTGCGGAGCGACTGGAGAGGCCTGACTGCAAAACAGGCTTCATTCTCGACGGCTTCCCGCGAACCCTTGTTCAAGCGCAAGAGCTGCACAAGATACTCCGCGCCGCTGCAATGCCGATTGATGTCGTAATCTCGCTGCAAGTTGACGAGCATGCTCTTGGTAACCGTATCGAAGGGCGTGCCATGGAGGCCCGAGCTGCGGGCAGGGAGGTTCGTTCCGACGATAACCCCGAGGTGTTGAAGCGGCGGGTGTCGGAATACAACGGTAAGATTTCTCCCGTTGTTGAGTATTACGACTCTCTGGGTCTCCTGCACGCCGTGAATGGCATGGGCGATATCGCCGCCGTCTCGTCTCTAATAGATGCCATCCTGAGCAGCACTCGTTTTTCGATAAATTCCGGGCAACAGATTGCCGACCGTTTTAAATGATCAATGCTGGCCGGTTTGATGGCCGCGAAAGAAGGGTAAGCACATGCAGAACAACGAAATCGCCACCCGTCGCGCCGGCTCTATTTCGCGCGGTGTCGGTGTCACAACTCAAATTTACGCGGATCGCGCTGAGAACGCCGAAATCTGGGATGTCGAGGGTCGTCGTTACATCGATTTCGCAGCTGGCATCGCTGTCGTGAATACGGGCCACCGGCATCCAAAGGTCATCGCCGCCGTAAAGGACCAGGTCGACCGCTTCACCCACACCTGCCACCAAGTTGTCCCCTACGAAAATTACGTCCGGCTGGCTGAGCGGCTGAACGATCTGGTTCCCGGTAACTTCAAAAAGAAGACTATCTTCGTGACCACCGGTGCAGAGGCAGTCGAGAACGCCGTGAAGATTGCTCGCGCCGCCACCAATAGGTCTGCAGTGATAGCATTCACCGGGGGCTTCCACGGGCGCACCTTTATGGGCATGACCCTTACCGGCAAGGTGCAACCCTACAAGGTCGGCTTTGGGGCCATGATGCCAGATGTGTTCCACGTTCCATTTCCTGCCGAGCTGCACGGAACCTCGGTGGAAGACTCGCTTTCGGTTCTTGAAAAGCTATTCAAAGCCGATGTCGATCCGAGCCGGGTCGCTGCATTCATTATTGAACCGGTCCAGGGTGAAGGCGGCTTCTATGAAGTCCCTAAAGCCCTGATGCAGAAGCTTCGAGAAATTGCGGACCAGCACGGCATCCTGCTCATTGCCGACGAAGTCCAAACTGGTTTCGCACGCACAGGCAAGCTTTTTGCCATGGAGCACTATGGTGTTGTCGCCGACTTGACGACCATGGCAAAGGGTCTCGGTGGGGGCTTCCCCATCGCCGCTGTTACGGGCCGCGCCGAGATCATGGATGCTCCCGGGCCCGGCGGACTGGGCGGCACCTATGGCGGCAATCCGATTGGGATCGCCGCAGGCAACGCAGTTCTCGATGTAATTGAAGAAGAGGGTCTCAACGACCGCGCCAATACCCTGGGCGCTCGCCTTAAGCAGCGACTCCAGTCCCTGAGGGAAGCCGTGCCGCAGATCGTAGATATCCGGGGACCCGGCTTCATGAATGCCGTGGAATTCAATGTCCCGGGGACAGCGACGCCGGACGCAGACTTCACTAACGGAGTGCGCCTCCGCGCTCTGGAAAAAGGCCTGATCCTTCTAACCTGCGGGGTCTATGGGAACGTCATACGCTTCCTTTCGCCCATCACTATCCAGGATGAAGTCTTCGCTGAAGCCCTCGATATCCTTGAAAATGCACTGCGCGATTGCGCAAAAGGAGCGTGATCCATGTCGATCTCAGCGAGCCTTCTTAACAAATTGAAGGACAAGACGCTTGCCACTGACAAGGCGTTGATTGGCAGCGACTGGTTCGCCTCCAGCGAAACCGGCAAGACCTTCAATGTCCTCAACCCATCAACAGGGGAGCTGATTGCGACTCTCCCTGACATGAACCGAGCCGAAACTGCTCGCGCGATTGATGTTGCTTACAAGGCCCAGAAGGAATGGGCCAAAAAGACAGGCAAGGAACGTGCGGCGATTCTCCGCAAGCTCTACGACCTGCTAGTCGCAAACGCGGATGACCTTGCAGTGATCCTCACCACCGAGATGGGGAAGCCTTACGCTGAAGCGAGGGGCGAAATACTCTACGGCGCATCCTATGTCGAATGGTTCGGCGAAGAAGCTAAGCGCGTCTACGGAGATACCATTCCAGGTCATCAGCAAGATAAACGTATCATCGTTATCAAGCAGCCAGTTGGCGTGGTAGCAGCCATCACCCCGTGGAATTTTCCCAATGCAATGCTTGCGCGAAAGTTCGCTCCTGCTGTTGCCGCCGGATGCGCGATGGTTTCAAAGCCCGCCGGGGAGACCCCTCTGTCGGCGCTCGCGTTAGCCATTCTTGCTGAACGAGCAGGACTTCCGGCTGGTGTGTTCAATGTGGTTCTGTCCAAAGACTCGGCTTCGATTGGCAAGGAATTCACGGAAAACGACAAGGTCCGTAAGCTGACCTTCACTGGCTCGACGAACGTCGGACGCATCCTGATGCGTCAGGGAGCGGACCAGATCATGAAGCTCGGCCTCGAACTCGGTGGGAACGCGCCATTCATCGTTTTTGATGATGCTGATCTCGACGCGGCGGTTGAAGGCGCGATGATCTCAAAATACCGAAACAACGGCCAGACATGCGTCTGCGCGAACCGCTTGTACGTCCAGTCGGGTGTGTACGACGAGTTCTCGAAGAAACTGGCTGCTAAGGTCGCGAGTCTCAAAGTTGGCGATGGCTTCGATGATGGGGTCCAGGCAGGCCCTCTGATCTCAGAAAAGGCGCTGGAAAAAGTCGAAGAGCATATTCAAGACGCGCTAAGCAAGGGGGCAGAGATCGCCCTTGGCGGCAAGCGACACGACAAGGGGGCCTTCTTCTTCGAGCCAACCGTCCTGACTGGCGTGACCAAAGACATGAAGGTGGCACGCGAGGAAACGTTTGGTCCGGTCGCCCCGTTGTTCAAGTTCGAAGACGAAGACGAAGTGATCGAGCTGGCCAATGACACCGAGTTCGGGTTGGCATCGTACTTCTATTCGAAGGATGTATCCAAAATCTTCCGGGTGGCTGAGGCGCTGGAGTACGGAATGGTAGGGATCAACACAGGTCTGATTTCAACCGAAGTGGCACCGTTCGGAGGCATCAAACAATCCGGACAGGGACGCGAGGGGTCGAAATACGGCATCGATGACTACGTGGAAATAAAGTATCTCTGCCTGAGCATTTGATTGTGCAGAAGCGGGCCTTCGGGCCCGCTTCTACGGCCCTCTACGTACTGCTTCGTCAAAATGTTTGACCATTGAGGCCACAGTGCTATCGTGTGCGTATAAAACCAAAAAAGGGGGTTATATGCGCAGTGATCCTGATCCACGAAACGTCGCACACTGCCACGGGATGATCTGGCCAGAACCTGGCAGCGGCGAATCCGGAATGTACTGGATGCCCCTCATTAGAGCGGGTTTGAAAGCCCTGACAGGGCAGGTTGCCGAAATGCAGCATCGTTTCGCATTAAAGGTTACATCTGATGTTCCGGCGGACGAAGGACTTCCCGGCAGCCATACCTAATTCCCTCATTTCATTTCGTTATCCGGACTATCTTGCTTACTCGTCAAAAACTGACCATCAAGTATTTTTATTTGTACAATCAGTCAGATTCACTGTACACGGCTGGATATCGGATTTATGGTCCGTCTACCATCAAGACGGCATTTGAGGAGTTGCAAGATGTTGACAGCAGTGAACCCGCCGGGAAGCGCATGGCCAGGTGTCTCACAGGGAGTGATCCTCAAGGGGAGCGGTGTCTTCGTCTCTACCGGACACGTCGGGGCGAGCGCCGACGGCGAAATCGTTGTGTCTTCGCCGGAGGATCAGATTGTTGCCCTTTTCGAGAACCTCAAAGCGACACTGACCGCAGCAGACCTGGATTTTGCTAACGTCGCTCGCATGACCTGCTACGTGAACAGCTTTGATGACGCCACGATGGCGACCCTGCGAAGCGTTAGGGCTCGGTACTGGAACCAGGAATGCCCACCGTCCAGCGTCATTGTGCAAGCTGTGCTTTACGATCCGCGACTGCTCGTCGAGGCTGAAGTTCTAGCCGTGGTTCCTTGAGATCAGAGGGTTCGATGAAAAAGTTCGATGCCGTAATAATCGGCGGCGGCCACAACGGATTGGTCTGCGCATGTTATCTGGCGAAGGCCGGTCTTAAGGTTGGGGTCGTTGAGCGTCAGCCATTCGTCGGAGGCGCAGCGATCTCCCGGGAGGTCTGGCCTGGCTTCACCATCTCCGTCGCCTCATACTGGATGAGCATGCTTCAGCCGAAGATCATGCTTGACCTCGATCTCCAGAAGAACGGAGTTGAAGTCATCTCCGTGCCGCCAAGCTTCCATCCTTTTGAGAACGGAAAGAGTATTATCTACTGGCCAGACGAGCCGCGCTTTGTAGCCGAAATCGCTCAGTTCTCGAAGAAGGACGCGGAGAATTATCCTAAGTTTGCCGCACATATGGGAGAGATCATTCCCTACCTGCGGCGGCTCCTCTTCGAGACTCCGGTTGATCCGTCGACCGGCAAGATCAAGGATATCGCGAAGACCATGTCTCTGGCGTGGCGGATGCGCGATATCGGTTCCCGGGTGTACGATATCTGGGACCTTCTCACACTAAGTGCTGATGACTACCTTCGGCGCTGGTTCGAAAGCGACGAAGTCCTGACCGCTTTCGGAAGCTATGCGTCTGGTTCTGCCGGACTAATCAGCCCGAAGACGGCAGGCTCTGCTTACGTTCTTGCTCGCCCCTACCTTCGAGACAATACAACATCCGCTGGCGGTGGTGGTCTTATCAAGGGCGGTATGGGCTCGATCTCCGAGGCGCTTCTGAAAGTTGCCAAGCAATATGGCGTCGAGGTCATCACCGGGCAAATGGTGAAGAAGGTCGACATAAAGAACGGCAAGGCGACCGGGATCGAGCTTTCCAACGGCGAGCACATCGTCGCTGAAACGGTTGTCTCGAACGCAGGCGCGAAGGCGACATACTTTGACCTGATCGGCAAAGAAAATGTCTCATCGGAGGTGACGGGACAAGTTGAGCGTCACCGTACGAAGTCTATTGCCTTCAAAATCAACCTGGCATGTAACGCTCTGCCTCGTTGGACGGCTTATGACGAGCGCCGTCTCAATGAAGCAAATCCTGGCTCAATTACCCTTGCCGAAAATTCTGAGGAGCTGGAGGATGCTTTCCATACCGCTCAGAATGGCGAGATGTCGAAGCATCCTTACCTATGGATTACGACGCCGAGCGCCTTCGATGGATCAGTGGCTCCCGAGGGAAAGCATGTCGTTCAGATTATGGGTGGCCACGTTCCCTATAAGCTGAACGGTCGAGAGTGGAACGATCAAACACGCCAAGAGCTGCTTGATATCGTCCTGCGCCAAATTTGCCGCTATGCACCGGGCTTCGATAAAGAGGTTCTTCATGCGCAGATACTGACACCAAAGGACATCGAAGAGATGTTCTCGATGGTGGATGGCCATGTCCACCATGGTGAAATGAGCCTTGATCAGGTCTTTTTCCGTCGGCCCATCCAGCACTACGCCGATTATCGCACGCCTATCGAAGGTGTGTACATGTGCGGCGCGGCTTGCCACCCAGGCGGCGGTGTGAATGGTGTTCCAGGCCACAATGCGGCTCGGGAAATTTTGCACGATCTCGGGAAAAAGTTCCCGGCGAGGGCGCGCCCTTAACTGTCCGTTTCGCGGCGGTGGCCTTCTGCAGCCGCCGCGATTTGCACAAGCGCATGGTTGAGCACGGACGTTTTTTTGTTGATTTGCGCAACCATGATGTTAACATACTCATCGTTCAAATTTAGATACGCCAAGGTATATTTTCCGTTCGTTTTATACGAGCGAGAATGGCGTCTTAGGAGAATTACATGGCTGACCTGGCAGGGCATGTTGTTGTTATCACGGGCGGCGAGACCGGTATCGGCCGAGCAACTGTTGAGTTGCTAGCCGAACAAGGTGCCACTCTAGTGATTGGCGGCGTACTTCCAGAGGAAGGCGAAGCAACGGTCACAGCCGTGCGGTCGACCGGCGGCAAGGCCGAATTCGTGCTGACTGATGTTAGGGAGCGCGAGCAGGTTGAAGCTCTGATCGAGGGTGCGGTTGCCCGGCACGGCAAGATCGACGCCCTGATCAACAACGCCGCCGTATTCGATGGATTCGTGAACGTTCTGGAGACCACAGACGGTCTCTGGGAGCAGATTATGAATGTGAACCTTCGAGGCCCCTTCTACGCTTCACGCGCAGCTATCCCGCATATGCTGAAGGCTGGCAAGGGCAAGATCATCAATACCTCCTCCATTGGTGGGATTGCTGGATACGCCGATGGGCCCGCATACACAGCATCGAAACATGGCTTGATCGGCTTCACCAAGCAGCTCGGCTGCGAATATGCAAGTCGCGGTATCGCGGTGAACGCAGTCTGCCCTGGTGCCATCGAAACGAACGTGCGTGGCAACTCGGCCAAACTTCTAGGAGAACATGCACCCGCCAGCATGGGTGGTGCGGGCTCCGATAACAGCTGGCTGGAGCGTGTCGTTCCGGCAAACCGAAAGGGCAAGCCTTCGGAAATTGCCGAGCTGATCGCATTCCTTGTCTCGGATAAGGCAAGTTACATCAACGGCCAGGCTTTCGTAATTGATGGTGGTTGGACAGCAAAATGAACTACGAGCAATTTACTTCCGAAGAAAATGAGATTGTTTCGACCGTAGAACGCTTCATTGAAGAGCGGGTCCGGCCGAACGTTATGGTGCTGGAGCGCGACCGGATTTTTCCGACGGACATTGTGTCGGAGATGAAGGAGCTTGGGCTCTTTGGAATCGCCGTTCCCGAAGATTTCGGAGGCTTGGGGCTTCGGACCCCGGTCTTTGCCGCCGTTATGGAGGTTGTAGCCCGTGGATGGACCACTCTTGCGGCCTACATTAACAGTCATTCAACTGTAGCCTACGCAATCGCGAACTACGGAACGGATGAGCAGAAGGAGAAATACCTTCCGGGACTCGCCACAGGCGAACATCGTGGCGCTCTTTGTTTGACAGAGCCCGGTTGCGGCTCCGATCTCCAGGCCATCCGCGCGAATGCTGTTGACAGCGGCGATCACTACGTCCTTACGGCCAGCAAGACGTATGTCACCAACGGTGACAAAGCGACGCTGATGGTAACGCTCGTCAAACATCCGAAGGAAACCCCGGATGCCAAACAGAAATTCAGCCTTCTGTTGGTCGAGAAAACTTTCGCTGGGGTGACCGTAACGACCACCTTCCACAAGATGGCCTTCGGTCTCGTCGACACCGTCCAGATCGAAATGGATAACGTGACCGTGCCCAAAGCCAACCTTCTGGGAGGGGTTGAAGGTAAGGGCTTCCATCATCTGTTCGAGTCCCTTGAAATTGGGCGTATCGCCATCGCTATCAGTGCGGTTGGTCTTGCTGCCAATGCGCTCTCGGAGGCGAAGCGTTACGCGTCGGAGCGGGTTACCTTTGGAGTCACCATCGACAAGCACCAGGCAATCCAGTTCAAACTTGCTGACATGGCGACTAAACTCGTGGCGGCCCGGCTGATCACGATGGAAGCAGCATGGATGAAGGAGCGTGGCGGTCGTTGCGATATGATCAGTGCCATGGCCAAAATGTATGCCAGCGATGCGGCGGTCGAGATCGTCCACGATGCTGTGAAGGTTCATGGCGGGGCGGGGTACATCGAAGAGTATGCCGTTGAGAGGCTTTATCGAGAGGCGCTGCTCTACACCATTGGTGAAGGTACGAACGACATTAATCGCATCGTCATCTCTCGCCGGATCAACGGCGAAGAAGAACAGAGCTATCTCGGGCTTGTACAATGACTACCGTCTGCCTGACGTTCGACTTCGACGCGGTGTCGCTTTGGATCAGCTCTTTGAAGCAGACGACGGCAAACCCAATGTCTCGCGGGGAATTCGCTCCCCGCGTAGGCCTTCCCCGTGTGCTGTCACTGCTGGAGGAAAAGGGCATTAAGGCGACGTTTTTCGTCCCCGCCCACACAGCCGTTTCGTTCAATGCTGAAACGCGCCGTATTCTTGAAAGTGGACACGAGATCGGCATTCACGGGTACTGCCATGAGACGCCGGTAGGTCTCAGCAAGAGTGACGAAGCAGCGCTGCTGGATCGCGCAATCGCTAAGCTAAAAAACGCGCTCGGCGAAGGCTTTAATCCTGTTGGTTATCGGTCGCCAGCGTGGGACCTGTCTGAAAACTCCATAGGTCTAATGGAAGAGCGCGGTCTAATCTATGACAGCAGTCTGATGGCAGACGACTACAAGCCCTACTTTGCTCCGAGAGGCTTTAGCGTGACTGAAGAAGAATATCGGTCAGGCCCTGTGTCTAATGTGGTGGAAATCCCAGTAGCATGGGAACTCGACGATTTCCCGCACTTCATGTTCCTGAACAAGCCGATGTATCAGGGAATGCGGACCCCGAGCGAGGTCTATGAGCTTTGGCGTGAAGAATTCGACTTTTCCACCTCAATCGAGGGAGGGGTCTTTACGTTGACTATGCATCCAGAGATCATTGGTCGCGGACCTCGGATGGCGATGCTTTCAAAGCTGATAGATCACATGAAGGCGACGCCTAAAACGAGGTTTTCGACGGTGGCGGACGCCGCCCGCGCGTGGGCTCGTTGATGCAATCAGTTAGCGCCGACCGACACGGTGCATTCCTGCTAGCCCCGCCTTGGGCTGAACAACAATAGGCGATGCTGTGTACATCGCGCACGAGGGTTTGAACGTGACTGAGAATTCCGCCGTCCCCTTTCCGTCTGTGTTTGCGGCCTTCGAGGCTTCGGTCCGAAGCGGACCCGACAAGGTTGCTCTGGTCTTCGAAGATCAGTCGCTCAGCTACCGCGAGCTTCTGCAGAAGATCGAGAACACGGCGCGTCACTTCCAACTTCGCAACATCGGCAAGGGTGATACCGTCGCCGCCTTCGCACAGAACAGACCTGAGCTGCTCTACAGTTACTATGCCGCTGCTAAACTCGGCGCGGTTTTCGTTCCCTTGAACCCAAACCTCACTCAGAGTGAGGTCCAATACTCGTTCACGCATAGCAACGCGAAGCTCCTGTTCCACGACGACATCGTTGCTGATGTGGCAAGGTCAGCGGTCCCGCCGGAAACTCTCGTGTCGATGAGTGATCTGGCTGATGAACTTCCTGCCACGGATATCAGCTCGGCTTCCGTCGAACCTGACGACGATTTCCTTGTCATCTACACTTCCGGAACAACCGGCGCTCCGAAAGCTATCATCCTAGACCATCGCGCGCAGGTGAATTGCCCTATCGCTCTGTCTCGGATGTGGGGTGTAACGTCATCGGACAGAACCGTTGTGGCGCTACCTCTCGGATACCTCTACGGCCTATCGACGGCCGCCGCTGCTGTGCTGCAGGCCGGTGGCGCAGCCGTGATCCTCCGCCGATTTCATCCCCGCGACGTTCTTGAAGCTCTTGTGAATCAGAACGCCACTGTCTTCCACGGCGTGCCAACGATGTTCTCGATGATGCTCGAATATTGCGAGCAGCGAGACTTAAGCTTCGATCTGAGCGGCATGCGGAAGCTCATCTGCGCAGGTGCACCACTTTCTGAGGAAATGGCGCGCCGCTTCGAAGGCAAATTCTCAAAGGCCCTCGAAAATTACTACGCGCTGACGGAATGCACGCCGGTGTTCGGCCGGTACTTCGACGACACTCAGACGCTGCCCCCGGGTTCGATTGGACGCGCAGCCCCAGGGGCTATCGTCAAGGTTCTTCGTGCTGACGGCTCTGAGTGCGGCATTGAAGAGGATGGTGAGCTTCTCGTGCGAGCAGCAGCAACGATGAAACGCTATCTCAAGAATCCTGAAATGACGGACGCGTCGCTGTCGGACGGGTTGTTCCGTACCGGCGATCTTGTAAAGCAGGACGCGAACGGGTTTTTCTACATTACGGGCAGAATTAAAGAAATTATCATTAGGGGTGGCGCTAATATTTCGCCCTCCGAAGTGGAGAAGGCCCTTATAGCCCACCCGGGCGTTCAAGACGCAGCGGTAATTGGTGTAGCAGACCGGATTTTTGGCGAGGTTCCAATCGCCATCGTGGTTCGGCGGCATGGCTCCGACGTCTCTCAAGAAGAGCTGATTGCCCACGTCGAAACCTTGCTCTCTGACTTTAAGGTCCCGCGCACGATCTTCTTTGAAGCGGAGCTACCGCAAGGGAAGACCGGAAAGACCGACAAGAAGCAGTTGAAGGAGCGCTTCGAGCCGCTTCTGAAAGCCAGTTAGTCGAGAGCCTGCAGTCGGAGTGAACTTCAATGGAAGCTTCTGAATATCGAGAGAATGATGGCTTGGCTCTCGCGCACCTTTTGCGCGACAAGAAGGTCACACCGGCCGACCTTATGGAGCTGGCGGTGGCGTTGGGCGAGCGCTGTGACAGCGAATACAATGCGCTTTGCTACGTGAAGCCGGAAGAGGCGTTGTCCCAAGCCAGAAGAGCAGAGCTGAAGGGGCAATTCGGCGCGCTTCCGTTTCTGTTGAAGGATTCAGGGCTCGCCTCGACGTACCTTTTGTCGAGCGTAGGCTCTCGTTTGTTTGCAGACATGAAGTCGCCGATCAATGCGACTCTTAACGAGCGCTTCATCGCCGACGGCTTTGTCTCCTTTGGACGTACAACTGTCCCGGAATTTTGCATGGCTCCCACGACGGAAGCTACTCAAAACGGCGGCCCGACGCTGAACCCTTGGGACAAGACGCGGTCGGCCGGTGGTTCGAGCGGCGGAGCAGCTGTCGCAGTCAGCACTGGCGTCGTTCCGATTGCTCATGGAAGCGATGGTGGCGGCTCGATCCGCATTCCTGCAGCATGCTGCGGTGTCTTCGGCCACAAGCCATCCAGGGGTCTGGTGCCCCTTGGACCTTCGCGTGGCGAGGCGTGGGGCGGATTAGCTGCTGACGGCGTCCTGACCAGAACGGTACGTGACACTGCCGCAGCGCTCGACGGTGTTGTCGGCATGGAAGTAGGGGCTCCATACGCTTCCCCGACCATTCCAGGAAAATATCTCGAACTGCTGGATGTTGCATTCGAGAGGCCTCTCCGTATCGCGAAGTGGACGACAGCATTCGATGACATTGCGGTCGATCCCGATTGCGTGGCGGCGGTTGAGTACGCGGCGAAACTTCTTGAGGGCATGGGGCATGAAGTCGTCGATGTCGCGCTACCGGACATAAAATATAAGAGTTTTCTTCGTTCTCACCAGGACGTGCTCGCTGCTAGCGTCACCCTGACAGTGAACGGAAAACTTCGGTCAAGCCCAGATGCTGAATGGCGCACCAAGCTCGAACCGGCGATTGCTGACGCGTACGATATCGGCAGCGCGTTGAGCGCGGAAACCTACGCACTCGCGATCAATCGGTTCCATGCCATTGGGAGACAGATGGAAATCCATATGTCTGGCTATGATTTCGTGTTGTCGCCGACGTTGACTCAACTGCCAGCCAAGCTTGGCGTTCTAACTATGGACACGGACTTCAGGTCCTTCCGCAATCGGATAGGGGATTACACAACGTTCCTCGCGATCATCAACGCTTCAGGCCAACCTGCAGCCAATGTGCCAATCCATTGGACTGCGGAGAACCTACCTGTTGGCGTGCAACTTATCGGTCATTTCGGTAGCGACGCAGATGTCCTCCGACTGTCCGCTCGCCTCGAAGAAGCTGCGCCCTGGATCGGGCGCTACAAAGACCTGAAACACGCAGCTTAACGAAACCACCAACTTGACTTTTTTGACCTTTACGTCGAAAAAAAGACTAACGAGTATTCAAATCTAAGGAGTGACTATGGGAACCGAACTCAACGTTGGCCCAAACGCAAAGTTTTTCGACGATTTCGAAGTCGATCAAAGCTGGACATCGCCGCGACGTACGATTGCAGAAGCTGACGTCGTCTTGTTTGCTGGTCTGACAGGGGACTTTAATCCTGTTCATACAGATGAAGAGTTCGCGAAGACAACGCCGTTCGGCACCCGTATCCTGCACGGACCGGCAGTATTTGCCATTGCTACCGGCCTGGAATTCCGCCTTGGCTTGAAGGAAGGTACGGCTATCGCTTTCCTTGGCATGACCTGGAACCTCAAGGCACCTGTGAAGATCGGCGACACGATCCACGTCTTCCAGAAGGTGTCTGCCGTTCGCGCGACTAGCAATCCAGCTCGCGGTATCGTTACGTTCTGGGTCGAAGTCCGGAACCAGGAAGGAACCGTTTGTCAGGAAGGCGAATGGAAAGTTATGTTCCATTCGAAGGCTGCAGTCGCCGCTTAACGATTTCAGGCCCCGTGGCAGTCGTCGACAACGGGGCCTGACCGCCTAACCTGCTGCCTGTCCTTGCAGCTTACCAACCAGTCCCAAACGTGCTTGGTTGCGACCTGATTGCGCGAGTGCGCGCTTTTGATGATGTAATAATCGCTGTCTGCTCTGACCTCTGCGCCGAACAACTTCACCAGCCGCCCACCGTCAACTTCAGCCTGCACAAAGAGGCTGCTAGCGAGCGCTATGCCTTGCGATGCGATAGCCCCATCAATTGCTAGAGTCGCGAAGTTGAAATTGATGTTGTTTGTCGACGTGAAGTTTTCCGTCCCGAACACGCTCTTCATGAAAAGCGGCCATTCGTTCTCCATGTCATGCAGCAGGACGAACTCTTGTAAATCTTCTGGCGTCGTGGGTAAGCCCTTTTCCTCAATCAACTTGGGGCTAGCCACCGCGACTAGTCTGCGTTCAAACAGAAGGTCATGCTGCACAGATGCTGAAAAGGGAGGATGCCCGTCTCTGATCGCAAGATTTGCGTCTGACGCTCGAAAGTCCGGCATCGATTCAGTCGCCAAGATACTGACCTCGACCTCTGGATAGGCGCGGCGAAACTCCTGCAAGTGCGGAAGCAGCCATCGGCTGGCGAAGCTTGGGGTGACGTTGATAGTGACCTGGTTAGGGTCCTCCCGCAGCTCATCGGTTGCTTCGCTCAGAAGCTCAAACGCGCGGGACACATGGCTGAGATAGGTACGGCCGACCTCTGTGAGGACGACTGACCTAGGTGTTCGTTCAAACAGTTTCAGCCCCAGATCGTCTTCGAGCGCGCGAATGTGTTGCGCTATCGCGCCCTGGGTGACCCCGATCTCCTCTGCGGCCAGACGGAAGTTTTGACGGCGTCCGGCGACTTCGAACGCTCGGAGGCCATTGAGGGAGGGGAGTCTGCGTCGCTTGGGAGGAGGCATAGTTTTTCTACAGTCAGCTCGCTCATAATCTGGTTCGTCAGGTTTGCGAATAACAGCTACAAAAGCAATAGGATAATTGTGCTTTTGAGCGATCTGCCGAAAAGCAATTTACTGTTAGGTGAGCAATGTTCGCGTTCAAAACTCTGGCTAACTGCCGCGCCTCAGCCGTGCCTTCTGTCGCCTTCGTGGAGGTTTAAGCTGTGCTGCTGCATGAAAACGACGGCAAACAAGTCCTTCGACATTTCGGGATACCGACGCCCTCTGGTGTCGAGGTCGAGACCACGAGCGAGCTTTCCCAGGCCCTTCTAAGCGTCGGCATGCCCGCCGTGCTGAAAGCTCAGGTCCCTACTGGAGGACGCGGAAAAGCAGGCGGAATATTGTTCGCCGAAAACGACGCCCAGGCCAGAGCTGCATTTTCAACCCTTCTGAAAAGCAAGATCAACGGTTTTCGGGTCTCGAAAATATTGGTCGAGCCAAGGGTCAAAATCCTCCATGAGCGATATGTCGGGATCACCGTCAGCGCCAACAGAGCTTGGTTGATGATCGGACGCGCTGGCGGCATTTCCATCGAGGAGAGGGCTAATGACGATCCAAGCTCAGTTGTTCGGATTCCCGTGGATCGAGAGAGCGATGACCTAGAGGAGGCGATCCTCAAAGGTCTGCGAGGTCTCGGTTTATCTGATCGCGCAAATGGTGCCTATGCAACGGTATGCAAGCGGTTGCTTGACCTCTTTATCAAGACAGATGCACTGACTGCGGAAATCAACCCGCTTGCGGAACTTGAGGACGGTTCCTTGGTAGCGCTCGATGCGCGTATCGACGTCGACGATTCCGCACTCCCCAGACAACCCGCAATTCGAGAGCTGCTTCAGTTAGAACCTAGCGCAACCGGTTGGGGCAAATCAAAGAAGGAATCGACGCTCACTCGTTTGCAGGATGGCGTCGTCGGTTTGATCGGTCTCGGGGGCGGCATGGCGATGGCAGTGTCCGATTGGTTCGCTGGTAGAGGCTTCGGCCTGTCCGGCACCATCGACATGGATTGCGCTCTCGCTTCAGGACAGGCGCAAGCAGTAATTTCTTCGGTCCTCAGCGACCTTGACGAAGACCGAGATACTAAGGTCATTCTCCTCAATATGATATCGAGCGGAAATCGCATCGACCGCATCGTTTCCACCATACTGCCCGTGCTCCAAGCGCGGGGTACAAAAGCTGGAAAGCCTTTAGTCGTTCATCTGCAGGGTAACGGCGGTGCCGAGGCAACTCGCATGCTTCGAGATGCGGGATTGCCGAATTTTGATGGCCTGAAAGACGCGTTGCACGCGACTGTCGAGCACTTGGGAGCCGCCCGATGAGCGTTTTGGTCGAGGAAACGACGACTATCGTCGTCAGCCCCTTATCAAGTGCCATGGCACGCTTCCAGTGCCACGAAATGGTCAAGGGTGGCACCCGTCTTGTTGGAGCGGTGCGCGATGAGAGTGCAGCTTTCGAGGCTGACCCTTCGATCCCCATTATAGACAATTTCACAGACGCCGTCGTCACTCTTGGAGCTGAGGTCGCGGTGTTCTTCGATGAGCCTCTTCGGGTCAAAGACAGAGTGATTGCCGCCATTGATGCCGGTATCACAACGCTCGTCGTATTGACCGAATACGTGCCTGTGCACGATGCGCTGGAAATGCGGAATGCGGCAATCTCTCGGGGTGCCAACCTCATAGGCCCGAACTCAAGCGGCGTCTTGGCCGCTGGCCGATCTAAAGCCGGGTACTTCTCTGACGAGATTTGCGCGCCCGGTGACGTAGGGATAATCACCAAGGGCGGATCAATCGCTTACGGGATTCTCAGCGAGATGAAGCGGTCGGGGTTGGGTATCAGCACGATTGTGTCAGTGGGCCCCGACTTGGTGAAAGGGGCGGACTACGCGAGCTTACTTCCTCTGTTTGAAAACGATGCGAACACGAAGCGTATTCTCCTTCTAGGGGAGATCGGTGGCCACGATGAGGAGGCCGCCGCGAAGGTCATCGTCTCGCAGATTCGGAAGCCCGTCGTTGCCTATGTCTGCGGAAAATACGTCAAGGAAGGCCAAGTCATCGGCCACGCCGGGGCGATAATCCACGACGGTGTCGGTGATTATCAAAGCAAAGTCCTAGCGCTGATGAACGCCGGAGTAGCCGTCTCGGAAGATTTCGAGAGCGTCATCCCTCTTCTCTTGGGAAGCTTGGACGCGGCAGGCACCACACCTGAACAGATAGACAACGCAGAAACGGCGGGACCAGCATGATCTATGATTACGTTATTGTCGGCGGTGGATCAGCAGGCTGTGTCCTGGCAAACCGTTTGAGCGCCGATCCGACAAAACACGTCGCGTTGATTGAATCAGGCCCCGACACTCCGCCGGAGCACATCAGCGATCAAATCTACTCTCTACCTTTCCTGCCACACTACTTCGAGGACGCCTACTACTGGACCAAAATCGAAGCCTACATGGACCCGATTGGAAACCGCAGCGTTCAAGAGTTGCGAAAGGCCGGTAACTCAAGGGTTTATGAACAAGCCAGAGTAATGGGTGGCGGGTCCACCGTGAACGGCCAGGTAGCCATTCGTGGAATCCCCTCCGATTATGACGAGTGGGAATCTCTTGGGGCTTCGGGATGGAGTTTTGCGGACTGCCTGCCGTACTTCCGCAAGCTCGAACGCGATCTCGATTTTTCTGGTAGTTTCAATGGCACAAACGGCCCGCTACCGATTCATCGCATTTTTCCAGATCAGTGGGGCGGCCTGTCGTTGGCTTTTCGCGATGCTCTCCAAAATTTCGGCGTTCCTTACTTCGACGACTGTCATTCGAACTTTGGGGACGGATGTTTTCCGTTTCCCAAGAACAACGTCTACGGGCACCGTGTATCGGCCGTGCTTGCCTATCTCGACGGAGCTACCCGTCAGCGGAAAAACCTTCATCTCTTCCCGGACCACACGATAGATCGCATCACTTTCGACGGAAGAAGAGCAACATCCGTCATCGCCAGCAAAAGCGGTCACAAGTCGACTTTCTCAGGGAACGAGATCATTGTGTCGTGCGGCGCGCTTAACACGCCAGCGCTCTTGATGAGATCGGGTGTCGGCCCTGGCGATCATCTTAAAGAGGTCGGTGTTGACGTCGTACTTGATCGCCCAGGTGTCGGCCGGAACCTACAAGAGCATCCTCTCGTTGGCATCGGAATGCACCTGAAGGCCGAAGCAAGGCTCGCCCCAACCCTCCGTTCCAACTTCCTGCTGAATTGCCGGTTCTCTTCCGGACACCCGGAATGCCCGCCTCAGGACATGAAGCTCTCGGTGTCAAACCGGTTTGCTTGGAGCAAGATCGGTGCTCAGCTTGGCACAGTACAGTTCGGCCCGAACAAGGCTTACTCTCAGGGCATGGTCCAACTAAAAGGGCCCGCTAGCAACGACGGCATCGTTGCGGCTTTCAACTTGCTGTCTGATCCAAGAGACCTCCAACGGATGGTGGACGCTGTCCGCTTCGCCTCGAAGCTGCTGAAATCTGAGCCTGTGAGCGGAATGATCCACATGGCGTTCCCCGGTGTCTACTCCGAGATGATGCGCAATCTCACTACGGTCTCGAAGAAAAATCGACTCCTGACGGATTGCGCTGCTTTCATCCTCGAAAATAGCGGACCGTTTCAGCGCAAAGTAACTCGCGCGATGGTTGGGGCACACGCCGAGTTGGATAGCGTAGTCGCGAATGACAATGCCCTCATTGACTGGATCAGACGGGGCGTCCAAGGCGACTGGCATGCGTGCGGGACCTGTAAGATGGGTTCGGAGTCAGACAAACTCTCGGTCGTTGACAGCGATGGCCGCCTCAGGGGCATTGATGGCCTTCGGATCGTAGACGCATCCATCATGCCGTCCGTCCCCTGCGCCAACACTAACGTCACTACCATGATGATCGCGGAGAAGATTGCGGATCGAATTCAGTCGACTGACTGACTTAAAGACGCGGATATCGCGACCGCGCTGTGAGCATTTCGCGATAACTGGCCATCCTGCAGAAAAACGGGAACAGGTGGCCGCCAACCTGGGAGAATTGAAATGACAGCTTTTTCAAACCGAACCCTGAAGATGAGCATGGCGGTAGCTACTCTCGTCAGTGGAACCGCCTTCTCGGCACTGGCGGACAATGCTTTGAAGGTCCCGGCGGCGTTGAAGGACAAGGGCTCCGTCACCATCGGCACTAGCGTGGGATATCCGCCTTATGTCTTCTATGACACGGATGGGAAGACGCTTTTAGGATACGAGCCAGAGCTTCATGATCTTTGGACGTCGAAACTGAAGATCAAGGGCAATTGGAAATCTGCAGACTGGGCTTCTCTGTTCAGCGGCCTTCAGAGCCAACGCTATGATGTCCTCATGGTTGGCATTAAGGACACGAAGGAGCGCCAGGAAAAATACACCATCGTCGACTATGCGATGGACGGCTGGACCGTCCTCTATGCGAAGGGAAACTCCAAAGGAATCAATTCTGCTGACTCGCTCTGCGGATTGAAGGTCGCGGCGGTCGCGCAGACCTCCGAAACCAACATGAAGTCCGTCAGCGCTGACTGCGAAAATAAGGGGAAGAAGCCTCTATCCATATCGGTTTTCAATGCGGACACGCAGGGCCTTCTTGCTCTATCTTCTGGCCGCGTGGACGCAGTGTCGGTCCAAACTCCAAGCGGCGCTTACTACGTCAAGCAGAACCCGGATAAGTACGAACTCCTGGACCGCTTGAACTTGGCTCCTGGCTTGGTTGGGATTGTTTTGCCGAAGGAACAGACCGAACTCGCGGAAGCGTACCAAGCTGCGATCCAGTCGAGTATCGATGACGGAAGCTACGCCAAGATCATGGACAAGTGGGGTATGACGAGCCTCGCGATTAAAAAGGCATCGATCAATGGTCAAAAGTAATCCTGCGGCCGACACCAGCGCTGTCCATCTATCGGTCGCTTCCAGAAACCCTCCGGCATCTTTGCCGGAGGACTTCGAGATCAGACCCGTGCGGCACTATGAGCGCTGGGTATCCGCAGTTATTGTGGCCGCCATCGTCGCTGGTCTGGTATATGTACTGGCGGGTGCTCAAATCCGCTGGTCGACAATTCCAGGCTATTTTGTTTCTACCATCATCATCGGCGGGATAGCGGGTACCATGTACCTAACTATCGGAAGTATGATGGTCGCCCTTTTTATTGGGGTCGCGGTTGCCATCGCGAGAGGCTCCGATAACTCGGTCGTACGTAATACGGCAGCCTGTTACGTCTGGCTCTTCAGAGGGATTCCCGCCCTTGTCCTCGTCTTGCTGTGGTTCAACATCGCGCTGGTGATACCGCACGTCAGGATACCATTCATCTTTGACGGCTCAACAAACGACATCGTGACTCCTTTCGTTGCAGCCTTGCTCGGGTTGGCACTCACCGAGAGTGCCTTCATGTCTGAAATCATCCGCGCCGGGATTATCTCCGTTGATAACGGGCAGATCGAAGCAGCAAAATCCATCGGGCTCAGCCCTTGGAAGATAACGAAGCGAGTAGTGCTGCCCCAGACGCTGAAAGTCGTTATTCCTCCTACGGGTAACGAGTTCATCGCAATGCTGAAATACTCGTCCATCGCGTACGTCGTTGCCTATCCCGAACTGGCTAGCCAATCCGCTAAAATCTACACCGAGAACCTGCAGGTCATCGAAGTCCTCGTGGCGGCGAGTGTGTGGTACGTGGTGCTGACTAGCATTTTCTCCGTCATCCAGCATCTCATCGAAAAGCGCCTGAAGGAAACTGGAAGCGGACGGCCACTAGCTGGCCGAATACTCAAGAACTTCTCGCTCAGGAGGGCGTCATGAACCTGGTTCGAGTCGAAGGGGTACATAAAAGCTACGGCCACCATGAGGTGCTGAAGGGGATTTCCTTCGGCGTCGCGAAAGGCGAGGTCACTTGCATCGTTGGACCGTCGGGATCGGGGAAGTCTACGCTCCTGCGCTGCATCAATCACCTTGAAATCATCAGTCATGGACGCATCTGGGTCGAACACGAGTTGATCGGCTACCGGCAAAAAGGCCGAGTTCTGTACGAGATGCGAGATTCCGAGCTATGCCTTCAGCGCTCCCAGATCGGAATGGTCTTCCAAGGGTTCAATCTCTTCGCTCACCGGACTGTACTGGAGAACGTCATCGAAGGGCCAATCCAAGTTCGCCGTGAGCGCAAATCAAACGCAATCGAGAAGGCGAGGGCGTTACTGGCACAAGTTGGGATGGCGAAGTTTGAGAACGCATACCCCCGCCAGCTTTCCGGCGGACAGCAACAGCGTGTGGCAATCGCCCGCGCCCTGGCCATGGAACCGAAGCTCGTGCTCTTTGACGAGCCTACCTCAGCCCTTGATCCAGAAAGAGTTGGTGAGGTGCTCGATGTCATGAAGGAGCTTGCCAGAAGCGGAATGACAATGATTGTGGTCACGCACGAGATCGGATTTGCAAAAGAGGTTGGAGACACTCTGATTTTCATGGACCAAGGAGCAATCGTCGAGTCTGGTGCGCCGCGTGCCGTTATCGAAAATCCCACCAATGAACGAGCAAAAGCCTTTTTCAGCAAGATTCTCTGATCTGGCTCGGCGTCACCCGGCATTAGGATAAGGAAAGGGTCCGCACGCGGACCCTTTTTTGATGTTCCTGTCTAAGACCGCGTCAGGGGAAATGACATCTTTCGGCGTCGTCACTGACACAAAAGCCCTTACGCTGAACCGCTTGGATTTAAGCGCGACATCCGTTCAGAATGATCTCGACATAATGGTTCGCGACGTCTTCCTGCGAGAGGGGGCCTTTCGACTTGAACCACGCAGGGGTGAAATTGCACATTCCAATGATCGAGCTGACGATCAAGTAGGTGGGGATATCCCTGAAGATACCTGCCTCAACACCCTTCTTGTAGGCATCCTTGAAGAGCTGATCATACTCACGCTTGCGCTTGACAATGATCTTTTGCTGTTCGTCGGTAAGCTCGCCTTGGTCGCGGAAATAGATAGCGGTCCACGCAGCGCGACCCATAACGTTCAACGCGTGTTTGCGGATCATCGCGCCGAGCAATTCATCGGCCGGAAGCTCGGTTTCAAGGATGGCATTCATATCTTGCCACCAAGCCTCATGGATGCGCTGGAAAATTTCCCAGAGAACCTGGTTCTTGTTCTTGAAGTAGTAATAAACGACGGACTTGGTGTATCCAAGGCTCGACGCGATATCGTCAATCGTAACGGCACGAACCCCGGTTTCAGCAAAGAGGGTTGCTGCTGCGGTCAAAATCTCTTCTTGAACATAAGCTTGCTTTTTTGCTTTAAGTTCTTCACGCACTTTCAAATTCATTTTTTGCCTCACTGTCGCGACATCCTGATCGGCAGGGTATGACGCGAATCTGCGCGGTTGCTGCGCATGAAATAGCACTAAAAGAATCTTCTGAAATTCTGACCGGCGAGTCAATTGATTAGGTCTTACCGGTCAAAATTTAACGCGAGTGCGGCTTCGCTGCCACTCAAAGAAAAGGCCGCTAAGCTGAGCTTAGCGGCCTGATTTGGACTACTTCGTGAGGCGGGGATCGCCAACGTCGCCGACTTTTTTGTCGAAGCCAACTTCTTCCAAGGCTTTGACGATGTCGTCATGTTGCTTGGAGATGCTGGCGTCCAAGGCCTTGCCGAGGGACTCATTGCCCTTGGTATAGAGGACACCTGCCTGCGGTGGCGTAATCGAAGCCTGTACGCGCTCGTCTTGCTTCGCGAGCTTGATCGAAATCCCCTTGTAGCCGCCAGACGTCTTCTGCACGTATACGCCGTAGTTGTAAGCGTCGACGCCGACATCGATGCGACCCGCTTCGAGGTCCTGCGCCAGAGCAACAGCGGTCGGGTAGAGCTTCAGCTGGCTCCCGAGCAGCTTCTGCAGTTCCGGAACCCACAGGTAACCCTGAACGGTGCCGACGTTCTTTCCGACGATCCCTTCGATGGTGTCGACGCCATCCTTCGAAAAAATACCCATCGGATCAAGGTAGGTCGGAGCGGAAATGCCAAGCACCTTCGAGCGCTTTTCAGTGCGGTTCCAGCTGCCGATTGCGACGTCCGCCTTGCCAGCGATTACCGCCTGGATAGTGGCGGCAGGGTCCATGACGAGAGGAACGATCTCAAGGCAGTTTTCCTTCGCTGCCTTTTCGATGATGGAAGGGTCGATACCGCTAATCTTCTGATCCGAAGAAACGGATGTGAACGGCGGATAATCGTAGGCAGCGACAGTCAACTTGCCCTTCGAGATTGTCGTCACTTCAGTAGCGCAGTCCGTAGCAAAGGACGACGAAACACTTGCCATTAGCGCGATTGCTAATGGAGCCAGAATCTTCTTCATTTTCAGTTCCCTTTAGTTGGAGTGTAGTCCGGGCATTAAGCGGTGTGTCGGCTCAGTCGCTTCTCCAAATACGCTACCGCGATTGTCGCGGGAATACAGATGGCAGCATAGAGCAGAGCTGCGAGCAGCAAGATTGGCAGATACTGGAAAGTGGTCGTGCCGATCATGTATGCTTGGGAGAGCAACTCGGGCAGGGCAATAGCGAAGCATAGAGAGGTTGCCTGCAGCATCAGGATCGCGAAGCCCAGCAGGGCAGGCGCGGCAACCCGAAGGCCCTGTGGCACAATGACGAAGCGTAGCGCGTCTAAATGGTTGAATCCGACTGCCACGGCAGCTTCTTTTTGACCGTGCGGAACGGCTTGCAATCCTGCCCTGATGATCTCGCTAGTGTAGGCCGCCGTGGTCCACGACAGAGCGGCTGCCGCCGCGCCGAACGAGGATAGGCTGATGCCGGTATTTGGAAGACCGTAGTACGCGAACTGGAGCAAGATTAGCGCAGGTGCACCTCGGCCGATCTCAACGATTGCCACTGACAATGCTCGAAGCGGGATCGATTTGGCCTGGACGCCAAGGGCGAGGAGTAGGCCGAGCGGCATGCCAACCAATAGAGCCAACCCCGTCACTTGGAGGCTGACGATCAAGCCGTCGATCATGGTCGGCAGATTTTCCTGCCAGAATTCGAAAAGGTCGCTCATCGTGCCACCTTCGCTCTCATGACGCCGTCACTGTATCGAGCCAGAGCCGCCACCGGCAGACTGATTAGAATATAAAGCAGACCCGCGACTGCAAACACTTCCAGGCCTTCAAACTGTCGACGCGAGACGAAATTTGCTTGGAATGCAACTTCGGTCACACCTACAGTGGATGCGATAGCAGAGTCTTTCAGAAGGCCGATGATGTAGCTGGTCGCGGTGGGGAGGATTACGCGAACCAACTGGGGGACCATGATGTCAAAGAAGACTGACCAGCTTGGCATGTTCAGCGCGTGGGATGCTTCCCATTGGCCGACGTGAATGCTCTTGAGCGCACCACGATAAATTTCAGCCATGTTCGCGCCAGTAATGATTCCAAGCGCCACAATTGCTGACTCAATCGGGCCGACCTGTAGGTAGCCCGACCCGATCCCGAAATACAGAAAGAAGAGACACACGATGGGAGGGACAGAACGAAACGTCAGGATGACGGCAGTCGCTAGGTAACGCAGAACCCAGGAGCGAGAAACCTTCATTGCGCAGAGAGGAATCCCCAGCAAAGCACCGAAAGCAAAGGCACCGACAGTAATCGCGATGGTCCACGGGATGCCGCTGAGGATGATGTAAAAGGATTCCGCGTTCATCGATTTTTCACCGCCTGCAGGAAACGCTGCGCACGTTCCGTCTGAGGATTGCGCATGATGGAGGCGCTCGGACCCTCTTCTAGAATGCGGCCGTCCGCCATGATGATGACGCGGTCGGAGACAGTCTCGGCGAAGTGCATTTCGTGGGTGACAACAATCATTGTCATGCCGCCCTCCGCAAGCTCCTTCATGACTGCCAGAACTTCGAGGCCCAACTCGGGATCAAGCGCCGACGTGGGTTCATCGAAAAGCATGATTTTGGGATCGAGCGCCAACGCGCGAGCGATTGCTATGCGCTGCTGCTGCCCGCCGGAGCAGCGGACCGGATATTGATCCGCCTTGCCTTCCAGGCCGACGCGTTTCAAGAGCGCAAGAGACCGTTTATCTGATTCAGATTTGCTTCTTCCGAGAACCCGCTGCTGTGGCAAGCTTACGTTCGCAAGCGCCGTCATGTGAGGGAAGAGGTTGAACGACTGGAAGACCATACCGGCCGCACGGCGAAGCTCAGTCAATTGCTTCTTCGTCGCGTTCTTCGAAGCATCGATCTCGATTCCGGCCAGCTTGATTGTTCCCTTGGTCGGAGGTTCAAGCTGGTTCAAGCAGCGCAGCAAGGTGCTTTTCCCCGAGCCGCTCGGGCCGATTATCGCTACGACCTCGCCTGCCTTCATGGAGAAGTTGATGTCTTCAAGCACCCGATGGGTCCCGAAAGACTTCTCGACATTAGTAACGCGAACTATTTCCTCGCGCTGCTCTAACTGCTGGATTGGCGATTTTTCGGTCATCAACGACATTCTCTCAACCTGCCCTGTACGATTGGGCGCTGCTATTCCTTGACCACGAGACTTAGATACGGCGTCGAGGCGTATGATTTCAGACAAGGGTTGCCTCCCACTAGTCACCTTCGAAGCTTCCCGATTATTGTTTTCTGATCGAAGGGTTTTAAAAACTGACTGATGGGTATAAGTACACAAGCCGAGAGCTTTGGCAATGGGTTTTAATAAACCGTTGAGGAGTTATTCAGGCGCGCCGAGATTGCGACCCAACCACAGAGCGGGCCCAGGCTGCGCTTCTGAGCCATCGTTAATTTATGAGGATGATACGGACGAGGTGATCGGCCACCGAGGTGGCTATTGCCTCTCAGTCGCCGTCGTCACGCATCCCGCAGCTAAGACATATAATGCCGTTCCACGGGCCTTTTGACCCGCAGAACCCACAGTAGAAGCTGTGGTGTGGGGCCGGATCGACGGGTAAATATCCTGTTCCGCGCGGTGTTTTGACGATTTGAATGGCACCGTCGCTGTACAAAACCGTATAATTGGGGGCAACTGGGAACGATGCGGGGGTGTCGATCTTAACGACAAGCCCGATACGCCCGTCGGTCGCTCGCTCGTAAAGTGCCTTAAACGCATCAGGTTGCGCTTTGGCGTAAGCCATTATCAAGGCGTCGAGTTTGGCGTAGTCCCAATGCTCGTTTTCGGCGGCTCTTTCCAGATAATTGAGCGACTTCGCTACGTCCGCATTCCTGACGGCTCGGCCCTCTGCCGCCCGGCATTTGGCTGCGCCGTCTCTGGCACGCTTCAGGCAGGCCAGGTGGATGGGCGCTGCCTCATAGATGTTGTCCTTTTTCTTGCCATTGCAGCTCCTGCAAGCAGGAAGCCAGTTGTCATACGAATTGACATCGAATTCAGAGGGAAGCCCGAGCAGTTTGAGATGGTCCGCAAGAAGCTCCGGTGTCTTGATGAGCACTTCGGGGATGATGTGGTCGATTTCCATCGTTTTGAGGTCGATGGTCTCGTTGCACATATAGCAACGAGACCCATGCACCTGGAACACGGCAAAGCGCTCGAAGCCGGAAAATGAATATTCTGACAATTAAAACTCGTTGCGATGTAAGGATTAGCCTCTCTAGGCCACGAGCATAGACATCTCTCTTAGCGTTCGCTAGGCGGGAAGCTGCGGAATGTTGATGGCGCTATCAACATACTTCCCGAAGATCGCCACTTCCTCCGCTTGCCTCGCCTTCTTAAACTTACCCAGATTGCGTCGAATCGTTGCATGGTTTCAGTGACGGTAGCATGGAGACCTGAATGCATCGGGCGTCCTTAATATTTGCCGCGTTTGCGGCATTAGCACTTTGGTTTCTTTGGGCCTTGGTGCCAGTTGGTCTGTCGTTGGTCGGACAAGATTGGGACGCAGAACGCCTGGGGCAGTGGGGAGATTCCTTCGGCGCGTTGAATGCCTTGCTTTCCTCCTGCGCGTTCGTTGCTATTCTGATTACGCTGCGCATGCAGACCAAGGAAATTGCCGGACAGCAGGAAGAGCTTAGAGACCAGCGTAAAAGGCTTGAACGCTCTGATCGTGACGCCGAGCTACAGTAATTCGAGGCGACGTTTTTCCAGCTTTTCGAGCTGTCGCGGGAGCTACGTGACCGCGTGTCGTTCGTGGTGCATCGAGAAGAGCCTGTGAAAGGATATGCCGCGTTTGAGAAGGTTTTTATTCTTCTGGACCAAGGCCTTCAGCCGACGAGGGTGTTTCCAGATATGCAAAAGGACCTAGAGCCGGTTGTGCGCGGATACTACTCCGATGAGGTGCACCAGCGAGCGGAAGGAACGCTGGGACCCTACTTTCGCGTTCTCTACACTATCCTGCGACGTATTTCGGAGAAGGAAGAGTTATCTGAGACCGAGAAGGCGCGATACGGAAACCTGGTTCGAAGCCAACTCAGCAGTGCAGAGGTTGCGCTGATAGCGGCTAACGCGTTGACGACAGCGTCGAACGACTTCAAAAGGTTTGTGATCGAGTTTCGCCTCCTGAAATATCTGCCACCCGGTGGATACGGTTCGATACTTGAGAGAATCTATCCCGAAGAAGCTTTTGCGCCACGAGACTGATGGCTGGCCGCCCCTCCATGTTTGACCGAGCCTCGGGCTCTGCAATCGCCGTAACGTCTAGACTCCCCCCTGGACTGCCTCAATGAGCGACCTTTCGAACACAGACAGGTCTCCATCGTTCTCACTGTTAAACACTCGTAATTGTTCTAGGACGTCGTTTAAGTCATAGAAGGGCGAAAGATACCCCTGAATTTTTCTGCCGATTGGTATTGGAAGGCCGTATTCTTCCAGCGCGACGAGCAGCGCGGGTAGGTACATGTTTTCAACCGTCTCGGCGAAGAAACCGAAATCACCTGCTGTGATCTCCAGTCTTTGTGCAATCTCTGCCTGAATGCTGCTGAGCACCATAAGGTCTTGGGGAAACTTGAAGATCAGTATGTTGCGAAGAATCTTCATTGCTTCGTCAACCTTGCGGCTGGATTCTTCCTTGGTTTCCAGCCCTTGAGTAACCTGCGCAAGATAGCCTTTCATCCCTTCAGACGACCCTAGCGCGCGCACGTACCACGCCAAGTGGTCGGGTGAATTCACTCCCAGGCCTTTTGTTCTAACGCTCCAGAGATGTCGGACCATTAATCGACAGGCAGCAATCAATTGCGCTTGCGATGGATTGGCCTTCCAGGAAAAGATGGTTGGGTCCTGCTGCATAATCTGGAACATTTCTCTTGCCAGGATGTCCTGAACGGCGGGTTCAACCGACCCATTCTTGAGAACTGTTGCTGCAGACAGAAAATTACGGTCCAGGGCGTCCGCCAACCTCGCGCGTGATTCATCGGTTAGGGCTTCGTCATCGAGCTGCATAACCAAAGTGAGTGGCGTATCGGCATCTTGAAGCCCGACCGGATATTCAACAGAAACCTGGGCGTCCTCCGGAGGCTTTTCCAGTAGAAAGACGTTTCCAATAAAATATTTGCCCATTCGACCCGCGCGGCCTTGGATGTTCCGATAAGTGAAAAAGTCCAAAACTTTGTTGTTCCGTCGACGATCATAGACGATCACATTTTCGGCCACGGTGTTGACGCCTTCGATTAACGTTGACGTGCAGACCATAATAGGAAGCAGGCCGTCGTTGAACATTCTCACCATGTTCTGCTGAAGCGCTCGTGGTACACCCCCGTGGTGAATTCCAATCCCGTGACGCAACGCTTCAGCGACAATCCAATCGGGATGATAGGAACCGGCGATCCAATCCGCTGCTCCTGCGCAGGCTGGAACTGCCTTCGCCATGCACTCCCGCATCAGGAGGCGACTTACTCTCATCGCGCTGGTCGGCCCCTGACAATAGATCAGAGTAGGAGTGCTAAGCGACTGGCAAATCTCAACGAGTTTATTTGCGCGGTCATCACCTTGAGTTGGGAGATTATAGCTGAAGACATCTACAGCGACCGTGGAATACTCAGACGGTATGAAATGGATTTCGTATTTATCAAGGCCCTTGATAGCTTGGATGTTCGGCCCAAGCATATAAAACTGTGCCCCCGTGCTCGCTAACCTGTGAAATGCGAGATTTAGGTCCACGGCGCGCTGATAGTCATCTTCGCGCTTGAAATCGAGTTTGTAGAACTCGTCGATGACGAAAAAGTCCACGTTTGACAGATCAATGCGCTGTTTCACCCGCTCCTGTGTGAGCACGTAAACGTTCACCATCCCACTTTGGGCAGTCTGGGTTGGGTGAGTGATCACATTGCAAAAATCCCGAAATTTCCGGGAGATACGCTTCCGCGTTTCGTCGATCAATGCCAGCGTGGGGACAACGATGACGATCTTTCGGTGTTTCCTTAGGGCAATAATCGCGTCAATTACCAAGCTTTTCCCGACACTGGTCGACGCACTCAATACGACGTTAACCCCGCTGCGGAGCTGATAGTAAATCCTCGCCTGGAGGCTATGGAAAACCTCTGGAATGTTGTCCGGCCGATGCAATTCGTACGCCATGCGGTCGTCGACTTCAGCGAACTCAAGTACCTCTGACATGTAGGGGTAGAGGCCAACAGCTCGAACCAGCGATGTCAATATTCTCGTTTCAAACCCGTCCAGAAGTTTCCGCCTCGCCAAAAGTCGGATAATCAGGTCCCGACCCTTTGCGATATTGCTCTTGTCGTTGACGAAATGCGAGACAGCTTTGAGGATGCCGAACATCTCAGCCTGCTCAAGATCGTCACGCTTCAGTGCTGCGAGGACTTCATGGTACTGCATCGAGACCTACCAAGGCTGCGAATTGTTCGATGAGGGCATTCAGATTTAGGACTGGCACCAGAAAGACGTGAACCTGCACCTCAACCAAGTTGTCAGGAAGAGCCGCCAGAAGTGAGTTTGCCCGCTCCTCTACCTCAAACTTCAGTTTATCCTGGTAGTCAGCAGAATGGCCTGCCCCCAGTACCGCACTCTCGTACGCGATCAGGATAGGAAGGCAGAGCACCTCAAGGAGCACGTCGATTGGCGAACCTCGGTCGAGCGCATCCTCTAAGCTATTTGCAAGGAGGTGCTGAGGCTCTCGAAGTTGCAGAATGATATCACGCTCTTCCACAAGGATTTCTGTGCGAAGGGCGTCATCAAGAGCGCTCGTCGCTCGATCCAACATCTCGGCCCACTCTGTCCCATCAAACAGATGGGTTCGACCCAACCATATCTGATCGCCGTCGCTTGAATGTACTATGTGGGCGTTTTTTGTAAGCTTGTCACCTGAAGTAGACCGGTGGAATATTTTGCAGGCGATAGGTTCGCTTGCGAAGAAGTGGCGTAATACGGCATGGAGTAGTGTCTCGCCCAGCAGCAGATTTTCATCGAGGGCCCGGTCAGCCTTGATTGCTCGAAAGCCCTCTTCAAGTTTTCGCCGAAGATTGAGCTGGTCGATTTCCGGCAGCTCGCTTGCTTTGAGCGAAACTTCGGGCACCCAGTCCGCTAGGTATCTCGCTAGCTTTTCTCCTCGCCAAACACGACGCTCGTATTGAGCATCGTAACCACTTGCGTAGCGCCGGTTGGCGTCCTCTCGAAATTCGTGGACTCGAACGAAGAACCTCTCTCCGCGAGTTCGATAGGGCTTTGCCGTGGATCGCTGTCTAACTTGTGTTTCTCCGACCTTTGCCAGCCACCAGGCGGTGGCGAGGTCGTGGGTTATAATTTTTGCACGCGGGTTACTTCTTGGTGCCGAAGCCGCGTCCTCAACGATGCGCAGGAGATCGTCATAAATCTCCTTAGTGTGGCTATTCGTTGGGTTAGCTCCTCGTTCTTCTGCAAGGCGACTAATACTCTGCAGATTTCGCATCATGACTGCGTCAGAAGACGAGTGCACATCCCACTCGGTGTTTCTTACCCAGTATCCAAGGTCACGGCCATTCCGGGAGGTGGTTGTTCTATACTTGGTGTGGAGGTTCGTTGCCAGGCGATCAATATCACCGAGCGGATCGCGCGTGGCTATAGGCTGCGCGAGTATGGATAAGGAGCTGTTAGGGGCGCGAGTTGTCACCAACCTGAAAGATGCGTCAGCGACGCCGTTATCACAGAGAAGAGACTTCTCGATCAGCGAAGTCGGTTGCCCTTTAACAGGACGATTGGTGATCTCTGAAAGGGTCCATTTCGAGTTACCGTCAGTTGTTTTCACCTGGACGTACTCGATGGCGTCGGCATTCCTGCGCGACCTCAGTATGGCGATGTCATCGCTGGTTTCGCACTCCACCTGCTTTATCCGGCGGTCGGAAAGCATCTCCAAGACATACATCGCAGCAATGTGGTCCTGAAATTTAAAGCCCACCCGGGCCGCGACCCCACCTGCGTTAGAGATAATCGACATAAAGGCTCGTAACTGTATAAATCAAAGACAACTGCCTAGGAATCATTCTATCATAAGTAGTTTTTGCGGAATACCACGTTTTCGACCAGCAAATAGGCGCAGCAGATGGCGAAGGCACGATCAGTCAGAATTGGAAATCGAGTTTTCGGAAAGGTTGGCGACGCTACCGCCTTCTTTAGCCAGATGCTTAGTCGGTATCAGATTGGTGCAGCTGTCTCAGCTGAGGACGCCGAAGACCTGGGCCATTTACTTTCTCGCCACAGCGAGGCTGTGGAGAAAATCGGCCCAGGGATTTCATACTTCATTGTTGATCGTGCACCTGACCCTTATCCCGGAAGATGTTTTTGGGCTGTTCGGAAGGATGGCGTTCCCGTCGACTTCGCTATCAAACATTGCCTTTTGAAACATCCTGCAGACTAGCATGGGACACCCACTAATCGTTGGGGAAACTCCACCTATCGCCATTGCATTCGTGGACCTGAGCAGCCAACTCTGAGTTTAAGACAACTAATGGCCGATAAGGGGAATAGGTTGGCTATCGATCCGTGACCGCTGTTAAGACCGCGAAGATTGGCCTTCCAAATTCCGTAAAACAAGCGGACAAGATCGCGACGGACCTTTTAAAGCTCGTGCACTTGATCCTCGCTCCTGGGAGACATCCCTGAGATGCTCGAAAGCTTCAAAAGCGCCGGGTATATCGCCGAGGGCGAACTATCCTGGGAGATGACGCCTGAGGGAAAGACAGTTCGACAGAATGTCAAATTCCGTCCTCGCGAGAGCTTGATATCGAAGGTTATCGGGCAGTTCTCAGCGAAATTGGATTTGGACCTGAAGGATTTGCTAAAATAGACTTGGGCAAGATACGTCAGCCGACGCAGCTGTTGCTGAACCTAGCTCAGCGGCGTGATATCCTTCTCAAGTTCCGCAACCTCCTTCCTGATGAGCTGGAAAAACTTTCGATTGATCCGCTCGATAGGCCAGTTTGCCACCTCGGACCGGTCGGTCACCGTCATAGTAGCAATCAAGTCGATCTTTTGATCGGTAGAATACTCATCGAACCTCGGAATATAGCGAGACGCGGCGAGGTTATAATTGATCTCGTGATACGCTTTTACGAATCGCTTTGGTCTGCCGTATTGCTCCATACCAAGTCGACGCCACGTCTTCGCGATGAAGCTATCGAGCCTTTGGAGTTGCTTCACATCCTCGGTCATCGAAAAAAAGAACATCCAGCCCATTCGTTTCCCATCAAATATGCATCCGGTGATTTTGAGGTTTAGACGTAATAGAATCTTTGCGTGGTCGGCATTGTATTTCACGCCGGTCATCACCGTCATGACCTTATCGATAATTCTCCGGTAAGAACTCTTTCGAACTGACGTGATCTGGGGAGCAAGGTGGAAGCCGAGGTAATCTACACCGGTTGTAAGCGGTACAATTTTGGTCTTCGTGTTGTCCTCCAGACGGTGACATTCCAACCCGATCAACGCCAATCGACCCTTGATGAGGCGGAAGTTGCGCTTTGCGTCTGCTGTGGGACACACGATTAAAATGTCGTCAACGTATCGGTAGTATGCAAACCGAGACTTAGCGAATTCGTCAAACTTCATCATGTAGATCGACGATAGGACGTTGGAAATACTCAATCCTTGAGGGATGCCCAAGGTGTTTCGCTGGGTCTCTTTGCTCGCTGAGGTCGGGGTGCCAACTGCCTGCATGATCAAGTCGAGAAGTGGTTTGTGTCGTATTCGGGTACGTAACCGGCGAAGAAGCTCGTCATGTCGAACTGACGGATAGAAATTCTTGATGTCAATTTGAATGAACGAAAAATCGTTCCCGTGAGGCTCAATCAGGGTGGCCACTTCCTCGACGATGTGGTGAGCAGGCGATATCCTAGCGTCGGGAAAAACCGTCATTAAAACGTTCGTTAAAGCACGTAGTGCTAGTCGGTCTCTTACCGTGGCGACAGAGATTTGTCTTGGCGGCTTGTCGTGGCCTTTCAGGACCAGCTTTTGTTTGAAGGTCGTGAAATTGTACGTTCCGGCCCGTGCTCGGTCCGAGATTCGACTTGCCCAAAAATCGAGATTAGCTGCGACCAGTGACGGATGGACGCCATCTTTCCCAACGGTGCGGGAATTCAGAATCCGTTCGTTGAAGACTTCGGTCAGGCGTTGGGGAGAGAACTCGGTGTTGAAGGTTTCGAGTGCGGTCACTTGCAAGCCCACCCGGGAATCAATGGCCATGCGAGAAAGATCAAGGGAGCTACGAACAGGAACAGAACGCAAGCATAGTAGAAGATATGGCGGAAGATGTAGGATATCCACATGAAGGAAGTTGGAACCAGGGCGTCGTCGCCCATCTTTAGTTTTTTACCTTCCCAATAGGTGTGGTTTACTATCAGATCATAGTAATCTTTTTCGGAATGGTTCGGATATATGTCTAGAATGTCAAGGTATTCTATTAGTCTGTCTTCGTCGCTCAGTGCCTTGCTTTGCAGGCGTTGAAGTTTGAGATAGCACTCGCGATATATGTTCGCGCGGGTTTCGAAGCGGAAACCGCCAGCAACAAGTGACGCGACCAAGACCACAACTGATGCCGAGAGATTGATCTCCTCAAGCATTGGATATGACTGGACATAAAATTTCGAGAATACGGACAGTATTACTGTGAAGAGAGAGTAATAAGTGACTGAAATGTAGCTAAAATTCTGATTGCGGATGGCTTTTCGCTCTGCAATCATTCGCACGCGTGATGTAATCCAGATGCGGTCGTCTACGTTGCTCAATTTCGTTTCCGTCAAATTTATGTAGGGTGTCCGGACGCAAAGATTTCATAAGGATTACGCACTTGTAAAAGTGCAGCTTTAAGCTCAGGCATGCCAGTCTTGGTAACAGTGACCCACAGAGTGAATCAGTGGTTTTCACCACTCCGCCCGGACGGGAAGTATTTACCGGCATTTGCCACCAGTTTCAACCATATCGTGCAGGTTTTCAAAGTCATGGTTACTTGGCCGTGGCATGCAGCGACGGGCAGTTCGAACCTCCGGATCGCTACCTGTTGGCGGATCATCTCGTGATCGCCCGCGCTGTCGTAGAGAGACGGTCGAACTGGCCAGGAAAACCGCCGGGCCGTGACGGCGACGCTTGGAGTGTCGTTTCTTCCAACTCCGGAACATCTCACCTAGCTCTCGATGCGCCCCTTCGACAAACGGATCATAGTTCGATGACAAAATTCGCGCGAAATCCGGAATAGTTGCGTTCGTGGTGATTGCCGAGCGGATTGCAGATGATCCTCGTTTTGTCGAACATATAGTCCCTGAACTTATGAATATGGCCGTGAATCCAGAGCGACGGCCGCCGCCGCACGATCAGGTCACTCAAGTCGCTGGCGAACGCCGCATTGGTAATGTCACCGAAGAAATTTGGATCGAAACTTTGCATTAGCGGCGCGTGGTGCGTCAGGACGATTGATCGTCCATCAAACGGCCTTGCCAATTCCTGGTCTATGAAAGCGCGGCTGGCGCGGTGACGACCAAGGAGTTCTTTCATCGTCACCATGCCGTTTTCGTCCGGTCTGCGCTCGTCCGAGCGAAAGATGCTGAAAAAATCCATCATTTTCGATGGCACGAGGCCGAAAGCTATTGCTCGTCGTTCTTCAGGCGGAACGTGATCGTCGCCGCCGACCGACACGCAAAAGTCGGTCCATAAGGTCGCGCCGATAAAGCGGCAATCTTCAAGAATGAGACTTTCGTTTTCAAGAAGGTAAACCTGCTTTCCCTTGACAAGACCACGTGCTCGTTCGAGAGCAAAATCGATCCCACTGCCGTAGTAGTCGTGGTTGCCTAAGACTAAGATCACTCTCATTTGAGGCTCGATAACACGCAGCAAGAATGAGATGCTGTCGTCAATTGTATTCGCGATGTCCCCGACGCAGACGCAGACATCCGCTTTTGGAATTGCGAGCTGGTCGCCTTTGAGGTCACGCAAACTCGAACGATGGATATCGCTGACGATCCAAGCTTTCATAGGCTTTGCCTTAAATTGGAAAGTGGATAAGGAGCGGAACCCGTGGAAGACGTCATCTAAATCGACGTTCCGTGATTGCTCGGCCCGTCAGCCGTTGAACTCTAACAGTTTCGTTGAACGGCCGGGAATTTTGAGGTCACCGAACAGCGCCACTAGGCGTTTGCCTTCCAGTCGTCTCGCTTCCTTCAGCGCACGGGCGAGGGCGATGACGGTGTCGCGCTCGGCTTCCAACAGCGTTTTTGCCCGCGCATATTCCGTATCCAGAATCCCGTCGATCTCGGCTCGAAGCTGGGGCACATCCTCAACGACTTGGTAAACCGGCCGGTCAATGTCGTCAGGAAAAACAGCGAGCCGATTTCCGAGCCCAAACTTGGCAACCATCTCAGCAGCTGTTTCGGTCGCCCTGGGCACGTCGCTTCCGCGCGAGCCACCGGCTGTGGTCGAGCGGCTGCCTAACAATAGCTCTTCGCCAGCCATACCCGCCAAATTAATTGCAATGTCCCAACGGTACCATTCCTCGGTCTTAATAGCGGGGATTGGGCAATCTGAGGAGGTGCGACCTAAAGCATCGTGGACTTCAATGTGATCGTGGGTATCATCAAAGACCTCGATGCAGGTCACGCGTCCAAGGCCAGAAAGCTCCGTCACAACCGCATGGGCAGCTTCGTGAACGCAAATTCTCCATCTCTCTTCGTCAGTGAGCCCGGACTGCCGTGGTACGGCATCCCAAACGTCTTCGATCCTGAGTTCGCGGTTTGCAGAACGCGCCCGCTGTTTCGCCTTTCGAGCTAGATGCTCAAGGTCAGCACCGGTTTTTCCTTGCAGGTGACGGGCGACCTCGTAGAACTCCTTTGTGGAGCCGAGGCCGGGCAAGTAAAAATGTAGAACCTGAGCCCGCTCTTTTAAATTGGGCCGCTTCATCTCGACATGTGTTTCCAAACGCCCTGAACGAAGAAGCGCAGGGTCTAGAGCTTCCGGAAAATTTGTCGAGGCCACCACGATCACTCCCTCGCGGGTGCCCGAGCCGTCCAAGGCTTCGAGGAGCGCGTTAACGACTTCGATGCAATAGTGTTTGTTATCGCCCGAAAAGGCGCGTCGATCACCGATGCTATCGATTTCATCTATCAGCAAGATCGACGGAGCGTTTTCACGCGCCTCGGCGAAATCAATCCTCATCGCTTTAAGCAAGTCGCCTAAGTGTCCGTGGCTCTGCCACTTGGAAAGCGAGGTTGGCACCAGATGCGCGCCGCATTCCGAAGCGAGTGATTCAGCGAAGCTCGTTTTACCGGTTCCCGGTGCGCCGTAAAGAAGAACTCCCTTATCCACGTCACCCCAATCGAGCCGACCAGCGCACCACCGTTGGAGATCGGCTTTGAGCTTCAGCCCCCACCTCCCGGCTTCGCCATATGAAGAGAGAGGGACCAATTTCCGGCTACTCCCCTTTGGCATTGAATGATTAAGTAGCCTGTTCAATGCAGATGCTGCTGACCGACCTCTGCGAAAAATGGAATCGATGTAGATGGGGTCCTGTTGCCGGAGCAGGTCTTTTTCCTCTGCCGAAAGTGGACCGGCTGCCATTTGACGAGCCAGGCTGTCTACATGTCTATCATCGAGGGTTTCAAGATCGATCACAGCATCCGCGCTGATAGCGAATGCTGGGTGCAACTCTGCGCCTCGTGGGAGGAAGACGATGAGTTTCTGGGCATCAAGGTAGGAACTCGGATTTAAGTCCCAGGCACCTCTTTTCGTCCGGGGCGGGTGAAGGAGCGTCTTCAATCTCGAAAGGCCACCGTCACGCGGCTTAAGGCAGAGGTCAGCAACATACTCGAAGTCGTCGATTGGCCAAGCGCGCGGTACAGTGATCACCAGCACGGAAGTCGGTTCGGTGAAAAAGCTCCTTTGGTGCCGCATGAGCTTCACGAAGGCGCAGAAGGCTAAAAACTTCCTTGGACTAGCCGACAGCGCCGTGGGAGCAGACCCCCGGCCAAATTTTCCTTGGCCCGGCGAAAAGACAGACCTTAGGTTTGAGGTGGCGTCCAATAAATGCTGGATCGCTTCGTCGAGCAAATCTTGGTCCGGTCCGGATTTCACTGAGAGTCGCCCCCCACAAGTGGACGACCGAGCCGATACCACCTGTTCACCGTTCTAGCGAGGTGCTGCTCTTCGTCCACGTAGACGACTTCCGTAGTCAGACCTGCGTTGCCTGTCTTAATGCTGGGATGCCCGGCCATCGTTCCCAAAAGGACCGGCACTGTGCGTTTCGCGAATACCCAGCCTGAGATCGATGTTGTTGACTTTATCGACCCAGAACCGAGCGAAGCGTATAGTTCAAGGTCGTCTGCTAATCGTCGATAGGTCTCGATCAGCTCCTTTGGTGACGAAAACCACAAATCAGCTTCTGAACGCTGCATGATAATCCCCTTGATTCGTCGGTGGGCGCACACGACGTTGCAACTGTCACTCTATGAATATCAAATATGACATTATGTCAACTTTGATGTACTCCGTGTCTCATATGTTGACATTTTTCGCGAAGGCGGATTTTTCGCCTTATGGCGTTTGCATATTCCAAGGAAATTTTCCGTGCTGCTCGGCTGTTGGTTGGCTGGAAACAGAGCCAATTGGCGGCGGCTGCGAAGATTTCGCGGCAGACTCTGATGCGCATTGAAGATGGTGAGAACGTCACCGTCGATACTGTGAATAAGGTGATCGCAGCATTGGAAAAGAGAGGCGTCGAGTTCATCGAAGCGACCGAAAACCGGGGTGCGGGGGTCCGGTTTATCGATCCCCTAGGTAAAGTCACGCCACATGAGTCGGACCAGAGCGACAGTCGCGAACGTTGACCCGCTACTCACGTCGGACTGTCAAAGCTAAAGTCATTTCGGCTTATCGCCGATAAGGAGACGGCCGATGGCCGTCACTTTGTTTCGAGAAAGCCTGAATGACCGCCTTAGCTTTGACCCATACCGCTCATTCATGCTTTCTATCGAAGCGGAATCCGCCTGTCGGCGGATGCTTTCTTCTCGGTGATCGAAAATTGGCGGTAAGCGGGTGGTTTTTGAGAAAAAAGCTGATGTCGAAAAAGATCAGCCCCAACCTCACCGCCTGACTTTTCGTAAACGCAAAACAGTCTCCGGGTTTCCTTATCGAAAAATCGCAAAAATTGCTTGGGGCTGACCGCTCGATTTTTTTGCGGCCCGAGCCCTCCCTCTGGTCGGGCTAACCTTCAAAAGCGTCGTCATTCCGACCCCTCGAAACGTTGTGCATGTCATGCGGAGCCGCTACGGCACTATGGAGAGGTGCGCGCCTCCGCATGACGCCAAACAGGGAAGTGAATCAAAAAGATGGGAATTAGAAGGTGGACTAACTTTTAGGGGTTTGTCGTATAACGCCCCCGGGTCCAATAGGTTTATTACACCGCTCATTTATCGCCATAGCCGATCCGAGGACCGGCAAGGCTGATATAGTGTTTTCCGATCCTCATGGGAAGAGCCATCGTCACAAATCAATCGCGATTGGGCGCAGATTTGCCGGGATAAACAGGGGTAACGATTGGTTTTGACGCTCGATGCGCTTAAATACAGGGAAATAGGAATCGGCGGCAGACGATGAAGCAGTATCTTGATCTCTTGGACCATGTGATGGAGCGCGGAACCGATCGTGGCGATCGGACCGGTACGGGCACGCGTTCGGTATTCGGTTATCAGATGCGTTTCGACCTCGAAGAGGGCTTCCCGGTTCTGACGACCAAGAAGCTGCATCTTCGCTCCATCATTCATGAGCTCCTCTGGTTCCTCAAGGGCGAGACCAATATCGGCTATCTCAAGGATAACGGCGTTTCGATCTGGGACGAATGGGCTGATGAAAACGGCGATCTCGGCCCGGTCTACGGTGCGCAGTGGCGCTCTTGGCCGGCACCTGATGGTGGGCATATCGATCAGATCGCCAATCTCGTTGCGGGCATCGTAAAAAATCCGAACTCGCGCCGTCACATCGTCTCGGCCTGGAACCCGGCTGAGGTGGACAGCATGGCATTGCCGCCATGCCATTGCCTGTTCCAGTTCTATGTGGCCGACGGAAAGCTCTCCTGCCAGCTGTATCAGCGATCCGCTGACATCTTCCTCGGTGTCCCATTCAACATCGCGTCCTACGCGCTGTTGACGATGATGGTGGCGCAGGTGACGGGGCTCAAGCTGGGCGATTTTGTCCATACGCTCGGCGATGCGCACCTCTATCACAATCATTTCGAGCAGGCGAAGCTGCAGCTGACGCGCAAGCCGAAGCCTTTGCCGTTCATGCGCATCAATCCCGATGTGAAGGACATTTTCGGCTTCAAGTTCGAGGATTTCGAGCTGATCGGTTATGAGGCCGACGCCAGCATCAAGGCGCCGATCGCCGTCTGACCGGGGAAATACATGTCCGATATCCGTAAGACGATCCTGGTTGCCGTCGCCGAAAATGGCATTATCGGCCGTGATGGCGACATGCCCTGGCGGCTGTCGACCGACCTCAAGCGCTTCAAGGCTCTGACCCTTGGCAAGCCGGTCATCATGGGTCGCAAGACCTACGATTCGATCGGCAAACCGTTGCCGGGCCGTCCAAACGTGGTCATCTCCAGGCAGGCCGCAATCGATCATGCCGAGGTGACGACGGTGTCCTCGTTGGCGGACGCCATTGCGATCGCTGAGACCATGGCCGCGCAGAAAGGCGAGGACGAGATCTGCATCATCGGGGGTGGGCAGATATACGGGCAGGCCATCGGCCTTGCGGATCGTCTTTGCGTTACTCATGTCGATACGACGGTTGCGGGCGATACTTCTTTCCCGGCTATCGATCCCTCCGTCTGGGGTGCCGGGGAGACGATCGAGGTGCCCGCTGGCGACAGAGACAGCTATCCGACGCGTTTTGTGGTTTACGACAGGCGCTGAGGGCGCAAAAATCCACTATTTTCCAATAAATATCGCCAAGTTCCTCATGCCGCGTTGAAAGCCGATGCGGCGATACCTATAACGGTCACGATCGCGGATATCCGTCGCCCCCGTGGGTTGAGCGATCGCAAGTTTTTAACGAACAACGAGGTTTTGATGCCCTGGAGCAATCAGAATGGCGGCGGCGGCCCTTGGGGCGGCGGCGGCGGTAACAATCAGGGACCATGGGGGCAGGGGCCGAACCGCCCGCGCGGCGGTGGCGGCGGAAAGGGTGGTCCACCCGATCTCGAGGATATCATCCGGCGCGGCCAGGATCAGCTGCGCGGCATCGTGCCCGGCGGCTTCAATACCGGCGCGCTGCTTATCGCTGCGGCGATCATCGTGGCATTCTGGCTTTTCCAGTGCATTTACATCGTCCAGCCGGACGAGCGTGGTGTCGAGTTGCGCTTCGGTAACCCGAAGCCGGAAATTTCCATGCCCGGCCTGCATTTCCATCTGTGGCCGATGGAAACGGTCGAGATCGTCAAGGTGACGGTCCAGCAGCAGAACATCGGCGCGACGTCGTCCTCGTCGTCGACCGGCCTGATGCTCTCCGGTGACCAGAACATCCTGAACGTCCAGTTCTCGGTCTTCTTCACCGTGACTGACCCGAAGGCCTATCTCTTTAACGTCGAGAACCCGGCAGAAACGCTGCAGCAGGTCGCCGAGAGCGCCATGCGCGAAGTCGTCGGACGTCGCCCGGCGCAAGACGCGTTCCGTGACAACCGTCAGCCGATCGAGACCGAAGTCGCCAACATCGTGCAGGGTACGATGGATCGCTACCGCAGTGGTATTTCGATCAACGCCATCACGATCCAGGACGTTGCGCCGCCGCGTGAAGTGGCCGACGCGTTCGAAGAAGTGCAGCGTGCCGACCAGGACAAGCAGCGTTTGGTCGAAGAGGCCAACCAGTACGCAAACCAGAAGCTCGGACAGGCCCGCGGTGACGCGGCTCAGATCCGCGAAGCCGCCGCGGCCTACAAGGACCGCGTGGTGAAGGAGGCGGAAGGTGAAGCGCAGCGCTTCAACTCCATCAATGACGAATATACCAAGGCTCCCGAAGTGACGCGCAAGCGACTGTTCCTCGAAACGATGGAACAGGT
Organism: Hyphomicrobiales bacterium; assembly: GCA_900489925.1. GTDB lineage: Bacteria > Pseudomonadota > Alphaproteobacteria > Rhizobiales > Rhizobiaceae > Rhizobium. Next base: position 67,438 of record UEHQ01000029.1, on the reverse strand, counting down.
GCTGAAGAACTCCAAGAAGGTCGTGATCGACGAGAAGCAGGGGGTCGTGCCCTACCTGCCGCTCAACGAGATCGGCAAGCCGGCACAGCAGGGAGGTTGAGCCATGACATCGAACAAACTTCCCGTCATCCTGATTATCCTCGCCGTTGTTCTGCTCGGCCTCTATTCGTCGATCTTCGTGGTCAATGCCCGTGAGCAGGCCATTGTCGTCCGCTTCGGTCAGATCCAGTCGGTGAAGACCGAGCCGGGCCTGTACTTCAAGCTGCCGTTCACCTTCATGGATGCCGATCGCGTTCAGATCGTTGAAAGGCAGGCACTGCGCTTCGACCTCGACAACATCCGTGTCCAGGTGCGCGGTGGTGCGACCTTCGACGTCGATGCCTTCGTGATCTACGACATCAAGGATGTCCGCCGCTTCCGCGAAACGGTATCGGGTGATCGCGAGTCTGCCGAAGCTCGCCTTCGCACCCAGCTCGACTCGTCTCTGCGTCGTGTCTACGGTCTGCGTGATTTCGATGCCGCCCTTTCCGAAGAGCGCGTCGCCATGATGCTTGAAGTTCGCGATGACCTGCACCGGGATGCCGAGGCGCTTGGCCTCAACATCCAGGACGTTCGTATCCGTCGTACCGACCTGACGCGCGAAGTTGCCCCGAAGACCTACGATCGCATGCGGGCGGAACGTCTCGCTGAAGCCGAACTGCTGCGTGCGCAGGGTGGCGAAGAGGGCCAGCGCCGTCGCGCTATCGCCGACAGACAGGTTGTCGAGATCACCGCGGAAGCACAGCGTGACTCGGAAATCCTGCGCGGTCAGGGTGATGCTGAGCGGAACCGGATCTTCGCCGATGCCTTCAACAAGAACCCGAGCTTCTTCGAGTTCTACCGTTCGATGGCAGCCTACACCACGGCGATGTCCTCGACCGACACCACGCTGGTGATGTCGCCGAATACGGAGTTCTTCCGCTACTTCAACAGCGCATCTGGCTTGCCTGCCGGCGTACCTCCGACTGCCCCGGCTGCTCCGACGCCGCCGGCGAACTGATCGGCTATCATCGACCATTCTACTGGGGGCCGGCATCTTGCCGGCCCCTTTGCTTTTGAGGGAATAGCGGCCGCTTTCAGGCGCTTGGAAGCGCTCGCACGCAGATTGCACGGGATTTCTCGAAAAGGTGATTTCGTACTCCATCATTCCGCCTTATGCTCATGGTCAGAGTGCGCTTTTGACCGAAATGAGGATGCTTGATGGCCCCCACGATACGCCCGACCTACAGACGATCGCTCGCTCTTCTGGCCGGCGCTGCACTTCTGGCTAATATCGGTTTCACCGGGGTGGTCCACGCGCAGGGAACACCACCGACGAACGGTCCGGCATCCGTTGCCGATCTTGCCGAAGGGCTTCTCGATGCGGTGGTAAACATCTCCACGTCCCAGAACGTGAAGGACGATGAAGGCGCAGGGCCGGCGCCTCGCGCACCGGACGGATCGCCCTTCCAGGAGTTCTTCAACGACTTCTTCAATAAGCAGAAGGGCAAGCCGGGCGGCAACCATAACGTCAATTCGCTCGGCTCCGGCTTCGTCATCGATCCGCAGGGCTACATCGTCACCAACAACCACGTGATCGAGGGCGCGGACGACATCGAGGTGAATTTCGCCGACGGCAGCAAGCTCAAGGCAAAGCTGATTGGCACCGACACCAAGACCGATCTCTCGGTTCTCAAGGTGGAGCCGAAAACACCGCTGAAATTCGTCAAGTTCGGCGATTCCAGCACGATGCGCATTGGCGACTGGGTCATGGCAATCGGCAATCCGTTCGGCTTCGGCGGATCGGTGACTGTCGGGATCATTTCGGGCCGCGGGCGCAACATCAACGCCGGCCCCTATGACAACTTCATCCAGACCGATGCTGCGATCAACAAGGGCAATTCCGGCGGTCCGCTCTTCAACATGAAGGGTGAGGTCATCGGCATCAACACGGCGATCATCTCGCCGAGCGGCGGATCGATCGGCATCGGATTCTCCGTTCCGTCGGAACTTGCCGCCGGCGTCGTCGAACAGTTGCGCGAATTCGGGGAAACGCGGCGCGGTTGGCTCGGCGTTCGCATTCAGCCAGTCACCGACGATGTTGCCGACAGCCTCGGGCTGTCGAGCGCCAAGGGCGCGCTTGTGGCCGGCGTGATCAAGGGCGGGCCGGTTGATGACGGCTCGATCAAGGCAGGCGACGTTATCCTTAAGTTCGACGGCAAAGCGGTGAACGAGATGCGCGATCTCCCGCGCGTCGTGGCGGAGAGCCCTGTCGGCAAGCAGGTCGACGTGGTCGTGCTGCGCGATGGCAAGGAGCAGACGGTCAAGGTCACGCTCGGTCGTCTAGAAGACAGCGACCAGGCAGCGTCGAATGACGCCGATTCTGATAAGCCCCAGGGTGGCGTGATCAATCCGGATCCTGGCGAGAACCAGGACATGGACGAGCCAGATGGCGATCAGAGCCAGCCAGTGCCGGATGGAAAGGGCAAGCCTGCCGAAACCGCGCCAGACGCCAAGAACGTTCTCGGGCTATCGCTATCGACGCTGAACGCCGAAACCCGAAAGACCTTTGGTATTGCTGAAAGTGTCGATGGTGTTCTGGTTGCCGAAGTAGCGCCGGGATCGCTTGCAGCCGAAAAGGGTCTGAAGGCAGGCGAGGTAATCGTCGAGGTGGCGCAGGAGTTCATGCGCACACCCGAGGCGGTGGCTGCAAAAGTACAATCCCTGAAGCAGGAAGGTCGGCGCAACGCGCAGATGATGATTGCGTCGGCGAACGGCGATCTTCGTTTCGTCGCCGTTCCGATGGAGTAATTTTCGGCTGATAGGGCTCAGGCCCCATCGCTTCAAGCCGTTACGAAATCGGTCTTTCTGTAGCCCTGGATGTAGAGCAGAGCGGTCAGGTCGCCGTGGTTGATCTGCATCTTCGCTTCAGCGGCGACGGAAGGCTTGGCGTGAAGCGCGACGCCCGATCCGGCGAGGTGGAGCATCCCGAGATCGTTGGCCCCGTCGCCCACGGCGATGGCGTCCTCGGGCGTGATGCCGAGCTTCGCGGAGATGTCGTTCAAGGCATCCACCTTCGCCTGCTTGCCGAGAATAGGCTCTGCGACGAAGCCGGTCAGGCGACCGTCGTCTTCAAGGAGGATGTTCGCACGGTTCTCGTGGAAGCCGAGCGTCTCACCGATACGGCTGGTGAACACCGTGAAGCCGCCGGACACCAAGGCGGTATAGTGGTTCTTTGCCTTCATGGTCGCGATCAGCTCCGGGCCACCCGGCGTCAGCGTAATGCGCTTGGCGATCACCTCGTCCACGACCGAAATCGGCAGCCCCTTGAGGAGCGCCACGCGTTCGCGCAGGGCCGGCTCGAAGGCAATTTCGCCGTTCATGGCGCGAGCGGTGATGGCAGCGATCTTGTCCTTGAGGCCGACTTCGGCGCCGAGTTCGTCGATGCATTCCTGGCCGATCATGGTCGAATCCATGTCGGCGATGAGCAGCTTCTTGCGACGCGTTTCCGCCTGCTGGACAACAAGGTCGATGGCGGCCGAGCCGATGATGGCGCGGATGCCAGCTTCCGCCGCCTCGGCATCAGTGCCGTCGCGAAGCGCTATATCGCAGGCGATTCCGTCGGCCAGCCAGTAAAGACCCGAGGCCTTGATGGCTTCGGCCGCCCGTTCGGCGACGTCGGTTGTAAGAACGGGATTTGACGGATTGGCAACAAGCGTGGCAACGAGAGCCATGATGGAAAACCTTCTGAACACAGCGAACGCGATCCTGATAACCGGGCCGACCGCCAGCGGCAAGTCCGCGCTGGCTGTGGAATTGGCGAAACGTCATAACGGCGTGGTGATCAATGCCGACAGTATGCAGGTCTATGACACCCTGAGCGTCCTGACCGCGCGTCCGTCGCAGGAGGATATGCAAGGGGTTCCGCACCACCTCTACGGCCATGTGCCGGCGGGCACCTCCTATTCGACAGGCGCGTGGTTGCGTGATGTGACGGAGCTTTTGCCGCGCCTTCAGGGTGAAGGAAGCCTGCCGGTGTTCGTCGGGGGCACGGGATTGTACTTCAAGGCTTTGACCGGTGGGCTCTCCGATATGCCGGCAATCCCCGATGACGTCAGGACGCGTCTGCGCGCTGAATTGCAGGAGGAGGGGCCGGCCGGCCTGCACGCCCGCCTGGCCGAGCGTGACCCGGCAATGGCGGATGCGCTCAGCCCGCAGGATGGACAACGCATCGTCCGTGCGTTGGAGGTCCTTGAGACCACCGGGCAATCCATTTCCGCTTTTCAGGGGAAAGCCGGACCGGTGATCGTGGAGCCGGACACGGCGCAGAAAATCGTTGTCCTGCCGGAGCGTGCGGTTCTGCATTCGCGGATCAACGGGCGGTTCGAGAAGATGCTCGAGCAAGGGGCAGAGGACGAAGTCAGGGCGCTTCTTGCCCTTTCCCTGCCCCCTGAAACACCGGTGATGAAGGCGATTGGCGTTTCGCAAATCGCTGCGATGCTCGATGGCGCCATGACGCGTGACGACGTGCTCGAGAAGGGCGCTGCTGCCACCCGCCAATATGCCAAGCGGCAGATGACGTGGTTCCGCAACCAGATGGACGACAGCTGGACACGCCGGAGCTAGGGCGCCTCAATCCTTGTCGTAGAGGCTGCTGAGCGGCTTCTTGAGGATGCTCTCCCGCAACGAGACGCCTGGTTCTCGGCGAATACTGCCCTGCTGCGTGGGTTGTTCGGCTGGGCGTTGTTGCGTCTGGCGGATATCCGCGCGCATTTCGCGGCGCAACGCTTCCAGCCGGCTGTCGATCGATGTTTCCGTTGCGCTGCCGAACGCTTCACGTGTCGGGGCCAGCGGAGAGGGCTCACGCGGCGCATGGCCGGTCGGCAGCATGTCCTGGCGATAGGGCTCGATCGGGGCGAGCGGTGGGGTGTTCGAAACAGGTGCAGCGGTGAACGTGGGGGCGACCGTATCGCCAAACTGCGGCGCGTAGTTATCGTCGTCGTCTGGCTCCATCCCGGCTGTTGCTGCCTTGAAGCTCTGCTGGAAGGCCGAGATATCAGGGCCGCTGACGGCGCGCATGCGTGTCACGATCTTGCGCAGATCGACATTATCAGGATCTTCGTCGGTAACCTTGGCGCTGACAGCAGCACCATTTGCCTTTGGAAGCAGGTTTTCCGAGACGCGGGAGAAGCGCATGCGCATCGGCACGCTGATCGCTTCGCCGAAGGCGATGGCTTCGCCGTTGCCAATGGAGGAAATGAAGCTCGTCGTCGAGATCGACGAATTCGGAATGGCCGAGCGAATGATTTCCTGGTCACGATCGTTGGCAAGGCGCATGGCAAAGAGCGTCGAGCACTGTGACAGGATGGTCTGATCCAGTTCCCCCGGTCGCTGGGTGATGATGCCCAGGGACACGCCGTACTTGCGGCCTTCCTTGGCGATGCGGGCGATTGCCTGCCGCGTCGGGAAGAAGCCGAGGTTCGGGTCGGACGGAATGTAGCGGTGCGCTTCTTCGCAGACGACCAGCATGTGAATGGCGCCATCGCTCCAAAGAGCGATTTCGAAAGCCATGCGGCAGAGCACCGACGCTACCGAGTTCACGACTTCCGACGGGATGCCGGATAGCTGGAAGGTACAGATCGGGCGGTTGTCGCCGGGAACCCGGAAGATCTCGGCGACCGTCTCCATGATCGTGTCACTGATCGTGTTGTTGGAGAACATGAAATGGTAACGCGGATCGTTGATCGCGGCGATGATGCGCATTTTCAACGATCGAAGGGCCGGCTTCTCGCTGCGGCCTTCAAGGCGACCAATTCGCTCGTCGATCAGCGCCAGCAGGTCGGCCATGCGGTATGGAACCGGCGTATCGGCTGTGATCGAGCTTTTCTCGGTGGTGCGACGCACCAGGGAATTGTCGCTGCCGCGGAAGGCACGCTTTGCTTCCGGCAAGATGTCGCGCAGCATGTCGAGCTCTTCCGGCACCGGCGTTCTGCCGCGGAAGACGACTTCGGCGAATTCTTCCAGTCGCATCAGCCAGAAGGGCAAGTCGAGCGTGTCGGTATCGACGACGACCGAGTGCTTCGGGAATGCAGCGGCGAATTCGTTGTGCGGATCGAGAATGAGTACGCGCAGCTTCGGGTCGGCCTCGATCGCCTTGTGAAGCAGCAACGAGACTGCCGTCGATTTGCCGACGCCGGTCGAGCCGACGATGGCGAAGTGCTTGGAGAGCATAGAGGGGACGTGGATCGATGCGTCGATGCTTTCGTCCTGGGTGAGCTTGCCGATGACGGCTGTCGTGCCAGTGCCAGCATCATAGATGCGCATCAGGTCGGTCGAGCGAATCCGATGGGCAACAGCGCCGAGATAGGGATAGCGCGAAATACCGGTCGAAAACTCCTCATGCCCGTCTTCATCCACGCGGACTTCGCCGAGCAGCTCGGTTTCGATCTTGAAATAGTTGTCTTCGCCTTCGCCCCACGCGTGGCTGCCGGTATTCATGGAATAGACGAGCGCGACGACGCGGTTGCGTCCGACGCTAATGGAGATCAGCTTTCCGACGGACCAGAGTTCCGTGAGATCCGTGCCGCCGGCTTCGGCAATGGCGGCGATGGTTGCCCGAGAACCGCTACACGCAACAACGCGACCGAGGAAACGGTTCCCCGGCACTTGGCTGTCGCGGCGGTCATGCTCGCCTGCTTCACCTGACGTCTGCAAGTCGTTGTTGAGCAAAGGGCTACTCCCTGCGGTAGCAAAGGAGGATAAGGGGGAACATTTAACAAACTCTTTTGCGGCCCTTGGAGCGCCGCCTACTCGTGTCAACGGTGGCGAAAAGTGGTCGATTTTTTATTGCGGCAAGCGTTGACGATGCGAAATTTTCTGTCTATCACTTCGGCCCATGAAAATCGCAGTAGCTCTTATCGTGGTGGGAAGGCGCATGGGCAGGATGGTGTAACCATCCGGCGATAGCCACCCATGCGCTAGACGAAGGCTCCCACAGGGGCCTTTTTTTATGCCCAAAATTCGGGTCTCCTCGCTACAGAATTCAAATCCCAGCAGTCAAAACGGAAAAGAAACATGACGGGCACGGACAAGCAGACGGACGAAAATCGGATGACAGGCGCGGAAATCGTTATCCGCGCGCTCAAGGACAATGGCGTCGAACACCTGTTCGGCTATCCGGGTGGTGCCGTGCTTCCGATCTATGACGAGATCTTCCAGCAGGACGACATCAAGCACATCCTCGTTCGCCACGAGCAGGGTGCCGGCCACGCGGCCGAAGGTTATGCGCGCTCCACCGGCAAGGTTGGCGTCATGCTGGTCACCTCCGGTCCCGGTGCGACCAATGCCGTCACGCCGCTGCAGGATGCGCTGATGGATTCCGTTCCGCTCGTCTGCCTGAGCGGCCAGGTTCCGACCTCGCTGATCGGCTCCGACGCCTTCCAGGAAGCCGATACGGTTGGTATCACGCGCCCCTGCACCAAGCACAACTGGCTGGTCAAGGACGTCAACGATCTGGCGGCGATCATTCATGAGGCCTTCCGCATCGCGCAGTCCGGCCGTCCGGGGCCCGTTCTGGTCGATATTCCGAAGGACGTTCAGTTCGCTACCGGCACCTACACGCCGCCGGCAGCCCATGCGATCCAGAAGAGTTACCAGCCGAAGGTTCAGGGCGATCTCAACCAGATCCATGCCGCGATCGAGATGATGTCGAAGGCGCGTCGTCCGATCATCTATTCCGGCGGCGGTGTCGTTAACTCCGGTCCCGAGGCTTCAAAGCTGCTGCGCGAGCTGGTCGAGCTCACCGATTTCCCGATCACCTCGACGCTGATGGGTCTCGGCGCCTATCCGGCATCCGGCAAGAACTGGCTGAAGATGCTCGGCATGCATGGTTCCTACGAGGCGAACATGGCGATGCATGATTGCGACGTCATGGTCTGCATCGGCGCGCGCTTCGACGACCGCATTACCGGCCGTCTCAACGCATTCTCGCCGAACTCGAAGAAGATCCACATCGACATCGATCCGTCTTCGATCAACAAGAACGTTCGCGTCGATGTTCCGATCCGTGGCGATGTCGGCAATGTTCTGGAAGACATGGTCCGCCTGTGGCGCGCCCTGCCGAAGAAGCCGGAGAAGAGCCAGACCGCCGAGTGGTGGGCCGACATCACTCGCTGGCGGGCGCGCAATTCGTTTGCCTACACGCACAGCAACGACGTCATCATGCCGCAATACGCTCTGGAGCGCCTCTATGCGCTGACCAAGGATCGCGACACCTATATCACGACCGAAGTCGGCCAGCACCAGATGTGGGCGGCGCAGTTCTACGGTTTCGAGAAGCCGAACCGCTGGATGACCTCGGGTGGTCTCGGCACGATGGGCTACGGCCTGCCGGCAGCTCTCGGCGTCCAGATCGCGCATCCAGAGAGCCTCGTCATCGACATCGCCGGCGATGCCTCGATCCAGATGTGCATCCAGGAAATGTCGGCGGCGATCCAGTATGAAGCGCCGATCAAGATCTTCATCATGAACAACCAGTACATGGGCATGGTTCGCCAGTGGCAGCAGCTGCTGCACGGCAACCGCCTGTCGAACTCCTACACGGAAGCGATGCCCGACTTCGTCAAGCTGGCGGAAGCCTATGGCGCCGTCGGCCTGCGCTGCGAAAAGCCCGGCGATCTCGACGCGACCATCCAGGAGATGATCGACGTCAAGAAGCCGGTCATCTTCGATTGCCGCGTCGCCAATCTCGCCAACTGCTTCCCGATGATCCCATCGGGCAAGGCACACAACGAGATGCTGCTGCCCGACGAAGCCACCGACGAGGCGGTCGCCAATGCGATCGACGCCAAGGGCCGCGCGCTCGTTTGATATAAGGTAGAGGAACCCAAGACCATGAATGCACACCTACAGCCGACGGGCTCTGCCTATTTCATTTCGCCGGAGACGGCGGCAGTCGAAAGCCACACTCTTTCGGTCCTCGTCGATAACGAGCCGGGCGTGCTTGCCCGTGTCATCGGCCTGTTCTCGGGTCGCGGCTACAACATCGAGAGCCTGACCGTCTCCGAGACCGAACATCAGGCGCATCTGTCGCGCATCACCATCGTGACGCGCGGCACGCCCCACGTTCTCGAGCAGATCAAGGCGCAGCTCGAGCGTATCGTTCCTGTTCATCGGGTGGTCGATCTGACCGTTCGCGCCCGTGAACTGGGCCAGGAGCGCCCCATCGAGCGGGAAGTGGCACTCGTCAAGATCGTCGGTACGGGGGAGACCCGCGCCGAAACGCTGCGGCTCGCCGACGCCTTCCATGCCAAGGTCGTCGACGCGACGGTCGATCACTTTATTCTCGAGATCACCGGCAAGTCTTCGAAGATCGACCAGTTCGTCTCTATCATGAAGCCGCTCGGCCTGATCGAGGTCTGCCGCACCGGTATTGCCGCGATGAACCGCGGCCAACAGGGCATGTAAGCAGCTCTGCCAATGACCATTCCGGCAAGTCGCATTCGGCTTGCCGGATTTTTTCATTATGTCTTGGCGGCTGTTATCGCGAGCCCATTTCAGGCTGACTGTGCGGGCGGTTCGCGCTCCTGCAGCCATTTCCCAAACTCCTGCATCACGTTGACCACGGGGACCATCCGGTTTCCGTCATCCGTCAATTGATATTCGACGGTGACCGGCACGGTCGGATAGACGGTACGGCTGATCAGCCGGGCATCCTCCAAAGCACGAAGATCGAGAGTCAGCATGCGCTGCGAGATACCCGGCAGGCTGCGTCGCAGCGCGTTGAAGCGTTTGGGGCCGTCGAGGAGAAAGTACACGATCAGGAGCCGCCATCTGCCGCCGAGCAGCCGCATGGCTTCCTCGACGGTGCAATTGGTGACGCTTTCCTTCATGCGGATCTCCTCGGTATAAAATATGTACCTACACTACATTATAGTGCCTTCTTCAAAAAATAGCCCGACCTTTTAGATTGCCGCCGATCCGACGCGCTGCGCGTTGGTGGACATCCAGAAGGAAGAAACATGAAGCTCTATTACATCCCGGCCGCTTGCTCCCTTGCACCGCATATCGTGCTCAACGAGCTCGGCATCGATATCGAACTGGTGCTGGTCGACAACAAGAAGCACAGCTTCGGGATCGACGGGAATTTCCAGGAGATCAATCCACTCGGCTATGTGCCAGCGCTGGAACTCGATGACGGCACGATCCTGACGGAAGGGCCGGCGATCGTTCAGTATCTTGCCGATCTGAAGCCGGAGCTCGGATTGGCGCCCGCGAACGGCACGATCGCGCGCTACAAGCTTCAGCAATGGTTGAGCTTCCTGACCTCGGAAATCCACAAGGGGTTCATTCCGCTGCTCTATGCGCGACTTGCCGGCAAGTATGTCGAGACTGCCAAGCCGAAGCTCGAAGACCGCTATGCGTTCATGGACAGGGAGCTGGCGGGTCGCCCTTATCTGGCGGGCGACACCTTTACCGTTGCGGACGCCTACCTCTTCGCACTCACCGGTTGGGGACAAGCGTCATGGCTGACCAGCTATATCAGGGCCGACATCCATTTCGATGGCCTGCGCAACCTGCAGGCCTGGTACGAGCGCGTGCGATCTCGCCCTTCGGTTCAGAAGGCGCTCCTAGCCGAGGGCCTGGCCGTGATCTAAACGGGCAGAAGGCCGCCGGGAATCACAGCATTTCCAGCGGCTTCTTTCGTGCGGGCGGCGGGAAGGCGGCGTCGAGTGCTGCCCAATCCTCGTCGGTGATATCCAGTGAGACGGCCTCACGGTTCTCCGCGGCGCGGGCGGCATTCGCCGTCTTCGGAATGACGATCACGCCGTCGCGTTCCAGTAGGAAGGCAAGCGCCACTTGCGCTGGCGTCGCCTGATTGGCCTTGGCGATGCGGATCAGTTCGGGATTGTGCAGGATGCGGCCCTGCTCGATAGGCGAATAAGCCATGACGGGGATGTTGCGCTGCTGGCACCAGGGCAGAAGGTCGAACTCGATGCCACGGCGCGCGAGATTGTAGAGCACCTGATTGGCGGCCACGTTTTCTCCTGAGGGGACGGCAAGCAGTTCTTCCATGTCTGATGTATCGAAGTTGGAGACGCCCCAGGCGCCGATCTTGCCCGCGACCTTCAGTTCCTCGAAGGCCTCGACCGTTTCGGCGAGCGGATGATCGCCGCGCCAGTGCAGGAGATAGAGATCGATGCGGTCTGTTCCCATGCGCGACAGGCTGTTGTCGCAGGCCTCGATCGTGCCCTTGCGGCTGGCATTCCAGGGATAGACCTTGCTGACGAGGAAGACGTCGTCGCGGCGGCCGCGGATCGCTTCGCCGACGATCTTCTCCGCTCCGCCTTCGGCATACATTTCCGCCGTGTCGATCAGCGTCATGCCAAGATCGAGACCGGCCCGCAGGCTTTCGATTTCCTGCCGTGCCTCACTGCGGTTTTCGCCCATGTTCCAGGTTCCCTGACCGAGGACAGGAACTTCCCTGCCGTTTGGCAGCAGCGTGGTGGGGATAGGATCGTCTTGCATCGCGTGGCCCGTTTTTCCGAACAAGTTTGGAGTCGCAGCTATCTTTCGACCAAACCTGTCACCGTGACAATGCAAACGTGGCATCTCGAATATAGGTCAAATAGGCTGACCTAAATCAACAAGACCCGCTGCATGAATTGCGGGTTCGGGAGGCCCCATGCCGCTGGATACCTTTCTGGCCCTCTTTCTGTTTGCCTTTACGACGTCGATCACGCCGGGGCCGAACAACATGATGCTGTTTGCGTCGGGCGTGAATTTCGGCTTTCGCCGGACCATTCCGCATATGCTGGGCATCGGCGCCGGTTTCTTCTCTCTGCTGTTGGGCGTTGGATTGGGGCTTGGCGCGCTCCTGCATACGGTGCCGGTATTGTACACGGTGCTGAAATTCGCCGGCGGGGCCTATCTCGCCTGGGTCGCCTGGAAGATCGCCACATCGCGCTCGCTGAGCGAAGGAAAGAGCGCTGCACAGCCGATGTCCTTCGTGTCGGCTGCCGCGTTCCAGTGGGTCAATCCGAAGGCTTGGGTCATGGCCGTCACGGCCATGGCGACCTACACCATTCCCAATATCTACTTCGCGAGCGTGCTCATGGTTGGCGCTGCCTTCGCGTTGGTCAACGTGCCGAGCGTTTCCACCTGGGCGGGTTTCGGCTCGGCGCTGCGCGAATGGCTGTCAGACCCGGTGCGGCTGAAATGGTTCAATATAACCATGGCGGTACTTTTGGCGCTAAGCCTCTGGCCGATGCTAAAATAGTGGGATCGATGGCTGGCACCGAGACTATCCGAAAAGTTGCATGCGCATAGGAGGTCTTGGCAGTGTCTCCGCGTCGGCCTAAGAATGAGGCGCCACTTCGGAGGACTATTCTCGTGCACGATGATGACCACCGCCACGATCACGATCATCACCATGATCACGACCATCACCACGACAATCATTACTCCGACATGCAGGCGCGGGTGAGGGCGCTTGAGACGGTTCTGACCGAGAAGGGCCTGATCGATCCTGCGGCGCTCGATGCGATCGTGGAGACCTACGAGACCAAAGTCGGGCCGCGCAACGGTGCACGTGTCGTCGCCAAGGCCTGGAGCGATCCGGATTTCGCCGAGTGGCTGAAGCGCGACGCGACGGCCGCGATTGCGAGCCTCGGCTATACCGGTCGTCAGGGCGAGCACATGCGCGCGGTGTTCAATACGGACGATACCCACAATCTCGTCGTCTGCACGCTTTGCTCCTGCTACCCGTGGTCCGTGCTCGGATTGCCGCCGGTCTGGTACAAGGCGCCGGCATACCGGTCGCGCGCTGTGATCGATCCGCGCGGCGTGTTGGCCGAGTTCGGTGTCGCCTTGCCGGAGAGCAAGAAGATCCGCGTATGGGATTCGACGGCCGAATTGCGATATCTCGTTATTCCCGAGCGGCCTGATGGCACCGATGGCTGGAGCGAGGAGAGTTTGACAAATCTCGTCAGTCGCGACGCGATGATCGGCACCGGTGTCGCGGCAGCCCCCGGAGGCCCGGCATGAACGGTCCTCACGATCTGGGCGGACAGATGGGTTTCGGTCCTGTTGCTCCCGAAAAGGATGAACCTTATTTCCATGCGGATTGGGAAAAGCGGGCACTTGGCGTAACGCTGTCCTGCGGCGCGTTCGGCGCGTGGAACATCGACGAAAGCCGCCATGCGCGGGAAAACATTCCGCCTGCGGATTACCTTGCCGCCAGCTACTACGAGGTCTGGATCCGGGCGCTCGAAGTGCTGCTGAAGCGCCATGGCTTCGTCGCGGACGGCGAGATCGAAGCCGGCCACAAGCAGAGCGAGGGCGTAAGCCCCAAGCGTGTACTCAAGGCCGATATGGTCGCAGGCGTGCTTGCGAAAGGCGGTCCCTGCGACCGGCCGGTCGAGACACTGCCGCACTTTGCAGTCGGCGACAGAGTTCGGACGAAGAACTTCAATCCAACCGGCCACACGCGACTGCCCCGCTATGCGCGCGCCAAATCCGGGGTCGTGGAGGCGGTGCAGGGCTCGTTCGTCTTTCCCGACGACAATGCACATGGCAAGGGCGAGAACCCTCAATGGGTCTATACCGTCGTCTTCGATGGTGGTGAGATCTGGGGCGAGGGCGCCGATCCCTCGCTCAGCGTTTCGATTGATGCATGGGAGAGCTACCTTGAGCCGGTGTGAAATCTCATCGCCGCTGGCGCAATCGCCACAGCTGCCGATCTCGGCTGACGGCGAGCCGGTCTTTCCGGAGCCGTGGGCGGCGGAAGCCTTTGCGATGACCGTGCATCTGCACGAGCGTGGCCTGTTCAGCTGGAACGAATGGGCGGAGAACCTGTCTCGGGAGCTGCACAAGCCGGGGCGCGCGGTGGACGGCAGTGACTATTTCGACTGCTGGGTTGCGGCCTTGTCTGCCGTTCTGGTCGAGCGCGGCATTGCCGATGCCGACGCGCTTCTAGCCCTGCAGCGTAGCTGGCAACGCGCGGCGGAGGCGACACCGCACGGTCGCCCGATAGAGCTTGCCAACGACCCGCTTCGCTAGGGGTCAGGAAGGGAACTGCCGGTAGCATTCTTCGGCCACTTTTCTCAACGTGTCGCGGGCTATCTCGCCGGTCACGGCATAGCCTAGTTCGCCATCGATCCAGTAGAACGTCTCGACATTGTCCGCTGAAGCAAAGCGGAAACTCGTCGTGCGGTTGGCAGGGTTACGCCCGACGAGAACAGTCAGCCGCTCGCCAGCCTGATCCTCGTACATGAACATCGCGCCGGGTCTGCCGTCGACCGGCAGCAGACGACCGCCGACAAGATGGAAGCCGACGGTCTGCAGATTCGGCACCTTGAGATCGGGAATGTTCAGACGCTTGCCGAGCCAGGTCGCCAGATGCGCCTCTTCGTTGGCAAAGACTTCCACCGGATGTCTGACTTCGCCGGCATAGACCAGAAACGCGTTCTGGGCCTCCTGTGGAAACGTCTGAACCTCGGTCAGTTGAAGCTCCGGCTTGTCGAAGATTTGCGGCCCATAGTAGCCGCTCAGCGCGCCGAGTCCGAAAAGGAGGAGCGCACAGGCGGCGATCGCCGAGTACCTTGGCCAGACGATAGCGAAACGCCGGCGCGCGACGAGGGCGACATCGCTGTCCTTGCTTGTCTCGAAGCCTGCGAACAGCGTGCGGATTTCGGCGTTCTGCACCCGCCACGTGGCGACCTTGCTAGCCTCGTCGGGATTGTCGCGCAGCCAGATTTCGACACGTGCGCGTGCTGCCTCCGGCAGTTGGCCGTCGACATAGGCGTGGAGGTCCGCTTCGGTCACGGTGGGGATCGGTTCGTTCATTTCGGTCTCCGAAGCGCAATGATATTGTCCGCGCGCAATTGCTCCGCGATCTTCTGGCGGGCACGCGACAGGCGGGACATGACGGTTCCGATCGGGATGTCGAGCATGTCGGCCACCTGCTGGTAGGTGTAGCCCTCCATGACGACGAGCATGAGCACCGCCCGGTTTTCCTCCGACAGGGCGTTCAACGCGCCTTCCAGCCGGGAGCGCTCGAGCGGGTCCGATGGTTGTTCCACAGCTGCCAGGTTCTCCGCCCCGTCCATGTCCACAAATGCGTTGGCGGTGTTCTTGCGACGCCCGTTGCGGTAGAGGTTCGTCATGATCGTCAGGACCCAGCCGCGCAGGTTGAGGCCACGCCACTGGCCGCGCCGGGCAAGGACCTTTTCGACACAATCCTGCAGCAGGTCTTCGCCGTCGCTATCGGAGCGCGTCAGGCTCCTGGAATAGCGCCTTAGCGACGGGAGGAGGGCCAGGACCTGGCCCTCGAAGCTTTCAGAAGCGGGTGGCTTCATGCGCGTCGCCCCGTCCGCCGCTCAAGGCTTTGCAACATCCCAAACATCCTTGAAGCCATCACCAGTGACATCGCCCATCTTCTTGTCCTTGACCCAGAAATAGAGCGGCATGCCATCCTTGGCCCATTGCCTGGTCCCGTCCTTGCGTTCGATGAGCGAGTATGCCCCTTCTGCCTTCACATTGCCAACTGCCAGCAGCGGAGGCCATGCCTTGGCGCAATCGTCGTAGCAGTTGGATACGCCCATCGTATCCTTCTTGAAGGTGTAGAGCGCCATGCCGTTTTCGCCGGCCAGGACCTTGCCCTTGGCGGAATCGACGGTCTTGACCGGAGCGTCGGCGAAAGCGGGCGTTGCAGCGGCTGACAGCGCAGCCAATACGATCAGCGTGGTTAGGGACTTCATGGTTTTCTCCTCACACGTTAGGGCAGGCTTTCTTGCGTTGCCGGACATGAGACACGGGCGAGGGCCATTTTATTCCCGGCATCTCGGGAGTTTTTGAGTTGCCTATCCCAAGCGAATCCTGCCAAGTCGCTGACCATGCAATTCGCTCCGCAACAAGATGACGCCCTGAAGGCCGTTTCCAAATGGCTGAAGGAGGGGAAGTCACCGATTTTCCGCCTGTTCGGCTATGCCGGAACGGGGAAGACCACGCTTGCGCGGCATTTCGCCGAACATGTCGACGGCGATGTGCTGTTTGCGGCGTTCACCGGCAAAGCGGCGCAGGTCCTGCGTTCCAGAGGCGCCAGCAATGCCAAGACGCTTCATTCCTTGATCTATCGCCCTCGCGGCGAGGAGGCGGTCGAGGACGAAGAGACGGGCAAGACGTCGATCGCGCCGATGTTTTCCATCAACCGGCAGAGCCCGGTTGCGAAAGCCGCGCTGATCATCGTCGATGAATGCTCGATGGTGGACGAGGCGCTCGGCAAGGACCTGATGAGTTTCGGTACGCCGATCCTCGTTCTCGGCGATCCCGGGCAGCTGCCGCCCGTTTCCGGCGGCGGCTACTTCACCAACCAGGATCCCGACTACCTGCTAACCGACATTCACCGCCAGGCGCGCGACAACCCGATCATCAAGCTTGCGATGCAGGTGCGTGAGGGCAATGAGATCGCCCATGGCGACTATGGCACCGCGAAGGTGATTTCCAAGAACGACGTGACGCAGTCACTGGTGCTGGATGCGGATCAGGTTCTGGTCGGAACCAATCGGACGCGCCGCCGCTACAATCAGCGCCTGCGCGAGTTGAAGGGCTTCACGGCTGACTATCCGCAGACCGGCGACAAGCTCGTGTGCCTGCGCAATGACCCGGCGAAGGGACTGCTCAACGGTTCGCTATGGCAGGTAATGACCTCCTCCCGGGAGACGACGAAGCCCGGCATCAACTTGCTGATCCGTCCCGAGGACGACGACATGGATCGCGGTGCAGCCAAGATCAAGCTGCTCAAGCAGGCCTTCGAGGATGTCGAGGGGGAAATTCCGTGGAATACCCGCAAGCGCTACGACGAGTTCGACTATGGCTATGCGCTGACCGTGCACAAGGCGCAGGGTTCGCAATGGAACAATGTTGTTCTGTTCGATGAAAGCTGGGCGTTTCGAGACACCCGGGAGCGCTGGCTCTATACGGCCATCACGCGTGCAGCGGAAACGCTGACAATCGTTCGCTAGGAGTTTGATGCGGTGGCGGCCGCTTCAAGGGTTGCGGAACGTCAGACTTGGACCACCCCGAGCAGAACGGCCTTGGTAATGGCCTGAAACCGGTTGTTCGCCCGGAGTTTGGTGATGATCGATGCTTCGATGGACTTTGCTTCGCCCTCGTTGAGATCGAGGTGGCGTCCGATCTTTTGCGTCGATAGCCCTTCGGCCATCAGTGCAAGGCAGCGAAGCTCCTGATCGGTCAGAGCCTGCTCGGCCGCATTGTCGTTGTGCGGACCATCATCTTCCGAGTTGCTATCCAGCAGTTCGGCGACCTGCTGCAGCTGGCGATGTAGTGTTGACATCTCCGCGCTCAGTTCCCGCTTGCGGGCCGCAAGTGCCGAGCGAAACACGGCTTCGGCGGTGTGCTGTGATTCCACCGCACAAAGCTCGTTCATCAGTTCCTGGATGACCGCGACGGCCATGCCGGTCTCACGACAGACGTTGATCACGGCCATCTGCATGACTTCGGACGCGTCGTAGACCCGCATCAGCCCGATCCTGCTCGAGGAAATCAGCCCCTTTTCCTCGTAGAAGTGCAATGTCCTGTGCGTCACCCCAAACGCATTTGCCATGTCCGCGATCGGCACGCGACCCGGCGGTAGTTCCCGCGGCAGGGCAATGAACGGCAGAAACGGCATTTTTGCTCGAGGACGCGGCGGAGCGCCTTGCGACCCCTGAGTAAGCGTCTGCTTGAAACTGTCTGCCATGAACCCTCCTGTTGTGCACTTCGTGCAGCTCACACACTGCGACGAAAGGAACGCGGTCGAGTGGGGTTTTCCTCTAGGCGTACTATTTTGTTCTTCGAAGCAACGGTCGCGTATTTCTCTGTTGCATTGTGTTCAGATTACCCGTGCCGGATACCTTTTGTTAGTCTTAAAAATAGTGACTTCTAATTTGGATGGCAATGTAATCGGCTGATTGCAGTCCGTGCCGGAATGTTTGCTTTGGTTGCGCAGGTGTTTGTATTTTAATCGTTTAATCTCCGAAAATCGAACGGATACTACTTCCATCCGTCGCGTCGGGGACGTTTGCGCCCGGTCATCAGAAATTCACATGCACTCATGCATGAATCTCGTTGGCCCCGAGCGTTGCATTGGCTTAAAAGCGGTGCAGCCATCGCTTCAATGGAAACACCAATGCCGACAACCCTTTCCGTGAATCTCAATGCCGTCGCCATGCTGCGCAATCGCCGCGACCTTCCTTGGCCGAGTGTCGAGCATCTCGGGCGAATAGCGTTGAAGGCAGGGGCAAGCGGCTTGACGGTGCATCCACGGCCGGACCAGCGGCATATCCGCTTCTCCGATCTGCCTGTAATTCGCAACCTGATCGATGACGAGTTCCCAAATGCCGAATTCAACATCGAGGGATATCCGACGGAGGAGTTTCTGGAACTCTGCGCCAGTGCCGCACCGGAACAGGTGACGCTGGTGCCTGACGATCCGTCACAGGCGACCTCCGACCACGGTTGGGATTTCCGCAAGCATCGCGATCTGCTGACCGATGTCATCGCGCGCCTGAAGAAGACAGGAACCCGCGTGTCGCTGTTTGCCGATGGCGACGGCGACGCCGAGGCCGTGGCGATTGCCAAGGCGGTGGGCGCGGACCGAATCGAACTCTACACCGGACCCTATGGCGGCTGCTACGACGCGCCGGAGCGGGCTGGGCCGATCCTCGAAGCGCTTGGGAAGACCGCGGATGCGGCACTTGCGCTTGGATTGGGCGTCAATGCCGGGCACGATCTGACAGTTGCCAATCTTCCGCCGCTTGTGAAGCGCATTCCGAAGCTTGCCGAAGTGTCGATCGGTCACGGTTTGACCGCCGATGCACTCGAATATGGCATGGCCGAAACGGTGCGGCGCTTCTGCCGAGCCTGCGGACAGAAGATCTAGCATAGGGTCAACGCCCGCCCATGCTGTGCAGGGCGGGCGCTGTCAAAAATCAGGCGATCAGGGCGGCCTTGTGCGCCACGAAGAAGGCCTTCAGCGTTTCGGGTTGCTTGCCCGTGAGCTTGGTGAAGTCGCTGGTCACAAGGTCGAAGTTGCCGGCACGGATGTTGGCATCGGCGGATACCAGCATATCGGCGACGAAATCGGGAAGACCTGCGCCGCGCATGCCCTGTCCAAGCTGTTCGTCGGTGACCGCCACAGCCGCAAGTGGCTTGCCGGCAGCCTCGGCGACGATGGCTGCGATCTGGTTGGCGTTGAGCGATTCCGAGCCCGTCAGCGTATAGGTGGCGCTGTCGCTGGAGCCCGACGCCAGGGCTGCTGCAATCGCAAGCGCGCAATCTTCACGAGAAATGTTTGGTACCTTGCCGTCACCGCTGGACGTGTACCACGTGCCGGACTGCAGATTGTGCGGCATGCCATGCAGGTAGTTGTCCATGTACCATGCGTCGCGAAGGATCGTGTAGGCTAGGCCGCTTGCCTTGATCGCGTTCTCTGTTCCCAGGTGGTCCGGAGCAAAGGTCACCAGCGACTTGTCCGGCGACGGCATCGAGGTGTAGGCGATGTGCTTTACGCCGGCCTTGACGGCGGCGCTCACGGCGGCCGTGTGCTGCTTCAGGCGCTGACCCGGTACAGCAAGTGCGTCTGTGCTGATGATCAGCAGCCGGTCGACACCCTGGAATGCCGCTTCAAGCGTTGCTGCGTCGTCGAAGTCCGCCTTGCGGGTGGCGACGCCCTTGGCGGCAAGGTCCGCAAGCTTGGCGGGATCGCGCGTGGCGGCGACGAGTTTGGCCGCCGGAACCTTGTAGGTTTCGAGCAGGTGGTGGATGACACGCTGGCCGAGCTGGCCGGCTGCGCCGGTAACGAGAATGGTGTCGCTCATGTGATTGCCTCTAGGTTCGCTTTGTGGTCTCAAAAAGAGACTAGCACTAGAATAGGAATTGACGCGACGCTGTAAAGCAGGCAGTTTTTGGGCCATACGTTACCAAAAGGGAACCACGCATGGGTGGCGCAGTCGTCAATCTGAAGAGCAAGTCCGAGGCAAGGATCCGGCGTGAGGTCGACCTGAGCGCGCTCGACTTCAACAACTGCCCCGTAAGGGACATGATGCAGCAGATTGGCGGGAAGTGGTCGACGCTGATGCTGGAGGCGCTGTCGCAGCGCCCCTATCGTTTTGGCGAGCTGCGACGGATGATCCCGGATATTTCGCAGCGGATGCTGACACAGACGCTGCGCGATCTGCAGCGTGACGGTTACGTCGAGCGTGAGGTGTTTCCAACCAAGCCGCCGAGCGTCGAGTATCGCCTGACGGATCTCGGTCGATCGCTGTATGGAACGCTGGCCCTGTTGCTGAACTGGGCGGAGGCGAACCATGATGCGGTTCGCTCCGCGCGTCTGCGCTTCGATTCAGCTGAAGCCTAAGCCGCCTTCAGCTGGCGGCCTTCCGTCAGAAACAGCAGGAAGGCGAAGGTGGGGAAGCACAGGCCGATCCAGGCCGTCATTGCCCAGCCGCCAGTGGCGAACGCCCAGCCGCCGATCGCCGAGCCGAAGGCGCCTCCGGCAAAGAACGTCGCCATGAAGAGCCCATTGAGGCGGCTTCGGTGTTCGGGGCTGATTGCGTAGATCGCTCTCTGACCGACAACGAGATTGGTGGTGACGCCGAAGTCCAGCAGGATTGCTGCAGCCGTGAGCAGAAGCAGGGCTGCCATCGAACCATCGGCGGCAAAGTGGCCGATGAGGAACGCGGTCATTCCGAGCAGCATGGCGAGGGCCGAGGCAATCTTCGTCAGGCCACGATCGGCAAGACGTCCGGCGATCGGCGAGGCGATGGCGCCGGCGGCGCCGGCCAGGGCAAACAGCGCAATCCCGTTCTGAGACAGACCGAACTCCGGGCCGGCCAGAAGCAGCGGCGTCGTCGTCCAGAACAGGCTGAAGGCGCCGAACATCCCGGCTTGATAGAGCGCGCGGCGCTGCAAGACTCGGGAGTGGAGGGCGAGGTGAGCCATTGAGGCAAGCAGCTCGCCATAGCTCAGCTTGGTGTGGGGAACGCGAACCGGCAGTTTGACGCGCAGGATCGCTACCAGCAGGACCATGATCGCTGCCGTTGCGAAGTAGACCGTGTGCCAGGAGGTCGCTTCGGCCAGGAAGCTCGCGAAGGGGCGCGCAAGCATGATGCCACAGAGAAGGCCGCTCATGACGTTGCCGACGACCCTGCCGCGCGTGGCGTCGGGCGCCATGTTGGCCGCGAAGGGAACAAGTACCTGCACAGCAACCGATGCCAGGCCGATGCAAAGCGAAGCGGCAAGAAACATCATCGGCGTCGACGCCAATCCCGCACCGACGAGAGCCAGTGCGGAGACGGCGATCAGCGTCAGGACGAGTTTGCGGTTTTCCAGAAGGTCGCCGAGCGGGACGATAAGCAACAGGCCGAGGCCATAGCCGATCTGCGTCAGGGTCACGATCAACCCCGTTGCCGCCGGGCTGAAGCCGAGCGAGGCGCTGATCGGGCCTGCGAGCGGCTGGCCATAGTAGAGGTTGGCGGCAACCAGGCCGCAGGCCGCGGCAAACAGGAATGTCATCAGGGGCGAAATCGACTGGGGGGTGACGGCTTCGCGCGTTGTGGCAGATAGGCTCATGCTAGGACTCCGATGGGAGGATCAGATTGTCGGTGTGTCGGCGAGCGGGAGGGGGCGCTCGCGTGATGAAATGGTCACCCCAGAAGCCTCATGGCTGCCTCGGCAACATTTGCCATGTCGTTCTCGGTGCGCCCGGTCTTTCCGACGACGCGCATGCCTTTCGTCAGGCACAGTAGCGCGCGGGCGGTCGTCTCGCTGTCGATGGCTAAGGAAATCGAGCCGTCCGCCTGGCCGAGCCAAACAAGATCCAGGATCAGTTTTTCATTGGCATCAAAGGCCGCAGCGACACGTTCGGCAGCTTCCTCATCGAAAATCGCCAGTTCGTTGGCGCTGCCTACGACAAGGCATCCGCGCCGGCCGGATTCGCCATGGGAGGAGGCGGCATAGTAGGCAAGGACTTCGCGGACCTTCTCGCGGCCAGTCTCAACCGTTGCCAATCGCGCATCGAGGATGCTGCGCCGGACCTTTCGGTAGCGATCGAAGGCGGCAAGAAAGATGCCACGCTTGTCCTTGAACGCCTTGTAGACGCTGCCGGAGGCGAGTTCCATCGCTTCGGTCAGTTCGCTGATGGAGGCGGCGTGGTAGCCGCGCTCGGAAAAGACGGCAAGCGCCTTGTCCAGCGCGGCATCCGCATCGAATTCGCGCGGGCGGCCACGTGCTCGGTTCTTTGATTCAAGAGTTTCGGTCGTCATGACGACTTAATTAGGGAATGTTCGTTTCCAAATCAAGCGAAGCTTTCGAGCCGAGTGCGGATTACAGATCCAGAACCCAGGTCTGGCCGTTTTCCTCGCGGCCGAACATGCAATGTCTCTCTTCGGAGACAAGGCGGAAGCCTGCCTTGACGTAGATGCCGCGGGCCGCGTGGAGGATGTCGTTCGTCCACAGCGATAGCTGGCGATATTGCCTTGCCTTGGCGAAGCGAATGCATTCATCGACCAGCGTCTTGCCAAGCCCAAGGCCGCGCGCTGCCTTGTCGACATAGAGCAGCCGAAGCTTGGCGATGCCGTCGCCGCCGTTGGCGATCAGGACAGAGCCGATGTTGACGCCAGCGCGCTCGGCGATCCAGCAATATTCCATGGCCGGATTGAAGTTGGTCAGAAACTTGCCGGCCACGTCCGCAACCAGTCCTTCGAAGCGCATGTCCCAGCCGTATTCCTCCGTGTAGGCTTTCGCCTGGCTCTGTACGATCCAGCCCATGTCGCCGGCGCGGTGTGGACGGAGGATCGCCGCCGGCGGCGCGGCGTTCGGTTCCAGCAGTGCGCGGATCGTGGTCATGGCGGTGACGATGCTTTGCGGTGCCCCCGCCGCAAGCGTGTCGAAGCGCTCGGCGATCTGGACATTCGAGCGCCTTCCAAGCTCCTGAAATTGATCGCGTCCCTTATCGGTGACACTGATGATCTGGCTTCGCATGTCATCAGGATCGGATGCCGTCTCGATCAGTCCTTCGCCGCGAAAACGCTTGAGGATACGGCTCAGATAGGCAGCGTCGAGCTGGAGGTCGCGCGTCAAGACAGAGGCGCTGACGCCGTTCCGGGAGCCGATCTCGAAGAGCACCCGCGCATCCGTGAGGGTGAACGGCGTGTCGAGATAGGCTCGGTTCAGGACACCGAGGAAGTTGGTGTAGAAGCGGTTGAAGTCGCGAACGGTTTCGATGAGGGCGGAATCGGGCATGGCAAAGATCTCCTGATGGGAGACTTTGTCATGCAATTAGTTGACTGAGTCAAATAAAATTGGACTTAAGCCGCTGTCGTTTGCCTTAATGCGAAATCGATTGCGGCCGTTGCGTGGATCTTTGTCGTATCGAATCCGGGCAGGGGCAGATTGTCCGGATCGAGGATCAGGCAAATCTCGGTGCATCCCAGGATGATGCTGTCGGCACCTGCGGCGCGCTCGCGTTCGATGATGCGCATCAACTTTTCACGCGAGCTTTCCAGGACCTTGCCGACGCAGAGTTCGTTGAAGATGATGTCGTGGACGGTCGTGCGATCGGCTGCTTCAGGGACCGCGATATCGAGGCCGAGGCGCTGCATGCGATCGGTATAGAAGCCGTGTTCCATGGTGTAGCGGGTAGCAAGGAGCAATGGTCGTTTGCAGCCGGCGGCCTTCAGCGATGCTGCCGTCTCGTCGATGATATGGAGGAAGGGCACTGAGACACGCGCCGCGACTTCATCGGCGACGAGGTGCATGGTGTTGCTGCAGATGAGAATGCAGGCGGCGCCAGCGGTCTCCAGGCGCGACGCGACATCGCCGAGCCGCGCGGCCGCGCCGGCCCAATCGCCAGCCTTCTGCATCACGACAATCTCTTCGAAGTTGACGGAATAGAGCAGCAATTCGGCCGAGGCGAGGTCGCCAAGGCGCTCGCGCACCATCTCGTTGAGCAAGCGATAGTAGACGGCCGAGCTTTCGAAGCTCATGCCGCCGATGAGGCCGATTGTCTGCATCCGGTGGTACTCCCATGGCATTTTGTTGTGCTGAATACGCGCCGGTTGTCGCGCGTTTCTGCGTTGTCGCCATTGAAAGGCAAAATGGCAGCGCAGTCCATCGCCCGCCAGCCGTTCCTGCGCAAGTGCAGATGAGCTATGCCTAAACGGCGGTTGAAAACTGTGTTCGATCAAGGACTAATCCTCGTGCGTATTGAGCGAAAGGGCAGATCATGAGCGAGCACCACGTCGTCGTTGTCGGTGGCGGCTTCGGTGGCCTTCAACTGGTGAACGGTCTGAAGGGCGCCGGCGTACGGATCACGTTGGTCGATCGGCGTAACCATCACCTTTTCCAGCCGCTT
Organism: Hyphomicrobiales bacterium; assembly: GCA_900489925.1. Lineage (GTDB taxonomy): Bacteria > Pseudomonadota > Alphaproteobacteria > Rhizobiales > Rhizobiaceae > Rhizobium. The sequence continues at coordinate 43,008 of UEHQ01000029.1, read as the reverse complement.
CTCTACCAGGTCGCGACGACCATTCTATCGACCTCCGAGATCGCGTGGCCAATCCGCCATCTCTACAGCGACCGGCCCGAGGTGACGACCCTGCTCGGCGAGGTATCTGCTGTCGATACGGTGGTGAAGGACGTGAAGCTGCGCGACGGAACGGCCTTGCATTACGATACGCTCGTTCTCGCCACCGGCGCCACGCATGCCTATTTCGGCCGGGACGATTGGGAGCCGGTGGCGCCAGGCCTGAAGACGCTGGAGGATGCAACGACGATCCGTCGCCGCGTCCTGCTGGCCTTCGAACGCGCCGAGACCACCACCGACGCGGCCGCGCGTGCCGCGCTGCTGACTTTCACGATCGTTGGTGCCGGGCCGACCGGCGTGGAGCTTGCCGGCATCATCGCGGAGCTGGCGCACAAGACATTGCCGAAGGAGTTTCGCAACATCGACACCAGGACAACCAAGGTGATCCTCGTGGAAGCAGGGCCCCGCGTGCTGCCGAGCTTCGCGCAGGAGCTCTCGGCCTATGCGCAAAAGGCGCTGGAGGACCTTGGCGTCGAGGTGCGTCTCGGCAAGGCGGTGACCGAATGCTCGGTCGATGGCGTCAAGATCGGAGAAGAGTTCATTGGTTCTAGGACGATCGTCTGGGCTGCCGGCGTGCAGGCGTCGCCGGCGGCGCGCTGGCTGGATATTCCGGCTGACCGCGCGGGACGCGCGATCGTCGAAAAGGACCTGACGGCGCCTGGTTTGCCGGAGGTGTTCGTGATCGGCGATACCGCCTCGGTCATGAGGGACAACGGCACGCCGGTGCCGGGCATCGCGCCTGCCGCCAAACAGCAGGGTGGCTATGCCGCCAGGGTCATCCGCGCACGACTGGCCGGAAAGGCGCCGCCACCGGCGTTCCGCTACCGGCACCAGGGAAGCCTTGCCACGATCGGACAAAGTGCTGCTATCGTGGATTTCGGCAAGATCAAGCTGAAGGGATGGTTGGCATGGTGGATATGGGGCCTTGCCCATATCTACTTCCTGATCGGAACGCGTTCGCGTTTTGCGGTCGCGTGGAGCTGGCTATGGATTTATCTCAGCGGCCAGCATAGCGCCCGGCTGATCACGCAAAGGGAAACGATGCGCGACGAGGGGTAGGCGGCTCTTGCGAGCCGCCCAGGTTTTTGGGGCGCTTGGCAGCCTCAGGCTGCCAGCGATGCGATATCGATGACGAAGCGGTAGCGAACGTCGCTCTTCAGAACGCGTTCGTAGGCTTCGTTGACCTGCTGGATGTTGATCTTCTCGATCTCCGAGACGATGTTGTGCTCGCCGCAGAAATCCAGCATTTCCTGGGTTTCCTTGATCGAGCCGATCATCGAGCCCGACAGGCTCTTGCGGCCCGGGATCAGCGAGAAGGCGTGGACCGGGATCGGGTTCTCAGGAGCGCCGACGACGACCATAGAACCGTTGACCTTCAGCAGGCCGAGATAGGCATTCCAGTCAACCTCGGCGCTGACCGTGCAGATGATCAGGTCGAAGGTGCCGGCGAGCTTCTCGAAGGTCGCGGCATCGCTCGTTGCGTAATATTCCTTGGCGCCGAGCTTCAGTCCGTCTTCCTTCTTGGAGAGCGACTGCGAGAGAACGGTGATATCCGCGCCCATGGCCGCACCAAGCTTTACGCCCATGTGTCCGAGACCGCCCATGCCGACGATCGCGACCTTCTTGCCGGGGCCGGCATTCCAGTGCTTCAGCGGCGAGTAGAGGGTGATGCCGGCGCACAGGAGGGGCGCGGAGGCATCGAGCGGCAGGTTTTCGGGGATCGACAGGACATAGCCTTCCTTGACGACGATCGAGTCGGAATAGCCGCCTTGCGTTGCCGTCTTGCCGTCGGCTTCGACGCTGTTGTAGGTGCCGACGAGGCCGGGCATGTACTGCTCGTTGTCGAGATCGCGGGTGGCGCAGCCGACGCAGCTGTCAACGAAGCAACCGACGCCGACGTGATCGCCGACCTTGAACTTGGTGACGTTGGCACCGACAGCCGAAACGATGCCGGCGATTTCGTGGCCCGGCACGATCGGATAAACGGCATTCCTCCATTCGTTGCGAACGGTGTGAATGTCCGAGTGGCAGATGCCGGCGAACTTGATGTCGATGACGACGTCATCGGCGTTCGGCTCGCGACGCTCGAAGGTAAAGGGCGTCAGAGGTTTCGACGCGTCGGTCGCGGCATAGCCTTTTGCAATAGCCATGGGAGAACTCCATCTGTTTGTGGTCGGGAATCTGATGATGAGACTTATGCCGCATGGACTGCCATCGGCGTTAGAGCGATCCTCCTAGCTTCTTGCACGATCCTGCAAATGTCCGGCTTTGACCACGAGCGCTGCCGACACAAAACGGTGGCCCTAAGCCGAAAGCAGATATCTGGCGGCCAACTCGGCCAAGCCGCGTGATTATCGACCCCGTCAACGCCCAAAGCCGGCCGCAGGAGGGCAGCTCGACCACGGGCTCGTCCTACGATAGCAACCACTATCTGGTGCAGGTCGGTATCGACGGGTTGCTCTGTGAATCCGACAAGGGACTGCTGATCGGTGGCCTGAACGTTCAGTACAGCCAGACGCACGCCAACGTCATCTCGCCAATCGGGAACGGGGACAACGATACCGACAGCTACAGCATCGGCGCGACGCTGACATGGTACGGCAACGACGGTTTCTATGTCGATGGACAAGCCACGCTCGCACGACTGTCGACCGATCTCTCCGCTGACGAAGTCGGCAGGCTCGTGGACCGCAACGACGGCAATGGCTATGGCGTCAGCATCGAAGCCGGTCGCAAGATGGCCGTCAGCAACAGCTGGTCGATCATTCCCCAGGCGCAGTTTTCGTACAACTCGGTGAACTTCGACAGCTTCACCGATCCGTTCAATGCGCACGTAAGCCTCGACGACGCCGATAGCGCCAAAGGCCGCATCGGGGTGGCTGTGGACTATGATGAAGGCGCGAGTGCCAACAACAGCCATGTCTATGCCATCGCCAACCTGACCTACGATTTTCTTGATGGAACCCGTGTCAACGTGTCGGACGTCGTCACCAAGTTCGAGCCGAAGTCTCTTGGCGCCGAGGTTGGCGTCGGTGGAACCTATAGGTGGGCCGACGGCAAGTACAATCTGTATGGCGAAGCACTTGCCGCGACACGCTTCGACGGCAGCAATGGATTCAAGGGTACGGTAGGATTCAGCACCGCGTTCTGACACTGCCTCGCGGAGGAGTTCACCGCTTCTGGCGGTGGACCACGAACCGACCAGAGCGTGGACGTTTGCCATCGGCGAACGGTCTCATGCCGTGGGATGCGTGTGTCTCAGTTCCTGATGTCGGCGCTGGATGAAAGAGACTATACAGGTGGCAGATCAAGGCCGTTTGGCAGTGAGATCCAGATGACGGTCTGGGCCTCCGGCGAATGACGGGACAGATGGCCCTTGCCATACGTGTCTTCCACCAGCACGAAGCTGCCGGCCTGGACGTGGCGTGTCTCTCCGTCGCTCGTTTCATATTCAACCGATCCGTCCAGCCTGACGGTCAGCACCGGCTCAGGGACCGTGTGCCAGGCAACCTCTCGCATTCCCGCGGGGATATGGGTGAGGCGGACGCGGGACGCCGGGTAGCTGGCAGTAACGTCAAATGGCACGGCATCGGGATGCACCGACCTCTTTGTCGTCGGCAATTCAACTTCGTCGAAATGCGATTCGCCGTCCGGGGTGGCATAGATGCGCAGGCACTTCATGCGGACAACTCCCATCGTTCGGCTTACTGCCGCCTGCATACCATAAAGAGGCGGGGTAGGGCCAAGAGAGCTCTTTGAACGTCCACCGCGGTCCGTTGCCCGCGTGGAAGACGCTAATGTTGGGAATGGCATTGGCGCGTCGTTGAACGTGAAGTCTCGTTTGCTTTCGCCTGCCGCGGCCGTCGCGGCGTCCGTCACAGGATCGCGCGAATATCCCTCTCTTGCAGTGGCGCGGCATTGTCCTAAATAAACGCAGCTTCCATTGCTTCGAGACACGGATTTCCGCGCATGACCTTGCCTTTCAGTCCTTACCAGGAAATAGCCTCGATCGCGGCGCGGTTTGTCTGCGAGGATGGTGAGGTCGCGACACCGATCGATAATCTGTTCCTGAGCCGGCGATCCAGTCCGACGCAGCCGCTTCATACTGCTTACCGGCCGTGTTTCGCGCTGGTCCTGCAAGGCGCAAAGAGCCTGCGGCTTGGCTCGGATACGCTGAATTACGGCACGGGCGACTATCTGCTGACGTCCCTAGACCTGCCTGTGGCTTCCAGGGTCACGGAAGCGAGCGAACAACAGCCGCATCTTTGTCTGGCGCTTGCCATCGACGGCGAGACACTGGCAACGCTGCTCAGGCGGATCGATGTGCCGCGGCAGACGACCGATGCCAGCGTGCTGCGCGGCATGGCGGTCAACGTCGCGCCTCCGGAGTTGCTTGACGCGGCCGTGCGGCTCTTGCGACTGCTTGATCGTCCGAACGAGATCGCCGCGATGGCGCCCTTGATCGTCGAGGAGATCCTTTATCGTATCCTGATGGGGCCGGATGGCCCGCGCCTTCTCAACATCGCGATGGCCGAAAACCAGGGCAACAAGATTGCTCGCGCGGTCGCGTGGCTGCGAGGAAATTTCTCCAAGCCCTTGCGGATCGAGGAACTTGCCGAGCGCGTCAACATGAGCGTGTCGTCGTTTCACCACCATTTCAAATCGGTGACGGCGATGACGCCGGTCCAGTATCAGAAGCAGCTTCGGCTGCACGAGGCGAGGCGCCTGATGGTCGTCGATCGGCTGGATGTCGGGACGGCGGGCTTTCGCGTGGGCTATCAGAGCCCGTCGCAGTTCAGTCGCGAATACAGCCGGCTTTACGGCTTATCACCACTGAGGGATGTGGAGTCGGCGCGCGATCCGGTGGCCGCGGAGTAGCCTGCGGCCGGTACCGTGTGCCCGTCCACCTGTTTCGGTGGACGATGCTGTTTCAGGACCGGTTTTCCGGTCCGCGATTTCGTAAAATGCTGCTTGACGCCCACCTCGGTTTGCAGCATAAAGCCCACGAACCGTACCGTACGGTACTTATCGGGAGCTTGCGTCGTGTCTGTCGAAAACTTGGAGCCCAGCGAATTTTCGCCGCGCCAGAACGCTGTTCTGGAGCAGGCGTTGCGGCTGCTCGTGGACGGCGGCGAAAAGGCTCTGACGACCTCGGGCGTTGCTCGTGCGGCCAACTGCTCGAAGGAAAGCCTCTACAAGTGGTTCGGCGACCGCGACGGCCTGCTTTCGGCGATGATCGCCTACCAGGCGAGCAAGGTCCGCACCTTCGAACGCAATGGCGAGCGCCTGACGGCGACCTCCCTGCATGACCATCTGGTGATCTTCTCGCGTGACCTTCTCGAAGTGCTTGCGGGCGATGTGTCGCTGGCGCTGAATCGCCTCGCGATTGGCCAGTCGCACCGCGACGGCTCCAAGCTCGGCAAGCTGCTGCTGGAGCGCGGTCGGCGCCAGATCGATCGCCGCGCCATGGGGCTGATCGATTCCGGCAAGCGTGCCGGGTTGCTTCGTTTCAACGATGCCGATGAGGCGTATCATACGCTCTACGGCCTGATCGTTTCCGACCTCCATGTCCGCATGCTGCTCGGCGAGCCGGGTAGCAAGGATACTGCGCGCCAGGCGGAGAAGGCGGTGACCGCCTTCCTGCGGCTCTACGGCTCGGAAAAAGCTCTCGCGGAGATGCCGCTTATCGGCTGATTTCGCTCTTACTGACAGTCAAACAAGACAAGCAAAGGGAAGGACATTCAAATGCGCGTCTATTACGATCGTGATGCAGATCTCAACCTCATCAAGTCGAAGAACGTCGTCATCGTCGGCTACGGTTCCCAGGGTCGCGCACACGCCCTGAACCTGAAGGATAGCGGCCATGCCAACGTGGCGATCGCTCTCAAGGCCGGCTCGCCGACCATCAAGAAGGCAGAAGCCGATGGCTTCAAGGTCATGACCGTTGCTGATGCCGCCAAGTGGGGCGACCTGATCATGATGGCAACGCCTGACGAACTGCAGGCCGAAATCTACAAGACCGACATCGCCGGCAACATCCGTGATGGCGTCGCTATCGCCTTCGCGCACGGCCTCAACGTTCACTTCGGCCTGATCGAGCCGAAGGCTTCGCTCGACGTCGTCATGATCGCGCCGAAGGGCCCGGGCCACACGGTTCGCGGCGAATACCAGAAGGGCGGCGGCGTTCCTTGCCTCGTTGCCGTTCACCAGAACGCTTCGGGCAACGCTCTTGAACTCGCTCTGTCCTACGCTTGCGGCGTTGGCGGCGGCCGTTCGGGCATCATCGAAACCAACTTCCGCGAAGAGTGCGAAACCGACCTCTTCGGCGAACAGGTCGTTCTCTGCGGCGGTCTCGTCGAGCTGATCCGCGCCGGCTTCGAAACGCTGGTTGAAGCTGGCTACGCGCCTGAAATGGCCTACTTCGAGTGCCTGCACGAAGTGAAGCTCATCGTCGACCTGATCTATGAAGGCGGTATCGCCAACATGAACTACTCGATCTCGAACACGGCTGAGTGGGGCGAATACGTCACCGGTCCGCGCATCATTACCGCTGAAACCAAGGCTGAAATGAAGCGCGTCCTGCACGACATCCAGACCGGCAAGTTTACGTCTGACTGGATGCAGGAATACAAGGCTGGCGGCTCGCGCTTCAAGGGCATCCGCCGCATGAACGACAGCCACCAGATCGAAGAAGTCGGCGCCAAGCTGCGCGGCATGATGCCTTGGATTGGTAAGAACAAGCTGGTCGACAAGTCTGTCAACTAGGCTTTGCGATCGCAAGATCTGCGGGGGCCGGTGCGAAAGCGCCGGCCTTTATTTTTGTGCGCGCATCGCGAGCCACCGTGTCGGCTTTCGGTCGTAGCCGGTGCCATCGACCTCCGATATGACGATCTGGTGCCAACCGCTGCCGCCCAGCATGCCTGAAAGCAATTCGGCGGAGAGATAATTGTAGTAGCGCCCGAAGCCGTCATGACCTTCGACATCGCCGGCCTTGAACGTGGCGTGCAATATCCCGCCCGGTTTCAGCGCGCGTCTGATGCGCTCGAGCACGCCGGGCAGTTCCGTGCGCGGTACATGCAACAGCGAGGCCTCAGCCCAGGCGCCGTCGAATGCGTCTTCGGCGTCGAGTTCATCAAAGCGCATCACCTCCACAGGGCGTTCGAGCAGGGCCTCGGCTTGCGCCGCCAGCTCGGCCGATCCGTCCGTCGGCGTGATCTCAAAGCCTTGCGACAGCATGTAGGCACTGTCCTGACCACCACCGCAGCCGAGGTCGATGATCGATCCGCCCGCCGGCAGGGCCGAGAGAAAGGCATCGAGCCGCCGGATGGGAAGCGTTCGATTGCGCGCGGCATAGTCGGCCGCGTTCTGTCTATAGAATGAGAACGTGCCTTCGCTGCACATGCTGGCTCATTTCAATCGCTGTGCTCGCGCGCCAGCTTTTACTGACGCACGGCGCCCGACGGGCATTATCCGACAAGCATCAGATCGATCGCCGACCGCTCACCGCGTGGTAGAGCCAGAGCACGACGACCGCGCCGATGACGGCGACCACGAGGCTGTAGATGTTGAAGCCGGTGACGCCGGATGCCCCGAAGAAGGTGAAGATCACGCCGCCGACGATGGCGCCGACGATGCCGAGCACGATGTCCATCAGCATGCCCGCGCCCGTCTTGTTGACGATCTTGCTGCCAATAAAACCTGCAATCAATCCAAGAATAATCCAGCCGATAACAGACATCTGTGAAGTCCCTCCTTGAATGGCCGAATAATCCGACCATTTCCGTTTCGTAGCTAAAGTGAAGATGCGGGAATTCAAGCCTCGGCTGGCTGCATATTGCGTCTTTACTCTTATCGCCGAGAAATTGAAAAAGGAGGATGACATGGGAATCTTTGATGACGCCGTTCCCGGCGGCAATATCTCGAAGCCGATCATGATCGCGCTCGGCGCGTTGCTTGTTGGCAAGCTTCTCGGCGGTCGTGGTGCGCCGGAGGACGCGGCACCTCAACAGCAGCAGCCGAACGCGCAGACGGGCGACGACGGAGGCCTGCTCGGGAGTTTGGGCGGCCTCGGTGGATTGGGCGGCCTGCTCGGAAAACTGGCTGAAGCAGGGCAGGGATCCACGGTCGACTCCTGGGTCAAGCCTGGCCAGAACCAACCGATCGCACCGGGAAGCCTCGAAAGTGCGCTTGGGTCACAGACGATCAGCGATCTTGCGCGGCATGCCGGTATCAGCGAGCAGGAGCTGCTGAAGCAGCTTTCGACGGTGCTGCCAGGTGTCGTCGACAAGCTGACGCCGCAAGGCCAGATTCCAAGCCAGGAGCAGCTTGCTTCCCTCTTCCGCTCCTGACCAGCCAAGCGTTCACATGCAAGCACAAGCCTTGCTCCCGGATGGGAGCAAGGGGCGGGAAAGGTATGGTCATTGATCTCGTTTTTTTGACTGACGGCTGCGGAAAATTGTCACGGTAGCAAACTAATAGGTCAGCAATGTTGACTTATCATTTGTTGCGTGTTTCTCTGCCTTAAAGACAAAAAATTACGAGGAAACCCCTATGTTGAATTGGGACGGCATCTTTGCAACGCGCTCTTCGCGGATGCGCGCATCGGAAATCCGCGAGCTTTTGAAGCTGCTTGACCAGCCGGATATCATCTCGTTTGCCGGTGGCATTCCTGATCCGGCCCTGTTTCCCGACAAGGAATTCAAAGCCGCCTATGCCGACATTTTCGACAGCACGGCGGTGAATTCAGCGCTGCAATATTCCGTCAGCGAGGGCTATAAGCCGTTGCGCGAATGGCTTGTCGGCGAGCTGAGCAAGCTCGGCATCCCGTGCGGCGTCGATAACGTCTTTATCGTCTCCGGCTCGCAACAGGGCCTCGATTATCTCGGCAAGCTCTTCCTTTCGCCGAACGATACGGCCCTGGTGACCTGGCCAACCTATCTCGGTGCGCTACAGGCCTTCAACGCCTACGAGCCGGCCTATGACCAACTGACGCCGAACGGCAACCGGACGCCGGATTCCTATCGTGCGCAGGCGGCCCAAGCGGGCGGGAAGGTAAAATTCGCCTATCTCTCCGCTGACTTTTCCAATCCGACCGGCGAGACCGTCGACCTCGCAGGGCGAGAGAAGCTGATTAAGCTCGCGGACGAGATGGACATCGCCATCATCGAGGACGCGGCCTATCAGTCGCTGCGCTATGACGGCGAGGCGATCCCGCCGATCCTGGCGCTCGAGATCGCCCAGAAGGGCGACATCAACCACACCCGGACCATCTATTGCGGCAGCTTCTCGAAGACGCTTGCGCCGGGGCTTCGCGTCGGTTTCATCGTCGCCAACGCTCCCGTCATCCGCAAGCTGGTGTTGATGAAGCAGGCCGCCGACCTGCATTCCTCGACGATCAACCAGATTGCGATCGCGCAGGTCGCGCAAAGAGGTTTCGACGCTCAGGTCGCGAAAATCAGGGCAGCCTACAGCAAGCGGCGCGACGTGATGTTGGCCGCACTCGCCAAGCACATGCCCGAGGGCGTGAGCTGGACGAAGCCGGAGGGCGGCATGTTTGTCTGGGTCACGCTGCCGAAGGGCATGGATGGTGCCAAGCTGCTCGCGAAATCGATCGAGACAGTCAAGGTGGCCTTCGTGCCTGGACGTGCCTTTTTCGCCGATGGTTCGGGCGAAAACACTTTCCGCATGAGCTTCTCTTCGAGCAACGAGGAGAAGATCGAGGAAGGCATTGCCCGGCTTGGAAAGCTGATCGCGGGCGAGATCGACGGCCAATGAGCCGCCGACCGTTTCGGTCTTATTGATTAAGGTGCGGGCCGAGCAAGGATAGATCGGCCTCGCCAAGCCTGTCGCTGGCGGTGTTGCGCTGGTGCCAGTAGGGATAGAGCAGCTGCGGCAGGCTGACATCGTCTAGACGCTTGCGCTCTTCCGCCGAGAGCTTCAGCTCGGCTGCCGCCAGATTATCCTTGAATTGCGCTTCCGTGCGCCCGCCGATGATGACTGATGTCACCGCCTGGCGACCAATGAGCCAGGCGAGCGCCACTTGGGCGGCCGAGACATTGCGGCTTTCGGCGATCGATACCAGCGTCTCGACGATATTCCACAGGCGGTTCTCGTCGCGGATCGGCGGTTCCGTCCAGCCGGCGAACTGGCGGGTACCCTCAGGTGCCGCTTGGTTGCGACGGTGCTTGCCGGAAAGAAGGCCGCCGGCGAGCGGGCTCCAGACCAATACGCCCAACCCTTGGTCGAGGCCGATCGGCAGCAGCTCGAATTCGGCGTCGCGGGCTTCCAGCGTGTAGTGGATCTGCTGGCTGACGAAGCGCTCGCGGTGTTCGCGCTCGCTGATCCCCAGCGCCTTCATGATGTGCCAGCCGGAAAAGTTCGAGCATCCGACGTAGCGGACCTTGCCCTGCTTGACCAGCGTGTCGAGCGCTTCCAGCGTTTCCTCGAGCGGCGTCTGGCCGTCCCATTCGTGAACTTGGTAGAGATCGATGACATCGGTCTTCATGCGCTTGAGGCTGGCTTCGCAGGCGCTGATCAGGTGGTAGCGCGAATTGCCGGCGTCGTTCGGACCTTCGCCCATCGGGAACCGAGCCTTGGTGGCGATCAGCGTGCCGTTCTTTCTGACACCGCCGAGGATTTCGCCGATGATCTCCTCAGAGGCGCCCGCCGAGTAGACGTCTGCCGTATCGATGAGGTTGACGCCGGCGTCGATGCACATGTCGACCAGACGGCGGGCTTCCGAAACGCCGAGGTCACCCACGGTCTTTGCCCAGCCCTTGCCGCCGAAGGTCATGGTGCCCATCGTAAGCGTCGAAACCCTGAGGCCCGAGCGGCCCAATTGGCGGTATTCCATAAGTCTTCCTCCGATCCCGAAATCAACAATCAAAACGCGCGCTAGAAGATAGAGGTGAGGTGGCGGGGTCAAGGGCGGTTTGGTCGGTCCATTGGCTTCTCGCCGAAAACCGACTGTCACAATCATGTTAATCCAGCTGTCTATGGAACAGGCCTTCCATCACCGAGGGCATTATCCATGAAGACCATTGTTTCCGCCGCAGCGCTTCTCGCCGCGAGCCTGTTTGCCATTCCTGCGACCGCCGCCAATCTCGTGCTTTACACGAGCCAGCCGAACGAAGATGCGCAGGCAACTGTCGATGGCTTCATGGCCGCCAATCCTGACATCAAGGTCGATTGGGTGCGTGACGGCACGCCGAAGATCATGGCGAAGCTGCAGGCCGAGATCGAGGCCGGAAACCCGGTTGCCGATGTTCTCCTCATCGCCGATACGGTGACGCTCGAGCGATTGAAGGAAGCCGGCAAGCTGCTGGCCTACAAGTCGCCGGAAGCTGCTAATTACGATGCCGCGCTCTATGACGCAGACGGCTACTATTACTCGACCAAGCTGATCACCACCGGCATCGTCTACAACACGTCCGCAACCCTGAAGCCGACCAGCTGGAAGGAGCTGACGAAGCCTGAGGCCAAGGGTCTGGTGACGATGCCGAGCCCGCTGACCTCGGGCGCCGCGCTCATCCACGCACAGACGCTGGCCGGCGTCGATGGTCTCGGCTGGAACCTCTACAAGGATCTCGCTGCCAATGGCGCAACTGCCGCCGGTGGCAACGGTGCGATCCTGAAGGCGGTCGCCTCGGGCGAAAAGGCATACGGCATGATCGTCGACTACATGCCGATCCGCGAAAAGGCGAAGGGCGCTCCTGTCGAGTTCGTCTTCCCGAGCGAAGGCGTCTCCGCTGTGACCGAACCGGTCGGCATTCTTTCCAGCAGCAAGAACGCCGACGCGGCGAAGAAATTCGTCGATTACGTTCTGTCGGAACAGGGCCAGGAAGGCTTCCTCAAGCTCGGCTATATCCCGGCTCGCAATGGCATGCCGGTTCCGGAAGGTTTCCCGGCGCGCGACAGCATCAAGGTGCTGCCGATCAACGCTGCCGCGGCGCTGAAAAGCACCGATGCCGACCTGAAGACCTTCTCGGGCATCTACGGCTCCAACTGATCGACGCAGACAGTCGATGCACGGATATGTTCGTCCCGGAAACAGCCAGCCCGTCTGGCTGTTTCCTTTTATCATCCTGATCGTTCTGATCGTCAGCGTTCTTCCTCTAGCGCGGCTGGCGATGACAGGTGCCGCAGCGCTTGCCAATGGTGGAGCTGCCGCGGTCCTTGCCGATCCGGCGCTGTGGTCGGCGACCTATTACACCCTGGTGACGGCTCTATTCGGTACGATCATTTCGCTGATGATCGGCTGCGCCTTTGCCTTTCTGCTGACGCTGACGGATGTCGGGGCCAAGGGCTTGCTGAGCTTTCTGTTTGTCTTGCCGATGATGATCCCGCCGCAGGTGACGGCACTTGCCTGGGTGCAGATGTCGGGGCCTTCGAGCCCGCTGCTGAAGGCGTTGCACATCGCGCCGCCGCTCGGTTCGCCGCAGCCTCTCTATTCGGTCGGCGGCATTGCGCTTCTCTACGGCGTTCAGCATGCGCCGCTCGTCTTCCTGGCGCTTCGGGCGGGGTTGATGGCCTTGCCGCGCGATGGCGTCGAGGCAGCAAGGCTGTCGGGTGCGTCCAGTTTGCGTGTGTTTCTCGATATCATCCTGCCGCTGTCGCTGCCGGGGATCATCGCAGGGGCCGCGATTTCCTTCGTTTCCTGCACCGGCAATTTCGGCATTCCCGCTATCCTTGGCATTCCTGCCTCGATCTACACCCTTCCGACGCTGATCTTCACGAAGTTCTCCGCGTTCACCAGCCGGACGTTCGGCGATGTGGCGCTGTTGTCGGCGATCATCGCGATCATATCGGTGGCGGGTCTTGCCATCCAGGATCGTGCCCTGCGTGGCCGCGATTATCGCGTGCTCGGCCTTTCGGGGGCGACGGCGGCGTTCCAGCTTGGCCGCTGGAAGTTACTCGTGGCGCCGCCTCTCTGGCTGACGCTGTTCTTCATGCTTGCCGCGCCATTCTTCGCGCTTCTGGCAGGTGCGCTTGTGCCTGCTTACGGTGTGCCGCTCACCTTCAAGACGATGTCGTTCAATGCCTTCGATGAAATCCTGTTCCGGCAGGCGGTAACCAGGACTGCCTTCGTCAACTCATTATCGCTGGCGAGCGGGACTGCCCTGTGTCTCCTTCTGGTGACAGTGCTTGCGGCCTACGCGCTGACGAAGCGCAGGGATGTGTTAAGCCGGATCGTTTCGAGTGTCATCGAGATCCCGTATTCACTGCCCGGCATCGTGATGGCGGTGTCGTTCATTCTCGTCTTTGCCGCGCCGATCCCGTTGATCCATGTGACGTTGTATGGAACGATCTGGATCATCCTGATCGCCTATCTCTCCAGCTTCTTTGCCGTCAGCCTCAAGCCTGTCGTGAGTGCTTTTCACCAGCTCGATCCGGCACTTGAGGAGGCGGCGCGATTGTCCGGCGCCGGATTCTTCCGGCGCCTGAAGGACATCATCGTGCCCTTGATCGCACCGGCGGCGGGCGCCGCCGTCATCCTGGTTTTCCTGATCGCCTGCAACGAGCTGACGATTTCGGCTCTGCTCTGGTCGGCAGGGACGCAGACGCTCGGCGTTGCAATCTACAATCTCGATGACAGCGGCAGTTCCGATCTCGCCTCGGCGCTTTCCGTGCTTGTCGTTCTCATGGTCGTTTTCATGATGCTGTTGCTGGAACTGCTGGCAAAGCGGCTGCCGAAGGGAGTCGTTCCGTGGCGAAGCTGATCCTCAATCGTGTTGCAAAGGATTTTGGCACGGGCCGGGCGGCCGTCAGCGACCTTTCGCTGGATGTCCGGGAAGGCGGCTTCCTGGCGCTGCTCGGGCCCTCCGGCTGCGGCAAGACGACGGTGCTGCGAATGATCGCGGGCTTCGAGACACCCACAGACGGTTCCATCCACCTCGGCGAGCGCCTGCTGGCAGATGCGTCCCAGGCGCTGCCGCCGGAGAAGCGCAACATGGCGATGGTGTTCCAGTCCTACGCGCTGTGGCCGCACATGAGCGTTGCCGACAATGTCGGCTACCCCCTGAAGGTGCGTGGCATCTCGGGCGACGCCTATCGGCAAAAAGTGGGCGAGGCGCTGTCGACGGTGAGGCTCGGCGACTATGCGGAGCGGCGTCCGGCTGATCTGTCGGGCGGCCAGAGGCAGCGTGTGGCGTTGGCGCGCTGCCTCGTGACATCGCCTGACGTCGTCCTGCTCGACGAGCCGCTCGCCAATCTCGACCGGCATCTGAAGCAGGAGATGGAAGAGACCTTTCGTGAGTTCCACCAGCGCTCCGGCGCTACCATGGTCTACGTTACGCACGACCAGAGCGAGGCGATGGCACTCGCCACCGACGTTGCCGTGATGTCAGAGGGGCGATTGTTGCAGGTGGCGCCACCAGCCGACATCTATGCGCGACCGGAAGGACGCATCGTGGGCGGGCTGATCGGGCGCGGGGCTATCCTTTCGCTTTCGTCTCCGGTTGGTGACATCAGGCAACTGGAGTGGACGATGATCGCGCCACTGCTGGCGAGCAGGGCGAACGGTGACCGGAGCGCGGATATTCTCGTGCGGCAGGAGGATGTCGTTCTGGATGCAGAGGGCGTCGCCGCCACCGTCGAATCCGTGCTTTACGAGGGCGAGCGGTACGCCGCCCGGTTGCGGCTTGCTGACGGCCAGGTCCTGCGCGCCTACAGCCGCCTGCCGTTATCGATCGGCGAGGAGGTCAGGGTGGTCATTCGTGGTGCGTGGCGGTTGTGAACGGCGAACCGGGCTTTTCGAACCGGTCGTTCGCCTCTACTAATGGTGTAGTGCCAATCGGAAATGCCTGATGTCGTTACGCATTGCTACGTTCAACGTCGAAAACCTCATGACGCGTTTCGACTTTACCGGGTTTCGCAACCAGCTGCGCCAGGATCGCGTGATCAAGCTCTTCGAGGTGCGTAGCGAAGGGGTTTACCAACAGCTTGAGCAGGCCCGTGTGATCGCCTCCACCGACGACACGCGGCAGATGACGGCATTGGCGATCGCTGATGCCGACGCCGACATTCTGTGCCTGCAGGAGATCGACAACATGGAGGCATTGCAGGCCTTCGAATACGGCTATCTCTTCCGGATGGTGGGCACCGGCTATCGGCAGAAGTACCTGGTCGAGGGAAACGACAGCCGTGGCATCGATGTTGCCGTGCTGATGCGCGAGGAAACCCGTGACGGTCAAAAGATCGAACTCAAGGAGATCAAGAGCCACGCGATGACGACCTATCGCGATCTCGGCCTCTTCGACGAGGATCTGGCCACGACCAGCCATGTCGACGACAAGATCTTCAAGCGGGATTGTCTTGAACTCGATCTTCTCGTCGGAGGTCTCCCGATGACCCTCTACGTGGTCCATTTCAAATCCATGGGGTCGCCGCGGGATGGGCTCGATGGGCGGCGCTATACGATGCCTGTCCGCCGTGCGGAGGCGAGGGCGGTGCGTCGCATCATCGAAGACCGCTTCGGGGCCGGGCACACTGCCGGCAAACGCTTCGTCATCTGCGGCGACATGAACGATTATCAGGAGCGCGTCGATGTGATTGGCGCGCGCCGCGCGGGTTACACCTTCGACCACCAGGTCGAGAGCGAGAGCGCGCTCGATGTCTTCAGCCATGACGGGTTTGCTGAGAACGTCGTTCGCCGTCGCGATCCGCTTGATCGCTGGACGCTGTACCATGCCCGCGGACCGGAGGAACAATGGCTGTGCCAACTTGATTACATCTGGCTGTCTCCGGCGCTTGCGAAAGCGAACGCCGGACGGCTCCCTGAAATTGTCCGCAATGGCCAACCCTACCGGACGGTCTTTCCGCCGGGGCAGGAGGTCGAACGCTATCCTCGAACGGGGTGGGACCGACCGAAGGCCTCCGATCATTGCCCCGTCGTCATGACATTGGATCTGATATGAACGCACCTTTACCCGATGACTTCATAGGCTGGCCCGCCGAACGGACGGTCTTTCCTCTCTCAGGGCTCGATCTCCGGGTGGTGCCCGGCGATCATCCGCTTTATCTTGCTGAACAGGAAGCGATTGCCGAAAACTGGGCCAGGGAAACGGCTGCCAACCCGGCCTTGTTCGACGGGCGGATGGTCTTTCAAAGGCGGTTGACGCTGACCGACAAAGGCTTGGCGGGCGAGGGGCATGTCATTCCTTTTTCGGCCTTCATGTGGTGGCGCAAGCAGTCCGACCGACGTGGCGGCATCCATCTCTTCGCCTATCCGGTCCTGGAAACATCGGACGGCGCGCTTGTTGCCATCCGCATGGGGGCGCACACGGCCAATCCGGGCCAGGTCTACTTCGCCGCCGGCTCGTTGGAGCCGGAGGATGTCGTGGACGGGCGCTGCGATCTGGAGGCCAACATGCGGCGCGAAGTCCTCGAGGAAACCGGCCTCGATCTCAAGGCGGCTCGGGCTGGGGACCGATATTTCGCAAGCCGTATCGGGCGGACAGTGGTGGTGATGCGCCTCTTCCGGTTCGACCTGACCGCCGATGAACTGACTGACCGCATCCATGCACACATGCTGGTTGCCGAGGATCAGGAGATATCAGGTGCGGTTGCAATCCGATCGGCCGATCACACTGCGCAACCCTACAATATTGCGATGCTGCCGGTGATCGACTGGTACTTCGGTGGAGAGCGGGGCGCCTGACGCCTTGCACTTGCTTTCGGTGTCGGGCAGGTTGACGCACGAGGATCGACAGTAGGAGGCCGATGTGGCGCGCAGCTACAGCGTCTATGACGTGTTCACCGATCGCCGGCTTGCCGGAAACCCACTGGCCGTCATCTTCGACGGTGACGGCTTGAGCGACGAGGCGATGCAGGCAATCGCCAAGGAGTTCAATCTCTCGGAGACGGTCTTCGTCCAGCGCGCCAGCAATCCGGCCTATACTGCGCGACTTCGCATTTTCACGCCCGGCCGCGAACTGCCTTTTGCCGGGCATCCGACCGTCGGAACAGCCATTGCGCTGGCCGAGCAGGCGCATGGCGGCAGCACGATCGATATCGTCTCCGTGCTGGAGGAGAACGTCGGGCCCGTACGGTGCGCGGTCAAGCTCAAGGCTGAGGATGCGAGCTTTGCGGAATTCGACCTGCCGCGGAAGTCGCAGCAGATCAACATGCCGCTCGACCGGCTGGGCATCGCCAATGCCTTGTCGCTGAAAGTGACCGAGATCGGGTTCGAGAACCATTTGCCCTCACTGTGGAGCGCCGGCGTTCCGTTTCTGATGGTGCCGGTGCACGACGTCGGCGCGGCACAGCGACTCGATTTCGATCCGCAGCTGTGGGAAACGACCGTGCCATTCGTCGATGGCGCGCTTGCCTCGGCCTACATCTACTGTCGCGGTGGCGTGAACCACGTCGCGAAGTTCCATACCCGCATGTTCGCCAGCGGCATGGGCATTGTCGAGGACCCGGCGACGGGCTCGGCGGCGGCTGCGCTCTCCGGTGCGATCCACCACTTCGACCGTCTGACGGATGGTCACCATGGCGTCTTGATCGAGCAGGGTGTGGAAATGGGCCGTCCCTCCTTTATTCACCTGCATATGGATATCGAAGGCGGGGCGATTTCCAACGCCCGGATTGGCGGTCAGGCAGTGCGTCTCGCAAGCGGTACATTGGACCTTTGATTTCATTGCATTTCAGCCATGCACAAAAACTTCGCGATTGTTGAAAGAATTTTCGGAAGGGCGCTAGACAAGCTGAACGATCCTGTTTATACGCCCTCTCACACCACGCAAACAAGCGCGGCGGACGGGTGATTAGCTCAGTTGGTAGAGCAGCTGACTCTTAATCAGCGGGTCGTAGGTTCGAGCCCTACATCACCCACCAAACTCTTGTTTCTACTCTCAAATAGCAGATAGAAACGCCCTTTGGGCGCAGGTGGTAACAGGTCGAAAAATATCCCTGTCACCTGATTTTTTGTCGCAAAGTTTCCGACAGAATCACTCCTTTAAATTGAAGCGCCAATGCGATCGAAAGCGATTCGGTTTTCGTCGTAGACGAACGAACATCGGATGATTCGCTGTTGGTGTTCCGTCACCGTCATCACGGCCGCCGGGTGATTTTTTGCTAGCCGGACCATACGATTCTCGAGCCGGGCACCGCGATATCGGTGAGGAATTTCTCGTGCTATAATTTTGACAGGCTGGCGTTGTTCGCCATCGCGTTATGCGCGGAGACCTGTCGAATGAGCGAAGTAGACGTGCTTTTTGCCACCCTGCGACAGGCTGCCGATCCGCAGACGGTCGAGTGCATCGAGAGCGTGGTCATGCATGGCTCCGACCGCGATCTCAATCGTATCAATGCGCTCGCCTTCGCCGACAAGCATCATCTCGATCAAGAGAAAACCATCGCGGCGCTTCTCCACGCAGCCCGAATAGGTTTGTTCGAGATGACATGGAATGTCCTTTGTCCGGGGTGTGGTGGCGTCCTGGATAGCGGCACGACATTGAAGGGTGTCGACCAGGAGAGCTATCATTGCGCGCTCTGTGCGGCCGGATATGAACCGACCCTCGACGAGATGGTCGAGGTTACGTTTACCGTCAGCCCGCGCGTGCGCAGGATTGCGGCTCACGAACCCGACCTGCTGCCCCCGATGGAGTACTACCGACAAATCTTCTTCAGTTCCGGGGTCGATCTGCCGGAGGATTTCGAATCGAGGTTAGGACGTAGCATATTGGAGATGATCGAACTGGAGCCAGGCGAGAAGGCTTTCGTCTCGCTGCAATTGCCGGCGCAATTCGTCATCATTTTCGATGCTGTGACGCACTCGGCGCAGTTCATCGACGTGACGGGTGAACCCACCGCCGAACGGCAGAACCTCTCGATGGTCATCAGCCCCGGTCATGCCTCGAACGAAACGCTTACGCTGCGGCCCGGCCCGCTGCGCCTCACGCTGGAAAACCATACCGACCGCAGGGTCGTGCCGAATGTCTGCGTCGCGGGAGATGAGCTGCATGACATTCTCGGCAGCAGACGCCCCTTCCTCACGGCCAAGCGTCTGCTGACGAATCAGAGTTTCAGGGACATCTACCGGACCGATACGCTTGATGTCGACCAGCGCCTCAAGATCACCAGCCTAACGTTTCTCTTCACCGATCTGAGGGGATCGACCGCTCTCTACGAGCGCGTCGGGGACCTCGCGGCGTTCGATCTGGTGCGGGCGCATTTCAGGGTTCTTCACGAGATTGTCGCCGCGGAAGCGGGGGCAGTCGTCAAGACGATCGGGGATGCTGTCATGGCAACCTTCCCGAGCCCGGATCGCGCCGTGGCAGCCGCCCTGCGAATGCGGGAGGCCATGCTGCGGCTGAATGACGAGCGCGGCAGCGAGGACCTCCTTCTGAAGATCGGCATCCACGAGGGGCCGTGCCTTGCCGTCAGCCTCAACGACCGGCAGGACTACTTCGGCCAGACGGTCAATATCGCGTCACGGGTTCAGGGGCTCGCCGATCCCAATGTAATCCTGACGACGGAGGCGATCGTTGCGGATAGCCATGTTTCAGCGATCCTGCATGACAGGAGCATCAACTCGGTCTCGCGGATGGAGGAACTGCATGGCATCGCGAGGGAAGTGAAGATCTTCGCGCTGTCGTGAGGCGCGGGACACTCGACGCAGTTGGAGCCGCGCTCCCGTTCCTGAGATCGGGTGCGCGGCTCCTTGTCTGATCATTTCTCGATGCCGCGGTCCTTGAAGGACTGGTCGATCGCCTTGTCCACCTCGGCGCGGGCACCTTCCACGTTGAAGCTGGCGCCGCGTTGGCTCGGCGGATACTTCACGAAGGTTTCCAGGAATGCGACGGCCTTCAATTGAGCCTTCACCAGCAGATAGTCGTTTCGTGCGAGGAAGTCGTTGTACTGGTCGGAAACGATATCCGCCCGCTCGTAAGGATCCATGCGCAGGTTGAAGAGCTTGGGAACGCGCCATGTCACGAACGGCGTTTGCCAGACTGCGAAACCGCCCGGCGCCGGTTGCTCCTTGAAGACAACTTTCCAGTCGTCGAAGCGGGTCGCGACAAGGTCGCCGTCGTCATCGAAATAGTGGAACTCGGTGCGAGCGCTCTTGTCCGATTTGCCGGTCAGGTAGTCGAGCTGGTTATAGCCATCCAGGTGGTCCTTGAAGGTCGTCGCGCTTCCTTCAGGCTTCCATCCATCCAGCAGGCGATTCTTTACGTCAGGGTCGCCGGCTGCTGCCAGAAGGGTGGGGAACCAGTCGAGGCCAGAGAACATCTGGTTCGAGACCTGGCCAGGCTTGATGTGGCCCGGCCACCGTACCATTGCCGGGACTCGGAACGCGCCCTCCCAGTTGGTGTCCTTTTCACTGCGAAACGGTGTCGTCGCAGCGTCCGGCCAGGACCATTGGTTCGGACCGTTGTCGGTGGTGTAGATGACGATGGTGTTGTCGGTGACACCAAGGTCGTCAAGCGCCTTGAGAAGCTTGCCGACGTCGCCGTCATGCTCGACCATGCCATCGGCATACTCGTTGCCGACCATGCCGCTTTGACCCCGCATGGAGTCGCGGACGTGGGTGAAGGCATGCATGCGCGTGGTGTTCATCCAGGTGAAGAACGGCTTGTTCTGCTTGACCTGGCGGCCGATGAAATCGATCGCGGCGGCGGTCGTTTCGTCATCGATGGTCTCCATGCGCTTCTTGGTGAGCGCACCGGTATCCTCGATCTTGCCATCGGCAGACGCCTTGACGACGCCGCGGGGGTTATAGGCCTTGAGGAAGGCCGGATCGTCCTTCGGCCAGTAGGGGGCTTCTGGCTCTTCCTCGGCGTTCAGGTGATAGAGATTGCCGAAGAACTCGTCGAAGCCGTGGTTGGTCGGCAGGTATTCGTCCTTGTCGCCCAGGTGGTTCTTGCCGAACTGTCCGGTGGCATAGCCGAGCGGCTTCAGCGCCTGGGCGATCGTGATGTCGCCGGGCTGCAGGCCGACAGGAGCACCGGGTGCACCGACCTTGCAGAGGCCGGTGCGCAGGCATGCCTGCCCGGTGATGAAGGTCGAGCGTCCCGCCGTGCAGCTGTTCTCGGCGTAATAATCCGTGAAGATCATGCCCGACTTGGCGATGCTGTCGATGTTTGGGGTCTGGTAGCCGACGAGGCCCATCGAGTAGGCGCTGATGTTCGTCTGGCCGATGTCGTCACCGAAGATGACGAGGATGTTCGGTTTCGCGCCGCTGGCTGCGGGAGTTGCCGTCTGGGCAAGCACCGTCGAGGCAAAGGGCAGGGACGAGAGCCCCAAGGCGACCGCTGCGGTCGCACCAAGAAGTCTTCGCGAAAAAGAAGTGGTCATGACAGCCTCTCCCTATGCTGCAGGTCATTCAACATTACGCTCTCCTTTGGCAGCGGTCTTTCAGACCGCCGGAATGGGATGGTCGCAGTTCGACGTCTGCAGAGTTCTTCAGAACGGCGTCGGAGGTAAGTACGTTACTGTAAATTCGGACCGCATTTACGTTGCGACAGCGCTCGCCGGTCCTTCGTGGGAATGCAGGTAAACGGAGCGTGATACCCCGACATGTCATAGTTAATGGACGGCTGTTCTATCGACCGGTAGCCTTCCAGCTTACCGAAGTGGGAGGAACACATGGTCTTACGTTTGGACGCTCATGGTTGGTCGCTCAGCAGCTTTGAAGCTGGGCATAGCTCATCAGCCACCAAGGCTGCCGTGCGGTGCGCGCTGGAGGCATCGTCGGACTTCGACAGCACGCGCGTTATCGTATCCACGCTGGGCGATTATGTCGTTCTGGAAGGATTTGTGCGGTGTCAGGGCGACGATGCGCTGGCCGTCGATATCGCGGCCTCGATCGTGGGGCCCGCCCGCGTTCATAACCGGCTGATATGCCGGGGCTTTCCCAAGAATACAAACTAAGTCCTAGCCGTTACCGGCTGTCTGGCCGGAGGAGCACGGACTGTTGTCCATCCGGCTCCGGCCTGCGGACGACCGCCGCTGCAATAAGCGCCAGCTTAGAATTTCGTGTTCTTCGACAACTGCCACGTTCCTGTGTCATCCGGCTCGACGCGCTTGTTGCCGCGGTAGAAAATCGGCAACCCCGTCTTCTTGTCCATGGAGAAGCGGCTGGGCGTGAACTTTTCGTCCTCATGGCCAGCGATAGCGAGGTTAAGCGCCTCCTTGAACTTACCGGCCTTGCACAGGCTGATAAAGAGTGTCTGATCCATCGCTTGCTCCACTGTCCTTGCGCATTCCAAGGATTGTCTGTCAGCATCGGTTGATCGGGTCAACCGTCAACAAGCCTTTCCATCGTGATGTCCCGCCAGCGCGGGCGCAAAATCAGGTCGCGCTGCGTTCCGGCAGTTCCGGAAGAGAAGGGTCGGATTTGCGACCGGCCAGCGATTTGATCGAGACGAGCGCATAGACGATGAACGGCAGACAGACCAGGTAGGCCGTCCTGATGCCGGCGTGCTCGGCGATGAAGCCGAGAAGCGGAGGCGCCAGGAAGAAGACCACGAACGACATCTGGCCAAGGGCCGCGACGTTGATATGCGCCGGGCGGTCGGTACGCTGTGCGGCCGCAGAGACCGCCAGCGGGTAGACGGCGCTGCATCCGCCGCCCATCAATGCGAAGCCCATGAGCGCGACATAGGGATGTGGCGCTGCCCATACGGCGCAGACGCCAATCGCCGCCAAAACGAGGAGCACGCTGGCCACCGCATGGGCGCCGAAACGGTCGACCTGCGGGTCGATGAAGAGACGCGCCCCGGCCATGAAGAAGGTGAAAAGCCTCAGCCCAAGGCCGCCCACGAAAGGTTCGGACGCGAAGACATCGCGCATGTAGATGGCCGACCAGTCGATGCCGGCACCTTCGACGAGGAAAGCTGCGATGCCGATGCCGCAGAGCGGCAGCAGGCCCCAGGTCGGAAGCGCAATCAGAGGTGCCTTTACCTCTTCGCCCGTGTCTCGCGCGGGCGCATTGCGCATGCCGGCGATAGCGATGGTGCCGACGATGGCAACGGCAGTGAAGGTCAGGGCGAGATGCAGCTGCATCGGCACACCTGCCTGCCGGATCGCGGACGCCGCAAGAGCTGTCAGAAAGAAGCCGAGGCTCCAGAAGCCATGTGCCCGGTTCATCACGCCGCGGCCGAGCTGCGCCTCGATGCGGTCGATCTCGACGTTGAGATTGATTTCCAGAGCGCCGGCAAGAAGTCCCTCGAAGAAGAGAATGGCGAAGACGAGCGGTGCACTCGTTGCCCAAGGCACGGACGCCAGCAGGGCGGAGCTTCCCAGGACGGTGATGAAGGCCGTGGTTCTGGCGCCCAGGCGCGCGATGATCGGCGACGCGAAGGTCAGCGAAATCAGCGCGCCGATTGCCGCGCCGATCAACGTCAGCCCGAGTTCGGACTTATCGACCCCAAGCGCCATCTGCAGGTCGGGCATGCGAGCGAGCAACGCGCCCATCGACACGGCAAACAGGAAGAAACAGACATAGATTCTGTGCTGCGGTGCAAATCGCATTGCGCTACTCCGGGAGGCGATACGCACGATCGTGCGCGGGTGATCTTGTAGGTTTGGTATGCGGCCGACACAACCCCTGATCAGCCAGTTGCGCGTAAAAAGCCACCGGGAGTCTTTGTCCTATTGCAATCCGGTGACGATTGCGTCCTGATCAGTGCAAATTCGGGAAGAGGGCATCATGAAATTATCCGCATGCGTAGAGTGGCTGTTTGCAGGCGAGGCTGACAATTTTGCCGACCGTATCCGACTGGCGCACAAGAGCGGCCTCGAGGCGGTGGAGTTCTGGAAGTGGACGAACAAGGATCTGGGCAGCATCGAGTGGGCCTTGAACGAAACCGGCATCGAACTCGCCAGCTTCGTTGCCGAGCCGATGATTCCGCTCACGGACAGCGCCAATCGCGATGCCTTTCTCGACGGATTGAAGCGTTCGATCGAGGTCGCAAGGCGCCTGGGCGCGCACACCCTGATTGCCCAGGCGGGCGATGATCTCGAAGGCAAGTCGCGGGAGGAGCAGAAGGCTGCGCTGGTCGAGACGTTGACCCGCGCCGGCGAGGTGCTGGAAGGTAGCGGCGTGCGATTGGGCGTCGAGCCCCTGAATACGCTGATCGACCACGTCGGTTACTTCCTGCACTCGACGGTGGAAGGGATCGAAGTGGCCAAGGCGACCGGTCGCTCCGAGATCGGCATCATCTACGACGTCTATCATTCCGCCGTGATGGGAGAACATACCCCGGCGGTGATCGACGACAATATCGACCGCGTCTTCCATGTCCACATCGCCGATCACCCGGGGCGCAACGAGCCCGGCAGCGGCGAGATCGACTTGCGCAAGCGCGTCGGCTGGCTGATCGAGCAAGGCTACAGCGGCGCGATCGGCCTGGAATACCGGCCGCTGGCGTCAAGTGCAGAGACGCTTGCCGCAACGCGGCAGATTCTCGGCTAAGGGGTAAAAATTCCACCGATCTTATGGTGGTGGCCATTCCATTCCACGATGGGGAACCCCATCTTGCGAAGCAGGAACGTTTTTCCAGTTGTACCCGTTTTCTGGCATCTCCGGAGTGTCCGCCATGCAATCCTTTCCGAGCCCCACGCCTGATTTGCCCGACGAGAGCGAACCGGCCTGGCCGCGGCAGCGCACAAAGATCCTCGATTGGCTGGTGAAAGAGACTCGCGACGAACGGTTCATCGACAATATCTTGGTGCAGCTGTGCGAGAGGTTGCGGGACGAGGGGGTTCCGGTGGCCCGGGCGACGATGCATTTCCGAACCCACCATCCGCAGTGGCTGGGTGCCCGGATTTTATGGAGCACGGGTCTGAAGGAGGCGAAGATCGCCACCTTCGGCTATGGCATCGAAAACACACCGCAGTTCCTGAAGAGCCCGGTGAACGAGATCTTCAGCGGTGCGCGCGAAGTCCGCAAGAATCTGGCGACGATGCGCGAGGGCGATGGCCATCACGAATTCTATGACGAGCTACGGAAGGAAGGGCTGACCGAGTATATCGCGTGGCCGATGGAGCACACGCTTGGCAAGCGTCATATCGTGACGTTTGGCAGCGACCGGCCCGGCGGCTTTACCGATGCGCACGTCGCAATGCTCGAAGACCTTCTGCCGGCGCTGACGCTGGTGACCGAGATCCGCCTGAAGAACATTCTCGCGCGCACGTTGCTGCAGACCTATGTAGGCCCACATGCCAGCGAGCAGATCCTCGCGGGGGCAACGACCCGCGGCAGCGGCGCAACGGTCGGGGCAGCAATCCTCATTTGCGACCTGCGCGATTTCACGACCATATCGGATCACTGGCCGCGCGATGATGTCATCGAACTGCTCAACGCCTATTTCGACGCGATGTCTGAGCCGATCGAGCGGCATGGCGGCGAGATACTGAAATTCATGGGCGACGGCATGCTGGCGATCTTTCCGCTGACCAATCCCACCGCCTGCGCGGATCTGCTGAGCGCCATAAAGGAGGCCGAGGTGGCAATCGCGGCCCTCAACGAGCAGAACAGCAAAGACGGTCGCCAGGTGCTTCGCTACGGCATCGGAGTCCATGTCGGGGATGTCATGTACGGCAATATCGGCTCCCGCCGGCGCCTTGACTTCACCGTGATCGGCCCGGCCGTCAACGTGGCTTCGCGGCTTGAAAGCCTGACGAAGGAGATCAAGCGACCTGTGCTTCTCTCCGGGGCCTTCGTGGAAATGGCGTCCTGCCAGGCCGATATGGAGTCGCTTGGTTCATTCCCGCTGCGGGGGCTCGGGCAGCCCGTCGACGTCTTTGCGTTTCCGAACGAATGAGGCTCCATGAGGGGCGCTGCGGCCTCGCGGCGCTGGGATCGGATGGATGGCTGGTTCCTAAATACGCTCCGACGCGATAGGAAGATGAGCGACTGAGTCCCACACGCCTGCCTGGAGATCTATCCCTATGCCTGGTCCCTATGTCGTTCCCGTCCATGGAGACGCGGAGCTGCCGAAGGAATGCGATGTCGTCGTCATTGGCGGCGGCATTGTTGGTAGTTCCACGGCGCTGGAGCTTGCCGAACGCGGGTTGCGCGTCGCGCTCTGCGAAAAGGGGGGCATTGGCCAGGAGCAATCGAGCCGAAACTGGGGATGGGTGCGTATCTCGATGCGCGATCCCCGGGAGGTGCCGCTCATGGCGGAAGCACTGCGTATCTGGGACGGGCTGGACGCACGGACTGGCCGCGATACGGGCTTCAGACGTGCCGGCATCGTCTTTGCCTGCGCGGACGAGAAGGAGTTCGACGCCAACGACCGCTGGCGGGCGAACCTCGAAGCGCACCAGATCGAGACGCGCATGCTGACGGCGAGCCAATTCCGCGACCTGTTGCCGGGATCGCGGCTCGCTCAGGCGGGTGCACTCTATACGCCAGCGGATGGCCGCGCCGAGCCGCAACGCGCTACGCCAGCGATTGCCGAGGCGGCGCGTGATCGCGGAGCGGCGATCTTGACGGAGTGCGCCGTTCGCGGGATCGAGACGGCCGGCGGCGCGGTGAGCGGCGTGATTACCGAGCGCGGCCCGATCGCCTGCAAGGCCGTGGTGCTCGCAGGCGGCGCGTGGTCCAATCTGTTCTCCGGGCGCTTCGGAATCGATCTGCCGCAGCTGAAGGTGATCAACAGCGTCATGCGCAGTGAGCCGATCGACGGCGGACCGGAGCAGACGATCTGGTCGAAGGACGTTGCGATCCGCAAGCGGCAGGACGGCGGCTATACCATCGCTTCGGGCCACGACAACATCGTCGACATCGTGCCGGCATCGTTCCGCTACGCCAAAGCCTTTCTGCCGGCATTGCGCGCGGAGTGGCAGTCGCTTTCCTTCCGCCTCGGGTGGCGGTTCCTTGATGAACTCAGGCTTTCCAGGACATGGTCGATGGATGAGCCCAGCCCGTTCGAATACAATCGCGTGCTCGATCCGGTGCCATCGCGGCGGTTGGCGGACAAGGCGCTGGCCGATCTCAAGCGGGATTTTCCGGTCTTCGAGAATGTCAGGATCGCGCAGCGCTGGGCAGGGTGTATCGACGTCACACCGGATGCGGTGCCTGTCATTTCCGCGGTGGACAGCATTCCGGGATTCCATATCGCCACCGGCTTTTCCGGACACGGTTTCGGCATCGGTCCGGCAGCAGGACGTTTGATGGCCGATATCGTGACCGGCAGCCAGCCTGTCGTCGATCCCACCGCATTCCGGCTGTCGCGCTTCAGCGACGGCTCCAGGATTGAGTTGATCACCGGTTTTTGAGTGCGGCGCGGGCGAGGGGCGAGGCCGTACGACGTGCGTCGGCGCCCCACGTTTTGCTGAGCAGAAACAGGGCTTTGATCAGTGACGCCCTGCGGCAAGATGCGCGGGTAAGTGATTGTTCAGCTTTCCGTCAGTTCAAGCGGCTACCGGTGCCCCACCAATCCCCAGGGCGCAGCCGGACTCAGAGGCCAGCATTTGAACATCATCGCAGAGCGCTCGGCGCATTCGGTCGCGATCAGCACACCTCCACACGGCGAGATTTCCTACCGACCCGACATTGACGGGCTGCGCGCGCTGGCGATCCTTCCCGTCGTTTTCTATCACGCGGGCATCCCAGGATTCGGCGGTGGATTCGTTGGGGTCGATGTCTTCTTCGTCATCTCCGGTTTCCTGATGGCATCGCTCATCTCAGGAGAGCTCGGCCGCGGCGCCTTCAGCCTGACGCGCTTCTACGAACGCCGCATTCGCAGGATCTTTCCTGCGTTGTTCGCCGTCCTTGCGGCATCATCCGTGGCTGGCTGGTTCCTGCTGATGCCTGCCGAGTTCGCCTACTTCGGGCGCAGTCTGAAGGCTGCCGCACTGTTCGCATCGAACATCCAGTTCGAGAAGGAAAACGGCTACTTCGACATCGGCGCGCAGATGAAGCCGTTGCTGCATACCTGGTCGCTCGCTGTAGAGGAACAGTTCTACATCCTGTTTCCGTTGCTGCTGCTTGCCGTCCATCGATTTGCGCGGCGATACGCGGTGCTTGTGCTGGCGGCCTTGCTGGCAGTGTCGTTTGCGGCGAGCACGTGGATGTTGTTCCGATCTCAGGCAGCGACCTTCTATCTTCTGCAGTTTCGTGCATGGGAACTTCTTCTGGGAGCGCTGCTGGCTCTCAACGCCGTGCCAAGGCCACGGCAGCCCAGGACGCGGGCAGGGCTGGCTTTCGCAGGTATTTTGCTCATCGCTGTGGCGGTCTTCACGTTCAGCGATCGGATGTTGTTCCCGGGCCCGGCAGCGCTGCTGCCGTGCCTCGGGGCAGCACTCGTCATCCATGCTCGGGACGAATGGAGTTCCGCCGGCAAGATCCTTCGATCCAGACCGATGATCTTTGTCGGCCTGATCTCCTATTCCCTCTATCTATGGCATTGGCCGATCATCGTTTTCACCCGCGAGATGACTGGACGACAGCTCTCCCTGTCACAAGGTGGCCTCGTCATCGCGGCGTCCTTGGTGGTAGCCACGGTGTCGTGGCGTTTCGTCGAGCAGCCCTTCCGAGGGCGCGCGAGCCCGGTCGCGCGCAAGCCGTTATTTGCCAGTGCCGTGGCCGTTGTGATCGCCGCCATCTCGCTCGGTGCCTATGTTGCCGGAAACAGCGGCCTGCCGGGTCGCTTGGCGCCCGATGTGCAGCGCGTCTATGCCTCGACCTACGACGAGAGCCGTTTCAGCCTACCGCCATGCTTTGCGGATTCCGACACCGACGGCCCAGCGGTCGCGGATATTCGTGCCGGCAAGCTCTGCAGGCTGGGCACTGCGGACGCAAGCAAGCCATCTTTCCTCGTATGGGGAGACTCCCATTCCGGCGCGATGGCTCCGGCGATCGATGCCGCCGCTGCACAGGTCGGCATGCAGGGGCTATTTGCCGGGCATTCATCCTGTCCACCACTGCCTGGGGTGCAGCTCAAGCGAGGGGGCACGGAACGCTGCGGACGTTTTAATGAGGCAGTGCACGATCTCATCGTATCGCGCCATATCCCACTGGTCTTCCTCGTCGCCTACTGGCCCAAATATGTCCACGATGCCGAAATGCCCAACCAGGGGCCATATTTCGATCCCTCGGTGCCGCCTCCAGTGGCAGACAGGTCTCAATCGGTGGTGGAAACACTCGACAGCCTCATGGCGGAACTGCAGAGGCTGGGCACCAAGGTCGTGCTTGTCTCCGACGTTCCCGAGATGGGCCGCTACATGCCCGAGGCCGTCGCCAAGGCGATGATGGAGGGCGCCTCCACCGACGTTGCGCCGCCGTTTGATTATATCGCGAAGCGTCAGGCGCTCTCGCATTCGATCCTGACCCGCGCGGCCGCTCAGTATGGCGCCTCGATCATCGATCCACTTCCGGCAATCTGCCGCGACGAACATTGCGACGCCGTGCGAAACGGCCTGCCACTCTACAAGGACGCGGATCATCTGGCTGCTACCTTTGCGAAAGGGCTAGGCGCGCTCTACCTGCCCGTTTTGAGCGATGCTCACAATAGGTTAGCTGCGGCGGGGATGTTGTAGGGGTAACGACGCGCGATCCTGTGCCCTCGGTAGACACTGACCTTACTGAGTGAGGTGTCGTGATACCTCGGGTCGCCCGCTGCTAGGCGTCAAAAGGGGTTGCGACCTGGAAGCGCTCGAGCACGTCGACGCACATGTGGCTGGTTTCCGAGGACTTCAGGGCCTCAATAGCATCCGTGATCGGAAATAATCTTCGCTCCCGCACTCCTTGCTCGGGATATTGGTCGACGATCTGCTCTTGCACAAGAACATGAACCGCCAGTCGATACCGATTGAGATTTCCGTGTTTTGTGTAACTGAAGTGCCCGACCGGTGATGAGTTGGCGACGCCGACTACTCCTGCCTCTTCAAAGGCTTCACGTTCGGCAGCCTTCCAGCTCAACTCCCCAGGCTCTATCCCGCCCTTCGGAATCCCCCACTGCCCTGTTCGCTTGCTGCGCACAAGCATCACCTGAGGATCCGCATTCTCCCGAAGGACCAGGCAAATGGCTGCCGCTTGCGGAACTACTCTATTGGCGATCAACAATTGATCCTCGGCACGACGACTTTGATGCAACATGTCGGCTCTTCCTGTGGGACGTTAAGACCGAACACTTGAGGGCCCCTTATGTCACAAAACCTTCATAAAAAGAAAGCCCCGCTCAATCAGTAAGTCATGCCCAGCTGACGCCGGTCTGAATGCTCTGAGAAATCGAATGAAAATAAGTCCGCGTTCGAGGCGGCCGACATCGTGGCACCATCAATGAAAGCTCCTGCTCCCGAGCTTGAGAGTATCGATGTGCAGGTCAGGGATCTGTTCTGAGCCGGAGATTATGCCGCTGCCGCTCCCTAAAGCCCGAAGATTTCTCGTAAAGCCGTGCGCAGGCTGTCCTGCCGGCTTATTGCGCTCAATTTCCGGAAGCTGATTTGGTCTCGCGGTGCCAGAAGCGGTCACCAGCTTGTTAGGTTAAACAACCTGTGTGGAAACGTGGCGCAAGCCACTCTTGCTGTGCGATGGGAATGTCATGATCTCATCTGCGTCAACATGGCTGATGTTCCATGCAGCAGTTCTGGGGTAGTGCTCCCTCATGATCGATAGTGTCAAATAATAGCCTGGAATATCCGAAATGTGGGATTGGTTCCCAATAGTCTTCTTTCCGCTCAAGATTCTCGTTTTAGGCACGGGCATGTTCTTCGCCGTCAAGTGGCACCACGATCAAGAGAAGAAGAAATAACGTGTGCGTGACGAGCTCACGGATGGACTCCAAACGTGAGGCCATAGGCCAACCCCACAACTGCGCTTGACGCCAGCACGGTCAGCATGCCGACCTTGAAGCGGAACACCGCAATGACGGCAGCGATTGTCAACACCAGCGACGGCACATTGACGGAACTCAGAACGCACGTCGAGCTTCATTCCAAAGCCGCTGATACCTGTCGATCTTCGGACGCGAGCGCGTCACCCAGACGGTGCGGCCGCGATCATCGCGACGGGGGAGCTTGTCTTCCGGAACGAGAAGCCCGTCTGCCTGCCGCCATGCCTCGAAGCCACCCTCGAGCACTTCGGCGGCGATCCCGGCGTGTCGGAGTTGGGCAGCCACGCCGTGGCTCAGCTTGCGGCCCTGCTGGCAAATGATGACGGCCGATCCGGTCAGTGACGGCCCCCATTCTCCGACCGTCCGGTAGTCGTGCCTGACGGAGCCGGGGAGCAGGCGCGGGTCGGCATCGAAATCCTCGTCGATCCGGACGTCGATCAGCGTTGGCGCGCCAGGCGTGCCCACGATGCGGCTAAGCTTGTCTGATGTGATTTCAAGAAATGACGACATGATGGCGCGTCCTCCGTTGAAGCGGGTTTACAGGACGCGATTCTTCGGCCGTGGCCTCGTGGGGCGATCGCTGCCCCATCAAGCGAAATTCTCAGAGCCGGACCGCCGTGTCAAGCATGAGAAACGATGAACGAAGCTGGTCAGTCTGCCGTTCGCTCTGGGCCGGCTTTCCAGATTCGGTACCGGATTTCCACGTCGGCAGGTGCGAACACGACGAGGGGAAGCCTGCTGTTGTATCGTAGGAGCGGCTCGTCCGAGCTACGCACGAACGCTTTTTTCTTGGCGCTACCTAGGCAGGCCATTTGCGTACTCGCGACGGCGCCAACCCCGGTGACGACGTAGTAGTCATATCCCCAGCCATCGACCGTACGCGTCTCCAACCGGGAGCCAAAGGTATGTCGATTGCAGTCCACCAATTTGGTTCGGCCTACGATCACGCCAACCCGTCGTGCATCTTCGTCGCTACGCTTTGGCAGGAAGATAACGTGCCGTTGCTGGCCCGCGGGTGCCTCGGGAAATGCCTTCAATTCGTCCCGTGCCTGCCGGGACTCAGCCGCGAAGACCCCGCTGACCGCGAGCGAAAGGAAAACCAGAACTCGAATCGCGTGTTTTGCTGCTCTAGCCACCCAAAATGAAGTTGCCATCTTTGACCTGTTGCCCTTCGTGATGCCGAGGTTGGGTTGCCGACAGTGCTGTCGTCCTTGATCAAGAAGCGTATAGCCAGTTTTGCAGTCTCGCAATGCTCTCACGGCGGGAGATTTTACGAGGGTTCCTCGACCGACCGTTTTGCGCCAAGCAGACATTGCAATCACCGGGAGAACAGACCTAATTGGGGCGCCATCTGGCCCCAGCTGTGTATCCGTTCTGGTGGATTATCATGGATAAGTTATGTTGGCTCCGAACCAGCCTATCGAGGAACAGCGCCTATGAGATTTTGGGTAATGCTTATGCTTCTTTTCCCTCTGTCGGCGGCGATGGCGGTGGAGCAACCGGGGCCGCCACCATGGTCGTGCTCTGTATGGGGAGCGTGCAACGCTGCGGACACATGCGTCAGCCTGAGCACCCTGCCGATGAAGTTCAAGCTTACCCAGATCGGGGATGATGCAAGAAAGTATCATCTGCAGGGGCCGGATGGTTATGGAGGGGTTGCGTTGCAACTTCCCAGCCTGGACGACGCGAAACATTTTGCCGAAACCTATCGCTCGGATGAGCGCGCCCCATTCATCCTGGTCCCCAACAGCAGGATGTCCGACACGCATAGTTTTTGGCTCCAGAGCATGTGGCAGCGCGGCAACGGTCAGCGCGTTATGGCTGACGAGAAGATGCTTGTTGCGTGCAATAGCATTCGAAGAAACTAGGCCGATACCATCTGGGCGGCAGGCACGGGCATATGACAAAGACGAAACCGGGCGGCCAAAGTCCGCTAGGCGTGCAAGCTGCGTCGGCAACAAGTTGAGAATGTTGCCATGCAGCCTGGACTGGATAGGGCCGGCGTCTAAATTCTACGATAGCTATCTGCCAGGAGCCTGAATATGGCAATGATCCTCGGGGCGAGCGTTGCTAGGAACGGTGGTGCAAGAAGGGCGATCAGCCTGGCTTTTTCCAGATGCTTCACTGGCGGATGCAACGCGATGACAGCCAATCCCCCCGCAAAGAGAACTGCGATAAAGACACATCCCGCAGCAATCTTGAACAGCCGTGTAAACTCATCCTCAGAACTGGCTTTGGCTTGCTCAGCTTGGAACGCGAAGTCCAAGCCGGGACGGAAGTTCCAAATAAATGAGCCGATTGCCAGTGGCATACCAAGCAATAGGCAATCGGATGGCGATAGGTTCAGATCGAAAGCGAATATCGCGATACGAAGCAATATGAATGCCCCAATGGTTGCGAATATCGTGAGTTCGCTGCGTCTATTGTAGGCCGCTTTGTTGATCATTCTCGCTCAGGAGTCGTCATAGGGTTCCATCTATGAAGATAACCTAGGCGCGATAACTCTTCCATAATGCAACCGGTAAAAATCTATCCACGATCGCGCGATGGCTGGTTGGACCGTATGCAGACGAACGCCAATTGCGGACATTGTACCTGTGTGCTCTATGCTAAAGCACATTTGGTGCCACGACTGCGCAAACGCCCAAGTTGAAGAAAAATGCTTCCAAGCCAACCAGTTCTGGCCAGCGTCGAAATAGGCGACACCAAGCTTTGGCTGCTTGACGTGTCGGGTAACAAACGGGCTTCGTGCTTGAACGGTCGTCTACGAAGTAGCGACTGCGAGCGATCGACAATCGATCGCTTTGCGCCAGGAGCGATCATTTTCAAGCTCTCAATCTTTGGCGACAAGTCCGCTGTCGAACCAGACGTCCTCATAGTCAGGCGCAGCCAGAAAGCGCCATCCGGGCGGAAGGGCCAGATAGCGGATTGAGGCCGGGCAACGCTCGTTCAAGTGCGCGACTTGCCAGCCCGGGCCACCATGCAGCCCAGGGGCGCCTCGGGTCATAAAAAACTAGCGCTGG
The DNA here is from genome assembly GCA_900489925.1 of Hyphomicrobiales bacterium. GTDB lineage: Bacteria > Pseudomonadota > Alphaproteobacteria > Rhizobiales > Rhizobiaceae > Rhizobium. The sequence continues at coordinate 9,122 of UEHQ01000029.1, read as the reverse complement.
AAGGTGAGGTGGATGGTGCCGCTCGGTGCGGTGTCCGCCTTGACGGTGTAGCCGGTTTCCAGGCCGCGCAGTTCGTCCCACAGGCGTATCCCGCGCCCGAGCAGGATGGGTGTGATTGCAACATGAAGGCGGTCGACAAGGCCTGCCTTCAGGAAGTCGCGAACGACCGTTGGGCCGCCGCCGATCCGCACGTCTTTGCCGCCCGCGACCTCGATAGCCTGCTGGAGCGCATCGACCGGGGTGGCGCTGATGAAATCGAAGGTGGTGCCGCCAGCCATTTCCAGGGAGGGGCGGGGCTTGTGGGTGAGAACGAAGACCGGGATCCGGAAGGGCGGTTCTTCTCCCCACCAGCCGCGCCAGTTCGGATCGTCGGGGAAGGTGTGGAGACCGAACATGCCGGCGCCCATGATCTCGGCGCCGACATCAGCAAAGTATTCTCTTGCATAATCGTCGTCGACACCGGTGGTCCCAGCCCCGCTGGTATCCTTGAGCACGCGCTCGCGAAACGTTCGCGTTGCTGTGTAGGCGCCTACCAGACGCGGCCAGTCCTCGCCGAACGGGACTTCTGGTGTCTGGTCCGTCGTTGTCGCGAAACCGTCGAGCGAGATCATGAGATCGACACGAACTGCCACTGGAGTTCTCCTTGCGAAGTTGTTGGCTAACCGCCCCGATCTTACGTGAACCCAATAGTAAGGCAAGTACCTTATTATTCTTGACTGCATCTACAACCCGTCTTAGTGAGTCACATGCCCTACCATTCGACCCCTCTCGATCTTGCCTTTCACGCTCTCAGCGACCCGACGCGCCGCGCGGTGGTCTCGCGGCTGTCCGAGGGCGAGGTACCGGTCAGCGTTCTGGCCGAGCCTTTCGACATGGCGCTGCCATCCTTCGCCCAGCACCTGAAGGTGCTCGAAGATTGCGGGCTGATCGCCAGCGAGAAGCGCGGGCGCAGCCGCTGGTGTCGGCTGGTGCAGGCGCGGTTCGAGGAAGCGGCGGACTGGATGCAGGCGGAGCGCCGGCGCTGGACCGAGCGGTTGGACCGGCTGGAAGTCTATCTTGATAAGACGGAAGAGGAGGATGGAGAAAATGGCAAACCTGTTTGACACTTGGTCGCTGGATCGCGAAGTCGTATTGGTCAAGGTGTTGAACCACCCGCGCGACAAGGTCTTTGCCGCCTGGATGGACCCCAATGCACTGGCGCAATGGTACGGACCGGCGGGTCTTGCGATAGAGAGCCACGAAGCCGATATCCGCGAGGGCGGGCTCTGGCGGTTCGATATGGTGGGCATGTTCGAGGGCCGGGAGCAGCGGTTTCCGAACCTCATGCGCTTCCTGACGATCGTGCCGAACGAGCGGATCGTCATGGATTATGGCACGCCCGATCCCGATGATCCCGATCGTTTCCGCGTCACGGTAACCTTCGATGAGCAAACCGATGGCAAGACGGTGCTGACGCTCCGCCAACTCCACCCCACTCCCGAGCGGCGTCGCTTCGTCATCGGCTTCGGCGCGGTCGAATACGGGCTGCAGACGCTGGAGGGCCTTGCTGCCTGGCTGGACGGCTGAACACGCTGCGATGAACAAGGCTTAATGCCGCGTGGGGATGGCTGGGGATACCGATCATGCGATCACCACGGCAACAGAATGGCAGCGTGGATGTTCTCGATGCTGTCGTCGTCGGGGCCGGCCGGGCAGGCCTTGGTGTCAGCTACTGGCTGGCACGGAAGGGTTTGCGCCATCGCGTGCTGGAGCGAGGGCGCATAGGAGAGACCTGGCGCACGCAGCGCTGGGATGCCTTTCATATGAATACGCCCAACGTGCAGACCATCATGCCCGGCGACCGTTATGACGGGCCGGATCCCCAGGGCGTCCTCACGCGCGACCAGTTTGTCGCTCTGCTTGAGGATTTCGTCGGTAGGAATGCGCTGCCGATCGAAACGGATACTGTGGTGAGCGAACTCGTGCACGAGAATGGCGTCTATCGGCTCACCACCTCGCGCGGCATGCTCAAAGCACGCAACGTTGTCGTCGCAAGCGGCAACCTGAACTGTGCCGTCCGTCCGAGCGTGTCTGATGCATTGCCGGCTGACATCTATCAGGTCGACGCTTCCAGCTACCGCAGTGCCGCCGATCTGCCCGCCGGCGCCGTGTTGGTGGTCGGAAGCGGCCAATCAGGCGCCCAGATCGCGGAAGAACTGGCGGAGGCGGGGCGGGCGGTCTTCCTCGCGACCAGTCGGGTGGGGCGGCTCCCGCGGCGGTATCGAGGGCGCGACGTCATGCTCTGGCTCGAGGAGAGCGGGTTTCTCGACGTGCGGCGAGAGGAGGTCATTCGGCTTGCTGGCCGTATCCCGCCGCGCGGCGTTCTTGGGTCGGAACATACGATCAGCCTTCAGTCGCTCGCCGCCCAGGGTATCGTGCTTCGCGGGCGACTGATGGGCGTTGCCGATGATGGCAGACCGTCGTTCGCTGACGAGATCGAAGCGAATGTTCGTTTCGGGGATGGCGCTTCCGCCAACGCCAAACGCCATATCGACGACTATATCAGCCGAGCGGGAATCGACGCGCCGGCTGCGGAGCCCGATCCGGCGGAGACGGTCGTATGGCGCCAGCCGGATACCGCCATCGTTTCGCTTCATCTCGGGCGCTCCGGAGTGACCAGCGTAGTGTGGTGCACAGGCTTCAAGGGCGATTTCGGCTATGTCGGGCTTCCCGGTGCGCTCGATGCTGCCGGACAGCCAGTTCACACGGATGGCGTGGGCGTTCTGCCGGGTCTTTACTTTGCCGGCCTGGACTTCGCGTCGACACGCAAGTCAGGCATCATATTGGCGATCGCAGAGGAGGCGCCCCGTCTTGTCGAACACATAGTTAGAGATTCGCGATCGCAGGCGACCTGAATCGAGAAGCGCCTTGCCGCCATGCCGCTTCGCTATAGTTGCAGGCAGCTCGGTGAAACCGCGAAGTCATGGACGACTCACAATCGGTTTCGCCGTTCGCGGCCACGAAAACCTATTCCAATTGGCAAATGGCGCTTTGATGTGCCGCGCCATCTGCAAGGCCGGAGAGGAGCTTCGGGATCGAAAACATTAAGGATCTAGGCATCGAGTCTAACCGCAGTCGCGACCGTACGTGGACAGTTCGGTTCAGAGCCATCTCAATGTCTTGAACAGCCGTCCGGTTAACCTGCGCGACTGCTGGCGTCAACCGGATGAGTGCTAGCAGACAGACAATGTGGGTTTCGTGCTCGCTCTTTTAAGCATGCACATGTCTTGCGTCCTCCCTATCAACTTCGATCCGCCCCGCTTTCACCGAGGCCTCCAATGCCGCATGATCTCGCTCGGTTTGGTCCGCGTATGCCGTCGCGAATTGCCCCATTGCTATATCAAACGCATCATTTGACGAGCCTAGATATCCGCTGATGGTGGCGGAACGGCCGCTGGCTTTGGCGTGCGCGCGAGCAAGTACCCAGCCACAGGCCTCTGCATAGAGCTTCAATGTCTCGGCGTTGAACGTCTCCACCAGGGGCTTGATCTTGGCATCGTGCAATTTTCTGACATAGAACTCTCGTCCGTTGGCGGCGGTGGTCCATCCGAGAAAGATTTCGGACACCGGCTGCAAGAGCCGTTGACCCGTAACGACACGCTGACCCTGGTGGGAATAGGCACTTTTGGCGGTGAATGGTTCGAGTACCGATCGGGCTGCTTCCTTGAACTGCAGAAAGAGCGGATCGCCTCCTTCGGAGATCATCAGGGCAATCCAGCACCGTCTGCCGACACTGCCTATGCCAACGACCTTGATGGCGGCGTCCAACAGCCGATATCGATCCATCAGGCTGCGCCGATCGTCGGACAGTGACTCCCGGTAGGCATGGAACAGTTCGTCAAATGCGGAGGGGCCTTCGCCATGACCTTCTGGATGGAAGATCAGCGGAGGCCTGTCGACGATCCGGAATGTCTTCCCGTTCGGGGCCGAAATCTTCGGCATGTCGAATTCCGAGCCGCTATGTTCGGAAGCCTCCCTGACGCGCTCGTCTACGGCTTTATGCAGAGCACCACTCAACGACCCCAGGAACTCCGCGGCGTTCGTTTCTGTGTACCAGACCTGCAGTGGGTCCATTTTCGAGAAACGATACATGTGCTCGCGGTACCGTCTAGCGCAGGCAATAGCGCAATCTCGGCCACGATGGTCGGGCAAGCCATTCGATCGGGCGGCAAGCACAACCGATGTCACAAGGCGCTTCACGTCCCACTCCCACGGGGCGGGAAGAGTCTCGTCAAAATCGTTGATATCGAAAATGATACTGCGCTCCGGCGTTGCAAAGCCGCCGAAGTTGAGAAGGTGACAGTCGCCGCACGCTTGTACCGTCAACCCGGTCGTTTCGGTCCGGGCCAGATCGGCGGCCATCACCGTTGCAGCTCCGCGGAAGAAGGCGAACGGCGATGGAAGCATTCGTCCGTACCGAATGGGGATCAGCTTCTTCATGCGACCGGAATCTGCCTTATGGAGCAGTTCGATGGGATCGGGGCGGCCGTCCGGGGAACTCCACACACCCTGCGCTGTGCGGGGCACCTTGCCGCGCAGCAGCTTGCCCGCCGCGGCGCGTTCGCCCAGAGAAATACGACCCGCATTGTGATCGACTTGTGCGTGAGGCATGTTGATCTGCGCTCCTTGTTTTAGCTCCCGGCTAGCCAAGGTGGTCTCCCCCCAACCATGCATTCACTCCGTCGGTTGTTCGTTCGTAGAACCTGTCTGGTCCGACCATTGTCTCGATGCCAGGAAACCTCATGCCATCCCGGACCTCATCGCGCACGCGGGAGAACGCGACGATCAGGCCTGACGATTGAAGCTCCTTGATGAGAGCAGCCAGTTCATCGGCGGCACTGACGTCCATGAAACTGACCGATCCGAAATCCAGGAGCACGCACTTGATTTGTGGGCGTGCGCTCAGGGCTGCCTTCAGCGTTGCACCGATGCGGCCAATGCTTGCGAAGAACAGGTCGCCGCCGATCCTCCAGATCAGCAGTCCGTCAAAGGTTTCGGCCTCGGGGTGGCGGTCAACGTCCCGGTAAGCCTCCGTATCGGGAAGCTTCCCAAGTTCAGCACTTTGCGGGTGACTGGCGAGGTAAATGAGGGTCAAGAGCGACAGCACAACGCCAAGGGCGATGCCTTGCGGCACGCCGAGGATCAACTCGCCCGCTATCACAACGATGGCATTCGCAAAGGACCAGCGGCTTCGCGCAAACAACTGCTGCAGGTAGCTTGGCTTCGTCAGATGCAGCATTGCAGCGATAACGACAGCGGCGAGCGCCGGCTGTGGCATTGTCCGGAAGAGCGGCGTTAGAAAGATCAGCGTCAGGAAGCACAGGGCTGCCGCAACGAGATTGGCGGCCTGGCTTCGCGCGCCGGCGGCCATTGCAACCGAGGTCTTCGACAGGCTGCCTACAACGAGAAATCCTCCAAATAGACCGCTCAGCATGTTCGCGGGTCCATGCGCGATCAACTCCTGATTGGGATCGATCGCTCCACCGCTTTCCAACGCCGCGGCCTTTGCCGCTCCGAGCGCTTCGGCATACCCGACCATGACGATAGCAAACGCACCCGGCGCCAGCTGCATCCATATCGCCGGATCAAGGTTCGGCAGTACCAAGCTTGGCAAGCCCGACGGAATGTGGCCGGCCACGTGAACGCCGGTAGCGTCACCACCGAGCACTCCTATGACGATGGTCGCGGTGGCCATGACGACAAGGGCTGCCGGGACGAGAGGGACCAGCCGGCGGAGGAGCAGCATGGCGGCAAGCGAGAGCAGGCCCGTGAGCGCGGGGGCGAAATGAACATCCGGCAGGTGCGTCAACACGTTGCCGAGCTTCTGGAAGAAGTTTCCGGATGTGCCGTCAATCCCAAGCAGGTGCGGCACCTGGCCGATAATGGTGACATAAACGAGCCCTTCGATGAAGCCGCGCATCACCGGAGCAGGTATGAAGCTGGCGACCCACCCCATGCGCATGAACCCAAAGACAAGGAAAAGGAAGCCGATCAGGACTGCGAGAGTTGAAGTCAGCGAATTGAAGTCGGCTGTTCCCTGGGTCGCGATGGCTCCGACCGTCAATGCGGAGATCAGCCCGGTCGCTGTGTCGGGTCCGACGACGAGTTGGCGAGAACTGCCGAGGAGCGCGTAGGCAAGCAGCGCTGGCACAATCGTGTAAAGCCCCATGATGGGAGGCACGCCGACAATGCTCGCATAGGCCATGCCTTCGGGAACCATGACCGCCCAGAGGGCAACGCCGGCGAACGCATCCTGTGACAGCCACTCGTGTCGGTAGCCGCGGACCCACTCGACGATCGGCAACACTGGATGAACGGTTGGTTTGATGACCGGCTGTGCCATAGTTCCTCACGACGCTCTATCGAAGGGTGCGATGCATTCCGAGCCGATCCTTCCTCGATTCGGGAAACCAGCTCTTGCTCAGTCTCCTGGCCGTCAGAGCCCATCAGTCGGCCAATTCAAGCTCCGGTTCCCGTCAATGTTCGAGGAACACGAAATTCATCCAACTGCTCATCCGCAGAAGAACCTTCCGCAGTAGCGCGAGGTGGTGCATGTGATGCGTGTAGACGGCGACTTCCGCTACCACGCCACCTGGAAGATTGTACTGGCTGGTGTCCTCGAGGATTTTGATGTGCGCCAGCATCTGTCCGGGAGATGCCCGTTCGGGGGCTTGCGGGTCGATCAATGCGCCGCCTGGCTGTAGCTGCCCTTGGGCCATGACATCGATGATCTCCTCGACCTTCGCTTTGAAAATCTTGCCGGGCACCGCCTTGAAGGCCACTTCCGCCTCGTCTCCGGGATGGACCCGCTGCAGCGAGTTCTGGATAAAGGCAGCAGCGAGCATCTGATCCTCGCTATTGATGAAGACCATCACCGGGCGCAGCGGGAGCGGGTTTGCCATCATGCCCGGACGCAGGAAAACCTGCGTCACGTACCCGTCGCTCGGCGCGCGAACGGTTGTCTGATCGAGCTCATACTGGGCATTGCTCAGTTGAGCCTGAAGCCTTGCGACAGCGGGGTTTGTTCCATTGATCTGGGATTCATAGGAGAGCTTTGCCTGGGAGGCTTGTGCCTGCGCCGTACTGAGGGCCGCTTCGGCCGTGAGGTATATACCCCGCCGGTTCTCGACTTCGAGTTCCGAGAACACAGCGCCCTTGCCACTCGACTTCGCGTTCTCGTTTGACGCCTGGTATTTCTGGAAGGCTTGCAGCGATCTGTCACGCGAGGCCGCCGCGCCTTCAACGGCCGCATTGGCGGCGTCGAGTGCTGCCTTGAGTTCGCGGACCGTTTGCTCCGCCTCGGCGAGCTGGGCCTTCGTCTGGTCCACCGCATACTGGTAGGGCCGCGGATCGATCCGGAACAGAATGTCGCCTTTCTTCAGCGGGGTGTTCGGCGTAACCGGGACGTCGATAACCTGCCCCATGACCACCGGTATAACAGGAGCCGATGTGAAATAGATGCGTCCGTCGCTGGAATAGGGATGGTTGTAGCTCATTCCCAGAATGAGGCCGGAGATGATGAAAATCCCGCCAAGCACCGCCGTCGCAAGCGTCCACTGGTTCACCGGGATTCGAAACAGCTTGAAGATCGTCCAGCAGATCGCCGCGTATGTGAGGATGAGGAGCAGCTCCATCAGGCAATCTCCTTGCCTGCGGCTTGAGCTTCAAGCTCCGCGATGCGAGCGCGCAAATTGGCAATTTCCGCATCCGCTTCAGCTTTTTCCGGAAGCTTGCCGTCTGGCCTGATGCCCCAGCCGCGGTCTTCGCGGTAGAGCGTTGCCCAGATGAAGAGGAATGGCCAGATGGCATGCAGCGTAAAGAGGCTCACCCACCCCGCAATATGGATTGCGTCTTGATGTGGATGGTTCCGTTCTTTCGCGATTAGGTGAGGTATGTCGTGAATCGCGATCACGGCATAGAACAGGGTAACGACGACGAAGACCAGCACACCCAAAGCAAAATAGTCTAGGAACATCACCCTTTCCTTTCGGTGGGCTCAGCTAAACGACCACACTATTGCGTGCGGGATTGTACTCCCCCTCGATGAGACGAGCTGTAGAATCACGTATCATCTATGGTCGAGCGCATCGCCATCGGTTGTCCCGTTGCAATCGTGTCCGTCGGCGGGAAGCCATTCGTTTTGCAACTGATTTTGGCGAGCGTTCGCTATTCTTTAGCGTTGTGGCAGGTGGCCTAACCGCTACGTGTCAATCTGCCGCACCTGAAATCCGATTGACCGGGGAAGGTGAAGAGCAGTCCAAACTGCTGGATATTCTTCGTAGGAGCGATTTCGTCGCTACTTGCAGTTCGGAGGGCATTGAATGTCACATGGACGAAAGATCAGGCTTCGCTTCTTTTCCGCGCTGCTGCACCACCTTTACCTACTGTGGCCCATCTTTTCCGGGGTGCTCGTCATAATGGTCGGGTCTGGGTTCGTCATCGGCCGAATTGAGGGCTGGAGCCTCGGCGACGCATTGTATTTCACATTCGTCACCGGGCTTACCATCGGGTACGGCGACCTCATCCCGAAGCACGGCTTCGCGCGCATTCTTGCTCTCGTTATCGGACTTTGCGGTGTCGTCATGACAGGGATCATTGCTGCGGTCAGCGTGCAGGCGCTTAGCCATGCGAACCGCGATCCGGAGGCGTAACGATGCCTGCTATCGACAGAGGCATAGTCCGGTCTTCCGCGACGTCCGCTATTGGAGCATAGCGGTCAAACGGGGGCGCTCTGTCATCGTCGGGATATGAAACCGCGGAGCAGGGTGGTTTTCACAATGCGCGGGTATCTTTCCCTTATCTTGGTATGATTCGCGAGCATGCCAGGATCGTACGCCTTGGCAGTCTAAAGAGTGCGGATTCACTGAATATCTATGTCGAGAAGACCACAAGAAATTGCGGTGCCCCATGCTTCGAGTTGGTTATCGAATTTCCGCAGCGGAGGCTTCTAAGTATCTGATTTTAATGAAAAAACGATGGCACGCCCTAGGGGAGTCGAACCCCTCTTCCCAGAATGAAAATCTGGTGTCCTAACCGATAGACGAAGGGCGCTTCCTTCGTGGTGGCGCCCTTATAGTCAGGCA